>JAJUJL010000019.1 GCA_029265355.1 Chloroflexota bacterium | reverse complement strand
TAGAAATGGTGATGCCTGGAGACAATGTGGTGATGGAAGTGGAGCTGATCGTGCCGGTAGCGCTGGAGCAGGGCTCGAAGTTCGCCATCCGCGAAGGCGGTCTGACCGTTGGCGCTGGTGTGATCACTGAGATTCTGGATTAGTCAGGAGGGGCGCTGTCTTAGTGCAGCGCCGGATAAATCGATATGGCTTCAAAGAAAGATGTTCGCCCGGTCATTACAATGGCGTGCACTGAGTGCAAAGAGCGCAACTACACGACGGAAAAGAATCGTCGCAATGATCCGGGGCGTATGGAATTGAAAAAATTCTGCCCGCGCTGCCGGAGGCACACACTGCACCGCGAGTCGAAGTGATCGACTGGTCGAGGAGGGTCGCGCTTCACCGGCTGCTCAGCGGCAGGTGGCGTGCAGTCCTCCTCGACTGAGACGACCACAGGCCAGTAGCTCAATTGGTAGAGCTCTCGTCTCCAAAACGAGCGGTTGTGGGTTCGAGTCCTGCCTGGCCTGCCTAAGCTGGACGACGCCGTCTCCTGAGGCGGCGTTTTGTCCGTAAAAGTTTGGCAAAAATGAGCTGGGAAGGCAGTTCGCAATTGCCAGAAAAGGCTAAAGAATGAGTAAGGAGGCCGCATTGGCCAAAGATGAAAAAAGCAAAAGCGCCGAGCGGAAGCAGCCCAACGCCATTCAGCGTTACTTCAGGGAGACCGTTGGCGAGCTGCGAAAGGTCAACTGGCCTACCCGACAGGAAGCAGTTAACCTGACGGTGATTGTTTTGATTGTAACCTTTGGTATGAGCGCCCTCTTAGGCCTCTTGGATTTTCTGTTTTCGCGTTTATTTGCCCTCATCCTGGGTTGAACTCCGGTTCAAGCGGGATGTATTCAGTTTTGGGAACCTGGAAAGAATGGAAAACTTGTACGACCAGGAAGATCGTTCCGAAAAAGAAGAAATCGTTGAAGAATCAACGGGCGCTTCTTCAGCAGAATTAACTGCTGCGGACGAGTTAGAGTTCGGTTCTCCCGAAGAGATGCCAGAAAGCGTCGATGGGCGCAACTGGTATGTGGTGCATTGCTATTCCGGCTATGAGAATAAAGTGCGCCATAACCTGGAGCAGCGCATCGAGACCATGGGCATGAAAGACAAGATCTTCGATGTCGTGGTTCCCACAGAAGAGGAAATCGAGGTCAAAGAAGGTAAGCGTCGCACTGTTGAACGCCGTGTGTTTCCGGGTTATATCCTGGTAAACATGATTTTGACCGAAGAATCCTGGTATGTCGTGCGCAACACCCCCGGGGTGACAGGTTTTGTCGGCATGGGCAATCAGCCCACGCCGCTGCGCCCTGAGGAAGTGGCGCAGATCATCCGCCGCATGGAGGCAGAAGCGCCGCGTATCAAGGTGACCTTCAAGCCCGGCGAGCGTGTCCGCATTGTCGATGGACCATTCAATGACTTTCGAGGCACGGTCTCGGAAATTGATATGGAGCGCGCCAAGGTGCGGGTAATGGTCAATTTCTTTGGGCGAGAAACGCCCGTGGAATTGGATTTCTTGCAAGTGGAGAAAGCCTAGCAGAGCGAACCGCTTTTTCCTGCAAAGCAGCGGAAAGCGATATCGTGGGAGGGTGTCTGCCAACACCCGCTAAAACCACAAAGGAGATGAGCACGTGGCAAAAAAACTAAAGACTGTAGTGCGTTTACAAATCACAGCCGGTAAAGCGAATCCGGCGCCCCCCATTGGCCCAGCGCTGGCGGGTCATGGGATCAACCTGATGGCCTTTTGTAAGGAATACAATGCTCGCACATCCAACCGCATGGGCGAGATCATTCCTGCCGAGATCAGCATCTTCACGGATGGCTCCTTCACGTTTGTCTTGAAGACCCCCCCAGCATCCGTGCTGCTCAAAAAGGCGGCCGGGGTGGACAAAGGCTCTGCCAACGCTCCCCGCGAGAAGGTTGGCAAGGTGACACGAGCGCAGGTGCGGGAAATCGCTGAGTTAAAGATGAAAGACCTCAACGCGATCGATATCGAAGGCGCTATGCGCCAGATTGAAGGCACGGCTCGCAACATGGGTCTGCAGATCGTTGACTAGAATCCTGTGGGAGGGCTGCCCAGCCCGTTAGAACCACCGAGGAGTAGATGATGGCAAAACACGGAAAGAAATATTTGGCTGCAGCGGCAAAAGTGGATCAGAGCATTTCCATGCCGCCAGCAGATGCGTTGAAACTGGCAAAAGAGACCTCCACCACTAAATTCGATGCAACGGTGGAGGTGCACATGCGCCTGGGCGTCGACCCACGCCATGCCGACCAACAGGTGCGTGATGTGGTTGTACTGCCCCATGGGCTTGGCAAGACGGTGCGTGTGTTGGTTTTTGCCCAGGGCGAAGGCGCAAACCTGGCGCGGGAAGCCGGCGCAGATGTGGTCGCCGACGATGACGAAACCCTGGGACGCATCCAGGCTGGCTGGACCGAATTCGATGTGGCGATCGCCACGCCGGATATGATGAGCAAGGTTGGTCGCTTGGGGCGCATCCTTGGTCCGCGCGGCCTGATGCCCAACCCCAAAGCTGGCACAGTTGTCCCGGCGGATGATTTGCCGCGCGTGATCAACGAGGCCAAAGCCGGGCGGGTGGAATTTCGCGTCGATAAGACTTCCAATCTGCATGTACCGATTGGAAAGGTATCGTTCACCGCAGAAAAGTTGTACGATAACCTGGCAGCATTGATGGAAGCGGTGAAGAAAGCGCGCCCGGCGGCTGCCAAAGGCACTTATTTAAAGCGCATTACTGTGACGACCACGATGGGCCCGGGGATCAAAATTGACCCGGTGATGGCCCAATCTATGGAAGTCCGCGAGTAGCAACAAGGAGTTCGCAGGGTAGAAAGAACTGCCCTTTGAAGCGAAGGCTTCGCCTGAGACAGCAGGCGCCCGTTACGCGGGCTTAATTTCCTGCCGAGGTGAGGACTTTTCAGGACATTTTCTCTTGCACTCGCAAGAGTTCCGAATTTCGTCTGGAAAGTCTTTGCCCGGCCATCGGCGAGGCAAAGACTTTTATTTTGAAAGGAGGTGAAATACTTTGGCTATCTCGCGTCAACGCAAGCAAGATGTCGTGGCAGAATACGGCGAGTGGATCCAGCGCAGCCGCGCCCTGATCGTCACCGAATACACGGGTTTGACGGTGAAGCAGCTCGATGAGCTGCGGGCGAAGGTGCGTGAGGTGGGTGGAGAATTCCACATTGTCAAGAACACCCTCGGCAGGCTGGCATTAAAGCAAGCCAACTACCCGGTGGCTGACCAAATGTTTGAGGGCAGCACAGCGGTAACCTTTGCCTTTACTGACGCCCCCGCTACAGCGAAAGTGGTCTCGGAGTATGCGCGTACATCGGATCTTTTGAAAATCAAAGGCGGTTACCTGGGCCCCGATCTGATGACCGCAGAGCAGGTAAAAGCCCTGGCTGATTTGCCGCCGCTGCCCGTCATGCGCGCCCAGCTCCTGGGTACCATCCTGGCGCCAGCCAGCAAGCTGGTCCGCACCCTTGCTGAGCCGGCCCGCTCCCTGGCAGCAGTGCTCCAGGCGTATGCCGATCGCGACAAAGCCGAGGAGGTAGCTCCTGTAGCTGCCTGATCGGTGAAGTGAATGTGTGTTTTTGTTAGAACCTGGCAAGGTTAATCAACCTGATTTCATTTGTAAGACATAAGAAGGAGTATTGAAATGGCTGACTTGAATAAACTTGTGGAAGAGCTGGGCAAGCTCACCGTTCTCGAAGCTGCTGAACTCGTCAAGAAACTGGAAGAGGCCTGGGGCGTCTCTGCGGCTGCCCCGGTTGCAGTCGCCGCCGCAGCCCCCACCGCCGTGGCTGCTGAGCCCGTCGAAGAGAAGACCGAGTTCGATGTGATCATCAAAGATGCCGGTCCCAAGAAGATCGAGGTGATCAAGACCATTCGCCAGCTCACCAGCCTGGGCCTGAAAGAGGCCAAGGATCTGGCAGAGACCGCTGGCGGCAAGGTTTTGGAAGCGGTAAGCAAGGAAGTGGCCAACGACGCCAAGTCCAAGCTGGAAGCAGCCGGCGCAGTCATCGAGCTCGCCTGATAATTCCTCAAGCTTGCGCATAATAGAGGAGCAATTGCGATTATTTGATCGCAATTGCTCCTTTGTTTAAAGATCATTCTGAGGGGCCCTTCGCTGACCCATCCTGCGGGTTGGCGCCCAGGAAGATATCCTTGTGCGTAGCCCACGGCGTGCGGTATATTTTTTATCCCCACGAATACGCCACTGCGAGTGTGCATTTCCGAGAACGCCGTCTCCGAAATATCTGGCGATTGGAAATGGGGTATATTTACTCACTGTTCGCAGACTTGGCCTCTCTTGCTGGGACATTATGCCTGAGCACCTGGGAAATAGCAACAAATTGCAGATGGCCTCCGCCCACGCCATGACGCTCATCACATGGCCCATGGTGCTGCCCGGCAAATTCCAGGCGTGGATCGAGGGGTTTCAAGCCGCGCCGCTTCAAGTTCGGCTGCGCAGCATGCGTTGGGCCGCTCTTCCGACGGCTGTTCTGCTGGCCTCCATACACCAGGCAGCCGTGTATCTGCTCTCTGGTGAAAGTATTCCCGACCGTAGCCTGATTTTGAGCCTGTTGTTGTATAGCCTGGTGGGGGCTGATTTGGACCGGCATGACGCTGGCCGGCGAATCGGTGCAGCGCAGCGCTGAAGCAGAAGCTCGCTTGCGTGCGGCTTATGCTGAGCTGGAAAGCAACCACCAATAACTGCTCACCTTGCACGAATTGGGTCAGCGCCTAGCGAGCGTGGACCACCTGCAGGAGGCGCTGGAGCTGGCTTCCCAGGCGCCGCTCAGGCTGGCAAATGCGCGCGCCTCAACCGTGGTCACCTTCAATGACGAGCAAGACCGCCTCAACCTGGATATGGCCTGGGGGCTGAGCCAGGAATATTTGAGCGCTTTGCGGCAACGCATCGACCAGGGCATTCCAGCGGAGCGCTGTCGCATCTACAGCACGCTGCATGCACAAGCTACCCAGGACTGCCCGTCGTTCGATGGTCTGCAGCCCCTGGCTAACCAGGTAGGGCTGTCTTCGCTGAAGCGTTGTAGCAGCATACCCTGGCTCAGGTGCAGTGGGCGGAAAAACCGGTCAAAATCATCTTCACCTGCGAGCGGCATGCTTTCCAGGGCGCCCGACGATACCTGTCCCCCGGCGAGGTTGAAACAGCCCGTGATGATAAAGGCTTACTTGTGCGCGTGATCCCCCTGACCTGCGTGGGCATGGCGCATCCAGACTTGCTGGGGGAAGCGCTCAAGGCCGGCGCAAGCCAGGTTCAAATCTTTGGCTGCCCACCGGAAGACTGCGCCAATCGCGAGGGGAATACGTGGATGCAGCAGCGCCTGGAACGCCAGCGGCTACCCAGGTTGCGGCGCGAGTTCGAGGCGGCAGCGATTTCCTCCGACTGGGTAGCGCCCAACCGCTTTCTATCGGCGGTCAGCCCTGATCGCCGTCAATCGGTAGCCAGCGCCGACTCGCTGGCTTTCTCCTAGAAGAATTGGCGTAGTTTCATGCCAGCGCTGGCACTGCCCGTTGGAGTCCTCAGCCTGCAGGTGTCCGTGCTGGATCGCCCTGCACAGCGCGAACCGGTCGTGCTGCATGAAGGAGAGGTTCATTTGCAGGAAGACCAGGTGCTGCTGCTGGATTACACGGATACCCACATCGGCGGCGATCCGTTGGAAGGCGAGAAGTTGTATTTTGAGGCCTCGTTGGGCACCAATGCCGGTTGCCGCATCTGCCATTCGCTAGAACCGGATGTGGTCTTGGTGGGACCTTCCTTTGCTGGGCTCGCCGAGCGAGCTGCGCACAGGGTGTCGGGCTTGAGCGCGGAGCAGTACATCCGCCAATCCATTCTGGAGCCGGATGCTTATATCGTTCCCGGTTTTCCGGCCGGTCAAATGGTGCCCGGTCTGGGTGAGGCGCTGACCGCCCACCAGTTGGATGATTTGGTTGCTTTTCTACTTAGCTTGAAGTAGACTTAAGACAATCGTTTGTGATTACCAGGACAATCTGGATAAAAAAGATCAACCAAACGATCATAAAAAATGAAAGGAGCATGTTATGTTGAAGAAGAAAGCCCTAGTATTCATTCTTGTGATCGCCCTGTCTTCGCTGCTGCTGGCAGCCTGTGGGGGTGGTGGAGGCGGTGGGGAGAGCGATGCAGCAGCGGAAGCCGGAAAGGCGCTCTTCGAGCAGGACATTATCGGCGCTCAGCCTGGCTGCAAGACCTGCCATTCGTTGGAAGCGGGGAAGGTCATCGTTGGGCCATCGCTGGCCGGCATCGGCAGCCGCGCTGGCTCAGCGGTTTCGGGCCTGTCGGCTGAGGAATTTCTCAAGCAATCGATCCTGGAGCCGGATGCGCACCTGGCTGAAGGCTTCCCGGCGGGCACCATGCCCCAGGTTTGGGGTACAGAGCTGAGCAGCGAGCAGGTGGACCAGTTGGTGGCCTTCCTGATGACGCTTAAGTAGCCCGTAAATTTCGCAGAACACCGAACCGGCCTCGGGTCGTTTCAGCCCGAGGCCGGCGTGAACCTTTCCAGTCGAATTGCTTGGCTCACGGGTTGGGGAAGGCTTGCTCGCTCCCCGCTTTCTCGTAGCCTTCCACCGTGCGCAGGCCGTATAGCTCGCCTCTCACCGTTACGGTATAAACGGCCTGGCCCTGGGAGAGCTCTTTGAAACCTGGCACGCTGCGCCACTCCACCCGAAGCTGGTTGCCTTCCAGGCGACCGCGGCCTTCCTGAATGCTACCCGTGATGATCCATTGCAGTTCGTAGTCGCCGGGTGCTTCCCCTGGCTCGATCACCAGGGAGCCGCCGTACTTGGTGCCCAGTGGGTCGAAGCCGTTCACCGCGTAATGCCCTGCCAGGTCGGGAACGGCATCAGGCGCGGCGTCTGGGGCCAGTTCGCCCTTCCGTGAGCGCGTTGTGAAGGCGCTGGTCAGCAGGAGCAGCGCGATTAAGATCAAGGCAATCCTGAGCTGATGACCGCTGTTCATTGAAACACACACTCGCTTTCAGTCGTCAATGTTGTAAAGACCTCCCCCGGCAGCCAATTTTAACACACCAGCCATTTGGGAGAGTTGCCGCCAGAAAACGATCATTTATCGCAGGAGGTATGCATGACAAAACGCACATATCGCGTTTCGATCGCCGATACCAATTATTGGCGCGCCATGGTGAAATGCCAGCAGGCCTGTCCGGTGTACACCGATTCGCGTGGCTATGTGACGGCAATCGCACGCGGCCAGCTCGAGCTTGGCTTTGAGATCTCCCACGATCCGAATCCCCTCTCCACCGTGTGCGGACGTATTTGCGGCGCGCCCTGCGAAACTGCCTGCCGCCGCGGCGCAATCGGACCGGATTACGAACCGGTCGCGATACGCCCGCTCAAGCGCGTACTGACTGAGCGCTATGGTCCAGAAGCCGGTCTCCGGCTTCCCGGCGCAGGGCGCCCCGGTGATGAACAGGTGATCCCGCTGGAAGACGTGTTCGTGATGGATAACTTGCTTCCCAAACCCGAGCCGGTCTACCCCGGTGAAGGGCCGCAGGTGAGTTACTCGCAGGTGCGCTGGTCGCGCCAGAAGCTGGAGCAACTCGCCGCCACGCCAGGACGCAAGCGCGGCAGGGTGGCCATCATTGGCGCTGGCCCATCTGGCCTGACGGTGGCCCACGACATGGCATTGCTGGGTCACCAGGTCGAGCTGTTCGAGGCCGGCCCCAAGACCGGCGGTATGATGCGCTATGGTGTGCCCGTCTATCGCATCGACCAGGAAGCGATGGATGCGGAGATCAACTCGATCTTGAACATGGGCGTCAAGATCCATTTCGATACCCCGATCGGGAGAGACATCACGCTTTCCGACCTGCGCCGTGATTTCGATGCTGTCTACCTGGGGATTGGTTTGATGGAAGGGCGCAAGCTGAACATCGAAGGCGCCGACCTGGATGGGGTGATCACTGCCGTTGACCTGCTGCTCAACTACAACCTGGGCTACAAGGTCGAGTTGGGCCGGCGGGTGCTGGTGGTGGGCGGCGGCGATGTGGCGATGGATGCTGCCCGCACGGCCTTGCGCCTGGGACAGGCGACCGCAGAACAGCAACAGGCCTTACAAGATGAAGAGGCGCGCAGCGAGGAAGCCTCTGAAGCGGTCAAATCTGCCCTGGATGTGGCCCGCACGGCTCTGCGCCTGGGCGTGGCCAACGTGCAGATGATCGCCCTCGAAGACTGGTCAGAAATGCCCGCCTCTCGCTTCGAGATCGAAGAGGCCCTCGAAGAGGGTATCGTTATCCATCCCCGAGTCGGGCCAAACCGCGTCATTGGGAAAAATGGCAGGGTCGCGGGGTTGGAGGTGATCGATGTTGAGTCAGTCTTTGATGAGCACCGCCGCTTCAACCCGAAATTCAAACCGGGCAGTGAGCGTGTTATGGAGTGCGATACGTTGATCCTTGCCATCGGGCAGCGCGCTAACCTGGAGGTGCTGGGCGGCGCCGATGATATCGTGATTTCGCCGCGCGGCCTGGTGCATGTCGACCCGGACACCTGCGAGACCTCTGCGCGAGGCATATTTGCCGGCGGCGACGTGGCTTTCGGCCCGCGCCTGATCATCAGCGCGGTGCGTGATGGGCACATCGCTGCCCTGGGTATGGAAGCGCATATCCAGGGGCGGCGGCTGGTGACCGAAGTTTCCACGGAATGGACCGACCTGCCCGGCCACACCATGTTCCCGGATTGGACCAAGAAGCCGCGCAGCAAGGTGCCGAACTTGCCGGTGGACCGCCGCACAGGTATCTCCGTGATCGAGTTGGGCTATTCGGTGGAGGAAGCCGCCGAGCAGGGCAGCCGCTGCCTGGAATGCAGCGTCAACACCATATTCGATGGCACCAAGTGCATCCTGTGCAATGGCTGTGTGGATGTCTGCCCCTGGGACTGCTTGAAGATCGTGCGCGTGGATGAACTGGTTGGCGACGCTACCCTGGAGGCGATTGTCGAAGCCCAGCTCGGCGCGCCCATCTCAGCCTGGGCAGCAGAAGAAGTGCCCAGCGTGGCAGCCATGCTCAAGGACGATGAAGCCTGCACCCGCTGCGCCTTGTGCGCCAAACGTTGTCCAACCGGCGCGATCACGATGGAAGCCTTTCGCTTCGAAGAGCATCTGTCATACGCCGATTGACCTGCGTCGCAACAACCGCGCAGGGATTTGATTGCGAGGAGAGAGCAACTATGTCGAGATTGGTCGAATACATCACCCGCTCCCGTGTCTGGCGCTCGTTTTTCCGCCATGGCTGGCCGGACAACCCGCTGGATCGTTCGCTGGTGATGACCACCAACATCTTTTTTCACCTCCATCCGGTGAAGGTCAACCGCAACAGCCTGAAAGCCACCTACAGCCTGGGACTGGGCGTGATCTCGGTGATCGCCTTCCTGGAGCTCTCCATCACTGGGCTGTTGCTGATGTTCAATTATGTTCCGACCGTGGAACGCGCCTACGGCTACATCGTCACTTTGCAAACCCAGGTGCCCTTCGGTCAACTGCTGCGCAACATGCACCGCTGGGGAGCGCACCTGATGGTGATCGTGGTCGTGTTGCACATGGCGCGGGTTTTCTATACCGGCGCCTACAAGCCGCCCAGAGAGTTCAATTGGGTGGTGGGCGTGGTACTGCTCATCCTCACCTTGGGCGCCAGCTTCACCGGTTACTTGCTACCCTGGGACCAACTGGCATTTTGGGCGATCACCGTGGGCACCAGCGTAGCAGCCTATGAGCCGCTCATGGGTTCCACCATCAAAGCTTTCCTGCTGGGCGGGCCCGAGGTGGGGCAGGAAGCTCTGACCCGCTTCTATGCCCTGCACATCATGCTCATCCCAGCGGCCATGGCGCTGCTGATCTCTTTGCACCTGTGGCGCGTGCGCAAAGATGGCGGCCTGGCGGCGAACGAGCTCAAAGAGGAAGGAGAAGCGTGAGATGACCGAAAAACAAACGGAAGCGCCCTTCTCTCGCAGCAGCAAGAAAACCTACTCGTTGGTCGAGTTGGTGCACCGCGCCCCCTCCCAATTGGTGGATCACGGGCCGGATAACACTGTGTTCGCCTTTCCGTTGGTGGCGCTGATCGAGCTGTTGCTGACCATTGGCATCATCCTGGCGCTGCTGTTGATGTCGTTGGGCGTCAACGCTCCCCTGGAAGAGATCGCCAACCCGAACCAGACCACCGATCCAGCCAAGGCGCCCTGGTATTTCATGGGCTTGCAAGAGATGCTGGAGCACGGTCACCCGACCCTGATGGCGGTCGCCATGCCGACGCTGATGGTGTTATTCGTCATTGCTATCCCCTATCTCGACCAGTCGCGCGAGGGCGCCGGGCGTTGGTTCACCTCGAAGCGCGGCAAGCGCATCAGCCTCTTTACGGCGCTGTATGCCCTGTTGATCATGCCGGCTTACATCTTGTTCGACAATTTCGTGCCGCTGCGCGAGATCTTGCGCGGTGTGGTGCCAGATTTCGTGGCTCAGGTGTTGATTCCAGGGGCGATCATGGCGGTGATCGTGGCTGCGCCGCTGCTGGTGCTGTGGCGCAGTAAACCCACGCCGCGCGAGGTGGTGCTGGCGGCTTTCACTATGCTGTTTGTCTCCGCGGTGGTGTTCACCCTGACCGGGTTCCTGTTCCGCGGGCCTGGTTTCGAGTTGTACTGGCCCTGGGATATGCCCGGTGGGTACAACCCCTTCCAAAACCTGTAGCAGGAGGCGAACCATGTCCGATCGAAAACCAACCCTTTCATCGCTTTCCCGCCGCTCATTTTTGGGGATTGCCTGGGGAGGCTCCCTGGCTGTTCTGCTGGGGCAGGCCGTCATCGCCCTGTTAAACTACCTGCGCCCGGTAGCCAGCGGCGGCTTTGGCGGCCAGGTTTACGCTGGCAAGGTGGAAGAGTTTGCCATCAACAGCGTCAACCGCATCCTGGCCGGACGGTTCTTTATCGTCCGCTCCCCAGAAGGCTTCCTGGCCTTGTGGCAAAAATGCACCCACTTGGGATGCGCTGTCCCCTGGGTGGAAGAGGAGGGGCAATTCCACTGCCCATGCCATGGATCGCTGTTCGACCGCAACGGAGAAGTGTTGGGCGGCCCTGCTCCACGGCCGTTGGATACCTTCCCGGTGACTGTGCGCAGCGGTGAGGTGTGGGTGGATACCTCGAAACCCACACAGCGCTCCAAATTCGACCCTTCCCAGATCACCGGCGCGTAGGAAAGGCGGACAGCCATGAAACCGGAAGCAAATTACGCAAGGTTAACGCTGATTGGCCTGGTGCTCACCTTGCTGGTGATCATCAGCCTGGGGATTTATTGGAATGCAGAGGAGGACCGCCTGGCTCACGCAGCGCGAGAGTTCACCAATGAGCGCATTTCTCGCGGGCGAACAATTTACAACGAGCAGTGCGTATCCTGCCATGGTGCGCAGGGCGAGGGCGGCGTTGGCCCGGCGTTGAACAACCGGACGGTGTTGAAAAACACGCTAGACAGCGTTTTCTTCTCTGTTATCCGCTCCGGCGTGCCCAGTACCCAGATGCCTGCCTGGAGCGTGGACTTTGGCGGCCCACTGACAGACGAGGATGTGCGCGATGTGGTGGCTTTCATCCGCGCCTGGGAACCGACGGCTCCTGAGATCGCGCCGGTGGTGTTCACTCCCGACGCAGCGCGCGGCGCGCTGCTCTTTTCTGGCACCTGCGCGGTCTGCCATGGCGAGAATGGCGCCGGCACCGATAAAGCCCCCAAGTTGAACGATGTCGCCCGCCTGAACAGCCTGGATGATGACTGGTATCGCGGTGTGATTCGCAGCGGACGCCCGGCAAAAGGCATGCCCACCTGGGGCACAGTGCTTTCGCCCAACCAGGTGGAGGATTTGATCGCCCTGATTGACGCCTGGCGGGAGGGCGCCCAGGTTCAGCCTAATTTCTCGATCACTAACCTGCTTGAGAACGCTATCTTCTCCCTCGGGCAAGATGACCCAGCCAGCGCTGCACTGCAGGTGGAACGCGCCCTGACGGTGGCCTCCGGCGCCAGCGCTGAGGTGCTGCGCAACGCCGCCGCCCAGCTCGCCAGCGGCGACAACGCCGGCGCCCTGGAAACGTTGACCGCCCTGCAAGAGCAGTGGCCGATGGGCGACCCGACCTCCGGCGCAGCGGTGTATTCCACTTACTGCACGCCTTGCCATGGCTCTCAAGGGGAGGGCGGCATTGGTGTTGCTTTGAACCCCAACCCATTCGTGCAGGCGAACACGAATGCCCAAATGGTCGAATTCCTGCTAGCCGGGCGACCTGGCACTGCCATGGCGGGCTTCAAGGGCCGGCTGGATGAGGGCCAACTGGCGGATGTGATCGCCTTCCTGCGCCTGTGGCAGCCATAAAGCAGGCCTGGTCCGAGAAAAAATTATCCGGGTAAAATAGGATGTGGTTGTGGTTGTTTTATCGACCGCAGCCACATCGCCTTAATAAGCATGAGCACCCGATCCGTAGGGGTGGGTTTGTACGGGCGAATCGCTGCGCCTGGATCACCTCTTCTCAGGCCCCGCCTCGCTGCCGGGAGACGCCAAAACCCACCCCATTCCCGAAGGGGTATTCCTTCACCGGAAGGCAGGGCGGGTTTTGGCTCTGGCAGACCGGGTTGAGCAGGCTGAGCAGAGCGTTCGATGACGATGATATCTTGCTGGCGGAAACCCGCCCCTACAAAATGACTTGTTGAAAAGGAGAAGTGCCAACGTTTGGACGATCAGCAAAATCTCAAGGCAGAGGCAGCCGCATTCGCCCTGCAGTACGTGCGCAGCGGTATGCGTCTCGGATTAGGCAGCGGCTCGACTTCGGCCATCTTTGTGGATCTGCTGGCTGAAAAACTGCGCCGCGGCGAATTGGAGAATATCCAGGCGGTAGCCACCTCGCAGGGAACTGCTGCCCGGGCTGAGCGCCAGGGTATCCCACTGCGTTCCCTGGCGGAGCTCCGCCAACCAGGTCAACCTGCCCGCCTGGACCTGGCTGTGGATGGCGCCGACGAGGTTGATCCACATCTAAATCTCATTAAGGGACTGGGGCATGCTCTGTTGCGCGAAAAAATCATCGAGCTGCACGCTGAGCAATTCATCGTAATCGTCGACGAGAGCAAGCTGGCGCCGCGCCTGTGCAGCCGCGTGCCGCTGCCGGTGGACATTTTACGTTTTGAGGTCGAATCACACCTGGACTGGCTGGGCACGGTTGCCGATCGCGCCGAGCTGTACCGCCTGGCGGACGGCAGCCCGGTGGTCACCGACGATGGTCACTACATGGCGCTGTGCTGGTTCGAGGGGGGGCTGGTCAACCCGCATGCTTTAGCGGAGCGATTGTCGGCGCGGGCAGGAATTATTGAACACGGCCTCTTCCTGGACATGGCGAGCAAAGTCGTCGTTGCTGGCCAGGCCGGCGTGCAGATTTTGGAGAAAAACCATGGTTAAGCTGGCGCCTTCCATTCTCTCCGCTGATTTCTCGCGCCTGGGCGAGCAGGTGCAGCAAGCGCTGGACGCCGGGGCTGAATACATCCACGTGGATGTGATGGACGGGCATTTTGTGCCCAACCTGACCATCGGACCGCCGGTGGTCGCCGCGATTGCGCCCCAGGTGCGCGCAGCCGGGGCAGTCGTGGATGTGCACCTGATGATCGAGAAACCCGAGCGCCTGATCCCGGCTTTCGTCGAGGCCGGCGCCGACATCCTCACCGTGCACGTCGAGACTTGTCCGCATCTGCATCGCACTATCCAGCAGATCAAAGAGTCCGGTGTGCGCGCCGGCGTAACCCTGAACCCTGCCACCCCTTTGGTATCCCTGGAAGAAATCCTCTCGGAGGTCGACCTGGTGCTGGTCATGTCGGTTAACCCGGGGTTTGGCGGGCAGAGCTACATCTCTGCCAGCACGGCGCGCATTGCCCGCCTGCGCGCGATGCTGGATGGGCGCGGCCTGGGGCATGTGGAGCTCGAAGTGGATGGTGGCATCAAACCGAACAACGCCGCCCTGGTGGCGAAGGCCGGCGCCACGATCCTGGTCGCCGGCTCAGCGATCTTCAACCGCCAGAAGAGCGTGGCGGAGGCTATTGCGGCGTTTCGCCGCGAGCTGGGCTGATCCTCGTAGCTTGATCGACTGGCTTCATTCAGGGCAGGCTCTGAGAGAGTGTACGGTGCGCCCGATGGGTCTGCCTGGCTGGGAAACCAGTTTCTTCTCTTCGCTCAGAATGGCAAAAATCGGACACAGCCGAACTGTTGCGCGTATCGATAATCGCACCAGGGCAGGTCAAGCATTTGCCACAACTCTCCAATGCGGGTACATCCTGATCCAGGCAAATGCTTGAGCCTTACAAGAACCGGTTCGACTGGCGAGGAGATTGCTTCAGTCGCTCCACTCCGACGCAATGACAGGTTTCTATCCGTGTCACTGCGGGCGAAGCGAAGCAGTTCCCTATTACGTTCGATGAAGTACTTCTGAGTTGTAGGGTTGACCACTTGGCTGAATTCGATTATTGGCCTGGCTCCTGGTTTAGTGCAGACCTATATTTCGAGATGCGCTTGAACCAAGGCCTGTCCTCAATCTACCTTTTTTGTTTATCCAGCTTGTGGTATATTCTGGAGAACGACAGGAGGGCTCGATGACAGCACGCATATTGATTATCGAAGATGATGAAGCGATCTTAAAGTTTTTACGCCGGGGGTTGGCATACGAGGGTTACCAGGTAGACACCGCGCCGGATGGGCAAACCGGCCTGTCGCTGGCGCGCGATAATCCCCCCGATCTGGTCGTGCTGGATCTGATGCTGCCCGGCATCGATGGCCTGGAAGTTTGCCGCCGGCTGCGCGCCGGAGGCCCGGTGCCGATCTTGATCCTGACCGCTAAAGATACCGTCAACGATCGCATCCAGGGGCTCGACATGGGCGCCGATGATTACATGGTCAAGCCCTTCAACCTGGACGAACTGCTGGCGCGCATTCGCGCCCTGCTGCGGCGCGCGCAGCCCAGCCGCCCTCAGGTGTTGCGCTTTGCCGACCTGGCGCTGGATACCGGAACCCGCCAGGCGACGCGCGGTGAGCGAGTGATTGCGCTGACGGCGAAGGAATATGAGCTGCTCGAGCTGTTTTTACGCCATCCCCGCCAGGTGTTGACGCGCGATATGATCTTCGACCGGGTCTGGGGCTACGATTTTGGCGGCGAGTCCAACATCATCGAAGTCTATATCCGCTACCTGCGGCAGAAGCTGGAGAATGACGGCGAGCAGCGCTTGATCCATACCGTGCGTGGTATGGGGTATGTGCTGCGTGAAAATTCTTAGTTGCCCTCATCCGGGAACCCGATTCATTGCTGGAAGGGTCTGTGTGCGTCACTGGGCGCCTCAAAGTCATTTGGGGTGCCCAGTGTTTGTCGATGATTTGATTATTGGAAGGTATAGATGGCTTTACGCGCCAGGTTAGCGGTGTTGTATACCACCATCGTGGGGGGGATATTGCTGCTGTTGGGCGTGGCAGTTTACGGGGCCGTCAGCGTCACGCTCACCACGCAGGTGGATGAGCAGCTTCGCAGGACATACCAGGTGTTCGCTACCAATTTGTATTTGGATACCTCAGGAGAATTGAGTCTCAGGGAAAGTTTGAGGATGGAGCTGGTGCCGGGGATCTTGTTCCAGTTGTGGTCGCGCGATCGCAGGCTGCTGTATACCAATCTGCCGCAGTTGGCGCAGCCATTGGATGGCACGGGTATCAACGCCAGCAAGCCCATCTGGTTGGATTCGAGCTTGCGGACCCAGTCCGGTGACATTCACTTGCGGGTATATTCGATTCCCCTGGTGGCGGGGGAAGTCGACCGCCCAATTGGCGTATTGCAAATCGCCACCTCAATGGCGGTAGTGGATGCAACTTTGACCGCATTGGTGCGTGTCTTGTTGGTCGGGGTGATTGTTTCGATGTCGGTGGCAGGGCTGGCGGGTTGGATGAGCACTCGCCAGGCGTTGGCGCCGCTGGGGGATGTCACGCGCGTAGCGCTGCAGATTACGCGTGCAGATGACCTATCGAGAAGAATTCCATATTCTGGCCCAGAAGATGACGAAGTGGGTCAGTTGATCAAGGCCTTCAACCAGACATTGTCCCGCCTGGAGGGATTGTTCAACACCCAAAGAAGATTCCTGGCGGATGTGGGGCATGAGTTGCGCACACCCCTGACGGTGATCAAGGGCAATGTTGACTTAATGCGCAGGATGAATAGCCTGGATATCGAATCGTTGGAGAGCATTGAAAATGAAGTTGACCGTTTGACGCGCATGGTCGGGGACCTGCTGTTGCTGGCGCAAGCCGAATCGGGTAAATTGCCGCTCAACATGACTCTGGTGGAGTTGGATACGATTGTGTTGGAAGTCATGCACCAGATGAAGGTGCTCAGCCGTGATCGCCAACAGCTCAAATTGGGTGAGATCGATCAAGTTTTGGTGTGCGGTGACAAGGATCGAATCAAGCAAGTGCTGGTCAATTTGATCGGTAATGCGATTAAATATACCCCGCCGGGTGGAACGATCGTGGTCGGTTTGGGCAAAGATGAAAAACGAGCCCGGATTACGGTGACCGATGATGGGCCAGGCATCCCCTTGGAAGATCAGGCGCACATCTTTGAGAGATTTTATCGTGGTGAGAAGTCGCGCACTCGAGAGAAGGAAGGCAAGGGATATGGCCTTGGGCTGTCCATCGCGTATTGGATCGTCCGTAATCACGATGGAATCATTGAGGTTCAATCCTCTCCAGGAAAAGGCACTACGTTTTGTGTCTGGCTGCCGCTGGCAGAGGGTGATTGCTCACAAGGTGAAGCCAGTTAGTCAGGAGACGAAAAGCCCCTCGCAATCGAGGGGCTTTTCTTGACACGGAGGAGAGGTGGCTATCGTCTGAAAGGTGTTGAGGAGTGCTTGTAAGACTTGGCGGTCATCGTTGCTGGGTGGTAGGTTGGCTCGGGACGAGTATTGTTGTACACGGGATCGTGATACTCATCCGACCGGGAGGTCGCTTTCTTGGGAGGCTGGGGAGACATGGAGGCCTGCTGACGAGCGGCAGGCGAGAGCGCTTTGGGATTGAAGCTGCGAGCTGGGAGTTGCGCCCCTGCGGAAGAGGGCACCATGCGAATCTCCGCCTGTGAGAAAAGCCGCTCCCCAGCGACCGAGAATGTCCCGATGATCAACACTCGGATGAGCCAGACCATGATGGCGACGAAGATTGGAACCCCACGCAGCAGCAGCTCACGTGCGATGACCTCGTTTCCGAGGGTCTGGTGATGAATCAGGGCGATTGATACACCCCACCAGGTGAGCATCGCATTCATTGTTGCAGCCAAAAGCCACGCACCGAACAAGTACCAGACCTCGGTCGGTTCGTTGGCGCCTTCTTCAGGGGTGAAAAGACGAGCAATACCTGCAAAATCGATACCACAGAACGCAATCGCCAGGATGGTAGCCCACCGAACACCGGCAAAACTCAACTCTCCAAGCAGATCTCGCAGGGCGAATTCGGTTGTGCTGAAGTTGAAGATCTCGAACGCGAGCAGCGCGGCGATGATGATCGCCCCAAACGCCAGTCCTCTTTGGAGACGGATCTTCTTCACGAATTTGTCCACTGAAGTATAACGGTTGATATACGTGTTCATGGCATAGACCTCCATTTTTTCAAATCCAACGAAAGGAACTTGGGGAACCTTTCAAAATGACTTGATTCATTGCGCTTGTCTTGATATAATATAGAACACATGTTCTATTTTGTCAAGAGGCAATTCAGGAGGTACTCATGCCACACGGACACTCATTGGTACTCACGGGGAGCGCAATCGGTGGATTGATTCTGACCGGTGTGCTCACCTTTCTCTCCTCGCTGATGAATATCACACCACCTGTTGCAAAAGCGCAAGCCATACCATTAGATCCAGGGATAGCTAACCATGCACCGGTTTCGCAAGAAATAGAAAATTCTGCCTCGATCGAATCCTGCCAGGTCAACGCTCAATTCCCCTTCGAAGTCCACCGCTGGTGCAACCTGGTCACGCAATACGCCACTCAAAACAATCTTCCACCAAACCTGGTCGCAGCGCTGATTTTGCAAGAGAGCGGTGGAGACCCGGACGCCTACTCAAAGAGCGGTGCAGTTGGCCTGATGCAAATCATGCCCCGCGATGGCATCGCTGCCAAATTTCAATGCATTAATGGGCCTTGCTTCAGCGACCGCCCGACCATGGCTGAATTGTTTGATCCGGAATTCAATATCCGTTTTGGTACGCGCATGCTCAACCAACTCATCCATCGCCACGGAGATCTGCGTGAGGCGCTGCGCGCCTACGGTCCGATGGATGTCGGGTACACCTACGCCGACAAAGTGCTCAGTATCTACCAGAAATACAGCCAGGAGTAGGGAGGTCAATGGGGATGGTTTTTATCCTCGCAATAGAAAGTTACTTTGTGCTCCACCAGCTTGCCCTCGCGGTAAACAAATTTTCCTGAGAAAATACCCGGCGAAAATATCCATGGGAGAAATATGTAATCCCCCTCCCACAAATTCAACTGCGACAGTTCATCGCGCGGCACCCATTGCAGGTTTCCTTCAGCGGAGTCGATGACCGCCTTCCCCTCAGCCCGGGCGATAAACACAAAGGCATACCAATCTTCATCATTCGCAAATCCTGGGAACGTCAGTATCCCCTTCAGGGTTAAATCGGCCACTTCCAGGCCTGATTCTTCGCGAATTTCCCGTACAGCGCACTCTTCCGGCGTCTCTCCAGGTTCCAGCTTTCCACCCAGGCCATTCCACTTCCCCAGGTGCATATCCTGAGCTTTCTTCACCCGGTGAACCATCAAGACCTGATCTTCATAGAGCACATAGCACAGCGTGGCAAACTTCATCGTACCCATCCACTGGTTCACACACTCACGTCGAAACCCACGGATTTAACATAGTCTGGATCAAAATTGGCGTTCCAATCTTGATATTCGGCCGGCGTGTCAGGAGAAAAATCACCAGATCAGCAATGTCTTCAGGCAAGAGGCACTTCTCGTGTTGCAGCCCCACTTCATTTTCAGACATCTCGGTCACAACCATTCCAGGGCAGATGGTATTGACGCGGATATTGAAATCCTGGTTTTCACGTTGAATATACTCGCTGAAGGCGTTGAGGGCATGCTTGGATGTGCCATAGGCGGCGTCTCCTTGATAATACTCCAACCCTGATTCCGAGCTGATATTAATGATATGCCCGCACCTGCGCTCACGCATCCCCGGCAACACGGCGCGAGTCATCAAGAAAGGACCGCGCAAATTGATAGCCATGATCCGATCCCAGGTTTCTGAGGTAATCTCATGGATAAAACCGCTAGCTGAAATCCCGGCATTGTTGACCAATATATCAACCCGGCCGAACCGATCAATCACACTGCGCACCACGCGCTCAACATCCTTATCCACAGAAACATCCGCTACCAGGCCAATCCCTGCAGCGCCCATGGCGCGCACGCTGCTGACCACCTCGTCGAGCCGGTCAGCGCGTCGGCCGCAAATTGCCACTCGTGCGCCAGCGAACGCCAGAGCTATGGCAGTTGCCCGGCCAATACCAGTGCCGCCTCCGGTGACGATGGCAACCTTGTTCTCCAAATCAACCGGATGGCGGGATAAAATTTGGACACCCACTTCTTGTTCGCTCATAGCTTCTCCTCAAATCTGGTTTGTCTGCGGCAGTGACCAGGTGTTTCGCCGGGAGTGTTTTTACAAAAATGTGAACGATCACCGGCGAAACCCTGGAGTAAACCGCCGTCGCGATGGCCGATTTGCTCTAAACACTTTCGGCGGCTTACTTAGCAACCCCACGTGGTGCTGGTCCACCTGACGCCTCAGCCATGCGCTGCGCTTGGGGCGAGAGTGAACTCACTGAGCGGTTCGCTTCTTCGCCGAGCGATAGAAGCCTTCCTGTAGACGGAGCCGAGGCAAATGTGCACCATTGCGGTATTTACCAGGCTCAACCATCTGAATGATCTGGAGGGTACAATTCCTTTCTAAAAGTAATCAACCGCTCGACTTCCTCATAACCCAGCGCCAGGTGGGCTGCCAGGCTGGTTGTATTGTCGATCAAGCAGTCGGATGCCATTTCGAGCAAGCCAAGCTGTCGCGCCCGGTCTTCTGCGGCCTGCACCAGCATCCTACCTACACCCTTGCGTTGCATGTCGGGGTCCACGTACCAACCCTCGATATAGCCCACCGGTGAAGTGTCGCAACCTTCAGCATACTTGCGCTGTCCCATTTCCAGGAAGCCGCACAGCCCTCCCGCCGCCCGCTCAGCAACGAATACCTGGCAAGTCGGATCGCGGTGCATCTCTTCAATCTCGGCCTGGTGGTCATTCAATGTTTCACCCGGCCACAACGACTGGCGCATGCGTAACCACTCAACTTCATCCCCATCAGCCAGCCGGCGCACGAAATAGCCAGGCGATGTTTCACTACTTGTGATTTTCAAACCGTCTCCTGATCTCAAGGCTTCTCACTCTGAAAGGCATGTGAAGGAATGACAGGTTTCATCCACAAACACCCGCGCCCTGGCGCGTTGGAGCGGTTCGCAGCGGTAAGTCAGTCGCCTCAGCGCTAATAGCCCAATTCGCTCAAGATCTCCGTCTCGCTCTTCTTGCTCGGGCTGCGTCCCAACAACTCTTCCCAGAAGCGGTCGTCATAGCGCCGCGAGCGCACCGGCAACGGCATGGGCACACCCCAACCCAGGAGCAGCACTTCTTCTTTCAGCTGCAAACGCGCCAGCATACCGCGCAGGGCCTCTCGCCCGGCCAGCCCGGACAAGACGGCGCGGATATCATCCTCGTCGCCCAGCCAGCCGGAAACGCGCGTGCCGAGCTGAGACATGACCTCGTCGTAGATCTGCGAGGGGCGCTGGTCAACAATCAGTAAAGTGACATAATACTTGCGCATTTCGCGGGCGATGGTGCTGAAGGTGGTTTGGGAGGCCATCTCGCGATTGAGCAGCTTGTGCGCCTCTTCCACGACGATGACCAGCGGGCGCGGCTCGCCCTGCTTTTCGGTGCGAAAGCGGTTGGTGGATTGCTCCCAACGCTCACGAATTTTGCGGGTCAGCAGGTTGCTCACCAGCAGGTAATCCAGGTCGCTTTCGAAATTGCCAAACGAGAGCACAATATGCTTGCCAGCTTCCAATGTCTTGATGATCTCAGACAGCCCATCGCTGGCTGGTTTCTCGACGATATAGGGTTTGTTGAACAGGCGATTGAGCTTGCCATGCAAGCCCTCCGCTGCCATGACATTCACGCCGTGCTGAAGCGCCCAGGCTGCCACGCTGTCGCCAGCGGGGACTTTCTTGCCGCTCTCGTCCTCCACCACTGCCCCTGAGCGCATAGACTTGAAGGCTGCAAACCAGCCCTCTTGTCCAAAAGTCGCGGTGAGGGCTTCCAGGGTGGTCGGAGTGGTCTCCTTCAAGTTCAGCTCACGCGTGAGCAGCTCGATGTCCTCGGGTCGGATATCTTTCATGGCGATTTCCAGGTTGAAATCGGGTTGAGCATTGCGGATCAGCGCCCCTTCGCCCAACCCCACCACCTGGACTTTGCCGGGGAAGCGCGTGCGCAAGCCCAGCACACGTTTGACGGTATCCGAAGCGACGTCATCCAAGCCATACTCATTGTGCATGTCTAGCACCAGCACCGAGGCGCGGTTGTGATGGATCAGTCCTGCCAGCAACAGGCGGGTCAGGAAGGATTTGCCGCTGCCGGTGGCGCCAAAGATGCCTGACGAGCGTTGGACAAAACGCTCCAGGTTGATGCACACAGGGTGTTCCTGCTCGCGGGTATAACCGATAACGAAGTTGCCCGGCGCGTCTTGCTTGCCGAAGATCTCGGCGATGTCGCCCGGGCTTGCCAGGCGCACAGCAGCGTGGTGGGGAGGGATGGTTTTCACCGGGCGAGGCGCCGGCTTTTCTTTCAATCCTGCCTCGATCGCTTCTCGCCACCGCCGGTAGGCCGGCGAACCCGGATCTGGACCGCGTTCCAGCATCAGGGCTGGCAGTATTTCCAGGTTGGTGAACAAGGTCTGCCCGTGCAGCATGCGCGCCAGGCCTGCTGGCAGGCGCAGCTCGCTTTGCTCATCGGCGAAGCGCGGATCCGTGGCGCCAAGCTGCAGGTCGGTCACCAGCCCGTAGTAGAGCCAATCGCCGCTCTCGATGGCAACAAAAGCCCCTTCCTGTACTTCTTGGGGAGCGATGGTGAGGCGCACGCGCAAGTTTTCCTTCAAACCGCCGCCCACAACATAACCAATCACCGGGCGCTGGGAATCTTCGTTCAGGTGCATCTCAGCCATTGAATAACTCCTGGTAGTTCTCGGGCAATGCATCCGACATGGCGCTGAGCAGGGTCATCAGCGTCGTGTAATCATCCCGCAGCAGGGTGATCAGCTCCCTGGCAGCGGCATCAGCCCAGCCGGGATTGCCACAGGCTCGCTGGGCGCGGTCTGCCTGGCGCAGGTGGCTTGCCAGCAGTTCACTGATCGGCAGGTCGACTGCTCGCAGGATGTGGCGGAAATAACCAAACCTGCCTGCGCTGGTAAAGGCGCACACTTCTTCAGGACCGCACAGGTAAATGAGATCCAGGCTGAGCGGCGGGCGCGGCGGCAGCAGGTGAAAGATTTTACCGTTCTCTGCATAGCCCACCGATAACACGCTGATCTCCAGCGGCACATTGCGGTTCAGACGATTGTCTTCGATCACGCTCAGGCTGACCGTCTCGGCAGTCACCAACTGGCGCACCACGCCATCATCGTCAATGTGGATATCGCTGACCATGCCATAGATTTGGCTGCCATCCTCCAAAGGGGCGCGCACCAGCGCCCCCAGGTAGGGCGCCTGCACCTGAGACACCCGGCAGCCGGCGACAAAGCCGCTGGTTCCGGCGCGCAGCAGCCGGCCAATTTCGATTTGATTCATCGCCAATACCTTGTCCTTCCTGCTGAATCTTTCATGGCTTGCTTGTGTGAGCCAGGCCCCACCTCAATCCCGCGGCGCAGCAGCTCCAGGGCGATCATTTCGCTGACCTGCTTGCGTTCATCCAGGCTGACGACGGCCACCTCGTGGGCGCGATGCAGCGCGTAAGGATAGGGGCGCTCGCCCAGTATACGGCATTGCTCTACCAGTACACCGTGCAGCACATCCAGTTGGTGGGCATCCTGCGCTACCCAGGCGGGGATCTCGACGCGCGCCAACCAGGGTCGGCCCGGTTTACCCACGTTCAGGTAGAAAAAGTGCAGCGCCAGCTCGCCCTGGTAATTGTGCGCCGATTGCGACTGCATGGCGAATACCGTCGAGCGTTCGCCAGGTTCGAGCAAGTGGAAGAAGATATCGCGGTCGGTAACTCCCTGCAGCTCTCGAAAATTGCGGATGTGTGGGTACTGGTCGGGCTTTGCCAGGCTGATCTCGATCAAGCGCACCAGCAGATCAGCGCCCGGCTTGTCCACATAGCCAGCCGCGATCACCCCCCGCTTGTGCAGGCGAGACATGTTTTCCAGGTGATCACGCAGGCTTTTTTGGTAGGTGGAGGCTTCTTCGCCGCTGGCTTTGCCCCCCCACAGCTCAATCGGACCATCCGTAAATGCCACAATTGGGCCTGCGAGCCTTTCGGCGACATCAGCCAGCAACGCCCGCTCGCGCAGATCGCGCTGCAGCGCCAGGTTGGCCTCGGTAATCGTATAGAGCTGCTCATCATAGAAGAGCTGGCATTGCACATGGGTGACCGGTCGCTCAGGGGCGAGGCTATGCATCTGGAATGCGCCGACATTGACCAGGCAGTATGGCACCTGGGCATGGCGATCCATTTCGATCTGTGAGCCATCGGCAGCCAGCACCAAGGTCGGCGCCACCGCGGGCAGGGGGTGGCTCGCGTTCAGCGGTTCGCTGCTGCCATCAGCCTGCATCACGGGCAGGGCGCAGCGCAGTGAAGGATCGTGCTGCTGCACGATGCGCTGCACCAGGGTGCGCAGTTCCTCTGCCTGGTTGGCGATTTGCTCGAGCCGCTCCAGGGCGCGTTGGCGTTTTTTCGCTAGTACCTGAGCGCGCTGCGGGGCCTGCTCGCCCAATTGCTTGACTTGCGACTGTACTTGTTGGAAATCTAAAGCCATGCGCCGCTAATAACCCTTCAGTTGCTCGGAGCGCAGTGAGTCGTAGATCATGCTCAACTCTCGCATGATCTCTTCCTGGCGAGCAGAGATATAGGAACGTAGCCAGACCTCTCCTTCGGGATTGGGCAGGATCTTCACTCCCAGGCGATGCAGGTACTCACCTTCCTGGCGGATGACATTGGCGACCCTGCCTTGCAAACGAACCGGCATGTCTGCCACGGGCAGCTTTAGATCGATGAAGAGCTCATCCCCTTCGTGAATCTCTAGCCGGCTGTAGATGAAAGTAGCCAGGGTATAGATGCCCATTCCGATGGTGGAGATATCCGCCAGCTTGCCCGGGATGCGATGCTCGCCATCGTAAACCTCCACCGGGATGGTTTCCTTGGGTTGGACGCGGATGTAAGTGCGCTTTCCAATCAGATTGCCAACTCCGGTGAACTCGGTGACCACTGCGCTGCGCGCCGGGATATCGACGCTGACAGTTGTGCAGCGGTACACTTCGGGAAAGGTGGTGTGCTGCAGATAGGTGAAGCCTTCCAGCGCCATGCACACGGCCTGGTATTCGAAGGTTTTCAGGGTGACAAATGCATCTTCGATGGCATCGATCTCGGCGTTCGAGATGATCGGAAAACCGCGGTAGTTGTTGATGAGTTTGACCGGCTGACCCAGTTCCGCCAGGCGCCGGAATTTGCTCATTTTTTCATCCGGTGGCAACATACCTGCAACTCCTCGGGCTCAGGGCAATGCTGAGTAAATCGGCAATCGCAATGGCGGTTCACTTCAGGGTTTCGCCGGAATTCTTAAGCATTTTTGTAACGACACATCTGGCGAAACGCCTGGCGGCCCTTTGCATGAGAACAAATGTTTGACCTATTGTACTTCCCTAAATCCTGAGGGGCAAGGGCTGGCGAATTGAAAAATCAAACCGTCGATTGGGCCGCCCTGGGGTAGAATTAATAAACCTGGTTTGGAATAGCCGATGTCTACCATTAGCGAGCCGCTGTTTTCTATCACGACCAGTCGCCAATTGAGGCCTTTTGACGCCCGGCGCGACCTGTTAAAAGTCGCCGACCTGGTGGAACTGTGTTTCTCCGAGACCCTGGACCCGGAAGGTCGTGGCTACTTGCGACAAATGCGCTCTGCGGCTTCCAATCGTCCCTACCTGAACTGGACCAGCAGCCTCGCTTCGGGCTCAGGTTTGCCAGGGGGTGGCTTTGTGTGGGACGAAGATGGCAAAATCGTCGGCAACCTGACATTGATCCCTTTCACCACCCATAAGCAGCGTTACTATTTGATCGCCAACGTCGCTGTTCATCCTGAGCACCGTCGCCGGGGGATTGCCCGCCAGCTAACCACCGCTGCTCTGCAGTACGCTCAGCGACAGGGGGTGCAGTCGGCCTGGTTGCACGCCCGCGCTGAGAATGAAGGGGCACTGAAACTATATCGCTCGCTGAACTTTGTGGAAAGAGCCAGGCGAACGACCTGGCAGTGCAACCTGTCCGAAAATCGCGATCCAGAGGCCTGGAGAAGCGCCCCGGCAGCATCGCCAGAAGAGGGAGCTGATTTTCAGATTGGCCCGCGCGCAGCGGAAGACTGGCAGCAGCAGCGCGCCTGGTTGGCTGAGCTGTACCCCGCAGAAGTCACCTGGCAACTGCCCCTGAGCATTGATTTGCTTCGACCTGGACTTTGGGGTTTCTTGAAGCGCTTGTTCAACGACGCGCTCATCCGCCAGTGGGCGCTCCGCTGGCAGGGGCAAATGCAAGCTGTGTTATCCTGGCAGTCGTACCTGGGCTACGCGGATAACTTGTGGTTAGCGGCTGCCTCGGATGTTCCCGAGTCAGCGCTGATCGAGCTGCTGCGTTTTGCGGTTTCCCGGCTCTCACCTCGCAGGGTTTTATCGCTCGATTTCCCTTACGGGCGTTTTCGTAGAGCGTTCGAAGTATCCGGCTTCAGTGAGCACCAGACCCTCATCTGGATGGAACATAGGTTTCTGGCCCGTTGATCGCAACTAACTACCTGGTATTTCGTAGAGTAAGTGAAAGGAGCGCTCTATGAACCGTTTTCTCATTCGTTGGGCAATCAATGCAATCGCATTGTATGTGGCGGTGGCCCTGGTGCCAGGTATCTCGCCCCAGAACCCCAACTGGACCTCGTACATCTGGCTGGCGCTTATTTTTGGCGTGGTCAATGCGCTGCTAAATCCCCTGCTCAAGCTGCTAACCTGCCCATTGATCTTGCTCACGCTGGGACTGTTTACCCTGCTGATTAACACTTTTCTCTTCTACCTGGCAGGCTATATTGGGCGATCTTTTCGGGTGGGTTTTATGGTGGATGGCTTCTGGTCGGCGTTACTCGGTTCAATCGTGGTCAGCCTGGTTTCGATCATTTTGGCGTTGCTGGTAGGCGATTCCGAGCGCACGCACGAGCACAGCCGAGATTAAGGAAACCGCCGAAAGTGTATAGGGTAAATCGGTCGTCGCAATAGCGGTTTACTCCAGAGTTTCGCTGATGTTCATTCGCATTTTTGTAAAACCACTTCCGGCGAAACACCTGGCAGGCGATTCCATCTCTTAAAAATTGATTCCCTGGTTGACTTTCCGCCTGACTCCGCTTATACTCAGATCAGGTACAGAGAGACCGGTATGCACGATGCTTATCAGGAATATGAACTTCAAAGGATACCCAGGCACGCGCCTCTCAGCGCGTGCCTTTTGATTTGAAGCGTTGCAGTTCACCGGGAGGGCTAAGCTCCCATCAACAGCGTCAGTCTGAGGACTATCGAACGAAAGGAGACTTTCAGAATGGACTATGGGATGATCGGCAAGATTGAGAAAGCCAAGCGCTATGCCGCAGAGAAGGATCGCATCGAGTTCGAGGCGCTTACTGTCACCTTCAAAGGCGAAAACAACCCCCACACTGTGCACCTCATCAATGGTGCCTGGCAGTGCGACTGCGACTTCTTCCAGACTCGCGGTCGTTGCAGCCATACCATGGCGCTTGAGATCATCCTGGAAGGCATGCTGCCGGAAACGATTTTTCAATAGTTGAGGCAGCCGCAAATCGCGCAGCGTAAGCCGGGTTCCAAAGGGATCCCGGCTTATTGTTTTGATCTCCCGAATTTAGGTGTTTCGCCGGAAGTGTTTTTATAAAAATGTGAACGAGCACCGGCGAAACCCTGGAGTAAACCGCCGACGCAATGGCGGATTTATTCTAAACACTTTCGGCGGTTTACTTAGCTTGACTGCTCTTGACAATCGTGAGCACCTGTGCCATTTTTATTGAGTGATCGACTCACAAGTGGCGCCAGGGTCCGCGGCGTGGTTTGGGCGCCTGGCAGTCGGTGAGGTATTTCCCCATGGTGAATGCCACGGTAGTTGCCAGTCCGCAGCTTGTTACCCATTTGAGAAGCTGCTTGATGGAAGAAATTTATAAGACGCTGGGATTGCAGCCGCAGGGCGTTATCAGCCGCGTGATTTGGCCTTTCATCTACGTGCCCGCCAGCCGTTTCTCCCATATCGCCGCAGAGTTTGATGAACGGGTCGCTCGCCATGGCTTCCCTCAAGCAGCAGCCTGGGCGCTGAAATTGTTTGTGGATCGCATCCAGGTGAGCGGACAGCAAAATCTCCCAACCCAGGGTCCACTGATCGTGGCGTCGAATCACCCTGGCGCCTATGACTCGATTGCCATCGCTTCCTGCATCCCTCGGAGTGACTTGAAGATCATCGTATCGGGTGCGCCGTTTTTTGAAAGCTTCCCCAATGCCGGAGAGCATTTTTTATTTACCCGGGATGATCCGCATTCGAGGATGAGGGTGGTGAGAGCCGCGCTGCGTCACTTGCACGCCAGCGGCTCATTGCTCATTTTTCCCAGCGGTCGCATGGATCCCGACCCGGCGGTTCAACCCGGTGCGGTGCAAGCCATCAAAAACTGGTCGAAGAGCTTGCAGATTTTCATGCAGAGTGTGCCAGATGTGCGCTTGGTCTTGACCACCGTTAGCCATGTGCTTGCCGAGACCTCTCTCAATCACCCTCTGGTGAGACTGCGCAGCAAAGTTCGCGACCGGCAACGCGTGGCAGAGTTCATCCAGGTTATGCTGCAGTTGTTTTGGAAATATCGCCTGGAATTCCAGCCACGCCTGACTTTTGCCCAATCGGTCGGTGTAGCGGAGTTGAAAAAGCAAGCCGGGGAAGGGCCGCTGTTGCCTGTGATCGCTGCACGGGCGGAGGCGCTGTTGGCGTGGCACCTGGCGCAGGCTGGCGATGAGATCCCCTCGGTATAAATCGGCCGGCTCCTGGGCAGCCCCACCGCCCAGGAGCCGGCGTTCACGTTCTCCAGCGTGTGGATTTTGACATAGCCTTACGGCATATAGCCATCTGAGAGCGTACGCATGAACGCCACAATGGCAGCTTCTTCGAGTTCGGTCAACCCCAGGTTGCCTAGCTCATCGATATTGACATTTTGCTCCACTTCAGGCGCCGGCCAGCAGTCAACGCCGGGCTGAGTGTAGGTCTGCCCATCGCAGGTTGGCAGCACGTCGCGCGTGTTGTAGAAATGCACGATAGCTTCCAACGATTTGAAGTAACCATTGTGCCCATAGGCCTTGATAAATTCGGGGTAAGGTCGCCGATCTACGTTGCGCAGCGTCGGCACCTTGTGCTTGCCCAACTCGGGCTCATAAAGGTCCGCTGGATAGCCGGCGCTCATCAAGAACCCGCCCAGCCCAGGGTCAATCCAATCTTCACCTTCCGGGTTGTACGCCAGGTTCTCATAGAACGGGTTGTCCGGATTGCGCGGAATGCCCAGGTTGTCGTAGGAGAAATCGGTGAACAACGGTGGTTGGTCCAGCGTTCCGGGCTCTGAGATGTGGCACAGGTTGCACATGCCTTTGCCATTGAACAATTCCATCCCCCAGGCTTCCTGTTCGGTGAGCTGCGCCCGCCCTTGCAGGAAGGCGTCGTACTTGGAGCTGAACGGGCTGACTTCAATGGAGCGCTCGTAAGCGGCTATCGAACGCGCCGCTTGCTCATAGACCAGGTATGCATCACCATCGCTCTTGCAGCGCAGCCCCTTGCCGCCCCACACGTTCTTGAAGAGCGTGGCATAGGGGGCAGTTTGAATCTTCTCACAAAAGCTCACCACATCAGGCAGGTTATGCTCCAGAGGGTTGAGAAACGGCCCCTGGGCTTGTTCTGCCAGTGGATCTCCCAGCGTCCAACCGGTGGCGCGCCCATCCCAGAACATGCCGCCAATCCACAGCCCTTCGACCTCATCGAAGTAGAAGATCGGGCTATCGCCGGCATAGGCGGCGCTCGGCGGCTTACGGTTTCCAAATCGCGTCGGCACTGCCCCCGGGTATACCGCGGTGGTCAGGTTGATAGACGAATCGGGGCCCGTAAAGCCTGCTTCAGGCGCATGACAGCTTGCACAGGCCTGCCCTTCAGGTTGCGAAAGCCGGGTGTCGAAATAAATTGCCTTTCCCAATCTTTCTATTGGGGTGAGCGGAGATTGCTTGGCGGATGCTGGCATGACGATTGCCAGAGCAGCCGCTAACAGCAACGCGCCCAAAATGGTTGCCAGGTACCATCGTCGCTTGAACATAGCCCTCCTAAGTGGACAGATGAAAAGGGGATTCGGCAGAAACGCGGGGTTACGCTGGAGAACGTATCAACGCGAGCACCAGGGTGCTATAGTTTGTGACGCAGTTTGCAGGTTCCGGATACGGCTTTGCAGGCGTTGGCATTGCGTTGTCCAAGAGTGAGGGGAAGTTCTATGTATTTACAATTTGACATGCCAACCACTTTTCCTATAATTATGTTATAGCGCGCTGCAGTTGCGTAGCTCGCTTGCAAGCTGCGTGCATCCGGATGTGTGCTGGGTGCGGAAACGTTTAGGTCTTCCAGCGGGAGGCAAGATGGGCAAAAAGAATAAGCGCTCGAATGGCAAGTCAGAAAAAACCGAAACTTTGCAGACCGGCGAAGCGAGGCAGGCGAATCAAGGGGGAAATGTTGCGCAGGAGCATCTGCCGCGTGAGAAAATGAAAAACAAAGTTTACCTTGAAGAGCTACGCCGGTTGCAAATCGAACTGGTGAAACTCCAGGAATGGATCAAAGCCAAGGGTTTAAAGGTGATCGTGATCTTCGAAGGTCGCGATGCCGCTGGCAAGGGGGGCGTGATCAAGCGCATCACCGAATGCCTGAATCCCCGCGTGGCGCGGGTGGTGGCGCTGCCTGCCCCCACAGAGCGTGAGCGCACCCAGTGGTATTTCCAGCGCTACGTTGCACACTTGCCGGCAGCCGGCGAGATGGTGCTCTTCGACCGCAGTTGGTACAACCGGGCCGGCGTGGAGCGGGTGATGGGGTTTTGCACCGATGAGGAATACCGCGAATTCTTGCGCTCTTGCCCGGAGTTCGAACGCATGCTGGTGCGATCGGGAATCATCTTGATCAAATACTGGTTCTCGGTCAGCGATGAGGAGCAGGAGCGGCGTTTCCAGGCGCGCATCGACGATCCCACCAAGCGCTGGAAACTGAGCCCGATGGACTTGCAATCGCGCTCGCGCTGGGTGGAGTATTCCCAGGCCAAAGATGAGATGTTCAAATACACTGACATCAAACAGGCGCCCTGGTGGGTGGTCAACTCGGACGACAAGAAGCGCGCCCGGCTCAACTGCATCAGTCATCTGCTGAGCCAGATCCCATACGAGGATTTGACACCCGAGCCCATCGAACTGCCGCCGCGCCAGAAGGATATCGGCTACGTTCGCCCGCCAATCAGCGACCAGACCTTCGTGCCAGAGGTTTATTGATCCTGTTTCAGCGGGATACCTGGTAGCCATCAACCAGGCTTTGTGAGCAGGTAGAGATACGATATCTCAGCCCAGCAGGCGCCATTCTTCCATTGCTGCCGATCGCGGGCCAGGTCAAGGAGTCTTTAGGAGGCAGCTGAGGCCAGCCATTTTTCTCTCATCTGGCAGAATTTTTTAAGCATATCCCGGTATCAGGGATCGTGAAACGCCAATCGATCGTTGCCTGTGCAGCGCGGCGAAATTAACCGACAGAACTATGCTTGTTGAAATTCTGGCTGTAACGGGCGGTGTGGCGCTAAAAAGCTGTCTTCAAGGGTGCGGCGGTAGAAGGCGTAATTCTGGAAGGGAACGTCGCGGCGCACACGCCCGTCGGCTAATGGTACAAACCTTCCCTGCTGAGCCAGCGGCAGCACGGCTTGCACGGCGCGACGAATATCCTCCGGTCCCTGGCGCAGCACATCGGAGTCAATGCCGCCGATCAGCCCCAGGTTGCTGCCCAGCGTGTTGCGCAGCAGGTTGTAATTCATGGCGCCACAAGGGGCTTCGCAAATCCAGATGGCGTTGAATGGCGAGCGCGCCACTTCAGCAATCAGGGCACGCGGGTTGGCGTACGAGCGCCAGATCAACACGGGAACGTGAAAGTGGGCAAGCGTCTCGAAGATCGGTCCCAAGCTGTTCAACAAGAATTCCCGGTACATGCGCGGCGAGACCAACGAGTCGTGGTTGCTGGCGATCGGCTCGCTGAAGATGACTGCGTCCACGTCCACCTGTTGCAAGATGTTCCTGGCCAGGCGGGCGGCAAATTCTGCCTGCAATTGCAGAACTTCGTGGACGAAAGCTGGCTCATCCACGAGCAGGAAAATGGCTTCTCTGAAACGCGGCCAATCTTCGATGCCCAGGCTCAAAAACAGACCCTGGTGCAGGCGCAGGAAGAGCGGGTGCTGCCGCCCTTGCCAGTTTCTCACTCGCAACGGCCAATCCTCAGGCAGGCGTCGCGCATCGTCAGGATCCAGCCGCCGGCGCAGCTCGCGCGCCACTTTGCCCGGCTGCGACCAGTCTCTCGGGTAGGGTCGCGGATAGATATCTGGCGCCAGCTCTTCAAATTCATCGTAATAGAACAGTTCACCCAGTGGCTTGCAGGGCGGCAAACCCTGGCGCCGCCAGGCGCGCAGCACCTCTTCGCGAATGCCCTCCGGGAAGAGCGGTGGGTGGTCGGGGGAACCGCCGCGCAGGGTTTCCAGGAAGCGTTGGCGGCTGTTCATAGCAGCAGGCATGCAGCCTGGTGGTCGGCAGCGGGCTGGCCAGTTCGCTGCTCGCCAAGCTGGATGAGCGCCGGCTCGCTTTCCCGACAGGCGGCGGTTGCCAGCGGGCAGCGCGGGTGGAAGCGGCAGCCGCCTGGAATGTCGATCGGGTTGGGCGTTTCGCCTTGCAGGATGATGCGCTGGCGGCGCAGGCGCGGGTTGGGCACCGGAACGACCGAAAGCAACGCTTTGGTGTAGGGGTGCTGCGGGTTTTCCAGCACTCGCCGGGTATCGCCAATCTCTACGATGCGTCCCAAGTACATCACCGCTGCCCGGTCAGCGACATAGCCCACCGTTCCCAGGTCATGGGTGATGAAGACCACAGAAATCTGGCGCTTTTCGCGCAGCTCGCCCAGCAGGTTGAGTATCTCAGCCCGGATCGAGACATCCAGCATGGATACCGGTTCATCAGCCAGCAGCAGGGCAGGCTCCAATACCAGGGCGGAGGCGATCACCACGCGCTGGCGCTGACCGCCCGAAAGCTGGTGTGGGAAGCGATGCAGGTATTCCTGTGCAGGTTTCAGCCCGGCGTCTTCCAGAGCCTGCATCACCCGCCGCTCGCGCTCGCTGCGCTCGGTTGCCAGGCGGTGCACGTGCAGCGGCTCGGCGACGATCTCGCCGATGGTCTGGGTGGGATTGAGCGACTCGTACGGGTCCTGGAAGATCATCTGGATATGCTGGCGCATCTGGCGGCGTCCATTGTGATCCAGTTGCCCGATGTTTTGCCCGTTGAAAATGATCTCGCCGCGCGTGGGCACTTCCAGCCCCATCAAAGTCAAGGCCAGTGTGGACTTGCCGCAGCCGCTTTCACCAACCAGCGCCAGGGTTTGCCCCCGCGCCAGGGTAAAGCTGACGCCATCCACAGCGTGCACGAAGCGCTCCTGCCTGGAAAAGAGGGAAGGCCGGCCTGCTTGAAAGTGTTTGTAGAGGTTGTGCACCTCGAGGATCGTGTCGCTCATGTTTGCGCGCTCGCAAAGTTTGCGCCTTCGACCAGGTGACAGCTCACGATGTGCTGGGGCAGCGGCTGGTGGAAGGCGGGCAATTCCTGGCGGCACCGTTCGAATGCTGCCGGGCAGCGTGGGGCGAAGCGGCAGCCTGGCGGCAGCGCGTCAAGGCGGGGTGGAACCCCAGGGATCGAAGCCAGGCGCTCTCCGGGGTGGCTGAGATCTGGAAAGGCTTTGAGCAGCTCCTGTGTGTAGGGGTGCAGGGGCTGGTTGTAGATCGCATCCACGCCGGCGTACTCGGCGGTCATGCCGCCGTACATCACCAGCACGCGGTCGCACATCTCGGCCACCACCCCCAGGTCGTGGGTGACAAAGATGACCGAAAGGCCCAGCTTGCGGCTCAAGTTGGCCAGCAGTTCCAGGATCTGCGCCTGGATCATCACATCCAGGGCGGTGGTGGGCTCGTCGGCAATGACCACCTGCGGGTTACATGCCAGCGCCATGGCGATCATGGCGCGCTGGCGCATGCCGCCAGAATACTGGTGTGGGTAATGATCTCTGCGCTGCGCAGAGATACCCACCAGATCCAGCAGCTTGTCGACTCGTTCACGCAGCTCGTTTCTGGGACAGTCTGGCTCGTGGCGTATGATGGCCTCGGCAATCTGGTCGCCGACGGTGCGCACCGGGTTGAGAGCGTTCATTGCGCCCTGGAAGATCATCGAGATGCCCTTCCAGCGCACCTGCTGCATGGCTGCTTCTTCCAGGGTGGTCAGCTCGCGGCCGTTGAAGAAGACCTGTCCAGCGCTGATCTGACCCGTGGCTGGCAGCAGGCGCATCAGGGCCAACATCAGCGTGGTTTTGCCGCAACCGCTCTCGCCAACCAGTCCCAGCATTTCTCCACGCCGCAGGCTAAAGGACACCTGGTGCACGGCGCGCGCGGGCGGCTTGCCGGGGGTCAGGTAGTCCACCGAAACACTCTTAACCTCCACGATGGGCGCTTCACCGGTGGAAAGCATGCTGAAAGACTCGCCGGCGCTGCCGCGCTGGGGCTGCAAACCAGGGGAAAGATGATGGAATTCCAGGCGCGGATTGAGCACCTGTTCCAATCCTTGGCCGAACAAGGTCAGCCCCAGCACCACCCAGACAATGCCAAACCCCGGCACAGCCAAAGCCCACCAGGCGCCCACGCTCATCGCCCCGCGGGCAAAGGCAAAGTTCAGCATCTGGCTCCAAGAGAGCGCAGTAGGGTCGCCCAACCCGAGGAAAGAGAGCGTGCTCTCATTCAGCACCGCCAGGGAAACCACCAGCACAGCGTTCACGCTGAGCAGCGGCATGACCAGGGGCAGGATATGGCGCCGGATGATATGCGCCTCGCCAGAGCCGATGGCGCGGGCGCGCAGTACAAATTTGCGTGATTTTACCGCCAGGGTCTGCGAGCGCACGATGCGCGCCGTGGTGGTCCAACCCAATAATCCGATGACAAAGATGATGTTCATCAAGCTGGGTTTGGTGAGCGCCACGATGACCACCATCAGCGGCAGGTCGGGGATGACCAGCATGATATCGGTGAAGCGCATTACCAGGTTGTCCACGCGCCCGCCAAAATAGCCAGAGAGGATGCCCAACACGCCGCCGATGAAGATCGAGATCAGCGAGGCGAAGAAGCCAACGATCAGCGAGACGCGCGCCCCGAAGATGAAATTGGAAAACACATCCTTGCCGGCGTCGTCGGTTCCCAGCCAGTGCAGGCTGCTGGGCGGGTTGTAGATATCACCTGCCACCGTATTCGTGGGTTGAGATGGCGGGTAGGGGGCGATGACGTCTGCCAGCAGCGCCACGATGACGATGACGACCAGCATTCCCAGGCCGATCATGCCCATGCGGTTGCGGCGAAAAACGCGCCAGAAGGACTGGATGGGCGAGGAGGCAACTGAAGGATGAGGGGTGAGCGCGGCAGCCATGGGCTAGTCGGTTTGCACCCGCGGGTCCAGGTACGAATACAGCAGATCGGCGAACAGGTTGGCGAAGATCACACTGACAGCGATCATCAAGAATGCGCCTTGCAGCACGGGAAAGTCGCGTCGTCCCACGGCTTCGTAGATAGCCCCACCCAGACCGGGCCACGAGAACACGGTTTCGATCTGCAAAGCGCCTGCCACGGTGAAGCCAAGATTGATGGCGATGATCGTCACCATAGGCAGCATAGCGTTTTTCAAGGCATGGTCTTTCAAGATCTGGAACGTGCTCAGCCCCTTGGCTTTTGCCGTTAGAATGTAGTCTTCTGAGAGCACATCCAAGAGGCTGGAGCGCATCACCAGCATATACTCCCCTAAAAAGACGATCGTGTAGGTGAGGGTCGGCAAGATCATGTGGCGGGCAATATCCAATGCCTGCTCGCTCGCCGGCAGAAAACTCAATCCCGGTGTCGCCTTGCCGCCCACTGGCAGACCGACAGCGCTGCCCCAGAAGAGCAGCACAATTCCCAGCCAAAAGGTGGGCAGGCTCCAGGCAAACAGGCTGAAGATCAGCGCTGCGTAATCCACCGGCGTGCGCGCCTTCCAGGCGGCTACCACGCCCAGGGCAATCCCCAGCAGGATAGCAAGGATCTGCCCGGCGCCGATCAATAGCAAGGTGTTCCACAAGCGCTCGACGAGCAGGCTGCTCACTGGGCGGTTGGAGTGGTAGCTGATGCCCATTTCGCCCCTCAACAGGTTGGCCGCGTAAATGAAGAACTGCGTGTCCAACGGGTTGACTGTGCAAGCGCCGAATTTGACCGGATTCAGGGATTCGAAGCAGTTGATGACGGGTTTATCCAGCCCAAAGCGCACCCGGATAGCTTCCACCGCCTGGCGCGTCAGGCGCGGGTCGCGTATTCCAGCCCGCGCCGGATCGCCCGGCAGGATGCGGAACAAAAAGAAATTGAGAACGATAACGAAAAGTATGGTGAAAAGCGCCCAGCCGACCTTTTTAGCCAGGTAGCGGTAACGTTTCAATACAGCCTCCGGGCTGTTGGGTTTGACGGGCATCGAGGAGGGCGCAGCCACCCCCCTCGATGCCGCAGTGATGAATGCTCAGCGTTAAGGTTGCATTGCAGAGGCGAGCCTATCCATGATGTGGAAGTGTCGCTGAGGCAGGGACTTGTGTTCCGGCAGGTTATTTGATAGGCTCGACCCTGACCAGCGAACTGACATCTTCCAGCGAGAGCTTGGGCGCATCGGTGATCCAGCCAGTAAACGTGTCCGTACGGTACGCCTGCACGGCCTTGGCGTAGAAAGGCACGATATACACAACATCTCGCAGCAGGATCTCCTGCATCTTGAAAATGATCTCGCGCCGTTTCTGCGGATCGCGTTCTGTAGACTGTTGCACATACAGTTCATCGAATTCCGGATTGGAATAGCCGGTCTCGCTCAGACCCGTGGGGATCTCGTCGGTGAGATGCACGCTGAGCATGAAGCCCGGATCAGGATCGGAACCCCAACCCCAGATCAGGATGTCGTAGTCAAAAGCCGGGCAGCACACTGAGGAGAGCGTATCCGGGTCGAGCGGCTGTATCTCCAGGTTCACACCGATTTCAGCCCACATCTCTTTGAGAAGTTCGGCGGTGCGGGGTGCGGTGGTGCTGTCGCTGGGGTAATTCAGGCGCAGGTTGATGGGTGTACCATCCGGCAGCTCGCGCACGCCGTCGCCATCGCTATCCGGGAAGCCCGCTTCGTCCAGCATCTGGTTTGCCAGTGCAGGATCGTAGGTGTAGTCCTGGAGCTGGTCATTGTAAAATTGGGTCAGGCTGTTTGCCACCAGCGTCAGCCCGGGGTCTCCGAGTCCCAGCAGCACGACCTCGATGATCTTCTGTTTATTGGTGGCATGCGCCAGCGCCTGGCGGAACTTCAGTTCGCGCAAGGCCGGGTTGCCAGAACACACGCCGCCCTCATCGACTGGGCAGGTCGCGGGATCAGCCTGGTTGATGATAATGTCAGCGATGTCGGGCGCAAGGGGCACGCCGGTCACTACTGCGACATTCTCTGCCTGGCGCAGCGTCTCGACGACGGTGTTGGGCATCTCGGTGATCATATCCACTTGCCCGGTGCGTATCGCCTGCACCAGCGCATCCTGGTTCTCGAAGGTCTGGAAGACGATCTGGTCCACCTTGGGTTGGTAGAAATGATCCTTGACCGCTTCCAGGCGGACGAACTCATTTTGCTGGTAATCCGCCAGCTTGAATGGCCCGCTGCCGATCATCTCCAGGTTTTCGAACTCGGCCAGGTTCTCCACCTTCTCCCAGATGTGCTTGGGCAGCACGAACAGGTAGATCAGCGAAGCCTCCATATTGGGGATGGCCTCGCTCAGCGTGATGACCACCTCGCTCGGCGATTTGGCCTCGATCGACTCGAAGTATGTCGTATAGCCGGGCATATAGGGGAAGTCTTCGGTCACCTGGTAAAGTTGGTATGAAAAGACTACGTCCTCGGCGGTCAGCGGCGTGCCATCGTGGAACTTGAGTCCATCTCTCAGGGTAAAGGTCCACACCAAACCATCATCGGAAACGTCCACGCTTTTTGCCAGGCGCAGGCTGTAAGTGCCATCCAATTCATATTGGTACATGGTATCGTACACCAGGCCGTAGATCGTGTACGACTCGGACAGCAGTCCCGTGCCAGGGTTCAATGTGTCTGGGCTGCCGGCCCAACCGATGCGCAGCACAGATGGCTCAGCAGACGGTTGCGGGGCTTCGGTGGCAACGGAGGGCGCTTCAGTGATGGCGGGGGCTTCTGTAGAGGGTGGTGCTTCTGGGGATGGGGTTGTGGGCGGCGTGGGGGCGCAGGCTGCCAGGATCAGTGCAGCCGCGATCAGAAGGGACAAAGTGAATCGGGTACGCATGTTCTCCTCCTGGAACAAATGGTTTGGGAAATACGCATTTCGGGCAGGTGTGGGGTGTTTGCAGCCATGCCAACCGGCAGTTTGGTTTCACTTTGTAATGGGCAAGATGTACTTTCATTTTACAGTATAAATTGCTGGTGTGTAAGTGAATTTCACCGGTTTTCTTCCCTGTTCAAAGCGCTCACAATGGGATATAAAAAACACGATGACCGATTTCTTTCATTTCGACACATTGACCTGGCCCGAAGTGGCTGCGCTGCGGCGCGATCTACCGCTGGTATTGCCGTTGGGAGCGGGTTATTCATTGGATAGCCTGGCAGAAGCCTTGGGCGCTCCGGAGCGCATCGCCCTGCTGCCGGCTTTCCCATACGGCTGGCGCGGCTCTGGATTGGAAGTCGCTGAGACTCTGCTGGCGGCTTACATCAGCAATTTGCTGGACAGCTTGCGCGATGACGGATTCAGCCAGGTGTATGTGCTCACCCCACAAGGGGTCAATTTAGGGCTGGGGGCGGCGCAGATTCGCCAGCCGCATCCGGGAGCCGACCTGCGCGCCGGGCGCTTCGACCTGCCAGGCGACGCTGAGCGGGAGAAGGTTGTCTTGCTGCCCATCGGTCACACCGAGCAGCACGCATACCACCTGCCGCTGTCGGTGGATACAATCTGCATTGAGGCGGTGGCGCAGGGCGCTGCACAGGCCGCCCCGCTGCGGGCGGTTTGCCTCCCCGTGATGCCCTACGGGGTGAGCACCCACCGCTCATCTTTTGCTGGCACGCTCAATGCCGGGGGCCGCGCCTTCGAAGATTTCTGGCTGGATGTGGTGCGGGTGCTCGTCACACGTGGCTTTGAGCGCTTTTATCTGCTCAGCGGGCATGGCGGCAATTGTTCCTTCCTGGTCAATGTGGTCAAATACGCCGGCGAGCGTTGGCGGCGCATCTTCTGCGCCACTGCCTGGCTGTATCTTTCCGGGCCGGAAGGCGCGGCTGCCCTGCAGCGCTACCGCACTTCTCCCATTGGCGGCATGGGGCATGCCTGCGAACTGGAAACCTCGCTCATGCTGCACCTGCGCCCCGAGCTGGTGCACATGGAGCGCGTGGTGGACGATGTCGATTTTATCAGCACGCCCTCTTATTATATGGATTGGGTGGAGGGAGGAGCGCTGGCGGCTAACCCGCCATGGGACGACGATTCGATCGCCGGGGCATACGGCGCTGGCTCCCACGCCACCGCCGAGAAAGGGCGCCTGTGGCTGGAAGCCGCTATTGCTGAAAAGGTGCAGCATGTGGCAGAAATTCACGAGCAACATACCAGGCGCGAAGCCCGGCGGCAAGCTGGTTATGGGCTGTGGGGGAGACCAGAGTGAAGGCTTGGAACGCGAAAGGTGCGAAAAGCGTGGCATCTAATTGGACCGCCGCGCCGCAGCATGTTGCCACAAAGTTCTGAATTGTGAAGAAATTCACCAGTTACCAAGATATTATTGATATAATTAGTCTATATAGGACTTACGCAGTTGGGGGAAGTTGGGGATATTTTGGCGGGCGAAGCCCGCCAAAATATCCCCAAACCCACCCGAAGTGCGTAATTCCAATCTATATAATTTTATTTCCTCACCTTTCGATGATTGGAGGCCAGAATGAAAGATTCCCAGTTAAAAAGCGTGATCACCTGCGACATGGAAGGGCGCATCGAAACTTACAACCGGGGCGCAGAGCAGATTTTTGGCTATCGCGCCGATGAAGTGATCGGCAAGAAGCGCGTTTCGCTGTTTTCGCCCGGCCTGGTCGTGCTCGAGCACGTGCCCACCTGGCTGAAAAAAGCCACCGAACAGGGTGAGTTTGTCTCCGAAACCGTTTTTCTGCGCAAGGACGGCACGCCCATCGCCGCTCGCGTGCGCATCACCCCCACTTTCAAAAAGGGCGTGCAGATCGGCTATTGTGGTGTCACAGAGTTGCTCACCGATGCTGACGTGCGCCAGGTAGCGCCTAAGATCAGCGCCATGACGCGCATTTTCTCCTGGTTGGTGATCACCCGCGCGCCGTTCTTGACGGCCATCATTGTGCCCATTTTGATCGGCGCAGCCTGGGTTGCTGCGAATGGGTCAGTAAATCCCTTCCCTTGGGCGCGGTTCTTCGCCACGCTCTTCGCTGGCATTGCCATGCACATCGCCGCCAACACTTTCAACGATTACTTCGATTGGCGCAGTGGCGCCGATCGCCAGAACAACGCCTACTTTCTGCCGTACACCGGCGGCAGCCGCTCTATCGAATTGGGTTTGATCTCAGAAAACGCCCTGTTCCGCGTGGCGCTGGTTTCATTGCTGGTGTCGGGCGGGCTGGGTGTTTACCTGGCGCTGACCGGTTCTCCGGCGGTGTTGCTCTTTGGCTTGTTCGGCGCATTCTCCTCGTATTTTTACACCGCCCCGCCCTTGCGCCTGGTTGCCCGCCGCGGCCTGGGCGAGCTGCTCATTGGTTTGAACTTCGGCCCGCTGGCGGTTGCTGGGGCGGTTTATGCGATGACTGGCCAGGCGACGCTGATCGATTTCCTGCTGGGAGCTCCCATTGGACTGCTCACCACCGCTATCTTGTGGATTAACCAGTTCCCGGACGAGGAATCGGACCGGGCGACCGGCAAAATCAACCTGGTAGTTGCCTTAGGGCGGGAACGCGCCCGCTGGGGCTACCCCTTGCTAATGATCGGCGCTTTTGGATTGGCCGTTTACCTGGCGCTGAGCCATGCTCTGCCCCTCGGCTCGCTGCTCATCCTGGGCGGCGCCCCGCTGGCAATCTACGCCAGCCGGGTCATTGTGCGCGAGTATGCGCGTCGCACGCTGGTGCGCGCCAATGTCGCCACCATCCAGCTCCACCTTGTTTCCGGACTGCTGATGGCAGCCGGCATCCTCTTCAGCGGCAGCCTGACGCGCTTGCTCGGACTTTAACGGCGAAAAGTCAGAAACAAGCGCCCCTCCCACGTAGTATGCTTGCCGCCCGATTATCACATCGGGCGGCGGTTTTTTTTAAACCATGTCGAAGCCCATCGTTACAGTTTTGTCAGTATGTGATATTTGTCACAGACTGTCTGGCGGTTTTATGCAATAATCACATAGCGCACAGGTTGATTTCTCAGGAGCGATGTGAAGGACCTCACCGCTCCACCGCAGAGGCTTTTCGGTACCATCGGATGCTGCCTCAGGGCGACAATATCACATCGGAGGTCATCCAATGTCTGCATTGGCAAAACGATATGACTATTTATTCCGCTCCACCAAGGGCCTGGCATTGGTCGGCATCGCCATGATCTCGCTGGTGACTGCCATTTGGGGCATGCTCTCCGGACCGATGATGGAATGGGGTGTGCGCGATGTGGTGGTGCGCACCCTGGGCATGCGCATGGTCGAAGCCGAACGCGAGGGGCGCATCATCCTGCTTTACCACACCATCGCCATGGCGGTGGTTGCCATCGAGACCTATTTCATCACTGACCTGGTGCCGGTTAAGCGTCACGAGCAGCGCACGATCAACGCCACGATCACCTTTGGTTACCTGATCGCCATGGTCTTTGGGTTGGGGTTCGGTTACTTCGGGCACAACTTTGCCTTTCATGGCCTGTACTTACTGGGGTTATCGCTGGTCTTCTTTGCCGGTTTGCTGCTGGCTGCGGCGCTGTGGCCCTGGCGTAAAGAATATCGCCTGCCTAAGGGTTCGCCCTATGCCCGGGGACCCGGCGGCCTGGACCTGGAGCGCCTGGCGTTTTTTGTTATGGCGGTGGCTACCTTAGGATCGGCGGTATTCGGTGCAGTCACCGGTTCGTATTGGGGCAACGGGCACGAGACCTTCCTGGCGGAAGATCTGATTCGCCAGCCGGAGAAGACCGTGTTGCAGAAATCCATCATCGGACACCTGCATATCATGCTGACCTTGATTGCCATCGCCCTGGCGCTGATCATCGGCAAGTGGTACGACTTCAAAGGCATCTTTCACAAGATCGCCATGCCCATGATGATCCTGGGCACAATCGTGATCTCGATTGGCGCCTGGTCGGTGGTGGTCGTGGAGTGGGCGCACACCATCATCTATGTTGGCTCGGTGCTGGTGCTGTTGGCGGCGCTGTTTTTGGTAATCTATGGTTGGAACAAGCTGATCCGCGATCGGTTGGCGGAGCAGGGTATTCAAAAAGCCAGCTTGCTGCAGAAAATCCAGGCCTTGCTGCATGACCCGGTCAAGTTTGGCGCAACCTGGCAGATGGTGTTCATGAACTTCACCGTCAGCGGAGTGGGCATCTTCATGGCGGTGCGCCTGGACGAGATCTTCCGCGTCTGGCCGCATCGTGAAGAGCGCATCACCCTCACCGGCCACTGGCATATCCTGTCCGGTATCATTGCCACGATCATCTTGTTCTATTTTGTGGATATGGCAGGCTTGAAAGGGCGGCTGCGCCAATGGTTTGGCTGGCTGGTGATCATCGGCTCGGATGTGGCGTTCGCCTCGGTGACGGTCTTCTCGATGAAACGCCTGTTCGTCAGCGAATCGGCTCAGCAGCCGCTGGTCAACTGGACGATGCTCTTCGCCGACCTGGGATTGGCGCTGGTGCTGCTGGTGCTGGCGATCTTCCTGCTGTGGCGCCTGTTCGACTTGTTCCACAGTCGGGGGCGTTGGGCGCAGGAGTTGGCCGAATCCGGGGTCGAGGAAGTGATTCCAGAGAGTTATTCCCGGCCGCTGCCAGCATCGGGCAACGATTGAAGGAGACGAGAGCAATGAGTGGACGATTTTCTCTGCTGCTGTTGGGCGCCATGTTGCTCTCGGCCTGCGCCTCCGCTGCGGCCGTGGTTTCCCCGCCGCTGGAGATCGATACCGGTGTGGACGCCTCAGCCTGGGCGCTGGTGCCGCGCGGCGAGTTCTTATCTGGGCAGCACAACCACGTCACCCCAGTGAACTATGATTACGAGATCATGGTCACCGATGTGACGGTTGCCCAGTTTGCCGCGTATCTCGACTCCGCCCTGGCGGATGGATGGCTCAAGCTCGATGGACAGCGCATTTTGGGTTATTACCCAGGCGATGAGTTCCACGCCTACGAGCACGAGGTCGAGATCAAGGCCGGCGATTACCTGCATGTGCCGCTGGACGATCCCGGTCTGCGCCTGAGCTACGCTGGAGCTACGTTCTCGGCGCAGCCGGCTTACGCCAATCATCCCATGACGCTGGTCACCTGGTTCGGAGCGCAGGCTTACTGCCAGTATTATGGTTGGCGCTTACCGAGCGAGATCGAGTGGGAAAAGGCAGCGCGCGGCAACGACGGGCGCGCTTTCCCATGGGGGAATGAGATCCAGCCCAACAATGCCAATTACTACTCCAGCTACGACCTGTTCGAAAAGATCGCTGGCAAAGGCGGCAGCACTTCGCCGGTCGGCTTCTACAATGGCAAAACCTATGATGGCTATGCCACGCTCGACTCACCCAGCCCGTACGGTTTGTACGATATGGCGGGCAACGTCTGGCAGTGGACGGGCGATGTGTATGAGAAGCAGCACTACCGCTACCTGCGCGGCGGCAGCAAAGATACCTACGCCTATAACCTGCGCGTTTGGACGCGCAACAGCGCCGGGCCAGAATACTACAGCCCGGCAGTCGGCTTTCGCTGCGCGCGGGAGGTGGTCAAGTGAGGGCGGCCTGGGGCAAGTACTGGCCCTTGATCAAAAGCTTGCAAACTGGCCTGCTGCTGGCGACGGGGCTGGCAGGGTTCATGAGCGCACGCTGTCCGGTGATTCATTGGAGCACGCTGCTGGGGTTGATGGGCAGCCTGTTCCTGGCGATCAGCGGCAGCACAGTGCTCAACATGTGGTATGACCGGGACATCGATTCTCAAATGAAGCGCACCTGCTGGCGGCCACTGCCAGCGGGCAAGGTGACGCCCGGCGAAGCCCTGCTCCTGGGATTGGCGCTTGCTGTCTCGGGTGTGGCCTGGGCGCTGGCAATGGATTGGCTGTATGGGCTGATTGTGTTCGCCGGATTATTCTTCGATGTGATCGTTTACACGGTGTGGCTGAAGCGGCGCAGCGCCTGGTCGGTGGTGTGGGGCGGCATCTCAGGCGGTATGCCGGTGTTGGCGGGGCGCGCTTTGGGGCTGGGCGAGTTGGATTGGATCGGCGTCGCTCTCAGCCTGTCGGTGCTGTTCTGGATACCCACTCATATCCTGACCTTCAGCATGCGCTATCACCAGGATTACCAGGCAGCGCGCATACCAACCTTCCCGGCAGTGTACGGTTTCCGCACCACGCGCGTGGTGATTGCCATTTCCAGCGTGCTGCAGGTGATCGCCCTGGGCGCGGCAGCTCTTGGCATTGGCTTGCAGATTGGCTACCTGCGCCTGATCGGCGTGCTGTCATTCGGATTGCTGGTGTTTGCCCTGCGCGCTGCTGCCCATCCCAGCGAACGCTTGAACTTCGGGCTGTTCAAATTCGCCTCACTCTATATGCTGAGCACCATGCTGCTGCTGATGATCGAGGCTCTGTGAAAGGAGAGCATATGTCTCATGAGAATGTCTTTTCAAAACTGCTACGCATTGCAGGCATCGTCCTGATGGGGCTGACTGCCGTATTCACGTTGATGAGCGGCGCTGGCACCACTTGCGTGGCCCTGGCGGCGGAGAAGTTCGGCCCCAACATGGCGCCGATCGCGCCCTATAAATGGCTATACGTGATCTTCGTGCTGGTCACGCTGGCGATCGGTGTGATGGGTGTGCGGGCGGTCGTGTTGCTGGTCAAAGGCCGCGCCAATGCTTACCGCTATACGCTGGCCACGCTGCTGGCGGGCCTGGCGGTGGGCGCCGTTCACATGATCGTTTCGCGCGCTTTGCGCGGCAAATCCATGCCGGTGGATGCTGTGGTGTACACCACGCTGATCACACTGGCGGTTTTCTTGCTCTTCCAGCTGCCTGGGCTGCGCCAGATGACGGATTACTCAAAGACCGGTAGCGCTTCAGGCACGGGCGGGGGGCTGGCAGCCATCATGGCGGGCGCAGCGCTGCTCACCGTCCAGTATTGGGCTGGGCCAAGCCACACCTGGGGGGGTGTCAATTACGCCGATGTGTGGCACAGCGCTTTCTTACTGGCAGGGTGGGGGTTAGTCTTGGCGGGGAGCCTGGCGATTGGCCTGTGGAGCGCCGGGTTGCGGCTGCCGGACTGGGCTGGCAAATCACTGCCCATTCGCACCCCCGGTTCGACCGGTTAACCAACGCCTTTCCCGCAGGTAACAAACCTGCGGGAGTTTTTTCCCTGCGCCAGAAACAGCGCGGGCGGTGTGTGGTCTTCTTGGGGTAGAATAGGTGGCAGAAAGGATCCCTCAACAATGAGCGAAGAAGAAAAAGCCAAGCCCGAGGAAACCAAGAAAGATGAAAAACCCGAACCCAAGGAGCTGACCTCGGTAACCAGGCATACGATCACGGTAGATGGCAAACAACTGGCCTACACTGTCACCGCTGGCACGATTATCTTGAAAGAAGAGGATGTGGAGAAAGGCGAGAAGCCAAAAGCCACCATCTTCTACATCGCTTATACCCTGGACGGCGTGGATGACCCGGGCCAGCGCCCGGTCACCTTTTCTTTCAACGGCGGGCCGGGCTCATCTTCGGTTTGGCTGCACCTGGGCCTGTTAGGGCCGAAGCGTGTTTTGCTCGATGATGAAGGGCGTCCCTTTCCTCCGCCATACCGATTGGTGGAAAACGAGTACACTTTGCTGGAGCACACCGACCTGGTGTTCATCGACCCGGTCAGCACCGGCTACAGCCGGGCGGTACCCGGTGAAAAGGCCGACGAGTTCCACAACATCAAGAAAGATATCGAGTCGGTGGGCGAATTTATTCGCCTGTACACTACCCGCAACCAGCGCTGGGCTTCGCCCAAATTCTTGATCGGCGAAAGCTATGGCACCACCCGCGCTGCCGGGCTTTCGGCCTTCCTGCACCAGCAGTACGGTATGTTCCTGAATGGCATTATGCTGGTTTCGGTGGTGCTCGATTTTCAGACGATCCATTTCAACGCTGGCAACGACATTCCCTACATTCTCTTCTTGCCCACTTATACTGCTACTGCCTGGTATCACCAGCGGCTGGATGCTGAGCTGCAAGCCGACCTGCACAAGACGCTGAGCGAAGTGGAAGCGTTTGCCATGAATGAGTACACCCTGGCGCTGATGCAGGGCGCGGCCTTGCCAGAAGAGCAGCGCGCCCGCGTGGCTGCCCGCCTGGCGCGTTACACAGGCCTCTCAGAAGCCTATATCAACCGCACCGGGCTGCGCATCAACATCCACCGCTTCTGCAAGGAGTTGTTGCGCGAGCAGGGCAAGACTGTTGGGCGCATCGACAGCCGCTTCACCGGAAAAGATCGCGACCAGGCTGGCGAATTCTACGAATTCGATCCCAGCATGTCCGCCGTCCAGGGCGCCTACACCGCTGCCCTGAACCATTACATGCGCGCCGAGCTGAAGTTCGAAAGCGACCTGGCTTACGCCATCCTGGCGCCGCTGTATACCAAGTGGGGCTACGATGCCTACCAAAATCGCTACGTGAACGTGGCTGAAGACCTGCGCCGGGCGATGGCTTACAATCCCTATCTGAAAATCTTTGTCGCCAACGGTTACTTTGACCTGGCGACCCCCTATCTGGCGACGCGCTACACCATGAACCACCTGGGCCTGGATGGCAGCTACATGGATAATGTCACCATGGCCGACTACCCCGCCGGGCACATGATGTACATTCACATCCCATCCCTGCGCCAGCTCCACCAGGACCTGGTGGCATTTTTGCAAGCGGCAGTATAATCCCCTCCCTGACCCTCCCCTAAAATCAAAAGACGATTTTGGGGAGGGGAAATGTGTTTTCCCTCCCCCATTTTGTATTCAAAATGGGGGAGGCTGGGAGGGGGTAGGCCACGGAATCTCGATCCAACGCGAATAACCGTGCTTCTCCACCGTGAACAGCCGCCCGTGCGAGGGCTCGCTGCAACCGCCCTCGTCCCGGATGGTGATCATCGTCGCATAAGATCCGACCGGCGTGAATACCAGTTCTCCCTGGACGCACACCCACGCCTCTACCAGGTAGGGCGGTGAGGCGGTGTCGTCGCCAGCGCGGAAGCCAACCGGATCCCAAGTGATGGTCACCTCGTCCCCCCGGCGACCGGCCCACACCCCCGTCGGCGGCCCGTAGTACGGTGACTGCGGCAGGGGGATGTAGGTGGGTTGGATGCTCATCACGTCGCCCTTCAATTCCATCAGTGAGGCCTTCACCCAGCATGGGTTGGTGCCGCCGATGGCGCGAATCAGGATCCAGGTGCCCAGGTCGTTGCGCCCGAACACTTCCAGGTTGCTGCCCGGCACCAGCCCGTATTTGTACAGGTACATCGCCCCGGGGCCGTAGCGGCAGTTGGCGCGCTCCAGCACCTTGCCTCTCAGGATCGCATAAGTAGGCGTGATGGTGGGCGTGCCGCTCTCAGTCGGCGTGGGGGTGATCGTATGCGTGGGGGTGGGCGTTGCCGTCCTCGCCAGAGGCGGCGTGGGCAGCAGCGGGCTGGGCGAAGGCGTATGGGTTGCCTCGTCGAATGGAAGGGTTGCCAGTGGCGACTGCACTTGCTGGCGCGCCGGCAGGTTGCACGCCAGCGCTGCCAGCGTTAATGCCGCCCATACCAGGACAAACCCTGCTCTCCATTCCCTGCTCATTGCGTCATTATAGAGAGTCTGCGCTTGATTCGCAAGCGGTACGCTGTTACTATGAGCCTCTCCCCATCTTCGCCGGTAAGAATTCCAGCAATACAGGTTACTGCAGAGGAAAATGGGGGCGCTGAGGCAGGTGCATTCTGCGGTAAAATCAACTCGATTGCAAACTTTCTACCGCTATCTCAAACCAGGCCGTCACCAATATGCCTTTTTATGCAAAGCCGCAAAGGAAAAAGATTGACACAAAGAACGCGAAAGAGGCGCAAAGATCACAAAGGTTTTATTCGGTTATCTTTTTCGTCTTTGTGATCTTCGAGCAAACTTCGTGTCCTGGATGTTTTTGCGGTTAAATTTTTTCCCCGGAGCCAAAATGAAACGCTTCTCCAAAATCCTCCCTGCACTCACCCTGTTCAGCCTGCTCCTCTCCTTCTTTGCCGTTCGCTTGCCCGCTCTGGCCCAGGATATCGAGCAACCGGGCTTTGTCGGTCTGCCCGGTACACACCAGTCCGAGCTGGCTTGCCCCGGCGATTGGCAGCCCGAGTGTGAGACGACCGCCTTGCTCTTCGACCCAGAAGACGGCGTCTGGCAGGCTATCTTCATCATCCAGCCTGGCAACGACCAGGATGGGCGCGGCGGGCGCTACAAGGTGGCGCTGGACAAATCCTGGAGCGTCAACTATGGCCTCAACGCCCAGCCCGGTGGCGCTGACATCCCACTGGTTGTCGATCAACCCACCGAGGTCAAGTTTTATTACGACCACGCCACCCACTGGGTCGCCGACTCTTACAACTATGTCATTGCCACGGTGATCGGCGACTTCCAGCAGGCGCTGGGCTGCACGAACAACGACGACCCGGCTTGCCTGCGCTCATGGCTAAAAGATCCTGATGGCGACGGCGTGTATGCCTTCACCACCAGCGCCATCCCTGCCGGGACATACTCCGCACGGGTGGCGATCAACGAATCCCTGGATGAAGTTTACGGCGCAGGCGGCGCGCGGGACGGCGAGGCTGTCACCTTCACTGTGCCCGCCGATAACCAGGAGATGTATTTCGGCTACAACCCTGCTACCCATGCGTTGCTGATCTCCTCCGAAGGCCCGCCGCGCGGCGACCTGCGCAAGGCGCAGGCACATTGGGTGCTGGCAGATACCATTGCCTGGAAGGTTGCCGAGCCCAAGAACGGCGAGACCTTTGCCCTGTATTATTCTCCTGACGGCAGCCTGGAACTCTCTCCAGGCGCCATCTCCGGCGGCGAGTCTATCCCCCTGTCATTCGCAGGTACATCCCAGGATGAAGCCGTGAGCCAGAAATACCCGCACCTCAGCGGCTATGCCGCCCTCAAGTTGGACGCCGCCGACCTGCCCAAGGTGCCGGAGATGCTCAAGGGTCAGCTCGCTGTAGTGGCCTTCAACGCCGCCGGCAAGGTGATCGACGCCACCGGTCTGCAGATCCCCGGCGTGCTGGACGACCTGTACTATTACGACGGCCCACTGGGCGTGCAGTTCGATGGTGCAACACCCACACTGCGCCTGTGGGCGCCGACCGCCCGCTCGGTGTCACTGCTGCTCTTCCCAGATCCAACCGCTCCTGCCGCCCAGACCCTGCCGATGACGCTGGATGAGCAGACCGGCGTGTGGTCGCGGACCGGCGAAGCCTCGTGGTTGGGGCAGTACTATCTTTACGAAATCGAAGTGTACGTGCCAGCAGAAGGCGCGGTGCTCAAGAGCACGGTCACTGATCCCTATTCGGTTGGCCTGTCGATGAATTCGCTGCGCTCGCAGATCGTGGATCTGAATGAAGACATGCTCAAGCCCGAAGGCTGGGATACGCTGGCCAAGCCGCCGCTCGCCGCCCCGGAAGACAGCGTGATCTACGAGCTGCACATTCGCGATTTCAGCGCATCGGATGAAAGTGTGCCCGCAGACCTGCGCGGCACTTACCTGGCGTTCACCCAGGGCGGCTCGAATGGTATGCGCCACCTGGCTTCCCTGGCGCAGGCAGGGCTGACCCACATCCATCTGCTGCCCGCTTTCGACATCGCCAGCATCGAAGAAGACAAATCCAAATGGCAGACTGTTGAGCCAGCAGTGCTGGCGGGTTTTGCCAAAGATTCCGATGAAGCCGCCAACGCCCTGCGACCCTTCCGAGACCAGGACGGTTTCAACTGGGGCTATGATCCCTTCCACTACAATACCCCCGAGGGCTCATACGCCACCAACCCGGATGGCTCGGCGCGCACGCTGGAGTTCCGCCAGATGGTGCAGGCGCTCAACCAGGCGGGCCTGCGTGTGGTGATGGACGTGGTCTACAACCACACCAACGCCTCCGGGCAATCTGCAAAGTCGGTGCTGGATAAGGTTGTGCCCGGCTACTACCACCGCCTGAACGCCGATGGACAGGTGGAGCGCTCCACATGCTGCGAGAACACCGCCACCGAGAACCTGATGATGGAAAAGCTGATGATCGACTCGGTGGTGCTGTGGGCCAAAGAATACAAGGTAGACGGCTTCCGCTTCGATCTGATGGGGCACCATATGGTGAGCAACATGGTCAAAGTGCGCGCCGCCCTGGACGCCCTGACCCTGGAAAAAGACGGCGTTGACGGCTCCAAGATCATCCTGTACGGCGAGGGCTGGGACTTTGGCGAAGTGGCAGGCAACGCTCGCGGCCGGAATGCCACCCAGCTCAACCTGGGCGGCACGGGCATCGCCACTTTCAACGACCGCCTGCGCGACGCAGCCCGTGGCGGAGGGCCGTTCAACCCGGTGCAGGAGCAGGGCTTCATCACCGGGCTGTTCACCGCTCCCAATGATTACGACCAGGGGCGCCCCACCGTGCAGAAGGGCAAGCTGCTTAAGTACATGGACTGGATCAGCCTGGGATTGGCCGGCAACCTGAAGGACTTCGCGCTGACCGACGCCCGCGGCAACCAGGTGACCGGCGCCCAGGTGGATTACAACGGCAAGCCCGCTGGTTACACCGAAGACCCGCAAGAGCAGGTGGTCTATGTCTCAGCCCATGACAATGAAACCTTGTTCGACGCCATCCAGTACAAGGCGCCGCTTTCCGCCACCCCTCAAGAGCGGGCGCGCATCAACAACCTGGGCGTCAGCCTGGTCATGCTCTCGCAGGGCATCCCCTTCTTCCACGCTGGCGACGACCTGCTGCGCTCCAAATCGCTGGACGGCAACTCCTACAATTCCGGCGATTGGTACAACAAGTTGGATTTCACCTACCAGAGCAACAATTGGGCGGTGGGGTTGCCCGATTTTCGCCAGGACCAGTACGCGCTGATGCGCAGGCTGTTCAACGAACCCAACCTGGCGGTTGGCCCGGACGAAATCTTATTCGCCCACGAGCATTTCCTGGAGATGCTGCGCATCCGCAAATCCTCGCCGCTCTTCCGCCTGCAGACTGCTGAACTGGTCAAGGAGCGCCTGTCCTTCCTGGGGACGCCCGAGACGCGCATTCCGGGTGTGATTGTTATGGCGCTGGATGATACAATTGGCGGCGACCTGGATCCCAATTTCGAGAAGATCGTGGTCGTCTTCAATGCCTTGCCGGACGCGGCTGAGTTCACCGAGGCTTCGCTGGCCGGCCTGCCGCTCAAGCTGCACCCGTTGCAGGCGCAAGGGGTGGACAGCATCATCGCCGGATCGATCTTCGACTCTGCCACAGGTGGTTTCTTTGTACCAGGACGAAGCGCGGCGGTGTTCGTGCTGGAGCAGTCTACGCCCGAGCCGACCGTCACGCCGCTGGTGACGCCGCAGCCGGCGGCGACCGAGACACCGCCTGCGACTGAGGTGGTCATAGGGAAAGACGATATCGTTATCATGATTGAAACGGCACAGCCTACTGAGCCTGCCGCGACGGTGGAGGCTGAGGCGCCTGAGCAGCCCCAGGCGACGCCCTGGCTGCCATATGGGATCGGGGCGATCGTGGCGGTAGGGCTGGCAGTCCTGGTGTACTGGTGGAGCCGGAGGAGAAAGTAGAGAACGAGAAGAAATAGATCTGAGAAACGTTACGAACGCCTCCCCAAATCTCCGGGGAGGTGTTTGTCAATTGGAGCGCCCCAGAAACACGAATGACCAGCCACCTTCAACTCGGCGACCTGACCATTGACCTGGTTCGCAAGAACATCAAGCACCTCTACCTGCGCGTCCTGCCCCCCGCCGGCATAGTGCGCATCTCTGCCCCGCGGCGCATGGACATCGAAACCATCCGCCTCTTCGCCATCTCCAGGCTGGGCTGGATCGAGAAACAGCAGGAAAAGATCCGCTTGCAGGCGCGCCAGAACCCTGGTGAATACAGCGACGGTGAAAGCCACTTCGTGTGGGGTGGCCGCTACCTGCTCAAGGTGATCGAAACCGGTGGGCCTCCCTCGGTCGAGCTGCGCCCCGGCGAGCTGCTGCTGCATGTGCGCCCAGGAAGCGGTAAAGAGAAGCGCCAGGCTGCCCTCGATGCCTGGTACCGCCGGCAGCTCGAAGCAGCCATCCCGTCATTGATTGCCAGATGGGAAGCGGTGATGGGGGTGAAGGTTTCAAGCTTCTATGTGCGGCGCATGAAGACCCGCTGGGGCTCCTGCAATCCGCGCCGCCGCAGCCTGCGCTTCAACACCGAGCTGGCAAAGAAGCCGCCGCGCTGCCTGGAATACCTGGTGGTGCATGAGATGGCGCACCTCATCGAGCCATCGCACAACGCCCGCTTCAAGGCGCTGATGGACCGATTTCTGCCGGACTGGAAGCAGGTGCGGAAGGAACTTAACCGCACACCGCTGGGGCATGAGGCGTGGGAGGAATAAAACGGATAATTTCTGCGAGCAAAACAGGTGCGTTCAGGAGCTCAAGACCCGGGATTGCGCAGCGCAAGCCCAGTCCAGACCGCCGCCAGCAGGTCGGCGCTCGCAAAGAGCAGGAGCATCGGTGGACCCAGCTTCAGGAGGACGAACATCACCATGCAGATGACCCCGAAGATGTGACCGTGAACTTTCCAGCGGAAGAACTGAAGCATTTCCTGCGGTGCCGCACGCACGTAGAAATAACCCAGTCCCGCTGCCAGCATAGCCATTCCCCGGATCCAGACCTCATCGGTAGGCGGAAAGCCAAAGAGCGGCAGGACGGCGTTCGGGATCAGCAGGAATGTGGCTCCCATCACCAGCATGTAGATGCCCCAGACAAATACGCTCACTGCCGCGCGGCTCATATCAGTTCCCTCCCGTTAGTATTTGTGCCCCATTTCAGACTACAATTGAAATTGCCTCCAATTTTAGCATGATCTCATTCCAACCACCACTCCTCCACCTCTGCCATCGACTTTCCCACCCCTTCCATCGTATCTCCCTTATCGATCGCCGCCAGCACCTCCGCGCTCCTCCCCAGCACTTCATAAACGCTCGCCCGGCTTGCCAGGCTGAAGCGCGCCAGCGCCTGCCACGCCTCCAGCGTCAGCTCCTGCGCCTTACCCGCCTCGCCAGCGCACAGATATGCCTGCGCCGCGCTGCTTAAACCCAGGGCATAGGTTTCCCAGTCTTCCGCTTTGCGCGCCAGTTCAGCAGCCCGCTCTGCCAGCTCTCCTGCCGCGGCCCGTTGCCCCAGCATCGTCGCCGTCTCTGCCAGTTCTGCCAGCACGGCGGCGCCCTCTGCCTTGCGATGGATCTTATCGGCCATCTGGCCTGCCTTGTCGAAAGCTTGCAAGGCCTGGTCGGGGAAACCGGTTTGCTGGAAACCTCGCGCCAGGTGGTTGTAAACCAGCGCCTCCTTGCGCCAATTTTCCGCGTAGCCTTTGAGCTGCTGTACGATGTCATCCTCGATGAGGTGCAACTGCTTGCCGTGGTACTGCCACATCTCGGTTCCTTGCTGCATCTGCTGCCAGGCTGCCTTTGCCGTCTGATCCGCCAGGGTGCGGTTGCTCTGCGAGTTGAGTTGCTCCAGCAGCTCGCCCAGCGCCTGCAAAAAGTAGAGCGGGTTGTCCACTTTGCTTGCCAACCCCAGGGCGTCTTCGAACAGGCCGTTTTCTGCCAAACAGCGGACGACAACCGCCAGTGTTTCTGCCCGTTCCAGTGGCTCGTCCAACCGCTGCACAACCTGCAGCGTGGCGCCCGCCAGCCGCAGCGTGTAGCTGAGATCCTTCAGCGCGGCCGCCGCTGGCAGCAGGTGGCGCAGCGCTGCCGCCTGGGTGCTGTAGTCGCTGACTTGCACCAGGCTGGCTTGCCCGATCAACTCACGCGCCGGCTGCGGCGAACCGATCTGCATGTACGCCTGGCTAAGGCTTGCTGCGCTGCGCACGTATGGTATGACCTGCTGCAATTTTTCGCAGATTTGCGTCCCCAGCGCCAGCAGTGCAAAGGCTGGCTCCTGGCGTTCCAAGCCTGCCAATTGGCGCGCTGCTGCGCACAAGGCGAGCACCGCCTCTTGCTCAGCAGGCAGCCTTTCCAACAGCCGCAATGCCCATTGCATCTCCAGGTGCGCTTCTGGCTCACGCTGCGCGGCGTGCAGCGCCTGCGCCAGTTCGGCGCCGAGCATGGCGCGCCCTTCCGGGGTCAGATCTTGCGCCTGGTCGACCAGAGCCCGCGCCGCAGCTACATCCTCCATGGCGACAAGCGCATGAACCAGGACCACCAGCACCGCTAAGCGGTCGATGCTGGAAGGCATCGCCTCGTATATCGAAAGCGCCCTGTCCAGGTCGCCGCGAGCGGCGGCCGCCTGGGCAGACAGGCGAGTTGCGGCGGTGCGCAGCCGTTCGTCTCGGCTGGCGGTGAAACTTTCCACCTCGGCAGAGGCGAGCACCTGCGCCGCCTGCTCCTGGTGCTGCTGTAGTAAACTGGCGATCAGCCTGAGCTGGGTGGCTTGCTGTTCTGGCACATTGGCTCGTATCCCGCGCGGCACTTTCTGAATCTGCTCGCTGAGCGTCAAGGGCAGCGGCTCTTTCCGTTGGGCGCGGTCCAACAGGCGGATGCTGCGCAGCGCGGCGCTCAGCCTGCCGAGGCGCGCCTGGATGCTGCTCAGGCCCCGCATGGCTTTTGCGTAGCGGTCGCCGTAGATCATCCTGTCGGCAATCTCTGCCGCCAGCTCGTCCTTGCCGTTTTCTGCCAGCGCCCGGGCAATCTGTTCAAGGAGTTCGTCTATTTTCTCATCGTCTTCGCAGTGGTCAGTTAACGTCAGAGCTTGTTCGATGTGCCCATGTCGCGCCAGGGCATCTGCCAGGGTCAGTAGCGCCTCGTGGCTTTCCTGGTATTGCAGGTTTGCCAGCGTGACCTGGCGCGCCTGGTCAAAGTCGCCCAGCAAAGCCATTGCTGGCGCCAGCCACAATTCGGCGCCAACCACTGCTTCCTGGCGATTGTCGTGCTGCGCCTGCAGGACGAGCTTGCCCGCTTCTTCCAAGGCGCCCGCGCGCGCCAACGCCCGGGCGGCAAAAGCCAGCATTGCCAGGTGGGTGTCCGGTTTCAGCTTCCAATGCGGGAGGCTGGATAGCGCCAGGTGAACTGCCTCGATGGCGCCTTCCCTGGAGGATACCTGGGCCAATTGGTCGGCAAGCAGCGCCAGGAGGTAGGGATCCAGGCTTCCGCCGGCCTGCTGGTATGCCCTCAGGTACTCTATCAGTTTGCCGGCCTGGGCGGCGAGTGCAGCCGGTTTTGCCAGGTAGGCGGCGATGTCATCGTGGCTCACCATCGAATCTTCCATACGGTCGAAAACGTGCTGCCAGCCCGCCGCCGCCAACGTCAGCAGGCGCCCGGCCTCTGCGACCTGCCCGCGGTCGATCAGGAGGCGCGCCATATCTTCATAAGCCTCGGCGCGCCGCTCCGGCGCCTGGATCAGCGCCGCCGCGCCTAGCGCCTGTTCACTTTCGCCAATGCGCATCAATGCGACGATGATTTGCTCTGGCAGGCTGCTGGTGATGGCGCTTAGAATGGCGCGCAGCAAGATCAGGCGCGCCAGGATTGGCAGCTCTGCCAGTCCGCCTTGCAGAGCGGTCTGCAACCCCAGGCTCAAATCCTGGTGTACTGGGGCATAGGAGCCAAAGCGTCGGCGCTTTTCCATGACAAACGGCCGGCAGAACACGCTGAAGTATTCTCCGCGGTAGCGGGCTTCCGCCGCCAGGGCGTGCAGGTGGCGAGGCAGGTGCAGCAGTCCGTAATCGTCCACCTGCTCCCAGGCTGCTGCCTCCCAGGATGGGGCGCTTTTGCGATAGGCGCTGGCGATCGTGCGGTGCCATTCGGCGGGTTCCAGATAGAGCGCCGGGTAGCGCTGCTGGGTGGTGGGCGAGGTCAGGAACTCGGCCAGGGTGGCGTGGTACAGGCTCACTCGCCCCGCCCGCAATTCGAGGAGCTGCGCCAACTGCTGCAAGGCAGACTGCAAGAAGCGCTCTTCCACTTGCAGCCGCGCCAACTGGCGAATTTGGACTGGCTCGAGCGGCTCGAAGGCAGTCGCCAGCACACCTAAGACTGGCTGGTAGAGCGCTTCCCAGGCCGGCTGTGAGATGCTACTCAGCGGCGTTTCTCCCTCAACTTCGACCCGCGCCTCGCCCACCTGAGCGCGCAGCCGGGTGAGGAAGTGGGCATACAATCCCTCCAGGCTCTCGGGGATCTCTTCAGCGTGCAGCAGTCCGTGCAGCGCGCCTTGGTCGTCTTGATTGATCGCTTGTTCGATGCTCCGACGCAGCAGGTTGACATATAGAAAATTTCCATCGGCTCTGCCGACCACCGTCTGGATGAACAGCGCGGCGTCGACCTGCTCCGCCTGCAGATGCGCCTGGATGGCAGGCGCGGCGGCAAACCCGCGGGTGTAAGCGCGCAGGTCTTCCTGCACAGCTTCAGATTGCGGATCGATGCTGATTTCGCGCAGCCACTTGCTCTGTCTGCGGCGGAAATCGTCCAGCAGGGCCTCATCCGGGCGGCTGGTGAGCACAAAGCGCAGGTTTTCCGGCAGCTCGGGCAAATCCGCCAGCCAGTGCAGCAGGCTGCCTTCGGAGGCGCTGTAACGCAGCTCGTCCAGGGCATCGATCTGCACCACTAAACGCTGCTGTGGGTCGAGCTGGTAGAGCAGCTCTGCCGGGTTCAGCAGCGCCAGGAACTGCAGGTTGTTTAGCTCCATGAACCGCGGCTCTGGGATCAGGCGCCCGATGCTCAATCCCACCAGCTCGCCGGATTGGATGTCTACCTGCTGGGTTACCTGCAGGCTGGTCTGGTAGAAGGGCGAGGCGATCAGCTCAGCGATGTCAATCCCGACTGCCTGCCCACCTACCCGCTGCTCGTCGATGCGCTGCTCGACCACGATCTTCACCCGCCCGGGATCGAAGAGCTGTGGGCGGCGCACCGCGAGCTGGTGCCCCACGGCAAACAAAAAGGAGCGCGCATCCCCGCTGCGCAAGGGGTGCTGGCTGTCGCGGCGGATGAAATAGCGCAGCCAGTCCGGCTGTTGAGAGCCCAGCCAGGCTTGGAAGGCGCTCTTGCCCGCCCCCGGCTCGCCTAGCAGTAGCAAGAAGCGGCAATCTGGCTCCGCCAGCAGGCTCTCGATCTGACTGCTCAGCCACAGGCGCGGCTGGAAATATGGATCGTCCAGGTAGGCCTGGATCAGTTCTCCGAAAAACAGATCGCGGGGTTGTTCGACACTATGGGCAGTCAAAGGTGTAGCCCCAGGTTTCGCCGCTGTAATTAGCTTCTGTCCACAGCTCCACAATAATGCGGTCGGAGGCGATGGTAGCGCAGTCCACACTGACACGCTTGACCTTGGTGATCCATTCATCCGGTACGCTTGGCATCAGGCCACACACAGATAGCTGCTCTTCGTTGTCGCTTGCCAGGCCCAGCAAGATGCCGCAGCCATAGCTGGCTTTGGCGCGGCGGATGTTGCCGGCAAACTCTGGAGGGAGGGCGACTCCGATGCTCTCCAGGCTGGTCTGGGTTGGTTGTGCATTTGGACTGGTTTGCGTCGGCGTTGCTGCTGGAGCAGATGCAATGAGCGGCGGCGTCGTTGCCGCAGCCTGCGGATCAGCCTGGCGTCCGAATCCCTGGCCCTCGGTCAGGCCGAAAATCACCAAAATGACGCCCAATACACCAACGATCACCCGCTGCGTGCTGTTGAGGGCCGGCATTTCGACCGCCGCGATTTTCAGTTCTTTGCCAATCAAAGCAGCGATCAGAAACACCAGGCCGATCACAAAAGCAGCGACGGTGATGGAGTCGGGCATGGCGACCTCCTTTATTGGATATATTATATCCGATTTGGTGAGAGGAGGGGAAAGCCATGTATCTCGCTTGAGCTACTGGGTGAGTCGTTTCCTCGCTGTCTCAGGATATGCTTGCGAAACGGAACTGGCGGCGCCGTGTGAAACCCGCTTTACTTCTGATTGGAGAGCTGCACCTCCACGGTCATACCAGCGCGCAGGCCGGGCACGGGCTCCAGCAGCTCGAGGGTGGTCTCGTATACCACGTCGCCGCCCAGGGTATCCGCCAGAGGCGCGATCAGAGTCACGCGTCCGCTGACAGTTGCATCCAGCGCCTCGATGTACACCGTAGCTGACTGCCCCACAGTGATGCGCGAGATATCGCGCTCGCTCAGATCGGTGGTTTTTATCAGCATGTTTTGCAGGTCGACGATCTCGATCACCGCCTGTCCTGGCAGCGCCCACTCGCCGCTGTGCACGAACACCTGGCTGACCGTGCCTGCGAAAGGCGCCAGGATTTCCAGGCTGGCGAGCCGCGCCCGGGCGGCATCTGCCTGGTCCTGGGCGCTTTTCAGCCGCGCCTGCGCCAGCGCTACCGCATCGGGGTCGGGGCCGCTGGAAAGCAGGTTGTAGCGATCTTCTGCCAGCTTGAGCTGCGCCTGGGCGACCTGCAGCCCAGTGCGCGCCTGCTGCAGGTTGAACTCAGGCACGATCGTACCCGTCAGGCGGTTGAGCTGGTTGACGGCGTTATCGTAGCGTTTTTGAGCCTCCGCCAGTTTACTGAGCAGCGCTGCCCGTTGCAGGTTGTCCTCGGGTTTGTTTTCGTAGGGTTTGAAATCTTTGGTGGCTTTGTCCAGGGCGTCCTTCGCCAGCGCCACGTTGGAGCGTGCGACCTGGATATCGATTGGCTCAGACGAGACGCCCAACCCATCCAATTTCTGCTGGGCGCTGCGCACGGCCTCGCGCGCTGTGTTCAGCGCTTGCAGAGCAGCGGTTTGCTCAGCGAACAGATCGTCGCTCAGGCTCTGCAGCGCCTGTTGGGCGTTCAGCACCTGCAGCTCAGCGGCTGAGAGGGCCGCCTGCAGCTCTTCTGCGCCTGCCAGCCGCGCCAGCACCTGCCCGGTATCCACCTGCTCGCCGACGGCGACGGGCACCGATTCGACCTTCCCTGCCAGGGTAAATGCCAGCCGCGCCTGCTGCCCAGGCGCTACCACACCAGAAGCAATCACACCTACCGGCGCGCTGATCGGCGAGCCCGGCGCAGCGCTTGAGCCAGGTTCACCAAGCACAATGGTTGGTAAAGGCGTTGGGGTGCGTCCGCCAATCGCTCCACAGCCTGCTAGCCCAGCGACGAGCGCTAAAGATAATGCCAGGCCGAACAGCATTTTGAGTTTCATCTCAGTCTCCTGTGTGAGGCTGCTGGGCGCCGTTTTCCGCCACCATCCCATCTCGCAGGGTGATGACGCGCCGGGCGTATTGGATGACACGCGGGTCGTGGGTGGCGAAGATAAAGGTCACGCCGGTCTCCTGGTTTAGGCGGGTCATGATGTCCATTACCTGCTTGCCATTGGCAGTATCCAGGTTGGCGGTGGGCTCGTCTGCCAGGATGATGGTCGGGTTAGTGGCCAGGGCGCGAGCGATTGCCACGCGTTGCTGCTCACCGCCGCTGAGTTGATCCGGGCGGTGGTGGGCGCGCTCGGTCAGGTCAACGGCCTTGAGCAGTTCCATTACCCGTTGGCGGCGCTCGGCGGCGCTTTGTCCCGCCAGCAGTAGCGGCATCTCGACATTCTCATACGCAGAGAGCGTCGGGATCAGGGCGAAAAACTGGAAGATGAAGCCCAGCTCGCGGCGGCGCAAATCGGCGCGCTGGTTGCGATTGAGCTTGCTGACTTCTTTGCCTTTGATGAATACTCTCCCGCTGGTGGGTTGGTCCAGGCAGCCGATGAGCTGCAGTAAGGTGGTCTTGCCCGATCCGGATGGCCCTACCAGGGCGGTGAATTCACCGTTTTCAATGGTCAATGACACGCCGCGCAGGGCATGGGTCTCTACTTTGCCCGTCTTATACACACGGGTGGCGTTTTCTACTTTTGCGACTTCCATGTTATGCTCCTTATTCTCCGCCTCGTAACGCCTCAACCGGCTCCATGCGGGCGGCCATGAGGGCCGGGTACACCCCGGCCAGCAGGGTAATGATGAATGATAAGGCGACCAAGTTGAGGGTGTCTTCCACAGTCAACTTGGTGTAAATGCGATTGGCGATGTAGAAAGTGTTGATGCCGAATTCACCAATATAAAAACCGTAACGGGTGAAGTAGCCCACAATCAGCAATCCCAAGAGGATACCCAGGATGATCCCGCCGGTTGCCAGCAGGGTTGATTCGGCCAGGAACATGGCCATGATGCGGCGACCTTTCATGCCGATAGCTGCCAGTATGCCAATCTCGCGTGTGCGCTCGAAGACTGCCATGATCAGGGCGTTCATCGTCACCGTTGCCGTGATCACCAGCACGATCAGGTAGAGGAAAACCATGTATCCGCTCGCCATCTCCTCGGTCTGCATGATCAACTCGTTCATCTCCAGCCAGGTCAAGACCTTGTAGTTGGGGGTTTGTATGGCTTGAGCAACTGCATCGGCTTGCGATTTGTCGCTCAGCAGGATAAAGATTGTGCTGGCGTGGTTTTCGGCCTGCGCCATGGTCTGCGCTTTGCTCAAGGGAAGCAGGACGGTAACCCGGTCGAAGCTGGCGGTGCCGGTGGTGAATATGCCGCGCACGGTGAAGGGCTGTTCGACGATATCGCCGCTGGAGGTATTGATGGACAGGGTCAGGGTATCGCCGGGTTTCAACTTCAACCGATCTGCCAGAGACAGGCCGATCAGGATGCCCTGGCGGTCGTCGGCCTTCAGGAATTCTCCGCTGAGCAGCCCCTGCCGGTAAGGCTCGTTGGCTGGCGAGGCCGGGTCAATGCCCCAGACGCGCACGCCAGTGGAGCTGTCGCGCACGGCGACAAAACCGCTGGCAAACAGGCGCGGCGTGGCTACTCTGACTTGCGGCAGCGCGGCGACCTGCGCGGCAAGCTGCTCCGGATTCTCGATCAGGTCTTGCCATTTCAGGCTGCCCTTGGTTTCGTCATAGGAGGCTGCCCGCACCTGTAAATGTCCGCTTTGCAAGCGGATTGCCAGGTCAATAGCGCTGCCCATTTCGCCTTCGACAAACGCGGCCATCAGCATGAGCAGCGCCAGGCCGATGCCCAGCGCCAGCGCTGAGAAAAACGAGCGCCGCCGATTGCGTCCCAGGTTGCGTAATGCCAGTTTGAAGAGTTGTATCATGGTTGCAGCCCTCACACGTAGTGCAGCGCTTCGGCGGGTTCGTGCTGTGAAGCTTCGCGCGCCGGGATCAGCGCTGCCAGCATGGAGATGATTGCCACGGTGGCTGCTCGCTGCAGCAGTTTATCGACGCCCCAGCCGGGATATACCCGGTCGGTGATCAGCGCCATGTAGGTGGTCATGCTCGAAAACTGGGTGTAATCGATACCCACCCGCATCAGAATGCCATTGATCAACAACCCCAGGACAATGCCCGCCGCCACACCCACCAGCCCGATCAGCGAGCCTTCCAGGATGAAAAGCAGCGAGATCTGCCCTGGGCGCAATCCCAGCGCGCCGAGGATGCCGATCTCGCGCGTGCGCTCATAGACGGCCATCAGCAGCATGTTGAGAATGCCCAGCCCCGCGATCACCATGATCACCACGCTGAAAACGTTCATCACGCCGCCTTTGGTGCCGATGGCTGATTGCAGCTCGGGGAAATTCTCTTCCCAGGAGGCAATGTCATAGCCTGGCAGGCTGGATTTGAGACTGGTAACCACCGGCGCTTCCTGTCCGAGCTGCTTAAGCACGATGGCTACCTCGGTGCTCTTCCCGTCGAGTCCGTAGACTTGCTGAGCTTCGCCCAGGGATATGTACACGGTCAGTTTCTCGATCTCGACCATGCCCAGATCGAAGATGCCGCCGATGGTCATCGTACGACGTTGCATCTGGTCGTGCACGTCGCGGCCGACCAGCGTAACGCGATCTCCCACCTGCACATCCATGGCGATGGCCAGGCCCTTGCCGATTAAGATCACATCTCGGTCATTGGAAGTCAGGTAATTCCCAGCGACCACATTTTGCGCCGCCAGGTTTACCGATTGTTCTGCTTCTGGCTCGATGGCGGTGATGCTCACCGCAAAGGCGCCTTCCCGGTTGCTGATCAAGCCACCGGTGATGATGCGCCGCGTGGCAGCCAACACCCTGGAGTCTGCCAGGGCGGTTCTCACCACTGCCTGGTCGTCCGCCAACGGCAGCAGAGGATACTGGTTGGCAACTTCTCGGTAACCTTCGGCGCGCACCTGGATGTTGCCGCCCAGCACTTTGATGGCGTTGCCATATATCGCCTGGTTGAATCCAACAATCAACCCATCGTAGAGCATCATCATCGACAAACCGAGTGCGATAGCTGAAACGATGATGATCGTTCGGCGACGTTGGCGCCAGATGTTTCGCCAGGCGAGGCGAAGATATAATTTCATGGTTTGCATTCCTTTCCTCGTTGCATTCTACGACAACCCGGATTAGGGACGGCGCATCCGGTGCGTAGCGATGGCGCTAATCCGGTTCTTTTTCGATCATCCACTCCCGCAAGATAGCGGGATCGAACAGGTGCACGCTGCCTGGGGGAGCCCCCAGGATGCGCTCAATAGCGTCCTGGTAAGCCGCCACGCTGTCTGCCAGGCGCGGCAGAGCATTGGCATCCGGCGGATCGGTGATCAACGACCAGGCCAGCATCTCTCCCAGGGTGAGCATCAGCGCCAACACCACATCGCCAGCTTGCTCAGGGTAATGGGGAGCCAGCACGCCCTCCTGCATCCCCTGGCGAATGATCTGGGTGAGCACCGGCGCAAAACGCTGCAGCGACGCAGCGTGCAATTTTTGGCGCACCAGGGCGTTTTCGTCGTTGTACCAAACTCGCAATAGCTTGAGCAGGTATGCCTTGTGCTCAGTTTTCCAGCGCCCGATGGTGTTGAAATACTGCTTGAGCTTCTCCAGGGCATTTAAATTGGGAGCTTGCAGGATTGGGTCCTGGAGCTGGCTGGCCTGCTCTACCAGGCGTTCGACCAGGGCTTCGAGCAGTTCCTGTTTTGAGCCGAAGTAATGGTAGAAGGCGCCCTTGGAAATTTGCAGAGCATCCAGGATATCCTGGATGGTCATTTGCTCATAGCCCTTGGTATAGACAAGCTGCTGAGCGATATCAATGATCTGGTTGCGCCGGGCGGCTTGCTCGGCTTCATTTACAAATCGGGGCATAGTACTCCGGTTTAATAAACCGACTGCCGGTTTATTAAAACCCAATAACTATATACCCGTAAGTCATTCTTGTCAATAGAGGGTGGGCGATTTTACAATGAGATTCATGAATGCTGCAAACGCCTGTCCTGCTTCCATAGAATCCCCCGGCCAGGTGCAAACAAAAATGCCAACAGGAAGAAGCCAGTTGCCACCAGCACAATGGCCGCGCCGGAAGCGATGCTGGTGTAGTACGAGAGATACAACCCGATTACCCCGGAGAGTGCAGCGAAAACCGCTGCCAGCGCCATCATCATCGGGAGGCGGTAAGTGAGCAGGTAGGCTGTGGCTGCTGGAGTGACCAGCATGGCGACCATCAGCGCCACACCCACGGTCTGCAGCGAAACGGCGACGGTTACCGCCAACAGCACCAACAGCAGGTTGTTGAGCAGTCCCACCGGCATGCGCAGCGTGATCGCCAGCACCGGATCAAAAGAATAGGTCAGGAATTCTTTATAGAACGCGGCAACGATCAACAGCACCACAGCGCCAAAAACGCCGATCTTCCACAGCGCCTGGTTGGAGACGCCCAACACGTCCCCGAACAAGAAATGACTGAGATCGACCGCGTAGCTGCGCACGGTGGAGATCAGGGCGATGCCCAGGGCAAACATGCCAGCAAAGACGATGCCAATCGCGGTATCCTCTTTGATGGTAGCATTCTTGCTGATGGCGCCGATGCCCAGCGCTGAGATCACCGAAGCGCCTAGCGCCCACCAGAAGAGCGGCTCGCGCGCCCCACCGCTGATCAGGTAGCCAACTGCCACACCCGGCAAGATGGTATGCGCCAGTGCATCGCCAAAGAAAGCCATGCCGCGCAAGACCACATAGGTACCAACCACCGCGCAAACCGCGCCCACCAGCACTACTGCAACCAGGGCGCGCTGCATGAATGCGTAGGAGAGTGGCTGAAGCAAGGCCTCATACAGCGTGTTCATGTTCCTCGCCTCTATCGCAGCACGAATCCTCCAGCGCCACCAGGCCGCTGGGTGTTTCCACCAATTGTATGTGCCTGCCGTAAGCGCGAATCAGCTTTTCGGGTTGCAGCACGTGCTGGGCGTCGCCGAAAGCGATCAGCCGGCGATTCAGGAGCATGATGCGGTCGAAGTACTGCGCAGCCTGTTCCAGGTCGTGCGTGGCTGCCATGACCGTGATGCCCCTCTTTTGCAAATCGCTGAGCAGCGCTAGCAGGCTTTCCTGGGATGGTAAGTCCAGGCCGGTCAGAGGCTCATCCATCAGCATCAGCTCTGCTTCCTGCGCCAGGGCGCGGGCGATGAACATGCGCTGCTGCTGCCCGCCGGAGAGTTGCCCGATCTGGCGTTTTGCCAGGTTTTCCAACCCCACGGTAGCCAGCGCGCTGTTCACAGCCTCCCAATCCCGTTTGCTGGGCCAAACGAAGGGCCGCAGTTTGGCGCTCCGCCCCATCATCACCACATCCGCCACGCTGACCGGAAACTGCCATTCTACCTGGCTGCGCTGCGGGATGAAGGCGATGCAGACGTGCCGGCGCGGACCGCTGCCGAATATGCTGACTCGCCCGCGGGTGGGCGCCAGGACGCCGGCGAGCACTTTGAGAAGGGTGCTTTTACCAGCGCCATTGGGCCCGACCAATGCTACCAGATCGCCGGGGTGCAGGTGGAAGGTGATATCTTCCAGCGCCAGGCTGCCGTTGTAGGCAAGGCTGAGATGATCGCAGTCAAGGATTGGCTGATCTTCCTGATGGGGGGTGCGCGGATACATAGTTTCCTGCTATTTTAAGACCTCGACGATGGCGCTGACATTATAGCGCATGAAGCCCAGATAGGTATCCGCCTGGCTGCCGGATTCTCCCAACGAGCCGGTGTAGACAAAGACCACCTGCGCCCCCGTATCAGCTGCCACTTGCTGTGAGAGCGCCGGGTTGATGGCATAATCGACAAAGATGGCCTTCACGCCCTGGCTGCGAATATTATTTTCCAGGCTGGCAAGATCCTGGGCGGAGGGCGCGGCGTTGGTGCTCAGGGCTGGCACCACCAGGCCCACCTGCTCGAAACCGTATGCCTTGGCAAAATAGCCAAAAGTGGCATGGTCGGAGACCAGCTTGCGCTGCTCTTGTGGAATTTGTGCAACCTGCTGAAGTATCCAGTTGTCCAAAGTCTTCAACTCGGCAGTGTAAGCCTCGGCGTTGCGCTGGTAAGCCTCGCTGTTTTGCGGGTCGATCTGCGCCAGGGCTGCGGCGATATTCTGCACCCAGATGATGACATTGTTGGGGTCCATCCAGGTGTGCGGATCGCCGGCGGCGTGCTCTGCCTCTCCAAGAGATTCATCCTCGGTATTGAAAGGCAGCGCCTGGATGCCATCCGAGACGGCTACCAACCTGCCCCGCACATTGCTTTCCAAAGCCGGGTTGAGCGCCTCTTCCAGATGAAGACCGTTGATGAAAACGACATCGGCTTCGCTCAAAGCAGCGATATCCTGTGGGCGTGGCTCGAAGGTATGTGGATCAGAGCCCGTGGGAATCAGGATGACCAGCTCGGCGCTCTCGCCAGCGACCTGGCGCACTACGTCACCTACGATGGTGGTCGAGGCGACCAGCTTAAGCCTTTCGCGCCTCCCAGAAAGAGCAGCGGGGCTGCTACAGGCTGCCACCCACCAGGGGATGAGGGAGAAGAGCAGTATCCAAAGGGTCAATTTCTTATTCACAAATCAAAGGTCCTGTGTACCATGAGGCAATACTTATGGGGAAGGTGGTTTTATCTGACCGAATCTCGGCACCTGGCGCACAGGCCGTGAAGCTGCAGCCAATGCTCCTGAATTTCAAAGCCGCTCTGGCGGGCGACGCGCTCCAGCAGGCTGGTCAGGTCATCTCCGGCAAAAAAGACCGCCTGCCCGCACTGGTTGCACAGCAGGATGTGCTCGTGGCCGTTGGCGGCGCGCAGGTAGGCGTGGCAACCATCCGCCTGGTGAACGCGCTGCACCAGACCCAGGTCTTCGAGCTTTTCCAGGGTACGGTAGACGGTCACCAGCCCGAGTCCGGGGCAGGCGTCTCGGCCTAGGTCGAAAACCTCCAGCGGGTTGAGCGCCCTGTCGCTGGCGGCGATGATCTCGACGATCACGCGGCGCGGCTCGGTGAGCCGGTAGCCGTGGTTGGCCAGGCGGGAGAGCCAATCTTTGCTGGAAGAAAAGGGTGTGCTCATCTCAATGTTTTCTGATAATGAAAATCGTTTTCAATTATAGGCAAGATGCACCGTCTGTCAAGATGAATGTTCGCGTCTCAACAAGCTTTGGTCAGAGCCGGTGGTTATCGATCTTGTCGAACGTCGTGCCGAAGAGGTAGCGGTTTCCGGGCAGCATCGAATGCGGAAAGCCCAGCTCAATCTGGCTGGCGTTATCCAGGCGTTGCACCTGTTCATCGCTCAGCGACCATTCCAGGACACCCAGGTTCTCTTCGAGCTGCTCAGCGGAGCGCGCGCCCAGGATAGGGATGATCTGCGCTCTGTGCTGCTGCTGGCGCACCCAGTTGATGGCGACCTGCGCCATAGAGCGCCCGGTCTCTGCGGCAATCTTTTGCACCTCAGCGACGATACCCTGCGCTTTTTCTGGCAGGTCCAGCTTCTGTGGATCGAGGCGAGTGCCGCCCTGTACCGGCTTGAGAAACTTGCCCGATAGGATGCCGGCTTCCAGGATACCCCAGGGCAACACGGCCATATCCCAGTGGCGGGCGGCCGGTAACACCTCGCGCTCCACTGCCCGATCGAGCAGTGAATACGGCGCCTGGTAAGCCACAAGCCGTGACCACCCCATCAGCTCGGCGCGCGTGTTGGCTTCTGCCACAACCCAGGCGGGCGAGTCGGAGATGGCGGTGTACAGCACCTTGCCAGCGCGCACCAGGTCATCCAACCCGCGCAGTACTTCTTCAATGGGGGTCATGTAATCCCACATGTGCAGGTACAGCAGATCGATATAATCAGTCCGCAGGCGCTTCAAGCTGCGCTCGACGGATTGCATCATATTCTTGCGGCTGTTGCCGCCCGAGTTGGGGTCGCTCGAGTCAGGTTTGGTGAGCGAATACTTGGTGGCGATCACCAAGGCCGGGCGCTTCTCTTGGATGAATTCGCCCAGCAGGGTCTCGCTGGCGCCATCGGTGTAGTTGACCGAGGTGTCGATGAAATTGCCGCCGCGATCTAGAAACAATTCGAACTGCTTGCAACTCTCCTCGCGAGAGGCGCCCCAGCCCCAGGTCTCGCCAAAAGTCATCGTGCCGAGACACACCTCCGAGACGCGTAACCCGCTCTTGCCCAATAATTTGTAACGCATACTTGGCTCCTTTGGAACATCAACCACTTCGTCACGAAGTGCGCGAAATGCGATTTAGCAATGTGCAACATGTGTCTTTGCGGTTCGGCTGTTGAGCGGCGCACCCAGTGCGACCTGAAAATTAAAAGCCAGTTTGCCTATAACCGGCCTGGCGGAAGATGGCCTTCTTTGATCGATGCAACCTGCTCAGGAGTGAACGGTGGGTTGAACAGTTGCAGCGAGGTATGGTAACAGCGGAAGAGATCGATGATGAAGTGCAGCCGATCGGGCAGATCACCCCAGTATACTGCACCCGAGTCCAGTGTGCTGTCTGGTGTGGGATCGAATTGCGCCAGCAGCGCGCCCAGCTCAGGATTGGCGATGTGCGCCAGCATCGGTGGGAAGGCGGCGGGCAAATCTTCCCCGAGCCTCAGCCGCACGTGTTCAGGCAGCTCCAGGCTCATCATCGTTTCGGTAACGATGAACTGCGCCTGGCGCTGCGCTCCGAATAGGTAATCCTGGACGGCTGCATCCAGTTCGGTGAGTTGCCCCAACAGGCGCAGTATCGCCCAGATTGGCGCAGCCAGCCATCCCCATTCGGGGCGCAGGGCTTTGAGCAGGTTGCGGGTGAAATCCTGGGGCGAGAGCACCGGCGCGGCCAGCGCCTCGTTGATATCCGGTTGCAAGCGGGTTTGTTCGTGAAAGCCGATCTCGATATTTGCTAACAGCATCAGCTCAGCGCGATTTCTTTCGTCGCGCTCGAACAGCGCCTGGTAGTAATGCTGGAAAGCCTGTCGCAGGTAGCGTTGACCATCCGGCGGATCGCCGGGGCGCAGCGCGGTGCAAAAGCGGGCGATTTTTTCGGCGTCGTACACCGCGCTGTCCAGCAGCTCGTGATAGAAGCGGGCGAACTGGTAACCGATCTCGGCGAACACTTTCAGATTACCGCGCGCCACCGCCTGGCTGGAGCGGGCAAAAGCATTTTCCGGGTCGAGCACCCTTATGAGAAAGTCCATTACCTGGCCGGCGCCGCTCTGTGCGCCTAGCCGCTGCGCGGCGGTTACCAGCCGTGAGGTGGCCTGGTCGACCGCCGCTTGCGAACCGAGCAGGTCTTCCAGCGTGCGAGCCAGATCCTGTTTGCGGATGGTCTGCCCAGCCTGCTTGGAGGCCCAGGTGGCGAACGTGCACCAGTTGGCATGCCCTGGCGTACGCGAGACCATGACCAAAGCCAGCTCGTGATAACACTGGGTGATGCGCAGATTGCGCAGCACCGCATCGTCCAGGCTGGCGATGGTCTCGACCTCTGCAATGGTGGGAAGGGTGGGATGCGGCATATTACGTCCAAACTTGAGGAGAATATGATCGATTATATCTGTAATTCAAAATGCCGCGGACATCTTTTCGCCCGCGGCACCTTGCGCAGTTGCTGGCTTTCATGTGAATGAGTTCATTGCCCGGCATCGATGGCTTCCAATCAAGGATGGCTCACGGGATGCCAGATGGTGAAGAACTGAGTAAACCGCTAGGAGTATCTAGAAAAACCCGGTGATGAGAATGGCGATTTACTCCAGGGTTTCGCCGGTTTTTAGCAACATTTTGGTGAAATCCCTTCCGGCGAAACACCCATCTCGAACCACAATTTGCGGTCAGGTTAATGAGATCCCATCCTGTGGGTATGAATGGGCGGAATCGGGAAGTGTGCAGGCTCTACTTGCATCTCAATCTCCTTGCTGGCTTGGTTAGAAAAAGTCGTGCAACGAAGGGATCAAACCGCTGCGCCTTGTTTCTTGCGCAGCCCAAAATACATCAACGCCAGGATGATTAACCAGGCTGCCATGCGGATCGTCATCGCTCGCAGGCTATCGGGCGCCACCACCGAGTGGTAGGCCGTCTGCAGGATGAGCATGACCAATGCGTGCACGCTGAAGGTCGCCAGGGCTGCAGGCAACGCATAGCGAGAGCGTCGCCAGATCAAAATGGCGCTAACTGCGACGGAAAGCACGCCCAGGGCAAAGTTATAGACAGGCAGCCAGTCGATGACATAGTACCCCGGATCTCTGCCCAGCAGCACCTGCCCGCCGGCAAAGACCGCCATGGCGCCGATGATGAAAGCCAGCACGGCTGCGATCCTGTACAGTAGTTTATCCATGAGCTTCTCCTTTATTGATCTTAGCTGTCATTGCAAGTCAAGCGTACTGTGCTGGTCATGGCAATCTCCTAATAAACTCATTGCCATGCGGGCCGTTCATTTCCATTAAGCCATCCCAGTTGTCACTTTGTCAGGCCTGCTCGTATTTACTGATGGCGCTGCTTGCGATTTGTACCAGCTCCTTTAGCGGATGGATGAGCGCCAGGGCGTACAGGGCAAAGCCAATGCCGTACAACGCCCCGCGCAGCGGTGGGCTGATAAAGATGCTGATCCATACCATTGCGCTGCCAAGCGTCACGGCTGACAGGCTGCCCCAGCAGCCGCCAAGCGGGGCAGGGTCTTCCTTCAAGAAGGTGCGGCGTGCGAAGAAGGGGATCAGGGCAATGCCGAACTGCAGCACCCAACCGTAGATCAGCGGCTGCGGGGCGGTGGATTCGATCGGTCCTCCCTCCAAATAGCCAAGGATGATGAACGGCGCCACCAAGACCGGTGCCAGTATCCACAGATAGGATGAAACCAGGTGCCAGGCGCCCGCCCCGGAGAGCCTGCCACCAGCTAAGAGGGCGCGTATCATTAAGACCAGCAGACCAATCGTGGCACCCAGGTGCAGCACCAGGCCTGCCACGGTCGGCGGCAGGCTGCCACCCAACCAGGGACCCAAAACAAGCCCGAATGCGCCCAGCGTCATTCCCCAATAAACCATGGCAACTGCGTTTTTTGAACCGAGCGGGCGCCCGGTGATCATCGGAATAACATCCACCAGCAGCCCGGCAAAAACCAGCGACATAAAGCCCCATGAGTTGGCGTGAATGTGCGCCTCGAGCGGAACCTTGATGTAAAGGTACTCGCTCCAATTGAGCCACAGGCCCGTGCCAATAATGATGCCGACCAGCAGGTAGAACAGCCCAGTCAGGTAGAATTTCAGACTGGCTGGCGTTTGCCCGCCGCGAGCCTGCCAAAGCTGCAGGAACAGCAACGTGACCGCAGTGAAGATCAGCGTGCCGCCGCTAAAAATCATCGCCTGGTTGGCGCCTGGAAACCCTGCAGCCAGCAGCACCAGCCCAACATTCAGCGAAAGCCAGGTGCTCCAGCGCATGTGAGGGCGCGGTTGACCGGATAGCGTTGCTACCAAGCTGGGCAGCAGCCCGAAGATGGCTTGCGAGATGATCCCGAGGGTGATGAAATGCACACGTACCCAGCGCAGTGCGGCAAATGCGCCGGTCAGTCCCAGGCTGGCCAGCGCCGTATCGGCTGCCACCAGCAAGGCGACGAGAACATAAAGCAAAATCGTGACCAGATATGGCAGCGGCATGGTCACTTTCCTCCCGTTGCGCCTAAAAAGATGACGCGTGTTTTGGCATTCATGCCGCGCACCGCACTACTGGGCGCAATCACCGTCACACCGGGGGCAATGATGTATGTTTCCTCCCCCACCGTCATCAAGCCTGTGCCTTGCAGGAAGTGGTATATCGCTGCTTCTCCGGGGTGCAATGGAATCTGCTGTCCGGCGTCCAGCCCTACCACCAGAGCCTTGAAATCCGGCGTATCGGTCAGGAACTGTGGCTGAGGGCCATCGTCAGCAAAGACGGCTTTAGACTTTGTATCTGCAAAATAAATCTCAGAAATGGTGTCAGGCATTTTGGCACTCCTTTTGGGATATGCCTGACTATACTCAATCCCCCCGGCTATCGCCCCGACTTTTGTCGGATTTTCGCTACTTTTTCATTCTCCCTGGAGCATTGCCCTCTGCGCCAATTCTTCACGGTTCAGGATGCGAATTTCTTGTCGGTTTATTTCGATCAAGCCAGCTCGGCTCAGCTCGCGCAAAGCGCGGCTCAATACATCCGGCACGGTGCCCAGGTGAGCTGCCAACTCGGTGAGCGTGGACCAGCCGCGGCGGTGGAATACGCCCTCCCTGGATTGCTCAATCAACAATTTCGCCAGCCGCGCCTCGACCGGGCGCAGCGACAAGTCAGCAGTCAACTCCACCAGGCTGATAAAACGATCGGCCATGTTCTCCATGATCTGCAACGCAGTGTGCGGGTGAGTGAATAGTACCTGCTCCAATGCATGGCGAGGGATGCGCCAGACGCCGGCTTCCTCGAGTGTCAAGGCAGTTGCCGGGTTGGGGCGTTTGGCAAACACGCCAATTTCGTTGAAAATTTCACCTGGTCCTAAAAAACGCAAGATTTGCTCGCGCCCATCGGGGCCGGCTTTGATCACTTTCAACCAGCCGTACTGCAGGTAGAACAGATGGCTTTCGATATCGCCTTCCCAGAAAATGACCGTGTCTGGCGGGTACACGTTCCAGTGGGCGCTGTGTGCCAACTCGAGCAAGGCATCATCTTGCAGGCCGCGCAAGAACTCAAAGTTCTGTAATCGTTTTAGGAGCAGATCAATTTGCAGGTTCGAGGCGCTCATCGCGTGCGTGTGAAAACAGGACTCTGAGCTTATCGGGATGAATCTCGCTCGTCGGGAAGTTGCTGTGCAGGGGCGTGGCGCTGAAGGGTAAACCAGGCGGTGATCATGCTGAACAGGGTGCACATCACGATGCTGCCAAGACTGATCGCTATGGTGAGGTTGTGAGCTTTGACGATCTCTCCTGGATCGCTGCCCACCGGCATTGCCAGCGTGCTGACCAGGATGAACAGTGAGCTCATTCCCATGCCCAACAGCGCCCCTACCAGCGCCGGAGCCAACAAGGGCCAGCGCTCCCGGCGCCCGCCGGATAAGCGCACATACTGACCCCCGCACCAGAAAGCCATCACCCATGCCATCGGCGTGGCGCAAACCACGCCCGGCTGCCCGCTCAGCGTAAGGGTGACAACGGCTGCGCTCCAGGCGAGCAGGGGTGCGAGCAGGGTGCGCAAAAAGGCGCCAGTGTGGATGATCGGCTGGGTTTTGGTTGCAGATCTCATGGCGATAACAGCTTACCTCTGGTGAGCTGCATCAAGTTTACCCGAAAATGCACCTGGCGAAAGGGATTGGGAAACAGAAACGCAGATTTGTTGTTTTTATCGCCATTGATTTAACCGCCGAGAGTTTTTAGAGCAAATTGGCAATCAGAACGGCGATTTCCTTCAGGGTTTCACCGGTGTTCATTCGAATGTTTGTAAAAAAAACCCGGCTAAACACCCGGTTGTAACCTGCGGCAAATTAAAAAGGCATGCCTGAGCGTCGCCAGAGCATGCCTTGGCACCGGAGGGTAGACGTGTTCCGGCAGCCCGTGAGCAAAAAAATCACTTCTTCTTCAGTACCGGCAGCCCGGATTTGCTCTCTGCCACCTCGTAGCCCTGCGGGATTGAATCCAGCGCGCCGGCTTTGACGGTCTTGGAGAAAAAGAAGAGTTGTTGTTTCTTGCCACTCTTGGTGATGCGTGTTGAAGCGTGAAGGTAGTATGTCTGACCGTTCGAATTCTTGAAGCTGAAAGCCATTGTCTATTCTCTCCTTTATCAATAACCTGTGCCAGGCAGCGCCAAGCACATGGCCCGTATAAATAAATATTACCCCAATTATCTGATTAAAGCATTGCAATTGTGTGGCGCGGGCAACGCGATAAATATTCAAAATCTCGCCACGAAATGAGCCACATCCCGTAGCCGTTGAAGAACGATAGTGGATTCCAGGCTGCGATACAGCGCAAGGTCTGCCCACAGATAAATGGACAAAGTGCACTGCCTACCAGCGGGCGCGATGTTCCTCGGCAAAACCGATCAAACCGTGGATGTGTATTTTCTCGCCCTCGTCGCTCACGGCGTATCCGTTGTATCGCCCGAACATCTGGTGCACTTCGCTGTAGATCACTCCCAGGTTGGTAATGGCTGTGCGGTCTTTGAAGGGCATGAATTCCAGTGCCAGGCGTCCTTCCGGGTCGCTGAAGCGCCACGGCTTCATGTAGTCGCCGGAAATATAATCGTACTTCACCGCCCCCAGCTTGTGGATGCGCCCTTCCAGGATCAGGGCGTCCTCCGTGGCTGCGGAGGTATCCCCGAAGCCGCAGCCCAGGTTCAAGCCCACCTGGCGCCCATCGGGCAGGAAGCCCGAAGCGCTGGCCCAGTTCCAGAAGCTGCGGTATTCCCACACCCCGCGCCCCCAATCCAGCGAACCGAGACATTCATCAGGTTTTAGCGTTTCAGTGATCTCACCGCAGCGCAGGCTGCCCTCAGCGGGCAGGCAGTTGATCTTGCGGTTATAGTAGAAGCGTCGCCTGCCGATGGGAATGACGATATTCATCGATTCGTGCTCCGGCGGGCAGCGCAGCAGGATATCGGCTTCGATCCCGCGCCCGGCGTGGAAGGCAGGCCAACTGACGGCGATGCGCCGCCCAGCGGGGGTCAGCGTGAAATCCAGCCTGGCGTGCTGGTTGGCGAAGTGCGCGTCGCCCGAAGTGCTGTTGCGCGGCAGGGCGATACCCTTCCCCAGAGGGATCACCAACCCCTCCTCGTGCAGCTCACCGCTCTCGAAATCCAGCGTATAGACGAAGATATTGCCGGCATAGCCTAAATCGGCGATGGTGGCGGAGAAGAAGCGCCGCGGCGTAAACACCGCGTAATAGTCCCAGCGCTTCATGCGCAAGCGCTGCAGCGGGCGCAGGGCGTAGAAACGGGCATTTTCCAGGTTGCAGTCCAGCAGCGGCTGGCGCGCCCAGCCTATCTGCGCCAACTCACCGGATGGCTTGAGCAGGTTTCCAGGATGGAAGATTTCGTTTTGCATACTTGGCTCTTCTGGTCTTTAACGTGGTGATTTACATTCTATTGTACAGGATAACGGCAAACCGAGTGCTGGAGGCTGGGAGAAGTAAATTGCGCCTGGGTGCTGAGGTTAGGCTCTTTGCATTTCACGGGCAAGAAGTCGGGCTTTGCGACTCTGCAAACCTGTTACTTCGCCCGAGCTCCTGGCGCGCGTCGGCTATAATACTGAAGTTTAGCAGCTTGCCTGCCGGAGAGGAAGATTGTGCTTCACCGCTACCACGCATTTGGTCTGCAGATCACATCAGAAATCGACATGCCGCGCCTGCCAGCCTGGGATGGCGATGACCTGCCGCCGGACCTGTGCGTGCGTTGCGGTCCGGTCCCGGCTGGGCTGGAAGATGTTCAGCAGCGTGGGGCGGCTTACCAGATCGCTCCTGGGCGCTTCCTGCTGGATATCGCGGGCGTGGCGCGCTACCTGGTTTCCGCCGGGCACGAGATTGTGGTCGAGCGCTATCCCGGCGCCGATGACAGGGATGTGCAGCTTTTTCTGCTCGGTTCGGCAATGGGGGCGCTGTTGCACCAGCGCGGCGCCTGGCCACTGCACGGCAGCGCAGTAGCTTCCGAAAGAGGCGCGGCGATCTTCTTGGGCGCTTCGGGCAGCGGAAAGTCTACGCTGGCGGGTGCTTTCCAGCAGCGCGGCTTTCGCGTGCTCAGTGATGATATCTGCGCCATCACCGCCAGCCCGTCAGGGCGCATACAAGTATCGGCAGCTTACCCACGCATCAGCCTGTGGTCCGATTCGGTTGAAAAATTGGGCAGCGAAGCGCGACAGCTTCGACAGACGCACAGCCTGCAGGAGAAATATGATTTTCCGCTAAAGGAATTCGAATGCCGCCCTGCCCTTGTCGCTGCTGTGTATGTGCTGTCCGTCGCAAACCAGGCAGGCATCCACTTGACGCCGCTGACCGGTTTTGATAAAGTACGCGAACTGACTGCCAATACTTACCGCCTGCACTTTCTGGCAGGCATGCAGCTCGAGCAGCAGCATTTTCTGCAAGCGCAAGCACTGGCGCGCCAGGCGCGCCTGGCGCGCGTCATGCGCCCAACCCAGCCATTCCTATTGGATGAGCTGGCAGACCTGATTATGAGGGACTTTCTGTCATGACCAAACCGGCTGCCATCGATTTAAATACCTGCGTTGTGCAAACTGAGAACCTGCTGACCAGCGAGCTGGATGGCGAAACAGTGCTGATGAGCCTGGCGCGCCCCTCCTACTATGGGCTGGACGCCACCGGTCAGCGCATCTGGACGCTGATCGCCCAGCCGCGCCGGGTGGGGGATATATGCGCACAGTTGAGCGAAGAATATGATGTAGAGCGCAGCGCCTGCGAACAGCAGGTGTGCGCCTTCCTTGCAGAGCTGAATAAAGAAGGATTGATCCACATTGTGGCGCAAGGCGATCAACAAGTGGCTTGAGCTGGACTGGGCGCAGCGCTTCACTCTGTTTGAAGCTGCATGGACGCTGGTCGTTGCGCAGGCGGCGATCAGGCTCATTCCCTTTGGAAAAATCGCTCCCAGCCTGGGCCGCCTGGGAGCGCCGCCGCCTGCGACACCGCTTGCATCCGGCGCGGTGCAGCAGGCGCAGCGCGTAGGGTGGGCCGTGCGGGTGTTGGCTCATTATCTTCCCTGGGACGCCAGGTGCCTGGCGCAGGCGATTGCCGCCAGTTGGATGCTGCGCCGGCGCGGTCTGCCCAGCGTTTTTTACCTGGGTGTGGATCATGGTCGGGAAACCTGGCTGGAGGCGCACGCCTGGCTGCGCTGCGGGGATGAGATCCTGACCGGCGAGCCGCAGCACGAGCGATTCAAAGTCATTGCGGTGTTTAGCGAGGGGCGCGGTTGAATGCGATTTTTGGCCTGTTTAACCTGGATGGCGCGCCGCCAGCCCAGGAAGAATTGACGTCCATGCGGCAGGCCCTGGCTTACTGGGCGCTGGACGGAGGCCAGACCTGGCGCCATGGGCCGGTGGGCTTGGGCTGCCTGAACGCCGCCAGCACGCCGGAAGCGGTTGGCGAGCGCTTGCCGCTGCACCATGCTCCCAGCGGATTGACGCTGACCGCCGGGGCACGCCTCGATAACCGGCTCGAGCTGCTCGAGCGCCTGGAAATCAGCGCACCTGCGACGGTGGTGACCGATGCCGAGCTGATCCTGCAGGCTTACCTGCGCTGGGATGAGGCGTGCATCTCGCATTTGGATGGCGACTGGCATTTCGCCATCTGGGATGAACGCCAGCGCCGGCTTTTCCTGGCTCGTGACCAACACGGCAATACAGGACTTTATTACTATCATGATTCCCGACGCTTTGTGTTTGCTTCCTCAAAGAAAGGTTTGCTGGCGCTGGAGTCGGTTCCCAAGAGACCCAATTTGCTGCGCCTCGCTCAACTGTTGACCGCCTGGCCTGGAGATGGTGTGCAAACCAGCTATGAGCACATCTCGAGGCTGCCGCCAGCTCACTGCATGGCTGTTTCACCTGAAGGGGTGAAAATCAGGCGCTATTGGTCTCCTGAAAACGTTTCTGAGCTGCGCCTGAAAACCGATGACGATTATGTGGATGCTTTCATGGAGGTTTTTACCCAGGCAGTCTCCACTCGCCTACGCAGCTTGCGGCCAGTTGGTGTGACGCTGAGCGGCGGGCTGGATTCGGGCTCGGTCACCGCGATGGCAGCGAGCTTGCTGCGCCAGCGCGACGAGCGCCTGTTGGCTTTCACCTCTATACCGCTGAGCGATCCCAGCCGCTACACCGATGAGCGCCGCTTTGGCGATGAAACCTCGCTGGCACAGGAAACCGCGCGCCTGGCGGGCAATGTCGAGCATGTTCTCATCCCTGCCGGGCATATCACACCCCTGGCAGCAATCGAGCGCATGTTGTGGGTGCATGATGAGCCTGTGCACGCCGCTGGAAACCAGCACTGGCTGGCGGCGCTGCTTGAAGAGGCGCGCCAGCGCGTGGTAGGTGCGCTGCTGACCGGGCAGATGGGCAACGCGGTCATTTCCTGGGCTGGCGCCGGGGAAAGCCTTTTACCCATGCTGGAACCATCGTCCCTGTTTGCGCGACCGGAGGAGCAGCCTGGCTTCTGGCAGGCTTTCGGATCGGCGCGAGCTGGCGCAAAGCTCAGCCACTGGGGCGCGGTGCGGCGCTTCCTGCTCAAACCGCTGGCGCTGCCGATGATGTATCAGATTCGCAGCCGGTTTCGCCTGGGCGCCAACGCCTGGAAAGGATATTCGGCCATCCGGGCAGAGTTTGCCCGCCAGATTGGCCTGCAGCGGGAGATGGCGCAGGCTGGTTACTTGCCCCTGTTAACCCATCCCGATCCATTGCAGCAGCGCCTGGCGATCATTCAGCCGGGGCGGAGCGTTTTGGGGGCTTCCTGGCACGAAAAGGGTGGGGCTTACGGGATCGAAGTGCGCGACCCCACCCAGGATCGCCGCTTGATCGAGCTTTGCCTGGCAATCCCGGAAACGCAGTACCAGCGCCAGGGGGTGGATCGCTGGCTGATCCGCCGGGCCATGCGGGGCTACCTGCCGGATGCGGTGCGGCTAAACACCCGGCGAGGGTTGCAAGCAGCCGACCTGGCAGCGCGCCTGCTGTCCAGCCGGCGCGAGGTGGAGATGGCACTGACTCGCCTGGACCAGCACGAGCTTGCCCGCCAGGTGCTCGACCTGCAGCGCATGCAAGGTATACTGGCCTCCCTGGAAAGCGGCCTGACCCACGAAAAAAATGCGGCCTGCGGTACGATCCTCATGCGCGGGCTCATGGTCGGGTTTTTCCTGTTGCGTTTTTCGCACTTTTAAGGTATAAATTCTGTAATAAATCGCAGTTCGTTTGTTCGCCAACCCAGATTGTTCTTGTATTTTCACAGGAGACCCCTATGGAGCATACGCCCGAACCGCAGAAAGAAGCAAAGCAGATCTGGACTCCACCGAAGCTCAAGAAAATGGATATCCAGGAAACAGCCATCAGCCAGGGTCAAAATTTTGATGCCGACGGCTTTTCCTAAGCCCAGCCTATCTTAAGATTGTGATTCCAACAGCTTCCGAAGCCTGGGCGTCCAGAACTTCGGAAGTTTGGTTTTATTCTCCGTGTAATCTTGCCCGAATTCAGTCCTGATCTGCAGCTTCTTTTGACGGGCGCCTTGCCTCCAAAGCAGGAGGTGGAAATTTTGCGCCTGGTTGCCTGTTGCCACCCTGGCGTGGATTGGCAGGCTTTTGTTACCCTGGTTGAGCGGCATCATCTCATTCCTATGGTTTACCGCAGCCTGAGTTCTTATGCCGCTGGGCTGGTTCCCGCGCCCGTGCTTGCAGCGCTCAGAGAGCGAGCCGAGCATAATCGCCAGCGCGTTCTGCAGCTCTTGCTGGCATTGGGACGCATTTCTGAATGGTTTTCTCAGGCAGGCATTCCACTGTGCACATTGAAGGGCCCTGTATTGGCGCAGCGCCTGTTTGGGGATGCCAGCCTGCGCACCAGCACCGACCTGGACTTGCTGGTGCACCCGGATCGGCTTGCGCAGGCTGACGCGCTGCTCCTGGAACATGGTTGCCAGCGAGTGGTCCCTGCCATCCCATTGACTCCCCGCCAACGGCAAGCCTACCAGCAGGAGTGGTATCACAGCAGCTACTTCTTGCCCGAACCGCACATCCATCTCGAGCTGCACTGGTCGATCGCTTCACCCGATTTGGTATCACCGCACACCGTCGCGCAGATGCTGTCGCGCGCTCAGCCACTGTCGCAGTTTGGTAATCGCTTGTTTGCCCTGGCAGACGAGGATTTGCCGGTCTATTTGCTGGTTCATGGTTCGAAGCACAACTGGGTGCGCTTGAAGTGGCTGTTGGACTTCGCCGCCTGGTTGCGCTGTGCCAATGAAAACGATTGGAAAGCACTGCAAGCCAGGATGACCGATCTCGGACTGCTTCGCTCCTTGGGGCAGGGCGCGCTGCTGGCGAACCGATTGTTGGCGCTGCCCGTTCCTGGGGCGATCCCCGGCGCGCAGGACGCACGGGTTCACAGGCTGGTGAGGAGTTCGATCAAGGCTATCCAAAACCGTGACTATCGCGGCACCGAGTTCGGCAAGATGCAGCGCCTGCATCTTGCTTTGTATGCCCTGCACCTCAAAGATGGGCTGCGCTACAAATGGGATGTGCTGCGCAAACTGTGGATCTTCCCGCACGACTGGCAGGACCTGCCTCTGCCGGATGCTCTTTTCCCATTGTATGGGCTGCTGAGACCATTTTTATGGCTGCGCCGCTATTACCGCCATTACCGGCAACGCCGGCTGGCTGCCTGACCTTCCCTGCAACAATATAAGGGTATTTTGCGGAGACGGTCCGCCTGGGTGAACAGGAGGATGGAGGCTTTCCCTACGGCTCGACGCGAGTAGAAGCCAGGGCGGAGTCGTCATCAGGATCATCATCGCTGAGGGTGACCGTCCAGACGATCTCGCCGGCGGCGGTGGGCACATAGCTGGCAAGGAAGAAGCGGCTCTGCCCGCCGCCAGCCAGG
>JAJUJL010000009.1 GCA_029265355.1 Chloroflexota bacterium | reverse complement strand
CCACCTGTTTGATGGCGTAGACCAGCGTGGCGGCGGAGTCGTAAGCTGTCCAGGAATAGGGAGAGAGAACGCCTGGTTTCTGTCCGAAGGCAGCTTCATAAGCGGCGTCGAACTTGGCCTTGGCGTCAGAAGCGGGCGGGATCAGGGAAACAGCGTAAGAGCCCTCGCCGTTGGCGCCGGTGCGATCCAGGTAGTCCTGGCCAAAGGTGCCATCGCAGCCGAAGAAGACGGTGTCGGTCAGGCCGGAGGATTTCATCTGGTTGACCAGCACGACGGCTTCGGCCACGTAACCACCGTAGTACAGCGCCTGGGGCGCCTTGGCGGCAATGGCGGAGAGCGGCGCGGAGTAGTCGGACTCGCCGGGGGTGATGGCCTGGAAGTCAGTCACCTCGCCGCCCAGTGCGGTGAAGGTATCGCGTACCACTTCAGCCAGACCCTGGCCGTAAGCCTGTCCATCGTGCATCACAGCAATCTTGGTGAAGCCAAGCTTGTTGAACAGGTATTCGGCTGCAAACTTGCCCTGGGCTGCATCGGTGAAGACGACGCGGTTGAAGACCTTGGAGCCGGACTGGGTCAAGGCTGGGTTGGTGGCGGAAGGTGACATCATGGGCAGGCCGGCCTGTTCGTAGATCGGGATGGCGGCCTGGGTAGCGCCGGAGAAGATGTGACCGGCAATCGCTACCACGGTTGGATCGGAAACCAGCTTGTTAGCAACCGCTGCACCGCCTTCAGGAGCGCCCTGGTCATCTTCGGCAACCAGCTCGAAGCTGAAGCCTTCGAATTCACCAGCATCCTGCACGGCGATGGTGGCGCCTTGCGAGATATCGATGCCGAACTGGGCGTTATCGCCGGTCATCGGCGCGCCCATGCCAATCTTGATTGTCTCGCCAGACGGGATCACGGCGCAGCCAAACGCATCTGAGGCGCAGGCTTCGGGTTCTCCCGCAGCAGCAGGTGGTTCAGTTGCTACAGGTTCGGGGGCCTGCGTCTCGGCAGGCGGCTGGGTCGCTTCAGGTGTGCGTGGCGCACCGCATGCTGCCAGCAGCATACTGGCCATCACCAGTACAGACAACAGCAGGTAAAACTTCTTGCTCATCTTCTTCTCCTTTTAGAATGTGAAATTGGGTTGTGTTCATCCAAGCCCATCGCGGCTTGATGGGTGTGAACAGCGTTTAATCAGCAAAATTCTCTTCGGGCAGGCATCACCTCCTGATGAGTCTAAAACGTGGCTTTGGATGTGCAATTCCACTCAGTCAATCAAACCAAAAGGACATCTCAAAAGTAAAACAAATCTTAACGGAAGGATTCTACCGACCTTATTCGATTAGGTCAAGTGATTCTGTGCGAATTTCACAGTCCAGGCTCTTTGGGCTTGTGTTCTCCGTAAATTAATTGCTCGCGAATGCGCAGGTCTGTATTGCGAATTTTTAATGCCAGGTCGGTTGCCAGGTTGCGCATGAGCCGATAACCGAGCTCTGGATAGGTGTCGCACAGTTTGATCAAACGAGCATTTGCGATTACCAGCATTTGGGTGTTCTTGTGAGCGGCGCGGGCGGTAGCGGAACGGACTCCGTTATCTACCAGCCCAACCTCGCCGAAAGATTGTCCCTGGCGCAAGCGAGCGATATTGACAGGGTCTGCAAGCTGGCCTGTGGACCCCTTTGGGCGACTGGGGGTGATGACGATGTCCACTTCGCCTTCGGCGATAATAAATAGCTCATCGCTCTTCGCACCTTCGACGATGATCGTTTCCCCCTGAGAATAGGAGCGCAGCTCACACAGGCTGGCAACCATTTCCAATTGAACAGGCGTTAGTTTGTAAAAGATATCTGCTTGTTTTACGATGGTGAGGATATCTTGCATAACAACCTTACTCCTGACGGTGGAAAAAGGCGATGGCCTCAAAGATAACACAAAGCCAGGAAAAAATATAGGTAGATGGTAAAATTGTTAGGTTATGAATGCGACCACAAAAACGATTCCTGAGCCGCCGCAAGTTATCGCCTGCCTGCTCTCAGGATTTGACGCGATCAGCAATCATGTGGCATTGATTTTATTCCCGGTAGTTCTGGACCTTTTCCTGTGGTTAGGGCCTCGAATGAAAGTGTCTGACCTATTCAATGGTTTTCTAACAGAGCTGAGCCTGACGCAATACCTGTCGTCCAATGCTGAAGATACCCGCCTGCTGCAGATCGCAGGTGAATATTGGGGGACTCTGGCAGAGAGGATCAACCTGTTCTCAACATTACGCTCATACCCCGTAGGTGTATTCAGCTTGCTGGCCGCAAATCCAACCCAGCAAAATCCATTGGGTGTGCCGGTTGGTTGGGAAGTGAATTCAGTCATCGCCGTACTCGGCACCTGGTTTGTTTTTAATTTAGTTGGTATCGCTGCTGGATCGTTGTACTTTTCCGCCGTTTCCCAGGCGGCAGTGCATGGTAGGGTGGATTGGAAAATTTCTCTGCAACAATGGCCTCGCGCTGCCTTTCAGGCATTCTTGTTGACCGTGATATGGGCGCTTATTCTTATCGCAATCGCCATTCCAGGAAGCTGCATGGTCTCCTTGATCTCAATGTTCGGACTGAGCATGGGGCAAATTTCGGTGTATCTGGTTGCCGGGCTTGCCTTGTGGATCATGTTCCCATTGTTTCTCTCACCGCATGGGATCTTCTTGAAACAGCGGCTGGCATGGGTAGCGGTGCGCGATAGTATACGATTGACTCGCCTGACCATGCCACACACCGTGCTTTTATTTGTTTTGATTTTAATTGTAAATGAAGGGTTAGGCTTCTTATGGCGCATGCCCGGCGAGTCATCCTGGTTGACATTGATCGGGGTGATCGGGCATGGCTTTATTGCGACAGGCTTGTTAGCTGCAACATTTATCTATTATCGCGACGCAGAGCACTGGGTCAATCGCTTGTTGATCCAGGCGCGCTTATCATCAACAGCATAGCTACCGGTTTGATAACCATCCCTTCACGCCAACAAACCGGTCAGCAGTTACGCTTGGGAGGTATGTGTGGGCAAAGAAAACCAGCTTTCTTATGACGCCAAAGATATCCAGGTACTGGAAGGCCTGGAAGCAGTGCGCCGCCGTCCTGGAATGTACGTGGGCGGGACGGATATCAAGGCTTTGCACCACTTGATCTATGAAGTGGTGGACAATTCCATCGACGAGGCGCTGGCTGGATCATGCGATCGCATCGATATCATTATTCACCCGGACAGCAGTGTAACGGTGGAAGATAATGGGCGCGGCATACCGGTAGACATTCATCCGCAGATGAAAAAACCAGCCCTGGAAGTGGTGATGACAGTGCTGCACGCTGGCGGTAAATTCGGCGGCGGCGGCTACAAAGTATCTGGCGGTTTGCATGGGGTGGGCGTCTCCGCAGTCAACGCGCTTTCCGAATGGTGCGAAGTGCGCGTGCGCCGTGGTGGTCAGATTCACTTTCAACGCTACGAACGCGGCTACCCACAGACGCCCGTCCAGGTGATCGGTAAGTCTGACCCGAAAGTGAGCGGGACGCGCACGACCTTCAAATTCGACCCCGAAATTTTCAAAGGTGACCTGGATTATCGCTTCGATACCCTGGTGCAGCGTTTTCGCGAGATGGCTTTCGTCACCCGAGGAGTGACCATTCATTTCCTGGATGAGCGCAGCGATCGTGAGATGACTTTCTATTTCGAGGGCGGGATCACCTCGTTCGTGCGCTATTTGAACCGTAACCGCATGGTCTTGCACCCGGTGGTGCACGTCGAAAAAGAGATCGATGGCATCACGATTGCGGCAGCCATCCAATACACGGATGCGTATGCTGAGTCGGTGTATGCTTTTGCTAACACCATCAATACCATCGATGGTGGCACACACCTGACCGGTCTGCGATCAGCGGTCACCCGGACGATCAATGACTATGCCCGACGCGCCGGTTTGTTGAAAGAGGCTGAGGCGAATTTTAGCGGCGATGATACGCGTGAGGGCCTGACCGCCATTGTCAGCATCAAGCACCCTGATCCGCAGTTCGAATCCCAGACCAAGGTTAAGCTGATGAATCCTGAGGTGCAGACGCTGACGCAACAGGTGGTTGGAGAGGCTTTCAGCCAGTTTCTCGAGGAGCAGCCCTCGGCTGGAAAGGCCATCGTGCAAAAGTGCCTCACCTCCGCCCGGGCGCGAGATGCAGCTCGCAAGGCGCGCGACCTGGTGATTCGCAAGAGCGCCTTGGAGAGCCTGACGCTTCCCGGGAAACTGGCAGATTGCTCTGAACGCGATCCCAACAAAACAGAGCTGTACATTGTTGAGGGCGACTCGGCTGGCGGGAGCGCCAAGCAAGGCCGCGACCGGCATTTCCAGGCTGTTCTGCCGCTGCGAGGCAAAATACTCAACACCGAGCGCGCCCGGCTGGATAAGATCCTGGCGAACAATGAGGTCAAGGCGCTGATTTCTGCCCTGGGCACTGGGATCGGCGAGAGCTTCGACCTCTCCGGGCTACGCTATGGGCGTGTGGTGGTGATGACCGATGCCGATGTGGATGGCTCGCACATTCGCACGCTTCTGCTGACCTTTTTCTTCCGTTACATGCAACCGCTGATCGAGGAAGGCCATCTTTACATCGCCCAACCACCGCTCTACCGCATCGTGCACCGCGGCAAGATCGAGTATGCCTACAACGAGGCGGAGAAAGACCGCCTGCTTGCCAAACTGGGTGATGGCGCAGAGAAAGCCGTGCTCTCGCGCTTCAAGGGTCTGGGCGAGATGAATCCTGAGCAATTGTGGGATACCACCATGGATCCTGCCAAGCGCACACTTTTATTGGTCACCATCGAGGACGCCGCTGAAGCTGATCGCACCTTTGATATGCTGATGGGATCGGCTGTGCCACCACGACGCCGTTTCATCCAAACCCATGCGCGGGATGTGCGCAACCTGGATGTGTAATGCCGGGGTGATTGCCAGACTCACCCAAAGGAGTAAGAACACACCTCGTCCTCGCTCAATCACCCATGATTTATCATAAATGCAAGGATGTCAGGAAAATGTCATTCTATACTGATATAATCCTGAGTATGGTTCGGCACGCTCGTGGCGCGCAATTCTACGCGCCTATCTGGCACGATCCGATGAACCAACATGGGTGCTTGCGCGCTGCCAGGGCTCTGTATTTCTTAGAACCCAGCAGCTAAACTCTATCGGAGACAATGGGCATGTTTCGAAAAGGTGGACCGGGCAACCGCCTGCAAAAATCCGTTTCAAAGAATCCAGCGGCGTTCATTCGCCCTGTCACTCCGCCCGGTCTACCGGTGAACCCGATGGGCGGCGTGATCAAAGCTGGCGCAAATTTACAGCGTGCCGTGCAACGCCAGGTGCGTCGGGAAGGAGTTCGCCAGATTAACCAACCCTCAAACCGGCCGCGACCGGTGGTGCGCCCGGTATCGCCGCCGGTAAAAGTGATGCCGGGTGTCCCGGCGCCCAATCGCCTGCAGAAGATGGCGCCAAAAGTCGCGCCGCCGGCTGCACCTCAGGCTGCCCGGCCAAGGCCCGGTAACTTGGCGGCTGCTACAACCAGCGCAGCGATAGGGGCTACAGTCTTGGGAGGCGCGGCGCATTCGGTTGCATCGGTGAACACCGCCGCTGCTGCACAAGACTTATCCCTGGAAGTTAACGCATTGCAGTCGTCTCTGGCAGAATTGCAAACCAGAGCTGCCTTTGGCGATGTTCAGTCGGACATGACTGAATTGGATGCGCTTGTGCGCAGGATAGCTGAGCTGCTCGAGAGCGCTCGCCAGAAAGGTTTTCGCTACCAGGGTGACCTGGAGCAGCAGGTGTATGGCGCGATGAGCCAATGGCAGAGCATTCGTCCACGTGTGGAAGCTAACCTCGCTCAGCAAATGCATGCCTTTCAGTCGCGCGTGGAGACGGTGAACCCCCAAATTCAGCGCCTGAACACCATGCTGGCAAATCCCAATCTGGCGGGAGCGATGCTGCGCTCAGCCCAGTCGCAAGTGAATGCATTGCTCAGTGAAGCATCGCGCATCTCGACCGAGATGCAGCGCAGCTACGCAGATGTGGAAGCCCAGTCGGCTACGCTCAATAACCGGCTGACACAGGTGCATTGGGCATTGGACCAACTGGCAGCGGCCAGCTTTCAACTGGCGGCTGGCGAAGATCTGGTGGCGGCTGTGGCTGCTCGCTGGGATAAAGAGGGCAAGGACGACCCAGAAGGTATCCTGTTTTTATCCAACAAGCGATTGATTTTCGAGCGTAAGGAAAAAGTCGCCACCAAAAAGGTGCTGTTCATTGTTACAGCCAGCGAGCTGGTCCAGGAAGTGGTGATCGATCAAAAGCTGACCGAGATACTCGCTCAGAAAGCGGAAAATAAAGGGCTGTTTGGGCACCAGGATTTCCTATCGGTGCAGTTCAAGGATAACCACCTGGGATGGGTGAACTTTCATCTCAACGGACAGGATGCCGATGACTGGTCTACGATGCTTGGGCGAGCACGCTCGGGTGAGATCGAAAACGATCGCGCGGGCAGTGGGGCTGGGCTCTCAGCTTCTGACCTGGCTCTACCACTCACCCAAGCAGATATCCTGTCGCTGCAAAGCGAAGTAAACGCTTTGCAGGATGAAGTCATGTTGAAGGAGGCGCGCGACGAACTGGCCCGCCTGGAGAATGAATTGAGTGAAATCGAACGCCAGCTAGCGCAGGTGCGGGCGCGGGGGTACTTAATCGAAAAGGATCTGGAGGCGGACCTGACGGTGCTCTCGGCGCAGTGGGAGCGGGTAAAGTCGAATGCCCAGGTAACGCTGGATCATCAATCGCGGTTGCTCGGTGAGAGTATGAGCGGCATTCAGAAAGAGTTAGCCCGCCTGGTTGGCCTGTCCGGCAACCTGGCTGCGGCGCGGCCGCTATACATGCAAGTGAAGTCGGCGGTTGCCTCGCTTCAATCTCAAGCAGACGCTGCAGTCGACACCGTCCTGGCGCAGTACGACGAGTATGGCGATGAGGTGGAGTCCCTGTCAGCGCACCTGGCATGGATCGATTGGATGCTGGCAGCCTTATCCAGCGCTTCGTTTCGCCTGCAGGCTTCTGAGAGCGGTGTGGCGGCAGTTGAAGCGCTTTACCTTTCTCCGAACAGCGAACCTGAAAATGGGATCCTGTTTCTCACCGATCAACGCCTGCTGTGGGAAGACCGTGTAGGCGCCTACGAGCTAAAGGTCGAGGCGCATCTATCAACGATCGAGGAGGTACAAAAAGAAGAGGTTGCCTCCGAGACAGAAGGCGCATACCAAAGGCTGAACTTCCGTTTCCGGGCCCCGGCCGCGCTGCACACGGCTCAGTTTAGACTTTCGCAACCCGTCGCGGATGAGTGGTTGAAGATGGTCGGCAGGGCGCGCAGCGGCGGTTATGCCGAGGATCGGGCTGTGCCAGTCTCAGCAGAGGAACTGGAGCGTATCCGCAATGCCCCGCAGCAGTGCTCGAATTGCGGCGCGGCCTTCACTGCGCCCATCTTGCGCGGCCAGGCAGAAATCATCTGCGAATATTGCGGAGTTGTTTCGAGAATTTAGGTTGTCTAAGTTCTGTGGTAAAACGTATTTGAGAGTCATATGGCATTAGAGCGTGGGACGCTGCTAAATAAGCGTTACAGGGTGGTAGAGATCCTCGGCCAGGGCGGCATGGGGGCGGTTTATCGCGCCATCGACGAGAATCTGGGTATGAACGTGGCTTTAAAAGAGAACCTGTTTACCACCGATGAATATGCCAGGCAGTTTCGCCGCGAAGCAGTCATTCTGGCCACCTTGCGCCATCCCAATCTGACGCGGGTCACCGATCACTTTGTCGTCGAGGGGCAGGGTCAATACCTGGTAATGGATTACATCGAAGGGGAAGACCTGCGCCAACGAATGGATCGCCTTGGCGCCATCGATGAAGATGAAGCAATCATTATTGGCATAGCACTGTGCGACGCGCTCAGTTACCTCGAATCGTGCAATCCACCGATTGTCCACCGGGATATCAAACCAGGTAATGTCAAAATCACCCCCCAAGGACAGATTTTCCTGGTGGATTTTGGCCTGGCAAAGATCATTCAAAGTGGGCAGGCGACCACGACCGGCGCACGAGCCATGACACCGGGGTATTCGCCACCCGAGCAATATGGCACAGCGCGCACAGACCACCGCTCCGACTTATTCTCATTAGGGGCAACATTGTACGCCGCGCTCACGGGGTCCATCCCGGAGGATGCGCTGGCGCGTGCCATGGATCAAGCCGATCTCACGCCAATTCGGAAGCATAATCCTCGAGTTTCTCGGCGCCTGGCTGGGATTATCGAAAAATCGCTGGCGGTGCGCCCGGATGAGCGGTATCAGACTGCTGAGGAATTTAAGCAGGCTTTGTTGGGCGTGATCAATTTTCGCCGGAAAACAGGTGAGTATAAGGTGGCGCCGCCTCCCTCAACTTTGCCCATGGAATCGCCAGCTCTTCAACCGGAAAACGGCGGCGCATTCATTGACACGGGCAACTACCCTCCCCCAAGAGGCAGCACACCCCTACCCGTGCAGACTAGCATGCCGCTTCGAGATCGCGCTGGCAATGGAGATCGCAGCGGACGCAGGCGGAGTTGGTTTATTCTCACCGCGGTGATCACATTCGGGTTGATCGGTATGGTGGTTGGTTTGTATTATCCAAGCCTGCCAGCTCAGGCCCTGGCGTTTATTTTCCCCACGCCTACCTCGCTCTCTGATGTGATTGGGAACACAGCGACCTTCGATAACCCTGTCGCTTCTACTGCGACCCGCACCCTTGCGCCGTCGCCAACCGCTACGCCAGCGCCGCCAAACAGCCCAACCGCGACTCTCCAGCCGGCTCCGACTGCAACCTCTCCCCTGGTGCTCATTCCACCAAGCCCAACCGCTTCCCCAACACCATTTGGAGGCGGGCAAGGTGAGATTGCCTTTGTCTCGGATCGCGGTGGAACGCCACAGATCTACATCGTCAGAGTCGATGGTACTGGTCTGCGCCAATTGACGGAAATTCCTGAAGGCGCCTGCCAACCGTCCTGGTCTCCGGATGGGCTGCGCCTGGTGATTATTTCTCCTTGCGATCGAAACCAGCCGATATACCGAGGCGCTGGGCTGTTTATCATCAATGCGGATGGAAGCGGGTTAACCCCCTTGCCCATCGTGCCGGGCGGCGATTTCGATCCGGCCTGGTCTCCGGATGGCCGGTACATCGCATTTGCTTCATTGCGCAACAGCGGCCGGCCGAGAATCTATCTCATCGACCTGGAAACCAACGAGGTAAAACGACTCTCGGCCCAATATTCCTATGATCGCCAGCCGGCATGGTCAGCCGATGGCAAACAAATCGCTTTTGTCACCACCCAAAAAGGTCCGGTGCAAATATGGACCATGAACGCGGACGGGAGCGATCAGAAGATATTCTCTCGCAGCGCTGACGCAATCAACACTTCTCCTTCCTGGTCACCGGATGGGAAATTGCTCCTGTTTACACAGGTGCAAGGGCAAAATGGGGTGCCAGGCCTGGTTGTGGCATCTTACGATCCCGATTACAGCGAATTTCGCTATGATTTGGGGCCATTTCCGATGCGCGAGGCGCGCTATTCCCCGGATGGATTATGGCTGGTCTTCGAGGGATGGCCCGAAGGCGATAACCATGACATCTATGTGGTCAGTGGCAGCGGTGCCGTGCGCACCCGTTTGACAGATGATCCATTCAATGATTTCGATCCCGCCTGGCGGCCGATGGTCAAGTGAACAGTTGATGTTTTGATCGGGGATAGGGTTGACAGATTTCGCCACATCGAACACAGGCCTGGCTTGGTTTGAGCAGCTTCCAAAGGTTGAGTTGCATTTGCACCTGGAAGGTGCAATACCCCATGCAGCCATGTGGGAATTGGTACAAAAATATGGGGGCGACCCACAAGTAGCGGATATCCCAGCGCTGGAAAGGCGCTTCGCGTATCGAGATTTCCCGCACTTTATCGACACCTGGGTCTGGAAAAACACTTTTATTCGTGAGTATGATGACTTTACTTTTTTTGCCAGCGCCGTGGCTAACGATCTGCTTCGGCAGAATATCCACTACGTGGAAGCGTTTGTTTCCCCGCCCGATTTTCACCAGCGGGGATTGCAAACTCAGCGTATCATCGAGGCGGTGCGCAAAGGATTGGCGCAGGTGCCAGGTGTGCGGGTGAATTTGGTGCCAGACCTGGTGCGAGATTTTGGCCCAGAACATGCCCAACGCACCCTGGCCGAATTGGCAGAAGTGCGCAACCTGGGCGTCATTGGCGTGGGTATTGGCGGCTCAGAACAGCTCTACCCACCACAGCCCTTCGAAAGCGTCTATCAAGAGGCAAGAAGACTTGGTTTTCACACCAGCGCCCATGCCGGAGAGGCGGCCGGGGCTGAGAGCATTTGGGGAGCAGTTAAGAAGTTGAGAGCAGAACGCATTGGACACGGTACGCGCGCGATCGAGGATGATGCTTTGGTGGAATGGCTGGCAGAACATCAAATCCCCCTGGAAATGTGCCCAATCTCTAATCTGCGCACCGGGGTTGTAAAATCTATTGAAGATCACCCGGTAAGGAAATTTTTTGAGCGCGGTCTGCTGGTTACGATCAACACCGATGATCCCAAGATGTTTGGCAACAGCCTGGCGCTGGAGTATTACCTGTTAGAAAGCCGGTTAGGCTTTACCAGGGATGAGATTTGCCAGCTAATCCTGAATGCCGTTAAAGCCTGCTGGTTGCCCGAGACTGAGAAAGATGAACTGGAGCGCAATATCCGCAGGCAACTGGATAACGTTGACCCGTGAGCGATGATGACCCCAGTCTGACCCGGGCGCATTGCGTCAAATCAGCAATACTCAGTTTTCTTTCAGCAATTGTCTCAGATCGTCAATCATTTGATCTGAGGTTGTGCCGTGCTCCCAGTACAGGCGGATACGCCCTTGTGGATCGATGACGGTGATCCTGGAGGTATGATCGACCGTGTAGTTGCTGGTTGATTCGTCGTCATTGTAGCGGTAGATGATGCCGTAAGCTGAGGCGGTTTGCGATATGGCTTCTGGAGTGCCAGATAAACCGATAAACGAGGGATGGTAAAAACGGGAAAATTCCCCCATTCTAATGGGGGTATCTCGGCGGGGGTCTACAGAAATATAGATGCCTTGCACCCGCTCTGCCTGGGGGTCCAGGCGTGACACAACGCGTTTCATATCAGAAAGCGTCGTGGGACAAACATCCGGGCAATACGAGTAGCCAAAGTAAAGCAGCACGAACTTGCCCTGGAAATCGGCAAGCTTTACTGGCCCATGGTCGGAATCGAGGATAAAATCTGGCGCTGCCCTGGGGGGATCGATAACAGTGCCATTGAATGATGGTGCAGCGAAGAAGGCCTGGTAGACGCCGAAAACCAGAGCTACGATCAGTAAGACCCCTAACAGCAGCAGCGCCAGAAAATTCGATTTCATGAGTTATGATAATTTTGGTAAAAATTCTGCTCTATCAGGCAAAATGTCAAGGAGCGCGAACTTCAGCATCAACCTCAATGCTGCCGCTTTTTTCAAAGGTCAACTTGAGGCGGATTTTTTCACCCGCTACCAAATCGCGCTTTAGCCCGATTAACATCACATGGTAAGACCCTGGTTTTAATTCCGCCTGCCCATTGGCGGGAATATCTATTCCATCCACCTGGCGCATTGTCATGACACCGTCTTTCATTTCGCTCAAGTGAATTTCAACCGCCTCCGCAACATCGCTCTCAGCTTTGATCAACCGGTCGGCCTGGTTGCCATTGTTGCGGATGACCATGAAAGCGCCGCTGTTAGCGCCTGCATGCTGCATCTCGCCCATGGCAGTGTTGCCGGCGGGTGTGCCCATGTCCCCCATGTTGTGACCGCCCATTTCACCTACCATGGCTGCAGCCGCGCGCGCCCATGGGTCTTCTATTTCGATGGTTGAACCAGTGCTGCTCGTGCACGCGCTGAGAAGGATGAATATTGCTATCATCAGCGGGATAAAGAAGCGTTTCATCGAGTTACCTCCTGGCAATCGTTGGGAATTTTTGAGAAATTGTGATAATATTATCATGCATCGAAGATGAGGACAAGGTGAGGGAGGGATGATCTTTGGACTATTTTAATGAACGGCAGGGGTTAATCCTGGAGTATCTTCGCGAAAAAGGCTCTGCATCGGTGCACGAAGTTCAGCAGAAGCTGGGCATTCCCACGGCGACATTGTATCGCGATATTGCCAGTCTGGTTCGCGCCGACAGGTTGCGCCGCTCGCATGGGCGCCTGCACTACCAGCAACCAACCGAAGTTAATCTGCCTCTGGCGAACTGCGTGATGTGCGGCGCGGGAGTGAACCCGCGCACAGCATTATCCATTCAACTTAATGATGGTCGCCAGGCCGCGGCATGTTGTCCACACTGTGGATTGATGTACATTTCGAGGCAACCGGGGGTTCGATCCGCGCTGGTCACAGACTTCCTGTACGGGAAAATGCACAACGTTCGCCAGGCGGTATACGTATTGGAGAGTCAGGTGCAAATTTGTTGTCGCCCATCTCTGCTCTGTTTTGCCAATTCGGATGATGCCAGCCGATTTCAAGCTGGTTTTGGGGGACAGGTATTGAGCTTTGAGCAAGCAATGCAAAGGCTCAATCACATGATGTCTTTGGACAGCGGCTCTCGGTAGTTGTTATTAATCTTTGCGCATGTCAATAAACCATGTCCCCAGCGACAAAGGCTGCAGTGCGTGCATCCTGGGGTGATTCGAAAAATGCGGGGTTACTTGCCACTTCGATCAGCTTGCCCTCCATCAGAAAAGCCACCCGTTGCGCCAGCCGCCGCGCTTGAAAGATATTGTGTGTCACGACCACCATCGTCACCTGCTGATCCCGGTTCAGATCTTTGATGATATCTTCGATTTTTCGGATATTGTAGGGATCCAGATTGGCGGTTGGTTCATCGAGCAATAGCACCTGCGGTTGCAAAGCGATGGCGCGCGCCAGCGAAACGCGCTGACCCTCTCCACCCGAAAGCGACAACGCGCCTTGATGGGCAGCATCCAACATGCCCACCTGGTTCAATGCCTGGCGGGCGCGTTGTTCTCTCTCGGGGCTGTTGCGCAACGCCAAACCATAGAAGACATTCTGCCACACGGTGCGATTCAACAAAAGCGGTCTTTGAAAAACAGTAGTCACTCGCCGGCGCACCTCCAGGCTGGGCAGCCTGGCGCTGTGGTAAACCTCGCCATTGAAAGTGATAGTCCCCTGGCAGGGAGACTCAAGAAAATTCAGTAATTGCAGCAAAGTGCTCTTGCCAGAGCCAGATGGTCCGACAATGGCGAGGACTTCTCCGCGGTAAATATCCAGAAAGTCGATATCCAATACTCGCCGGCCAGCGTACTCTTTCGCCAGATTTCTCAATTGATAGACAATTTCAGTCATCAATCCAAGACCTTCCCTTGTAAGCGCAGCATGATCAGGTTGGCCAGGAAAGTCAACCCCAACAGCACTGCTCCCAAGGCCAGCGCCAGGTCGAAATTTCCTTTGCGCGTTTCTAAAACGATGGCAGTTGTCATCACGCGTGTGCGCCCGGCGATATTCCCGCCTACCAGCATCACTGCGCCCACTTCTGAGATGATGCTCCCGAAGCCAGCCACAATGGAGACAATGACGCCCAAGCGCACCTCTGATAAAAGTGTCATGGCGATTTGCCATTCTGATGCACCTAACGAGCGTATCTGTTGGCGCAACTGCGGGTCTATTGCCAGTATAGCTGCCATGGTAAAACCGGCAACCATTGGAAAGCTAATGATTGTCTGGGCGATGATCATTGCTCCGGGAGTAAAGAGCTCGGGTAGCCAGGGCAAGCCCAGTGAGCCCAGAGGACCGCTGCGCGAAAGGAGCAGATAGACCAACAATCCAATCACGACGGGAGGAAAGCCCATGCCCGTATACAGCAAAGCAACCACCAGTTTTCTACCGGGGAAACGGTACAACCCGATCAGCGCACCAATGGGTAGGCCGAGTAAGGTGCTGAAAAAGAGCGCGATGCCGCTCACACGCAAAGATAAAGTGATGATTTCGGAAAAGTCAGTGATCATGACGAAGCGCCGTGTCTTAAGTTGTACTAATTGTACAGATACAAGTATAGTTAAAAGCGACCGTTCTGTCCAGCAAGATTTGTGCTCAGATACTGCCTTAGATTTCGGTCTGCTTGACACCTTGCTGTTAATGCCTATAATGATTTTGAGCATCTCATCTCAACCACAGGAACGAGCGATGGCTGAACCCGTGATTGCCCTCCAGGATTTAAGTTATCGTTATCGGGGGACCAAAAAACCAGCTTTGCAGAATATTCAACTCGAGGTAGGGAGGGGAGAGTTTTTGGTGGTAATGGGTCCCAGCGAAGCTGGCAAAAGCACACTGGCAGCTTGCATCAATGGGCTAATTCCCCACTTTCATAAAGGGAAATTCAGCGGCGATGTGATTGTGAACGGCCGCAATACGCGCCAGCACACCGTCTCACAGATGGCGGAGCAGGTGGGCCTTGTTTTCCAGGATTTTGAAGCCCAATTATTTTCCACCAGTGTGGAATTAGAGGTCGCCTTCGGACCGGAAAATTTTGGGGTGCCCCGCCCTGAGATCGCTCGGCGAATTCAAGAGAATCTGGCTTATGTCGGCCTGGAGCAATTTCGGAAGAGGCCGCCTTCAACGCTCTCCGGTGGACAAAAACAAAAACTGGCGATCGCCTCGGTTCTGGCGATGAAGCCCCAGGTACTGGTGATGGATGAACCTACCACGGACCTGGATCCGATCAGTAAATTGGGGATTTTTCAGATCACCGATAATTTGCGGCAGCGTGAGGATATCACGCTGATGGTCGTTGAGCATGAAACGGAAGAAGTGCTGCATGCCGACCGCATCGCTTTCTTGAAGGAAGGGGAGTTGATCCGCCTCGGACCAGCGAGACAGGTGCTCCAGGATATCGAGTTAATGGAAAGTATCGGCTTGATGCCTCTCGGCATCCCGAGCTTTTTTCTCAAAGCCTGGAAGAATAAGCAGCGTTCTGGCGGAAGCGCAGGCGCTGGCGGAACGGCGCCTGCGCTCCCATTCACACCCGAGGAGGCAAAGACCAGTTTCGAGCTATCTGGCTGGAGCCTGTCTGACCAGAAGTATGCTGAGCTGGTCAAACAGGAGACCCAGGCGCTGAAGAACAGCGGGCAACCGCTGATCAGGTGTCAGGAGCTTTCCCACACTTATCCTTCGGGTGTGAAGGCGCTTTCCGGTATTGACCTGGAAATTTACCCGGGCGAAATTGTGGCCATTGTGGGGCAAAATGGCAGTGGGAAAACGACGCTGGCCAAACACCTGAATGGATTGTTGATGCCCACCCAGGGTGAAGTGCTTGTGGAAGGCAAGCCCACAAGGGAACAAGGGGTCTTCAAGTTGGGTCAGAAAGTGGGCTATGTGTTCCAGAATCCGGATCACCAGATTTTCTCGGAGACGGTGTTCGAGGAGGTGGCTTTCAGCCCACGATTGCGCCACCTGGATGAGAAGGAGGTCAAGCGCCGAGTTGAAGAGGCGCTCTCCGCAGTTGGGCTGGCTGGTTATGAAGGCCAGGATCCGTTCAGCCTGACCAAGAGCGGCCGCCAACGTGTGGCGGTTGCGGCGGTGTTGGCAGCCCGTCCGGATGTGCTCATCCTGGATGAACCAACGACCGGGCTGGATTATGGCGAACAGCGCAGTATGATGGAGATGGTGCGCAGGTTAAATGAACAGGGAAGCACGATTATTTTTGTAACCCATCATATGTGGGTGGTTGCCGAGTACGCTCAGCGTGTCTTCGTAGTTAAGGACGGAAGGTTGTACCTGGAGGGCACACCGCGACAGGTGTTCGCACAAGAACAACTGCTCAAAGAGGCTTACCTGAGACCCCCGCACTTCATCCAATTCAGCAATCTGCTGGCAAAAACCATGTTGCGGCCTCAAGAGATGTTGGATTGCCTATCCGGAGGAATCGACTGATGGATGCTGAGATTTACCTGGATTACAACACGTTCATCCACCGGCTGGATCCCCGCACCAAGTTGCTGGTGTTCTTAATCATCTTTATTGCTGTCTTACAATTCGAAAACCCCCTCTGGTTGCTGCCCTGCGTCGCGCTGGTCTTCTTACAACTGGTTATTGCGAAAGCCTGGCCCAATCTCCGCCGGATTCGTTTCGTCCTGCTGGTTCTCACCATTTCCAGCCTGGTGATTTGGAACTTTTTTGCCAACGGTGCGACCCCACTTTTCTGGTTTATTGAAGTTGAGTCACTGCAGTACAGCGTCTCACGCACGTTGTTGATGTTGACCATCATCACCATGGGGATGATCATGGTCAGCACAACCCGCAATGAAGAACTGGTCATGGGAATGATCCGTTTGGGATTACCCTATCGGGTGGGATTTGCCATCTCCACCTCCCTGAGACTTGTCCCGACCATTGCGGCAAATACCCTGATCATCAGCCAGGCTCAGCGCAGCCGCGGCTTGAACCTGGAAAGTGGGAATTTCATCGAACGTATCCGCAAGTTTATCCCCTTGCTCATCCCGGTCTTTATCTCTACCATTCGCAGCACGAATATTTTTGGAATGGCGCTGGAGTCGCGTGGGTTTGGAGCGCGTGAAGATCGCACCACTTACCTGGAAATCAAGATGGGGAAAGCCGATTACGCAGTTTTGCTATTTGGCTTGTTACTGGTCGTGATTTCCATTTACTTGAACATTGCGGGCTACGGTAATCTGACCGGATTGAGGCGGTTCTAAGGCTATGGAAAATAACACGAGCCAAGATGTCAACGAGATGCTCCCTTTTATATTGAAGCGGGAGAATGTTGCCCGTTATGAGGATGGCGCAGTACACATCTTTGACCGCCGGCGCTACCCTTTCGAGAGAGTCTTTGTAAGTTGCCCCGATGTAGAGAGCGTAGCGCTAGCGATCGAAACGATGGTGACACAAGGGGGCGGACCTTCGATTGCCGCCATGTATGCCTTGGCTATGGAAGCCAACCGTCTGAGCCATCGCCCCGCGGATGAAATCCGCGCCGGTTTGCAAGCGGCAACGACGCGACTCATCCATACCCGACCGACCAACACTGCCCTGGCGCGCCGTCTGGAGGCTGCGCTGCAGGTGGCGAATGACGCTCTCGAGCGCCAGGAATCCGTGGAAGCGGCATTGCTCAACTGGATCGAGCAGCGTCGCACCCAGTCCTATGTTGACTATGCCAGCACAGCCCGCTACGGCGCCGATTTAATCTCCGATGGCGACGGCATTCTCACGATGTGTTTTGCTGAAACCGCTTTTATTCTGAGCTTGAGCATGGCTTGGCGAGAAGGCAAGCGCATCCAGGTGTTCGTGCCCGAGACGCGCCCCTACTTACAAGGCGCGCGCCTGACCGCTCCGTGCATTCAAGAATTGGGCATTCCAGTGCACCTGATCAGCGATAACATGCCTGCGTTTGTGCTTTCCCAGGGCAAAGTGCAAAAGTATTTCACCGCTGCTGATTTGATCACCCTGGACGGGCATGTGGTCAATAAGATCGGCACCTTCCAAAACGCAATTGCTGCCCATTACCATCACGTGCCTTATTTCGCGTACTGCTGGGGATTGGATCCCCACAAGCCCGATCGCGCCTCGATCGAGGTCGAAGAACGGGACGCCAGTGAACTGCGCCAATGCCGTGGGACGCCGACTACGATCGCTGAAATTCCCGCATACTATCCAGCTTTCGATATCACGCCGCCTCATCTGGTCTCCGGAATCATCACCCGGCTGGGAGTATTCAGCCCGTTCGATCTGAGAAACCATTTTCCGTTGTAGGGGTTTCTACAGATGAAGATGAATCCTACAGCGCCAATGCGTGAAAGAGTAGCGATTATCGGAGGGACAGGTATCGATGGTTTGCCGGGGATGGACTTGCATTTGCAAGTAGTGCAAACACCCTATGGCGAAGTGACGGTCTATGTTGTCGAGAAGCAGCCCTTTCCTATTGTTTATCTAAACCGACATGGACCCAATCGAAAGAACCCACCTCACGCCATCAACTACCTGGGCAACATGAAAGCGCTGCAGCTCCTAGGCGTGCGCCGGATATTCGCAACGAATGCGGTCGGTTCCATCAATCGAAGAATGCCGCCGCTCAGCCTGGTTGTGCTAAGCGACTTCATTAATTTCACTTCCGGGCGTCCCTTGTCTTACTATAACGGCGGCGACTCTGGACATGCCTACCTGGAGATGAACCAGCCCTATTGCCAGGCGCTGCGCAAGCGCTTGTTGGCGCAAGCCAACCTGGCCGGTTTGGATCTGATAGATGGAGGCGTATACGGAGCCACCAACGGTCCGCGTTTCGAGACGCCGGCGGAGATACGCATGTACGAGCGACTGGGCGTCGATCTGGTGGGAATGACGGGCGTGCCAGAGTCGCACCTGGCCCGCGAGCTGGGCATGCACTACGCCGCAGTGGCGTATTCGATCAACTGGGCTGCAGGACTGGAAGAGAATATCCAGATTGTGACCCAAGGCGTAGATCGCTTGCTGGACAGGTTGTTGAGGCTATTTGTCGATGTATTGGAAGTAGAGTCAAGCCTCACCTGTGCTTGCGAAGCAGCCTTGATGATGGTGCGCCCCCCGCAGGAAAATTGAGTCGAAACAGGAGGTGAAAAAAACAGGAACGCTTTGAACACTACAGAAAGTACAGCGGTCATCTATCCATCCATTTTCATTCGATGATGTAAGCTAAGGAGAGTCGATCATGAAAGAAGTCATTACCATGTGGAAGAATACCCGGATGATCATCCTGGTAGCTCTTTCGGCAGCTATTTACGCCGCTTTCTTGATTGTCTTCAAAGGCGGTATTGTGATCGTGCCAGGTATCACCGAAGTGCGCCCTGCCAATGTCTTCCCGCCAGTATTCGGTTTGCTCTTTGGACCTGCGGGAGCCTGGGGTGCTGCGATTGGCAATACCATTGGTGATCTGTTTGGGGGCACCTTTGGCCCTGGCTCGATCTTTGGTTTCTTCGGTAACTTCTTGCTGGGTTTCATTCCTTACAAGATGTGGGGTGCAACCTTCGGCCTGGTAAAGCAAGACGATATGTCGCCGACCACCAACAATTTCAGGAAAATCCTGGCATTCGAGTTGGTGAGCCTGACATCCTCCGCGGCCTGCGCCATTGTGATCGCCTGGTACCTGGATATCGCCCAGATCGTGCCATTCGCCTTTTTGGCGATTACCATCACGGTCAACAACTTCGCTGCCGCCTTCCTGGTCGGTCCGATCTTGCTGGCCTTGTTCTACCCGCGTGTCAAGCGCTGGGGCCTGGTTTGGACCGACATCATGGATAAACAAGATGTGGCGGCGGGCACAGCCAAAACCCTCGGTTCCCTTTTGATGATCGTTGGCTCACTCGGTGGCCTGATTGTGGGGCTGTTGGTGGCCGTTGGCGCCGCCGGGCAGCAGATCTATGGCTTCACAGGCACCCAGGGCAGCGCCGCCGTTTGGATCGCTGTGTTGCCATTCCTGCTCTTGATTGTCGTTGCTGGCTTTATACTGGGAGGCCAGGAGCAGTTCGTTGAGGAAGAAGACTGATCGAAGCTGGATTACCGACTGGGAGTGGCGTTTTGCTGAAGTGTTGTGGCAAAACGCCACTGCTTTATCCTCGAATTTGTCGCAGAGAGTGTGATTGTGATCGATCCCCAAAACCCTACCCAATCGGCAGATTACCTGATCAAAGGCGGCACGTTGGTCACCATGGACGCAAAGCGCAGGGTGATCGAAAACGGAGCGATCGCTATACGCGGGGCTGAGATTGTCTCCATCGGCCCAGCCGTGCAAATCGCAGAGCACATCCAGGCGCGGCAGACCATTGACGCTTCCGGTTGCCTGGTGATTCCGGGCTTGATCAACGTGCATTCGCACCTGGCGATGACCATTTTCCGCGGGCTGGTTGATGATCAACCACTGGAGGCCTGGTTGGGGCGCATCTGGCCCCTGGAGGCGGCATTTGCCAACGTGAGTAATGTGCGAGCTGGAACCCAACTGGCACTGGTGGAAATGATCCGCGGCGGTGTAACTTGCGCCCACGATATGTATTGGCAGCTTTGGGATAATACACGCACTGCGGTGAATGCCGGGTTCCGCCTGGTGAATGGTCCGGCGTTCACAGAAATTGTTGGACCCGATGGGGTGATGCCTGAGAATCATATCCCCCGTGCTCAGAGCTATATTGAAGAATTTCGAACCAATCCGCTGGTCACTTGCTGCGTGCAAGTGCATTCCACTTACACCACTTCAAGGCAGATGCTGGAGAACGCGCGGCAGATTTCGGAAGATTACCAGTTATTGTTTGTTACCCACGCTTCCGAGTCTCGCGTCGAAGTTGAGACCATTCAGCAGCGCTTCGGGAAGACCCCGATCGAATACTTGCACGAAGTTGGCCTGCTTGGGCCGCGCACGCTGTTGGCGCACTGTGTCCATCTGCGAGACGATGAAATTCAACTGTTGAAAGATACCAGCACTTCCGTTGCCCACTGCCCGGAATCGAATTTGAAACTGTCCAATGGTGTGGCGCGCTTACCAGACCTGCTGCGCGCCGGGGTCAATGTAGCCATTGGCACAGATGGCGCGGCGACGAACAATGACCTGGATATGCTTGGTGAAATGTTCACTGCGGCGATGGTGCACAAGGGTGTTTGGGGAGACCCGACTTGCCCGAAAGCGGAGCATGTCTTCGAGATGGCGACCGTCAAGGCAGCGCGAGCGATTGGTATGCAGGATCGCTTGGGCTCGTTGGAGACTGGCAAATTGGCGGATATTGCTATTCTAGATTTGGATGCGCCGCACCTGACGCCTTTGTACAATGTGTATTCCCATTTGATCTATGCCGCCAACAAGAGCGATGTGCGCAGTGTGTTCATTCACGGCAAGCCAGTTATGCTGAACCGCGAGCTGCTGACGCTGGATGAAGAGGAGATCAAATCTGCTGTGCGCCGCGTCGCGATGCGGATCAATTCCGGGAGCCAGGGGTAACCCTGATAAAAAGAACAGCCTGGTTCGCTATAAGCCCAGGCTGTCACCAAAAACTGGGTGATGGGTGTTCACCACTCAGAGAGCAACGCCGCCAGCAAAGCTGCCCGGGCAGGCAGGCTTGCCAGGATGACATGTTCGGTGATGGCATGCCCGCCATCGCCGTCAGCGCCCAACCCGTCCAGGGTGGGGATGTGCATCGCGGCTGTGAAGTTGGCATCCGAAGCGCCGCCGGTGCTCGCCTCTTGCAGATCAAAACCATGTCGGTGGGCGATCTCCGCGGCATGCCGGAAGGTGCGTTCCATCAGGGCATCCCTGACCATTGGGGGGCGATTCAAACCACCTTCGATCTCGATACGAGCACCGTCCAGATGAGGCTTGAGCTCATGCACGGCTGTCGTGACGCGTTCCACTTCGTCCATCTGTGAAACGCGAAAATCCACTTCAATGTGGCACTCCGCCGGCACGACATTCGAGGCGCTTCCACCCTTGATCACACCCACATTGACCGTTGTTCCGGAATCATAGCGGGTCAGCTTTTGCAATGCCAGCACCTGGTGCGCCATCTCTTCGATAGCGTTGATCCCTTTTTGATGATCGGCTCCGGCGTGCGCGGCGCGCCCGTAAATGTGGATATCGAACCCACCCACACCTTTGCGAGCAGTTTTTAGCACTCCTCCGGGCAGGGCTGGTTCCATGCACAGCACCAGGCGGCTTTCTGCAGCCAGCGCTTCGATTGTGGCGCGGGATTCAAGGCTGCCGGTTTCTTCATCGGCAGTACATAGCAGCGTAATGGGAGAGGCAGGCATGCGATCCAATGCCTGGAGCCCCAGCACCGCTTCCAGGCAGATCACAATGCCCGCTTTCATATCGTAAGCGCCAGGCGCATACATGCGTCCATCCTGGATGCGCACCGGTCTTTCCGCAAGCGTGCCGAGAGGCCAAACCGTGTCCATGTGGCAAAGCATCAAGATTCCCTGGCCGGTTTTGGCGCCTGGCCAACGGGCGATCACCTGATCGCCAAACTCGCTGCCCGGTTTGCGCTCGATATTGGCGCCGCGCGCCAGGGCCTCCTGCACCACCCTCTGTGCCATGCGGTTGACGGCGGTTTTGTCATGGGAAGGCGACTCGATTTCCACAAAATCCTGCAACAACGTGGTGGCGTTATCCAGGCGAGCTGAAAAATAGGCTTTGAAATCAGGCATCATCCCTCCCCGAAATCAGATCGAAAGATTACTGGCGACCGAGGAAGAGGTCTCGCCCAGCGACCAGCGCAGACATTTTACCATCTGCCACGCTGCGCGGCAGCATCCAAAAGCCGCAGTCGGGATGCACCCAGCGCACGCGTTCAGCGCCGAGGATCTTCACTGCATGCTCGATGCGCCGGGCGATGGTCTCGGGCTTCTCAATCTCGTTGTCTTTGATATCGATTACGCCAACCCCCAAAGCGATTTCTGGACGTAGGTCGTTGAATACCGGCAACTCATCGTACCCACGACGCGCGAATTCGAGGACGAGGTGATCGACTCGAAGGCTGTTGAGGAAAGCAAGCATATCTCCCCAAAAACCTTTCTGAATGGATTGACCGCCGTAATTTCCAAAGCACAGGTGCAGCGCCCGCTCCCCTTGCACCGCTGAGAGCACGTGGTTGACTGCTTCATGCGCCCAGGAGGCGTCTTGGGGATGCCCCGGTAGATTGGCTTCATCGATTTGGATGACGGCGGCGTCGATCTCTGCCACCTGTTTGCGCAGAACCTCTGCAATCGCCATGCACAGGGCTGGCAAGTCGTGGTAATGCTCGTCCAATAAAGTTTTTGCGAGCATGTAAGGGGAAGTGAGGGTGAATTTGAGAGGAGAGTGAGTCAGGCCTCGCACCATCTGCCAGGCTGCTGGCAGGTTGAGTGTTCCCTCACCGATGGCGCCATGGACCACACCCGCTGGCTGAGCGCGGAAGGCCATGCCCGCTTGGGCGCGGAAATGGTTCAATTCTTCGCGCCCGAGACGCGTATGGACATTCGCCAATGGGGTGATGAAATATTCGATCATGCCATTGGTTTCCGGGTGGTTGGGGTCGAAGCGGCTCAACTCGCCGTCAGCGATCACATCCAGGCCGGCCAATTCCTGGGTTTTCAGCACTACCAACAGCGCATCGCGCAAAGCGGGTCGAGATGGTAGAGCTTGAAGCCAGCTTGGAACCGGGTAACTTCCTACAACAGTGGTTTTTATCATGGGTTCAGTCATTTTCGCCTCTCAGGGTCAGGGATTTGGGGTATCTAACAATGTCGCTGGTAGGCTTCCAGGATGGCTTGCAGGAATTTACCAGGATCCTGCGCCCACCAGCGCTCTGAAAATATTTCCACCTCATGAAGACCGCCGAATCCGGCTGCTTCAACTTGCAGACGAATTTCGCGCAGGGGGATGCAGCCTTCGCCCATCAAGCCGCGGTCGTTGAGCAGATCGTGGGTTTCAAGCAGCCAATCAGATAGATGAAAAGCTGCCAGCCATCCCGATTTTCCGCAGCGCGCGATCTCAGCAGGTAGTTCGGCATCCCACCACAGGTGGTAAACGTCCACCACGACGCCTACCCAGGACGAGTCCAGCGCAGCGCAAAGATCGTTGGCCTGGCGCAGCGTGTTGATGGCTGAGCGGTCTGCGGCGTACATGGGATGGAGAGGCTCGATACCCAGGCGCACACCACACGCCTGAGCCTCTGGCAGCAGTGCGGCGATCCCTTCCGCAATTTGCCCCCGCGACTTATCGAGCGGCTGCCCCGGTGCAGCTCCTGGTACCAGCACCAGCAAAGGAGCGCCCAGCTCGGCGGCTTGTTCCAAAGCTCGCCGGTTGTCGTCCAATGCAGCCTGGCGCCCTGCCTGGGTCAATGCTGCAAAAAAACCTCCCCGGCACAGCGATGTTAGCTGTAACCCAGCCTGGCGGGCCAACTGTCCGATTTTTGCTGGGCTGCGGCCTTCCAGCGCTTCTCGCCAGATCGTTATGCCGCCCAGCCCTGCCTGGGCATAGCGCGACACCGCTGTTTCGACATCCCAGGAGCGGGTTGTGATGGTGTGCAAGCAGAGGCGGTTTATCTCAGGTCGATTATCGGGCATGGAAGGGTCAGCTCGAGCATGATTCAGGCTTTCGGATGCGTCCTGCGCCGGCATTTTCTCGGACAGGTGCATGGGTTTGCCACCGCCCAGTTAATTGCAAGGCAGACTTGTCGATCGATGAAGCTCGAATGAATGCTTGACAAGTCTGCCTTTTTTATGATACCATAAATTGGTCGTTATTGTCAAATCGTGTTCGATAATATCGAACAAAACCCCGCTATACTTCCACTATAAAAATACGGGTGCGCATGGCAAACAAACAAGGAAAGCTGATTGGCTCAGTGCAACGTGCACTGGATATCCTGGATGTCTTCAACGCGCGCAATCCCGAACTTGGAACCACAGAAATCGCTGGAGCGATTCATCTGCCGAAATCCACTGTCGCAGGCCTGATCTATACCCTGGAGGTCAACGGGTATCTGGAACAAAACCCTGAGAATCGCAAGTACCGGCTGGGGTATAAGCTGGCTGAGCGAGCCGGGCTATTCTTGAACCAGTATGATCTGCGCCGTGTAGCCGCGCCGCATCTGCTCGCTCTGCGCGACGCATGCAACGAGAGCGTCAATCTCGCCCTGCGGCGCGGGTCCGATATGGTCTATATCGAGCGTATGCACGGAACCAACACCCTGGGATTTCGCTCGGAGATAGGCAAGCGGGAACGCGTCCACAGCACAGCCCTGGGCAAGGCTTACCTGGCTTTCCTGCCGCAACCAGAGATCCTGGATTTTGTCGCCCACCACGATTTCGAGCCGCTCACCCAGAACACGATCACCGACGCTGAGTTGTTCCTGGCAGACCTGGCTTGCGTTCGGGAGCGTGGATACGCCATTGATGATCAAGAAAATGAGTTGGGTGGGCGATGTGTGGCTGCTCCCTTGCTCAATTTCGATGGCCGTCCGGTTGCCGCGATCAGCATTTCTGTACCATTGCAACGCATGCCGGATACGCGGGTGGCTGAATTGGGTGAGTTGGTGCGCCGAACTGCGGCGAAAATTTCTCGCCGGCTGGGGTTGCCCCACGAGAATGTGGGTTAGCGCTCGTACAAGAAAGAGGCTGTCATGTTCAATTACCCGGATTTGAGCGACCTCCACCAACGCATGCAGCGGGCGATGGCGTTTTCAGAGCGCCAGGTGGCGGCAATGATCGAAAAATACCCGGATCAGTTCCCCATGTATACCCGGAATGGCAGATGGCATTTGGCTGGCGAAACCTGGACGAACTGGTGCGAGGGATTTCCTGGGGGGATGATGTGGATCTTTTACAAACGCACCCAGGAGCCTGCCTGGCGGCAGCGCGCTGAGCACTACTCGCGATTGATCGAAGAGCGCCAACACGACCGCACGGTGCATGACCTTGGCTTCTTGTTCTGGTCTACCTACAAGCGCTGGTATGACCTCACGGGTGACGAGGCGATCCGTCAAACGGTCATCACGGCGGGTAGAACGATGGGCATGCGCTTCAAGGAAAAGGGGCAGTATCTGCGTTCATTTGTCGCAGACGATTCATTGTTTATCGACATCATGATGAATGTTGGCATCGTTTACTATGCTGCCTTGCAAAGTGGGGATAAGGAATTGTTACGGCGAGCCAACCAGCACTGCCTGACCACTCGTCGTTACCTGGTGCGTGGTGATGGCAGCACTGCTCATGAAGGCATCTTCGACCTGCACAGCGGGGAATTTCTGCGCCAGTCTACCCACCAAGGTTGGCGAAGCGACTCAAGCTGGGCGCGCGGGCAAACCTGGGCGTTGTATGGTTTTACCACCGCCTACAATTTCAGCCATGATTCACGACTGTTGGAGACGGCGCGTGCCTGCGCCGATTATTACCTGGAACAAACCTCTTTCGAGATGGGAGCTCCCTTCGGTCCCGGCGTACCGCCCAATGATTGGTTCGCCCCGCAATCCCAGGCGGAGAGTTCAGCCGCCGCGATAGCTGCCAGTGGGCTGCTCGACCTGAGTGCGACGGTGCAAGAGCGCCATGCTTCTGAAAAATATCGTCAGGCGGCCTTGATCATCCTGCATACACTGTGCGGTGCAGATTACCTGGCGGACGAAACGCCAGGTTGGGAGGGCATCTTGAAGCATGGCATCTATCACTTGAATAAAGGGCTGGGCGTCGACGAGAGCGTCATGTGGGGCGAGTACTTCTTCGTCGAGGCATTGGATAAGGCATTGTCATTGTTAACATCTGCGGAGGTGTGAGCCATGACGAGCGGCAAAGTGGCGTTGGTGACTGGAGGAAGTCGAGGCATTGGCCGGGGCATTTGCCTGGCTTTAGCCGCGCAGGGTTGGAACCTGGTTGTAAACTACCGCAAAGACGTCGAAGCTGCCCGGCAGGTGGAGCAGGCAGCGCAAGCCCAGGGTAGGCGGGCGCTGCTGGTCCAGGCCGACCTGGGGGACCTGGCCAGCCTGGAAGCTATGGTCGATCAAACGCTCGAGCATTTCAAGCGTATCGACATGCTGGTAAACAATGCTGGGGTGGGGCCGCGCCAGCGGATGGATATGCTCCAAACCAGCGTCGAGTCCTTCGATGAGGTGCTGGGGATCAACCTGCGGGGGCCTTTCTTTCTCACCCAAAGAGTGGCCAATGAAATGATCCGCTTGATCAAGAGCGGCGAGATTCACGACGGCAAGATCATCAACATCAGTTCGATCAGTGCTTACACCAGCAGCACCTCTCGCGCTGAGTATTGCATCTCTAAGGCTGGCCTGAGCATGACCACCGCGCTGTGGGCGGACCGGTTGGCAGAATACGGCATCAACGTGTATGAGATCCGCCCCGGCATCATTGCCACCGACTTGACCTCGGTCGTCAAAGAGAAATATGACCGGATGATCCTGGAGGAAGGACTGACGCCCATTCGACGTTGGGGGCAGCCCGAAGATGTGGGAAAAGCGGTAGCAGCGATAGCCGCAGGGCTGTTGCCATTTTCCACCGGTGAAGTGATCAATGTCGATGGCGGCTTTCATTTACACCGCTTATAGGCGTGATCGATGACCGTCAATGCTCCGAGTTATACGGGAGGGAATACTATGGCACATGTCGTAACTTTTGGTGAAATCATGATGCGTCTCTCACCGCCAGGAATGCTGCGATTTGGACAGGCGCGCAGTTTTGATGTCCTTTACGGCGGCGGGGAGTCCAATGTAGCTGTTTCGCTGGCGAACTTCGGCGTATCCACCGACTTTGTCACTCGCTTGCCCGCCAATGACCTGGGCGAGGCTTGTCTGCAGTTTCTACGCCAATATGGGGTGGGCACACGCCATATTGCGCGCGGCGGTGAGCGACTGGGCATTTATTTCCTGGAACACGGCGCAGTTCAGCGCGGCAGTAAGGTGATCTATGATCGCGCAGGTTCATCGTTTGCCAGTATCCAACCGGGTATGATCGATTGGGCGCCAGTCTTGCAAGGCGCAACCTGGTTCCATTGGACGGGGATAACCCCGGCAATCTCCAGCGGCTCGGCGGCGGCTTGCCAGGAGGCTGTAGAGGTGGCGCGATCGGCAGGAATCACGGTCTCTTGCGATCTCAATTACCGCGCCAAGCTGTGGAAATGGGGACGTCCAGCGAGCGAGGTGATGCCTGAGCTGGTGTCGCAATGCGACGTGGCGGTGGGTAATGAGGAAGATGCAGCCAAAGTGTTTGGTATACACGCCCCAGATACCGATGTGACTTCGGGGAAGCTGGACGCCAGGAGGTACACCCGGGTTTGTGAGCAGCTCGCCGAGCGCTTCCCCAATTTGCGCACCATCGCCATCACGCTGCGCGGTTCGATCTCTGCCAGCCACAATACCTGGAGCGCAGTGCTGTGGCACGGGGGTGAGATGTACTTTGCGCCCGAGTATGACATCACGCACATTGTCGACCGCGTTGGCGGAGGAGATAGCTTTGTGGCTGGATTGATCTACGGATTGACCCATTTTGGGCAGGATTACCAGAAAACATTGAACTTTGCCGTTGCCGCGTCTGCGCTCAAGCACACCATCTTTGGTGATTTCAACCTGGTTACGGTATCTGAAGTCGAGAAATTGATGAGCGGCGATGCCTCCGGCCGGGTGAGCCGCTAGGGCGGCGCGTCAAACCGTGCGCATAACTAAATCCTATGAAAGGATAGACAATGGCGAAACACAGTCGATTACACACTTTGCGGGCGATGCTGGAAACCGGTTTGGTGCCGCTTTTTTATCACAGCGACGTCGAAACGGCTTGCCAGGCCATCGAAGCCTGTTTACGGGCGGGCGTTCGCACGATCGAATTCACCAACCGCGGCGACGGCGCTCACCTGGTCTTTCAGGAGGTGGCGCGACGATTTCGCGCGGACGAGCGCCTGGTATTGGGAGCAGGTTCGATCCTGGATGCTGGCACAGCTTCGCTGTACCTGCAGCTTGGCGCTGATTTCATCGTGGGGCCGGTGTTGAACGCGGAGGTGGCGCGTGTTTGCAACCGCCGCAAAGTGCCCTATTCACCGGGTTGTGGCACAGTGAGCGAGATCTCGGCGGCGGAGGAGTTGGGCGTGGAAATCGTGAAAGTGTTTCCCGGAGGGCAGGTTGGAGGACCGGCTTTTATCAAGAATGTGCTCGGTCCTATGCCATGGAGCCGGTTGATGCCGACGGGTGGGGTGGAGCCAAAAGAAGAGAACATCCGCGCCTGGTTCGATGCTGGCGCAGCTTGCGTGGGTATGGGAAGCCAGCTCTTGCGTAAAGACCTGTTAGCAGCCGGAGATTTTCCGGCCATTCAGGCGCTCGCTGAGCAAGTGTTGGGTTGGATCCGCGATCTGCGACAAAAGCGGCCATTGGATATTTGAAAAGAATAGGAGTAAGCATGGCAAATCCTTACACCCGCCTGGCTCGCCTGCGAACGGCAGATGACTTTCGCCAATACATTGCTGGATTGGGGATTCACCTGCCATTCGATGAAGAATTGATTCCCGCACCGCACGGTGCTCTGGCTCAACCTTACGTTTTATCAAACGGCCGGAAAATCGGCAATCGTTTTTGCATCTTGCCGATGGAAGGCTGGGATGGCACTGTAGATGGGCTGCCCACCGAGAATACTTTGCGCCGCTGGGGAAACTTTGGGCGCTCTGGAGCGAAGCTGATTTGGGGCGGCGAGGCGGTGGCAGTACGCCACGATGGGCGCGCCAATCCGAACCAGCTCATGATCCAGGAAAGCACCCTGAAAGGCCTGGCGCAACTGCGTGAGACCCTGCTGCAGAAGCACATCCAGGCTTTTGGTGATACGAGCGACTTGCTGCTGGGCTTGCAGCTCACTCATTCGGGACGCTTCGCGCGTCCCAATGACAAGAAGCGCCTGGAGCCCAAGATCCTCTACCACCATCCTGTGCTGGAAAAGATCTACCAAGTGGACCCTGCGCTTCCGGTGATGACCGACACCGAGATTGAAGATTTAATCGCAGATTTCGTGCGCGCCGCGCAGCGGGCATTCAAGCTGGGTTTCGACTTTGTCGACTTAAAACACTGCCATGGCTACCTGGGGCATGAATTTCTCAGCGCTTACACCCGCCCCGGGAAGTATGGCGGCAGCTTCGAGAATCGCACCCGCTTCCTGCGCGAGATTGTTGCAGGTATCCGCAGAGAGGCTCCCGGTTTAATGATCGGTGTGCGTTTCAGCGCCTTCGATTTTCCGCCCTTCCGCCCAGGGGAGGATGGCGTGGGGCAACCGCTTATCCACCGGAATGAGCAAGGCCAATATCCCTATGCGTTTGGCGCCGACCACAATGATCCCCTTCAACCGCGCGTCCAGGAAGCTGTGCAATTTGTCGAGGTGCTGCGCTCGTTGGGGATCGAGCTGGTCAACCTCTCTGCTGGTAGCCCCTATTACAACCCGCACGTGATGCGCCCGGCATATTTTCCCCCTTCGGATGGCTACCAGCCGCCAGAAGACCCCCTGGTGGGGGTGGCGCGTATGATTAACACGCATGCCCAGATCAAGGCGCGCTTTCCAGATATGGCGCTGGTCGGCACCGGCTACAGTTATCTGCAGGAATGGCTGCCGCATGTGGCGCAGTACACGGTGCGCACCGGTATGATCGACTTTGTTGGCCTGGGGCGCATGGTATTAACGTATCCTGAAATGCCTGCTGATGTGCTCGCTGGGCGCGTCTTGGACCGCAAGCGCATCTGCCGCACCTTCAGCGATTGCACCACCGCGCCGCGTAATGGCCTGGTCTCAGGTTGTTATCCTTTGGATGATTATTACAAAAATTCACCCGAGGCCGAGCTCTTGAAAGCTATCAAAGGCGGCTGAGGATTTTACGGGAGTAGATTGCCTGTGCGTATCGTCTCTGTTGATGAAGCAGTCGGTCTTGTTGAAGATGGCGACACCGTGCTGGTTGGCGGATCGGGCGGTGGGCATGCGGTGCCAGAGGCCTTGATCATAGCTCTTGCCAACCGGTTTGAGGCAACTCGCTCACCGCGGCAGCTCACCCTGCTGCATCCGGTTGGCATCGGCGATATGTCCACCCAGGGAGTCGGGCGGTTAGCGCACCCAGAGTTGCTCAAGCGCATCGTCACAGGTGCGCTGGTCAACACGCCTGCGATCCAGGAACTGGCGCGCCGCAACCTGGTAGAAGCTTATACGTTGCCACAAGGCGCCCTGTCCCAGTTGATGCGCGATATGGCTGCTGGTCGCCCGGGTTTGCTTTCCCAGGTCGGCTTGCATACCTTCGTAGACCCTCGCCATGGCGGCGGTAAACAGAGTGAGTGTGCTACGGAGGAACTGGTGGAGCTGGTACACCTGGATGGGCGCGAGTGGTTGCGTTACAAACCCTATCATATCGATATTGCTTTTTTACGCGGGACAACGGCAGATGAAGATGGCAATATCACCATGGAGCGCGAAGCGGTTTTCGGTGAGATGCTTGCCATGGCCCAGGCAACTCACAACGTCGGAGGGGTGGTCATCGTGCAAGTGGCGCGCCTGGCGCAGCGCGGCACGCTGCCGCCCAAGCAGGTGAAAATACCCGGTATGCTGGTCGACCTTGTGGTGTTGGATCCGGATCAGCGCCAGACGTACTTGACCGACTACAGCCCGGCCTACGCTGGGGAGCTGCGCATACCACTCGACCAGATCCCTGCCCTCCCACATGATCCGCGCAAAGTGATCGCCCGCCGGGCGGCCATGGAGCTCTTTCCGGGCGCGATCTGCAACCTGGGCGCTGGCATCTCCACGGGGATTGCCAACGTGGCTGCTGAGGAAGGGTTCCTGGAGCAAATTGTGCTGACCAATGAGCAGGGCTTGATTGGTGGGGCGCCCGCCTCGGGCGTGGATGCCGGTGCAGCCATCAATTATGACGCCCTGATCGACCAGCCCTACCAGTTTGATTTCTACGATGGCGGCGGGCTGGATATCGCCTTCCTTTCCTTTGCTCAGGTGGATGCCCAGGGCTCCGTCAATGTCAGCAGGTTTGGCGACAAAGTGATTGGAATAGGAGGCTTCCAAAATATTGCCCAAAATGCGCGCAAGATGGTTTTCAATGGCACATTCACGGCAGGTGAATTGCAGATCGAGTGGTCCGAGGGCGAATTGCACATTGTGAAGGAAGGTCGCTTTCCGAAGTTTCTCCAGCGCCTGGAGCAGGTCTCGTACAACGGCTACCAGGCTGCCAGGCAGGGGCAGCGCGCGCTGTACGTCACCGAGCGCGCTGTCTTCGAACGCGATGAAGATGGGCTGATCCTGGCAGAGATCGCGCCGGGTATTGACCCACAACGCGATGTGCTGGCGCACATGCAATTCACCCCGCGCATTAGCCCGAACTTGCGGGAGATGGACAGGCGCATATTTGATCCTCAGCCGATGGGGCTAGCGGCGGATATATTGGCAAAGCCACGCCTGAATTTACCGGCCCGGTTGCAACCTGGATACAAGCCGGAAGGAGGCAAGCGATGAGCGATAAAGCTGTTGGCGCCAAGGGATATTCCTCTACCATACCACCGGGTGAGATGGAAAGCGATGCTGTGCAAATCGAGCGACCTCGCCCTGGCGTGGCGGTTTTGTCCATCCGCTCTAAACCGTTAGGTGTGCTGCGCTTTGGCGTCAAGCGCGCCATCTGGGCAGCGTTGCAAGATTTGGAAGCTGATCCGCAGGTGCGTTGCCTGGTGCTGACTGGCTTTGAACGAGCGTTCTCGGTTGGCTCGGATATCCGTGATTTCAGCACGGAGGTGGGCTGGTTGTTGGAGAATGACTATGTGGAAGCCGGGTTGAATGAAGCCATTGAAAACTCACGCCTGCCGGTGCTGGCAGCCATCAACGGCTTTGCCATGGGCGGAGGAGCAGTGCTCAGCCTGTCGTGCGATATACGCCTGGCAGCTCAATCGGCGCGCATCGGCTTCCCAGAAGTTAAGGTAGGCGCCTTTGCTTCTGGCAGTGGAACACAGCGACTGCCGCGCCTGGTTGGTCGGGGGCGCGCTTTGGATCTACTGCTCACCGGGCGAACGATCGATGCTGCGGAAGCGTACCAGATTGGTTTAGTGGAGTACCTTCTGCCCGATGACCAGTTGATGCCTAAGACACTCGACCTGGCGGCTGAGATTGCTGCCAATGCGCCCTTGGCGGTCGCGGCCAGCAAACGCTGTGTGAACACCGGATTGCGGCAAGGATTCGATGTCGGCCTGGCGCTGGAGCGTGAAATGCGGGTGCGCACCGGCCGGGGTTTGGATGCAATAGAAGGGCGAAACGCGTTTCTGGAAAAACGTCCGCCCAATTTCACGGAAACACTTATCGGAGATTAGTTTCACAGGCGCAAGCCAACATAGGTCATTGCGTGCTGACGGGTGCTGCATGAGATTGGTCACCTACCGTAGAAAGGGAATCGCCAGCGCTGGCCTGCTCGAAGGCGACCTGGTGATCGATCTTTGCGCGGCGCGCCAGCGCTTACCCGGGGCGGCTGAGAAATTGGCTTCTGTACCCGAAATTGCGCTGCAGGGTGATGTTCAACTTCTTCTGGCGGGTGGGGCGATCGTGTTGAACGCGCTGCACGCATTCCAACAGCAGATCACCTCGAACCTTTCTCGGAAGGCAGATAGTTTGATCGAGTTGGAAATTGCTTGCCACATCGAAACTATCAGCATCTTGCCTCCGATTTTGCGACCTGGCAAAGTGATCTGCGTCGGGATGAATTATCCTGCGTTCCCACCCGGAAGCTCAGAACCTCCGGCATATCCCGTGCTGTTTCATAAGACAGCCTCCAGCCTGGCGGGGTGCAGGGATCTGGTCTATATGCCGCCGGAGGTCGATTACCTGGAATACGAAGCGGAACTGACGGTGGTGATTGGGAGGCGCGGTAAGCGCATTCCCGCGCCGCAGGCATGGGAGTATGTGGCAGGGCTGACGGCTGCCAACGATGTCGGCGCGCCGCAAATCCAGCATCGCACCTCGCAGTGGACCAGCGGTAAGATGCTGGACACTTTCTGCCCGCTTGGTCCCGCGCTGGTCACCTGCGATGAACTGGGCGACCCCGGCAACCTGCGCCTGCGCACATGGTTGAACGATGTTCTGGTGCAAGACGCCCTTGCTGGTGAGATGCGCTTCGATATTCCCAGCCTGATCAGCTACATCTCCAGTTTGGTCACGCTTGAGCCCGGCGATTTGATCCTGACGGGTTCGCCGCGCCGCGTGGGAGACATGGCAGATCCTCGCCTGCCAGTCCGCCCGGGTGATCGGATGCGGGTTGAAATCGAGGGCATCGGTCGTTTGGAAAACACTGTCGTGCAGGAGGTTCTGAGCCATGACTGATACTATTCCAATGGCGCACGTGGTCGCACCTGGCAGAGTCGAATTGCTCCCCAGACCGATGCCCGAGCCAGGCTTTGCGGATGTCTTGATCCAGGTGCGGGCGGTGACGCTGTGTGGCAGTGATTTGCACATTTTTAAAGGCAAACATCCGGCCGCTGCTTTGCCGGTGTCGGTTGGACATGAGATTGCTGGAGAGGTGATTGCCGTGGGCGAGGGTGTGACTCGGGTGCGGATAGGGGACCGTGTTGCTATTGAGCCGGTTATCGCCTGCGGAGCTTGCCATTTCTGCCAGCGAGGCCAGTACCACCTGTGCACAGACATCAGCTTTCAATACCGGCGCGGGCAGGGAGGTCTATCAACCCATTTCTGCGCGCCGGAACGCTGGGTGCACCGCTTGCCAGAGCGGGCGAACTACGCAGAGGGCGCTCTGCTGGAGCCGCTGTCTGTGGCGCTGCATGCTTTGAAGGTGAGCGGTTTGAAATTGGGCCAATCTTGCGCTATCTTTGGCGCCGGCGCCATCGGCTTGCTGCTTCTGCAAGCCGCGCGCCTGGCTGGGGCTGAGCCGGTATTCATCGTTGACCTGAGACCATTTCGCTTAGCGCAAGCGATGGAGCTGGGCGCGGCCGCTGCTTTGGATAACCGGGAAGGGAAAGCTGTCGAGCAGATCCTTGACATGACCGCAGGCCTGGGGGTAGAAGTGGCTTTTGAAGCGGTTGGACTGCCCGTAACGCTGCAGCAAACGCTGCAATCGCTGCGCAAGGGCGGCAAGGCAACCCTGGTCGGCTTGTTTGAGCAGGCAGAGGTATTACTGCCTGCCAATATCTTCGTGCAGCGAGAGATTTCCCTGGCAGGGTCGCAGGGCTACAACTGGAATTTTCAAGAAGCAGTGCTGATGTTGGCAGCGCGCCGGGTGGATCTGCAAAGGTTGGTTACGCACCGATTTTCATTGGAGAACGTCCAGGATGCTTTTGAACTCCTGGCAGATTCCAGTGCGGAGGCGGTAAAAATTCTTGTCGAAGTTGATCACTGATGCCAATGTAGAAGAGATATAAAAAAATCATCCATGAAAGCAGTTGACTTGGCGATGGGTTTTCTCTATAATCTTGTTAGCGCTAACGATAGCGATAACGGTACCGCTAACAGTTCCCAGGAGCCCATGACTCATCGCATCACCATGACTGAGGTGGCCAGGCGGGCTGGCGTCTCGCTAATGACAGTCTCGCGTGTGGTCAATAACAAGGAAGACGTCAGCGAGTCTACCCGGCAGCGCGTCCTGAAGATCATCGAAGACTCAGGTTTTCGACCCAGCAGCATTGCTCGCAGCCTGGTGACCCAACGCACCGGTACCTTGGGCCTGGTTGTGCCAGATATTGACAATCCTTTCTTTTCGGGCCTGGTCAGTGGGGTAGAGAGCCAGGCGTACTCGAACGGCTATAACGTTTTCCTGTGCAACACCAATGAAGACGCCCAGCGAGAGCGATCGATCCTGGTTTCGTTGGAAGAGAAAATGATCGATGGTTTGATCTTGTGCAGCTCGCGATTACCTGACGAGGAATTGAGAGCGGCGGCAGAGCGCTTTCCAGCAGTTGTGATCATTTCTCGCCAACTCCCTGGCGCCGGCCTGGGAACCGCCCTGATCGACGATCGTTTAGGCGGTAATTTGGCCATTACGCACCTGTTACGCACAGGTCGCCGTCGGATTGGCCTGATTACAGGTCCAGCGATTTCGTTTTCCAGCCAGGGGCGCCTGTCAGGTTACCGGCAGGCCCTGGAAGATGCGGGTATTCCCTTTCGTGACCAATTGGTTTATCGCTGTCGTCCTGTTCAAGAAGAAGCTGCCCAGGCGGTGAGGCATTTGCTCTCTATTTGCCCCAATCTGGATGGCTTATTCTGCCACAACGACCTGGTGGCTGTCGGTGCTCTGCAGGCTTTGAAACAGTATGGCATTTGCGTTCCTGATGATGTAGCCGTGGTTGGGTATGACGATATTCCGATCGCTGCCTGGGTGACACCCGCGCTGACTACCTGCCGGGTGGAGCGCTTCGAGTTGGGTTCGCAGGCGATGCGCTTGCTGCTCGAGCGTATTCGTAACTCCAATCATCAAGAGCGAGAGGTTGTGGTCTCTCCGAGATTGGTTGTGCGCCAGAGCGCGCCGGAATAAGGTAAGGATCGATTCTATGATTGTGGACTTGTTTCGATGAGGCCGATTGGGCACGACTATGAATGCTAAAGAGAGATTTCTCGCTGCGCTGCACTTTCAACCGGTCGATCGTCCACCGGTGACCTCCATCGCTACCGGGATCACAGTCGAAATGATGCAGCGCAGCGGCCTTTTTTGGCCCGAAGCACACCACGACGCCCACAAATTGGCCGGATTGGCTGAGACGATCTGGTTGTATACAGGCATCGAGTGCATCAAACTGCCATTTTGTATGACGATCGAGGTGGAGGCTCTGGGGGCGCGGGTAGATTTTCGCACAGTCGACACACTTCCAACCGAGGCAACCCATCCATTTTCCCACCCGGACGAGCTGGTAATCCCCGAAAATTTTTTCGATCGCGGCCGTGTGCCGGTAGTGCTCTCAGCGATCACCGAGCTCCATAGACGCTACGCTGCCGAAGTCCCGGTGGTGTCCTCGATCGTCGGCCCATTTTCACTGGCCGCCAAGCTTTTCGGTTTCAACAATTTTCTGGTCTGGTTGATCACAAATCCTGAATACGTGCACAGCATCATGGCGTTGCTGACACCCCTGGCGGTGCGTTATGCCAACGCTCAGGTAGAAGCCGGGGCAGATGCGATTACAGTAGGAGAAGCATCCTGTTCTGGGGACTTGATTTCGCCAAACACCTACCGAGATTTTATTGCCCCATACCACAAGAAATTGTGCTCCGAGATCAATGCGCCCACAATTCTTCACATCTGCGGCAAATCGACCCGCCACACTCCGTATATCGCTGAGACCGGCGCCAGCGCCTACAGCTTCGATGAGGGTGTGGATATTTCGGTTGCCAGGCAATTCCTGGCTGGTAAAGTGGCGATGGTAGGTTACGTGCCCACGATAAAAGTGCTTCTGAATGGTACGCCGGAAGATGTGTTCCAGGCATCGCTCGACTGCCTGGACGAGGGTGTGGATCTTCTTAATCCAGGGTGCGCAATGGCGCCTTATACCCCCCTTGAGAATATTCGCATGATGCTGCGCGCTGCTGAAGCGTGGCAAGCAAAAAGAAATACCGACTGGGGAAGCGTGAGGACAGGATGAGCCGCATTGTAAAGGTAGAGGTAGGGCGTTTCGATTACTCATTTGTGGGTGCATTTAAATTTTTCCCAGCCGATACCGATGGCATCGTGCGCCGGCCAAGTGTACTTCTTCGGTTGACCGATGAGGCTGCCAATCAAGGTTGGGGTCAGGCTGTGCCAGTGCCAACATGGACCTACGAAACACGCGAATCCGTCGAAACAACCTTGCGAAACTATCTTGCCCCGGCAATCCTGGGTGCTGACAGCGAAGATTTGGTAGAGGTCCACCGGCGCATGAATTACGCAATTCGCCCGGGTTTTTCAACGGGCATGCCCTTGAGTAAGGCGGCTGTCGACCTGGCATGCTTTGATCTCAATGGAAAAATTTCCGGCAAGCGCGTTGCCGAGCTGCTGGGCGGCGCCAGACTCTCCAAAATCCGGCTCAATTGGACGCTGAACGCTCCAACGTTGGGGGAGGCCGAAAAGCAGATGGAGCAGGCACGCCAAAAAGGGTATCAAAATTTCAATATCAAAATCGGTCCTCCGCAAAGCCCGGAGTATGACGTGGAGCTGGTGCGGTTGGTGCGAAAGAGCTTCCCAGGCACGTTTCTTTGGACGGATGCCAATACGGGCTACAGTTTGGAGACTGCGCTGGAGGTGTTGCCGCGACTGGCAGACGAGGGAGTGCAGGTGGTGGAATCGCCGCTGCCTCCCAATCGCATTCGCGGCTACCAGGCTTTGAAGCGGTTGGGCGCAGTGCCAATTTATATGGACGAAGGCGTCATCTCTCCGGTGGAGTTCGAGGAATTCATTGCACTCGAGATGCTGGATGGCGTGACACTCAAACCAGCCAGGTGTGGTGGATTGTGGACCTCTCGTCGCATCGTCGAGCTGGCACGCGAGCATGGATTGGGTGTGTTGGGATCTGGGCTGACCGATCCCGATCTCTCTTTAGCGGCCGCTTTGCACCTTTATTCCTGGGCAGGAATCGATCAGCCCTGCGCGCTCAATGGGCCGCAGTTCCTGGGCGACAGCCTGGCCGGAGACCAGCTTCGCCCCGACGGAGATATCCTGCGGTTACCGGATTCCCCCGGTTTGGGCCTGACGTTGGACCATCGCGCTGAAGCCTGCCTGGATGTGGCAGCCGAGGCTTAGGGTCTGTGCGTGGTGAGCAGATGACCGTCAAGGTTATGAGTTACCACCTTTTCATAAAAAACATCCACAGCCGTATGCCCTTTCGCTACGGTATTGCTGAATTGACGGCGGTTCCACACCTGTTCTTGCGCCTGGAGTGCCTGGTGGATGGGCATCTGATGATCGGCTGCGCTGCCGACAGCCTGATACCCAAGTGGTTTACCAAAGATGTCAATACCCCATACCAGCAGGATGTCGAGCAGATGCTCAATGTGATTGAGGAGGCGTGCAGGGCGGCGTTGCAGGCCGAGCAGCAGAAGACACCTTTCGACCTGTGGCAATCGGTTTACAGCGCGCTGCGCGCCTGGGCTTTTCAAATCAGCGTTCCACCGCTGCTGTGGGGCTTTGGCGCCAGCCTGGTCGAGCGGGCTGTGATCGATGCTTTTTGCCGAAGGAGAGGCAAATCTTTTCATCTGCTGCTGCGGGATGGCTCGCTTGGTTTGCAGCTCTCTGAACTGCACCCTTCGCTTTCCAGCGAGGCCCTGGCAAGCTTACTGCCTGAAAAACCGCTGGCTCGCATCGCAGTGCGCCACACCATCGGCTTATCCGATCCGCTGTCAGGCTCGGAGCTGCCCGCCTCAGAAAGCCATACAGATGGGCTACCCAGGTCTCTGCAGGCTGCAATACGCTTCTATGGACTGTCTTACTTCAAGATTAAGCTCAGCGGAAACTGGGAAGCAGATCTCGACCGGCTGCGCCGCGTGGCCTCGCTTCTAGAGCAGGAATGTCCCAATGGCTACGCGGTCACCCTGGATGGCAACGAGCAGTTCGAACACCCTGATCTATTCAAAGAATTCTGGTGCCGCTTCCGGGAGCTGCGCGACCTGCAAAAAATGCACCGTTCCGTCTTGTTTGTGGAGCAACCAGTCCATCGCAGCCGCGCCCTGTCTGAAGATGTGCGCCTTACTTTCAGCCAGTGGACCGACCGTCCCTCGATGATCATCGATGAATCCGATGAGCTGCCCGAGAGCGTCAAGGTAGCTTTGCACCTAGGCTATCAGGGAGCCAGCCACAAGAATTGTAAGGGTGTGTTCAAAGGCATCGCCAACGCCTGCTTGTTGGAGTCTTTGCGCCGCACGCAGCCTGGGCGGACGTTGATCTTGAGCGGGGAGGATCTCGTTAATATTGGTCCGGTCGCGCTGCTTCAAGATCTCGCCGTTATGGCAACGCTAGGCGTCAGGCATGTCGAACGCAATGGACACCATTATTTTGCCGGTTTAAACGGTTTCCAGACGGGTTTGCAATCGATGATGTGCAAAGCTCACTCCGACCTGTACCAGGATGAGGCGCGTGGCTTTGCAGCTCTGCAGATAGCAAACGGGATGATCAAGTTGGACAGTGTGACGCGGGCGCCATTTGGTTTGGGGATCGAATTCGACCCGCAGGAATGGTTCATTCCAAAAGAAGATTGGCGTTTTGAAACGCTTCAAGAAGAAACAGCGCAATTTTGAAGAAAGGATCTAATCAATGGAACAAGCTGAGAGGCATGCACAGGCTCGGAAAGAAAAACAGGAAAGTGATAGCAGAGAAGAGTGGCGGCTAAGAGCATTGCCGTTTATCGGCATTCTCGGATTTTTGATCATCTGGGAAATTGCGGTCATGCTCTTTAAACTGCCAGCCTACCTGCTACCCAGACCGACTGAGATCGTTCGCACCCTGATCGAGGAGTGGGATTCGTTGCAGTCGAATGGAATGGTCACCGCCTATGAGATGATCCTGGGCTACGTATTGGCGGTGGTGATTGGTGTTCCCCTGGCAATTGGCATCACCGCGTCTCCATCTTTCGATCGGTTTATCACCCCGATACTGCTGTTTTTCCAAACTGTTCCGAAGATCGCCATTGCGCCGCTCTTTTTGGTCTGGTTTGGTGTGGGTACGATGCCAAAAGTGCTGGTGGCTTTTTTGATCTCGTTTTTTCCAATCGTGATCGATACAGCAGTTGGTTTGCGCTCTGTATCGTTAGAGATGATCGACCTGGCGCGTTCGATGGGCGCGACCCGCATGCAAATTTTTACCCAGTTTCGCTTACCGACCAGCTTGCCGTACCTGTTCAGTGGTTTGAAGGTCGCAGCAACGCTGGCTGTAGTTGGCGCTGTGGTTGGTGAATTCGTAGGCGCTGACCGCGGGCTGGGTTATATCCTGTTGGTTGCCAACTCGAACCTGCAGACGGCTCTGCTGTTCGCCACCATCGTTGTTCTGACAGCGCTCGGGTTGCTCCTGTTTTATGCCATTGAAATCCTGGAACATTTCATGATTCCCTGGCATGTCTCACGCCGCGCTGGAGAGCAGGAGCATGGCACGATGTAGCCAGCATTTCCTGGCTTTTTCTGGAGGAGAAAGGAGGTGCAGGCAGCAGGCAATTCATTTCGCATCCGCTCGTATTTTGTGCAACCCATCACCAACTTGATATATAGGAGATGAAAGGATGAAAAAGAACAATCTGTTCCGATGGATGATTATCGCCTTGCTGGTTTCGATTGTTGCAGGCTGCGCCCAGCAACCTGCCGCGCCCCAGGCTACCGAGCAAGCACAGGAAAATGTCAAGATTGAATTCCGCCTGAACTGGACTCTGTATGGCGAGCATGCCCCGTTCTTCCTGGGACTTGAAAAGGGTTTCTATGCAGAAGAGGGCCTGGATGTGACGATCGTGGAGGGCTCTGGCTCTGCCACGGTGGTTAAGTTGATCGGCAATGGCACTAACCCGATTGGTTACGCCGACTCTGCTACTATGATGCGCGGTGTTTCCGCAGGTGTGCCGGTAAAGGCGGTGGCCGTTACGCTGCAGTCCAGCCCGATGTCATTCATCCAGCGCGCCGACCATCCCAAGCTGATCACTTCGATCGATAAGGTCCCTGGGTCGAGCATCGCCATCACCGCTGGTGACGCTAGCCTGGCAATTCTGGACGCTTGCCTGGGCAAAAACAATATCAGCAAGGATCAGATCAATCTGATCCAGGTTGCCAACCCTGCGGCGAAAGAGACCGCAGTATTGGAAAGCCAGGCAGATACATTCTTGGGTTACTTCGTTGACCAACCGCTGCGCATGCAGAAGGTCACCGGCGTAGAAATGACCTGGAACAAACTGGTGGATATTTGTCAGGTGAACACCTTGTCCAGCGCAATTGTGGTGAACAATTTCTATGCTCAGCAGAATCCGGAGGTCGTTCGCAAGTTCGTACGCGCCTCCCAGCGCGCCTGGGCCTACACACTGGAGCACCCTGAAGAAGCAGCCGCTATCTTCCCCAAGTATGCTTCGGCGTTCGATGAAGCCCTTTCCTTGGAAGAGATCAATGGTTCGCTGACCCTGCTCCACACACCCAATAGTGAGGGCAAACCGATCGGCTGGTCATCGCCGGATGATTGGATCGCAACCCAGGATGTCCTGGCGCAATATGCAGGCTTCAAGCCTGAAGAGGATATCAACGTCTTCTTCACCAACGAGTTTATTGCAGAACCGCCGTACACACCCTGAGAAACTGGGGATTCTTGTCGGGAGGGGAGATTTGCGCGGGGGTTTCCGCGCAAATCTCCCTAAACCTCGCCAGTTTTTGGTCGCCTGGATGAAGACAAGAAGTAATTGAAGCACTCGTGCTGCACGGAGAGATATGAACGAACCATTTATTCGCATTCAAAATCTTGAGAAGGTTTATCAGACCAAAGAAGATTCGATCTTCGCAGTCGACGATGTCAGTTTTGACATACACCAGTCCCAATTCATTGCAATCGTTGGACCGAGCGGCTGCGGCAAGACCACCATCTTGAAGATGCTGGCAGGTCTGGTACCCTACACCAGCGGAAGCATTACCATTGGTGGGAAAAAGGTGACCCGCCCTCAGACCGACCTGGGGATCATCTTCCAGGATTCGGTGCTGTTGGATTGGCGAGATGTCATCTCGAATGTTATGCTGCAGGTCGATATTCGTGGCCTTGATCGCGCGCAATATATGCCAAGGGCGAAAGAGCTGTTGAAAGCAACGGGCCTGGAAGGTTTCGAGTTTAAGAAGCCATACGAGTTATCGGGTGGCATGCGGCAGCGTGTATCGATCTGCCGGGCGCTGGTGCATGATCCTCCGCTGCTCTTGATGGACGAGCCCTTTGGTGCCTTGGATGCTCTGACCCGCGAGCAGATTTCGATGGACATCCAGCACTTATGGATGGAAAAACGCAAGACGGTGCTGCTGATCACGCATAGCATTCCTGAAGCGGTGCTCCTGGCGGATCGCGTTGTGGTGATGAGCCCGCGTCCGGGCCGTGTGGTCGAGATTCTCGATATTGATTTGCCGCGCCCCCGCCGCCTGGATCGACTGCCAGATAAATTCAATGAGTACACCGGGCGCATCCGCCAGATCTTCCAGGCCAGCGGTGTACTGGCTTTGGATTGAGACAGGCAGGTTATATGCCCAATTACCGCATCGCACAATTGGATGAGCTTGCGCCGCTGCGCTGCTCGTGCGGCTTCACCCGGCGTGCTTTCCTGGTTCCAGACAATAACATCGCGACGGTGCATCTTCTGGATGTCGAGGAGGATGCACAGGTGCATTATCACCAGCATCTGAGCGAGATCTACCTCATCCTGGAGGGCGAAGGTTACCTGGAGTTGGATGGCGAGCTTGTGCCTGTTCGCCCGATGAGTGCGGTGATGATCCAGCCAGGCTGCCGACACCGGGCGGTTGGAAAGCTGCGAGTTGCGCTGATAGCGATACCCCCATTCGACCCCAAGGATGAATGGTTTGATATCAAGTAGGAAAATGTGAACGGACGAGCTGAGACAGCCAGCGGACAAGCTGCCTCCAAGAAGTGGAACCAGGTGGCAGGCGCCTGGCTGGGAGTTGGCACTGCCCCAGGAGCGCTGCTGCTGGGCGCAGGGCTAGCCCAACGACACGGAGGGCAGGCGCCGTTACTCACGATACTCCTTAGCCTGGCGGGAATGTTCACTTTGCTCTGGTTCCAGGGCTCTCTGGGATTGAGATCGCCGCTTGGTGATGGTCAAAGTTTTACCCACCTGATGCCGCTCTATTTTGGGGCTGGAATGCAGCGCATCCTGGGTGGCTTGATTGCGATTGGCATGATCGGCTGGTTTGGTTTCAACGTTGGCTTGGGCGGGGCGGCTTTCAGTGCGCTCCTGAAACTTCCTGCCGCTGTTGGCCCTTTGCTGCTGGGCCTGCCGATTCTTGCGCTGTCCGTCTCAGGTATGCGCAGTTGGAACCTGTTGGCCGCGGTGACTACGATTGCGGTGATGATCCTGGTGCTACTGATCACCACCCGCCTGCCAGCGCCGCTATCACCTGTTATGCTCTCCACGGGTGATCCAGCCCATCTGGTAACGGATGTTGCTGCTTTCATCGGCTATATCTCTGTCTTTAGCGTACGCGCCCCAGATTTTTCGGCTGGGCTGGCTACCCGCCGAGATTTGCTGATATCAGTTTTGTTATTGTGTTTGCCGGTGATGGTCATCGTCGTGGCGGGCGTCCACCTGCAGATGGGCACCGGATCTACAGACCTGGTTGGCATATTGGCAGGCTCGGGAAGCCTGGCTTTAGCCAATTTGCTGCTTACCTTGGCGGTGATCGCGCCGACTTTCACCACCCTGTACTCGGGCGCGCCGGCTCTAAAGGCTGCCGTGGGGATACCCGAAACTCCCGGAATGATCCTCATTAGCGCGATTGGGCTGGTTCTGGCAGTGGCTCGCTTCGACCTTTGGCTGCTCGCCTGGCTACGGCTGTTGGCGGCGGTGCTGCCTCCGCTGATCGTTCCATTGGCTGTCGAATCCCACCGGCGCAGGCAAGGCCATCCCAGGCGGCTGATCCCGGTCTGGGTCTGGATGCCTGGATCGATGCTCTCACTGGGTTTGATGCTGGTCGATCACCCGTTGGCGCCTCTGTCGGGTTTACTGCTGGCAGGATTGGGGGTCTTGCTCTGGTATCAACGTTTAGGCCGATTACAAGGAAATTATGAGACCTGATCAATGGGAAACACTCAAAAAGTGCGCGGCAGGGGTTGAATTGGATTCTCTGCCCATCGCGTTGATTGTGGATAGCCCCTGGATACCTGGTTACCTGGGACACTCTACGTTGGATTATCTGACGCTGCCCGATGTGTGGCTGAAGGCCAATATCCGGGTGGCTGAAGATTTTCCCGAAATCATCTTTATTCCAGGCTTTTGGTTGGAGTACGGCATGGCGGCAGAACCCAGCGGCTTTGGCTGCAGGGTTTCTACTTTTGTCGATAAGACTCCTCTGGTACAAGGCCTGGGAGCTGATTTCCAGGTTGTGGAACAGCTAAAAACACCCAACCCGCGCCAGGATGGATTGATGCCAATGCTCGTAAACTGGTATCGCTATCTAGAACCGCGCATCCTGGATGCAGGCTATGTAGTCAAGATCGTAGCCGCACGTGGACCGCTGGCAGTCGCCACGCATCTGTTTGGCGTGACCGATTTCCTGCTCAACCTGAAGTTGCAGCCCGAAAAAACCCATCGATTATTGGAGATGACCACTCGCCTGGCGATCGATTGGCTCCAGGCGCAAGCCGAGGTGTTGCATGCACCTGAGGGTATTTTGGTGCTCGACGATATCGTTGGTTTTCTTTCTCCCAAAGATTACCTGGAATTCGGGCATCCATACCTGGAGAAGCTCTTTTCGGCATTTCCGAATACTTTGAAAATATTCCACAACGATATGAGCAATCCGGTTTCTTACCCGTATCTTGAGTCGTTGGGTGTGGATATATTCAATTTTTCACACTTGATCGATATTGGAAGAGCGCGGGAGTTGGTTGGGCGCAAGATATGCTTGATGGGGAATGTCCCTCCGTTAGAGGTGTTGGCGCGCGGCACCCCTCAACAGGTGCTGGACAGCGCAGCGGCCTGCATTCGCGCTCACCCTACTCGCAACGGATGGCTGCTATCAGCGGGGGGAGGCGTCTCACCTGGCACGCCCTGGGAAAATGTGCGTGCATTGATAACGGCCGTATCGCTCTCTTAGTAGACGAACCAAGAAAGGATCGGCAATGATCAGAGTTGCGATTGCAGGTACCGGCGCTATCGCGGACAGCCATATCCAGGCTTATTTGAACTTTCCCGATCGCTGCAAAATTGTCGCCCTGGCCGATCTCTATGCGGAGAAAGCCAGTCAAAAAGCCCGGCAGTACAACCTGGATGCCGCGATCTATGATAGTTATCAAAAGATCGCCGAAAATGACCATGTCGACCTGGTTTCGGTCTGTTTGCCTCCCTTCGAACATGCGGCGGCGGCCATCGCGTTGTTGAGAGCAGGGAAGCATGTGCTGGTAGAAAAACCTATGGCTACCTGCCTGGAGGAATGCGACCAGATGCTGGCAGCCGCGAGCAGCAGCGGCAAGCTGCTGGGTGTGGTGGCGCAGAATCGCTACAAAACCCCCTTGTGGAAACTGAAGCAGGTGATCGATTCGAAGCTGGCCGGACGCATCCTGTACGCTCAGGTTGAATCCTTTTGGTGGCGAGGCAGTAATTACTACGACTTATGGTGGCGCGGCACATGGGAAAAAGAGGGCGGGGGCTGCACGATGAATCATGCCGTCCACCAGATTGATCTGTTCCAATGGATGATGGGCATGCCAGACGAGCTGCAGGCGGTGGTGACAAATATCAACCATGAGAACTCTGAAGTGGAAGACTTTTCGACCGCGGTGATGTTGTATCAAAGTGGAGCGGTTGGGCAGTTGACTGCTTCTCTGGTGCATCATGGGGAGGAGCAACGGCTGGTCTTTCAGGGAGAGAAAGCGCAAATCTCTGCTCCCTGGCAAGTGTACGCCTCCAGACAAAGGGAGAATGGTTTTCCAGAATCCAACTTCGAACTCGAGCGCGAGCTAAACCGGTTCTATGAGTCTCTGCCAGAGTTGAAGTACACTGCCCATGCCGGTCAAATTGCCAATATCCTCGCTGCGATAGCTGGTAATGAAGCTTTGCTGGTTGATGGGCGGGCTGGGCGGAATACGATCGAACTGGTGACAGCCATTTACGAATCCGGCCACTTAAACCGGAGAATCCAACTGCCCCTCTTGCCAACAGCCCTGTTCTACACACGCCAGGGTATCCTGCAACATGCGCCGCGCTTTCACCAAAAGACACGCAGTCTGGAAAATTTTGGCGACAATTCGATTACCACAGGTTCAGATTACCAAAAATCCGGTCCGGTAAAGCCGGCCTAACCGCGGAGAGCGAGAGCATGTTCCAGAGAGCGGATGGAATGAATTACGCCCCTCAGGGAAAACCTCAACCGGTGGTGAAAGCGGGAGAATTCCGCGTCGCAGCGGTTGGCCTGGACCATGGGCATATCTACGGGATGTGCAATGGGTTGCGAGAAGCGGGTGCAGAAATTGCCTGGGTCTTTGATCCTGACCCGAAAAAGGTGGCGCGTTTCCTCGAAGTATTTCCGGGTGCCCAGGTTGCTGCCAATTTGCATAACGTATTGGATGATCCAAGAATCCAGATGGTGGCCAGCGCCTGTATACCTGATCAGCGCGGCCAGCTTGGATTCCAGGTAATGGCGCATGGCAAAGATTATTTTGCCGACAAACCGCCGGTGACCACGCTGCAGCAGTTAGAGGCAGCGCGCCGCGCTGTTGCCGATACTGGTCGAAAATTCTGTGTTTACTACTCAGAGCGCATTCATGTGGAGGCCGCGGTTTACGCCGGACAATTGATCGCGGATGGCGCTATTGGTCGCGTCGTGCAGGTGGTGAATCTGGCTCCGCATCGCTTGAGCGCCCCCAATCGTCCGGAGTGGTTCTGGCAGCCTGAGAAATACGGCGGGATCATCACCGATATCGGCAGCCATCAGATTGAGCAGTTTTTATTTTACACCGGGGCAAACGATGCCGAAATCCTGCACAGCGCAACAGGAAATTACCACACCCCACAACATCCAGAATTCGAAGACTTTGGCGAGGCCAATTTTCGCGCCGACAATGGCGCGACGCATTACCTGCGCGTGGATTGGTTCACACCTGATGGATTACCAGTGTGGGGAGACGGGCGCTGTTTCATTTTGGGCACAGAAGGGTACATCGAGCTGCGAAAATACATCGATGTTGCCCGCGAGCAAACGCCCGATCACGTTTACCTGGTAGATGGCCGCGGCGCGCAGCACTTGCCGGTGCAGGGTTTGGTGGGCTATCCATTTTTTGGACAGCTTATCCTGGATTGCCTGGAAAGAACGGAGAAGGCGATGACGCAGGCGCACGCTTTCAAGGCAATTGAATTGGCAATCCGCGCCCAACAGCAAGCGATTCGCTTGACCGGTGAAGCAGGCGCGGTGACGACTAAAGGATAGTAGAGGATACAATGGCGTCTCCGGTGGTCAAAGTGGTGGGGTGCGATTTGAGGCTGTTGCCTGTAAAAACGCGCCTGCCGCTAAAGTTCGGGGCTGAGCAGCTTACCCAGGTCGCCTGTGCTCGCGTCAGTTTGCGCATCGTCGACGAATTGGGACGAACTGCAGAGGGTTGGGGGGAGACCCCGTTATCTGTTCAATGGGTCTGGCCCAGTGCGCTCAGCTATCAGGAACGGTACGAGACGCTGGTGAAACTTTGCCGCAAGCTGGTATTCGCCTGGGCGGAGTTCGAGGTCTGCGGTCACCCCTTGGAAATCGGTCATGCCTTCCAGCGGCAGGCGCTGCCACAGGCGCTGGCAGAGATCAACCAGCAGCGCGGTGCCGAGGCTGAAGCAGCGCCCTGGTTGGCTGCTCTGGTTTGCTGTTCTCCGTTTGATATTGCTCTTCACGATGCGTTTGGCAATCTGTGTGGACGACCGGTGTATGAGACCTACGCGCCACCCTATATCGAGACCGATCTATCGCATTTTCTTGAACCGGCCCCAGACTCGGCGGTATCTTTTTCGGGGAGGTTCGTTGCGGATTACCTGGTTCCCTCGCCGCCAGAGCGCCTGCCAGTGTGGCACCTGGTTGGGGGATTGGATCCTCTGGATGAAAGCGAGCTTACCGGTGAAGAACCTGAGGATGGCTATCCGGTACTGCTCGCCGATTGGATCAGGCGAGATGGGTTGAAATGCCTGAAGATCAAGCTGCGCGGCACCGATGCTGAATGGGACTATCAGCGCCTGGTCAAGGTCGGGGAGGTGGGCAGGCAGGCAGGGGTGGAGTGGTTGTCGGCGGATTTTAACTGTACGGTGCGCGATGCGGAGTATGTTTGCCAGGTGTTGGATCGTCTCCAGCGGGAACATCCGGCGATCTTCGGGATGCTCTTGTATGTTGAACAGCCCTTTCCCTACGATTTGGAAGCTCATCAAATCGACGTGCGTGCGCTCTCTACCAGGAAACCGCTCTACATGGACGAGAGCGCCCATGATTGGCAATTGATTCGCCTGGGACGCTCCTTGGGATGGACAGGAGTGGCGCTGAAAACCTGTAAAACCCAAACGGGCGCGCTGCTCAGCCTGTGTTGGGCCAAGGCGCATGGCATGGGCTTGATGGTGCAAGACCTGACTAACCCAATGCTGGCGCAGATCCCGCATGTGCTTCTGGCGGCGTTTGCCGGGACGATCATGGGTGTCGAAAGCAATGCCATGCAGTTTTACCCCCAGGCTTCTGCGCCTGAGGCTGTAGTTCACCCGGGTCTATATGAGCGCAAGCATGGTATGTTATATCTTTCCTCAATTCGAGGCAGCGGGTTTGGCTATCGTTTATCAGAAATCCAACGCCAGCTTCCGCCCGTCGAAGCCAGCGCTGGATATTCTGCACGGATTTCGGAAAGCAGCAGGGATTTCGCTGATGACGGGGTGGATTGAACATGAATCTGAGTGAACTGACCAAATTGTATGATTTTTCCGGTCGCACGATAGTCATCACCGGCGGCGCCGGCATCTTGGGTGGTGAGATGGCTTGCGCGTTGGTTGGCTGTCGCGCCAACGTGGTCATTTTGGATCGCAATCCGGAACGGGCGGCTGCATTTCAGCCCAAGCTCGAGTGTGAGCCAGGATGCGCGCGAGTTTATTTTGCCGATGTCCTTGACGCAGATTCCCTGATGGCGGCTTGTGAAAGGACGTTGGGTGAGTTTGGGCGCATCGATGGCCTGATCAATGCGGCTGGTGGTAACGCGCCTTCAGCCACCACTGCGCCAGAACGAGCTTTCTTCGATATTCCCAGGCAGGCGATGCAGCAGGTGATCGATTTAAATTTGATGGGGACGATACTGCCCTGCCAGGTGTTTGGCAAGGTGATGGCGCAGCAATCTGAGGGGGTGATCTTGAATATATCTTCCATGAATGCCTTTCGACCGCTGACGCGCGTCGCAGCATACTCAGCAGCCAAGGCCGCGGTAAGCAATTTCACTGCCTGGCTGGCGGTGCACATGGCGCAGAATTATTCGCCTCACATACGCGTCAACGCTTTGGCGCCTGGTTTCTTTCAAACCCAACAAAATCACTTTTTGCTTTACGATGAACACACTGGCGAACTGACGCCACGCGGGCAGGCGATCATCGATCATACGCCCATGGGACGCTTTGGACGGCCAGAAGATCTGCTCGGGGCCATGCTGTGGTTGCTTTCTCCAGCCTCGGATTTTGTGACCGGCGTGGTTGTGCCGGTGGATGGTGGCTTTTCAGCCTACAGCGGCGTTTGATTCGAACACGAACGGAGGCATGGCGATGCAAGCAGACACGATGCAGGTAACAGCCGAGGGCGATCTATTAGACGAAGAAACCATCGCATCATTTGTGGATAAGGTTTTCGCGCGTTGGCATCTAAAAGGCCAGCGCTTGCTGGTCATCATACCTGATGGCACGCGCACCGCTCCCGTTCCACAGTTGTTTCGGATCATCACCGAAGCGCTAGCTGGTCAAGTTGCTGCGTTGGATTACCTGGTAGCTCTCGGCACGCACCCTCCGATGTCCGAAGATGAGCTGAGCAGGTTGGTTGGCATGGATGCAGCGCAACGCGAGCACCTGTTGCCGGGTATGAAGGTCTTCAACCATCAATGGGATCGAGCAGATACCTTCTTCACTGCGGGGGTGATCAGCGCTGAAGAATCAGCGCAATTGAGCCGCGGCATGCTTTCCCTGGAAGTGCCGGTGCGCTTGAACCGCTTGCTCCTGGCGTATGATCGTATCTTGATCTGCGGGCCGGTATTCCCACACGAGGTGGTGGGATTCTCAGGTGGAAGCAAATATATTTCACCCGGCGTGAGCGCGGCAGAAATTATCAACTTTACCCATTGGTTGGGCGCTTTGATCACAAGTTACGAAATCATCGGCACGATCGACACACCGGTGCGCGATGTGATTGAACGGGTAGCAGCAATGGTGCCAGTGGAGATGCGCTGCCTGAACCTGGTTGTGAGCGGTTCGGGGTTGGCAGGTATGTTTTTTGGGGAACCGCGCCCTTCCTGGGCGGCTGCCGCTAAATTCTCCGCTAGCCTGCACATCCACTATGTCTCCCGCCCCTTCCAGAAGGTCTTATCGGTGATGCCGCGCATGTACGATGACCTGTGGACCGGCGCAAAAGGTATGTATAAAGTAGAACCGGCTGTCGCCGACGGGGGTGAGGTCATTATCTATGCTCCACACATCACCGAGATATCCTATGTCCACGGTCACCTGATCCGACAGATCGGATACCATGTGCGCGATTACTTCGTCCGACAGTGGGATCGTTTCAAGCACTATCCGTGGGGCGTCTTGGCTCACTCCACACATCTACGCGGCATCGGATCATTTGAAAACGGCGTGGAGCGACCGCGTGTGCAAGTGACACTGGCGACTGGCATCCCTGAGCAGGTGTGTCGTTCGGTGAACCTGGGCTATTTGAACCCGGCCGAGATTCGATTGGAAGAATGGAAAGGGCGCGAGGCAGAAGGCCTGCTCTTCATTCCAAAAGCTGGCGAAACGTTGTATAAGCTTGCTCCGAAAGACTGAAATGGCACAGGTGAAAAGACGCCTGTGAGAGCGATCGCGAGATGAATTCTGTCGAGAACGACGCATGGTCTATCGGCCTGGATCTGGGAACAGGTTCATGCAAGGCTGTTGTTGTGGATGCTGCCTTGCAGCCCAGGGCAATGGGTGCGAGCAGTTATGGCTCTGGGTCTCGGGGGACTCATTCTGCGAGTGGCTTTGAAGAACAGGATGCAGATGAGCTGGTAGCAGGGTTGGCGGCAGCTTGTCGCCAGGCGGTGCAGGCTGCACAACGCGACCATCCCAAGCTGATGCGCAGACCTTGCGCAGGCTTAAGCGTTGGCGGGACGCTGCATAGTCTGCTGGCGCTGGATTCGCAGGGCAGGCCTTTGACCGGCGTTTACACTTGGGCAGACCTGCGCGCGGTTCAGCAGGCAGCAACCATCAAAACAGATGCTCGCAGCCGAGAACTTTACCGGCGCACAGGTTGCCCGGTGCATGCCATGTACCCGCTGTACAAAATCGCCTGGCTGCAACAAATGCACCCGCAGATTTTCCACAAGGCGCAACGCTTTGTATCTGCCAAAGAATATGTGCTGCACCAGTTGACCGGGGAATTTCGCCTGGATTACGCTATTGCCGCTGGCACAGGGATGCTGGATGTGCGCAGCCTGGCCTGGGATGATGAGGCGCTGGCGATTGCGGGGATAGACGTTGGGCGATTGTCTCCTCTGGGCGATGCAACGGATTGGCTGCCTGGTCTGACGCCCGAGGCCGCGCGCCTGTTGGGATTGGCGCCGGGGACTCCGGTTGCGCTCGGCGCTTCGGATGCTGTCAACTCAAACTTGGGCGCCGGAGCAATCTCGGCGGAATCGGCGGTTTTGATGATCGGCACCAGCGGAGCGCTGCGCTTCTTTTCTCCAGAGCCCGTGTTGGATGCCCAGGCGCGCACCTGGTGTTATCGCGTGGATCGCAATCTTTACCTTGTGGGAGGGGCGATCAATAATGGCGGCCTGGCGTTGACCTGGCTGAGAGATCTCTTTCTGCAAGCAGCGCAGGGGACGGCTGGCTTATCGTTCGACGATCTGCTCATGCTGGCGCAACAGTCTCCCCCTGGCGCAGAGGGTGTGCTGTGCCTGCCTTTGTTCGCAGGTGAACGTAGCCCGGGTTGGAACCCGGAAGCGCGCGGCGCGTTCATCGGTTTAAGTCTGCGCCATGGTCCTGCGCATGTTACACGTGCGCTGATCGAGGGAATCGCTTATCGTTTTCGCTCGCTGGACGAGGCGTTGCACGAGGCTGGCGCCAGCTATCAGCACCTGCGCGCTTCGGGCGGCTTTGCGCGCTCGCCTTTCTGGTTGCAACTCAATGCTGATGTACTCGGCCGAGAACTGGAAATCGTTGAGTCTGGCGAAACCTCTGCCCTTGGCGCGGCGACCTGGCCCTTATTGGCGGCTGGGGTGCTCACGGACATCGAGCAGGTAGCCCAACACGTGCCTATCGTGGAGAGAGTAGCCCCTCATCCAGATGCTACCGCTTTTTATGGGGCGATCTATCAGCGCTACAAGTCTCTCTATGATCAATTAAAATAGGCGCATGGATCAACCCGAGCTCACGCCAGGACCAGCCTGGATGTTCCACAACGCCGGGATCGGGGACCGTGTGTTAGCGAAAGAGCTGCTGCTCGCCATTCAGCCCCGCCTGGAGCCGCTGGCAGCCTCCCTGTTCTCTCGCCCCAAAGATGCTCTTGCCTGGATGGCAAAGCTGGTCGCTCGCTCAGTCATTCATCGCCAGCGTTATTGGAATGGACAGCCTCTGTTAGCCTGGATCTTGAGTCATGCGCCTGTGCGCACAGGCGAATTGCCATTATGGCAATTGACCTCCGAAACCCAGCGGGTTATGGGTGAGAATTGCTTATGGAATGACCTGGTGTTGAATTCAGCTCCGCTCGCCAACGATGTTTGGGCATTGGCGGCCTCCGTCGGGTGGTTGGAGATCGAAGAAGCAGCCGCTGGGGCAGGTTGTTCTCCAGCAGAGATGGCGGAGAAAAATCACCACCTCAAGAAAATGATCATTGCCCATTGCCTGGGATGTGCGAGTTGCGAGCAGCAGGCGGTGATCGAGTTGAACGAACAGCAGGAGCTCAACGAGGCTTTATTTCGGGTTGCACAGCGATCTCTTAGGGCAGTTCTTCTAAATTTTTCTCTGCGCTTGCAGCCCGGCAACCATGATTTATTGTCGCTGGTGGAAGAAGCTATTGCCAGAGAAAGCCGAGCTCGTCAGCTGCGCCTCCGTATGGTTGAAGCAGGCCTGATTGGCCTGCTGGCATTGTTCGCCTTTCTGGCAGGGCGGTATGCAGGCTTCCCGGCAGAGCGGCTGGTGCCCTCGCCCATAGCGTTAGCGACTCCAGCCTCTCCGGATGTGTTTTACTATACAGTCCGAGCGAATGACAGCCTGGAAAATATCAGCGCCCGTCTTCAGTTGCCGGCCTCTGCAATTCTGACGCTCAACAATTTGCCCGCGGGAAGCTCCCTGGCGCCAGGGCAGCGCCTGCGCCTGCCTTATGCTAGCCTGGAACAGCACCTTCCGTCAAAGCTCGAGTTTACGCCCAATCCGACCGCTACCTCACTGCCAGCCGACGCCCCCCTGGATGCTTTTCTGCAGCGTGCTGCGCATACTACCAGGCTGTGGCAAACTTTGTGGGCTGATGTGCAGGTGATCGATTATGGGCCAGTTGGCTATTACGGTCCGCCCCAGCAGGTTCTGCGCAAACAGATCTGGATCAGTCAACCAGATTACGTGCGCATCATCTATGGGCCGTTACTGAGCCTGAACCAGGTAGAGTCGCCGCGTGGCGCGCTTTTGCAGGGAGAACCCGAGGGAAGCCTGACGGTCTCGGCAGGGATACTGTTTGGGCAAGACTTCCACAATGGGGCTACCTATCGCGACCTGACGAACGAAATTTTGCCCGATCTCGATCTTCAGAAGCTTATCTTTCCCAAAGAACTACCGCCTGGGTTAAGTATCTCCGAGACAGGGCAAGTCACCTGGGTATCGGGGAGACTTACGCGCGTTCTGGATGCGTATAATCCGTTTGGCGGGCTGCTCTACCGTTATTGGGTGGACGAACAGTCTGGGCTGGTCTTGCGGCGCAGGGAGTTTGCCGGAGCGGATCCGGGGATCGCACTGCGTGACATTATTGTCACTCAACTGGATCTCGATGTCGAGCTACCTGCCGAGGTATTCAACCCTTCCCACTATCCTGGCGATCACTTTGCACAGAATTATTCGGGGATGCTCGTTCCCCCTGGCTCTTCAGCGCCGCCCCTGGCGGAGGTGGGAAGATCTGGTCACGAACCGCTTCCTGTGCGATCAGCCCCACCAGGTTATGACCCATCGGTAGGGCGGCTGAGCTTTCAATGGTCGGTTTCACCCACCGGGAATGGCGCCTATCAACCCAGCCTGGAACTTTTCTCAGGTGGATATTTTTGGGGCAAGGTTAGATTTCCGGAAGTGGTCGACCAATCTGCGGAAGGCTCGAGTGTTCCGACTGCTGCGGCGCTGCCCTCGATCTTAACCTGTAAACGATCGCAGGATGGCAGACGCCTGGCTTTTTCGATGTTACCGGCATCATCTTCAATGCAAAAATCAATTGTCCTTTATATTCTGGATTTGTTTAATCCATTCGCCGCTGCGCCGGTTTTTCCAGATCTCAGCAGCCTGGGTGATTTTGCCTTCTCTGCGAATGGCGATCGATTGGCTTTCTTTGCCTGCAGGAGAAATACTCAAGCCTGTGCTGTATACTTGAGCGACTTAACGATGCCCGGTGAAGAACCGCTCAGTTTAATGGTGACGAGTTTTGCTGATTATTTTCTGTGGAGCCCTGATTCTCAACAGCTTGGCTTCCTGGCGGCTCAAGGGCCAGAGAGCGCTCGTTCCTGGAACTATGTTGTGCTACGGTTGGAGGATGGAGCAATCGTGGAGCAAAGCAGTTTTGATTGGCGGCGATTGGCTCCTGTGGAAGGATCGATCGCTTCCGAATGGTCAAAAGGCTCGCCTGTCCAGGCAGGTGGACTGGATGAATGTGCTACGCCCCCGTGAATCGACGCTCCCTATGAACTGGGTTTCCGGGCTGGGTACTGTAGAAGGGCAAACGATCGTGACTGGTCAAGGCAGAAGAAGCATCTGACTTGCTTTCGCAGGATAGCGGGGGACGACATTTCGATAGAATGCCTGGATGATGCCAAAATCTGCCTGGATATCCCCACTGGGGTGGAGATGAGGCCCCAGGCCCACCACCTTGCGTAGATAATCGGCATACCCCATGACGATGGGCACATTCGAGCCAAGTGCGATGTAATAGAAGCCCGTTTTCCAGTGAGAGGTTTGTTTGCGCGTGCCTTCAGGAGCAATGGCAATGCGCAGGGTTTGGGTGTCTTTGAAGCGCTGGGTGATTTGTTCCACAAGATTGGCGCGCGATCGGCGATTGACTGGAATGCCGCCCAGTTTGCTGAACATCCAACCCAACGGTCCGCCAAACAGGCTGTCTTTCATCAAAAAGTTAATTTTGAGATTGGCGGAGAAATTCAATGCCAGGGCAGCGAAGAAGTCCCAATTGCTGGTATGGTGTGCGCCAATGATGACGCATTTTTCGGGAGGTGGTTCGGCGATCTCCACACGCCAACCAAACAATCTGGTTGCAGCTCGCACCAATTGCTGTTGTAGGGTTGGCAGTGGTTCGGGCGATTCAGAATTGAGATTACTGATCAAGAAAAAAACCTTCCTATTGTTGGATGTATTTTACCAAGATCTCTGAAATTTCGGATTAGGGTTTGTTAATTTCCCTCCTGAGCTATGTAGCAGGTATCAACAGGGCTGTCTCATAGCGAATCAGCTCCTTTGCCTGTGAAAGCCCTGGCAAATTCCGGAGGGTGCGCTTGCGCGATCAAACGATCTCATCTAAAATTGTTCTATCCGGGACGGATGTTGCATTACCTGAAGGATCAGGCGCCCCTGGGTAAATTTTATTTTGCCCAGGGGCATGTTTTATCTTTGCTCTGGTCAAACGCAGAGGCGAGCGAATCGCTGCGCCTTGCGACCCGAGACCTGGGCAAAGCAACGACCGCAGCCGTTCAAATGCAGGCTGCGGTGATCGAGTTGCAGTGATGCGCTGATCACCTGGACAGGCAATGGCAAGCTAAATGGCGATCGCTAACCTGAATCTCAAGGCAAAGTAAGCAAGCGTGCAGGTGATGGCCAGAGCCGAGGATAGGATAATCGTCAGTAACAGGCTGCTGGAATCGGCGCTAGCGCTGAGGTTGGCCAGGTTTAGAGCAGTTGGATAGCACACTGGCCCATCGATCGTGCCAATCTCATAACCTGTGCTGCCGCCTCCAGTTTTGATCGCGATGTCAATGGCTCCGATGCGTGGGTTGCTGTTGGCAACGGTGATTTGGAAGATTTGGGTACCCGGATTCCCCGCAGAAAGTGCAGGATCTGGCTCCTGAAACTTGATACCGCTGATACCGGTGGTGGCGTCCACACCGTATTCGATATTGTATGAGGCGGCCTGGCAGTTATATACGCTGGTGCAAATATCGATGCCTGCATAAGCGCCAGATTGTGGCACGTAGCTAGAGGGAGTGATGTAGCTATTCTCGCCTGCAGGCGATTCGGCTGGGGCAACGATGCTATACCCACAAGCCAGGTCCAGGTCCAGCGTCCAGTGACTGAGCCCATAGGGTTCGTCGCCATCGGCTGTGATTGCGTAAGTCCAGGTCGTGTTATCACCTTCTTTTACCACTTCGATGAAATCAACCTGATACCCACGCAAGATTACGGACGAAGCAGCCAGAACGGTGGTCGCTGTCAACAGGCCAAGCAGTAGGGCTGCGACAAGTGGACCGGTTAGTTTTTTCATCGATGAAATCCTTTCTATCTTGGTAATTAGCGAAATTGCGCCGATTGGGTCAGAAAAAAAGAAAAAGCCGCCGAGGATGCTCACTTCGGCAGCCAGGCTGTCTACCCGGAAGTAGACCCTTTGCTTTGCGTCCCCACCTCACGGTGGGTTTGCCTTTGTCGGTAGGGAAGTCCGAAACAAACCTAACAATTTTGTTAACCGGTATAACGAGGCGCCCTCAGATTTGTTACAGATATCATGCTAATTTATATGTTAACGTAATTTTTGGATTGACTGTGGTAAATTCGTGCACATCCCCATATTAGATTGGCTGGCAGATAACGAAAGCAGGAATGTCGCCTGCCCGCAAGCGGATGAGGCTTCCGGCGGTCTACTCTTTCTGTGAGGATCGGTGAAATTAGATCATTGGATTGTTAAATTCTTACAATTTATAAAAAATGATTGTCGTAATCTTACCTTTGTACCTTGACAATTTGTATATATTTACTATACTTTCTCCATATCGCGGGATTCGGTATGCAGTGCGGTGACTGCATGCTGGTGATTGCCCGTAAACCTGTATCATGCCAAAGGAGAGAAGCTGTGAAAGCCAAGTCGGTCGTAACAAAGGTATTTGCTGTATTGTTGATATTTAGTGCATTTCTCAGTGCTTGCGCGGGGGGACAGGCGCAGCCAACCGAGGGCGGACCGATGCAATCCATCGGAGATGGCGAGGGGGAGGTCTCCATCGTTGCCTGGGCTGGCTATATCGAACGGGGCGAGACTGATCCCAATTATGATTGGGTGACGGATTTCGAACAGGCGACGAATTGTAAAGTGACGGTGAAGGTGGCTGCCACATCGGACGAGATGGTGGCGCTGATGAATGAAGGAGGGTTCGACTTGGTGACAGCTTCGGGCGATGCCAGCAATCGATTGATTGCGGCAGGCAAGATCCAGGAGATCAACATCAATTTGATCCCTTCCTGGAGCAAAGTGGATGAACGTTTGAAAAATGCTCCCTGGCATACGGTGAATGGCAAGCACTATGGCGTGCCTTATCAATGGGGCCCGAACGTACTGATGTACAACACAGAGGTATTTGGCAGCACACCGCCAACCAGTTGGAGCGTCGTTTTCGAAGAGCAGACCCTGCCAGATGGGCAGTCGAACAAGGGACGTGTGCAGGCCTATGATGGGGCGATCTACATCGCCGATGCAGCGCTGTACCTCAAGCATCATAAGCCGGAGCTAGGTATCAAAGACCCGTATGCACTGACCCGAGACCAGTTCAATGCAGCGATTGACCTGCTCCGCCAGCAGCGCACCCTGATCGGGCGCTACTGGCACGATGCTTTTATCCAGATGGATGATTTCAAAAACGAGGGAGTGGTGGCTTCCTCTTCCTGGCCTTTCCAGGTGAACCTGCTGCAATTAGAAGGTCAACCGATCGCCAGTGTGGTGCCCGTTGAAGGCGCGACCGGCTGGGCAGATACCACCATGATGCATGTGGATGCGCCTCACCCGAACTGCGCGTACAAGTGGCTGGAGCACTCGCTGAATCCCAAGTTGCAAGGCGACCTGGCGGCCTGGTTTGGCTCGGTGCCAGCAGTTCCAGAAGCTTGCACGGGAAATGCATTGCTGACCGATACTGGTTGCGAAACCAACGGTTTCAACAACTTCGAGAAGATCGCTTTCTGGAAAACACCCACAACCGACTGCGGCGATGGCCGGCAAGAGTGCGTTCCGTACCACGAATGGACTACGGCATATATCGCAGTCATCGGTGGACGCTGATCTATGGCGTATGCAGGCATTCCTGCGGTTGAACTGCGCTCGGTCAGCCGCGCTTTTGGCGATGTGCGTGCTGTGGATGGTGTCAACCTGTCCATACTGGATGGCGAATTTTTTACGATGCTTGGGCCATCCGGATCCGGAAAAACCACTTGCTTGCGCATGATTGCAGGATTCGAGCGGCCCGACGCAGGAATGATTTTGCTTCACGGGCAAGATGTATCGGCGTTGCCGCCATACGAGCGCTCAGTGAATACTGTATTTCAGGATTATGCTCTCTTTCCACACATGACCGTGGGTGATAACATCGCCTATGGTTTGATGATCAAGAAGGTGCCGGTTGCCGAGCGTCAACGGCGCGTGGCGGAGATGCTGGAGCTGGTACGCCTGCAGGGTCTGGAGCGGCGAAAGCCTTCCCAACTCTCCGGCGGGCAACGCCAGCGGGTGGCCTTGGCGCGTGCCATCATCAACAACCCACGCGTGCTGCTCCTGGACGAGCCGCTGGGTGCCCTGGATCTCAAGTTGCGCCAGCAAATGCAGCTCGAACTGAAAGCAATCCAGCAGCGGGTCGGCATCACGTTTGTGTATGTCACCCATGACCAGGAAGAAGCCTTGACGATGAGCGATCGCCTGGCTGTATTTAACCTGGGCAAAGTGGAGCAGGTGGGCACACCAGCAGAAGTGTATGAACACCCAGCAACACCCTTTGTCGCCAGCTTTGTAGGGATCTCCAACCTGGTGAGTGGGGAAGTCGCCCAGGCATTGACCGGATCGCCCGCCGCTTTCTCCATTCGACCGGAAAAGATCCACCTGGCTGCATTGGAAGCTTGTGCAGAGTTAGATGAGATCGCAGTGGATGGGGTGGTGAGAGACGTGATCTACCTGGGCTTGTACACCCGTTACCTGGTGGCGTTAGATATCGGTGTGGATTTGGTTGTGGCTCAGCAGAATCTGCACACAAGCTCAATGGATGTGATGGCAGTTCGAGGTCAGCGTGTGCGCTTGATTTGGAAGCGCGAACACAATCAGGAGCTGTCAGCCTCTGATTGACTCAATGGGCGATCTGAGCCAGGCAGCGCCAGAGCTTTCCCGGAGGCTGCCTGGCTTGGGACGCATCACAGCCTGGCAAAGGCGAATGGTGAATGTTGGATGAGCTCAACGTCTGGTTTGCATGCTAAGCCCGATTGGGTTTCGCGTCTATCGACTTACCTTTACTTACGGCCGCGCTTGCTGCTTGCACTGCTGCTGGGACCTCCGATGTTATGGATGGGGGGCGTGTACCTGGGCTCGCTGGCAACATTGCTGCTGAACAGCTTCTTTTACCTGGATGGTTTCACGGGTTTGGTGGTGCGTCGATTCACTCTGTCCACCTACCAACAGCTTTTCACGCCATCCAATATGGACATTGTCTTTCGCACGGCGGGCATGGCGCTGGCCGTCACACTGGCGACGATTATCCTGGCCTTCCCGCTGTCCTATTACATGAGCCGTTATGCCTCGAAAAGACAGAAAGGCTTGCTCTACCTGGCGGTTCTGCTGCCGCTGTGGTCGAGCTACCTGGTGCGGGTTTACGCCTGGAAATTAATCCTGGCGAAAGAGGGTATCCTTTCCTGGTTCATCAGCCACGCTGGCGCGCAGGGACTTTTGGATGCCTTGCTCTCCAATCCGGTGATTGGGGGGTCTTCCCTCTCGCTTTCTCCGATCGGAATTTTTGTTGTCTTCACCTATGTCTGGTTGCCTTATATGATTTTACCTATTCACGCTGCCCTGGAACGGGTGCCAAGATCGCTGCTCGAAGCCTCCAGCGACCTGGGAGCAAAACCGCTGCAAACTGCTTGGAATGTGATCTTACCGCTGTCATTTCCAGGCGTTGTGGCGGGATCGATATTCACCTTTTCATTGACCCTGGGAGATTTCATCGTGCCGTCTGTTCTGGGTAATTCCAGTTTTTTTATCGGTCAGGTTGTGCTTTCCCACCAGGGCACTTCAGGCAATATTCCTCTGGCGGCAGCATTCACGATGATCCCGATCGTCATCATGATCGTTTACTTGTTGATCGCCCGTAAGCTGGGCGCTTTTGAAGCTTTGTAGACTGAGGAGCGTGGCATGAAAAAATCGTCGACCGGTGGCAACACTGCACCGTTGCCTGTCGCTCTTGGCGCCTGGATTGCCCTGCTCTTTCTGCACGTGCCGGTCTTGATCATCTTGTTGTATGCCTTTACGACGGAAGAAGCCACTTACAGCTTTCCCCCACCTGGCTTGACTTTGAGATGGATCGGCATCACCATGGGGCGCACGGATTTTTGGCAGGCGTTGCAGCTATCGCTGCGTGTCGCAGGCATTGCTACCCTGGCAGCATTGGTGCTGGGGACGCTGGCGGCAGCCGCGGTAGCCCGCAGCCGCTTTTTTGGCAAGGAAGCGGTATCATTTTTGTTGCTCCTGCCTCTGGCGCTTCCCGGAATCGTAACGGGAATCGCGTTGCGCTCGGCGATAAGCCTGGGGAATATACCGTTCAGCTTTTGGACGATTGTCATTGGACACGCAACCTTTTGTGTGGTTGTGGTCTACAACAATGTTGTGGCCCGTTTGCGACGCTTTGGAAACTCCCAGGTTGAAGCCTCCATGGATCTGGGCGCCAATGGATGGCAGACTTTTCGTTATGTCATATTTCCCAATATCGCCTCAGCGCTGCTGGCGGGGGGCATGCTGGCATTTGCGCTTTCATTCGATGAAGTGATTGTGACCACATTTACCGCTGGCCAACAGTCAACGTTGCCGATCTGGATTTTCAGCCAACTGGTGCGCCCACGCGATCGTCCGGTGACCAATGTCGTGGCGATCGTGGTGATATTGATTACGTTCATCCCAATTGTGATTGCCCATCGCCTGACGCAGGAAAGCAATGAATAGTCCTCAGTGTCCTTGACGTATTCGGAAAATAATGCTAATATAATTGTTGTTATCGGAAATAGAGGGCTGATAAATGTCGAAAATCGACACAATTGACCGCAAAATCATAAACCTGCTGCTCGATGATGGGCGCATACCCGCGTCCGAGATAGCGCGCCAGATTGGACTCACCGAACGCTCTGTGCGCTACCGCATAGAGCGTTTGATTCAAAGCGATGTGATTAAGATTGCAGCCGTGGTCAACCCGGAGGCGCTTGGCTATTCGATTGTTGCCGATGTGTTTATCGAGGTTGAGCCAGCGTTGATCAATGAGGTTGCCCGGCGCCTGGCTGAACATGAAAACGTTACCTATGTCGCCTGCTCGATTGGCGAGCGAGATGTCAGCGCGCAGGTGGTGGCGCGCGATAACAGCGAGGTGTATGCCCTGGCTACGGAGTTCATCGGTAAGTTGCCAGGTGTGCGCAAAACAACCACCTCCATCGTGCCTATCCGGCTCAAAGATGTCTACCAATGGCGGGTGCCGCTCACCTCACGTGACGAACCAGCCGCTGATAATAAGTAGCGGGCAACTCAATTGAAAGGAAACGCCTATGCCGCAGTCTCTACAGGATGCTCAATCCTACGCTGAGCGCTGGCTCGGATTAATCCGGCAGCCGAGTGTCTCACCAGCGGAAGGCAAGCAGATCATTGAGGAGTCAAAGTACAATTTCGCAGAACATTTCAACCGCGGCTGGCTAGGATATCGCAAATCGGTGACCGAGGCTGGCGACTGGGCGGCTACCGAGTGGACCGGGCGGGGTGCTGTTTTCCAGGATGTACTAGGAAGAGAGTACATCGACTGCCTGGGCGGGTATGGCATGATGGACTTGGGGTGGAGTCATCCGGAAGTCGTCGATGCCGTGCGCGCCCAGCTTGGAAGGACGCCGATGCCGAGCCAGGAATTGATCGATCCGCTGCGCGGCGTCCTGGCGCGCTTGATGGCGGAGATCACCCCAGGAGACATCAAATATTCGTTTTTTGCCGCCTCCGGCACCGAGGCGATCGAAGGCTCGATCAAGCTGGCAAAAATGTACACAGGCAAGCCCGGGTTTATCGCGGCGCTGAAAGGTTTCCACGGCAAGACGATGGGCTCCTTGAGCATGATGGGCAAATCCGACTATCGCCAGCCGGCAGGCATCCTTTACGGTGGGCCGGTTTATCACGTGCCCTTCGGCGACGCAGACGCGGTGGAGCGACAATTAGAGATCTGTAAAACCGTGGGAGTCGAAATTGCCGCCGTGTTAATGGAACCGATCCAGGGCGAAGCTGGGGCAATTGTACCGCCGGATGATTTTTGGCCGCGCATCCGCGCCGCCACTCAGCACTACGGCGCCCTGCTCATTGCCGACGAGGTGCAAACAGGTATGGGGCGCACCGGGAAATTGTGGGGAGTAGAGCATTGGGGCGTTGTGCCTGATATCCTGGCTGCAGCCAAATCATTGGGGGGCGGTGTCATGCCGGTGAGCGCCTTCTGCTCCACCGAGGAGATCTGGCAGCGCATGATGACGCCCAACCCGTTCATCCACACCACAACGACCGGCGGCGGCGCGTTGGCATGCAGCGCAGCCATCGCGGCCATTCATGTCACCTTGCGCGACCGGCTGTGGGAGGTGGCGGCTCAAAAGGGCGATTACCTGATGCCCAAGCTGCAGAAGCTGGTGGAGCAATATCCCCAAATCTTTGCCAGGGTTACCGGCAAAGGTTTGTTGATCGGTTTGCATTTTCATGATTCACAGACGGGTTACAAAGTTGCTGCCGGTCTATTCAAGCGCGGGGTACTGGTCGCTGGCACCCTTACCAGTGCGCACACCATCCGCATCGAGCCGCCGCTGGTGATCACCTATGAGCAACTTGACGCAGTAGTCGACAGGCTCGAAGACGCCCTGATGGAGATCAATGCTGTGCTGCAGCCTGCAGCGGACTAGAACTGTTTAGCAGAGAAGAAAATGAGCGAATTCGTCATCGAACTTGTGGATGTGGTCAAGCGCTTTGCCACACCTGAAGGCAACGAAGTGACCGCGGTCGACCATGTGAGCTTGCAGATTCGGCATGGCGAATTTTTTTCGCTGCTTGGGCCATCGGGTTGTGGAAAAACAACTTCGCTGCGCATGATCGCCGGTTTCGAGTGGCCGACTTCGGGGGAGGTGCTGATCGATGGCAAACCAATGGGACGCACACCGCCTTTTTGGCGCCCGGTAAATACCGTTTTTCAGAGTTATGCCCTCTTCCAGCACATGACTGTCTTCCAAAACGTGGCTTTTGGCCTGGAAATGGATAAAACGCCAGCCAGCGAGATCAAGCATCGCGTGGGTGAAGCGTTGGAGATGGTCAAACTCTCCGGTATGGAGCGGAGAAAACCTCGCCAGCTTTCCGGTGGACAGCAGCAGCGCGTGGCGCTGGCGCGTGCGCTGGTCAAGCGCCCCAAAGTGTTGTTACTGGATGAACCATTGGGCGCGTTGGATCTCAAGCTGCGGCGCGAGATGCAGATTGAGTTGAAGACGCTCCAGGAACAGGTAGGCATCACCTTCATCTACGTGACCCATGATCAAGAAGAAGCCCTGACCATGTCGGATCGTATCACGGTGATGAACCGCGGCAAGGCGTTGCAAACCGGCTCTCCGGTTGAGATCTACGAGCGCCCAAATTGCCGCTTCGTGGCCGACTTTATTGGGCAGGCCAATTTCTTTGCGGGAAAGATGCTTGCATTCGATGATCAAGGCGCAAGGGTGGCCATTCCCGCGCTGCAGACGGAACTCATTGGCCAGCCAGTGGGCAACCTGGAGCCTGGACAGGCGGTGGCTGTTTCGATCAGGCCCGAGAAGGTGCGCATTGCCCAGGAGCCCGCATTTGGTAGCAACAGTGTGCGAGGACGCGTGATCCACACCACCTATATCGGCTCGAACACGCATGTGCTTTTAGAGCTGGCGGGGGGAGTTCGCATCAATGCCTGGGAGCAAAATAAAATCTCTACCCTCGATCCAAAAGCTTACTTCCTACCCGGGCAAGAGATCTGGGCTAATTTGTTCCCCGAGAACGTTTTGATTCTACCCGAGGACTGAGATGGCTGCTTCCACCAGAGGGACTGTTCTGAAGAAAAGGCGACTTTCTCTGGCAGCTTTGCGTGAGAGCACCACTGCGCAGGGCCTGGCGTTGATTGCGCCAACTGCTCTCTATTTGCTGGTTTTTATGATTGTGCCGATGATCCTGGTGGGGATCTTGAGCCTGATGACGCGTGGGCCATATGGGAATGTCGTCTATCGCTTGAATTTCGATAACTATACGCGTCTAATTGATCCGCTTTACCTGCGCATTCTGATGTACTCTATCGGGGTCGGGGCAGCCACAACGCTGATCACCCTGGTCATAGGGTATCCGCTGGCGTATTATATAGCCCGTGTGCCAGCTCGCCAGCGCAACGTGTTGCTCTTCCTGATCCTGGTGCCTTTCTGGACAAACTTCATCATTCGCATCTATGCCTGGATCATGATCCTGCGTACGGAGGGCTTGCTAAACTCTTTCCTGTTGAACCTGGGGCTGATTAAGGTACCCCTGGATATCCTGTACACGCCGACAGCAGTGTTGATCGGCATGGTTTATGAATTTCTCCCCTTCATGATCTTGCCGCTTTACACTTCCCTGGAGAAGATCGAGAATGCGCAACTGGAAGCCGCCGCCGACCTGGGAGCGCGACCGCTGGCTTCCTTCTTGCGTATCACATTCCCGCTCAGCTTGCCGGGTATCACCGCGGGTTCTATCTTGACCTTCATACCAGCGATGGGCATGTTTGTGGTGCCGGACCTGATGGGTGGCGCCAAGACGATCTTAATTGGCAACCTGGTGCGCAATCAGTTTCTCACTGCCCGTGACTGGCCCTTTGGCGCTGCCTCGTCCATGCTATTAATGTTCCTCACGCTGGCGATGACACTCTATTACACACGTAAGGTTGGTTTCAGCGAGGACTTGCTGGTATGAGCGAGAAGAAACCTTCCGCCTGGTTGAGGTTGTTTTCCGCCCTGGTCTATCTATACATTTACCTTCCCATCGTCTTGTTGGTGATTTTCTCCTTCAATAAGCAGAAGTTGAACGTCTCATGGGAAGGCTTCACGCTGAGCTGGTACCAGGAATTGTTTCGCAACCAGCAGATTTTGCTCGCCATTCGAAATTCCCTGACCATTGCGCTGGTTTCGACAATAGTAGCGACCATTATTGGCACACTGGCAGCGCTGGCGTTGCAGCGCTATCGCTTCCCCGGATATACCCTGACAGAGTCGACGCTCTATATCCCGGTGATCATCCCCGAAGTGGTGATGGGCATATCGCTGTTGGTGTTCTTTTCGTTGATTGGCGTGCGCCTCGGGTTGGGTACAATCACCCTGTCGCATATAGCCTTCAGCATTCCCTTCGTAGCCCTGGTTGTGCGCGCCAGACTGCACGGTTTCGATAAATCGATCGAGGAAGCGGCGATGGATCTGGGCGCCAACGAGCTGACCACGTTCTGGCGCGTCACGCTGCCCACCATCCTGCCCGGTGTGCTCTCCGGTGCATTGTTGGCTTTGACGCTTTCGTTGGATGATTACGTGATCACCTATTTCACTGCTGGTCCGGGTTCTACCACGTTGCCCCTGCGTATCTTCTCCATGGTGCGCTTTGCGGTCACGCCGGAGGTCAATGCGCTCTCCACTATTTGGGTAGCCACAGTCTTCCTGGTGCTTTTGATTGGGCAGATGGTGCAAAATCGGCAGCGATGAGACTGGCATAATGCTCTGCAATTGGGATGTATTCGATGAAGCCAATGGCTGCATCGAATAAATGTTCAAGCAGTCGACCACTTATAAGGAGGAAGAAATGAAAATCTACCGAATCATTGCAATGTTAGCCATACTGGCGCTATTGCTGGCAGCATGCGGCGGGGGAGCTTCCCAACCGGAAGCAAAAGAGGTGAACCTGTTCGCCTGGTCAGAATACATACCGCAAGCGCTATTGGATGGATTCACCGAGAAGACAGGCATCAAGGTGAATTACGATACCTACTCTTCGAACGAAGAGATGCTTGCCAAGCTGCAGGCCGGCGCATCCGGTTACGATGTGATTATCCCCTCGGACTACACCGTAGCGATTATGATCAAGCAAGGTATGCTTGAACCGCTCGACCTGGCAAAAATCCCGAATTACAAGAACATTGGCGAGCAGTTCAAGAACCTGAGCTATGATCCGGGAAATAAATATTCTGTGCCTTATCAGTGGGGCACCGTGGGCATGGTGTACGATGCCTCGAAGATCAGCACCCCGCCGACCAGTTGGAAAGATCTCTGGTTGCCTGAATATGCCGGCCGCGTGGTGCTTCTGGATGATGAGCGTGAAGTGATTGGCATGGTCTTGCTAACCCTGGGTTACCCCAAGAATTCCACCGATCCGGCCCAGTTGGAGGAGGCCAAAGCGCGCTTCGCGGAGCTGCTGCCCAACGTGCGCCTGTTCGATAGCGATAGCCCGAAAACCGCTTTGCTGGCAGGGGAAGTGTGGTTGGGCATGACTTGGAACGGCGAAGCAGCTATCGCCCATTCAGAAAACGAGAACATCCAGTATCTGTGCCCGGTCGAAGGTTGCGGGTTATGGTATGACAACCTGGCGATTCCTAAAGGGGCACCGCATGTACAGGCAGCGCACGAATTCATCAACTATGTGTTGGATCCCGAAGCGAGCCTCTTGATCACGGCCGAGTTTCCATACTCTAATCCCAACCAGGCAGCCCTGGATTTGCTAAAGACGAAGGATCCAGCGGCATACGAAGCGTACATGGGATTTCCAGCTACCAATCCATCCGCCGCCGATGTTCAGAATGGCAAGCGCGTCGAAGATTTGGGCGATGCGACTGCCTTATGGGATCGAATTTGGACGGAGATCAAGGGAGGTGAGTGATCAGCGGATAACTCACACAGCAATCCAATAGCCCGGCACACCACACACGTATCCGGCATAACCCAAGGAAGGATTGTATGAGAGTTTTAATCGTAGGTGTTGGCGGGGTTGGTGAAGCCCTTGCCAGCATCGCTCGGCTTCAGCCCTGGGCAGAGAAACTTGTGCTCGCCGATTACAACTTGCGGCGGGCTCAGGAGGTTCAGAATCGCATGGGGGACTCGGACCGCTTCCCGGCTGAGTTTATTGACGCGAGCAATAAAGAGATGATCATCGAGTTGGCGCGCAAGCACCGCGTCGACTTGATCATGAACGCAGTCGACCCGATCTACAATGTTCCGATTTTCGAAGCAGCCTATGAGTATGGCTGCCTCTACATGGACCTGGCGATGACGCTCTCGAAGCCTCACCCCAGCCAGCCCTACCAGCGCACGGGTGTGATGCTGGGAGACTACCAATTTGAGCGTGCCCACTTGTGGGAAAAGAAGGGTATCCTTGCCCTGGTTGGCCTGGGGGTCGAGCCGGGGATGTCGGATGTGTTTGCGCGTTACGCGCAGGATCATCTGTTCGATGAAATCGATGAGATTGGTATTCGCGATGGCTCTAACCTCCAGGTGGCTGGTTATGAATTCGCTCCCAGCTTCTCGATCTGGACCACAATCGAAGAGTGCCTCAACCCGCCGGTGATTTGGGAAGAGGGGCGCGGCTGGTTTACCACTGAACCTTTCTCTGAGCCTGAAGTGTTCAACTTCCCTGAAGGTATCGGTCCGATCGAGGTTGTCAATGTCGAACACGAGGAAGTGCTGCTCATCCCGCGTTGGGTCAAGTGTAAACGCGTGACCTTTAAATATGGATTGGGAGAGCAGTTTATCAATGTGCTCAAAACCCTGCACATGTTGGGCCTGGACAGTAAGGAGCCAGTGCGCGTGAAGGGCGTGGAAGTTGCTCCACGGGATGTGGTGGCAGCCTGCCTGCCCGACCCGGCGCACCTGGGAGATCGTATGTCTGGTAAGACTTGCGCGGGCACCTGGGTGAAGGGCGTCAAGGATGGGAAGCCGCGCCAGGTGTATATTTACCAGGTAGCGGATAACGCTGAATGTATGCAGCGGTGGGGTTGCCAGGCGGTGGTTGCGCAAACAGCTTTCAACTCCGTGATCGGTTGGGACCTGCTCGAGCATGGGGAATGGAAAGGTTGTGGTGTGCTTGGACCTGAGGCCTTCGACCCGCTGCCCTTCATGAGCAAAATGGCAGATTACGGTTTTCCGTACGGCATTCAAGAGATGGGCGATTGAGACTTCGATATTCCGGAGGAGTGTATGACGACAGAATCGGCTTATGGCTACATGGGAAAAATTTTGCATGTCGACTTGACCAATGGCAGGCTGGAAATCGAAACGCCGGATGAAAATTTCTACCGCACTTACCTGGGCGGCAGCGCCATGGGCATGTACTATGTGCTGCGCGATACGCCGCGCGGCGCTAACCCTACTGGGCCTGAAAATGTGTTAGCGCTGATGACCTCCGTCACCACCGGCGCGCCGATTTCAGGACAGAGTCGCATCAATGCCAATGCCAGATCGCCGTTGACCGGAGCGATCGGCGATTCGCAGGCGGGCGGATTTTTCCCGGCTGAGCTTAAGTTTGCCGGCTTCGATGGCATTGTGCTGCGCGGCCGCTCTCCAAAACCGGTCTATCTGAAGATACTGCACGGAAAAGCCAGCCTGCACGATGCTTCGCACCTGATGGGCAAAATCACGGGTGAAGTGGATACCATCCTGAAGCAAGAAGTGGGCGATGAAAAGGCAGAGGTGTTGCAGTGCGGCATCGCTGCGGAAAAGGGCGTGCGATTCGCCAGCCTGGTGAATATGGCCAACCGCAACAACGGGCGCACCGGCATGGGGTTGGTGATGGCTTCCAAGAACTTGAAAGCCATTGTGGTGCGCGGGAAGCAGCGCGTGCGGGTGTTCGACACCAAAGCTTTAGCTGCGCTGAACAAGGTGGGTCCGAAGCTGCTGCCAGATAACCCGGATGTGGATGGATTGCAGAAATTTGGCACCGCCAGTGTGTTGATTTTCCAGAACACGATTGGCTCATTGCCCACGCGCAACTACAACGAAGGCCAGTTTGAAAATGCAGAGCCGATTTCTGGTGAAGTTATGGCAGAGACAATTCTCAAAGAGAATGACACCTGCTATGCCTGCGTGGTGCGCTGTAAACGGGTGGTGGAAGTCAAGGACGGCGCCTATCCAGTGGATCCTCTGTATGGTGGTCCAGAGTATGAGACTCTGAGCACGTTCGGATCCTACTGCGCGGTCAGCGATCTGCCGGCGATTGCATTGGCAAACCAGATCTGCAATGAATACGGTGTGGACACCATCGCGGCAGGAGCGACGATTGCATTCGCCATGGAGTGCTTCGAGAAAGGCATCATCGGCCTGGAGCAAACCGGTGGACTGGCACTGAAATTTGGCGATGCAGATGCCATGCTGCAGGCGCTGCGCCAGATGGTCACCAACTCCGGCCCGCTGGGGCAGGTTTTGGCGCTGGGTTCGCAAGGGGCTGCAAAAGTCTGGGGTCCGGCTGCTGAAGATTGCCTGGTGACGGTCAAAGGGTCGGAAGCGCCAGCGCACATGCCGCAGGCTAAGAAATCGCTGGGACTGATCTACGCAGTCAACCCATTTGGCGCCGATCACCAATCCTCAGAACATGACCCGATGTACGAAGGGGAGATCTCACCGTTGTATGCAGAACGCCTGGCGCTGCTGGGGCTGACCAATCCCCCTGCACCAGGGAGCCTGGATGCGGAGAAGATTCGCTTTGCTTCTAAGACTCACATCTTTTACAGCTTATTGGACACATTGGAATTGTGCCAGTTCGTGTGGGGACCCGCCTGGACACTCTACGGCCCGGCGGAAATCGTCGAACTTGTGCGGGCGGTGACCGGTTGGGATGTCACTCTGGATGAGTTGGTGCAAGCTGGCGAGCGCCGCTTGAATCTGCTGCGCGTGTTCAATGCCCGCGAAGGCCTGGATCGCAAACAGGATCGCCTGCCAAAGAAGTTCTTCAAGGCGCTGCAGGGCACTGGGCCAACAGCAGGCTACGCCATCGACCCAGCGCAGTTCGAACAGGTGCTGGATACCTATTACCAAAACGTGGGATGGACGTCAGCTGGTCTACCGACGCGTGAGAAGCTGGCTTCCATTGGAATCGAATGGGCTGCCGATTATCTGCCAGCATAGAGCGGAGCGGAAATGACTGATTTGGAAGCCTCTATCCATCACTTATCGCCTGTCTGGACGCACTATACACCCATCATCGCAGCGCGTGGCGAGGGTTGCTACCTGTACGACCAGCAAGGCAAAGCCTACCTGGATTTCACCTGTGGCATCGGGGTGACCAACACCGGTCACTGCCACCCGCACGTGGTTCAAGCAGTGCAGGCGCAAGCCGCAAAGCTGCTGCATGGGCAGGTGAACATTGTGCTGCACGAACCGCTGCTGCAGCTTGCCAGCGAGGTGCGCAGCATTTTGCCGCCCGAGATCGATGCCTATTTCTTCAGCAACTCCGGCGCGGAGGCGGTGGAGGGTGCCATCAAGCTGGCTCGCCAGGTCACGGGGCGCACCAATATCATCGTCTTCCAGGGCAGCTTCCACGGTCGGACGGTGGGCACGATGTCGTTGACCACCTCAAAGACCATCTACCGCCTGGGTTACCAGCCGCTGATGGCGGGCGTGTTTGTTGCGCCGTTCCCGTATGCCTATCGTTACGGGTGGTCGGAAGAAGAGACCAGCCGCTGGTGCTTGGAGGAGCTGGAATACCTGTTGATCACCCAAACCTCGCCGCAGGAGACCGCTGCGATGCTCATCGAGCCGGTGTTGGGTGAGGGTGGCTACGTCGTCCCGCCGGTCAGCTTTATGCAGGGGCTTAGAAAGCTATGCGATCAGCACAATATCCTGCTCATCGCCGACGAGATTCAATCCGGGTTTGGGCGGACAGGCCGCTGGTTTGGTTACGAGCATTTCGGCATCCTGCCGGATATCATCACAGTGGCTAAGGGGCTTGGCTCGGGTATGCCGATCTCTGGGGTCTTTAGCCGCATGGAGCTGATGAAAAAATGGGCGACTGGTTCGCACGGGGGCACATACGGCGGCAACCCGGTTGCGGCGGCTGCGGCGGTCGCTACCATACAGGCAATGAAAGCCGACAATATGCTCGAGAACGCTCGTCAACGAGGCGAGCAGCTCATGACGGGTCTGCGCCATTTGCAGGAAGCATACCCGGTAATTGGCGATGTGCGTGGTTTAGGCCTGATGGTTGCCAGCGAGTTTCGCGATCCAGTGACGCATAAGCCAGATAAGCAAACTGCTAAGGCGATTGTGCACGCTGCCTACGAGCGCAACCTGCTGCTCTTGACCTGCGGTCCTTGGGATAACACGATCCGTTGGATCCCGCCGCTGGTGGTGAACGAGGCGCAAATCAACCAGGGCTTACGCATATTTGAAGAAGCCCTTGCGGAGATAAGTCGATAAGCGGATGGCGGTCATTCTAATTCCCACGCCCTATCGTCCCTACTGCGAGGGAATGGGCGAGATGACTGTGGAGGCAGAAAATGTGGCGCAGGCTGTGGATGCCCTGCTGAAACGGCATCCGGGCTTGCGCCCGCATTTGCTCAACCCGAAGGGGCAGTTGCGCCCTTTCGTAAACCTGTTCGTCAATGGGATACACATCAAGGATCTGGATGGGCTGGCGACGCGCTTAGCTGAGGCAGACGTGCTGCGCATTGTGCCGAGCATTGCCGGGGGTAAGCGTTGAATCACCGAGCGAATGGAACGGTGAAGGTAGGCGCGTCGATGGTTTAAGAGTGTCTGCCGAGTAGCTCGAGTTTCAGGCGCATTTTGACGTCGCTATCGACAAACAGCGCGCCATGATGCTGCTTGACCGGGTGGATCTCGGAGCCGGGCAGGAATGCGCTGTGTTGGGGCACAGAGTCATCACCGCTTGGTTCAGCGATGTACATCACATTTTTCAAACCGCCATCTGGTCCGGTCTGGATATTGACATTTGCCACGGTCTTCAGCCCATAGCCGAAAATCGATACGCAAGGCACACTGGGCTGTTTACCCAATTCGCGGCGGAATTCTCGCGCGGCCCGCAACAATGGGAGCTGTTCTGGTTGCACCCAGCTTTCATTCTGCAAGAAGTTGATTTTGTTCCCCTGTTGGTCGGTGCCGCAGGCATATTCCGGGATGATCTGGTAGGCAGAGGGAAAGCTCGCCACCACGCGGCGCAACCGCTCACCCATCAAGCCAAATGGCAATAGATTGGGGCCGATGGTCAGGCTGGTCAGGCCAGCGGGTGTGCCAATATGCGGCCCACCCATCAGGATCAACCGTTCGACGAGTTGCTTGCCGCCTAGACGTTCCACGTAATATCGGCTGACCAGAGTACCCAGCGAGTGGGCAATGAGGATGAAAGGCGGCTGGATTTTCCAATCCTGTATGGCCTGGGAGAGCTGGCGCGCCGAGAAACGCACATCCTGGCGCCAATCGTAGGCGAACTCGAAGAAGTCAGCGCCGCGGGTGTAACCCAGGTCTTCTACCAGGTAATCGCCCAGCCGGTTGTACTGGTCCAGCTTGACCAGGTTGGGTACGATAACCACCTGCTCAAGAATGCCGCGCGGTTCTAATGGAATGTCGCCAGGGTAGGCGTAAATCTCAGGATTGGTGAATAAGACTTTCAGATTGGGCCACACGCACTCGCTGCCACGCCACAACTGGGAACCCATCAATCCAGGCACGAAAACCACCGGCAGGCGTTGGCGCAGCTCCAGCGGGGAGAGATCTGCCATGGTCAAGGATTCGCCGCTGAAGCCGTTCTTGAAGATCAAGCGAGCGTCGCCAATGCGCAGAGATTGCCCGTCTTCCAGCGCCTGCTCTTGAATGCGCTGGTCGCCCAGCCAGGTGCCATTGGTGCTGTTTTGATCCTGGATAATGAATGTGTTTCCTCGCCGGAAGATGACGACATGGGTGCGCGAGATTTTCGGGAGATCGAGAACAATTTCGTTCTCCGCGGAGCGACCAATCCTCAAGCTGTCGTATTCATCGAGGGGGATTTCCCAAATTTTTTCGGCGGTGTGCACCACCAGGCGTGGCCCACCGGTCTCATTGACGTTCACCGGCAGTGAGATTTGCGCCATGGTCATTTCCAGGTCGCTGAGATCGTCGATGACGGTCATGCCTGGATCGCTGATTGGCTGCTGGCTTTCGTACGTTAAGGTCGAACTGCCCATCGTGATCAGATCGCCAGGTTTGAGCAAAGCCTCTTTGACGGGTTTCCCATTCAAGTATGTTCCGTTCGAAGAGCCCAGGTCGGTGAGATGGCAGCCAGTTGGGGTGAACTCTAACCGCGCATGCAGGCGCGAAACGCGCACGTCATTCAGGATGATATCGTTATGCATGGCGCGCCCGATCTCGATGCTGGACTTACCCAAATCGAACTCCTGCACCAACTGGTCAGGCAGGGTAACGATCAGCTTACCGAACTGGTCTTCGAGCATAGGATTGTCCTTACGGTAAAGTAAAGCATGTGCCAGAGTTTTGGATCACGGAATGGTCGGCATTGGCGACCAGGGCGCACATGCTGGTTGCCTGCAGAGGGCGGCTGCTCACCAGGTAATCCTTGAATGGCCGTGGTCCCCCGTAGAGCTTCCAGGGGCCGGAACCGGGCATGCCAGCATTCTCGGGCAGGACCGTATCATAGAAGAAGTGCACATGCATTCCGGGAAGCTGTTCGGTGTAGCCGAAGGTTTCGTAATCCACAACGTAAGCGTTGTTCTCGATGGTGATGCCCTTGATCAGCACGAATAAGTCTGGGGTGGGAGTGGGGGTGATGGTGGGCGTATCTGTCGGAGCGGGTGTTTGGGTGGGGGGCGGCGTGCTCGTGATGGTAGCCGTGGGTGCGCTGGTCTCGGTGGGTGTGGCTTGAATTTCGCTGGCGGCAGCCAGGGCTGGCAGCGTGGCGGTGGCAGGGGCGCTGCTGAGAGTATCATCCGGCGGGGTGCCTCCAGAAGCAGACTGCTGGACGGCTGGCGCGCTCCTGGAAAGCAAGATACCTGTGATGATAAGCACCACTATGGTTAATACCCCCGCGCCGATGACCAGCGGGCTGCGCAGGCTGAGACCAGGTATAACGCGCCCTGTTGAGGCGGGTGAGATTACTGGTTGTTGAGGCGGTGTAACCGTTGGTGGTTCTGATTTGGTGGGGAGCTGGGACCCGGGCGACGACGCGGCGGTGCTCGCGGCAGATGTGGGGCGTGATACCTGGGTCGGCGCGGCGGCGGGAGGTTTTACGACGGGCCGCTTGGTGAGCGAGTCAGGCGCAGGGGAGGCAGAAGGCGCGGCTGGTTCTGGCGCCTGAGCGGGTCGGAGTCTTGCCTGAGGCTGTGGTTCCACTTCCGTGGCAGGCTGGGCGGCGACGGGCGCAATCGGAGCCTGCGCAGCAGGGGAGGATTGGACACCGCTGGCTGTACCTGCCGGATCCAGGCTGACGAGGCGCGGCAGCAGCGCTTGCAATGCCTGGGAAAACTCATCAGCGCTGGAGAAACGATCGTCCCTGTCCTTCGCCAGGGCGCGTTCGACGATGGCGATCAATTCTGGGGGGGTATCGGGTCGCAGGGCAGCCAGGTCGGGGAGCGGGTCGTTCAAGTGCATCATCATCAGCGTCATGGCCGAATCGGCTTCGAAGGGAGGCCGCCCGCTGATAATCTCGTACAGGGTAACGCCGAGCGAATAGATATCCGAGCGAGCGTCTGGCGTCTCGCCACGGATCACTTCTGGCGGGAGGTACAGAGCTGTTCCCACTACTGCGCCGGTGGCGGTGAACTTCTCGGCGCCCACGATCTTGACGATGCCAAAATCCATCAAGATCGCCTGGTCGTGGACATCGATCATGATGTTGGCAGGCTTGATATCTCGATGGATGAGGCCGCGCTTGTGGGCATAGCCGATGGCAGCGCAGATGTTGTCAATGTAATGAACGGCCTTGCCGAGTGGGATAAAGCGCCCTGAGCGATTATAGCGGCGCAAGCGGTCTTGCAGGGTTTCGCCGGCGATGAACTCCATGACCATGTAATAGGTATCCGCGTCGCGGTTAAAATCGAATACCTGGATGATATTGGGATGGCGCAGTTGGGCGACAGCAGCAGCCTCTTCTTCGAAGCGGTGCAGGAAGCGAGGGTCTCCGGAGAGATGGGGATGGATGAGTTTGACCGCAACGACCCTTCTGAGATTTGGATCATTGGCTTTGTACACCGCCGACATACCGCCTTGACCGAGCATCTGCTCGATCAAGTAGCGCCCCCCCAGGCTTTTTCCGATCCAGCTTGGTGCATTCATATAACCCACATCCCATTGGATTGCTTGTTTCTGATGGCCAATGGCGGGATTATACTGTATAAATTAGACCTGTCAAGTCGGGATTGTTGGAATTTGACACCATTTTGTATGGAAATCTTAACCAAGTACCGAATTGGGAGGACATGAAAAGCTCGTCAAAAACCGTGATTTATTAGCAAAGGAAGGTGCGCCAATACCGAGGCGTGGCACCTATCTCAGCGCGAGCGTCAAAATAGGCTTCCAGGTTTTCGATCGGTATACTCCCGTGCAAGCCACCACCGCTCGCTATGGCAAATCCGGGCAAGTCGCCTGCCTGTTTTGCGACCCGGAATACACTCCGGCGTACTTCGTCTGGGCTGCCAAAAGTGAGCAGGGTGGTTGATATGCCTCCGATGAAATACTGTCCTGGATTCCCGAAGTGCTCGATGACTGCTTCCAGCGGCGTAGCTGGGCTCTCGAACATAATTCCGTCTACACCGCTACAGATAAGCTTCGGCAAGAAGCGGGTCAAATTGCCATCCGCAACCAGGATGATTTTCTTACCGGCTTGCTTTGCCGGAGCAAAGATTTCCGGATAATGGGGGAATATGAAGTCATCATACCAGGAGGGACGAAAAACAGGTCCGCTGGCAGATGCCAGATCATCGTGAACGAAAACGAAGGGTGAATCACAGCGCGCCAGCTCGGCAACCAGACGGCGCGATTTTTCTGTGCATGGTACCAGGAAGTGATCATGAAATCGACTAGGTTCTAGAGCCGCTGCCAGCAAGAAAATTTCCCACCCCAGCACTTCCACCGGCCACATGAACAAGGTCGTATACAGCATGGGGTAGTATAAACCAACCTCTCCAAGGAATGCCTGGCGAGTAGCAGCATCTGCAGCCTGACATGGATGTGGAGAAGGAGTGAGCAAATCCTCGTACGCCAAGGCAGAAACATCCAACTCCCAAACTTCTTCAACGCAAGAACAGGCATAAGTATGGCGCATAACGGTGTCGTACACACCAAGATGCGCATAATCGTAAGGTCGGAGTGGGTGTCGACGAATCTCGCCAGGTGGGGTGGGGAGCGGGGCGTTTTCAAGCGGCACGCGATTGATCAAATCGATACCCAATGCCTGGTAGGCGTGCCGGTATGCCTGAGGGGTGTGCTTGTAAGCATTCAGCCCGCTGACAAGCTCGATCAGCCTGGGATGGTTGAGGGTTTCTTTTGAGATTAACTTGCCTGGCTGTTTACCAGTTGCCCAAGACCACACATCGCTCTGCATACATACGCACTTTCACTCTATATGAATCGGATAGCGCCCATAGGTGCGAGCAGCTGTCAGCATGGCTGCCAGGTTTTCCAATGGGACGCCCATCAGAACTGAGTTGGCGGTGCTGAAGATATAACCTCCACCGGGGGCTACTTCCTTCATGAGATGTTTTACTTGCAAGGTGATCTCCTCCGGGCTGCCGCGCACCAGAAGATCGCATTCGAGATTACCCATTAATACAAGACGCCCGGCATAGTGCTGCTTGAGAGCGAAGATATCCATATGGCATTCCGGTTCGATAGCATGCAGCCCATCGATACCTACCTCGTCTACCAGCACCGGCAGGTGACTACGAATGTCGCCATCGATGTGTTTGATGTAAGGAAGTCCAGAGGCGTGTGCGGCATCAACAATTCGTTTCAGGTATGGTGCAATCAGGCTGCGCAGGTGGCGAACCGAAAACATGGGTCCACTTTTGAAAGCCCAGTCGTTTCCGCCAGTGATACCATCCACACCCAATGCCGCCTGTGCCTTCACCAGAGCTACCACTCCACGGGTGGTGACCTCCATGTAGCGGTGCACAAGCTCTGGATCAGCAATCATCGCCTCCAAGAAAACTGCCACGTGTGCAGCGGATCCAGGGTAACAGACATCACCCCATCCCAATATAAAAATATCTTTGGCCGCGGGGTGCCTCACAGCCTGGCGGATGCCATCCAATGCTTCCTGGAGTGGTGCCATGCTCAAGTCAACCGGGCGGGTTTCGAGCAATTCTATATAGCGACGCAACTCAGCCAGCCCACCCTGCTTGATGCAGTCGTCGGCATCAGCCAATGTTTCGCTCTCATCATTGTACACGTGGCGAGACCAAAAGCCGGAGGAGTGTTCCACTATCCAGGCATTTGAGCCATCTGGACGAATGCTCACATCCAATAAGGCATTGGGCGCCCAATTACCCGAGCCGAACGCGAAGGGGGTTAGGAAATCAGTGGGGCGCAGCCGCACCAGGTTATAGCCCATGAAGCGGTAGAACTCCATCGTGTCATTTACGATGCGCTGTATCATCTCTCGCCGTGCTTTGCAACCCTGGGCATTAGCTAACAGGACAGCGCGCGATGTTTGCCCCCCGCCTGCTGGCAGTAGGACCTCCTTGCCCATGATGCGCCGGGCTACTTCATTATGAAACCCAAGCTCCCAGATTGGCACCCGGTCTGGTTCGGTGTGGCTAAAAGCCATGCGCACGCGCTGCTTGCCACTGATTGCGCAGGTACTATCTTCGAAAGATGGGAAACCGGTCATGTATTACCTCATCGGGATTAGATTATGCTTTGCTTCTGCCCGCGCAAGCGTTGCACGTCGTCACGGAGCGCTTTCTGCAGCATCCAGACATCGGATGAGTAAATTGCCAGGCGCATACCGTGTCCTATCCAATATTCGAGTCGGTCTACATCCGGGACATGCAATCCCCAGGGGAGGCCGCGAGTATTACATGCCATAACGATACCGCTGAGCATATCTTCTACCAAACCGTTGTGGGTCTCTCCGGGTACGTTTAATGATAAGGCGAGATCATCTACACCTACCACGACAGCATCCACGCCTGGCTCGGCGATCAGCTCATCCAACCGATCTACAGCCAGCTTGCTCTCAATCTGAATAATGTTGAGGACATTGCGATTAGCTTGAATGACATAATCGTGGAAGTTGATATCGGCAAAGTCCACATGGGCGGCCAAGCGGCTGAAACCACGCTCGCCTTCCGGAGGGTATTTCATGAAGCGGTTGATTGCGCGAATTTGCTCGACGCTCTCAACACGGGGGGTCATTATACCCAGCGCCCCAGCATCCAGGATCGCCGAGTATTGGTGGTAGCGAGTCTCTCCTACCCGCACCAGGGGTGTAATGCCCGCCAATCGTGCCACCTGGATCAAATCGGCAGCGGTTTCGAGAGAATAGGGCCCGTGCTCCATGTCGATAAAGACAAAGTCGAGGCCATACTGGGCAAACAATTGGATGATGGCGGCTTCGCGCACTTGGACGATCATGGTGCCGATTGCAAGGCGACCTTCTTGAATACTCGTTTTTACCGGATTAGGGAACAGCATGCTCACCCACCTCTCTATGCCTTCAGGCTGCGCCAGCGAGCCTCAGCTCGCTCCCGCACCTGGGGGTTAACGATGGTATCCACCCAGCAGCCTTGCAACAGGGCAGCAGCCAGGCGGGCGCTTTGCAGATACATCTCTGCCACTGCCTCTTGCGAGTAGCTGCCCAGGTGGGGCGAAAATACAACATTCTCCAGTTGGCGTAATGGACTATCTAGTGGAAGGGGTTCCTCTGAGAAAACGTCTAGCCCCGCAGCGCTCAAATGACCGCTTGCTAAAGCCTGGTAGAGGGCTGCTTCATCAAGTATGCTGCCGCGGCTGGTATTGATCACTATGGCTCCGGGTTTCATCTGCGAAATTTCGGAGGCTCCGATCAATTTATACGTTGCTGCGCTGAAAGGCACATGCAGACTGATAAAGTCGCTTTGCGCCAACACATCGGACAGCGCTGCTGGCTGCGCTCCGCGGCGGTTGAATTCATTCTCTGGGAGGAATGGATCATATGCCAACACCCGCATTCCCAAAGCTGTGGCTTTGTGGGCGAGCGAGCTGCCGATGCGTCCAAGCCCGACCAGGCCTAGAGTCTTACCGGTCACACGCCTGACGGGACTTCCTAACCTGCGCGACCATTCTCCCCTGCGTACGCCGCGATCTACTAGTGAAATTCTCCTGGCGCAATCCAGCAGCAATCCTAGTGCATGTTCGGCAACTTCATGATCACACCAGCCTAAGACATTGCTGACTGGTATGCCCAACCGCGTAGCGGCGGATACATCTACACTGTCGTAGCCAATACCAACCCGGATGATTCCCCGGCAGCGATCCAGTTTTTCGATAACTTCGGCGTTGATAAGCGGACGCAGTGATTGGATCAGCAGCAGATCGGCGTGCATAGCGGAATTCAGGAGCGCAGTTTGTGTGCGGAGCTGCATGGCTGAAAATACTGCACCCACCTTGAGCAACTCTTTTTCCATCTCAACCAGGACTTCAGGCTGGATTATGAACAGATCATCATCATAATCCACCAGCACAGCTTGCAGGATAAAACTCATACCACTTCTCCTGGCATGGCGCTAAAACGGTTGGTTAGGCCTGCTTTCCATCTACGCACCGTATCCATGACAGCCTGAGCTTCTTCGAGTGAGGAGGCTTTCAAGTGCACGCTTAGACCGCGCGGCGAGAGCTCCTCCAAAATCTCGGCATATTCTTCCAGACTGAAGCCTTCGTAAACATCCTTGGCCAGGATTAAGGGCATCTTTTGGGCTTGCAATTTTCGCAAGATGGGCAGTGTATCTTGAAGACTGCGGGTTTGCGAGTCGAAATACAAGTTGATAGCACTTATACCTGGAATCCGTGCGAAGGCCTCTACCAGGTGCACTGAAGGGATATGCAAATGCAGCACACCATAGGGAAAGATGCACATGGAGCGAAATGCCTCTAGGAATAGCTGGCGGTACTGGCGCAATGAGATCATTCCGGAGGTGTCATCTTGCAACCATGCAGCGCGCTGTGGCGCCCATAAGCCAAACTGGCGCACAGCATAGCCATGGCGGTAGGTAGGCACCAGGCTGGTTTGAGCCTGGGCAACCTGCTGCCAGACGCTTGCCGCCTGGTTGGCTAGCAGGTGGATTTGATCCGGCTGGTCGAAAAATGCGTAGAACATGGGCTGAGAGCCGAGTAAGGCAACCAATACATCGGAAGGGCCGCGCAGATGACTCAATCCCACGGCATAGCGTCCATTGGCATGTTCGACCACTGCTTGGATGACCTCCAGTAGCTTGCGAAACCAGGGATTATCAGGGGAAAATATGATCTGCTGGGGAGATTTTTCCGGCGGGGCAGGCCAAAGGCTCTTGCCGTCTGCCACCAGTACACGGCAACCGCAGATTGCTTCCAGCCAGGGAATACCCAAGAGAGGCTCGGCGACAGCAATGACATCATCGCCAGCAAGCTCCCGTGCAGCTGCCACGCGGTCGTATTCGGCAAACAGGGGACGCGGGTCAATGTGCTCGGGAACCAGCTCGCCGTCGCCCATAGCAGCCGCTACCAGCTCGGTATCGACATAGTATTCATAGGTCAATCCAATCAAGGGTCGGTCGATATCGGCGCACTCCCAGAAGGCGCGATGACGTTTTTCGATCTGGCTCCATTCGCGGGAATCTTCGACCATATGTCTAACCTTTGATTCCAACTAACATCATAGATTGCATCACCCAGCGCTGAAGGAATAGAAACATGATGATTAGCGGTAGCATGGAAATGACTGCGCCTGCTGTGACAAGCGTATATTCCACGTAGAAAGCAGTGCTGAAAATCTGGATCCCGACGGTGATGGGCATCATCTCGGTGCGGGTCGCCATTACCAAGGGCCATAGGAAGTCATTCCAAGACAGGATGGTTTTTAGCACTGCGAGGGTGACAAACCCAGGCACGGTAAGTGGTAGGGCAACCTGGGCAAATATCTGGAATTCATTGGCGCCGTCTATGCGGGCGGCATCGATGTAGTCACTCGGGATCGTTTCCATGAATTGGCGCATAATGAATACACCCACCACGCTCATCCAATTCGAGCCGATGATCCCCGGGTAGGTGTTTACCAGCCCTGCCCAGTTGAACATCAGATAAAGCGGTATCAAGGTGATTTCCGGAGGCATCATCAATAGGGCAATGACCGAAATGAAAAGAAACTCTTTCCCGCGGAAGCGCAGCTTGGCAAAAGCATAACCAGATATGGCTGAGAAGAATAAACTCGAGATGACCGAGGTAGCAGTCAATATAGTCGAATTAAACAACCAGCGTGGGAGGGGATACCTGGTGAAGAGCTCAATGTAGTTTTGGAAATAAAGCCAGTTATCTGGAAACCAGGTGATGGGAAAACGATGCACCTCTTGAGGCTGTTTGAGCGAAGTCATCACTGTCCAGGCCAGCGGCCAAAGCATCACCACCAATCCCACCGAGGCGGCTAGAAAGATAAACAGCTTACCCAGATATGCAGAGAGCTTGCCTCGGGTTTGCAGGTGGATACGAAGGGCAAGCAGAAGCTTGATGGAGGTGGGCGTGTGGAGGCGTTGATGTTCCATGGTTTCGCCTTAGTATTCGATCTGCCGAGAAAACAGGCGACGTTGGAGCAGTGTAAGGGCGAGAATGAGGCAGAAAAGGATGATTGCCCCGGCGGCAGCGGTTCCCATGCGGAAATACTGGAAGGCTGAGTCATAGATGTGTAGCACGACGGTGCGGCTGGAATGGGCTGGTCCACCCTGTGCGGCAATATATGGCAGGTCAAAGGTACGCAGCGAGGTGATCATCTCCAGGATCAGCACCAGGATAATTTGTGGGTTTAGCAATGGAAAAGTTATGGTGATAAACTGCTGCCAGCGGCTGGCGCCATCGATTGCTGCGGCGTCGTAATAATCCTGAGAAATGCCCTCCAACCCGGCAATGAAAATTACCATGGCAAACCCCAGGCGCGCCCAAATATACATGATAGCGAGCGATGGTAGCACCTGTCTGGTATCGTCCAGGAATCCCTGTTCTGGCAAACTTAGGGAGCGTAAAATATTGTTGATCAGGCCAATCGATGGATTGAACATCCACTTCCATACAAAAGCTACAGCAACCAACGAGACGATCAAGGGCATAAAATAGCCAGCTTTGAATACATTTCGCAGCGGCAGCTTTACCCGTGATTGAAAAGCCATAGCTGCCAGCAAGCCGCACAGCAAGGTAAAGGGTACGCTTAGCAGCGTGAAAACTAGTGAGTTGCGCAGACTCTTGATAAATAGCGAATCGCGCGCCAACTCCAGGAAATTTTCCAGGCCCACGAAACGCCCCAATCCGGCGATGGACCACGTATGGGTGGATAGCAAGAGCGTGTAGCCGGCAGGTAGGAAAAAAATTATGACTATATAGATGAAAGTTGGAAAGGTGAAAAGATAAGCGATGCGCGCTTCACGAGATGCCAGAGTGCGCCCGGCAATTACGCTGGTGCTATAGTTCGCAATGCGTCGTATTGCAAGAGTCATGCTATTGCGTTTCGGGTGAGAAGCGGGACTTATGCCCGTGGGCATGTTATCTGGTCTCCATAGGTTGGCCTACCTGGGTTCCCCGGTCCATTATTTGCACCGGGGAACCCTGCATAGAGGAGAGAAAATTAAGTGTCATGGGGAGAATGCTGCGGGGAGCGACCTGATCAATGCAGCGCGCATGACTAATTTCCTCTCGATTGAGCGGTTTATCCGCAAGGGCCTTTGTCCATGATTGCCTGCATATCCTTGGCGGCTTCATCCAGCGCTTGCTTGGGTTCTTTTTGGAGCAGCAGGATCTCCTGGACGGCCAGGGCATGTCGGTCTCCCAACTCCTGGTGTCGGGCGTGGGTGTAGAGTGCATCCACGTAATGGTCGGCAGCGTACTTGAGAGCGTTGTAGTCGCGCCGGCTCTGCATATGTTCCGAATCCCAGTTCGATTTCCAGGCGACAGGTGAGCCATTCAGCTTGGATGCTTCCAGATCGCCTTCTTTGGTCGCTACCGCAGCGCGAATGAAGTCCCAGGCGGCCTCTTTGCGCTCGCTAAATTTATTGACCATGATAGCCCAATCTACTACGCCTGTAGCGCCCATGGCGTCGGAGATTGCACGAGGTACATGTGAAACCTCGTATTTGATATCAGGGCCGTTCTGCGCTAACCAACCTACCATAAAGGACTCGCGGAAGAACATAGAGGCCTGGTTGGCAGCGAACTGGGCCTCAGGCTTGCCCAGGGTGATGCTGGAGAGGTTTTCCTTGACCAACTTCTGAGCAAATACCAGCGCCTCAACGGCTGCCTCAGAGTTCGCCACCCCCTCGGCCTTGTTGTTCTCCAAATCATAGATGCGTGCACCGAAAGCATGCAAGAAGGGGATGATCTTGCTGCCTGTGCCAGCGCCGCGGGCATCATCATAACGGTGGGCGAATCCTGATCGGGTGACATTGCCGGCGCTATCCACCTGGGCGAGCAGTTTAGCATATTCGTACAGCTCATCCATCGTCTGCGGTGGACTGCTCAGCCCGGCTGCGGCGAAGTGTTCGGTGTTGTAGAAGAGCATGCTGCCCAAGCCATTGGTGGGACCATCGGGGTAGCCGTACCAGGTACCCTGGTATTTCATTACGTTGTGGAACGCGCCGACAATTTCATTTTCGCACAGTTCCACAAGATCTTGGGGCATGGGATCGGCTACACCTACGCAACCGGCCCAGGGCGCTACCAAACCGACAAAGATATCTGGTGCATTCTCGCGCCCCGCAAAGGCTGCCAGGAACTTGGCTTCGAAGCCAACGAATGGATACTCCACCAGTTCAACCTGCAATTGGGGATATTTTGCCTGGAAATCAGGGACCTTGTTGCGAAAATATTCGAAGGCAGCGTAGTGGTTATCGATTGGCTGCCACCAGACTATCGTCCCAGATGGGCCGGTGACTTGTGGTTCCGGTGTGGTCTGCGGAGCGCAACGGCTGAGAGCGGCGGCGCCCATGCCGAACAGACCAATTTTAAGAAAGTCACGGCGGCTAAGTCTTTGGCTCATTATTCATCCTCCATAGGATCGAGAAAGGAATTGCCAGGGTAGATATGATACTGAGAGGGGAGATACGAGTAGGATAGTTCTTGCCTGCAGGCCTCCTTTCCAAATCCTCAAGAGGAGAAGATGGACATTAATTGAGGAATCACTTGTCAATCTAAATGGGATGTTTCGGCCGGTTGGTCACGACGACGAAATGCGCTCAAAGAGCGCTGCAGGGTGCTTTCCATATGTACACGGACATGCTGGCGGATGGCCTCTTTATCACCAGATCGAATATCAGCAACCAGGTCTTCGTGCAGATCGTACACTTCGCTCCAATCGAAGTATTCGGCATTAGCAGCCACGAACATGAAAATTGGACCAATCATGGCTTTGAGCTCGGATTGCAGCTTGCGGTTGCCGGACTGTTTCCAGATGATCTGGTGCATCTCAACGTCGCTGGCGACATATGAAGCGTAGTCGCGGCGTTGGATGGCAGCGCTCATTTCTTCAAGGGTGGCTTGCAGCTCAGCGCAGTTTTCCGGGCAAGCGTTTTCCACTGCAAGCTCGGCAGCCAATGTTTCGAGGGCTAGCCGCACCTGCATTAACTCGCGGATGTCGCGCTCACTAAGCTCGATGACATGTCGTCCCGAAGAACGTGATTCAATCAAGCCTTCTTTTTCCAGCTCCATGAGCGCATCGCGGGCAGGGGCGCGACTGATCCCCAGCATTTCAGCAACTTCACGCTCGACCAGCTTGGTACCGGGAGGCAAGCGCCCGCTGGTAATGGCCTGACGCAGGAGATTGACTGCTTGGCTACGCAGCGAGGAACGCTGGATCTTGGGAGGGACGCCGAGATTGATAGTGTCTATCATTTGGTATATGATATACAATATATGGTATATGGTATACCAATTATCGCGCTGGAAAGGGTGAGTGTCAATAGGGAATGCGAATAGATAATAAGACAAGGTTCGGCTTATGTCGTGATGTTTTGAGAAAGTCTCGAGTGCGGAGGATGTCTTCGGGCTCTCCACAAATCAAAAAGCCCGTCCTGATGACGAGCTTCTAGCGCCCGCGGCACGACTCGAACGCGCAACCGTCTGATCCGAAGTCAGATGCTCTATCCATTGAGCTACGCGGGCAGTATTGCAAATTATACTCTATTGTGGAATGTTGTAGTAGTTGTAGACCGCCTGAGAGAGGCGGGCGATCAACGCCGAAGCAGGATCCCACACCAACTGGACGGGGTGGTAAAGGTACACCGCGAGCACGTAATTGCCGCCGGGAGAGTAGATGATGCCGGCGTCGCAGATCGTGGTGATGATGCCGTTATCGGATACCCAACCGTGTTTGTGGGCAATCGGGGTGCCTTCGGGCACACCCGCGGTCAGCAATGAAGGCAAGCGGTTATTGATCAGGTGGGTTACCATCTGGAGGCACTCATCCTGCGTGATCTGTCCAGGAAAGGCTGCGATCAAGGCGCCGCCGCCATCCTGGGCGCATTGGTAAATGTCCTCCAGGAGCATGCCAATCTCAACCGGTGTGGTCTGGTTGTATGGGTCCGGGTTGGTGGTCACATCGGCGCGCTGGTTGGAAGCCGTTTGGATGCGCGCCAGCAGCGGCGAACCCAGTGAGAAGTAGCCTGCCAGGAAGGTGTTTTCCAATCCCAAGGCCTGCATGTCCTCGGTGACTACCAACGGCGCCCGGTCAGGATCGATCACCCGATCCATCAACCAGTCTGCGGCTTCGTTGCCGGATTTTTCGATCATGTCGCTCATCAGCTTGTCGGCTTCAGAATCTTCCCCGATGCTCATACGCCGGTAGGCTGAAACCATGATCGGAATTTTGATCGTACTGGAGGCGGTGAAGGCAATATCGGGTTGCACCGCCAGTTCTTCGCCAGCGCGGTACGCCAGGTGCAGTTCTTGTCCGGTCTGCAAGTCCAACAGATAGATACCTGCGACGCCATCGAAGTTTGCAATTTGTAGGGTTTGCTGCAGCAGCACCTGCAGATTCTGGAAAGCGGGGCGCAGGGGTGGCGTGCGGATCAAGGGCAGCGAAACGCGACGTTGGGTGAGCGATTTCAGGGCGCTATCGATTAGAACCACCGATTCGTCGATGTTCAGCACCATTCCTTGCTGTCCGGGCTGGAATTCAACAGACCCCGGAATGGGTCGGGCAGCAGTGGGTGGTTGATCATAGCGCCGGGCAATTTCATCTTTTAGGAATACGCGTAGCCGTTGCTCCGAGTAAGTGGCGCGAAGTGGAATGCTGGCAGGCAGCGTCTCTCGTCCCCACAGGTAATCCCAGAAACCCTGCCAAAATTGGGGCAGAATGCGCTGTTGGTCGGCGGCTGAAAGCATGGCATCCATGTCAAGCTGAAAATCGACCACCGAGGGAGAAAGTTGCATCACCGCCTGGTTGTACAATAGCTCCACCGGTGTTGAGTAAGCCTCCAACAGGCGCTGGGCAGCTTGCTGGCGATCCAGGCCACCAACCGGCACACCCGCAATGACCATCCCTTGTGGCAGGTTAGCCCGCAAACGACTATAGCGCACCAATTGCAGGGCAGCCAGGATCAAGGTCGCCAGCAGCAGCAAAGCGGAGACAAGACGCAATGGGGAAAACACGCTTTGCCTTCTCATAAATCGGAATGATACCACGTTTCTTTGGGCGATTTTTCGGGCGCAAGAAAATCATCCCTTGCTTGAAATAATCGGAGGTCCGGTAATCGAGAAACGGACCTCCGGCATTGCGCATAGATGTCAGGTGCTCTTTTTGCTCAGCGCGATACCACCAGTTTTACCAGGCGCCCTTCCGCATCCAGCGTCAGGCGCGCATAGTGGTGGTGTTGCATGCCAGCATTGCGCGGATGCTTTACCTGGACATGTTTGCTCAGCGTGACCACGCGCCGGTTGGGTAGCACATCACCATCCGTCCCAGGTCGACCTGGATTCGCAGGCTTTTTACTGCTGCGCTCACCTGCCGGGATTGACGCTGCTTGGGTGTTCTCAATGCAGACCAGATGCTCGTGACTGATTTGTAGATCAGCGTCTTGCATACCGGGCAGGTACTGGCTGACGATCGTGCGAACAAAGGCGAGGGTATCATCGGAGATCTGCTCAGCATCCAGCTCGTTGTGCACGCGATCGCACACGGTCGGCGGCGGTTGTGGAGAGCGAGGCGGAGCGTGTTTGAGCAAGCGCTGTAAGCTCTTGCGCATGCGGGCCGACATTTTCACCGGTTGCGCCAGCGGATCGCCATACAGGACAAAGGAGATCAACGTTTTTTGGTCTTCACCATCCAGGTAACCCTGGCGAGTGTGCATTTCCTGCGCCAGGCTGATCTTGGCGCGGCGCAAACTCTCCCCTGCTGGCATGCCCTGGCGGACGAAATTCCAGAATGCGTGTCCCAGGTAATCGGCGGCGATCAGCGGCGTGGCGATCGAGCCATACGCTGTGCAGGTGCTGCCCACAACTGCATGGGTGCCAGACTGTAAGAACTTGAATGCCAGCGCTTCATCCAGGGCTTTGTTGATGATATTGGCTCCATAGCAGGCCTCGCTGAACACCACCTGGGGGGCGTGCCCGGAGTTGCGCACATCCTGTGGCGTGACCGCGATGGGGTATTCTTCGGCTGGGTTCTCTTCATTGGATGGCGGGCCGCCAGGGTCGCGTTGACCATACCATTCGGCTGTTTCAGCTAATCCGTGCAGGTTGAAATAGGCCAGCCGGGCTGGGGGCAGTGGAGATCCCTGGCGGGCAGCGCTGCCAGGTTGAGGTAGACCGACTGGTGGAGAAACCTGCATGCCACGCGCTTCTCCGATGGGTTCGAAAACGGATAGCGAGGCTTGCTGCCAGACCGCGGCTGTGTATCCCAGGCTATTGCGAGTGGCGATGACCGGCGCGGGTTGTTCTCGTCGCAACAGGCTGATCAATTGCGCCAGGCGTTGAAAGAACTGCAGCAGTGTCTGTGATTGCTGGGCGCTCTTGCGCTTGCTCTGCTCACGGTGGCGGGATGCCAGCGCCTCCAGTGCCTTGATCAAAGGTTCCGGGTCCGAGACGCCGCGCGGCGCGCCATCCGGCAAACGCCCAAGCGGCCATTCGGGAATAAAGTAATTTTCGTCCCGGCAGGCATACGGATTATCGGATGGCACATCCACATCCGCGTCGTCGACCGGGTTTGGCAGATGATGGAAGGGCACAACTGCCGGCCCACCGACGATCAGTATCGCGCCAATGCGCTCGCCTTTACCCTTAAGGGCTTTGTCCAGGTCAGCGAGAGCTAATTTCAGCGCCCACGGATCGGTGTGGCGAACCGGTTCACGTCCCAGGCTGATCTCGATATCCTGTATATAAACCCCTTCATCAGCGTAGAACAGTAGCGCATCGTAATCTTTGCGCTGGCGGATTGCCGAGGATAGTTGCAGCATGGCTGCTTCAATCTGGGCGGCATTCTGGGGGCCATACCGCTTGACCAGCCCTTTCCGAGTGGTCATAATGACATAAGCCGGGAAACGCCCATCAGACTTAACCAGGTAGGGCTTGCCGATGCGCTTTGAAAGGTGTTCGAGCTCTGCTTGCACAGAAGCCAGCCAGTCTTCGGAAGCGCTCTCTTCAACGCTGGAAAAAGTGGGGGCTTCTTCTCCATTTGCATCGATCTGGCTGGGCAGGCGGTTCCAGCCCATTACTCCAGCCACTGCGGCTGGAACAGGGATATCCAGCTCCAGCAGGGTATCCGAAGGCCAGATCGATTGGTAACTATGATCGCTTCCCCACATTCGTTCTGCGACTTGCCCGGTGATATCGGCTGCTGCCGCTGCGTGCATCAGAGAAACACCCTGCTCGGGTTCATTGCTGCGCATAGCTGCATTTGCCAGAGCCAGCCGGGCAACCAATAAATTGGGCCAACGTTCCAGGTAATGGGCGGCAAGGCTGCGCAAAGCAGCCAAGGGCAATTCTCCGCGCACAGCCTGTGCATCCAACGCCCGCAAGTGCAACGCCGCAGTCAGAGGTATATTCGGATCGATTGCCAGAACGGGATGGAGCTCCTGCTCTGCCAGGGCCGGTTCATTGCGTTGAAGCGCGGCTCGGGCGCGTATCAGGTTTCGACTCCAATCCACCTGCGTCTTGGTCAGAGGGCGATTTAACCCCAAGGAGCGGGCTTTCGCCAGGTCGGGATTGCCACCCAGCCCCAACAACCAGCCCGAGGTTTCTTCTTCCGTGCGTTTCACAGAGCGCCTAACGGGAGCAGGCATCGCCCCGGGTGTTTTCGGCAACACTGGGTGACGAGGTTGACGCTGCTCTTTTTCCTGGACTTGCCTCACATGCGCTTCAGCCTGTACCAACAAATCAACTGCCTGCCGGTATTCGGGGTCTGCCTGGCACAGGCGCTCCAATACAGGCAGGGCTTGCTCGGGTAACCCTGAGTGCATCAGCGTTTCAGCATACAGCAGGTTCACCGGTAAGTCGCCCGGGTAAAGCGCCAGCCAGTTTAACGCGGCTTGACGTGCAAAGCGCAGTTCCTTTACCGAGATCGCCGCTTGCACAAGATCGATGAGCAGAGCGCGCGAGATGGGTCGTGCAGCGCTGCGGGAGGGGTTCGGGTTTGATGGCAGGTCAATTTGCATCGATAAAGTCTCCTGGAAATGGTTTCTCCGCGGGATGTGCTTCACTCATCCGCCCCGGGTTGGAAGATCTTGACCAACAGAGCGGCGGTTGTGCACCAGGTTCAGAGCCACGACAGCGCCCAGCAAGCGGCGAATAGTCAAGTCCCTCGGAGCCAGCTCGCTTGCCCTACGAAGCAGGCGCTCGGCTTCCAGATAATCGCGGCCTTCTTTCATAGCCATTCCTGCATAGTAATAGCCTCGCGGATCGAGCGGTGCCGTTTGAATTGCCTGTTGGAAGGCGCGCTGCGCCTGAGAATACTGGCGGCGTTCAAGGTGCACTTGCCCTAACTCCAGGTAGGGCTCAACGTTTTCGGGACGCAGGTGAATGGCTTCAGACAGGTGGTGAACCGCCTGATCCAACTGTCCGGCTTTGCTGAGCAAGCGACCTACCAGGTGGTGCAGACGGAAGAGCTGCTCATCGTCCGTGGAATCCTCAGCCGACCTCGCGCGCAATGCTTCTTGTGCAGTGCGCGCAGCGGTTTCAAGCTCGCCGGCTTCTTCCAGGTATTCTGCTTGCAGCGCCAACACACCAGCATCTTGCGGATAATCCTTTTGGAGCGATTCCAGGTATTGTAGCGACTGCTTTGCTCCCTGGGCATCATGCAGCAAACGGGCTTTTTCGAGCCTGAGCGGCAGAGGCGCTGAGCCGGTTTGATCCAGAGCCTTATCCAAGGCTGCCAATGCTTCCGCAGATTTGCCAGAGGCTTGAAGAGCACGAGTGATGATCATCAAAGCCTGGGGCTGTAAAGGATCGATGCTCAATACAGCCTGGGCATGCTGGTGAGCTTCTGGCAATTTCCCTGCGGCCAGCGCCAGCTCACTGCGCAGAAGGAGAGGGTCGATCCAATCTGGCGCGAGCAGCGAGGCGCGTTCGGCGCGAAGGCTGGCCAGCTCGTTTTCCCCACGCGCCTGATGGGCTTTGGCAAGCGCCATCCAGGATTGGGCATCTTCTGGAATGAGCTGACAAGCGCGTTCTAACAATGGCACTGCTTCCGAAGGCCGTCCGCGCTTCAAATGCAATTGACCTAGTTGGCGGGCGAAATCAGCCTGGTGTGGATCCAGGCGCAATGCCTGTTCCAGATGCCCGATTGCTTTTGATGCTAAATCTTCCTCGCTGTCTTGATCGAGAGACAGATAGATGTCGGCGGCTAATGCATGCCAACGGGGTTCGTCTGGCCAGATATCCAGCGCAGCCCGGATGGATTGGGCAGCCATGTGGCGGTCTCCTGAGCGGTGGCCAAAGTTCCAAAACAGCTTGGCGACCAAGGCATGCAGTAGTGGAAGCAGATGATGGTGCAGGAGTGTCGCGGATGTTGCGCCTTTTGCGGCCCCCTCTCGGCTATTGCGCAGCCCTTCCAGGGCTGTTTGAGCCGCAGCCTGGGCCTGGCGAGGTTTCTCTTGCGCCAAGGCGATAGCGAGCTGTGCCAATACTAAAGGATGAGAAGGGAACTGACGCCCAACCGCAGCGCTCATTGCCAGGTCGCCGGTTTGAGCCAGGCAGGCGATCAACGCCGCAGCATCTTCGGGGTCGGGAGGAAGCGCTGCCATGGCTTGGGCATGTTCAGGCTGAGGCTGAAAGGCAGTCAAGCCACGCGCTCGCCAGCGATTGATGGTTTGTTGGGCGTGGATTTCATCGGAAGAGATATTCACTTTCTGGTTAGAGTTGCTTTGGAGCCCAAAGGCGCGCCGGGTGAGCTCGAGAGCTGTTTGAATTGCTTGCTGAAACTCGTTCCAGGCAGCCGCGCTGAGGGCCTGCACGCCAGGAGCTCGGCGCAGCGCCTCTAGCTGTTGGAAAAAGCGTTGTGCTTCTGCGCGCAGGGTTAGCAAACGGGCTACCAGAATATGAGTGTATGGTTCATCCGGCGCGAGAGACTGGGCCTGGCGCGCCAGGTTTAAGGCAGGCTCCCATTGATGCAGATCCAGGGCGGCCTCAGCCAATGCCAGGTGCAGCGCCTGCACACCGCTGTTGGGTAGGACGGTCGAGAACTGACCTGATTCCGGATTCAGGCTGGCGAGGGAGCTGATGGCGGTATCCAACATCTCTTTGGCAGCCAGCTTCCAATCAGGCTGGTTTTTCGATGAGAGATCCGGCAGCATTGGGCGCCGGACAGTCAGCCGAGATTGCAAGGCGAGCAGCCGAGAGTCTTCTGGAGCATGTTCCATTCCCTGCACGAGAGCATGTGTGGCCTTTTCAACATCGCCTGACTGGAGGGCAAGCTCGCCGCGCAGGCAATGGTAAGCGGTGAGCTGGGCTGTTACCACCTGATCAACCTGAGGTGAGAAATCCTCCAAGGTTTGCAGGGCTTTGAGCGGCAGGAGCAGCGCCTGGTAGATCTCCGCGGCCATTAAGCGAGCGGACAATTCTTCTGAGGGCGTTGGACTAGCCTGGGAAGCTGCAAGAGCGTGCGCCAGACTTTGCGCCAGATTGCCAGCGGAGCGTTGGAGCGCTGCCACGCGCATCAAAAGAGCGGCGTCTTGGGGCTGTAACGCTACGGCATGCTCCATAGCCTGGATAGCCTGGTCGAGAAGCAGCTTCCTTTCCTGGCTGCCAGCTTCAGTCTTGTTAGCTGCCAGGAGTAGTAACCCGGCCTGGCGAATGTAAAGAGTTGGATTGGTGGAGTCCACTTGCAGGGCTTGTTGAATCGCTGAGAGCGCCTGTTCATTCGCTCCCGCTTGCTGGCGGGCATCGGACAACTCTACCAGGAGGCTGACCAATGACAGGTGTTCGGCATCTTTTTCCCCGGCTTGGGCTGGTTCGCCCCCTTGCAGGGCGCGCTCCAGGCAGGCTGCGGCGCCATTAAAATCGCCGAGAGTTTTTAACATCTGTGCGGCACGGTACAAATCGCCGATTTGAGGATTTTCCAGGTCAATGATGCGGTGAAGTGTAGACTGGACAGCCGCTTCTTCGCCGGCGCGCAGTTGTAGCTCGCCCAAGCGCAACCACAGATCAGAGCGTTTTGGTGCTAATTGAACGGCGCGGTGCATCGCGCTGATTGCCTCACGCTGAATCTGAGGCTGGATCGATGGCAGGCGCTGGTCGAGCTGGGAAGATATTTCAGCAAACCAGACCAGGGTGTCAAGGTCAGTGGCTGCCAGGGCCAGGGCAGTGCGGGCCGATTGGTAAGCATCCTCATAGAGCGAGACATCTAAACAGGCAAGACATAGCTGGCGCTGAACATTTGCATTGAGCGGATCAGCCTGGGCGGCTTCTTGCAGAGCCGCCATTGCCGTCTCGGCTTTTCCCAGGCGCAGAGCGGCTTTGCCCAATCCCAGGTTTACTCGCACATTCCATTGCATATCTCTGATCATTTCGGTTTCCAACAGGCTTTGGAAAGCTTGAAGAGAAGCCTGGTAGTCCCCCTGTGTAGCCAGAATTTCGGCCAGTAATGCAGTTGCGTGCAGATTGGTCGGATCTGCCTCGACAATTTGCTCTAAATAGCCGCGAGCGGCTGAAAGCTCTTCTGACCCGGCATCTGCTCCCATGGCCAGCACGCATTCAGCGAAAGCCAGGCAAGCACCAGTATCTTCTGGGCGTTGACTGAGCGCTTGCAAGATTGGCTCAAAAGCCTGTGAAGGGTTGTCGAGCGCCAATAATGCCCGGCCATAGCCCAGAGCAGCCTCAAAGTTTTGGGGATTGGCCTGGTATGCACGCTGAAGCGTATTGCATGCTTCTCCAAGGTGGCCAAGCAACAACAGGGTTTGTCCCAGGCGCAGCTCGATACGCATGCTGATAGCGCCAGGTATGTCTCCAATGTGGCTGCTTTCCAGCAACTGGCCAGCGGTGCGAAAAGCTGCTAATGCCTGGGTCGGAGCGTTTTCGATCAAGTAGGCTTCCCCGAGGGCGAGCTGTATTTCGTACAGCTCTGGAGCAGTGTGGGCGGCTGCTCGCAGGGTATCCAAAGCTTTATTTAACTGGCCTTGCTGCTGGTAGAAGGCTGCCAATGCTAACCAGGGTTTTGCGTGGGTTGGGGAAAGATGCGTGGCTCGCTCCAGGTATTCCAAGGCATCATGGCTCTCACCGCGCACGGCGAGCGATTGGCCCAAAATGACATGCGCCAACCCATCGCTGGATTGTTGCTCGATCAATCGTTGGCTGATGCGCATTGCTTGGTCGACATCTCCGGCTTGGAGTGCGCAGGCTGCCAGATCGTGCCAGTCGCTGGTATCGGGATTTTCGATCATGCCCATCAGCTCTGCGCGAATGGCCAAGGCCTCTTTCCACCTTTCGCTTGCCTCCAGGCTTTTTGCATACCAGCGCAGAGTCTCGGGCTGCTGAGGTTTGATCAGCCGCGCCAGGCGGGATTTTTGGGTGGCGATTTCCGCCTCGCCAAGAACCAGGGCAGCCTGGGCGTGAAGATTAAGCGCTTCTGGAGCTTGAGGCTGATAGCTTTCGGCTCGCTGGACTGCCTCCAGCGCATCGTGCGCCAATCCCATCGAAAGTGCCAGGCGAGCGATTTCCAACCACCTTTTGGAAAGGATTAGCCGGGGTGTATCACGGTCTGCGTCTGGAGCGGAGATTGCTTTGTGAATATCCTCTCGTGCGGCTTCCATGAAATTGTTGTGCACAGCGAGCGTGGCGCGAGCCAGCAGGAAAGAGACGGCAGCAGGGGAGTCCGCGGTTGTGCAATCACTGATCACAGCCTGGGCTTCTTCCACCTTACCAGATTGGATCAGCGCCAGGCTGAGCGAGCCAAAATATTCGTCACAATTGTCTGCCAGTTCAGCAGCCTGACGCCAGGCATTCAGGCTGACCGGTAGGCTGTCCAATGTTTCCGCAGCGGCGCCCACTTCTGCCAGCCAGCGAGCTTGAAGGCGGCGAAGCTCCAGGCTGGCCTGCTGGAGCAATTCGTATGCCTGCTCCACTTGCCCGGCGAGGCGCAGCGAAGTGATCGATTGGAACAACCTTTCGACCTGTGCTGCTGGAAAAGCCAGCACGTCGTTGGACAAGTTTTCGGCTCGTTTTGACGGCCTGGAAATTGCAGGCGTTACGCTTGCCAGGAGCTCCGGCCTGTGTACCGCAAGCAGGTTCATCATCGGTATAAGATTTGCCGTGCGGGCCGCGGTCATCGCGTTTCTCAAGATTTGCTCGTGCCATGAAACAGGCATCGGGTTGCAAAGCAGAGCTGTTAATGAGCGCTCCGTCTGGTGATGAGCAAGGAGGTAGGCAATCAATTCTGCAGGATTTGGCAGCACACCAACCAGGAAGGCCAGAACGGCGCTAGGCGCGCCATCTAAATCCTTGGCAAGACCCTCCCATCCTTCCTGGCTGGCGCTGCGTTCGTGAAGTTGCAGCGCTTGCTGCAGGCAGGTCGCCAGCCAGGCTGCGCCAGGGTCGGTACTGCGCAGCGTGTTCGAATCCGCATGCAGGCTGTGGGCAGCCGGGAGCAGTCCATTCTGAATTGCCTGCAATGGGTCTGGATTGCCCCATGCCAGAAGGCCGATAGCAGCCAGCGGACAGCCTTCTTTTGCCTGTAACAGTAAGTCCACAACACCAGGGGCAATCTCGCCTTGCAAAGCTTCCCACACTTGGGGGTCGTACTGCAATGCCTTGGTTACCCATGACCAGCTTGCCTGAGGCAGCTTTGTTTCAATTGCTTCCATCAATCGATTGCTATCCATGAATCGACCCCTCCCGGTCAAAGGATTTGCATTACCAGATAACTGCCGGCGACCATAAAGACCAGTCCGGCAATGATCAAAAATACGCCCACGCCTGAGGTGGTCTTGACCATTTCGTTGAGCGCGTCCAGCAAATTCGTCGCATTTCCCACCAAACCAGCTACCTGATCGGCCAATCCCTTTTGCGCCAGGCGAGCAGTCTGCACTGCCAGGGTGCGCACCTCCTGGCTGGTCGTGCGGCTAACCAGGAGAACAATGCCCGAGGTCGTCGATATCATTCCCAATAGAAACAGCACGGCTGCCATGAAGACGAGAACTTCTTGACCGGTGATTGAAAGCATAGCCACCTCGAAAGAACTGAATGTTTTAGCTTCTCTCTGATGTGATGCAAGTTTTGTGCCCAATGCCAGCCGTCAATGTTAATTCTTGGAGCAATGGTTTTCCCAACAGATCAGCCAATCGTGTCAATGCTTCAAAACTTTCACCCCAAAGACAATTCTTGGGGTGAAAGCAGGTGAGCGCAGGAAATGGCCAGGGGTGGTGTAAGACTCAGGGCTCGATCGCCAATGAAGGAAAGTGGCAACTCAGAGTCGCCTGTTCCACAACCGCAGCGGAACCCAAACTTTCCGATATCAGGGGTAGATCGGATTTGATGTGCAAAGGGGAAAAATTGCTGATATTTCGTGACCATTCATGAGCGCTTGAGCCAATCGCCCAAACCGGACAAATTTGCCGGAACAGCATGGCGGATGTCTTCAAGAATGTCTCCGGTTGGTTGCTTTGGGCAGCTAATCCAGAGACTACCTGAAGAGGATCAAACACCGGGATATCCTCGTCGCCTGGGCTCGCATCCTCGCGATAGGTCTCTAAGAGCTCGATCAAAGCCAGGTAATCAAATACCAGGGTGTGCTCCCACCATAGCCCGGTGGAGCGAAGCGCCTCCACAAGTTTTGGATCAAGGTTCCGTTCGTCGTCGACGGGACTTGGGATCTCGCGGATGGTTTGCAAGGCCTGTTCAAGCTCCGACCCGGCATACTCATCCAGGCTTGGATACAATGGCAGCAGCATGACCTGGCTCATCTCAGGCAAATAAATGGCTAACCAGATGGCTTGAAGCCTTGGGCGAGCCGATCTCAGGCTGTCCACCTGCACGACCAACAGGTTGCGTTGATTGAACTTCAGTACAGGCTCGGGGGCTGACAATTCCTGAGATGCGTCTGCGATCATCGGGGGTGATTTGGGCGCTGGCGTTTCGATCTGGTTGGTCTCTATCGCAGCGCTTGGAGCTTGTGTGGGAAGCGAGTGGGACTCCACCTGCAGAGCCGGATATGCTGCAGCTTGAGACGCTGAAGCCCGAAAAGAAGCGTTGACAGACTTTCCAGCCAGTAACCCAACCGCCATGGAAAGTGAAAAAATTGCTGAAAACCACAAAACAGGTTTAGACTTCATCGTGATTTCCCATATTTCAACATGCTTTTGGGTGCTTGTTTTTCCAGGAAAGTTTGCACCAGCGGCGCTTGACCGGTGCGGGCGGTATAGATCGAGCTGGCCAACATGGAAGCTGCTGGATGAAGGGTGGGCTCTGACTGGAAGGTCTCGACCAAGCAGCCCGGTTGAGCAGCATCCGCTGGCGAATTCAAGCATGAATAGAAGGCGGCGCCGATATATAGCTGAGCCTGCAGTAAATCGAAAGCCTCCTTCAACCAGCGTGCATGCACCAGGCGCTGATCATTGGTGAAATCCGCAGACGCCGGCCAACTAAACCCTGTGATCCACAACAAACCAGTCGCATGACCTGCGTCGAGCATGACCTGTCGAACTTGCTCATAGTGGCGCAAAACCAGCGGTTGCCCCGGTGTCGGCAGAGCCAGGATATCCTCCTGAACCGTTGGCAGGCGTAAACTCAGAATTGGCATCCATGAAGCAACGCCTGCCGCGTACAGGGCTTGTAAGTATTGCAAGTCGGTCATGCTCTCTGCGGAAGTCTGGTACACGCTTGCATCCAGGCCCGCAGCCACCAGATTGAGATTGGTGGAGAGGTCGCTGAGCGAAGAGCGAACCGATTGCAGCATGGCGGCGTAAGCGATTGGATTCGGTGGGGCTCCCCAGCCGCGCTGCGTATTGGCCGCCGGGAACAGCTCAAATGCCAGGACGCGATCCGGGAAGCGCAAGATAATCTCTCGAAGCAGTTTACTGACCAACTCTGGATTTGGACCGCTGGGCAGCATTGCCCAGGCTGGGGGAGAGGTGATCGAGATCAAAATGCCAGACGCCTGGGTGCTGGGTGATCGCATTATCCGGTCCAGGGCATCGAATTGCGCGGCGGTGTCTGGGCTGGGTTGTGCGTTCTGCCAGGGAAAATCAATTGCCAGCCAATCCAATTGGATGACCGCGGCTGCATCCAGAGCTATGCCGGCTTGTGGTGCATCCGGGTAATAACGCGCCCCGTATCCGAAGCGGCTGGAATCGGGCAGCCCGTTGGTCCTGGATTGCTGCCCAAATCCCCCACTCGGTTTCAAGATAATCCCCAACGAGCAGAGGCACAAGAGAACACCTAAGGAGCGATAAACCCTGCGGTGCAACAGCTTCTCCTCACAACAAGATGAGCCCGATCAGGAAGCCGAGAGTGCCGCCTAAACCTGAGGCAGCCAGGGTCATCCAGACCGACTCCTTATTGATTTGCCTGGTTCCGTTTGATAAGAAAAACTTTCTACTCACCACCCTGGCTGCGCTCATTGACTCGATCGCTACGCTCCAAAAGGTGAGCTCCACTTGCTGCGTGATATGTTGGATATTGATCATTTGTCACCTCTCATCTCGCGCGGGTTATCCATTGCGCCTTTCACCTGGATGTGGAAACCTTCTGAATTTTGCCTTGGGAATTAACGACTACCCTGAGGATTCGCGGTAAGTTAAGCGTCCCGCTGCCCGATTTCACTTGCCCAGATTTTTGAAAAGTGAGCAGATAAACCGGCTCAGCATCAGGGTCTGCCGCCAGCGCGGCTTGTTTGCGGAGGCGAGGCTTACAGCCATCGAATTCGGGATAGCGGCTGTGAATTTGTGCGACCACCCGGGCAAGTGTTTTTGGATCCATACGGCTAACCTGTGTAGCGCTGACGTTGGCGTAAGAAGGCAGGGAGATCGAGATTGCTAGAAGCTAGATGGGCAGGATAGACTGGCTCCTCGACGGGAGCGGCGGGAGGGCGGTTGATTGACTCGATTGGCCTGCGCACCTGAGGGCTTGCGGCTTGTTTGCTGACGCCAGAGAGCGCCTCCTCCAGCGTTGGCGCGCCCAGGCCGGTGATGATCAAAGTGACCTGGATGCGATCGTCCATGCACTCGTCGTTTATCACACCCATGACGATTTCTGTGTTCGAAGAGGTTTGTGCTTGCAAGAAAGCCAACGATTCCTGAACTTCGTGCAGACTCAGGTCGCCGCTGCTGGTGAAGTTGGCGATGATGCCCGCCGCGCTCTCGATCGAAACGGACTCAAGCAGGGGGTGACTGAGCGCCTGTTCGACGGCTTTTTGTACTTTATGCTCCCCTTGGCCCTGGCCAATGGACATCAGCGCGCCGCCGCCGAGTTTCATCAACCTGCGTATGTGAGCAAAGTCAACATTGATCATGCCAGGAATGGTGATCAGCTCAGAGATGCCCTGGACTGCCTGGCGCAGCACATCATCAGCCAGGCGGAAGGCCATTTCAAGGGGAAGCTTTTGCGGCGAAACCTGCAGCAAGCGATCATTCGGTATGGTAATCAAGGTGTCGGTATGCTTGCGCAACTGCTCGAGCCCGTTACGCGCATTGACCTGGCGGCGCCCCATTTCAAAGGAGAAGGGTGTCGTCACAATGGCAATGGTTACCGCTCCCAGGCTGCGAGCGATTTCGGCGGCGATGGGGATTGATCCGGTGCCCGTCCCACCCCCCATACCAGCGGTGAGGAAAACCATGTCCGCCCCGGAAAGCGCGGCAGCAATGGCGCGGCTGCTCTCGATAGCTGCTTCGCGGCCAACATTGGGATTGCCGCCGGCTCCCAGGCCACGGGTCAGCTTTGGGCCCAGCTGGATTTTTGTCAAGGCAGGGCAGCCTTCCAGCGCCTGGTGGTCGGTATTGGCGGCGATGAACTCCACGCCGGACATGCCCAATTCGATCATGCGGGTAATGGCATTGCTGCCCCCACCGCCCATACCCAGCACTTTTAGAACGGGTTGCCGTAAATTGGATGTATTGAAATGATCAGGTGCGCGCAGATCCATGGGTTGCCTCTCAATTTGACTTAATGGTATTCGACTCTGATCTTTGAGTTGCAAAGTCCATGCCAACTCGCAAGAGGTGCTCAACCTGGCACCCAGCCTTTTCGAGCTTATCCAGTTCCGATATCGGAAAAGCATCTTGCCCACCATAAACGCTCACTCGGGCAGCTTTGCTAGCTTCTTGCAGTGAGAATCCAATGGTGGGATGGTGCTGCGCAACAAAAGAGCGAATCTCTGCCAGGAGATCAGCGTCAGAATTTTCTGGCAGCAGCAGGTAATGAGCGATGGATTTGCCCTGTCCTTCGAGAACAGGTTGCCTGGCGGGCTCCGCAGTGCGCCGTGCTGCTTGCCAGGCATAAAACGCCTCCACCACGGGTCGCTGCTCTCCATCCGGCTTGAACCAGCTCTGCTCGATATGCGAGCCGCCTGGTTTCTCTGCCAGTAACCAAAAATTGGCCGCCAATATCTCTGCAGGTATCGGATTGAGTGGGATTACAGGAGCGCCATTGGATTCCAGCGGCATTTCCTCATTCGCTAACAAGCGAGCTACAGTTAGAATTTCGTCGGTCTGCAGCGCCTGATCGGGTAGGGTGTTCGCTGTGGTCTCCGAAGCCCATCTGCCCACTTCGAATAAAAACATTGGTAGCGGGTTTCCAAGCACGGCTCGCACGATTGCCTGGTACCATTCAAAAATATAGAAGCCTCGCTGATCCTGTTGATCGGTACGGGTGGTATAAGGGCGCGCCTCAGGCCAGCGCTCCGGCCCCCCCATTCCCCAGGGTAGTTTGCCAGGCATGAAATGTGCATGAGCGGAGGTATGCAAGGAATTGATGATACGCTTGGTGCCGCGCCGCTGAATGGAATTCAGGCAATCCCGTAGAAAAGCCAGGTCCCAGTAATCACCGCCTGGCTCGAGCGGGGGGAAAACTGGGATCAAGCCTGCTTGTAGCGCCATCTCTGCAATGGGGAGGAAGATGTCTAAAAAACTTTCCACCAGCTCAGACTGCACCCAGGCGCGCGTGGACCAACTCTTGCGCAGGTTTGGGCGATCGAACAGGATCACATACCGCACGCCCCAGCGGGCGTAGGACTCAAACAGCAATTGCCAATCGGGATCCAAACCTGGCTGGGGTTGAACGTGCAACGGGATCAGAGACGGGCGGAACCAAATCAGGGGCTCAATTCCATTGGAAAGCAGCCCTGTGATAAAACTTTCGGGTATCATCCGGCTGAGCGGGGCTTCCAATGTGAGCCAACCAGCTCCAAGAGCCTTAAGCGCTGGCAACCAGGCTTGAAGATCGCTATCTCGGTAATGCAGACCGTCCTGGTAGTAATGAAAGCCGATACGTGTGGCATGTTTGGTAATTGGATTTGATTCCACTGCGCTTGCTCCCAAAAATGATGTGCATCACTGATTCACAATTATCGAGAGAGTTGCCCACAAATTATTCTGCCTGAGATCAATTCTGGTGCAAGAGACGTGCCATGCTTGCATTTTCTGTGGTACTTGATATATAATGTGTACTAAAGTACTAATGGCTCTGTGCTTGAAGCTCATGCCTGGTAAAACGTATCGCACAGCCCGACCGACAAGCGAAGGATTTGCCCATGGGAGGGTACATCATTCCTTCGCTCATGTGTACCAAAAAATTGCTAGATGCAGAAATCATCCACGTACCTTTCGCTATTTCTTCTGCTAGGATTGCTGCTTGTCCCCGGATGCGATGATACCGTGACAGTAAGTTACGATCCCGTCTCCGGTTCGGAAATCAGCGTGGATCCAATTTTTCGCGAATTCTATGACAGCAAAGGCGGGCTGGAGGTACTGGGCCCAGCGATTTCCCCGCTGTTCACCTATAACGGCATTTCATATCAGTACACGGTCAACAGCCTGATGGTGTTCGATCCTCAGGCAGCTCCCTATCTGCGGCGGGCATTTGCCCCCTTAGCATTGGATATGGGCGTGGAAGAACCCGCTGTGCAAGCGCAGGATCGCCCAGGCTCACGATATGTCAATGGCCATTTCATCGATGAACGATTCGTTGCCGTGTATGACGCCCTGGGAGGACAACCGGTCGTAGGCCGTCCCATCACTGAGGCGCATTACAACCCAGATTACCGACGCTACGAACAATACTTTGAAAATTTAGGGTTATTCATCTCAGATGTTGACCCTGATGCGAAAGTGAGATTACTGGCTTACGGCGTTTGGAAATGCGATGCTAGCTGCCGGCAGTACGTACCCGGCAACGCCAACGTTTCGATCCCATTCCGAACGGATGCGCTTTTTGCAGATGCAGTGAGCCGGTTAGGAGCAGATTTCACGGGTTATGCCTTAACCGAGGCGTACCTCACGCCGGATGGATATACCGAACAGGTGTTTGAAAACCTTGTTTTGGTTCACGACCCCAACCAGCCAGGCCGTGTCTTTTTGCGTCCCATTACCGAGCGCTTGGGCATCTTGCCCGAGTCATTGGTGCCTCCGAACGGTTTGCCCGATCATTATTTCTATCCTGTTCAAGACAACACCCGAGGGCACAATATTCCCAAACAATACCTGGACTACATAGCGCTTCACGGAGGACAGGAGGTATTTGGCCCTCCGATCAGTGAAAACACATTGCGCAAGGATAATGTGTACCGGCAGTGTTTTGTGAACTTGTGTCTCGAAGAGCGAGTGGATGGGAAGGGAAATCGCCAGGTGAGCCCAGCACAACTGGGGTTTAACTATCGCTCTCTGGCTTTGCGACCTGTCTTCACACCGCAGTCTCCCTCGCAGCCGATGGAAGCCGCGCCAATTCAACCCACTCCAGCCTACACGGAACCTACGGCAGTTGCGCCAACCCAGGAAGCGATTGTTCAGCCACCTACACCCACACCCATACCCATGACCTCACCGCCTGCACCTGCTGACAGCGGGATTGGCGGACAGCCCGCGCCGGGTGAGATCGTGCTACAAGTATGGGAAAGTCTCCCAATGGTAGCACCTTCCCAGAATCAAGAGATCGGTGTAATCGTCTTGATGAACAATCTGCCATTGCGAAACATCGAACCGGATCTACTCGTGCAGCATCCGGATGGCAGCGTGAAGCGTTATTTCATGTATCCGACCGGCGAGGATGGACTGACCCGCATGGTCATCGATGCCATTGATGCCCCTGCCGGTACGGTGATCCCTTATCAAGTGTGCGTCTTCCCCCAGGGCGGGCAAAAGTATTGCGTTCAGGATAGTTTTCTGATTTGGATGAACCCCTGATACGGGTTGATTGAGACAGGCAGTAAGCATACGAACGGGCCTCCACTCCCGTTCGTATGCTTTAAGCTGGTTTCCGCAGGATGTCGGGCGGTAAATCAGGCAGATCAATGAAAGCCTGGTCACAAAAAAGGATGGCACGTTCGATGGTATTGCGCAGTTCGCGAATGTTTCCGGGCCAATGGTGCTCTTTCAATGCCTGCATGGCGCGAGGGGTGATATCGTAAATGTTCGTGCCCATACCAGGGTTGAGTTGGCGCATGAATAAGCCCACTAATTCTGGAATGTCAGCCTTGCGCTCACGCAAAGGGGGCAAATGCAAATCGACAACTTTCAGCCGGTAGTAGAGATCCTCGCGAAACTTACCGTCTTTGATCATCGTTGGCAAGTCACGGTTAGATGCGGCGATGATCTGCACATCCACACGTATCAGGTTGGTTCCACCCACGCGGCGAAAAGCGCGCTCTTCCAGGGCGCGCAGCAACTTGGCCTGCATCTCGAGCGGCATAGAAGAAATTTCGTCAAGGAACAGTATGCCGCCATCGGCGACTTCCATCAAACCTGTTTTGCGCTTATCCGCGCCTGTAAATGCCCCGGCTTCATAACCGAACAATTCGGACTCCAGAATGGTTGGCTGGATTGCAGCGCAGTTAATCGATATCATTTGCTTATTAGAACGCGGTCCCATGCGGTGTATGGCGCGCGCCAGGATTTCTTTGCCAGTGCCAGTTTCACCGGTAATGAGCACCGACACTTGCGCAGCGGCGGCGCGTTGCGCTTGATGATATACGGCTTGCACCGCAGGATCTGAGCCAATGATGAAATCCAAGGATTGGTGTTGCGCCTGCCGCAAGTGGGCAATTTCACGGCGGAGTGAGACGATCTCTTGCGCACGTTGGATTGATTTTCCCAGTTGAGCCAATTGAATTGGCTTTTGCAGAAAGTCGTGAGCGCCGCTTTTCATTGCCTCCACGGCCATCTCGATATCACCATAGGCGGTGATCAAGATGATGGGTGGACGCATCGGCATGCGGGCAGTCTCTTCCAATAAATTCGGACCGTACCCGTCTGGGAGTTGCACATCGAGCAGAATGATGTCTGCATTGCCACGTTGGATGACGCTGCGCGCCTCGGCAAGCGTCGGTACACCAATGACTTCATATCCTTGGGCCGACAGAAAAGAGCTGATATTCAGGCGTGCATTTTCTTCATCGTCAACGATCATGACAGTATGGCTCATTGGTAGATAGATCTCCAATTTATTTAAGTTGGCTGAATGTTCCAGAGACTGCCATCTTCACCATGATGGCGTACGGGCAAGGCTGTGAATTGAACCGTAAATACCGTAGCCCCTGGGATGCTGCGAACCTGGATATTGCCTTTGTGTGCGGTGACGATACGCTTGGTGATTGCGAGGCCAATGCCAGTCCCGCCAGTCTTGGTGGTATAGAAGGGCTGGAAGATGCGATCCAGAATTTCTGGTGGAATACCCGGGCCTGTGTCTGAAACAGATGTTTCCACCACCCGCCTTCCGGATGATGCCTCTAGCGATCGGAGTTTCACGGTCATCGTGCCGCCATTTTCGGACATGGCTTGCATGGCATTGTTGAACAGATTTGAAAACACTTGCTCAAGGGCGCGCGGGTTACCCGAGATTTCGGGCAAATCTTTTGCGATTTGCAAGTCTGCTGTCACCCGGGCTGCACTTAACCGAGGGCGCATTCGCTCCAACAAACGACGGATCAACTGCCCCAGGTCCAGGGGTTCCATGACGTAGTCTGTGTGGCGCGAAAAAGCGAGCACGGATTTCATCAATTCTTCCAGGCGGTCACAGTCTTGCTGTAACCTCGAAAGAGTCTCTTGATTTGGATCCTGCGCCGGCAGGTTGAGGGAAATTAACTGCAAACCGGTGCTGATATTATTGATCGGGTTGCGGACTTCATGGGCAAATACGGCAGTCACTTCACCCAACACCGCCCGATCTTCGAGCTGCCGGCTGTGCTCCTGGATACGCTCGGCCTCGCTTAAATCTTGGAAGAGCACCAAGATTGCATCTAGGCGATCAGCGACACGGCTGGGCAAAATACTGATTTGCGCCAGGAAGGTGTTGCCATCTCGCCGAACCAGATGCAGACCGGTGAGGTTATCGGTTGGAATTCCCTGGCGCGCCAGTTCGAACGCTTGCGCCAGTTGGTCTGGGCCAACCAAAATGCTTTCACCAGAATGACCCGCCACTTCTTGCGATGTATAACCCAGGGTAATCTCGGCTGCGCGGTTAAGCCATAATACCTTAAACGCAGCATCCAGCACAACCAGGTTGTCGTGAATTGCGTTTTGAAGCACGAGGAAGATCTGTTCAATGCGCAGGCTTTGGTTAAGCATGGCTTGTTGCAAATCGCGGTGTGTGTATTTTTGCAACGTCAAATCGGCCAGGAACGCCAGGAGTTTTGTCATCGACAAACAGGATTGGGGGGCTGTGGGCTGACGCCATCCCAAGACCAGCAACCCCGTCAATCCCTTTTGATTTCCGAGAGGCGCGCTGGCCAGGCAGGAGATTTCTCTTTCCCGGGCTGCGCGATGGAGCATGCCCAGGGAGCGCTGGTGGAGTTGCCAGACACGCCCATTGCGCAGGTGCATCAAATCGCTGGTGGGCAGTTGTTCGGGGAGTTCTATACCAATGGCTACGGTGCGAAGCAAGCCAAGGTCTTCTGATTGCAGGCTGTAGATGGCGAGGGTGTCTGCAGATGTGATCAATTGGCCAGAGCGCAGCATTAGCTTCCAGGCGGTATGCAAATCGGGCGACGAGATCAGGTCGCTGGAAAGCTGCTGAAGATAGCCCCAGATTTGCGTCTTCCAATGCTCTTCTGCGCTTTTTAGGATCAGTTCATCTTTAGAGGTGACCTGAATCAGGTAGCGATTGTGCCTTAAGGAGATGACGCGTGTTTCTACCACGACCGCTATCGGTGGATAACCGCGACGCACCAATTCCAGTTCCAGCGATACAGGTTCGGCATCGCTCTGAAATAAACTGGCAATGGCCTCGACCGGTTGAAAAATGGCCGACAGGCGGGCTGTCTCCATTTCATGGCGGGAAAAACCACTCAGAGTCAGAATCTTGTTGTTTGCCAGGAGCACTTGCTGTGATTTACCATTAACTAAGATCGCAGCCTGGGGTAAAAGTTCAACCAATCGCTCCATTTCGGCCTGGTTGAACTGTTCATTAGTCCTGGAAGGCTTGGGCGACGATGGAGCGAAACTCATTCTATCCCTGAGTAGGCAGACTAATTAGCGGATGGCTGTGTAAGCAACGCCTCTCCCAAAGGAGCGCGCAGATGCGCCGGCAGGATGCCTTCGATAGCACGATATTTTGCTACAGTACGCCGGGCGACGCAGTAGCCTTGCTCACGCAGTAATTTTACAATGATTGTGTCTGTTAGGGGATGGGTCTCCTGGGCGATGATCTTGCGCAGTGCGGTGCGGATGTGGAGGCTGCGATCGAAGAAACGTGATAACGAAATGATATGCCCGTTGGGCAATTGCACCGCTTTGTTTGCCACGGCGCGCGAAATTGTCGATTCGTGCACTTCAAGGCTCTTCGCCAGGCTGGCGCGCGTCATCGGTTCCAGGTGAGCGTCTCCATAAAGAATAAACTGACGCTGGAATTTGACCAAGAGCTGCATTAAGCGCACGATGGTGTTATCTCGCTGCTGCAGACACTTGATCAGCAACATGGCGCGCTCATAATCTTCTTGCCATTGCGGGAGACGGTCTTCTGGCGCCTCGAGCAACGCTTTCCGAAAGAGTGGATTAATGCGCAATCTACCGGCAAACGGCGAAATCACCTCGACGACCAGAGGGGATTCAGGGGACTTATCCAGCAGTGAAATGATCACGTCTGGAGTTGTGAATACCTGGTTCTCTTGTTGTGGGGCTGTGGTTTGGCTGCCCCAGTGGGCACGCGCCGGATAGGGATTGAGGTTGTCGCTGATGAAGACAGCGATTTCCTTCGCCCGCGGGGTGGAAATTCCTAATAAACGCGCCAATTCTGCATACTGCCGGCGGCTGAGCAAATCCATGCCTTGTTCGATAGCTCTGGAAGCTAGTTTTGGTACGGAGCGAGTTTCTGCTAAAACTTCTAACTGCACCAGCAGGGCTTCCTGCGGCGAGGTGGAGCCAACTCCGACCGGATCGGCATGCTGGATCAGTTGCAGCACTTCCTTGATTTCATCAAGTGGCAGGTGATGATAACGTGAGAATTCGATCAGAGGCACGCGCAGTAGTCCATCATCGTCCAGGCTGGTGAGTATGTGGGCAGCCAAAGCGCGGTATTGGGGAGATAGCTCTGGCGCAACCTGGCGCATCACGTACCTGGCGAGGTCCTCGTATTCAGCGGATCTCTCGTCTTGTGGTAATTCATCCAAATCTCTGCTCACCCTACCGGGGAAGAAGTCCTCGCGCGGTGAAAGAAAGATGATGGCTTCATCAGAGCTGTTTGTCTTCGGTCTTGAGCAAACCGGGCAAACGACTGCCTCGGGGAGTGTGCGCCCACAGCCTGGGCAGCGCTTGTGTTCGATAAGCTCCAAAGCGGGATTTGAAGCGACATCTGCTTCAATCCGCTGACGCAATTCCTGGGCAGGCAGACCCATTAAGGTCATCGTCTGGGCCAGATGCGCCGTGGTCATCGGTCTCAGAGAGGGCGATTGAGATTGAATTAACATGCAAAACCTCGACTGATGGATTAATTATACTCAGTTGCAAGAAGTGTGCCACGATTATGGGCTGGCAAAGTGTCATTTGTCAGGTATCGTGCTGATTCTTGTCGCAAGGCTTTTATGCTACAATGAATTTAAGGGTTCTGAAACCAAGGAGATTTATGCTACGCTCATCTCTGATCTATCTATCCAAGGCCGCCTGGGCGCGGCAAATTGTGACTCGCTGGCAGTTTGCCTGGCGAGCCGCTTCTCGATTCATCGCAGGAGAAAAATTGGAGGATGCTATTCGAGTGGTGCGCGCATTGAATCAAAAAGGTATCAACGCCACCCTCGACCACCTGGGAGAACACACACACAATCTCGAGGCAGCCTCGCGAGCCACCCAAGATATCTTAGACATGTTCACGGCGATCCAGCAAGCGGGCGTGCGCGCCAATGTCTCCATCAAGTTGACGCAAATTGGATTGGCGCTGGACGAGTCTATATGCCGGAGTCATTTACTGGCGATCTTGACCAGCGCTAGGGACAAGCGAAACTTTGTGCGCATAGATATGGAAGATTATGCCTGGGCAGCGAAAACCCTGGAGATATTCCATAGCCTGCGCGACGAGCATGGCTTCGATAATGTCGGCATTGTAATTCAGGCGTATTTGTATCGAAGCGAGGCGGATGTGCGCCGCTTTGCTCAACAGGGGGCGCGGATTCGCCTTTGCAAAGGGGCTTATAAAGAGTCTCCCGAGGTGGCATATCCGAAAAAAGTGGATGTCGACGCGAATTACGATCGTCTCACACGAATTATGCTGGAGGCTTGCCTGGAGGCGGGCTGTCCACCAGTCAGCGCGGATGGCTTATTTCCACCCCCTCCAGCCCTGGCGACGCATGATGAACGGCGCATCGAGTATGCGCGCTCGCTGGTGAGGTCGATCGATTTCCCAAAGCAAGCTTTGGAATTCCAAATGCTTCACGGTATTCGCCGCGACTTGCAGGAGAGGTTGGTCGTGGAGGGCTTCCCGGTGCGTGTGTATGTGCCCTTTGGCACCGAATGGTACCCGTACTTTGTTCGTCGCCTGGCAGAGCGACCGGCGAATCTGTGGTTTTTCATCTCAAATTTCTTCCGCAAATAGGCGCTCTACCCTTCCTTCACAATTTGGATTGCCCACGCTGGGCGCAAGCCCAGCGTGGGCAATTGGTTTTCCTGTTCAGACAGCTTTCAGCAGGATGAAGAAACGCTTAGTCTTGCGCGCAATTTGTCGAGAGGGTGGAATTGTTATGGTATGATGCTGACCATGCATTGTCAAACTCGTTCGCCTATAGAAAGGTTGTAAATCGAGGACCAGGATGCGAAAGAAGAAAAACCCCGTACCCCTCATCTTGATGGCGGCTGGCAGCCTGCTCTTCCTGGGCGCGATAGTGTCCCTGGTTGTCCCTGGAATTTTTACGCCGCAAGCCACGCCCACACCTTTACCAGCAGCCGAGTCCGTGGAAAGTGTGCCGCGCATCTCGTTGGAGGATGCTTTGGCGGCCTATCAGGCTGGTAGCGCCTTATTTCTGGATGTGCGCGACGCCCAGTCTTACGCATCGCGACACGTTCCCGGCGCCTTATCTATACCCATCGAGCAGCTACCGGATCGTATAGCAGAGCTCGATCCTCAAACCTGGATCATCACTTACTGAACCTGACCTGCGGAAGAGACAAGTGCCCGTGCGGCGCTTTACCTGATCCAAAATGGCTTCGAAAATGTAACTCCATTAAAGGGTGGTTTCCTTGCCTGGGTAAATGCGGGATACCCCGCAGAGCCATAGGAGATCCACATGCCGGACACTCCACAGTCCTTAAGCGAGCGCCTACGGATAGAGGGAGAAAAGACGGTGACCATCTTCGCCCAGCTTGAACCCAAAGATTGGGAGAAGGCGGTTTACGCGGACGGTGAAACCTGGAATATTCGCCAGCTATTGGCGCATTTTGTCACTGCAGAAGCAGGCATAGAGGACCTGATCAAGAATATTCTCGAGGATGGGAAGGGTGTGTCAGAGGATTTTGACATCGACCGGTATAATTCACGCCAGGTTTCCAGGCATATCGATACCCATCCTGTGAAGCTGATTGAGATGTTCTCCGAACAGCGTGCAAACACGGTTGAGCTCGTGAAAAGCCTACGAGCAATCGACCTTCAGAGGGTCGGTCGTCACCCGTTCCTGGGTATGGCTTCATTGGAAGACATCATCAAGCTCATCTACCGGCATAATCAAATTCACCAAAGAGATATGCGGCGGGTCATCGATGCAGCAACGTGATGCTTTGCACACCTTGGGCTTGATTTTTCGGCTTTCCCGGCCACTGTTTTTGCTTGGCGCAGCTTTGCTCTTTGCACTGGGCGCCGGGATCGCCCGATACCTGGGCAATGATATCGATTGGGGTATTTATCTTTATGGACAGGTCTGGGTCACTTTGGTTCAGCTCAGCACCCATTACCTGAATGAGTATTTCGACGCCGAAGTGGATTCCGAAAACCCCAACCGCACTCCATTTTCTGGTGGTAGCGGAGCCATTGGCCCACAAGGCTTGCCTCGCAGCACAGCTTTGACGCTGGCATATGGATGCCTGGCTGGAGCCGCCTCGATCAGCGCATTGATGTTGATGCAAGGCATCTTTTCTCCCACCAGCTTATTATTCGCAGTGCTGATTTTCACAGGCGCATTGCTCTATTCCGCGCCTCCGGTGCGGCTGGTATCCTCTGGCTACGGCGAATTGACCACTTCTTTTCTGGTAGCAAGCTTGCTGCCCGCCCTATCTTTTTCCTTGCAGACCGGAGAGGTGCATCGGTTATTGGCGATGAGCACGTCGCCTTTGCTGCTGATACACATTGCCATGATGTTGGCTTTTGAGTTACCGGACTACTTGACTGACCTGAAGCATGGCAAGCGCACACTTTTGGTGCGATTGGGCTGGGAAACTGGTATGCAACTGCATAACCTCTTATTGCTGAGCGCCTATATTCTGCTCGGCCTGGCATTATGGCTTGGCCTTCCATTTTTGATCGGTTTACCTGCGCTGCTCACCTTCCCAATCGGGTTACTGCAAATCTGGCAGATGCGACGTATCGCCGTGGGTCATCGCCCCAATTGGTTGGCTCTGGCGGTGACTGCCGTTGTTGCCTTCGCGACCCCGGCGTATTTACTGACCATTGCATTTTGGATGCGCTGAGGTGAGATGATATGCCTGAGTTTCTCGAATTGCTTCCTCCGCCGCAAGCACGCCAAATCTTGCTACAGCACATAAAGCACAAGCCTCAAGGGGAATTCTTGGCTACCCACACTGCTCTGGGGCGGATCACTGCTGCTCCGATCCATGCTCCGCACCCTTTGCCTTCCTTTCCTCGCTCGACTGTCGACGGTTTCGCGGTGCGCGCCCGGGATACTTTTGGATGCAGCGACACGCTGCCCGCCTATTTGAATTTGATCGGCGAGGTGCCGATGGGCTCAGAAGCCAGGTTGGAACTTCACACTGGACAATGCGCATTGATTCACACAGGGGGAATGTTGCCCCCAGGCTCGGACGCGGTGGTTATGTTGGAACACACCCAACAGGCTGCTGACGTGGAGATCGAAGTGTTGCGGGCGGTTGCGGTTGGGGAAAATGTTCTAAGAGCAGGGGAGGATGTCCAACAGGGACAGGAGATCATTCCAGTTGGCGTGCCCTTGCGACCAGAAGAGATTGGCGGATTAATGGCCTTGGGCATCTTGGAAGTCCATGTGGTTCGCCGCCCCCGGGTGGGGATCATCTCCAGCGGGGATGAGGTTGTGCCGCCTGAAGCGACGATACAGCCGGGACAAGTGCGCGATATCAATTCTTATTCCTTGAGTGCTCTGGTGGAACAAGCTGGTGGTGTGGCGCAGCGCTATGGCATTATTCCAGACCGCCTGGAAGCCATCCAAGAAACCGCTTCCCGCGCCCTGAGCGAATGCGACATGGTGGTGATCACCGCTGGTTCATCTGCCAGCACGCGCGATCTGACTTCCGAAGCAATCAACCGGCTTGGGACGCCAGGGGTGCTGGTGCACGGCGTTAATGTGCGCCCTGGAAGGCCAACTATCCTGGCGGTCTGCCAGGGGAAAGCCGTCATCGGCTTGCCGGGCAACCCGGTCAGCGCTTTGGTCATCGCCAGGTTATTCGTTGTACCAGCGCTGCATTGTTTATTGGGGATGCAAACCAACCGACCAGCCCCGTTTGTGCCAGCCCGCTTAAGCATCAACTTGCCCTCACAGGCGGGCAGAGAGGATTGGATTCCGGTGAAATTGTCGAAAGTAGCCGGTCAGTATGTGGCAGAGCCGATCTTCAGTAAGAGCAATCTCATTTTTAGTTTGGCGCGCGCCGATGGACTGATTGCGATCTCGGCTGATGCAACGGGTTTGAGCGCTGGCGAGATGGTTGAGGTTTATTTGCTGTGACGATTACCCTTCCTGAACCAGCCCAAATTCGGTTATCTCTACTGCCGGTGAGCCTGGCGGTCTGCCAGCTGCCCAGCCAGGCAACCGTCCCAACCTGGCTGAAGAGCGATGATCTTTTGGCTGTGATCAGAACAAAAGAGGAGCTTACGATCGTTTGCGATGCCGAATGCGTGCCAGCAGGGGTCGTGGTCGAAGCGGGCTGGCGGTGCTGGAAGGTGCAGGGACCGCTGGATTTCTCTCTGGTTGGTGTGTTGGCCGGACTTGCCAATGCTCTGGCGCAGGCTGGCGTGAGCATTTTTGTGGTCTCGACTTACGCGACAGATTATATTTTAGTAAAAAATTCGAATTTATCTCGTTCCCGAGAGGCTCTGATGCAGAAGGGATATCAGATATTGGGTGCAGGAGATGATGAAGCTTATGTCAATCTATCTTCATGATATTCCTTTGCCCGTTGCTCAGAAGCGGTTTCAGGCTGCCCTTGAGGAGCATGGCTTATGGGGTGTCCTGGGCGCTGAAGAAATCGATCTAAACGAACATGCCTGCGGGCGTGTGCTTGCAGATGCGATTTGGGCAAAACTTTCCTCGCCTCATTACCATGCCTCGGCAATGGATGGCTTTGCAGTTCGTGCAGCCAGCACCAACGATGCCATGCCCACAACGCCTGTGGTGCTGATGCTTGGCTCTCAGGCAATGTATGTGGATACAGGCGATCCTTTGCCTGAATGGGCAGATGCTGTGATGCCAATTGAAAATACCGAACCGCTGGATGAAAGTGGCAATCCGGCGGCTGATGTTCGTCATCCTTACGCCATTCGCATCCGCACGGCTCTGCCGCCCTGGCAGCATGTCCGACCGATGGGAGAAGATATCGTCGCCACCCAATTGGTGCTGCCGAGCGGCCATATTCTGCGCCCGGTGGACCTTGGTGCGATTGCAGCGTGTGGGCACGATCGCGTGCGCGTCAACCGTCGCCCGCGCGTGGCGGTCATTCCCACGGGCACGGAGCTGGTGCCGGTGGGGCAGCCAGTGAAGGCAGGCGACATCATTGAATTCAATTCGATGGTGCTCGCCGCCCAGGTTAATGAGTGGGGCGGTGTTGCTGAGCGTTATCCCATATCTCCGGATGATTTTCAGCAAATCAAGGATGCCGTTCAGCATGCAGCCGCGGGGAATGATCTAGTGCTGATCAATGCCGGGTCATCGGCGGGCTCTGAAGATTTCACTGCCCGAGTGATCGCAGAATTGGGAGAAGTGTTGGTGCACGGTGTGGCTGTCAGGCCAGGGCATCCGGTAATCCTGGGTGTGCTGAGAGCTCGAGCGCCTGGTGGAAGGGCTGTGCCAGTCATTGGCGTTCCCGGATATCCAGTATCAGCGGCGTTGACGGGCGAAATCTTCGTGCAGCCATTGCTCGATTTGTGGCAAGGCAAGCCGCGGAGTGAGCCGCCCGTGGTGCGAGCCAGCCTGACGCGAAAGATCACATCACCTGCTGGAGACGACGATTATGTGAGAGTGGTCGTTGGGCGTGTAGGCGACCGCCTGTTGGCGGCACCTCTTTCTCGCGGCGCTGGTGTAATCACATCGCTGGTGAGAGCGGATGGCATCACCATCCTGCCGAGCGGCTCACAGGGTCTGCCTGCTGGCGCTGAAGTGGATGTGCGCCTGTATCGCTCTCCCCAGGATCTGGAGCGCACCATCTTTGCGATCGGATCGCATGATCTCACTATGGATCTCCTGGCTCAATTCCTGGAAATGCGCTCACGCAGGCTGGTTTCAGTCAATGTCGGCAGCCAGGGAGGTTTGATCGCCTTGCGCCGGGCAGAGGCCCACCTGGCAGGGTCGCACCTCTTAGACCCTCACAGTGGCGACTTCAACATCCCCTACATTCGCCAATATCTCCCCGGCGTCGCGGTGCGCCTGGTAGCTCTGGTAGAGCGCCAACAAGGCTTGATGGTGCTTCCCGGCAATCCCAAGAACATCTATACTCTGGAAGATCTCACCAGGCCAAATGTTGTGATGGTGAACCGGCAGCGCGGAGCAGGCACGCGCATCTTGCTCGACTACCAGCTCGAGAAGAATGGTATATCGCCTGATCAAATCAGGGGTTATACCCAAGAGGAGTACACGCACCTGGCGGTTGCCGCGGCGGTTGCGTCTGGCAGGAGTGATTGTGGACTGGGCATCGCTGCGGCTGCCCAGGCGCTGCATCTGGATTTTATTCCCCTGTTCAGCGAACGCTATGACCTTGTGATTCCCGAAGAGTACGCTGAGAGCAAGCTACTGGAGCCGCTGTGGCAGGTTCTCGAAGACCAGGCATTTCGCCAGGCCGTGGCAGCTATGCCAGGATACAATATTGAGCCGATGGGTCGGCTGATTGCGCGGATCGATTGAGCCATAAGCTGGTCACTCGTAGTGGGCCACGCAAAATGACCTGATAGGAGATTGCCACGAACAGCACAGGCGGTTAAAAAACACCCGACGCTGGTCTACTCATGACATATCTGTCATTCCCAGACCGGATGACGCTTCCAGCGTCATGGAAACATCTCGCAATGACAGCTAAGATTGAAAAAGGATAACGATAAAGTACCGAGGTTTATTGGAGGAATTATGCCAATCCAGGCTGGAATACCTGCTCCGGAATTTACGCTACAGGATGAGAATGGCATCGAGCGAAGTCTCAGCGACTATCGCGGTAGAGCGGTTGTGCTTTATTTTTACCCGAAAGATGATACGCCCGGGTGCACCACGGAAGCATGTTCCTTTCGGGATGATTACAGCGCCTACCAGCAGGCTGGCGTTGTGATCCTGGGCGTGAGTCCAGACACACCTAAAAAGCACGCAAAATTTAAAGATAAGTACGCATTGCCTTTCACTTTGCTGGCTGATACCGAGCATCGTGTGTGTGAACTGTACGGCGTCTGGGGTAGAAAGAAGTTCATGGGTCGAGAATATGATGGCGTCTTCCGGACGACTTTCTTAATTGGGGCGGATGGCGTTATCTTGCGGGTGTTCGAAAATGTTAAGCCAGAGGGACACAGTGTCCAGGTGCTTCAAGCACTGACAGCCACCTGATCGCCTTTGCGCCAACCCGGAGATCAATTGACCAGCCAGATGAGTGCTCTGGCTGGTTCACTTTGATTAATTTTATCTAAAGCTTCTCTCTCAGCTCCGATAAAACAGGGTAAATTCGTGTAAAATAAGGTTTATGAGTTCAAAGAATCACAATCGAATCAACGCGTTCCTTAATCGCAATTCCCGATTGGTGGTAGCACTCTCCATTCTATTTTTCCTGGTGATTTTTGAATTTATCCAGCAGACTATCTTGGTGGATCTCCCTGTGGGGGTGTGGATAACTTCCGAGAGTTTGCTATTGCTTACTGCCGGGGGGCTGGTATTTGTCCTGTATGACCGGCTGATTCAGCGCCAAACCCATCTTGAACAGCTCTCACGGGATTTAAGTGAAGCGCGCGCCCAGGTTGAGGCAGCAGAACAGCGGTTAAATGCTTTTTTTCGTATCGGCATTTCGTTTTCTGAAGTGCGCACAGAACATGATGTGATGGAATTGACACTGCAACTGGCGCGCGAATTAACCGGCGCGCCAGCGGCTTCGTTTGTGCCTTTGGATGAACGCGCCCAGCCCATGCCGGCGCTGACTTCTGGCGATATCCCGTTTCAGGTTTCGGATGCCTGGCTGGAGCACCTGGCGTCGCCGCAAGTGAGGGCTGCCTGCAGCACCTGTCGAAAATATGGACAACTCACCCAGGAATGCATTCTGGTGCCGGGCATGGTGAGGGATGCGCTAGGCATCTATTGCCTGCCTGTTAAGCGGGGTGAGGTAGAGTATGGCGTGTTGAATTTATATTTGCCCAGGCAGACGCAATTGGATACACATAGCCAGGCCATGCTGCGGAAAATCATCGATGAAACCTCAATTGCTTTGCAAAGCATGCGCATGCGTAATCGCGAGCTAGCCACCTTGCGGCAGATCAATTCTGCCAGGCAAAAGGCTGATTTGCGGGGCTTATTGCAAGGATTGGCAAAAGACCTGCAAGAAACCCTGGAAGCTGATTTTGTCATGGCGCAAGTGCTGCCATCCCGACCAGAACAGGAGCTGATCGAGGTGGCCGTGGGTGATTTGCCCACCAATAACCGGACGCTGATCCATGGCATCTTGCAATCCGTGATCGCATCGTGTGAAGCCATATCATTGGGTGAAGTGACCGGAGGTGCAGAGAATCCGCCCGAATTGCGGGCTCTTATGGCCGTGCCACTGATGTTGCAGGAGAAAAGCGGCCTGGGTGCGTTGATGGTTGGCAGCCGCCGCTCCCGGGCGTTCACGCAGCGTCACCTGGCAGTATTGCAAACCCTTGCCAGCCAGGTTTCCCTGGTCGTGCAAAATGTCAACTTGCTTGCTGAGCTGGAATACAAAACCGTGATGGAAGAGCGCACGCGCCTGGCGCGCGAAATTCATGATGGCCTGGCGCAAGCGCTGGGTTTCTTGAAGCTCAAAATAAGCCAGATGAAAAATTACCTGGAATTTGGCGAATATGCTCGGCTGGGAGAAACCATCCAAACCAGCCTGGATACGGTCAGCGAGATGTACCTGGAGGCGCGCGATGCGATCGATGGGCTACGGGTGGGTGTGAAAGATGCCAACCTTTCTGACTGGCTGGTCCACACGTTGGATGAGTTCAAGGGTAAGCAAAATTTGGTTGTGAACCTGGAAGAGAGTCTAAACCAGGTGCAACCGCCGCCAGAAATCCAGGCGCAGTTGATCCGCATTGTGCAAGAAGCGTTGAGCAATATTCGCAAACATGCGCATGCCAAACAGGTGTGGGTGACTTGTCGTGATATCGACGGTGAGCTTTTCTTAGAAGTTCGGGATGATGGCGTTGGTTTCGATGTCGATGATATTCTCAGTCCATCCCAACATGGGTTACAAGGAATGCGCGAACGAGCTGAATTGATCGGTGCAGATTTTCAAGTGATATCTATGCCCTGGCAAGGCACGGCAGTGCGAGTTTCTTTACCGTTATCGCAAGGAGAAAGAAGACCATGAAGCCAATCAGGTTAGTCGTTGTGGATGATCATGCCTTATTTCGTTCAGGCCTGGTGAGTCTGCTGCGCGGCATGAAGGAATTCATTGTGGTGGGTGAGGCGCAGAACGGACAGGAAGCATTGGAGGTTATCCGTAAAGTCAAGCCAGATGTGGTGCTTTTAGATGTTAATATGCCAGTGATGGGCGGGGTTGAAACAGTTCAACAATTGAAAATGAGCGACCTGGCTTGCAGTGTGCTGATGCTGACGATCTCGAAGAATGATGAAGACTTGTTTGGCGCTATCACTGCGGGGGCAGATGGGTATCTGCTCAAGAATTCCACGCCAGAAGAACTAAGCAGCGCTATCATCAAGGTTCACGAGGGGATGTCCGTTTTAGCCCCAGAGATTACCCGGCAGGTGCTCAAAGCGGTTAACGTGGATCGGTCAGGCAGCGAAGATCGGGGACTGAGCAGCCGAGAGATGGAAGTGCTGGAGTGCCTGGCCCAGGGAATGACCACTTCGCAAATTTCATCAGGGTTGTTCATCTCCGACAACACGGTCAAAACCCATGTCCGGCACATCCTGGAAAAATTGGAGGCTTCGAACCGGGCAGAGGCAGTGAGCAAAGCAGTGCAACTGGGTTTGATCGGTGGGGAACACTCGAACTAAATCTTTGTAAAGACCATCACGGCGCGGAGGGGTGATCATAAAAATCACCCCTCCGCGTTGTCATAAATCCACCTTTTGGAAAATGGGGGTGAATGACAATCCTTACCAGATTTGGTAAATTTGGCTTAGATTCTCCAAGCCAAAAAGTCCGACTATGGCCAGTTCATCGCAGAAGAAAGCTAAACGAGTTTTGATCGCCTCCAGCCACGCCTTATTTGCGCGCGGCTTAAGCAGTTTATTGCAATCGCGACAGCAAAAGGATGTAGAGGTTGTGGGTGTGGTCTCCAGCGTGGAACAGGCGATTCTACAGATCGAAAAGCTGAGTCCAGATCTGATCGTTGTGGATTACGATGATGAGTCGCTTAATCGGGATGAATTCTTGGCCCGTTTTGTGGAGGGAGAAAAAAGGCTGCGGGTCGTTCTACTGTCATTGCATGATGGCGAACAGGCCCTGGTGTATGATCGCCGCATGCTGGCTGCCGCTCAGGTGGATGATTGGCTGGAAGAGTGGTCGCGCTCGCGCCAGGATGAGTATTCGATGGTTCAACCTGAGCAAAGGATTTCGAAAAATGATAACAGGAGCGATAATATGAGACATTTCATCACCGCCGGTATCCTCGTGGCTGTTGTCACGGCCTTACTGATCGTAGGGCTCGGTCAGGTAAGGTTGTTACCAGTAGCTGCGAGCGCCCAGGCGCAGCCCATCGATTTCTTGTTCAACCTGCAATTCCAAATCATCGCCTTTTTGTTCGCCTTGATCGTAGTCTCCATGGTCTACAGCATCATTGTTTTCCGGCGAAAACCTGGCGATACGAGCGATGCGCGCCATATCGAGGGCAACACAAACCTGGAAGTCGCCTGGACGATTGTGCCGCTGTTTGTGGTGATGGGGCTGGCAGTTCTGGGCTCCGATGGGCTGGCAAAGACCACAAGGGCAGAGCCAAGAGCCTTGGAAGTCAATGTCATCGGACAGCAATGGTCATGGCGATTTGAATATCCCGAGCTTGGCATCGTCACCGATGTCATGCGCCTGCCGGTGAACAAGCAGGCGCTGTTGCACCTCTCAAGCATTGATGTGATTCACTCGTTTTGGGTGCCTGAGTTTCGCGTCAAGCAGGATGCATTGCCTGGGGGCGAGGAATTCGTGCGCGACTTGCGGGTCACTCCCAGCATGACGGGCAATTTCAAAGTGCGTTGTGCTGAACTGTGCGGTCTGAGGCATGCCTACATGGAGAATGATGTCATTGTGATGAGCCAGGAAGAGTTCGATGCCTGGGTCGCCGAGGAGCAAGGCCTGGCAGCCGATCCGGTAGAGCGCGGCCGCAAGTGGTACACCACCTATGGCTGCAATGCTTGCCATTCGCTTGACGGGACACCGGGCGTCGGGCCAAGCTGGCAGGGCATTTATGGTGCACAGCACAAATTGGCCGATGGTACAACTGTGCTGGTAGATGACGCTTACCTTTACCAGTCGATCCGCAATCCAGCTTCCCAGATCGTTGAGGGCTATAACAATCTGATGCCAGCGAATATTGCTGAGAAGATGACCGACCAGCAGGTGGACGATATCATTCGCCTGATTGAAAGTTTGAAGTAGGAGAGTCGTGATGAGCAAGATGAATGCAAGCACAAAAGCTCCCAGCGGGCCAACAGCGCTTTCCCTCGTCCGCGGCCTGGCTTTTCTGGTGATCGGCTTTCTTGCCGGTGCGCAGCTTGTGAGTATGATCCGCCTGGCAATGGGGCTGCCGCTTTACTTGCCGTGGAACCCGAAGGCCAACCAGTATCTCTTCACTGAGCCCGCCTGGGTCCTGGGCGTGGTTTTCGGAACGGTAGCGTTCATGATCGGCACGCGTGTGTTCGACGATTGGTTTCGATGGGCTAAGGGCGAAGCCACGCCTGAGCATCCAGAAGCTTACCAACCAAAAGGTTTCGCTCGCTTCTTGACCATTTCTTATGATCACAAGGTGATCGGTATCCAGTATGGCCTGGTTTCATTATTGCTGTTCTTACTTGCAGGCTCATTCGCATTGACCTTCCGCACGGAACTGGCCGCGCCAGGCTTGCAGTTCATGAAAGAAGGCAGCAATATCATCGGCATGGATGGGCTGCAGTTCTACAACACCATCATGAGTTTGCATGGCATCATTATGATCGCTGCCATGCTTGCCGGTGTGGCGGCAATGTCCAATTACCTGGTGCCGCTGATGATCGGTGCCAATGACATGGCATTTCCTCGCTTGAACGCGTTTTCTTTCTGGGTCAACATCCCGGCTGCGATCTGGCTGGTGCTATCAATGTTTTTGGGTGGTTTTGATACGGGCTGGACTGGTTACCCACCGCTGAGCGCCAAAGCGCCATTGGGCATGCAGATGTATTTTTCTGCCATGTATTTTGTGGGCATGTCTTCTATCTTTGGTTCGCTGAATATCATCGTTACGATTGTCAAGCTACGCGCCAAGGGCATGTCCTACTTCAAGATGCCCATTTTCGTCTGGACGGCTTTTGCCACTTCGATCATCAGCCTGACAGCAACGCAGCTTATTGGTCTTTCTTTCCAGTTGGTGATGTTCGAGCGATTGTTCGGCATGTCGTTTTTCAATCCGGTGAATGGTGGAGATCCGATCCTGTTCCAGCATCTGTTCTGGTTCTATTCGCATCCTGCAGTGTATGTGTTCATCCTGACCGGGCTGGGCGTGATCAGCGAGCTGTTGCCAGTATTTGTTCGTAAACCGCTCTTTGGCTATCGCTGGGTGGCGCTCTCGTCGTTTGGCATCGCCATCGTTGGCTTCCTGGTGTGGGCGCATCACATGTTCACCTCCGGTATGGCGGCCTACCTGCGGGTGCCGTTCATGTACAGCACGCTGTTAGTGGCTGTTCCTACGGGTGTGAAATTCTTTTCCTGGGTGGCAACAATCTGGGAGGGCAAGATGACCTTCCAAACCCCGATGCTCTTTGTATTGGGCGCCATCTCGATCTTCCTGCTGGGGGGGTTGAGCGGTCCGCCCAACGGCGTGGTGGCGACAGACTTGCATGTGCAGGACACTTACTGGATCGTGGGGCATTTCCACGCTACCATGTTTGGCGGTTTTGTCTTTCCCTTCTTTGCCGCCATTTACTATTGGTTCCCTAAGCTGACTGGGAGGATGTATAACGAGCGGCTTGGCAAGCTGCACTTCTTCCTGATGCTTCCGGCTTTCTACCTGCAGAGCCTGGGCCAGATGCAGGTGGGTCTGTTGGGTATGCGCCGGCGCATCGCCGACTACGACGCTGCCCTGGGGATTGATACCAGCCAGCTCCTGATCACCATTGCGGGTTACGCCATCGGTATTGCGGTGCTGATTGCGGTGTACAACTTTTATATCAGTGCGAAGCGCGGCGCAATTGCGGAGGCCAATCCCTGGCGCTCACGCTCACCGGAGTTCATGCTCCCCTCACCCATACCCGCTCATAACTATGAGCAGCCCTTTGAAGTCGTTGGTGAGCCATACGATTATGGATTGGCTGGCTCGGTGTACGCCAGCTTCAAACCGGTAAAGCCAGTGGATACAGGCGAACTACCGGCGGGCGCCCAACCCGCGGCTGCTGACTGAGTTTTATCAGGCCTGAACAGGATTTCTCCAGGAATGAGGATTTGATGATGGATGAAAAATACGAAGCCAAAAAGAAGGAAGCCTATCGGGTGGGTGTAGTCATTATTATTTTGCTGGCGATGTTCACCCTGGGCGAATTTTGGATCGGTGCGGTGGCGCACACCTGGTGGGCGCCGTTGATGCTGGTTGCCATTTTGAAGGCATTCTTTGTGTTACGCGATTACATGCACCTGCCGCGTTTGTTCGCGGGAGATGAGGAGGAACACGCATGACCACTCACGCAATATCGCCTGTAGAGTATCGCAAAAAATTATCCGCCAATCGCCTGGGTTTATGGCTGTTCATCGTTTCGGATGCATTTATCTTCGGAGGCCTGTTGGTGAGCCGCTTCTACCTGCTAGGCACTTCGGAGCGTCCGGAGGTCAACCAGGTGGTTGGATTGGTTGTGACCTCGGTGCTATTGCTGAGCAGTTTCTTTATGAACCGGGCAGAGACTGCCATTGCTCACAATGATCGCAAGACCTTCTTGTTCAGTACGCTGATCACATTGGTCTTGGGCACAATCTTCTTGATCGGAGTGGTCGGCGTTGAGTGGCCCATCTCCCATTTTGACGGCGGCGCGGCATCGTCATTGTTCTTCACAATGACCGGCTTTCATGCTTTCCACGTTCTGACAGGTGTGATCTTTTTGTTGGTCGTTTACCGCAATGGGCGCAACGGTCATTATTCAGCAGAGCAGCATTGGGCTGTTGAGGCCTGTGCAGTCTACTGGCACTTTGTGGATGTGGTCTGGATTTTCTTCTACCCGGCGTTATATTTGATCGGTTTACCGGCTCTTTAGCAGGCAGTGATCCGCAGGCTCTGGGATGCTGGGGGAACCAGGTGAAGGCGCTGCGCCTGCCTGGTACAGCATCCAGAGCCTGTGCAGTGAAAAGGATTGGTAAGAATGAAATCGAAACTCCCCTTGTTTGGGTTTGGGCTTCTCGTGGGAGTGATTGTCTTTTGGGCGGGTTGGAAATTCCTTGATCGTCCTTACACCTTCCGGGGGTCGGTGATCGATCCGCCGATGCCGATGGCGGATTTCTTACTGGTGGACCAACATGGACAGCCGTTCAGCCTGAGCGGGCAACAGGGCAAGGTGGTATTGCTGTTCTTCGGGTACACCCACTGCCCGGATGTGTGCCCGGTGACGCTGGCAGAGTTCACTCGCATCAAGGAAGAGCTGGGCGCTGCGGCCTCTCAGGTCAGCTTCGTGTACATCACCGTGGACCCGGAACGGGATACTGTGCCGGTGATGAATGCTTACATGCGGAGCTTCGATCCAGACTTTTTCGCCCTCACCGAAACGCGTGAGAAACTGGAAGAAGTGTGGAGCCGTTTCGGCGTCTATCAGAGTCGTCAGGAATCGACCAGCGCAGGTGGTTACCTGGTGGATCACACCGCCCGGACCTACCTGCTCGACCAGCAGGGCAGGCTCGTTGCGACATACCCCTATGAAATGGGCGAGGCTGACGTGGTCGCTGATGTGCAGCATATCCTCTCTGCAGGCGGGGTGCAGTGAAGTGAATCGGAAGATACGCTCTTATCTGATTCGCCTGGCGGTGACGTTGCTGATCTCGCTGGTGGCCATGATCGCGCTGAGCGAAGGTACCTACCTGCTGATGCGCGAAGAGTATGACCGGGGTCCGCAAGTTTTTCAGATTGTTATCCCGGCTGGTGCAGCCGAGAAGGTCGCCCAGGGGGAGGAGATCCCCACCATACCAGAAGACCAGATCTTCGTTACCGGTGATACCCTGGAAGTGATTAACCAAGATCGAGTAGATCACCAGCTTGGGCCGATCTGGGTTCCTGCTGGCGCTAAAGGCAGCCTGGTCCTGGAAGATGCTGAGAAATTTTCATATTCCTGTTCTTTTTCGCCGAGCAACTATCTTGGCTTCGACGTGCGCCAGGCGACTACCTGGCAGACTAGGCTGACTGGTTTGGGGATTTCCGTGCCAACAACCACTGCATTCCTGTTCATTTACAGCCTGGTCGCTTTTCCTGTGGAAGGGCGAAAAAATCAGGGATCGCAGGAGCCAACGACATGAACCAGGGCATAAGCCATCTGGCGCAGGCGAGGAGCGGCACAATGAGATCGCGCTCCATTCTGGTCATCTTGCCACGCATGTTTAGCCGGCGGTGGCTGTTAGCGACACTGTTGGTGATCGCTGCCTCCGCAGTGATGATTCGCCTGGGCATCTGGCAGCTCGATCGCCTCGAACAGCGCAGGCAGTTCAACCAGCGCGTCTTGGCCCAGATTGGCCAGCCAGTGTTAGATCTCAACCAGGCGTTGCTTCCGGATGACCTGCCGGCAATGGAATATCGCCCGGTAACCGTGCGCGGTGTGTACGATCATGACCGGCAGGTGTTGTTGCTGAACCAGGCCTGGGAGAACCAGGTAGGCGTGCACTTGTTGACACCCCTGCGCATCGCGGGCACAGACCACACCGTGCTCGTGGATCGCGGTTGGGCGCCGGCGCCGGATTTCGATTACGCCAATACCGATTGGTCTCAATACAATGAAGCGGGTGAAGTGGTGGTTAATGGCGTTCTGCGAGCGGCTCAAAGCAGTGCATCTTTCGGACCGCAGCGTGACCCGCAGCTTGCCGGACAACAGCCAACCCTGGGATGGTACTTCCCCAACCTGCCGAGCATCGCGGCGCAATTACCCTACCCGGCTCTGCCAGTCTATGTGCAGCAAGCCCCCGAAGAAGGTTGGAACAGGTTACCTCACCGCACCCAACCCGATATCGAGATCACCGAAGGCCCCCACATGGGTTATGCCATCCAGTGGTTTGGATTTGCAGCTTTGTTGGCCTTTGGATACCCGTTTTTTATCCGTCGCCAGGAAACGGAGCGCCCTCGAAGTGATGAGGCGTAACGAATTCCTGACCAGGAGTCAGCTATGCCAGTGAGAGAACCCGTATCAAACCAGCGCAGCCTTTTTCCTTTGCTGGCTGCTTCGATCTCTGTCTTTATTCTACTTGTGCTTGGCAGTGTACTGCGGGTTGTGGAAAGCGGCTCAACCTGCCCGGATTGGCCGACCTGTTTTGGCTCCTGGACGCCGCCAGCATATTCAGCAGCCTGGTGGGATTATGTGCATCGCGCCTGGTCGGGGGTTACGCTCTTGATCGCGGGTTGGGCTGTAGCCAAATCCCGGCGTGATTATGGGCGAAACCATCTGGTGAGCGGTGCGGCTGCGCTCAGCCTGTTTTTGCTTTTGGGGCAGGCGCTGCTGGGTGGATTGCTGACCAATTCCGGCGTTACCGCTCTGTTGTCGGCGCTTCACCTGGGCTTATCTTTGATCATCCAGGCGTTGCTGATTGTGGCAGTCATCACAGCGTTTCACCTGCAAAAGGGGCAAGCGGTAGTACTCAAGTATCGGCGACCCTTTGCGCAATGGTCCCTGGTAATACTGATCTTCTCGTTTGCATTGATGGTCAGCGGTACGCTGGTATCCAAAATGGGTGCGGCCAATATCTGCCAGGGATGGCCGTTGTGCAATGGCCTGGCTTTGCCTGTTTCGGTTGGCGAATGGGCCAACCTGGTGCACCGCTTCATTGTGGGAGGTGTGGCGCTCAGCCTGGCCACCCTTTTCCAGCAGGCCTGGCGAACTCAGCGCAGCGACACACCGGTGCTGGTGTCGACGACTGCTGCGGTCGTCCTGTTCTTTTCCCAGGCTCTGCTCGGCGCCCGGATGACACCGCAGGCGCCTGGTTATCTGCTTGCCTTGCATACCGCCACAGCGGGCGGCTTTTGGGCAGTCATGGTTGTGCAGGCGGTCACAGCGGGGTTTTCTGCGAGGGGCGCGGTGGAGGAGCAGGCGGACTTACTGGCAGTGCGCTCTCGTAGCTTCAAGCAGCTCGCTGGCGACCTTCTTATGCTGACCAAACCTGTGGTGGTGGCGCTGCTGCTGGTGACCACTTATGCAGGCATGATCATTGCTCTTGAATCCTGGCCTTCCTTCTGGGTAGCTGTGTGGACCCTGTTGGGAGGCTTTATGGCAGCCGGTGGTTCAGGGGCGATCAATCAATACATCGATCGTCATGATGACATGAAGATGCAGCGTACCCAAAAACGCCCCATCCCATCGGGGAGATTGACTCCCGGTGAAGGCCTGGCATTTGGTGTTGGCATCGCCCTGGCATCCTTCTACCTGTTGGTCGCCATGGTCAACCTGCTGGCGGCGCTGCTCTCCTTAGCGGGCATAATCTATTATGTATTGATCTACAGCATATTTCTCAAGAAAACCACCGTCCAGAATATTGTCATTGGCGGTGGGGCTGGGGCGATCCCTCCACTGGTGGGATGGGCAGCTGCCACAGGCAGCTTGAATATTCCATCTCTTTTTCTTTTTGCGGTGATCTTTATGTGGACGCCGCCCCATTTTTGGGCATTGGCATTGGTGCGCGCCAGGGATTATGCCCGCGCTGGTGTGCCGATGCTGCCGGTGATTCGTGGTGAGCAAGAGACGCGCTGGCAGATCTTTCTCTATACACTGGAACTGGTCGGGTTGACCCTGTTGCTGCCATTGTTTGGGCTGGGTGGGGGCGTCTATATGGTTGGCGCGGTCTTGCTGGGAGCGTGGTTGATCTCTTCCGCCTGGCGGGTTTGGAAGCAAGGCGGCAACAAGTTAGCCTGGAAGATGTATCGCTATTCCAGCATGTACCTGGCATTCCTTTTTGTCGTTTTGGTAGTGGACGCGCTGCTGTAGATGTTTTTTTATCGCTCGTCCAGAGTGAGGCTCGTTGTGCTGCCAGAGCTTCATCTCAACGCCAGGGTTTTTCACAGGCCAACCTTGCCCCACTTGACCATCATCGTGCCTTGCAAAGCCTGATGGGAGCACTCAACTCAAACGAATATCTTGTATGGGTCGGCTCAATTGATCTCAATCAAGGTGCCCAACTCGCGGCGGTACCAGTCTTGTGGTCCGGCGATTGGGTTCGTCCAGCGGTAGAGCCACAGCGCATCGCGGTTTCGCAGATTGACGCATCCGTGGCTCATTCTCCTGCCAAAATTGTCATGCCAGTAAGTGCCATGCAAGCCAATGCCATCCTTGGTGAACAGGCACACCCAGGGCACGCCGGGCAACTCGTAAGCATCCGGCTCGGCGGTGATCTTGCCATCGCCCATGTGACGGGAGGGCATCTTGGTCTGCACGCGAAAGCGACCAGTAGGTGTGTCGGTGGGTAAGTCTCCCTCGAAATCGACGGGTGTGGGCAAGCCGGAAGAGATTTTCGTAGCTAAGACGATATTTTCGCCTTCGTAGGCGGTCAGCGTCTGTTCAGCGATCGAGATCTGGATGCGCTTCGCATCTGGCGGCACATCCGGAGAGATGGGGGCTAACTCTGTGGGAGGGATCAGGCGCACATGGGCGTGAGGCACATGATAGTGGATACTGAGCAGGTCATCGGTCAGGCGGTACCAGGGAGAGCCATCAGGGCCTTCGTCCACGCCTGTCACCCAAAAGACGGATGAGAAACGCAGCCGGTAGAGCGGTCGCCAGCCATCCGAGCGCGTCCAGCGTTGGGAAATGGTCATTGGCGAGGTAATTTCACCCAGCACACCAGTCTCGGGGATTTGCTCGACCAAAGGATTATCTTCGCGTGCCTGGTCCACGCGCTGGATATAACCGCTGTGCACGAATCCCTCCTGGGTCAGGTACCAGACAGGATTGACCAGCGGCCCGTGCGGTGAATTCAGCGTGAAGTAGATATTTACCAGTTCATCTCGCCGCAGCACGCCCAGGCGTTGGCTGCGAAAGGAGGGATAGCGATAGCGGTAGATATATTCTCCTCCCACACGTCCCCTGCCAATGGGGAGCGTGCGGTCGCTTTCGGGAGGGTAGAAGCCAGAGAACGGCGACGCCGCCAGCGATGCCAGGCTGCCAGCGGCGAGCAGGCCGACCAGTTTAAGGGCTTCTCTGCGTGTCAACGAAGCCACGTTGAGCCTCTCAGGTAATCACGACCAACGTGCCGTAACCCCGGCGCTCCCAATCGGAGTGATCTTGAATGTGGGGGTCGAAGACCGGCGTGCACCAACGAAATAGCCAGCGCGCATCCTCGTTGCGCATATTGATACAACCATGGCTCATCGGCACGCCGAAGTTATTGTGCCAGTATGTGCCATGAAAGGCGTAACCGCCAGGGTTGCGGAAGAATGATGTCCAGGGAACGCCTGGCAGAGAGAAGCCATCCACTGCATCCGGGTTGCCGGTGACGCTGCCCATGTGCTTGTTTGGCATCTTGGAGAAGATGCGGTGCTCGCCGCGCGGCGTGGCGGTGGGCAGGTCGTTCGGGGAAGCGCCTCTGCTGGGAATACCAGACGAGATGCGCGCCGAGTAAACTGGTTCGCCATCCTCAAAGGCGGTGAAAGTCTGGCGGCCCAACGAAACTTCGATGCGCTTTAGATGGTCCGGCACATCTGGCGATAGTGGGGCGATTTCCTCAGCCGGGATTGGGCGCAGGTGAGCGGTGGGTACGAAGTATTTCAGGTTGGCGTCGATCTCAGATGTGAGTTGGTACCAGGCCTTGCCATCCGGCCCTTCTTCGATGGCGGTGATCCAATGCGTCGTCTGGTAGTAAAGGCGCGATCCTTCCCAGGGATGCCAGCCTTGCCACGCATCATACTGGTAGGCAACCGTGTAAGGTACACTCACCTCGCACAATTGCCCGGCTTCGGGAATTGAGGGGAGTGGTGCATTATGGTCAAAGGTCACGATTTGGAGATAGGCCGAGTGCAGGTATCCGCCCCATACCCTGTACCACAAGGGATTGTATGCCGGACCTTCAGGCGATTCGACATCGTAATAGATGTGCACAAGCTGGTCGCGATAGCGCTTACCGATAATTTCGCTATCGTCGCGCGGTTTGCTGTACAGATCGACCTGGTTGATGGTGATCCGTCCAATGCGCCCCAGGTCGTATTCTTCGGGGCGGGGAAATACCGGTCCGATCGACATACCCGCCAGAGCCAGACCGCTTACCTTTAAGAAACCTCGCCGGCTGATGCTACTGGTCATACCTGGGCATTATACCGCATCGCTCGATAGGCGGCGAATGTTCAGAAAGGTTTAAGCCGAAAGTGATGACAGTAGTAATGAACTCAGCATTGACAAATCTGATAGAGTGCTCCAAATTGATAAAAAAAAAAACTCAAAAATGCATTGCAATTTAAAAAAAATCATGATAGACTATATGGGCGAGCGTCTGGGTGCCCCCCTCACCCAGGCGTTCGCATTTAAATAAAAAAAAACCCAGAAGGTCCGTTGTCCTTTTGGGTTTTTTTTATGCGTGTCGGGGCGCTGGGATTTGAACCCAGGGCCTCTTGCACCCCATGCAAGCGCGCTAGCCGGTCTGCGCCACGCCCCGAACAGAGCGAACAAATTCTACCCCAGGCGGTGTATCTTGTCAAATCGCGTTTACTGAGCTTCGGACAATTTTCATTTCAAAGGGCATTGCATGCCCCGCAGGGGCGTGGCAATCTCCTGAATGATCGCGGAGATCGCTTCACTGTCGCTCGCCATGACAGCTTTTAAAACCCACCCGAAGTACGTAACTCCAAAATTGTCTGGACTCAGGTCTGGACTTCAGGAGTTTATCGAGAATGACCCGGGCCTGGGTTACCGATAATGAGAAACTTCCGTATAATGGGGTGATGCGCATAGCGTGCCTCTACCGCTTGTTCTTGATCTTGTGCCTGGGTATTTCTGGGTGTGTTTCGACGCCGTTCGAGCCTGACAAAGAAACACCTCCTCCTGAGCCTGCAGATGCGCCAGAACCTGCTCACCTGCCGGCTAGCAAGCTTGATCCTTCTGCACCTGCGATCGCGACTGATGAGCCAGAGCCAACACAGTTTCTGCCTTCTCCTTCTGTAACCTCGCAGCATGAGCCAGAAGCAGAAGTCTGCTCGCCGCTGGGCGAGCACGCACTTTTCGCACTGCCAGAGATCATCTCATCCGCCTACACTGCGCCACCGGTTGGCAGAGAAGAGCGCCACCACGGGGTGGATTTTTCTTACTACCGCAGAGGTGAGCGAGAATCGATCGCCGGGGAGGCTGTACAAGCAATCTTGGACGGAAGCGTGGCGCTGGTGCTTTCGGATAGTTTCCCATACGGCAATGCGGTGATCCTGGAAACCCATCTTTCAGACCTGCCAGGATCCTGGAGCGAAAAATTGGCCGAGCGTCTCCAGGAGTACCGGCTTGCCAACCCACATGCATTGCAGTTGTCAGTTTATTTCCTCTATGCCCACCTGCAGGATCCGCCGTCCCATCAAGCCGGCCAGCATCTGAGCGCCTGTACAACGCTGGGTGCTGTTGGCCAGAGCGGCAATGCCGGAGTGGCGCACCTGCACCTGGAGATGCGCCTGGGTCCATCGGGCGCGCAGCTTGAGGATATGGGTTACTACCTGTACGAGATCACCCCAGCACAGCGCGAGTCCTATCTGCGCTGGCGCATTTCGGGAGAATTTCGACACTTCGATCCCATGCTGCTTTTGACCACAAGATAATCCACAAGCGCCAGGCGTGCTTTGTTGCCGTAAGCCATCACCTGGCAAAGCGCCCTTAGAAAAACCCAGTTGGAAGACGAGATTTGGGTTAGTCTTAACTTGACACCAGGCGAATGCTATTGTAAGATTCTACCGACCGTTCGGTAGGGAAGGCGAGATGAACAGAGATGAGATTTTAGAAGCCGCTGCACAGATCATCAGCCAGAAGGGTTTTCATGCCGCCTCGATGCAGGATATTGCACATGCAGTGAATCTGCAGAAAGCCAGCCTGTACCATCACGTCTCCAGCAAGCAAGAAATTCTGCTCGCCCTTCTCGACCGAGCCTTGGACATGCTTATCCAGCAGATTGAGCAAGTGGTCAATCTGCCCTTGAAACCTGATGAAAAGTTGCGCCAGGCAATGATCGTTTACCTGCAATCCATGTTGGAGCATCGCGACCTGGCAGCCGTACTGTTATTAGAACATCGCTCATTGGAGCCACGTTACCAATCGCGCCATTTTCCCCACCGTGACCGGTTCGAAAAACTGTGGCGAGATTTAATCCAGCAGGGGGTGGAGCTGGGTGTGTTCGCCTGCAGCGATCCAGGCCTGGCTTCGAAATCACTTCTGGGCGTGATGAATTGGACTATCACCTGGTTCAGCCCGCAAGGGAAACTTTCGGCAGCCCAGATCGGAGATGAATTTGCCAGCTTGTTTCTGCAAGGCTTGCTCAAGCGGGAGTGCAAGTGATGGAAGCCAGCCGTGAAGTGGCGCCGGCAGGAGTGCAGTGTTATGAGACAAACCAGGGGGCGATGATCTACCGCATACCGCTGCAGCTTTTTCCCATGCTTGCGGGTTATATCTACCTGGTGTTGGTCAAAAATCCTGATGGCAGGCTACTGAAAGTGCTCATCGATACCGGTTCGGGATACGGCGAAGCCAACCAGCAATTGGAGCAGGGGTTACAGTCTGTCTCTGAGTCGGCACGCCAGAGGGTGAGTCTGCAAGACCTCGATTTTGTGCTGATCACCCATGGGCATATCGATCATTTCGGCGGCTTAACTTATGTGCGCACGGCGACGAACGCCAGGGTGGGTGTGCACGAGCTCGATCTGCGCAACCTGACCAATTATGAAGAACGCTTGACCATTGTCTCCAGGCGCCTGGATGATTTTTTCATCGAAGCGGGTGTATCCGAAGAGCGGCGCAGGAGGCTGATCGAGATGTATCGCTTTACCAAGATTTTATACCGCTCTACACGGGTGGATTTTACTTATGAGGCGGTTGGAATGCAGGTTGGCCCATTCAAGTTATTACATACACCGGGGCATTCCGCAGGGCACGTAGTCATCCGTCTGCACGATGTGCTGTTCAGCGGCGATCACGTCCTGGATCAAACCAGCCCGCACCAGGCACCAGAGCGCCTCACTCTCTCTACGGGTCTGGACCATTACCTCAAATCACTGGCAGCTTTAGAATCCTGGGCTGATGGAATACGGCTGACGCTGGGTGGGCACAAAGAGCCAATCATCGACCTGCCGGGCAGGTTGCAGCAGATTCGTGAACTGCACAGGCAACGTTTATGCCAGGTAATCGATTTATTGGCTGAACCTCGCACCACAGCCCAGGTATCACAAGATTTATTTGGGGAAGTTCAGGGCTACAATGTGCTGCTGGCGCTGGAAGAGACCGGAGCGCACATCGAATATTTGCACCAACGGGGGCTCCTGGGTATTGATAACCTGGCGCAACTCGAAGGAGGTTCCCAGCCAACGGCTATTCGCTATAAACGACTGACCGGGTGTGACCGTATAAAGCTCATCTAAGAAGGAGTGTCAAATATGTATTCTTTTGAACCATCCGATGAACAGAAGATGCTTGTGGATGCCATTCACCGCTATGCAGCCGGGGATTTGCGAGCCAAAGCGCACGATGCAGATGAGGAAGCGGGCTTCGCGCCTGCTTTGATCGAAAAAGGCTGGGAGCTGGGTTATTTGCAGGCCTCCATCCCGGAAGATTTTGGCGGATTTGGCGAGCGCTCGGTGGTTACGGGCGCACTCGCAGCCGAAGAGTTGGCCTGGGGCGACCTGGCCGGGGCGATGACCGTTCTGGCGCCTGGCTTGTACGCTACCCCGATCCTGTTGGTCGGCAGCGACCAGCAGAAGGCGACCTTGATACCACCGGTCATCGAAGCCGAATGGCTGCCGTATACGGCCGCTCTATTGGAGCCGTATTTCGACTTCGATGCCAACGAGCTGCGCACAACCGCCCGGCTGGAGGGCAATGATTACATCATCAACGGGCTTAAAGCATACGTTCCTTTTGCTGCCGAAGCGCGGGGGATGATTGTTTACGCCAACCTGGATGGAAAAACGCAAGGGTTCATTGTGACGCCGAATACGCCCGGCCTGGTGGTTGGCGATCGCGAAAAAACGATGGGTATCAATGCCCTGCCCATGTACAAGGTCAAGCTTGATAACCTGAAAATACCCAGGGAGAATCGCCTGGGTGGTCCTGACGGACACGACTTTGAGCCGATCCTGGCTGCCATGCGCGTGGCCAATGCAAGCCTGGCGATTGGCTTGAGCCGGGCGGCTTTCGAGTATTCTCGCGATTACGCTAAGGAGCGGGAAGTATTTGGCGTGAAGGTTGCCCAAAAGCAAGCGATTGCTTTCATGCTGGCGGAAATGGCGACCGAAATCGAAGCTATTCGCTTGCTGACCTGGGAAGCCGCCTGGATGCTGGACAATGGCAAAGCCGATGCTGCCAGGCAGGCATACCTGGCGATCACTGGCGCCACCGACATGGCGATGATGGTGACCGATCGGGCGGTGCAAATCTTGGGCGGGCACGGCTATATCCGCGAGTTTCCTGTGGAACTGTGGATGCGCAATGGGCGCGGCATCGCTACTTTCACCGGTCTGGCCATTGTTTGAGGCAAGCAGGTAAACCAACAAGGAGTGTGGACGATGATCGATTTCGAACCCCCAAAACCAATTGCCCAGCAGAGCGTTGCTCTGCGAACCGTGGCAGAAAACATGATGCGCCCGGTTTCTCGCTATTTCGATGAGCACGAGCATGAGGTGCCCTGGGATTACATCAACTTTATGCACATGGCGATGCGCGCCACAGGGGCGGGCTCGTTGGCGCCGCGTGAGAGGAAGGAAGGCGAAGAGCCGAAGAAAGACCGCCCACCAATTGGCTACCAATCTCTGGCCTTCATGCTGGAGACGCTTGCCTGGGGCGATGTGGGTATGTACCTGGTGACACCCGGGGGTGGGTTGGGCGCGGCGGCGGTGGAGGCTGCCGGAACACCGGAACAGAAAAAAAAGTTCCTGGCGCGCTTCGCCGCTGAAAAGCCCACTTTTGGCGCCATGGCTATGACTGAACCTCAGGCAGGCTCCGACACCTCTGCTATTCGCACCACGGCTGTGCTGGATAAGGAAACCAACGAATGGGTGCTGAATGGCGAGAAGATCTTTGTCACTGCCGGGCACAAATCGCTGGAGTTAAGTGATGGCTTTGTGGTAGTATGGGCGACAATCGATCCCTCTGCCGGGCGAGCCGGGATGCGCTCTTTCGTGGTCGAGGCAGGCACGCCTGGTGTCAAGGTCACCAAGCTGGAGCACAAGATGGGTATCCGCGCCAGCGACACCGCGTCGATCGTGCTGCAGGATGCGCGTGTGCCCTTCGAGAACATCCTGGGTAGCCCCGAGGTGAAAACTGAGACGACCACGGGCTTCAAAGGCGCGATGGCGACCTTCGATGCCACACGCCCGTTGGTTGCGGCAACCGGCATCGGTGTGGCGCGCGCCACGCTGGAGCTGCTCAAGGAGATGTTGGCGCAGAATGGCGTGACCATCCGCTACGGCCTGCCGCGCCAGAAACTCACCCATATTGAGCGTGAAGTGATTGACATGGAAGTGATGCTGCGCTCTGCCTGGTTACTGGTGATTAAGGCAGTCTGGATGGCCGATAACCGCAAACATAATCCTTTGGAAGCCTCGATGAGCAAAGTGCGTGCTGGGGATGTGGTGACCCGGATCACTCAGCGGGCGGTCGAGTTGATGGGGCCGCTGGGTTACTCGCGCGATTACTTGCTGGAAAAATGGTTCCGTGATGCCAAGATCACCGATATTTATGAGGGCACCGGGCAGATCAACCGGCTGATCGTGGCACGGAATATTTTAGGGTACAGTGGTCGCGAGTTGCGATAGTTTACTGTTGAACCGCCTTGCTTGCTGGTTGTCGCACGCCATGCGACTAGCGTTTGTTCGAAGTGGAGTTTGTCTTAATGGTGGTACGAAGCCGTCAATGGCACCTTAACATCCTTTACCTGGTTCTTGCAGCTATGATGGTCGGCGCATGCCAGCCGGACCAGTTTTTGGTGCCGACGGCGCCAACCACGCCTGCCTTGCCGTCGCCTCGGGCGTATCAGGGTGATACAACGCCCCAGGCGACGGATAATGAAGCGACATGGCATCCCAGTCAGACACCGGTGATGCACACTCTCCAGCCTTCGGATACGCCCCTGGCGTCTGCGACACCTCTGCCCAGCCCGACCATCGATCCCTACAGCGGCCTCTCGATAGACAGCCTGGCCGCGCGTTCCTATGGCGGCGGTGAGCTGGTCATCGAAGAAGTGATGGCGGTCAATAGCTACTTCACCCGGACTTTGATCTCTTATCCTAGCGATGGGCTGCGCATCTATGGATTCATGAATACACCCAGGCGGGCTACGCCGCCTTTCCCGGTGGTGATTGCGCTGCACGGCTACATCGATCCGCAGATTTACCAGACCTTAGATTACACGACACGCTACGCGGATGCGCTGGCGCGGGCGGGCTTTCTGGTCATTCATCCCAATTTGCGCGGCTACGCCCCCTCGGATGATGGCGATAACCTGTTCCGGGTGGGCATGGCAGTAGATGTCTTGAACTTGATCGCTTTGGTCGAGTCGCAGGCGGGTAGTCCGGGAGCGCTAAACAACGCCCGCCCGGAGTCGATTGGCATCTGGGGTCATAGCATGGGAGGCGGCATCACCCTGCGGGTGATCACGATCAACCCGTCTGTAAGGGCGGCTGTATTGTACGGCGCAATGAGCGGCGATGACCAGCGGAACTATGAACGTATCTTTAGCTATTTCAGCGGCGGGACGCGTGGCCTGGAGGAATTGAACTACCCGCCAGAGGCTTTCCGCGTCATCTCAGCGATCAACTATCTAAATCGCATCCAGGCGCAGGTCAGCATTCACCACGGCGATCGAGATCCAGATGTGCCGCCGGACTGGTCACGAGAGCTTTGCCAGAGACTTGATGAGCTTGAGAAACCGGTGGAGTGTTTTTTCTACCCACAAGAAGCGCATACCTTCAGTGGCGAAGGCGATGAGCTTTTCATGCAACGTGTGGCGGCATTCTTCAACAGAGTATTGATACCATGATATCAGGTGCTTGATGCAGTCGATTGCCTTAGAGACTATCATCATCCTGGGATTGATCCTGGCTAATGGCCTGCTGGCGATGGCAGAAATTGCTATTGTTTCAGCCCGCAAAGCGCGCTTGCAGCAGAGGGCAGAAGAAGGCGATGAAAAGGCGAGGGAAGCCTTGACCCTGGCTCAAAATCCAGATGATTTTCTCTCTGCTGTGCAGGTGGGAATCACCCTGGTGGGTGTGCTGGCAGGCGCATTTGGCGGCGCAACCCTGGCGGAGACGATCGCGACCTGGTTGCGCGGAGTTCCGTACCTGGCGCCTTACAGCGAGGCGATCGCCGTGGTGCTGGTGGTGCTAGCGATTACCTACTTCAGCCTGATTTTCGGTGAGCTGGCGCCCAAGCGCCTGGCGCTGAGAAACCCAGAACGCACTGCCGCAGCGCTTGCTCGGCCGATGCTGATCCTCTCGCGGATCACCTCGCCGGTGGTGCGTTTCCTGTCTCTGTCAACCAGCCTGGCGTTGCGCCTCGTGGGGCAGAAACTGGAACAGGAGCCGCCCATTACACAAGAGGAAATTAAGCTTCTGATTCAGCAAGGAACGCAAGCCGGTGTTTTCGAAGCAGTCGAGCAGGACATGGTACAGGCGGTGCTACGCCTGGGAGATCGCCGGGTGGATAGCCTGATGACGCCGCGCACCGAGATCACCTGGCTGGATCTAACCGATCCAGATGAGGTGAACCGTCAAAAGATTTTGAATAGCAATTACTCCCGCTACCCCGCAGTCGTCGGCAGTCTGGATCACGTGGTTGGCATTGTGCAGGCGCGAGATCTGCTGAAGGCGAGCCTGGATGGGGCTGCGCTGGACTTGCGAGGAGCGATGATTGCCCCTTTGTTCGTGCCGGATAGCATGTTGGCGCTCAAGGTGCTCGAGTTGTTTCGCACCGAACGGGCGCACATGGCGCTGGTCATCGATGAATTTGGTGGTTTTCAAGGCATCGTGACCACCTTCGACCTGTTGGAGGCGATTGTGGGAGCACTGCCAGAGCCTGGCGTGGAGGAAGATCTCGAAGTGATCGCCCGCCCAGATGGTTCTTTCTTGATTGATGGGATGATGGACATCGATGACTTCACCGAGCGTTTTGGTATCCCGATTTTGCCAGGCGAAGAACAGGGCTATTTTCAGACCCTGGGGGGCTTTATCATGACACAACTTGGGAAGATCCCAGAGCCTGCCGATCAATTCGAATGGGGTGGGTGGTTATTTGAGGTGATGGATATGGATGGCCGGAGAGTCGACAAAGTCTTGTTGACTCCCAGTCCGAACAGAGCGCCGGGAGAGAGAGATGACCAATTGGAATAAAACGTTGTGGAATTGGAAAGTAATGGTTATGGTGGTCATTGGGGTTGCTGGACTGGCGGGTTGCAACGCGCCAGCGCCGCTTCCCGCAACGATCGACCAACACGCGATTTTCACCCAGGCGGCGCAGACGTTGATCGCTGGGCTGACGCAGGCCGCGCCGGCAGCGACACTCCCGCCGACCACCCCGGTCGAGGCCCCCACCAGCTTCCCATATCCGATGGCGACCGATACGCCGCCCGCGCCAACCGATACCCCGGCGCCCAGCGCTACACCGCTGCTCGCTGCCACACCTTCACCTACCGTTCTCTTCGAGGATGATTTTTCGCGCCAATCCTGGTATGTGGAGAGCACGGATTTCTACGAGTTCGAGTATGTGGAAGGTCGCTATCGAATTGCAGTCAAGACCACCAGCTCTGGCTATTGGAGCGTCAGAACACAGAACCTGCAAGACGCTATCCTGCAAGTGGATGCCGAGCGCGAGAGCGGCGATGCAGACGGGTATTTCGGGTTGGTTTGCCGTCATGTGGATGGTGATAATTATTACGCGTTGGTGATTGGCAACGATGGATTCTATGGTATCGCTTCGATGTTGGATGGTGAGTTCGAGTTTCTTGAGGAAGGCCTGGACACGAGCGGAGCGATTCGCAAAGATGAAACGAATCGTATCCAGGCTGATTGCATCGGGGAGCGGTTGATTTTGTATGTCAATGGACAGAAGCTGTTGGAAGTGCAGGATGATTCCATGGGTGAAGGAGAGGCCGGTGTGATTGCCGGGACACGGTCGGGCGATGAGTTCAGCGCCCTTTTCGATCAATTCGTCATTTACCAACCCTAGCGAAGAGGAGGTCCCATGAAGTACCATATTCATCGAGCAGTGGTGATTGGTGCAGGCACCATGGGAGCAGCGATCGCTGCTCACCTGGCGAATGCCGGGGTGCCGGTCACCTTGTTGGATATCGTCCCCAACAAATTGACCCCGGATGAAGAAAAACGCGGCCTGACGCTGCAGGATGCGCAGGTGCGCAATCGCATCGTGCGCGAGGGCCTGGAACGCGCCCAAAAATCCCGCCCAGCCAGCTTTTTCACTCCCGAACACGCGGCGCTGGTCAGCATCGGCAACCTGGAAGATGATTTGGGGGTGGTGGCAGGGGCAGATTGGGTGATCGAGGCCATCGTTGAAAACCTGAAGATCAAGCGCTCGCTGATGGAGCGCATCGACTCGCTGCGCAGCTCCCATACGATCGTCAGCACCAACACCTCGGGTATACCGGTCGCCTCGATTGCAGAGGGCATGTCGGAGAGTTTCCGTCAACATTTTCTGGGCACGCATTTCTTCAATCCGCCCCGCTACCTGAAATTGCTTGAGATCATCCCGACCAAGGAGACGCTGCCGGAAGTGGTGCAGGTGATCAGCCATTTTGGCGAGTATCGCCTGGGCAAAGGCATTGTGCCTGCCAAGGATACACCGAATTTCATTGGCAACCGACTGGCCTTCGGCAGCGCGGCGTTTGCCCTGGACTACATCCTGGAAAAGGGTTACACCGTGGATGAGGTGGACGCCATTACCGGCCCGGCGATTGGCAACCCCAAGACGGCGACTTTCCGTCTGATCGACCTGGTGGGTATTGATGTTTGGGATCACGTTGGGCGTAACCTGGCGCCGGCCATCCCGCACGACGCCCACGCCTTGCGCTACCTGGGCTCTGAGCGGGTCAATCACCTGATCGGCACCTTAGTGGAGCGTGGCGCTTTGGGCAATAAAACCAAGCAGGGTTTCTACAAAGAAGTGCGCAACGCCGAAGGCGGCAAGGAATTTTGGTCGCTTGACTTGAAAACCCTGGAGTACAAGCCGCCGCAGAAGGTGCGTTTCGAGTCGATCGGTAAGGTGCGCGACGAGGAAGATCTGGGTAAGCGTATGCGCACCCTGATGAAAGCCGATGACCGGGCTGGCGAGCTGGTGCGAGCACTCACCTTTCAAAGCCTGGCTTACGCTTCTGAGCGCATTCCTGAGATTGCCGATACCCCCAAGCCGATCGATGATGCCATGCGTTGGGGTTTTGGACGCGAGGCCGGTCCCTTCGAAATTTGGGATATGCTGGGGGTAGCGGAAACCATCGAGGGCATGAAAGCGGCAGGCTTTCCGCCAGCGGCCTGGGTCGAAGAGATGCTTTCCAATGGGTGCCAGAGTTTCTACCAGAGCCAGGGGCAGACGGCAGTTGGTGTCTACAACCCGGCGCTGGGTGGTTACGAGCCGATTGTGCGCCCGGCTGGCCTGGTGCTGCTCAGAGAGCAGAAGGCGGCGGGTCGCCTGATCAAGCGCAACCCCGGCGCCTCGCTGGTCGACCTGGGCGATGGGGTGGCCTGTGTTGAGTTTCACACCAAGATGAATGCGTTGGATGACGACATCTTCAACATGATCCTGGAAGGACTCGACCGCACGGAGCGTGAATTCGAAGGTCTGGTGATCGGCAATGAGGCGGAGGCCTTCAGTGCTGGCGCCAACTTGTTCATGGTGGTGATGGGTGCGCAGGGTGGGATGTGGGATCAGCTCGAAGCAGCGGTCAAGAAGATGCAGGATATGAACATGCGCATGCGATACTCCCCCAAGCCGGTGGTCATCGCTCCCGCTGGATTGGCCTTGGGAGGCGGGGCAGAGGTGACGATGCACGCCAGCCGTGTGGTGGCATCGGTGGAATTGTACGCCGGGTTGGTGGAGATCGGCGCGGGCGTGATACCCGCTGGCGGCGGCACCAAAGAGATGCTGCGCCGGGTGCTGAATCCGCCCATGCGCACCAAGAATGTCGAGCCATTGCCCTTGCTGCAGCGTCTTTTCGAGCAGATTGGCCTGGCAAAGGTATCCACATCGGCCGAAGAAGCGCGCCAGATGGGCATCCTCAGCCCGTGCGACCGCACAGTGATGAGTCGAGAGCATTTGCTCAGCGAGGCTAAGAAGGAGGTGCTGCACCTGGCGGGCTGCGGTTACGCCCCGCCAATACCGGAGCAGATCTTTGCTGCAGGAAGGGATGCGCTTGCGGCGTTGCGCGTGGGCATTCACATGATGAAAGAGGGCGGTTATATCACAGCGTATGAAGCCCATATTGCCGGGAAGCTGGCTTATGTGCTCACCGGAGGCGAGATCAGTGCGCCAGCCTGGGTTTCTGAGCAGTATATCCTGGACCTGGAACGGGATGCGTTCCTCTCGCTGTGCGGAGAAGAGAAGACACAGCAGCGCATGTGGAACCTGCTGCAAACTGGCAAGGTGCTGAGGAATTAGTTCCATTTCACGCCGGTCCACCCGGTAACCGTGGAAGGGTTTCTAAGGAGATGAAGTGATGACAACGATGGATGCTGAACGAGAGCCTGTCATTGTGGCGGCCGCACGCACCGCGGTAGGCAAAGCCAAGCGCGGCAGCCTGGCGAGTATGCGCCCGGATGAGATGGCTGCCGCAGTCGTACAAGAACTGCTGCGTCGCGCCCCGGCTTTGAATCCGGCTGAGATCGATGATTTGATCCTGGGTTGCGCCTTTCCAGAGGGCGAACAAGGTATGAACATGGCGCGCATGGTCGGACTTCGCGCCGGTTTGCCCTATACTGTGCCAGCTGAGACGATTAACCGCTTCTGCTCTTCGGGTTTGCAAAGCATCGCTCACGCCGCGCATGCCATCATAGCAGGTCAGATCCAGACTGCCATAGCGGGCGGCACAGAATCAATGAGCATGGTGCCAATGACTGGGTATAAGTTCTCACCCATGCCATACCTGGCGGAAAATTACCCGCAAGCCTTCACCAGCATGGGGCTGACCGCGGAGAATGTGGCTGCCCAGTACGGAATCAGCCGGCAAGATCAGGATGCTTTCGCATTGCGCAGCAACCAGTTAGCGGCGGCGGCAGTGCAGTCGGGGCGTTTTGATGAACAGATCGTACCCTTGCGGGTTAAGACGGTTGAGCCGAACGGCGCGAAATCACCCAAGGTGCGCGAATTCGATTTCGTGCGCGACGAAGGGCCGCGCGCCGATACCAGCCTGGAAGCTTTGGCCAAGTTGAAGCCAGCGTTCAAAGAAGGGGGCACGGTGACTGCCGGTAATTCGTCGCAAATGTCGGACGGCGCGGCAGGGGTGATTATCATGTCGCGAGCCAAAGCAGAGGCATTGGGCTTGAAGCCATTGGCGCGCTTCATTGCTTATGCTGTTGGCGGTGTTCCGCCGGAGATCATGGGCATCGGTCCAGTAGCAGCAGTGCCGAAGGCTTTGAAGCTGGCTGGGCTGACATTGAGGGATATTGGGCTGATCGAGCTGAACGAGGCCTTTGCCGCGCAGGGACTGGCCGTGATGCGCCAATTGGACATGAACGAAGAAATTACCAATGTCAACGGAGGCGCTATTGCCCTGGGGCACCCCCTGGGCTGCACGGGGGCCAAGTTGACCACCCAGTTGATCTATGAGATGAAACTGCGGGGTGTGCAGTTTGGCATGGTGACCATGTGCATCGGCGGCGGCATGGGCGCCGCGGGTATCTTTGAGAATCTGTCGTGAGATGAATTGTATCCGACAACAGGAGAAGAATAGATATGGCTGATATCACCGTTGAACAACTCATCCGAAACCATGAACGCGCTTTCCGACCCGAAGCGGCAGAAGGTGTGGATGCCGTCATTCAATATCACCTCACCGGCGAGGAAGGTGGTGATTGGATTATCACCATCCGTGAGGGGAAGTGTACCGTCGCCCCTGGCAATGCAGATGCGCCAAAGATGACGATGACCGCCGACGCCCAGGATTTCAAGGATGTTCTATTGGGGCGGGCGAATGGCATGCAGTATTTCATGCAAGGGCGCTTGAAGCTGGCAGGCGATTTGAACCTGGCGATGAAGCTGACCAGCTTCTTTAAGATGTCTTCGAATTGATGCTCATGAGTGTCTGGCCGGAGGTCATCCGGCCAGACACTACCATCTAGTCTTCGTAAGGCACAGGCACAACCTTAGCCTGAATTTCGCTGCGCAATGTATCCAGCTCTTGCTGGGCGCGGCTAATGGCAGCATCGAGAGAAACCAGGAATTTCTCCTTGCGATCGCGGCGCTTGAATTCAACGCTGCCCTGCTGCAACGAACGCTGGCTCACGGTGATGCGCACTGGCAAACCGATCAGGTCGGCGTCATTGAATTTTACTCCCGGGCTTTCGTCGCGATCATCGAACAAAACCTCGATTCCGGCTGCCTGTAGATCTGTATAAAGCTTGTCCGCTTGCTGGCGAGTCTCCTCGCTGTCCTTGCCAACCAGCGCCACGAGGTGAACATGATAGGGGGCGACGGTCACCGGCCAGATCAATCCGTTCTCATCATTGTGTTCTTCAGCGATGCAGGCCATGAGTCGCCCGCTGCCGATGCCGTACGAGCCCATGATGATGGATTTTTCCTTGCCGTCTTTGTCCAGGAAGGTGGCGCCCATGGCATCTGAATAGCGCGTGCCCAGCTTGAAGATATTGCCGACTTCGACGCCGCGCACGGTGCGCAGCGGGCTGCCGCAGCGTGGGCAACCATCGCCATCCCGGGCGGCGGTGAGATCGGCAACCAGGTGAGCGGTGTAATCGCGCCCATAGTTGACATTGCGCAGGTGGTATCCTGCTTCATTGGCGCCAGCAACCAGGTTGCTGGATTGGGGAATCAAGTCATCGACGATAATGACCAGCGGCAATGGTGTTTGATCGGAGTAGCCCAGGCTGGCGGGATCAATGCCCACCGGCGAGGCGTAGCCGGGAACAGCGCCAATGGAGGCGATCTCCTCATCGTGAGCAGGGCGCAGTTCACTGGCCTTGAGGGCGTTGGCCAGTTTGGTCTCGTTCAGTTCCATGTCGCCACGCAGGACAGCGAAGACCAGTTTGTCTACGGTCACCTGGCCCTCGGGCACTTTGGCGACCATGAAGACAGCTTTAGCAGTCCGGCTAGCGGGAATGGAGAGAAACTCAGCCAGGGCGGCGATAGTTTTGGTCTCCGGTGTGGCAACCTTTTCAATGGGCAAAGGCTGTTCCATTGGGGCGGCTTGCTTGCGAAATGCAGCAATCTGGCGGTTGGCGGAATAGGAGCAGGCGTCGCACAGCAGCAGGGTGTCCTCGCCGATAGGGGTGAGGTACATGTATTCGTGCGCCAGCTTGCCACCCATCATACCGACATCGGATTTCACGGCGATGACCGGCAAGCCGCAGCGGTGGAAAATGTTGAAGTAGGCCTGGTAATGGGCGCGGTACTGCTTATCCAGCCCTTCCCAGTCAGCATCCAGGCTGTAAGAGTCTTTCATGGTGAACTCGCGCACGCGGATCAACCCGGCGCGTGGACGGGGGTCATCGCGCCACTTGGTCTGGATCTGGTAAATCAGGCGCGGCAACTGGCGGTAGGACTGGATCTCTTTGCGCGCCAGGTCGGTGACAACTTCTTCGTGGGTCATGCCAAGCACCATGTCGCGCAAATTTTTGTCTTTGAAGCGGCCCATCTCCGAACCGATCTGGTACCAGCGCTCTGTCTCCTGCCAGAGTTCAGCCGGATGCACCACCGGCATGGTGATTTCTTGACCGCCGATGGCATTCATTTCCTCGCGCATGATATTTTCCAGGCGGGTGAGCGTGCGCCGAGCGAGAGGCATAGCGGTGAAGATGCCTGCCGCAAGCTGGCGGATGAAGCCGGCGCGCAGCAGCAGGGCATGGCTGGTGGTTTCCGCGTCGCCAGGAGCTTCCCGCAAGGTCTGGCTGAACATTTGAGACATTCGCATAGATGGCCTCCTGAGAGATGAGTGCTTTCGACCGCTTGCGTGCAGTCTGATAATAGAAAGGCCCTCTGGATGGCTTTCAGTCCAGAGGGCAGTTTTCGTTTGGATTACGCGAGCTTAGTTGCCGAGCCCAAACGAACCGAAAGCCAGGTGCAGCTTGCGGTTACTAGGGGATGGGCCAGGTATGGGCTGCAGGTGTGAATGGCCGCGCATGATGTTGACAAGTTTACCATCGGATGATCTGCTGTCAAGGGATGCTCAAACGACGACGAGGCAGTGTGGTCAGCACTGCCTCGTCTATCGGCAACCCAATCGGAGGAGAGAAGCAACCGGTAAATTGATGTTGGCTAAATCCACCCTGATTAGTTATAATTTTACGTTATATCACAGTATTGTCAAGGTATTGTCCATATAATTTAATCAAACACTAATGATTAAAATCGCCGCACACGTTGGTCCAGGCGGTGTAAACCAGCCTGGTGTGCCAGAACAACTGCCTGCTGGAATTCCGCCGCTGTAATCGTGCGACTGAGCTCTGGATAGTGGTGGGCTTTATAGGCCGGGCGGTATTGATCCATCAGGTTCAGGTAGGTGTCTTTGGAAATTTCATTTGCCAGGAAATGCACGATCTGCTCGGTGCCTGCCAGGTTTTCGGGCAGCACCAGGTGGCGCACCAGCAGGCCGCGCTGGGCGATCCCGTGTTCGTCGAGTTGCAAATCGCCCACCTGGCGATGCATCTCCTTGACAGCCGCCTGGTTGATACGGGGATAATTGGGGATGCCAGAATATTTTTCGGCGATTTTCGGGTCCGCATACTTCATATCAGGCATGTAGATATCCACTACGCCATCCAGCAGCGCCAGCGTCTCCAGAGAGTCATACCCGCCGGTGTTGTACACCAGGGGAATTTTTAAGCCGGCGCGGGCGGCGATCCACAGGGCGGCCAAAATTTGGGGAACGACATGGCTGGGCGAGACGAGGTTGATATTGTGACAACCTTCCGATTGCAGCTCCAACATCAAGGCGGCGATCTCTTGAGGCTCCAGTTCCAGTCCGGCGTCGGTCTGGCTGATCTCATGATTCTGGCAGTACTGGCAGCGCAGATTGCAGCGCGAGAAGAAAATCGTGCCCGATCCGCCCCAACCGCGCAGCGGATCTTCCTCGCCAAAATGAGGCGCGTAACTGCTCACTCGCGCCAGCTCGCCGGTGTGACAGCGGCCCAATTCTCCTGCCCGCCGATTGACCTGGCAACCCCAGGCGCACACATGGCAGGCTTCCAGCATGGCGTAAGCCTTGAGCACGCGCTGGCCAAGTTCGCCATTTCTGAACAGCTTCAAATAGGCGGGCTCAAATTCTGGCATCCAACGTGCCCTCTTGTTCCAGGCAAAACTGGTGGATGAAGCTTTCGATGAAGCCTCGACGTTCAAACAGCGCATGTGTGCCTGAACGGGTATGCATGCGCGCCCTTTGCTGATCGCAGTAAGCTAATTCCGCGCTCTCCAACCGTTGTAGGGGCTGGCGGTAATAATCTGGTGAGCCTCGCTCGACATGATTGCCAGACAGGAAGAGCGATAAAGCCCCAATCTTATCCTGGTCAGCAAACATGAATGGTGAAACCCCAACTAAAGCGGCTGGATCGTCGCTGGCAGGTCGTTGGCGGGGTTGTTAACAATCGTCGAAACCGGGTAAGCCTTCATGGGGCCTGCCTGGTAAGGCGCAAGCAGTTTAACCAGGCTGGATGTATTGACTTCGCCCGGTTGCAGCCAATCGAGGTAGCTTTCCTCGGGCAGTATGACCGGCATGCGGTCGTGGATCGAGGCCATCAACTCATTCGGCTGGGTGGTGATAATGGCGCAGGACAGTATGTTCGAACCATCCGGGCTGTTCCAGCTCTCCCACAAGCCGGCAAAGGCAAATGGTTTCCCATCTGCCAATTGGATATACATGGGTTGCTTGCGCAGGCGGTTGCTCGGTTCTTGAATTTTCTGCCATTCAAAGAATCCGTCTGCCAAAACCAGGCAGCGCCGCCTGCGGAAGGCATTGCGAAACGAGGGCTTCTCTGCCAGGGTTTCGGCGCGAGCGTTGATCATGCGGCTGCCAATGGATGGATCTTTGGCCCAAGAAGGTATCAATCCCCAGACGAAGAAATCCAACTTATTCGCGCCATCGTTAGCAACGACAGCTACGGGCTGACTCGGAGCGATGTTGAAACGCGGCGCCATTCCCGATGGGATAGTTACCCAAGGAAATGTCTCTTGCAGGGTATTGATATCTGCCGTGAGCGTAAAGCGACCACACATGGCTTAACTATAACAAGGTAGGCTTGCAAATGCAAGGTAAAATACACTCCATGACTCATAGCACACTCCCCGCACAAGCAGTAATTACCCGCAATACCGGCCTGGCAATCACCGCTGGTTACTATCTCGCGTTTCTCTCTCTCGGCGCAGTATCTGCATCCCTGGGTCCCACGTTGGCAAAGCTGGCCGCGCAAACGGGAGTTCGCCTGAACATCATCTCCATCCTCTTCGTCATGCGCTCATTGGGTTATTTATTGGGTTCGGCGGTGGGTGGAAAAGCGGTGGATCGCCTGCCAGGCAATCGCCTGCTGGTGGTGATGATATTGTCCCTGGCAATCATGATGGCATTGGTGCCGATGATTCCTTCGATTTACGTGCTATGCCTGGCTCTGCTGATCCTTGGCCTGGCGGAGGGTGCTCTGGATGTGAGCGCCAATACCCTGCTGGTCTGGCTGCATCACCGCAATGTCGCCCCGTACCTAAATGGACTGCATTTCTTCTTTGGCCTGGGGGCGCTGATATCGCCTTTTGTGGTTGGCAGGGTGATCATCGCCACCCATGATATTGATTGGGCATATTGGATCCTGGCAGCAGTTATACTTCCCGCTGGGCTTTGGTTGCTACCATTGCCCAGCCCTGTGCCACAGAGCACGCACCATTCTGCTGCAACGGGAAAAACCCGCCTGCCTCTAGTTCTGCTGGCTGCTGGTGTGCTGCTGTTCTATGTGGGCGCGGAGGGTGGTTACGGCGGATGGGTGTTCAATTATGCCGCTGAGCAGGTTGGGGTTGGCACTGCACTCGCAGCTGCTATGACGTCGGTTTTCTGGGCTTCGCTCACTGCTGGGCGTTTGCTTTCGATTCCAATCGCAGCGAAGATCCGACCTTCCCACTTGCTGTATTTTGATTATGTGCTGTGCTTTCTGAGCGTTGTTGTGCTGGCGGGCTGGTCACATTCATCCGCTGCACTGTGGATCGGCACGATCGGACTGGGCTTTGGCATGTCCTCCATTTTTCCGACGATGGTAGCGCTCGCCGGGCGGCGCATGGGCGTTAGCGGTGAGACGGCTGGCTGGTTGTTCATCGGCGGCGGCATGGGGGGCATGACCATTCCCTGGCTGGTGGGGCAGTTCTTCGAAAGCTGGGGACCACCAAGCTTGCTGATCTTCGTCGCTGCGGGCTTGTTGGCGAGTGTGGTGCTGCTTTCTCTGACGCTGTGGTTTACCCGCAATGCGGAGCCTGGAATGAGGCGCCATGCCACAGAGTGATGCTGAGCGTTGGAATACGCGCTACCAGAATGATGCCCGGTATCACAGAGACCCAGGGCCTCGGGAATTTTTATTGTCCTGTGAGCCGTATTTGCCAACTCGTGGGCTGGCATTGGATGCGGCGACGGGATTGGGAGGTAACGCGGGGTATCTGAGCAAGCGAGGTTTGCAGGTGATCGGGGTGGATATTTCGATGGTGGCGCTTCGACGCGCCAGGATGCGTTATCCCGCGCTGTGGTTAGTGCAGGCTGACCTATGCCATTTCCCGCTGCCAGCCAATCGCTTCGACCTGATCATCAACTTCTATTACCTGGAACGCAGCGTGTGGCGCGATTTCCCGCGAGCGTTGCGCCCAGGAGGTGTACTGGTCGTTGAGACACTCACCCGAGAAATGCGCCGGATACAGCCGGACATCCCAGAAGAGTATTTGCTGGCGCCGGGTGAATTGAGAGAACTGTTCTCAGGGCTGAAAGTGCTGCACTATCGAGAAGAATGGATCGAGGGCAGCGGTTCCCACCCCAGACCGGTCGCCAGCCTGTTAGCCGTCAAGGTATGATGGCACGCATGGCGATATAAGGCGGGATGTGATTGGATAACCCGCTTCCGGAATCGATATCCTCATACCGTCTAGCTATTATTAAGCCTGCTTGATGCTGCCCGGATCTGCTCTTCCAGGCTTTGACTGAACTCTAGGGGCAAGTTATAACTGGTAAAACATTGGCGCTCTTCTTCGGAGAGATGGGTGAGATCGGCGTGAGGAGCTTGTGATGGACGACCAACTTTTAGGCATCCAACACAACCCAAAATCCCTTATCCCGAACTCACGTTGATTAATGAAACATGCGAAGCAACCTGGGTTGCCTCGCATGCTTTGATTACGGTTTGCTGATGCGCCTGCGCCTTGTTCAGGTGGAGAGCTTCTGCTTGATCATGGTGAGCGTGTTTCCGCTTTCTGGGGTATAGCTGTAGCGGATTTCGTCCATCATTTTTTTCATGAGGAAAAACCCCACGCCGCGCGGTTTCAGCTCATCGATGGAAACCCCGATTTTGGGGTCAGGAATTGCCTCCGGGTCGAAAGGTTTCCCAAAATCTCGCAGGATGATGATCAATTTATCCTCCTGCCAGCTCACCTCACACTCCAGGTCTCCGATGCCTTCTCCACCGTACGCATGGTCGATGATATTGCTGCAGGCTTCGTCCACTGCCAGTTCGACCGCATAAACAGCGCGCTCATCCAATCCAGCAGCGCGGGCGGCTTTGACGACGAATTCGCCGATTTTGGGCAGGCTCTCGAACCGGCCTGGAAGGCGGAGTGTGCTCATCAAGGCTGTGTACACGTTAGAAGCTGCCAACTGCAGCCGTAAGGTCATCGAACATCTGGAAGTATGAACCCATACCAACCAGGTTGAGGGAGTCGCGAATATTGGGATTGACCTTGACCAGGATGATCTCACCGCGCTTATAGCGTTTGCACTTCTTTTGGGTTTCGATTAAAACCCACCAACCTTTACTGGACATAAAGGTCACATCACTCATATCAAAAACGATCTTATATCGACCCGCTTCGATGATTGAGTTCAATGCTTCTTCCAGTTGAGGTGCAGTGCTGCTATCAATGCGTCCGTTAGCCTTGACTACGTCACAGCGTTTATATTCTGTGATGCTGATGTCCATCGTCTCCTTCTCCTCATAAAGCCCGTGGGGGTGGAACAGTTTGCAGATTATAACATGCTTGGCTCGTGTATCAATCCGAAGAATGTTTTGACATCCGCGCCAGAACGCTCAGCATAAAGCCAAGGGCGGTTAAACCTGCCAATCCAAGTTTGGTGATGTCAATCACAGGGTCGATGCGCACACCTTCGGGGCTTGCTATGATCACGGCAACTGGGCGCGAAAAAGTCCGACCGCCACCGCCGCCGCCACCGCCGCTTCCCTGGTTTTGTTCTTCGGGATCATTCGATTTGCCATACCCATACCCCGCGCCAAATGCCATGCCGCAGAGCACCTCAGCGGCCGGGATCACTATCGTATCTCCGTGTTCGACCGGTTGACCATAAACCGATTTAACATCGGCAACTTCCAGGAAACGATCCATGGTCTCTTGAACTGCCGACAGACTGGCTTCTGCGCTGGCCTCTAAGTCAACGTCATTATTCTTAGTTTGTTCGTTCATGATAGTTCTCCAGATGATTTTCTGTCTAAAAGGATGCGAGAGATCAATATAAACAAGCTGAATCCTGCAACGGCTCCCAGCAGGGCCAGCTCGATCTGGCGGGTTCGATCCACAACAGGTATAACAATCTCGCTGCCGTCTGGCTCACGCACCAGCACTGAGACGGGACGGTTCCAAACCAGGCCTCCCAACATGCCTGGGAAGCTCAAGATGAGGGCCTGGGAGAATGGCGTGAGGGATCGCCCACCAGCTTGTGTTGTTTTACCCGCACGAGTTTCCATGCGAAGGGGTGCAAATGCCATGGGTGAGCTCCTTTCAAGTTCAGGCGGGATCAGAAGGAGGGCTAGCAGGTTGCTCAGGTTGTGGGGCCTGGTCTGTCTCGGGTGTTCCTGCGCTGGAACCTTTCCATCGTTCAGATACTTTGTGCAGCTCCTCGTTTACCAGGCGCAGCGCATTGAGCATCTCTGTGCGCAGTTTTGACTCCATCTCACCGGTGCGGATGCGCTGGCGCAAGTCTTCCACATCAGAACGCAGTCGTTGCCCGGTGGGGCTTTCCTCGAATGTTTCGATTTCCATGCGAATCGTTTTTGCCAACTCATCCAGCCCCTCGCTCACTTCCTGGTGCAGGCGCTTTCTTTCAGGGCTGTCCCAGGCCGCGCGCAGGGTGTCGATCAGGTTTTCGCCCAGGCGTCGGAACTCTTCAGAAATGCTATCCTGGGATGGGGGAGGTGTATCGGACATAATTTATCTCCTCTATTCGTGTTTTCAAGTAATTTACGGGCGTACACGGGCGCTGATTGCACCAGCGCCTTGATCAATGCTGATGCGAATGGCATCTGTTGATGTCGAAAAGGCGGCTGTTTCCCAGATGCCATCCTCTTGCCGGCTGCCCTGGACCAACTCAAGCCCGGGGCCAGGGTTGAATGCCCCTGCACCTGAATCCAGCACCACTTGAACCGCCGCGCCTGAGGGCAACTCCAGGTCGATTGCTCCTGCCCCGCCATCGATCTCAACCTGGTAGCTACCCGATGGCAAGGAGAGGTGGATCGCGCCTGCGCCCTGGTCGATTTCGACGCGGTTCAGGCGCAGGGCGCTCAAATCAAACTCATTGCTGCCAACCCCAGCATCCAGGTAAAGGTTGTAGAGCAGGTCAGGGTGCAGACCCACCTCCCATGATATATCCTGTGGCCAGCTCAGGCCAAAATTCATTCTCGGTTGCCTGCCAAGCTTGATCTCGAGCTGATCGCCGGTTGTGGTAGCGTCGAAGTCGATCTCAGCGTAGCTCTTGAGATCCGCGACGAGAGCGTTGTTGCTCGAAGCAGGCAGAGCGGTCAGGGTATTTTGACCGATGTACCAATCGATGGTGACATCGGCCATTTGCGCGTCCTGGAAGGGGACTTCGAAACGCTTTTCGATCAGCTCAACCGGCTGTATGAGTTGACTGCTTGCGACAAGTCCAGGAAAGAGCATGATGAAAATGACGCCTCCGACGACCGCGACTGCGGCTAAACCCGCGAGGAGTGTCCCGATCACCGACCGCCGACCAACGATGACATCGATTCCGAGTACAATCAAGGCGAGCGGCCATAAGCGAGCAGCCAGCCACCAGCTTTGAGCTGGGATCAGTCCCAGGTTCTGCAGTAGCAAGATCACACCGATGCCGATGAGCAAGGTTGGGCCCACCACGGAGGGGTAATGTTTGGGAGCATCATGCGAGGGTTGAGACATAGTTATATTTCCTAACAAGGCAAAATTTTTAATCAACGTCAACTATATAATATACGTAAAAGGTCATAAAGCTTCGCGCCATCTCGAAAATTTATCCAGATCTTTGGGGAGGAAATATGTCCAACCAGCATCCTGGAGCAGTCATTCGGGTGCACCTTTTTTTCCGATATTTATTTTTTACCCTGTTGGTGATGCTCGCTTTGAATTGGATTGGTTCACCCCTCACGACACAGCAGGCGCCTTATGGAATCATATCTTATGAATTTGCCCGGACGCCGCAACAAGCAAACGCGATCATCTCCTCCTGGGATTCGCCGGTCATGCTGAGAGCTGCGTTTTCATTGGGCCTGGATTACTTGTTCATGCCTTTGTATGCCATCACCATCAGCCAGGCTTGTCGCTGGGCGAGCAGTGTGCTCGTGAAAAGACGCTGGCCGCTCTCATCGGCAGGGGAGTGGCTGGCAGGCGGAATGTGGCTGGCTGCAGGCCTGGATGCCACAGAAAATATTGCCTTAACGGCGTTTTTGTTTGGCGCTCAACAATCATTCTGGCCTGTGATCGCTTACGTGTGCGCCTCGATAAAATTCCTGCTGATATTTCTTGGTCTGGTATACCTATTATTAGGTTTAGTGGTTCGCCTGGTTGTTGCAGCGCCAGTAGAAAGCGCTTAAGGCACCGCCTTGACACCAAACTTAGATCTTGCGCAACCAGAGCTTCTTCCAACCGTATATTTATCTAGAACAATCATTTGGAAGGAGTTCTGTCATGTTAACTCGTAAAATGTTCATACCTTTGCTGGTTCTTGCCATCGTCACTATGGCATGCGGTATCACCATCAATTTTCCCGTCGAAAATGTTCGCACCATACCGACTGTCGTGGAAGATGTGAACATTCCGCTACCGGCCAGCACAGGCGCGTTGCAGTTGACGCTGGCGTTTGGCGCGGGAGAGCTTTATCTCTCCCCGGGCGCGGAAACGGCTCTGGTCGAGGGCACTGCTACCTATAACGTCGAAGAGTTGAAGCCGAAGGTGCGGGTAGATGGCAGCCAGGTGCGCCTCGAGACGGGCGACCTTGAGATCCAGGGATTGCCCAACTTCCGCTCGCGCTTTGAGCATAAATGGGATCTCAAATTGTTGGATACTCCTATGGAACTGACCATCAATGCCGGCGCGTATGAGGGTATTTTTGATCTGGGTGGACTTTCTTTGCACTCACTGCGCATTACGGATGGGGCTTCGGATGTGGAGGTGGATTTTTCCTCGCCCAATCACGTGCTGATGGATTCGCTGCGCTATGAAACCGGGGCTTCTTCAGTGCGCCTCACCCGCTTGGCAAACGCCAATTTTGAGCGGCTCGAGTTCAAGGGGGGAGCTGGGAGTTACACTTTAGATTTCTCTGGCGAGTTGCAACAAGATGCCACGGTGACGATCGATACTGGCGTCAGCTCCGTCGAATTGATCGTGCCGGAAAATGTCAATGCACGCTTGTTTTTCGATGGTGGATTATCCAATGTTGATTTGAGCGGCGCCTGGGAAAGAAATGGTAACGAGTATCTTCTGCCTGGGGAGGGGCCGAGGCTAACGATCAATGTCAATATGGGCGCCGGCAACCTGGAACTGCGCAATCGCTAAATCGGCAACCCCTTAAGAGCAATCAGCGCCCCATGTCTTGGGGCGCTGATATTGTTTTTACCCACCGGTGGATTATCCAACCGCGGAGTAGCCGGGACCTTTGCTGAAGTAATCGTAATTGGGTTGAATATCAGGTGTAAGATCAACCACCTCACCTGCTTCGAGAGTGCGCACGCAATCCAGAACGACGGGTTCGCCATGATGGTTGGTGCCTTCGTAGTGACCGGTCAAGCCAAGCCGGCTGATGTATTCACCGCCTTTGGCGACATAGGCTGAGGGTACTTCGTCTTCGGGGAAGATCGCCTCATAGGGGCACTCGGGGATGCAGGCGCCGCAGTCGATGCAGGTGTCAGGGTCAATATAATACCACGGCCATTCTTCTTGTGGCTTACCCGGCACGATGCACTCCACGGGGCATACCTCAACACAGCCCGAGTCTCGCAGACACAAGCTCGTGATGATATGGGTCATAGTCTCTTACCTCCGTGTTCTCTAGAAGGGTATTTTGTGGATTGCTTACATTGTACCTCAAAATACTAAATGGCGCGCGGCTCGATCAAATATTTTGTGACATAATTTGTATCGAAGCCGATGGCGGAGGTGAGATCGCTGACCAATAACGAATGCGCGGTTATCGTTTCGTAGCGCTTCGGCGGGCAGTTGCCACGCCTCCCCAAAGTGGGTAAGCGCGAGTATTATTCTTTCCTTGACAAGAAGCCATTTTGTCAGTATGATCGTAATGGTTATACAATATCTTGACAGAGATTGTATGTCAAGATATTGGCGCCGTCTACCCCACTCACCCTTATCAAAATCAGGAGGATACGATGATTTACAAACTGTTGAACACGATTGATCGAATGTTCCATTTTGACCGCGCCCGCGCTCACTGTGATATTCCTTGCGGCATCTACGATCCCAGCGGCGCGCAAATCGCAGCCTTGACGGTTGTTCGTATGATGGACTTGATGGCAGATTTGGAAGCGAAGGGCGGCGAGAAAAATGTCGCTTACCAGAACAGCATGGCTCGTTATACGGCGGTGAAAGAAGAGCATGCCGAGAAAGCCAAAGCAGAAGTGCGCGTCATCTGGGGTGATTACATCAAAGCACAGCACCTCGAACAGTTCCCGCAAACCCACCAGGTTGTGCACAAGATCATGCAACTTGGTTCCAAAGTCCGGCAAACGGCTGATCGCGAAAGCGGCGTGGCTTTTGTCGAGGCGATCAACGAATTCGCTGAAATCTTTTGGGCAACGAAGGGCATCAAAACCAAGCGCGCCAAAGCGCCCTACGCGCCTGCGCTCGAACTGGTTTACCCTGATCTGTAGATGATCCAGATCATGCGGGTGTCTGGCAACAGCCTGGCGCCTGGTATACAAGAAGGGGATTTTGTCGTAATCGTCAAAATTCCCTTCTTGTTGCGTATTAATCGCCTGAGAGAAGACGATGTGGTCGTGTTTCGTCATCCCGCCTACGGCGTGATGATGAAACGCATTCATTACTTTACCCCGCAAGATGGGGGAATATATGTCTATGGAACCCATCCTTCCAGCGTGGATAGCCGGCAGTTTGGACCTATTCGGCAGGAAGATATCATTGGTAAAGTCATCTGGCATATACCTGGGCAGCGTGCAGCAGAATGACGGATGAGGGCAATACCCCATTTGCGCCCCCTGTGCTGATCCTGGGGCTCGGTATCCTGGCTGTTTCAACGGCCTCGATTTTCATCCGCTTCGCTCAGCAAGAAGTGCCTTCGCTGGTGATTGCTGCCTATCGTTTGACCCTGGCAAGCCTGATACTGGCTCCACCGGCCTTGATGCAGCACCGCAAGGAACTCTCCGCCTTGAAAAAGAAAGAGATCGGATTGGCCTTGATTTCCGGCATTTTCCTGGCGCTGCATTTCGCAACCTGGATCACCTCGTTGGAGTTCACCACTGTGGCCAGTTCGGTGGTGTTGGTGACGACAACTCCGCTGTGGGTAGCGCTGGCTGCGCCGCTCTTCCTGCGCGAACGGCTGACCCGACCTGTTTTAATCGGCATGGCATTGGCGCTGGCGGGAGGGATATTGGTTGGCGTCAGCGATGCCTGCCAATGGAGCACTGCAGGCCTGGCCTGTCCCGAAAGCGGGGAGATGCTACGTGGCCGGGCAATCTGGGGAAATTTCCTGGCAGTCACGGGCGCGGTCATGGCAGCCGCCTATGTCATGATCGGGAGGACGCTACGCCCGCGGGTAACGTTGATCACCTATATCTTCCTCGTCTACAGCGTAGCAGCGCTGGTATTGATCGCCATTATGGCGAGCGTTCGAAAGCCTGTCTTCGGGTATTCACCCCAGGCGTACCTTTGGTTGGCGTTGCTGGCGTTGTTTCCGCAGTTATTGGGCCACACTTCGTTCAACTGGGCATTGAAATACCTGTCTGCAGCCTATGTCTCCATTACACTTTTGGGTGAGCCAATCGGCACGATCATTCTGGCCTACTTCCTGCTTCAAGAGAGACCATCGTTATTGAAATTATTCGGTGCTATACTTATCCTGTTTGGCATCTACACAGCCTCGAGAAATGAAGCGAACTCTCCGGACACATCTTAGAGCAGGTTGGGCAAGCTATTTTGGGTCGTTTTGGTTAAGGGATGAAAGAAAAGAAAGGCCAACGCACATTGGCCGCTGAGGTTGATACGAGCGATGTCAAATCCGACCAACCGGCGATTGCTCCGGTGGCGTTAGCTGCACGCCTGCAACGCTTTGGGAGGGACCTGGTCGGTGTGGGTTTGTTGACTCTGGCGGGCATGACACTGCTGGCGCTGGCGTTGCCCGATCTGGCGTCCGGTTTTTTACTGCGCTGGTGGGGAAAACTGCTCTGGCTTTGGCTGGGTTGGGGTAGCCTGTGGCTGGTCATTGGTTTTGGCGTAGCAGGTTTACTGGTTTTGCAGAGCGGCAAAGAATCGAGGCGGATAAATTGGGCCAGGGTCTATGCCCTGGAATTGGCAGCGCTCGCAAGCCTGGGATTGCTCACCCTCTTCGGCGGGCATTCACTTGAGCGCGCCGATCTGGGAAATGATGGCGGTCGCGCTGGTTGGGGGCTGGTAGAAGTACTTAAGCTCTTGTTTGCTCCGCTTGGCCCAGCCAGCGATTTTGTGATGCTGCTCGTATTTTCGCTGATCACCTTGTTCGGCATCACATTGGGCCTGGGATTGGAGCGGCGATTAATCCGCTGGTTGGAACGCCTGGCGCAAGGGGAACAACCTCTCCCCGAGACAGATGCGCTCGCTGCTGGCATCAGCGTTGCTCCGATCCAGGGTGCGGATGTGGGCGGCTCGGCGTCCTCGTCCAAAAAGAAAAAGTTGGCTCTGCCGGAACAGTATCGCAAGAATTTTCGCGTCGAGCAGCGAGAAGAGGGTGGCGATCGCGCTGCAGTTCAGCGCGATGAACGACTCCCTCCTCTGGACTTGCTCTCCAATGAGCCGCCATTCCGTGCTGACGAACGCAATATCAATCTGACCGCCGGCCTGATCGAAAAGACTCTGGCGGAGTTTGGCATACCTGCCCGTGTGGTTGGATTTCGAGTGGGGCCAACCGTTACCCAATTCGCTGTGGAACCGGGCTTTGTCGAGAGAGCGGGAAACGAAGGCGATGCGGCTCGCCAGAAGGTGCGTGTGGCGCAAATATCGGCTCTATCGCGCGATCTGGCGCTGGCTCTCTCGGCAGAAAGATTGCGCATCCAAGCGCCGGTTCCCGGAAGGCCCTACATCGGCATCGAAGTGCCCAACTCGCACTCTGCAGTGGTACGCTTGAAACCCATTCTCGAATCTGAGGCATTTTACAATCTGAATTCGCCGTTGGCGATAGCCTTGGGAAGGGATGTTTCCGGTCAACCGGTGGTGGCTGACCTGGCGCGAATGCCGCACTTGCTGATTGCTGGCACCACTGGCTCGGGAAAATCGGTGTGCATCGCTGCGATCACCAATTGCCTGGTGATGAATAACCTGCCTGAAGACCTGCGCTTGGTGATGATCGATCCGAAAATGGTGGAGCTGGTGCGCTTCAATGGTCTGCCTCACCTTTACGGCAAAGTGGAAACTGATCTACAGCGCATTCTGGGCGTGTTACATTGGACTGTGGTTGAAATGGACCGGCGGTATAAGCTATTGGAGGCCTCGCGAGCGCGCAACCTGGATAGCTACAACCGCAGAGCTCGCCGGCGTAAGGATGTCGAGCCTCTACCACGCATCGTTGTGTTCATCGATGAGCTGGCTGATTTGATGATGTCTGCTCCTGAAGAGACCGAACCGACCCTGGTGCGGCTTGCGCAAATGGCTCGGGCCACTGGTATCCACCTGGTGGTAGCCACACAACGTCCCAGCACAGACGTGGTGACTGGTTTGATCAAGGCCAATTTTCCGGCGCGCATATCTTTTGCCGTGGCGTCCTCAGTGGACTCGAGGGTTATCCTGGATACAACCGGTGCTGAGTCCCTCCTGGGCCGTGGAGATATGCTGTTTATGCCGCCGGATGCGCAGTCGCCGTTGCGTTCGCAAGGTGTGATGGTCAGCGATCAGGAAGTGGAGCGGGTGATCAATTTCTGGCAAAAGACGTATCCGACGAACCCGGATGAGCTGCCTCCCTGGGAAAAGCTGCTGCAAGAGGAAGCGATCCTGGCGGATCGCGATGACCTTGTGAAGAAGGCGATTGCTATCGTGCGTGAGACACAGCGGGCAAGCGCTTCGATGTTGCAGCGCCGCTTACGGATCGGCTACCCACGCGCAGCCCGCTTGATCGATGAATTGGAAGCATTGGGTGTTATCGGACCTGCGCAGGGTGGAGGGCGCGAGCGTGAAGTGATCATTGGACCTGAAGACGAGACGCCCGAGTTATAAAGTCTGAGTCTCGTTTGAACAGCTTGACAGTGATGCTGGGTTGAATTAGCATTCACATGCTGGGTACCCGTGCACCTGGTTGTCACGCAACTTGCTCACGACGATAATAGGAAAGGTGGATCCGATTTTGACAGAACGTGCCGTAGAAACCAAAAGCTCATTCAACCTGACAGATTATTTCCGCAAGCAGTTTAAGGGCTTCCTGGATCCGATAGCAGCGTTTCTCAATCGTTTGGGCTTGATGCCCAACACCGTGACCCTTCTTGGCCTGATTGGAAACACCATTGGCGCGATTCTTCTGGCCTTTGGCTACATGACTCCCGGCGGTATATTGATCTTGTTGATGGGTCCCATCGATGCTTTGGATGGCGCTATGGCGCGCTTGCGCGGCGAGCCGACTGAATTTGGGGCTTTTGTGGACTCGATGACGGATCGGTACTCAGAGCTGGTGATCTTTGGAGGCTTGCTGATGTTTTACATCCAGCAAGGGGATTGGCTGTATGCCCTGCTTGCCTACCTGAGCGCTGCCGGCTCAGTCCTGGTTTCCTATGCCAGGGCTCGCGCCCAATCCTTGGGGCATGAAACCAAAGTTGGTATGCTTACGCGCATGGAACGCTACCTGATCTTGTCGCCTGCGCTGGTGTTTAACCTGCCAAGCATTGCGCTGTGGATACTGGCGATATTTACGAACCTGACCGCCCTCCAGCGGATTTGGGATGTCAGGCAAAAAGCCCGTCGGTAATTCCTGCAGGGCGATGATCCACGGGATCGATATGTGCAGAAGGAGCGTTGAGATATGCCGGTAGGTTTCTACATAGGTTCTTTTTTCGTTCGCTTCTATGGAATTATCTTGATGCTGGGCGCAGTTGCCGCGGCCTTCCTCGCTGAGCGCGAAGCGCGTCGACGCAACCAGGATACTGAGATTGTCTGGGACGCGCTGTTATGGTTATTGATCGGCGGCATTGTGGGCGCGCGCATTTGGCATATTCTCACCCCCCCTGCTTCAATGGTGGCGGTTGGCATCACAACCCGTTATTATCTGACTCACCCGTTGGATGCGATCGATATTCGCGCTGGCGGATTGGGCATTCCAGGCGCTGTGATCGGCGGCGCGGTAGCGTTATTTTTCTTTTGCCGGCGTAGGCGCACCTCTTTCGCATTGTGGGCTGATATCGCTGCGCCTGCCCTGGCGCTGGGGCAGGCGATCGGCAGGTGGGGCAATTTTGTCAACCGCGAACTCTATGGCGCGCCGACCGATTTACCCTGGGCGCTGTATATCGAACCTGAATTTCGTTTGCCCGAATATTATCAGGTCGAGCGTTATCACCCGCTGTTCCTGTACGAGTCATTGTGGAATTTGGGCATCTTATTTTTCTTACTTTGGCTAGGTCGCCGTTTTGCGCAACGCCTCAAACAAGGAGACCTATTTTTGATCTACCTGATTGCTTACCCGACCGGAAGATTCTTACTCGAATTTCTGCGATTGGATCCTTCCAAAGTGGGTGGAATCAATGCCAATCAGGCATTCATGGCTATTGTTGCCTTGCTCTCTGCTTTGAGCCTGTTCTGGCGTCATCGCATGTTGACGGATGAGGGGGTGGCTTCTGAAACGGCTGATGCTCCTGCGATGGGGTTTGCTGAAAAGCCAGTCGAGAATGATTCAGAAGGAGATTCGGAGCATCCAAACGGCGCTTCGCTGACATAGTTTTCCCAGACTCGGGCGTGCAGACCTGCTCAAAAGTAAACAAAGCCTCCACCTCTCAGCGGATTGCTTTGCAAATTTGTTAAATAGCTCAACCGGCACCGCCCCTTCTGTTGGTCTATAATACCAAAAGCAGAAGATGTGCAGGTTTGAATGGTGTGATGTTAGAGACACATGATCTGAGTAAGCAGTTTGACGGGTTTTGGGCAGTGGATGGCGTCAATCTTTCATTGTCAGCCGGAGAGGTGCTGGCACTGCTCGGACCAAATGGCGCTGGAAAAACGACCACAGTTCGGATGTTAACTTCGATACTGCGCCCGACGCGCGGCCGCGCCATTGTCAATGGGTATGATGTCGTTCTCCAGGCTGATCGAGTGCGCGCTTCGGTTGGAGTGCTTACTGAACAGCATGGGTTGTACAACCGCATGCCGGCACACGAATACCTGGATTTTTTTGGACAGGTGTATGGCCTGGATGCTCACCAACGCAAGCAGCGCAGTGATCGTTTGCTGCATGATTTTGGATTAGAAAAATCGCGAAAGCAGCGCATCGGTGAGTTTTCGAAAGGCATGCGCCAGAAACTTGCCCTGGCGCGAGCGCTGCTGCATGACCCCCCCATTCTGCTATTAGATGAACCGACCTCTGCCATGGACCCTGAGAGCGCCAGGCTGGTGAGGGATACGATTAAGAGGCTCCGCTCGAGCAAGCGTACGATCATCATCTGTACGCACAATCTGGCAGAGGCAGAAGAGCTGGCAGATAAGATCGCCATTATTCGGGATGGGCGGATCATTGCCCAGGGAACCATCGCTAGCCTCAAGCTGAATTTGCTTGGTCCGACAGAGTATGAGCTGCGCTTCGCCTCCCCATTGAATGGCACGAAGATCACACTGCCCAGCGATGCAGAGGAAGTCGCTCACGGAGAAGACTGGATTCGTTATCGCACATCGCAACCTGAGCTCGTGAATCCTGCCTTGCTGCGGGATTTGTTAAGTTTGGGCCTCCCTGTGCTGAGCTTGCAGCAACTGCCTCATAGCCTTGAAAGAGTGTACCTGCAGGCGATACAAAATAGCGAAAAAATGGCGGCAGCCAATGTTTGAGTGGTGGCGGAGTCAGCTAGGGCCGGCGTTGATCATCACCCGTCGCGAGGTGCGAGATCAATTTCGCGATTGGCGGATCATCCTGCCTGTGGTCGCCTTGACCATCTTTTTCCCCGGTTTGATGAATTTCACTGCCGGCCAAGCTGTTTCCTTCGTTGAAGAGTACGGCGCTCCCATCATTGGAGAGCGGCTGATCCCATTCCTGCTCATGGTGGTTGGTTTCTTCCCAATCTCCGTCTCACTGGTCATTGCCTTGGAGAGCTTCGTTGGCGAGAAAGAGCGGCGCAGTATCGAGCCCTTGTTGAGCAGCCCGCTAACAGACCTCCAGTTGTATATCGGAAAATTGCTGGCTGCGACCATTCCCCCGCTGTTGGCCAGTTACCTGGGAATCACAGTCTACCTGATTGGCGTGTATATCCAGATAGCGTGGACACCAACGCCGATTTTGCTGATCCAGATACTTCTCTTAACCACAATCCAGGCAATTGTCATGGTGAGCGGCGCGGTGGTGATTTCTGCGCAGACGACTTCCGTACGGGCAGCGAACTTATTGGCTTCCTTCATCATTATCCCCGTAGCATTACTCATCCAGGGTGAGAGCATCGTCATGTTTTGGGGGCGCTACCATGTGCTCTGGTGGGCGATTTTAGGGCTTGCCGTGATTGCCATCTTGCTCATTCGCACTGGCCTGGCGCATTTCAATCGGGAAGAGATGCTCGGTCGCGAGTTGGACGTGCTCAACTTACGATGGATTTGGCGAACTTACTGGCAGGCCCTGGTGGCTCAGGCGCGCAATCCGCTCGACTGGTACAAATCAGTGTTGGGTATCGCTCTCAGCTACCGCTGGTTGGCGGGCATGATGGTGGTGATGTTGATGACTGGATTCCTGGTGGGTGTTGCTCAGGTGAATCGATTCCCGCTTCCCACGGAGCTGATGGACCTGGATAACTTCGACCAACGCTTCATGGGGGTCTTGAATGCGTGGGGCTTTTCGTCAGTCGCTGGCGCAGGTTATGTCATCCTTCACAATTTGCGAGTGATTGTGCTGGCTTCGGTATTGGGATTGTTTTCTTTTGGTGTGCTTGGAGTAATTGTGCTGATGATTCCCATGGTCATGTTAGGCTATCTTCTGACGAACCTGATCATGGCGGGTTTTGCATCCGTGGCAGTTGCAACCGTTCTTCCGCATGGTATTCTGGAGATCCCTGTAATGATTCTGACGGGCGCGGCGATTATCCGCCTGGGCGCGACCCTGGTAGCACCGGCAAAAGAGATGAGCATTGGTGAGGCGGTGTTGCGCGCCCTTGCGGATTGGACGCGCATCCTCCTTGGCCTGATCTTGCCCTTATTGATAGGAGCTGCATTCATCGAGGTGATGCTCACACCTTTTCTGACTGCGCTCGTGATGGGTCGATGAGAAATTGCAAATCACGTTGGAGGAGATGGCAGCATGCCTAAACTGATCATTATGGGGTCATCCAGCGCAGTCGCAACGCGAGACCAGGCTAATACTCATCTGCTAGTGAAAGGTGAAAAACGCACAATCTTGATCGACTGCGTGGATAGCATGATCGGCCGCCTGAGCCAGGTAGGGCTCGACCAGAACTCGGTTACGGATTTGTTCTTGACGCATTTTCATCCCGATCACGTTGCCGGCGTGCCGGGCTTCTTAATGTCCATGTGGCTGCTAAAGCGCCAGCGGCCGCTGCATGTCTTTGCCTTATCCAGTGTGCTCGAAAGCACAATAAAAGTGTTGGATTTGTATCAGTGGCGGCAGTGGCCAGGATTTTTTCAAGTCGAGTTCCACGCCGTACCTGAAACCGAGCATCATCTGGCGTTGCAGAGCGACGAATTTGCCATCTTCACCTCACCTGTGCGACACATGATACCCACTCTTGGCTTGCGGATTGAATTTTTACAGGTGGAGCGCAGCCTGGCGTATTCCTGTGATACAGCGCCATGCGATGAGGTGGTCCGCCTGGCATCTGGCGTTGACCTGTTGATCCATGAAGCGACCGGCGCTGAGTTTGGGCATTCCTCCGCGGCGCAGGCTGGTTCGATCGCGCGCAAAGCTGAGGCGGGCAAACTGGCCTTGATCCATTACGCAACCCTGATCGAACCGGGCAATCACCTGGTGCAACAAGCTGAAGCCAGCTTTGGCGGTCCGGTTGTGTTGGCCAAAGACCTGATGGAGTTTGAGTTCTGATCCCGTAAAATGCCCCAGAGGATAATTTTCGTTCTGGTGGGGAAAGCTGGTTCCAGATTTACCAGCCGTTGATAAATTGCCCCCATTCCAGATTATCGCTCAGGTGGCGGCCAAATAAGTAGCTGGCGGAAGATGGCGGCTCGCAGGGAGAGGCGAGCAGGCGCATCTGGGATTGTTCCAAAGTACGTCCGCCCTTGCGGTGGTTGCACGCGGGGCAGGCAGCCACCAGATTCTCCCACGAATGTGTACCACCCAGCCGACGAGGAATCACGTGATCGATCGTGAGCACAGAGGTCCTCTGTCCGCAGTATTGGCAGGTGAAATTGTCGCGCCGTAAAACCTCACGTTTGGTCAACCGGACGCGCAGGCGAGGACGGCGGACCATGGCTTCCAGTCGAATCACCGACGGAGCGGGAAATGAGCGGTTGACTGATTTCAATTCTCCGCGGCCATTCATAATCAATTGGGCTTTACCGCTCAAGATCAAGTTGATGGCGCGCCGCGTTGAACAAACATTGATCGGCTCAAAGTTTGCATTCAATACCAAAACGGCGCGGGTCAAGCTTAAATCTGGCATGGGCGAATTATAGCACGCTCCAATTTTCCTTCAAGGTTAATGATCATTAAACCAGATGGTATAATGCGAATATGGACGAGACGCCAGGTGGACAACAATACCGACCAGAGTTGATCCCTCGGCGTGGGGAGATGATCGCCTGGGCTTGCACGGGGATGGCTTTGCTGGCCGGGGTAATCTTGCGGATTGGCGAGCATACCATCCCATGGGGGCTGAGTGTGCTGGCAGCGCTGTTGTTCGTTGCGGCCTGCTTGATCAGCATGGGCAATTTTGTGGATCGCCATACCCATCTCACACTCGATAGCAGTGGAGTCGAGTTCAAGAATGGCCTGCGCGCAGTGCGCCTTTCCTGGGCGGACATTCGCGAAGTGCGCGTTTTTCCCTCCAAACTGGGCGATAAAGTTCAGGTTTTTGGCGCAGACACCTTTTTTCAATTCCGCACACTTGGCGAGGTCCACATGAACGGCGAGGTGAAGGGCCGCATGGGGTTTGCCGAGGGCGATAAAATTTTAAGAACGCTCATTCTGCGAGCCGGTTTGCAGATTGTTGATCGCACCGGCGACGGATATTATTACGCTCGCGGCTGATGATCTCTGTGGTGAGATTGGATACGCGCCCTCACCGCAGAGGGCGTGTATTAATTTTTCTTGTATATCTGAGGAGGCAATTGCTGTGAACATGACCATTGACCAGCAAGTAGAGTACCTGATGCAGGGTACCGAGTACGGCGATGAAGAACTTAAGCATGCGATGGCGACTGAGCTTCGCCAGCGCCTGGAAGAGTCTGCTCGCGAAGGTCGCCCGCTGCGCGTCTACTGCGGTTTCGATCCACGCACCAGCGACCTGCACCTGGGACATACTGTACCGATGCGCAAACTGCGCCAATTTCAAGAATTGGGTCACGAGGTGGTCTTTCTGATTGGTAATTACACTTCGTTGATTGGCGATCCTTCAGATAAGGATAAATTGCGCCCACAGCTCACCAGTGAGCAAGTGGCTGAAAACGCCCGCACCTACGCTGAGCAGGCTTATAAAGTCCTGGACCGCACGAAGACGATCATTCGCTACAACGCGGAATGGTTGAGCGAGCTTTCCTTTGCCGATTTGATAAAGCTGGCATCCAACTTTACCATTCAGCAGTTCCTCACACGTGAAAATTTCCGCCTGCGGTGGGAGAATGGAGATGGTATCTACCTGCACGAGACTTTTTATGCGCTGATGCAAGGTTATGACGCCTACGCTTTGCGAGCGGATGTGCAGGTGGGTGGCACAGATCAGCTATTCAACATCGTGACTGCGGCTCGCAAGTTGATGACCTTCATGGGTGAGAAACCTAATATTGCCATCATCCTGGGGATTCTGCCAGGAACAGATGGCGAGGTAAAGATGAGCAAATCCCTGGGCAATCATATTCCCCTGCTCTCCACTCCGGAGGATATGTATGGCAAGGTGATGAGCGTGCCAGACAAGGCGATGGGGCTATACTTCCGCTTGATTACACGCTGGACCCCCGAATTCATCGCCGCTTTCGAACGGGATATGGCTCAGGGAAAGTTGCACCCACGCGATGCCAAGATGAAACTGGCGCATGAGATCGTCTCGATCTATCACTCCCCTGAAGCCGCTGACCAGGCACAGGCGAATTTCATTCGCGTTTTCCAGGAGAGAGATATGCCCCAGGATATGCCCGAGTATACGCTGCAGCCTGGGCAAACAGTGTTGGATGTGCTCATTGCTGGGAAACTGGTTGGGACCAAAAGTGAAGGGCGGCGGGTAATCGATCAAAACGGTGTACGGCTGGATGGTCAGGTCTTGAGCGATCCAAACCAAACGTTCCCGCACTCGGGTGTACTGCAGGTGGGCAAGCGACGTTTCCTGCGCATCATCGGAGTCTGATAGTCCACGACGATGCAGAGAACTGGCGCACTACTCACCGGCTCATGATCTCGCTCCAAACCTCTTGAGCAACCCGATTGGCTTCAATCGGGTTGCTTTTTTCCAACACAATCGCTAAAGCCAGCGGCGCGCCCTGCCAGGATTCCAGGGTGCCTCCCAGGTAGAATGTCGCTTCGTCGGATTGTGTGGTCATCTCCCACCCCCATCCGTCAGGGTTTTGCAGCCTTGCAGAGATTTCTGTCGCCAGGGCTGGCTCCATGATCTGCACAGGCGTGTTCTCATTGGGCAGCAGCACCCAGCCTGCCAGAGGGGTGTTGACTGCATTGACCAGGTTGGGCGGGACGAGCTTGCCTTGATGGCTGATGGCAGCAGCCAATGCAGCTAACTGCATAGGCGTAATTTGCTCAGGTAGGTTATCTGGCGCGGCGACACCCATCATCGCCACCTGGCTGGGGATCTCTATGGGTTGCGCCAGGAAATGTTGAGGCAGCAAATTTCCCAGCAGTTGCTGCGTGGAATAAACGCCCAAGAGAGCCCGGTTGAGCAGGGGGGCTGAGGTATCCGAAACTAGCCTTTCCCAATTCTCATCCAGGGTGTTGCCATCGAAACCAGGATGTGATGCCATGACCAGGATTTGGCCATTGCTGGTATCCAGCAGCACGAGCGCGCCTTTCTGATGTTGCATGGCCTGGTCAGCAGCCTCCTGCAACTTTAAGTCAAGCGAGGTGCGAATATCCAAGCCCGGTGGAGGTTGTCCATAGAGCAATTGCTCCCATAAGATGGTGTATAAAGGGATTCCTTTCTGACCGCGCAGGTATTCGTCCAACCCGGACTCCAAGCCAGTTTGCCCATACACAGGATGGTTGTAGCCGATGACAACGCTCAGCGCAGGATAATTGATGGTTCGCACCAGGCTACCCGGTGTTCCGCTGGACTCGGTTATCGGATGTCCGTTGCGGTCAAGGATTGCGCCTCGCTTGACGAAACGATCAGCAATGGCGCGACGGGCATTATCAGTGCGTGCGAGTAGGTCGGTGCTGCGCGCCACTGCCCACCATCCGCCAGCCAGTGAAGCTGCGAGCAGCCCTGCTGATAGCCCACTTGCGATCATCATGTATGGCTTGAGCGAGACCAGATGCGCGGGCGGGGTCTCTTCGTTGTGTTCGCTGATTTTCATCAAGATGAGGAGGGTGATGTAGGATGTGACCAGCGATGAGCCACCGTAAGAGACCAGGGGAAAAGTGACTCCGGTCAATGGTAGCAAGCGAAGATTTCCTGCCGCGATCAGCAAGGCCTGCCCCAACAGATGAATAGAAAGGCCTGCGGCCAGATAGCGGCGAAAATAGTCTGGCGCCAAGATCGCGGCGCGCAGCCCCCGCAGGGCGACAATGCCAACCAACGCCAGTAGGGCAATCGCCCCGATCAAGCCGCTCTCTTCGCTGATGGCAGAAAAAATAAAGTCCGAATGCGGCACCGGAACCAGGTTCGGGTTTCCCAACCCCGGGCCGCGCCCCAATATACCGCCGTTGGCGATGGCGATCAATGATTGAACGATCTGGTATGAGCGACCCGATGGATCAGCCCAGGGATTGAACCAGGCTTCCACCCGCAGGCGCACCAGGTCGAAGAGCAGATAGCCGAGCACACCTGCCAGCAGCACAGCGATGGCAGTGAAAATAAGAATGCGCCGCTTGCCTGTAGCCAGGTACACAACAACTGCGTAAAGGTAAAGAAAAATCGTCGCAGTGCCCAGGTCCCGCTGTGCGACGAGCAAGACGAGCGCAAGCCCCGTCATTAACAAGGTTGGCGCCAACAAAGGCAGCAAGGCTCTTCCAGGGAGTGGACCACGCTCTGCCGGCTGATTCTTGCCAGCCATTTGAAAGCCTGCCAGGTAGGCGGCGAGATAGATAATCAAGAGCAACTTCAGCGGCTCAGAGGGCTGCAGGTAAAGCCCACAGCATCCCAGCCACATGCGGGGTCCTTCGCCAAGCGGGTTGGTACCGAAGATGAGGGTCGCACCCGTTAGCAGCAAGCCAGCCGAGAGCCAGACGTACTTGTATTTTCGAAGGAAGGAGAGATCTGCTGGCAAGCGCATCCCTAACCATAAGGCGAATGCTGCTGCCACAAGCCAGGCGGTTTGGCGTAAACCGAGCTCTGGGAATAAACGCCACACCGTCAGCGTGCCCCAGCCGGTCAGTAAGGAAGCGGTAGGCAGCAGCAACGGGTCCCGGTCGGGCATCCAGCGAGAGGCGCGCCGGTGAACGAGGCCAATCATCATCCCCCAAACCCCCACCACCAGCCAATGATCCAAACGCAGCCCGGCGGCGGATGAACGCGCTCGTACGACAGGCGACAGGCTGAAAGCTGCTGCCCACAGGCATAAGAACCCGCCTGCGATGTACAGCAGGCGGCGCTCGAGTTCATCGGTTTTGGTGCTCATCGGGATGTGCATACCACTGGCCTACGCCACGCCTATCCCAGGTATTTTCCGGTCAGCACCCTTAATCGTTCGCGATCCTCTGATGAAATCACGTTAGGGCGGGTGATAAACGCCCCAGCCAGCGCCTGCCCACAGGCGCAATCACGATCAGCCCTCCATGTGCGCGCCAATTGGTGGATGGTCTTGAACACCAATTCCCGGTTGTGATGGAGCACTTCAGTGATCATTTCGACGCTGACCGGCTTTTCTGCGATGTGCCACACATCGTAATCGGTGACGTGGTTCATCACCGCGTAACACATTTCAGCTTCACGCGCCAGGAACACCTCTGGCGCAGTGCTCATATTGATCACAGACATTCCCCAGGTGCGAAAAACGTTTGATTCGCTGCGGGTCGAGAAGCGCGGTCCTTCGATGGTGATCAGCGAACCTGTTGAATGGACCACGCCGCCAGAGGCTTTGACCGCCTGGACAAGTTGACGGCTCAGGTCGGCGCAGAATGGATCCGCCACACCGATATGCACGGCCAGGCCCTGGTCGAAAAAGGTGCGGGCGCGCTGCCGGGTGAAATCAAAGATTTGATCGGGCACCACGATATCGCCGGGAGCAAAATCCTCGCGCAGCGATCCGCAAGCGCTGATGCTGATCACCCGATCGATGCCCAGTGATTTCAAAGCATAAATATTGGCGCGGTAAGGAACCTCGGAGGCTGAGAATTTGTGCCCAGAGCCGTGGCGGGCCAGGAAAGCTATTCTTTGACCTGCTAAGGTTCCAATGACGATGGGCGCGCTCGGTTGGCCAAAAGGCGTTCGGGGTTCGACCTCCTGGATATCTTCCAGGCCGGGCATGTTTTCCAGACCAGAACCTCCGATGACAGCGAAACTGATTTTACTCATCGATCACTCCAATTTGATCGGGTTTAGATTAGCCTGGGTGGAGAGGCTACGTTGATGATCTCGAAACACTTATTCCACCGTTATGGATAGGATCACCTGACCACAGCGTAGCTGGTCGCCGCTGGTCAGCACGGTAGGCGAGACAACGGGTTCTTGGTTAAGATAGGTGCCATTGGTCGAGTGCAGGTCTTCGACCCACCACTGGCCTTGCCGGAAGAAGACGCGCGCATGCCTGGCTGATACGGTGGTATTCTCCAAAACATATTGACATGCCACATCACGCCCAATGAATATCTCTGGTTCGGTGAAGCGCAAGGGGTAAATTTCGCCCTCCCGATCATGTTGAATGATGATGGGGGTTGGAATCTGGGGCAGGGCGCGCTTGCCATATTGGCGCAAATCCAGCCAAAGCAGGTAGATCACAGCGCTGAGGAACACATACAGCAGCCCTGCAATTACGAATCGAAGCACGAGAAAAACCTGGACGCTCATACCATTGTGGTGGTGTGGTTAGCTCGGCGGCTCCAGGCGCTGAGTCTCTCCGGTGGTATCAAGATCCTGCCCAAAAACAATGGGCACGCCAGCAAGAGAAATGACATCGCCGGGATGCAGCACACATTGATGAATGCGATGCTCATTGACGAATGTGCCACCCGTGGAGTCCAGGTCAAAGATGACATATCTACCGCGTATGGCGCGCAGTTGAGCATGTAAGCGTGAGACGCGAGCGTCATCGATGACAAGCTGGTTGTCGGGCCTGCGCCCGATATTGATCACGGCGCGATCCAGGGGAAAGATCCTGGTGCCATCCACGATCAAGAATGCCTTCGTCGGCAGCGCTGCGGCTGCGATCCCTTCCTCGGGCGTCAGATCCGATGTTTGAGCAATTCTCTCCGGTCTGATCTGAGCCTCCACCTGAATGGCTCGGAGCGGCGCGTCTTCATCTTCCAGCACTTGAATCGAGAGCGGACCTAATAGTCGAGCGCCGTTATCCACCAATGCGGTGCGCAGTGCAGCGGTTATCTCCTCAAGCACTGCGGGTTGGGCGAGCAGTTTTTTGGCGAGCGCAGGGTTTGCTCGGATAATGAACAGGTTAGGAGCAGCAATCTGATCTCCGGTGAGCACTTTTAACCCAGAATGCAGCGCTTCTACCAGTTGGCGAACCATTTCATCCAACATGCCATCTGGTTCAAGCCAACGAACGGCGAAGCCCTCAACGATCTGTTGGAGATTTGCCTCCAAGCCATCCAACCTGGCTTTCAGGTAGCTCAAATTCATTGCAACTCCCTGGCGACATCGGCCTTGTGTGTAGAACGCACTACATTATACATGCTTTGAAGTCGTTTTTTGTCCCAGCTATGAGGCATGCTATAATGAAATCGAGCTTTGATCTGGATGGTGTCGGTCAATGGAGAAGAATTCTGGCTACCGAGAGCATGCCCATACCGCTGATTGGGAGTTGGAAGTGTGGGCGCCTGACTACGAGACGCTATTCGAACAGGCCGCGCGGGGCATGTTCGCCATGTGTGGCGCTAAAAGCCAGCCGAATACCCTGCAATCTCGCAGCCTGACGATAGAAGCGGTGGATTATGAAAGCCTGTTGGTCTCTTTTTTGCAGGAGCTGCTATACCTGGCTGAGATGGAAAAATTGCTGATCGAAGGTTACAGGCTCAAGGTAGAACCATACCGACTGCAAGCGGAATTACTTGGCGCACCTCTGGTGGGTGTTGAAAAAGAGATCAAAGCGGTGACCTATCATAACCTCATGATTCTTTCGAAACCGGACGAGTTGAGGGTGAAAATCGTATTCGATGTCTAGCGAGCACCGGGGAATCATTCGATAGGCAGGTAAACTATGATTGGGCTAAAAGACTTAAAGCGGATCAGCGAGTTCGAATGGGAAATCCCAAAAAGCTACCGGCAAGACATGCAGGTGCCAGTGCGCATTTTCGCAACCCAAAAGCTGCTCGAACAGGTGATGGACGATAAATCTCTGGAGCAGGCGGTCAATTCGGCGACCTTACCTGGTTTAGTGGGGCATGTCGTGGTGATGCCCGATATGCACCAGGGGTATGGATTTCCAATCGGAGGCGTGGCAGCCACACGGCTTCCACATGGTGTGATCTCACCTGGAGCGATTGGTTATGACATCAATTGCGGCGTGCGGCTCTTATCTTCGAGCGTGGCTTACGAGGAGGTGCAGCAATATATCTCAGACCTTGCTCTTAAGCTGGATTATTATTGCCCCAGCGGTGTGGGGACCAAAGGGCATGTGCGGGTGAATGAGAAAGAACTGGACCAGGTGTGCCGCGAGGGGAGCCGTTGGGCGCTCAAACAGGGATTTGCAACGGAAGCTGACCTGCGCCGGACTGAAGAGAACGGTCGACTGGAGGGCGCAGACCCCGGCAAAGTGAGCAGCAAGGCCAAGGCACGCGGCAGGGAGCAAATTGGCACTTTGGGCTCAGGCAATCACTTTATCGAGGTGGATATCATCGAAGAGATTTTTGAGCCACAAGCCGCACAGGTGATGGGGTTGGTCGAAGGGAACCTGGCAGTACAGATTCACTGCGGCTCGCGCGGATTTGGCCACCAGATTTGCACCGATTACGTGCACGCTTTCCAGTCGGCAGTGCAACGTTATAATATCAAGTTGCCCGACCGTGAGCTGGTGTGCGCGCCTCTGGATTCTCCGGAAGGGCAGGCTTACCTGGCCGCCATGCGCAGCGCAGCAAACTACGCTTTTGCAAACCGCCAGGTCCTGGCGCACTTCGCCCGCCGGGCTTTCGAAGAAGCCCTGGCTGGCAGAGTGAAAAATTTTGGCCTGCACCAGGTATATGATATTGCCCATAACATGGGAAAAATCGAAACCCACCTGATCGATGGAGAGGCCATACAAGTGTGCGTGCATCGCAAGGGCGCGACGCGTGCGTTTGGTCCTGGATTCAGCGGGCTGCCAGAAGAGTATCGGCCGATCGGCCAGCCTGTATTGGTGCCCGGCAGCATGGGCACTGCGTCCTGGGTGCTGGTTGGTACGCAAGGCAGCATGGAACGCTCTTTTGGTTCTTCCTGTCACGGAGCGGGAAGAGTGATGAGCCGCCATGAAGCCAAGCGCAGCATCCGCGGCGAGCAGTTGCGCAGTGAGCTGCTGGCGCAAGGTATCCAGGTAAGAGCGGGTTCTATGTCCGGGCTGGCGGAAGAAGCGCCGCATGCCTATAAAGATGTGGACAATGTGGTGAATACGGTCACAGGAGCGGGCATCGCGCGAAAAGTGGCGCGCCTCGCGCCGGTGGCTGTCATCAAAGGTTAACGCTGGCTTGTGGAACCTGCGGCGATTTTCATACGTCGGAATAATTGTTAGAGCTTACGTAGTTGGGGTGTTTTTGGGGGGCGAGGCCCCCCAAAAACACCCAAAACACACCCAAAATATGTAACCAAGGTTGTTTTTTAAAAAAAAATTTTTGGGAGAGAGTGGATCCGAATTGGTGATTTATT
>JAJUJL010000047.1 GCA_029265355.1 Chloroflexota bacterium | reverse complement strand
GGCTGGGCAAACAAACACGCCGTCACCTCCACCGGCAGCGGCTGGACTTTCAGCTATGCCAAAAACGGCAACATGGTCGAGCACGACACGACCTCCCAATGCGACTTTCTGTATGACGCCGAGAACCGCCTGGTGAGCGCCGGTTGCACCGGGGTCAGCGGCACGGGCGTGAGCGCCTCGTTCAGCTATGACGGCGATGGCGTGCGGGTGAAAGGCACGGTCAACGGGACGGTGACCGCTTACGTGGGCAACTGGTTCGGGTGAAGCGGTGAGGTGGTAAATATTTTTGGACACGAAAAGGGCTCACAGTAAATTGGACTCCTTTGGGGGCGGACGAGAATAGGTTAAAATCACCAAAGATTATCGGTTGCTAAAAAGGATATTTGAATGCCAGACAAGATCGAAAAACTGAGATTCGGGCCTATCGTGTTGTTCGGCTCCGGCGAGACTTCTCCTGCCGGGCAGAGGGTTTTCGACCAGGTGCTGCGTGAGCTGCCGGAATGCCCGCGCCTGGCGCTCGTCGAAACACCCGCAGGTTTCGAGTTGAACTCGCCGCAGGTGATCGGGCGGGTGGCGGATTTCTTGTCGCACCATTTGCAAAACTACAGCCCGCGCCTCTCCATTGTCCCCGCGCGGGCGCGGGGTACACCTTTCAGCCCGGACTCTCCCGAAGTAGTAGAAGCCATCTTCGACGCTGACCTGGTATTTATGGGACCAGGCAGCCCCAGTTACGCGGTGCGCCAACTGCGCTACAGCCTGGCATGGCATGCCATATTGGCGCGACATCGCCTGGGGGCGGCCCTGGTATTGGCTTCTGCCGCTACGGTGGCAATCAGTACACATGCTCTACCCGTCTATGAAATCTATAAGGTGGGCGAGGAATTGCATTGGAAGCCGGGACTGGATTTGTTTGGGTTGTACGGATTGCCGCTGATTTTTATTCCGCACTGGAACAACAATGATGGCGGCAGCGAGTTGGACACTTCGCGCTGCTTTATGGGTCAGGTGCGTTTTGCCAGGTTGATGGAGATGTTACCGCCCGATCTGACGGTAGTGGGCATCGATGAAAAGACGGCTCTGATAATGAACCTGGAGAAGGGCGAGTGCCGTGTGGTAGGGCAGGGCGGGGTAACTCTGATCCACACTGGGCCGTACCACCGCGGAGCAGCCTTACCAGAGACATTGCTGGGCAGCGGGTTATATGAGGTCGCCGGACAGCGCGGCGGCCATGTGCACCAGTACCAGAATGGCGAGAGCTTCCCACTCAGCAAGCTTGGCGTGCTGCACCTGCCCAGCGCTGGCGAAGGCATCCCTGAGCGGGTTTGGCGCCACGCCTGCCAGGCGGCTGAACACAAGCGCATCGCCGAAATGGAGGCGCCGCCAGCCGAGGTGCAGGCGCTGGTGGAGGCGCGGCAAGAAGCGCGCTTGCGCAAAGATTGGGCTGAATCCGACCGGCTGCGCGACGAGATCCAGGCGCTGGGTTGGACAGTGAAAGACAGCAAAGAAGGCCCCATATTACAAAAGGCGACTGGATGATTAAAGAATTGCTGCACACCGCCCGTACGGCTGTGCGCCTGACCTGGGCATTGGCAGCCGCACGGCGAAGCGAGGCCGCGCTGAATGCTGACGTGCGGAAGCTCTCCCAGGCCGAGTGGGATGAGTACGCTGATCGCATCCGCGCCCTGTGCCAGGCGCGCGAGTATTCAGTCGATTGGACGCAGGTGTGGGTGACGCACCGCTACCGCCTGTACCTGACGATGAGTTGGCTCCATGAACTGCCGCTGCGCAGCAATCTTCCCTTGAATGCCGTGGAACTGGGAGGCGCATCTATTGTCAGCGATTTGCTGCGCCAGGAGTTTCCGGCCTGGGAATGGCGCAACACCCAGGGCGATCTGCGCCAACCACTGGAATTTGCTGACGGAACGCTCGACCTGGTGGTGGCGACCGAGGTTTTGGAGCATCTCTCCGACCTGCCACACGGCTTTAATGATAGTTTCGAGGCCAGCGGCGCCCGGGCTCTGCTTAATGAATGCCGGCGGGTGCTCAAGCCGGGCGGGATTTTGTTTCTCACCACGCCCAATGCCGCCTCATTGGTGCATTTGCACATGGCGCTGTTGGGCAAGCCACCCTGGTTTTACCAACTGCATGTGCGCGAGTACACCGCGGAGCAGTTGGTTGACCTGGTGCAGGCAGTCGGATTCCAGGTGCTGCGCTGCCAGGATGTGCATTGCTTGACGGTGGATTTGCCCTTCGATCATCACCGGGTCTTGCAACTGCTGTACAGCTTTGGTTACCCGCTGGAGGGGCGAGGGGATGACCTGTTCCTGGTTGCCAGGAACGAGGCACATTCAGGGGGATGATGCTCTGCCGAGATGAGCTACCTGATAAGCGGGCGCCACCATCAATTGAATAGTCGCGCTGGTTAAATTCTCGGATTGCAGACCCGGGATCAGCCGGATTGTGCGGTTATTTGAGGGGTTTGGACCCTACTGAGAGAGGGTTTACATTACAATACCAGAATATATTCCCCGATAAGCTGCTCGCACGATGTGGGCCACGCAAAACGACCTGATAGGAGATTGCCACGACCAGCACAATACGCTGGTCTACTCATGACATATTTGTCATTTCTTCATTTGAGTGCCGCCTGGCGGCATAGCCGAATCTCGCAATGACAGCTAGGATCAAATAAGGAGCAACAGTATGCAGACATTGAAGCTTGGCTATATCGGCCTGGGCTTGATGGGTAAATCGATGGCCCGTAACCTGCTCAAAGCCGGTTTTCCATTGGTGGTGCACAACCGCTCGCAGGCGGCGGTGGACGAGCTGGTAGCAGAGGGAGCGCAGCGCGCTGGCTCGGCGGCAGAGTTGGCTGCCCAGGTGGACATCATTTTTACCAACCTGCCCGACTCGCCCGATGTGGAGAAGGTGGCGTTGGGGCCAGGTGGGGTGATCGAGGCCGCCCGTCCGGGGCTGGTGTTCGTGGACCATTCGACGATCAAACCTGCCACGGCGCGCTACATTGCCCAGCAATTGGGGGCGTATGGCGTGTTGTGCCTGGATGCGCCAGTTTCGGGCGGCGATATCGGCGCTCGCCAGGGCACATTGACGATCATGGTGGGAGGGCCGGAAGAGGGGCTAAAAAAGGCGCTGCCAGCGCTGCAGGCAATGGGCAAGACCATCACCCACATCGGTGAGAGCGGCGCCGGGCAGATTGCCAAAGCCTGCAACCAGATCATGGTGGCGGCGCAGATGGTGGCGATGGGCGAGCTGCTGGTCTTTGCTCAGAAGGCGGGGGCTGACCCGCGCAAGGTGGTGGAGGCGATACGCGCCGGGGCGGCGCAGTGCTGGACGCTGGACGTCAAGCCGCCTCGCTTATTCAGCGGTAACCGCCAGCCGGGTTTCAAGGCCTACATGCAAGCCAAGGATTTGGGCATCGTGATGGACAGTGCTCGCCAGTACGGCGTGCCGCTGCCTGCTGCGGCGGTGCACACGCAGTTGTTCAACGCCATGCTGCAGATGGGCATGGGTGAGCTGGATAATTCGGCGGTGTTGGGTGTGCTGGAGGCGCTGGCGGGCGTGGCGACGCCGGTAGGTGAGGGGTGAGCCAAAAGCAAACCGCAGATTGTCGTCTGTGAAATCTGTGAATGAATCACCAATGTGAGACAGGTGACCAATGCGCACATTTTGGAAGTCAACGCTGTTCAGCCGCCCGCGGTTTTCAATGGAAGCCGGGCGCGATTTCGTGCTGATTACGCTGGGGGCGCTGCTGCAGGCAGTGGGGCTGCGGCTGTTCTTAGTGCCGGCGCAACTGGCTTCCGGCGGGGTGAGCGGGTTATCCCAAATCGCCAATGCCTATACGGGCTGGCCGATCGGCCTGATGGTTTTCGCTGGCAACGTACCGCTGTTCCTGCTGGGATGGCGTTTCCTGGGGGGGCCGCGCTTCGCGCTGCGCACCGCTTATGCCGTGGCAGCCTTTTCGCTGCTCACCGATCTGCTGGTGGCGTACATCCCGGCGCAAGGCTTGACCAGCGACCTGTTGCTGAACACGCTGTACGGCGGTGTGATCAGCGGTATCGGTTATGGGTTGGTGTACCGTGGGCGCGGCACCAGCGGCGGCAGCGACATCCTGGCGCGCATTCTCAACGACCGCTGGAACATCTCCATTTCGCAATCCTACCTGTGGGTTGACTCGCTGGTGATATTGGCAGCCGGAGTGACCTTCGGTTGGGAAAAAGCGTTGTACGCCCTGGTGCTGTTGTACATCAGTGGGCTGGCAGCCGAGCAAGCTACCCAGGGTTCAGACGTGGTGCGCACGGCCTTGATTATCAGCTCTCAGCCGCAGGCGGTAGCGCAAGGCGTTATGGATGAGCTGGAGCGGGGCGTCACGCTGGTGGAAGGCTATGGAGGTTTTACCGGCGCGCGGCGCACGGTGCTTTACTGTGTGCTGAGCCGCTCGGAGGTGCCGCGATTGAAAGCGCTGGTGCGGGAGGCAGACCCTGCGGCTTTCATGGTGGTTGGTAGCGCGCACGAGGCGCTCGGGGAAGGATTCAGGCCATTACATGGACAGGGGTGAAGCCGGGCGGCTTTCATGCCAGGATGACAGGTGATTTTTTGGGCGTGCAACCTTTGCAAGTTTGATGCGTAGAGGTGTTTAGATTGAGCGAGAGGATTATTCGCCGGGCTGTTTCTGGCGCATCAAAGCAGCCTGACGAATAGACGAGGAGCAATGCAGTGGAACACGTCGAAGCGCTTTGCATTGCCATGGCGCAGCACGGCGATGCCGAAGCGTTTGCCCGTTTGGTAGATTTTTACCAAACGCCAGTCTATAACTTGTGCCACCGGATGTTGGGCGATTCTGGCGAGGCGGAAGATGCTGCCCAGGAAGCTTTTCTGCGCGCTTATAAGAACATCCTGCGCTACGATGACAAGCGACCCTTTGCAACCTGGTTGCTCTCCATCGCCGCACATTATTGCATCGATCAACTGCGCAAGCGACGCATGAATATTGTTTCAGTGGAGGATTTGCCGCCTCAAACAGAACTGCCCGATCCGACGCCCAATCCGGAAAGTGTCGTCAGTGGACGTGAGCAGCAGAGCCGGGTGCAGGCGCTACTGAATTCGCTATCCGAGGTAGACCGGGCGGTAGTGGTCATGTATTACTGGTATGAATATTCGTACGAAGAAATTGCCCAGACTTTGGACTTGACGGTGAGCGCCGTCAAAAGCCGTTTGCACCGGGCGCGCCGCAGTATGGCAGAGGCGTGGACGGGCGATCAGCGGCAGACCGCCCTCATGGAGGCAGGGAATCATGGAGAAATTCGATCACCCGTATTTTGAAGCCAGGCTGTTGTCCGACGCCGCGCTCAGTCCGGACGAGAGCCAGGAGTTGCAGCGCCATCTGCAAGTCTGCGAGGCTTGCAGCCAGTTAGCCATCGCCTGGAACCAGGTGCGTGCTGAGCTGCGAGCCGCGACTCTGTTAGCGCCGCCGGAGGGTTTCACTCAGCGTTGGAAGATACGCCAGGAGCTGGTGCGTCGGCAGCAACACCGCCGCCAGGTATTGGTTACCCTGGTGTTCAGCGTGGGAGGCGCAGCGCTGCTCTTCTTAATTCTAGGGTTGCTGGCGCTGCCGCTGCTCATTTCACCACGACCAGCGCTGCTGGTGATCGTTTACCAGCTCACCACATTTTTCTCTGCAGCGAGCGATGCGGCCGAGATTGCGCGCACCCTGGCGCGGGCAGTGGGCAACCTGGTGCCGCCCACCTTGTGGGTTGGATTAGCTGTAGCAGCGGCTGGCTTGTTGATCATCTGGGTGGCGGCTATGCTGCGCCTGCTTAAGACTGGGAGGGTGTCTGTATGGAACGATCAACGAAGATAACACGCCTGGCCTGGTTGATGTTGTTGGTGTTGGCGTTTGCACTGGCGCGTCCTGCAATCGGGTTGGCGGCGCAGCCGCGCGAAGATAAGATTATCTTCGGCGGCACGTATACGCTGAATTCCGGCGAGTCGCTGGAGGGGAGCCTGGTGGTTTTGGCTGGCGTAGCCTTGCTGGAACCTGATTCGCAGGTGACGGGCGATGTGGTCGTGGTTGGCGGCACGCTGCGCTCGTCGGGTGAGGTGAGCGGCTCGATGATCGGCGTGGGGGGGTTGCTGACACTGGAAGAAGGAGCGCTGGTGGGCGGCGATGTGCTCGTATTGGGCGCCCAGCTTGAACGCCAGGCGGGTGCACGCATCCTCGGCGAGGTAGTCAACACATTCAGCGGACCGCTGTCATTCAATTTTCCGGGGCAGGCTTCCCCGGGGAGAGTGACGATTGGGCTTAATCCCATTTTCTCCTTCACCTGGTTCATCTTCCGCGCATTCTTGTGGGCGGCCCTGGCAGTGTTGGTGTTGCTGTTTGCACCAAAATATACTGAACGCGTGACGGCCGCGGCGCTGAGCCAGCCGGTGGTCGCCTGGTCGCTGGGTTTGTTGACCGTGGTGGTGGCGCCGGTGGTGGTGATCCTTTTAGTGGCGACGATTATTTTCATCCCGGTAGGGGCGTTAGTGATCTTTGCACTGGCTGCGCTGTGGGCTTTTGGATTGGTGGCGTTGGGCTTGGAAGTGGGCCGCCGCCTGGCGCGCACGCTCAAGCAGGATTGGGCGCCGGTAGCGCAAGCAGGTGTGGGCACCTTGGTGCTGATTGTGCTGGTGAATGGGGTCCAGGCTGTGGTGCCCTGCGTGGGTTGGTTGTTCCCAGCAATGGTTGGTATGTTGGGCCTGGGTGCAGTGCTGCTCACTCGCCTGGGTACGCAGCCTTACCCGTTGGCCCCCGCGGCTGCGCCGGCGCTGCCCGTTGCCCCACCTCCGCCAGTGCCCGCCAGACAGGCCGAACCGCTATCGCCGCTGCCTGCGCCGGACCTAAGCGCTGCCCAGCCTGGACCAGACACTCTGCCCCCAGCCCTGCGCGCAGATTTGGATAAACCGCCTGGGGACCAGGCTTGAAGATGAAGACTGTGCCGGCTTGTTTTGAGCGGATCTCTCGCCCGAAACGAGCCGGTACGTTTACGCCAGGTAGTGAAGCGTGCAACCCAGCACGATGAGAGCTTGCCCGATGTGGTAAGTCACCATGACGATTAAGCGGCCATGTGGGAGGGGGGCGACGAACCGGGCCCATGCCAGGATGCTGTCTGAAATGAAAAATGAAAGCGCCCCGACGCCTGCCATGAGCGCGGTAGCAGGCTGCCATTCCGGGCGCACGAGGGTCAGCAGGGCGGATAAAAGCATCAGGCTGATAACGATGGCATAGGCAAGCACCGGCAATCGCAAGCTGGTTTGCCCGGAGGTGTGCAGCCCGGCGGCGATGCCGCGGTAGATCGGTATAACTGCCAGAAACACTGCCAGCAGGATCACGAAAGCTGGCAAGTTCACCGGCGGTGGCGAGGCGTTGAAGCCGATGAGATAGGCTATGTGCGCCAGCAGGAAAGCAACCAGGCCTGGTATGAGCGGATCGCCAGGCAGGAGCAGGATGACGTCGCCTGCCAATGAAAGCATTAATCCCAAGCCCAACCACAGTGTGTAGCCCTGGAAGCCGGATGCCTGCCAGAGCCAGATGATTAAGGCCAGTATAGTGCCTGGCTTGGCGAAGTATTCCAGCGGCCTGACCTGGCGCTCAACGGCGATCCACTCCAGCAAGGCTATAATGGCTGCGAAAGCTAACCAATTGTAGTTCATGCCGATATCTCTTGCTCAGTATCCAAACCAACGCAACACCTTTTCGTCGTCGCGCCAGTTTGTGCGCACCTTGACCCGCAAACGCAAGTACACTTTTCGACCCGACATCGACTCAATTTCCTGGCGCGCCATGGCGCCGATTTGCTTGAGCATCGCGCCGCCTTGTCCAATGACAATGCCTTTGTGCGATTCTCGTTCCACGAAAATGGTCGCCTCGATGTAAGCGCCGTGCTCGCCGCGTTCGATGAACTGGTCGATGCGCACGGCGATGCCATGAGGCACTTCATCACGTAGCAAATTGAGACAGGCCTCGCGAATCAGATCAGCAGACAACTCGCGCTCGTACAGGTCGGTTAATTGCTCTTCAGGGAAGAAAGGCGCATTGGGCGGCAGGTGGACAAGGATGGTTTGCAGCAGTTTGTCCAGTCCTTGCTGATAGCGGGCTGAAATAGCGAGACTGACGGCATCAGGGGCGAGTTCTTGAAAGGCCTGCGCATGTGCAGCCAGCGCCTCGCTGTTTACCAGATCAGCTTTGTTTAAGGCGATCAGCTTTGGTAGGGTTCGTTTGAGAAGGCGCAGCTTCTCTGCCAGCATGCGGTCTTCGGGGTCGGGTAGTTGGCTGGCATCGACAATCCACAGTACCAGGTCGCATTCATCCAGGGTTTGCAGTGCTTCTTTATTCATGCTCTCGCCCAGCTTGTGGCGCGGGCGGTGGAGCCCTGGCGTGTCTACAAAGATGATCTGAGCTGCGTCCAGGGTAAGGATGCCCATCTGGCGTTTACGCGTGGTTTGGGGGCGCGGCGAAACTGCAGCCACTTTTTGTCCTAGCAGGGCATTGATCAAGGTGGATTTGCCCACGTTGGGTTTACCCATTACGGCGACAAAACCAGCGTGGTAGGTGGGATGCTGTGTGTCGTTCATAGACTCTATTTTATAGGAAAACCCCTGACAATGCTACGCGATCATGGGCGAGGATCAAGATTCAGAATCAGGTGCTTGACTTTGTTATTTTATGTGCTATAATATGTGTTTGTCTATCAGGCCAGATAAGACTTATTTATTGAACAATTGGTCCGCGGATGGAAGGCTATTAAACTGGCGACGTGAGGCGTAAGGGAGGTCATTGACCCTTGCGTCGGTCGTTTTGCGCGTACCATCCGGATCCAATCCGACAGCCAGAAGAGTACAGGAGAAAATTATGGCAAACTTGCTGCCCAGTAAATCTTATGCGCGCATCGATGTCAAAATCAAGCTGCCTGATCTGATCGAGGTGCAGCTCGATTCTTTTCAGCGCCTGAAGAAAGAAGGGCTTGCCGACCTGTTTCACGAGTTGTCTCCGATCGAGTCATACAATAAAGGCATGAAATTGTACTTCCCCAGCCGGACGCGCGAGTCGGAAGAATGGGGATTGACTTATTGGTTTGGAGAACCCAAGCATAATATTGAAGAATGCGTTGAACGCGACTTGACCTACGCATCGCCGCTGTATGTTTCGGTGCTGCTGGCCGGCACAGATGTGGCTGAGCCGATTAAGCAGGACATCTTCCTGGGCGATTTCCCGGAAATGACCGAAAAAGGCACTTTCATTATCAACGGCACCGAACGTGTTGTGGTTTCGCAGCTCATTCGATCTCCGGGTGTCTATTTCGAGGCCCCTCTGGATCGTTCCACCGGTCGCCCGTTAGCGATGTCCAAGCTGATCCCCGATCGGGGAGCGTGGATGGAGTTCGAGACGCGCAAAAGTGACTATCTCACGCTGCGCTTCAACCGCAAGCGCACTGTGCCAGTGACCATCTTCTTGCGCGCCCTGGCAGCGGTCAAAGACGGTTTGGAGGATTCTCCGATCAAGACCGGCTCGGATGAAGAATTGATGCAGGTTTTCAGCGAGGTGGATAACAATCCTGACCGGCTTTTCATTGCCTCCACACTGTACCAGGAGCCAGAATGGGATGCCAGTTCGGAATTGAGCATCGCCGAGCAGGCGCTGCTGGAGTTCTTCAAGCGCATGCGCCCGGGCGATCCTGCCACGCTGGAAAATGCGCGCGAGTTCTTAGAGGAGCAGCTCTTCGACCAGCGCCACTATGACCTGGAACGGGTGGGGCGCTACAAGCTCAATCAGAAGCTGGACTTGCAGGAAATCGTTTCGATCAACCACCGCACCGTCACCCGCTGGGATATCGTGCGCCTGATACAACGCATGATCAGCATCAATAATGGCACGATCTCTGCCGATGATATCGATCACCTGGGAAACCGCCGGGCGAAAACGGTAGGCGAGCTGATCCAAAACAAGCTGCGCATTGGCCTGCGTCGCATGGAACGGGTGATCAAAGAGCGCATGTCCATTCGTGACCAGGACCAGTTGTCGCCAGTCACGCTGATCAACATCCGCCCGGTTGTAGCCGCGCTACGCGAATTCTTCGGTTCCAGCCAGCTCTCGCAGTTCATGGATCAAACCAACCCGCTGGCAGAGCTGCGCCACAAGCGCACCCTCTCAGCCTTGGGTCCGGGTGGCCTGCGGCGCGAGCGCGCTGGTTTTGATGTGCGCGATGTGCACCATTCGCACTACGGGCGCATCTGTCCCATTGAGACACCCGAAGGTCCAAACATCGGTTTGATCGGTCGCCTGGCATCCTTTGCCAAGGTGAATGAATACGGGTTCATTGAAACTCCCTACCGAAGGGTGCGCAAGATTCTCACGAACACCGACCCTCGCCTGGTGGGGCGCGCCCTGCGCGAAGACATCACCGACCCGGAAACGGGCGAAGTGATCGCTCGGACTGGGGATCGCCTGAGCGAGGCTCAAGCCGCAGCGATTGCCCGCCTGCCGAAACGCGAGGTGTTGGTGGTTCCCTTCGTCACCGATGAGATGGAATACCTCAGCGCCGACACCGAAGATCGCTTTGTGATCGCCCAGGCAAACGCACCCCTGACTGAGCACTCCGAATTTGTGCGCCAACGCGTTTCATGCCGCTATCACTCGGGCTTTATTTTCTCGGCGCACACCAATGTCGATTATATGGATGTCGCACCCCACCAGATCGTTGGCATCAGCGCAGCGCTGATTCCTTTCCTGGAACATGACGACGCTAACCGCGCCCTGATGGGCTCGAACATGCAAGCCCAAGCGGTGCCGCTGTTGCGACCCGATATTCCCCAGGTTTCTACGGGTATGGAATATGACGCGGCCATCGACTCTGGCCAGGTGGTCATCGCGGAAGAGGACGGAGAAGTTGTCTCGGTAACGGGGCGCTCGATCGTGGTTCGCAGCATGGAAGGTAAACTGCACACCTACATGCTGAGAAAATACCAGCGCTCGAACCAGAGCACGTGTATCGACCAGCGCCCGGCGGTTGTCAAAGGACAACTGGTCAAGCGCGGCGATGTGATCGGCGATTCTTCTTCAACCGAAAGTGGTATGCTGGCTTTGGGGCAGAATGTGGTGGTGGCTTTTCTCTCCTGGGAAGGCGGAAACTTCGAAGATGCGATCTTGATCTCAGAGCGGTTGGTGCAGGCGGATGCCTTCACCTCCGTGCATATCGAGAAATACGAGGTCGAATCGCGCGATACTCGCCTGGGTCCGGAAGAGATCACACGGGATATCCCCAATGTCGGTGAGGATGCGATACGCGATCTGGATGATCACGGTATCATCCGGGTGGGCGCTGAAGTCGGACCCAATGACATCCTGGTGGGCAAGATCTCTCCCAAAGGTGAGAAAGAGCTCACGCCTGAGGAGCGCCTTTTGCGAGCGATCTTTGGCGAGAAATCGCGCGATGTTAAAGACACCTCGCTGCGCATGCCGCATGGTGAACGCGGCAAGGTGGTCGATGTCAAAGTGTTCACTCGTGAAGACAACGCCGATCTGTCGGCCGGCGTCGATATGATGGTGCGCGTATCGGTTGCCCAGCGGCGCAAGATCACGGCTGGCGACAAGATGGCGGGACGCCATGGTAACAAAGGCGTTGTCTCAAAGGTGGTGCCCGCGGAGGACATGCCTTTCCTGGAAGATGGCACGCCGGTAGACATTATCTTGAATCCCCTGGGTGTTCCGGGTCGTATGAATATCGGACAGGTGCTGGAAACTCATCTTGGCTGGGCTTCCAGCCGGCTGGGCTTCCGGGCAGTGACACCCGTTTTCGATGGCGCTACTGAGTACGAAATCGAGGCTGAGCTGGCGCGTGCCTGGTTGATCGACCAAGCCTGGCGCGAGATCGGTGAGAAAGCCTGGCAGTGGATTAAAGGGGAAGGTTACGAGCCAGAGACCATCCAGGACGATGATGAGGTGCGGAATCTGTACCTGGAAGCCTGGTTGGGTCCCAAAGGTTACGATGTCTTCCAGATGATCTCGGATGTGAACTATGCACGGCGCTCGGTGCTCAAAGAGTGGTTGCGTGAACGTGGCTACGAACCCGAGACTTTGCTCGCTTTTCCGGATAGCCAACCCACGCTGTCTCGCCAGGAGCTGGACAAGGGTGTGATCGATGCCTGCACTCGCATCTGGTTAGAGACGAAAGGTGTGGATGCCAGCGAGCTGACCTCCGACCAATTGCGAGCGAAAGCAGAAGAGCTGTTTTTGGAAGAGGGAGAGCCGTTGCCCACGCTGGGCAAGCAAATCCTGCGAGATGGTAAGAGTGGTGAACCCTATGATCAGCCAGTGACAGTCGGCGTGATGACCATGCTTAAGCTACATCACCTGGTTGAGGATAAAGTGCACGCTCGCTCAACTGGCCCATACAGCCTGGTATCCCAACAGCCGCTGGGCGGAAAGGCGCAGTTCGGCGGCCAGCGCTTCGGCGAGATGGAGGTGTGGGCGTTGGAGGCGTACGGAGCAGCCTATACCCTGCAAGAGATGCTCACGGTTAAATCGGACGATGTGCAGGGCCGGGTGAAGACCTATGAAGCAATTGTCAAGGGAGAGCCCATCGAAGAGCCCAGCATTCCGGCCTCCTTCCGGGTGCTGGTGAAAGAACTGCAGAGCCTGGGGCTCTCTGTCGAGGCGGTCACCGATTCGGGCGAGTTGATCAAGTTCGGTAAAGACGAAGAGCGCGCCCGCCCACCGAAGATGCCCACCGGTTTGTTGGGTCTGGGCGAGGAGTTCTAGAAAACTCTAGCGGGGAATCCTTGACGCACTTCTGTGCGCATGGTATACTCCCTCCCCGTGCAATTTAGACGGCGCGGTATTCGCGCCTGGCGATAGACATGGTAGCACCGGTGAGGCCATCATGCAACACGATGGCCTCCCTTAATGAAAGTGACAAGAATTGCTTGTGATCATCTCTGGAGGCGAAAGAAAGTGCCCACAATCAATCAGTTGGTCCGCAAAGGCCGCAAATCGAAAAAGGTGAAAAGCAAGGCGCCAGCTTTGCTGTACACGCTCAACTCTATGAAACAGCGCCGCACTCGCCAGAGCAAGGGCGCCCCCCAGAAGCGGGGTGTGTGCACGGTGGTGCGCACGATGACGCCAAAAAAGCCCAATTCAGCGCTGCGCAAGATTGCCCGTGTACGCCTGAGCAATGGCATCGAGGTCACCGCTTACATTCCCGGCGAAGGCCACACCCTGCAGGAGCACTCCGTGGTGCTGGTGCGCGGCGGGCGTGTGAAGGACCTTCCGGGTGTGCGTTACCATATTGTGCGCGGGTCGCTCGATACGGGCGGCGTCAATAATCGCCGCCAGGGACGCTCCAAGTACGGCTCGAAGAAGCCCAAGAGCTAGGTTGCGGTCGGATGGACTGGAGAAAATCACCGGTTGGCAGATAAGAAACCGGCGATTTTTTCCGCAAGCGATGTTTACGGAGAAGTCGGATGCCTCGACGATACATACCTGAAAAACGAGAAGTGCTGCCGGACGTGCGTTACAACAGCGTCCAGTTGCAGATGTTTATTAACCGTGTGATGACACGCGGCAAGAAAAGCGTGGCTGCGCGCGTGGTGTACGATGCCCTCGAACTGGCGGAGCAGCGCACCAAGCGCAGCGGCCTGGAATTGTTTGAACAGGCAATCAAGAATGTTTCCCCGGTGATGGAAGTGAAACCTCGCCGGGTGGGTGGCGCTACCTACCAGGTGCCGATGGAAGTGTCTCCGGCGCGCCGTTTTGCGTTGGCCACCCGTTGGATTCTTCAGGCTGCTCGTTCCCGCACCGGCAAATCGTTCTCTGAGAAGTTGGCGGCTGAATTGATCGATGCCGTAAACAATACCGGCAATGCCATGCGAAAACGAGAAGAAACCCACAAGATGGCGGAGGCGAATCGCGCTTTCTCGCACTACCGGATGTAATCCGGGGTTATTGTGAAATCGCGTAAGGATTGTTATGGCTCGCCAGTACCCGCTTGATCGCTACCGCAATATCGGCATCATTGCCCATATCGATGCTGGGAAAACCACCACCACCGAGCGTGTTTTGTTTTACACCGGCAAAACCCATCGCATTGGTTCGGTGGATGATGGCACGACCGTGACCGATTGGATGGAGCAGGAGCGCGAGCGAGGTATCACCATCGTCTCTGCAGCAGTGTCTGCTGAATGGCGCGGTTACCAGATCAATATCATCGATACGCCAGGACACATTGATTTCACCGCTGAAGTGCAGCGCTCGTTGCGCGTCTTGGATGGCGGTATCGTGGTTTTTGATGCTGTGCAAGGTGTTGAGCCGCAGAGCGAAACGGTCTGGAGACAGGCAGATCGCTACGGCGTGCCAAGGATATGTTTTGTCAACAAGATGGATCGGGTTGGGGCGTCGTTCGAGCGCACCATCCAATCCATTCAAGAGCGCTTGGGCGCTAACCCGATTGCCGTACAACTGCCGATTGGCTCTGAATCGAATTTCAAAGGTGTAGTGGATCTCATCGAGCAGCAGGCGATTGTTTGGGAGGACGACCTGGGCAAAGAGCCGCGTGTGGTGGAGATTCCCAGCGACCTTCGCTCGCGTGCAAAAGAGATGCGTGAGCGGATGGTCGAGCAGATCGCTGAAACCGATGACGATTTGACCCTGAAATATTTGGAAGGCGAAGAGATCAGCGTTCCAGAGTTGAAAGCAGCCCTGCGTAGAGCTGTCATCTCAGGCTCCGCCACCCCCGTGTACTGCGGGAGCTCATTGCGCAACAAAGGTGTGCAGCCGCTGCTGGATGCGGTGGTGGATTTCTTGCCCTCTCCGGCCGATATTCCTCCCGTCAAGGGCACCAATCCGCACACCGGCGAGATTATCGAGCGGCCTGCAGATGATAATGCCCCTTTCAGCGGGTTGGTTTTCAAGATCGTTACCGATCCCTATGTGGGTCGCCTGGCTTATGTGCGCGTGTATTCCGGCAAGCTGACCAGCAGTTCGATGGTTTACAACACCGGCAAAGATAAGCGAGAGCGTATCGGTCGCTTGATACGCATGTACGCCGACCGACGCGAGGATGTTGAAGAGGTACTGGCGGGTGATATTGGCGCGGTGCTTGGCTTAAAGTCGTCATTCACTGGCGATACGCTGTGTGACGCCTCCAATGTGATCTTGTTGGAAAACATCAGTTTTCCTGAGCCGGTCATCTCGGTTGCTATCGAGCCGAAGACCACTTCCGATCAGGATAAGATGTCGGATGCGTTACACAAGCTGGCTGAGGAAGACCCGACCTTCAGGGTGCGCACCGATGAAGACACCGGCCAGACGATCATTTCAGGCATGGGCGAACTGCACCTCGAAGTGCTGGTCGACCGCATGTTGCGTGAATTTCGGGTTCAAGCCCGGGTAGGCCGGCCGCAGGTGTCATATCGCGAATCGATCACACGGCCCGTGCCAAGAGCTGAAATGCGCTATGTCAAGCAAACCGGCGGACGCGGTCAATACGGTCATGTGGTTCTCGAATTAGAACCGGGTGAACCGGGCAGCGGTATTGTGTTCGAGAACGATATCATCGGCGGCGTGATTCCTAAGGAATACATCAACGCCATTGAAAAAGGCGTGCGGGAATCGGCGGAGGCCGGCGTGGTTGCCGGGTACCCGGTGGTGGATGTCAAAGTGCGCCTGTATGATGGCTCATATCACGAGGTGGACTCCAACGAGATGGCCTTCAAAATGGCCGCCTCGATGGCCTTCCGAGAAGGAGTGCAAAAAGGCGCTCCCGTCTTACAGGAGCCGATCATGAAGGTAGAAGTCGTTGTGCCAGAAGAGTTCCTGGGCGATATCATTGGCCAGCTCAATTCTCGGCGCGGCGAAATCCTGGGCATGGAAGTGCGCCCAGGGAATGCTCAAGCTGTGCGCGCGATGGTGCCATTAGCCGAAATGTTTGGCTATGCTACCAATCTGCGCTCGGCAACCCAGGGACGCGGTGTGTTCAGTATGGAGTTCGATCACTATGCGCGCGTCTCAGAAAATGTGGCTCGGGAAATCATTCGAGCATGATTCAGAAAATTATCTTAAACTCTTAGATTGAATTCAAAGGAGCGCAATTATGGCCAAGCAGAAATATGAGCGCACCAAGCCGCACATGAACGTAGGGACGATGGGACACATTGACCATGGGAAGACGACGTTGACGGCGGCGATCACGAAGTGGTGCAATCTGCGGGGGTACGGAGAATTCCGACCGTTCGATTCGATTGACAATGCGCCGGAAGAGAAAGCGCGCGGGATCACGATCAACATTGCGCATGTGGAATACGAGACGGAGAAGCGGCACTATGCGCATGTGGACATGCCTGGGCACCGGGACTACATCAAGAACATGATCACGGGAGCGGCGCAGGTGGACGGAGCGATCCTGGTGGTGGCGGCGCCGGACGGGCCGATGCCGCAGACGCGGGAGCACGTGCTGTTGGCGCGGCAGGTAGAAGTGCCGGCGATCGTGGTGTACCTGAACAAAGTCGACATGATGGACGACGAGGAGCTGCTGGAGCTGGTGGAGTTGGAGCTGCGGGAGCTGCTGAACGAGTACGGATTTCCGGGAGATGAGACGCCGATCGTGCGCGGGAGTGCGCTGCAGGCGTTGGAGAGCAGCAGCAAGGATCCGAATGCGCCGGAGTATGCGAGCATCAAGGAACTGATGCGGGTAGTGGATGAATACATACCGGAGCCGGTGCGCGAGGTGGACAAGCCGTTCATGATGCCGGTGGAAGATGTGTTCTCGATCAAGGGGCGCGGGACGGTGGTGACGGGGCGCGTGGATCGAGGCAAGATCAAGGTAGGGGATGCGGTAGAGATCGTGGGTTTGCGAGACAAGAGCATGTCCTCGGTGGTGACGGGCGTGGAGATGTTCCACAAGTCGCTGGACGTGGGCATGGCGGGAGATAACTGCGGGTTGCTGCTGCGCGGCATCGACCGAGAAGATGTGGAGCGCGGGATGGTGGTAGCAGCGCCGAAGAGCATCACGCCGCACAAGCGCTTCAAGAGCCAGGTGTACGTGCTGAGGAAAGACGAAGGGGGGCGGCACAAGGCGTTCTTCAGCGGGTATCGACCGCAGTTCTACATTCGAACGATGGATGTGACGGGCAACATCAAGCTGCCGGAAGGGGTAGAAATGGTGATGCCTGGAGACAATGTGGTGATGGAAGTGGAGCTGATCGTGCCGGTAGCGCTGGAGCAGGGCTCGAAGTTCGCCATCCGCGAAGGCGGTCTGACCGTTGGCGCTGGTGTGATCACTGAGATTCTGGATT
>JAJUJL010000024.1 GCA_029265355.1 Chloroflexota bacterium | reverse complement strand
GAGATCAAATACACCAAGCGCTATCACCTGGGGCAAGTTCTGACCCAGCGGGCGCGGCATGTCTTGCTGCTGACAGCCACGCCGCACAACGGCAAAGAAGAGGATTTCCAGCTCTTCCTTGCCTTACTGGATGCAGACCGTTTCGAAGGCCGCTATCGCGAGGGCGTGCACGACGCGGACACCTCTGATATGATGCGCCGCCTGGTCAAAGAGCAGTTGCTCAAATTCGATGGCACGCCCTTGTTTCCTGAACGCAGAGCCTACACGGTGACTTACAAGCTCTCGGATTTGGAGGCAGCCCTGTATGAGCAGGTGACCAGCTATGTGCGGGAAGAGTTCAACCGTGCGGAAAGTTTAGAGAGCGGGCGCAAAGGCACGGTTGGCTTTGCCTTGACCATCCTGCAGCGCCGACTGGCATCTAGCCCAGAAGCGATATACCAGTCGCTGCGCCGGCGACGGGAACGCCTGGAAAGCAGGCTGCGTGAAACCCGCTTGTTGAAGCGCGGCGCTGAAGCGCAGCTCGAAACGATCGCTGAAATCCCCGTGATCGATGAAGATGCCTGGGATGATTTAGAGGACGCACCCGAAGACGAAGTAGAGCAAACCGCAGAACAGGTTCTGGACCTGGCGACTGCCGCCCGCACGATCGCCGAATTAGAAGCCGAGATCCAGACGCTGCGCGAGTTGGAAGCCTTGGCGGAGCGGGTGAGACGCAGCGGTATCGATCGTAAGTGGAATGAACTCTCTCGGTTGCTGCAAGAACAAAGCGAGATGTTCGACGCTGGTGGCCAGCGCCGCAAGCTCGTCATTTTTAGCGAGCATCGCGATACACTCAACTACCTGGCTGACAAGATCCGCAGCCTGATCGGCAAACCGGAGGCGGTTGTCACCATTCACGGTGGAATTCCCAGGGATCAACGCCGCGGCATCCAGGCTTCTTTTATGCAAGATAAGGATGTGCTGGTGCTGGTTGCCACCGACGCGGCGGGCGAGGGCATCAACTTGCAGCGCGCCCACCTGATGATCAACTACGACCTGCCCTGGAACCCCACTCGCCTGGAGCAACGCTTTGGACGCATCCACCGCATCGGTCAGACGGAAGTCTGCCATTTGTGGAACCTGGTGGCAGAGGAGACGCGCGAAGGCGACGTCTATATCCGCTTGTTGGAAAAGATCGAGCAGCAGCGCCAGGCGTTGGGAGATGGCGTCTTCGATGTACTGGGTAATCTCTTCCAGGAAGTCAGCCTGCGTAAGCTGCTGCTGGAGGCGATCCGCTACGGCGACCAGCCCGAGGTGCGAGAGCGGCTATATAAAGCGGTTGACAACGCCGCCGACCAGAAGCGGGTGCGAGAGCTTTTGGCTGACTACTCACTGGCGCGCGACAGCCTGGACACCACCCAGGTGCAGCACATCCGGGAGGAGTTCGAGCGCGCCCAGGCGCGCCGCCTACAACCCCACTTCGTAGCCGCTTTATTCAAAGCAGCCTTTGAGCGCCTGGGCGGCACGATGTATCCGCGCGAGTCCAAGCGCTACGAGATCACGCGGGTGCCGGCGGTGGTGCGCGAGCGCAGCCGCCTGGTCGGGTCAGGGATCGTGCTGCCGCGCTACGAGCGCATCACCTTCCACAAAGAAGAGATCAATTTGCCGGGCAAGCCCACCGCCGAATTCCTTTGCCCAGGGCATCCCTTGATGGACTCGGTAATTGATCTAATCCTGGAACGCTACCGGCAATTGCTGCGTAGCGGCGCCTACCTGGTTGACCCCAATGACCCAGGCGAAGAAATCCGGGCCTTGTTTTACCTGGAGCACTCGATCCTCGCCGGCGGCGATAGCCGGCATGCCGTTTCACGCCAGATGCAGTTTATCGAGATTGACTCCCAGGGGAATATCCAGATCGGTGGTCCGGCGCCCTTCCTGGACTATGAACCGCTCAAAGAGGAATACCGCGAGGTCATCGATGCCAGGGTCAAGGAGGCTCAATGGTTGAGAGATGACCTAGAAAGCCAGATCGTCGAGTATGCCGTACAGCGTCTAGTCCCAGCGCACCTGGGCGAAGTGAAGACCCGCCGGACGGAGATGATCGACCGCACCTACAGTGCGGTGAAAGACCGCCTGACCAAAGAAATCGCTTATTGGGACCACAGAGCTGAAGAGTTGAAGGCTCAGGAGCAATCGGGAAAATTCAACGCTCGCTTGAATTCAGAAATGGCACGCCGCCGGGCGGACGATTTGCAGGGACGTCTTGAGCGCCGGCTGGCAGAGCTGGACCAGGATCGCCGGATTGCGCCGCAGCCTCCGGTGGTGATCGGCGGGGCGCTTGTAATTCCGGCCGGGCTTTTGGCACGACTAGAAGGAAAATTCGAAAGTGAAGCAGGTATCTTCGGAAGAGAAGGCAGGAATGCGATCGAAAAAGCAGCCATGCAGGCCGTTATGGAACAGGAGCGCAGCCTGGGTTATGTCCCAGTCGATGTCAGCGCTGCCAAGCTGGGCTGGGACATCGAGTCGCGTATCCCTGGGACAGGCAAGCTGCGGTTCATAGAAGTGAAGGGAAGAGTGGAAGGTGCTACGACGATCACCGTCAGCAAGAATGAGATCTTAGCAGGTTTGAACAAACCGGAAGATTTCATCCTGGCGGTCGTGGAGGTAAAATTTGAGGACAGAAAAGTGCACCCTGGCCGCGTTGCCTATATTCAGAAGCCTTTCCAGCGCGAACCGGATTTCGGTGTCACCAGCGTGAACTACAGCATCGAGCAATTATTGGCCAAGAGAGAAAATCCTGATTAACTCGTTCATCCCCATAAACACCAGGAGGTTTTCATGATCCGGGGCAAAGAGATCGAAAAACAAGTATATGAACCGCAGCACATCCAGCAAGTGTTGGCTGAAATCAACCATAATTTTCCAAAATATTTCCATAGCTTCGCCGCCCAACCCCTTGAAGCTCTCTTCTCGAAGGCGATCCAGGATTACGAGAAAGAACAGATAGCCTATCGAGCCTATCTCAGCATGCAGGCTTTACATGAGTTTGAAGCTGATCCCAATGCCTTTAAGAAATATACGAAAAATAAATGTCCGATCATCCATCGCTGTCTCCAATCCCAGGATGAGGTGATGCGTCAATACAAGATTAGCTTCAACATGTCGACCGGTCGACAACTTTTAGATGCGGTGAAAAATATTGCCAGGTTTGGCTTGGATTATGCGGCCAGTTTCAACGATGAGCAACATGAAAATGTTGAATCCTACTCAGAGCTCGGTCTCGAGCCTTTAAATGAGGGCAAATATGGAACAGTAGGGGTCATTGGTTATGGTGTGCAATCCAGCCTGCTGTATGGTTTATACGCCCGCTATTTTGCCCATCGATCTCAAAACGCGGTTTGGTCGCTGTATTTCCTGAGCGGACGGAAAGAATTCGATCTCCTGGATGGCTCTGAATTCCTCATGGTGGAACCCAACCTGGGGACCTGCGAACAGAATTATTTTTACCCGGCTGAATTGTTTGGCTTCTACAGTTTGCAAGTTTTTAGGATGTTGAAATCGGCTTGCCAGGAGAAGGGGATCACATTCTATGACCGTCACCGTTATGTATATCTAAGCACATTCAGCGACCACATAGCGGGAACCCATCGAGAAGATATCAATTGCTTCACCCGGAGTTCCGTAGATGTCGAAAGCCGACCCTGGTTCTAATCAACTGATTGATCAAATATTCCAGACCCATTTCTCCGGTATTGGCCGAGGAGTTCGCCCAACCCAGCGCCGGATGATCCAATCTGTGATGGATGGGCACAACACCCTGGGTCTGATGCCGACGGGATCTGGGAAATCCTTGTGTTATTGGATCGCCGGAGTTGCCTTGAAGGGGATTACCCTGGTCATATTTCCGCTTACCGCTTTAATGGATGAACAAGCGTTGAAGCTGGCAAGCCATGGCCTCAGGGTGTTTACCCTGCACAGTGGGATCGATACGCACAAGCAGTATCAGGAGCTGGTTGATCTGTATAATCAGCGTGAGAAGCCCGATTTCATCTTCCTCTCGCCGGAACGTCTGGCTACGGATGGCTTTCTGGAATATGTCCTCCAATCTATCCGCGAACAGATCAGGCTGATTGTTGTTGATGAAGCGCACTGCATCTCTCAATGGGGGTTGGATTTCAGGCCTTTCTACAAAGAAATTCCTCACTTCATGCATGCGATCTTTGGCGACCAGCCGCTGCCCACTGTGCTGTGCCTGACAGCCACCCTCAACCCGAAGGACCGCGAGCAAATTTGCCAGGATTTTAGGATTGAAGATTCCCATGTTATCCGCCATGATGTACTCCTGCGTCCTGAGATAAATGTGCGCATCGTTAAGGTTCCGGATGAAAACACCAAGGATGAGCAATTTTGGGCGCTAATGGATGAGCACAAGCATGAGAAAGTGCTTGTTTACCTGGATCGCAAACGGGGAACGCGATCTACTGAGGAGTTGTGTGAGATCGCAGTCGCGCGAGGATTCAAAGCAGTCTTTTTTCACGGTGATATGACATCTGAGGCAAAAGCCGAGGTCATCCGTAAATTCAAGATGGGTGAGATCCTGACCGTCTTTGCCACCAGCGCCTTTGGCATGGGCATCGATATCCCTGATATCCGTGGGGTTGTCCACTACCTGCTGACCGAATCTGCCGAGCAGTATTACCAGCAGATCGGGCGCGTTGGCCGCGATGGTAAACCCTCTTGGGCGGTGCTTTTCTATTCGGACAAGAATATCGAAGTGCGCAAAACCTGGTTCATTGCGAAATCCTTCCCCAGTGAAGAAGATATCCAATGGGCTTTTACCAACCTGACCGATAACCGCACCGGGAAACGCACGGTGAATTACTTCGATGAAGGCGACAGCACCCAGTCCGCTTACCATTATCTGGTTCGCAGCCGGGTCATCTCACCCATGTGCAAAGGAATCCAAAGCCTGGATGTGTTCCAAATCGCTAAGGGCTTATCCCTGCCAGCCTTCGAGGCATACCGCAACGCCTCATACACGGGGTTGTTGATCCAAACCGCCCTAAAAACTGGAAAATCCGAAGATGATATCTTAAGAGACCTTTACCAATGGCTGGCAGAAGGCAAGCTGAAAACAAAAAGCGCTCCCGGAAAATGCCTGGTGATCGATTCAATGGTTGATGCCCTGCCAGACGATCTGGTCGCTGAGATCATGGCGGATGTCTCTGAAAAGAAGGCTTATCGTTTGGGATTGTTCGATGAGTTCACAGCAATACTAGAAAGGTATACCAATTCTTTTGAGTTCCACCAGCAAATTGGCGAATACCTGGGTATCGATAAATTCAGCCGCCAGAATATCTACCAGACCCTTTCAGGAGACTTTGTGCGCTCAAAATCAGAAGTGATCATCGCCAATATCCTGTTTCAAAGCGGTATTCCGTTCTTTTATGAAAAGATCTTGAAAGCGCCTGACGGCACGCGTCGCGATCCAGATTTTACCCTTGAATGGAAGGGGAAAACATATTACTGGGAACACCTGGGCCTGCTGGATGATGAGGAGTATGCGCGCGAGTGGCAGGTCAAAAAAGCCTGGTACCAGGCTAACTTCCCCGGGCAATTGATCACCACCCAGGAAACCGCCACGCTCAGCCAGGAATGCAAGCTCATCCTCCAAGAGAAGTTTGGGGTAGTCCCCATCGATAAGGAGCTTGAATGACATACCGCAAAAAACTGATCGAAGTCGCCCTGCCCCTCGACGCTATCAATGCAGAATCCGCCCGCGAGAAATCCATCCGCCACGGGCATCTCAGCACGCTGCGGCAACTTCGATTTGACATAAATGCTCATTCATGCTATAAATTAGGTACATCCCCCCTGTTCCTTCGGGGGCAGGGCGCGAGGCGGTTAACGACCGCCTCTGCTTTTTTAAGCATTTCCGTTTCCACGTATTTGCTGGGGGAAGCATGATCACGTACGTTTACGTGGACGGCTTCAACTTGTATTACGGCGCGGTCAAAGGCACACCCTATAAGTGGTTGAATATTCTCAGTCTATGCCAGCGATTGCTGCCGAAGAACAACATCGTTAAGATAAAATATTTTACAGCCCTGGTGACTGCCCGCCCTGGAGATCCCGATCAGCCGAATCGCCAGCAGATCTACCTGCGCGCGCTAAGAACGATCCCCAACCTGGAAATCATTTACGGACACTTTTTAGAGCATCCAGTTAACATGCCGCTGGTCAACAGTCTCTCAGGTAAAACAAAATATGCGCACGTGATGAAAACGGAAGAAAAGGGCTCGGACGTAAACATCGCCGCCCATATGATCAACGACGGTTACAAAGGACTTTACCAGGTCGCGGTCTTGCTCACCAACGATTCCGACCTGGTCGAACCGATTAAAATCGTTCGAAGCGATTTGAAACTGGCGGTGGGTGTGTTAAATCCACACCACAATACTCCCAGCTATGAATTACGCAAGTACGCAACTTTCGTCAAGCCGATTCGTAAAGGTGTTTTGGCCGCTTCCCAGTTTCCAACGACCCTAACCGATGCCACAGGCAGCTTTCATAAACCCCCAACTTGGTGAATTCTATGTCCTCTTCCTATCGCAAAAAACTGATCGAAGTCGCTCTGCCCCTCGACGCCATCAACGCCGAATCCTCACGTGAAAAATCCATTCGCCACGGGCATCCCAGCACGCTGCACCTGTGGTGGGCGCGCCGACCCCTGGCAGCCTGCCGAGCGGTGCTGTTCTCCCAACTGGTGGACGACCCCAGCGAGTACATGCCCGACGAAAAATCGGCCGATGAGGAGCGCGAGCGGCTGTTCGATCTGATTGAAGAGCTGGTTAAGTGGGAAAATATCAACAACGAAGAAGTGCTGGATCGGGCGCGGTTGGAGATCGCCCGCTCGGTAGCGCGCGACTTAGACGTGCCGGTGCCGGTTGGTAAACAAGCCATCCGCGAGTTCCTGGCGACCAAAGCCCCGCCGGTGTTGGACCCCTTTGCCGGCGGCGGCTCGATCCCGCTGGAGGCGCAGCGACTGGGCTTGCGCGCCTACGCCAGCGACCTGAACCCGGTGGCGGTGCTGATCAACAAGGCTTTGATCGAGATCCCACCCAAATTTGCTGGAATGCCGCCGGTGCACCCCCCGGAGAGCAAAGAGCAGCAGTTAAGCCTGATGAAGAGAGAGTGGAAAGGCGCCGAAGGTCTGGCGGAGGATGTGCGCTATTACGGGAAATGGATGCGCGATGAAGCCGAAAAACGGATTGGGCACTTGTATCCCAAATACAAGATCACTCAGGAATTGCTGGACGAGCGCCCTGACTTGAAAGCTCAGGGTTTGAAACCAGGTGATAAGCTGACTGTGATTGCCTGGTTGTGGGCGCGGACGGTGAAGTGCCCAAACCCGGCTTGTGGCGCGCAGATGCCGTTGTTTCGCTCCTTTGTTCTTTCTACTCAAAAAGGTCGGGAAAGCCGGTTGGATCCAATTATTGATCATAGTACAAAACCTCCCAAAATTAGGTTTACCACTAAAACAAGCAAAGATAATGTTCCGGAGTCACCCAAAATAGGGAGAGGCGCACAATTTCGATGTTTGGCGTGTGGTCAAGTAGCACCTGAAATGGCTGTTAGAACAGAATTTCAAGGAAAGCGGGACGGGGTTACCCTAATATCCATAGTTGTAGATAGCCCACGTGGTAGATTCCATTTACCACCTCTGGGGGATCATTTGATCTCTGCAGAAAATTCAAAACCAAATCTAATTCCCGAAGAGGAAATGAATACAAAAACACCTAACCTTGTTAGTGGACGAGGTTATGGCATAAACCTTTGGAGTGAGGTTTTTACCTCTCGACAATTAGTTGTATTGGGGGTTTTTATTGAAATCCTTAAAGAGGCGTACAAAAAGATCAAACAAGACGCCGAGCTAGCTGGATTACCATCCAGAAATGAAACGCTTGAGCAAGAAGGAGCGGGAGTAACAGCTTACGCTCAAGCTATAACCGTATATCTGGCGGAGGCGGTAAGTAAATTTTCAACATTCCACAACAAATTTTCTTATTGGCGTACGAAAGAAAACAAGTCTGCATCTGGGTTTGGTAAGCAAGCTTTAGCTATGACTTGGGACTTTGCAGAAGTTAATCCATTTGCCAAAGCTGGTGGTGATTTCTCGGAAATAGCTGAGAAAGCTGCCCCCAAGGTTTTGGCGAACGCTATTCCCGCTTTTCCAAAAGGAACGGTTAATCAAGATGATGCTACATCTGGCGGAGCATTCGCTGGGAATCCGATAATATCTACAGATCCTCCATATTACGACAACATAGGATATGCGGATTTATCGGATTTTTTCTATATTTGGCTAAGAAGATGTTTAAATGATGTTTATCCAAGTCTTTTCGGGACGATCCTTGTCCCAAAATCAAAAGAGTTAATAGCAGAGTCATCACGTTTTGATAACGATCATGAGCGAGCGAAAAAATTCTTTGAAGATGGTCTCAGTAAGACATTTGTACGAATTAGGGCTTCCCAGAATAATGAATTCCCATTTACTGTTTTTTATGCATTCAAACAAACAGAAACCGATACCAGTGATGATTTATTAATAGAACAATTAAGTCAGGTGTCTACCGGCTGGGAGACCATGTTGGAAGGTTTGATTAAAGCCAATTTTAAAATCACAGGCACATGGCCTATGAGAACCGAGAATGAAACTAGAGCTCTGGCAACCGGAGGCGGAGGTACTAACGCTCTAGCATCATCGATCGTATTAGTTTGCCGCCCGCGACCCGAGAATGTTCCCACTATCACTCGCCGCGATTTTTGGGCTGCTCTTAAACGCGACCTCCCTCATGCCCTACGTCAGCTTCAGCAAGGCAGCATTGCTCCTGTAGATCTAGCACAGGCTGCGATTGGTCCTGGCATGGCTGTCTTTTCACGTTACAAACAAGTTCTCGAAGCAGACGGCTCACCTATGACAGTGCGCGCAGCGCTGGCGTTGATCAACCAGGCGCTGGACGAGTTCCTTGCCGAGCAAGAGGGCGAATATGACGCTGATACGCGCTGGGCGTTAGCCTGGTACGAGCAGTATGGCTTCAACGAAGGCCCCTTCGGTGTGGCGGAGACGCTCAGCAAAGCCAAGAACACCAGCGTGGGCGGGCTGGGAGAAGCGGGCATCTTACTGGCGCGCGCCGGCAAGGTGCGCTTGCTCTCACGAACCGAGCTAAAAGAAGACTGGGACCCGACCCAGGATAAGCGCCCCACCGCCTGGGAAGCGGTGCAGTACCTGATCCGGGCGCTGGATACGCACGGCGAGCAGGGGGCGGCGCTGCTGCTCTCGCGCCTGGGCGGTTTGGGCGAGGTAGCCCGCGATCTGGCGTACCGGTTGTACACCATCTGCGAGCGCAAGGGCTGGGCTCAGGATGCGCTAGGATATAACATGTTGGTGGTGGCCTGGCCCCGCTTGAAGGAGATGGCGAGGAGCACTCGCCCGCCGAAGCAGGGCAGGTTGTTGTGAGAGAAACCACGAATAACACGAATGGTCACGAATAAAAACCGTCAAAAATTTGTGTAGATTAGTGTAATTCGTGGTTTCAATAAGGCATAGAAAATGACGGAACTGCTGTATAAAGAAGAAGTCTATCAGATTGTCGGAGCGGCGATGGAGGTCTATAACCAGCTCGGTAATGGTTTTTTGGAGGGCGTCTACCAAGATGCGCTGGCGATTGAGCTGGCGCTGAGGAATATTCCTTTCAAAGAACAGGTTCCGTTGGAGATTCTATACAAGAACCAACCCTTGCGCCATCATTATGTTCCCGACATGATCCTGTTCGATAAAATCATCCTGGAATTGAAAACCATCTCTGCATTGGGAGCTATCGAAGAAGCGCAACTTTTGAATTATCTGAAAGCAACCGGCTTGCGGCTGGGCTTGTTGATCAATTTTGGCTCTGTTGGCAAGTTGGAATGGAAGCGGATTATCAGGTGATGAGCAGCTTAACCACGAATAACACGAATGGGCACGAATAAAACCATCCATAATTCGTGTGGATTAGTGTAATTCGTGGTTGCGATTTTAGATATGGCAAACAATCGTAAACTCATTGAAGTATCACTACCCCTCGAAGCCATCAACCAGGCTTCAGTGTACGAGAAGTTCATCCGCACCGGCCACCCGAACAACCTGCACCAGTGGTGGTCGCGCAAACCATTGGCCGCGGCGCGGGGGGTTATTTTCGCTTCTCTGATCGATGACCCAGGCGAATACCTGGCTGATGAAGAAAAAATCCGCGAAGAGCGCGAGCGCCTGTTTGCCATTATCGATGATTTGGTACAGTGGGAGAATATCCATAACGAAGCGGTGCTCGACAAAGCCAGGCTTGAGCTGGCGCGCAGCCTGGCGCGCCGCTTGAGCCTGCCTATGCCCATTGGCAAAGCCGCCGTCCTGGAATTCCTGCAAAAATACGCTCCGCCGGTCTGGGATCCGTTCGCCGGGGGCGGCTCCATTCCCCTGGAAGCCCAACGATTGGGGCTGTGCGCCTTTGCCAGCGACCTGAACCCCGTAGCCGTGCTGGTCAATAAGGCGATGATTGAAATCCCTGGCAGGTTTCTGGGCCGCCCACCTGTTCATCCTGCGACGAAGGTCAAGCCTGGGCAGCCAGTCCTATGGGAGCAGAAATGGGATGGCATCCAGGGATTGTTGGACGACCTGGGCTATTACGGCAATTGGGTACAGCAACAGGCAGAAGAAAGGCTGAAAAACCTTTTCCCACTAGCCAAAATCGCGAACGGCAGCCAGGCAACCGTAGTCGCCCGGTTGTGGGTGCGCACGGTGCGCTGCCCGAACCCGGCTTGTGGAGCCGAGATGCCGCTGGCAAGCAAATGGGATCTGAGCCGTAAAAAGGGCAAAGAAACCTGGGTGCAGCCGGTGGTAGATCGCACCCAAATACCGCCTGTCATTCGCTACACCATTAGAGGCGGGAAAGGCAAGCCTCCCGAGCGAACTGTGGAACGCCGCGGGGCAATCTGCCTAGCCTGCAATACGCCGGTGCCGCTGGAATACGTGCGCAGCGAGGGGATTGCCGGCCGCATCGGGATGCAGATGATCGCCGTGGCGGCCGACAAACCCGGAGGCCGGATCTATCTCGCCCCAGATGAAGAACAAATATCAGCCGCTTATAGCGCCAGACCCGCCTGGCAGCCCGACCAAACGATCACCGAGGGAATGGCAGGCAATGTCTCCAGCTACGGTTACACCACATTTGCGGACTTGTTCTTGCCCCGCCAGCTTGTGGCATTGGATACTCTAGCCGAGTTGATCGGCGAGGTGCATAAAAAAGTATATAAAGATGCGGTAGACAATGGCTGGAAAGAAGACGGGATTTCCTTGGATCAAGGGGGAAATCAAGCACGGGCGTATGCAGATGCTATCGTCACCTATCTGGCTTTCGCTTTCTCCAAAACGCTCAACCGTAGCAATGCCTTCGTGCCCTGGGGGGTAACCGTAGAATGCCCGGTCAACCTGTTCTCCCGGCAGACCATTCCGTTCATCTGGGATTTTGCTGAATCGAACGTGATCTTCGGGCCAAGCGGATCGTTCAGCAGCATGCTAGATAATACCCTGCGCGCCTTGGAAAAAACAGCGTTGACTATTCCTGCTTTTGGTCGGGCTTTTCAAGGCAACGCGGCTAAAGCTGGCAAAGACCTGCCTGCGCCGCTGATCTCCACCGACCCACCCTATTACGACATTATTCCTTATTCCGACCTTTCGGACTTCTTCTACGTCTGGCTACGCCGGCTGTTGGGGGATATCTACCCAGATTTGTTCTCCACCATGCTGACACCCAAGACCGATGAGTTGATCGCCGATGCCAGCCGGGCAGGTGGCCAGGAGGCGGCCCGGGCTCATTTCGAAAGCGGCATGTTTGCGGTGTTCGACCATTTGCGGAAGACCGCCAATCCGGATTATCCGCTGACAGTTTACTACGCCTACAAGCAGCAAGAACAAGTGGGTGATGACCAGGAGGTCAGCACTGGCTGGGAGACGATCCTGACCGGTATCGTGGACGCCGGTTTCACCATCACCGGAACCTGGCCGATGCGCACCGAACGGGAGATGAAAGTCGCTTCGATTGGCTCAAATGTTCTGGCGTCATCGATCGTGCTGGTTTGCCGTCCTCGACCGGACGATGCTCCAGTAGCCACCCGCCGAGATTTCATTGTCGGATTGCAGCGAGAATTATTGCGCGAGCTGGAGCAGCTCAAGCAAGGCAACATCGCGCCAGTAGACCTGGCGCAGGCTGCCATCGGCCCAGGCATGGCCGTGTTCTCCCGTCACCGCCAGGTTTTAGAAGCAGATGGAACCCCGATGTCCGTCCGGACTGCCCTGGCGCTGATCAACCAGGTGCTAGATGAGTTCCTCACCGAACAAGAAGGGGACTATGATGCCGACACCCGCTGGGCGCTGAGCTGGTTCGAACAGTATGGGTTTGATCCCGGTCCGTATGGCGTGGCGGAAACGCTCAGCAAGGCGAAGAACACCAGCGTAGAAGGCTTGGTACAGGCAGACATCCTGGAAGCCCGCGCCGGAAAAGTACGCATACTGGCGCGCGAGGAGCTCCCAGCAGATTGGGATCCCCTGCAAGATAAGCGCGTTACGACCTGGGAAGCAACCCATCACTTGATCCGGGCGTTGGATAAAGGCGGCGAAAGAGAAGCTGCTGCTCTGCTTGCTCGCCTGGGATCTTACGGAGAGGCGGTTCGAGACCTGGCTTACCGCTTGTACACCATTTGTGAGCGCAAGAAATGGGCGCAGGAAGCCATGGCATGCAACATGCTGGTGGTCGCCATGCCGCGCCTGAGAGATCAGGCGCATAAAAAGCCGGCATCGGCACAGCAGTCTCTATTTTTATGAAAACAGCCATTGAGAGTGAGTTTTTGAACGATAATATGAACGTAGGTTATTGAAACAGGAGATCGAGAAATATGGCAAAGAGCAATGTTGAGATCGTCACAACCGGGCTGGACGTTTTACTTACTGGGCTTCGTCCTTATGTCCTTCGAGAACTCAAGAGCCGCTATGGTGACCGCTGGTGGAAAACGGCGGTGGAGGATGTCCTTCGTGGGACGGTACGCGCCGAAACGCGCTGGGGTGAGCGACAGCCGATGTCGGACGAAGAACGGTTTGAAATCCTGGATGTCCAGGCGATCTTGACCATCATGACGAGCTGCTGGAATGACGTTTTCCAAGGGCAGTTGGGTTACGTGGGGCGAAGTTATGTTGGCGAGCTGCGCGAGGTGCGCAATAGCTGGGCACACCAACGAGCTTTCACGGCTGAAGACGCTTTCCGCGCCCTGGATACGATGCAGCGCTTATTAGGTATGACCGGAGGGGAGGGGCAGGACGATCTGAAACAGCTCAGCCAGGATCTGCTCCGGCAGCGCTTCGAAGCCGAAACCAAACGCGAGCTCAAGAAAAGCGCCGCAGTGACACAGACTGGCGCGCTGGGAGGGCTGAAACCGTGGCGGCAGGTGGCAACGCCACACCCGGACGTGGCCTCTGGACGCTACCAGCAGGCAGAGTTCGCCGCCGACCTGTTCCAGGTGATTACGGGAAAGGCAGAGCCGGAATATGGCGATGCAAAGGAGTTCTTCCGGCGCACGTACCTGACCGAAGGGCTGACGCGGCTGCTGTCGCGGGCGTGGGAGCGGCTGCTGGGAAAGGGCGGCGACCCGGTGGTGGAGTTGCAAACCAACTTCGGCGGCGGGAAGACGCACTCGATGCTGGCGCTATACCATCTATTCGCAGGCGGCGCGCAGCTCAGAGAGGTGGCTGGGCTGGAGCTGCTGATCCCGGACAGCCTGGTGGATGAGGATCAGGTGGCGCTGCCCAAGGCGCGGCGGGCGGTGCTGGTGGGCACACAGATCAGCCCAGCGGAGGCGCGCACAAAGCCGGATGGGACGATCATCAACACGCTGTGGGGAGAGATGGCCTGGCAGTTGGGTGATGCGGCAGGCGGCAAGGGCGCCGAGGCATTCGCTCTGGTTGCTCAGGAAGATCGGGAAGGGATTAGTCCAGGGTCGGAAAAACTGACCAGGCTCTTTGAGGTGTACGGTCCGGCTCTGGTGTTAATCGATGAATGGGTGGCCTATGCCCGGCAGATCTACGGCAAAGATGGCTTGCCTGCCGGCAGTTTTGATTCCAATATGACCTTCGCCCAAGCCCTGACAGAATCCGCCAAAGCTGCCCGCAATGCACTGATCGTGGCTTCGATCCCGGCTTCCGATATCGAAATTGGTGGGGAAGGCGGACGAGCGGCGCTGGAACGCATCCAAAACGTATTTTCACGAGTCGAGTCGGTGTGGAAACCAGCCACATCTACTGAGTCCTTCGAGATCGTCCGGCGCAGGTTATTCCAGCCCATCTCCGACTTTAGCGCCCGCGATGCGGTCTGCCGAGCGTTTTCAGAGATGTATCAAAGCAACCGGGCAGAATTTCCCAGCGAGTGCCGCGAGGCCGGTTACGAGGAACGGCTGCGCTCTGCCTACCCGATCCATCCTGAGTTCTTCGACCGCCTGTACGAGGACTGGTCCACGCTGGATCGCTTCCAGCGCACGCGCGGCGTGCTGCGCCTGATGGCTTCGCTGATCCACGAATTGTGGGAGCGTAATGACAGCTCGCTGCTCATTATGCCAGGGCTGGTACCGATCGATTCCACCGCAGTGCGTTTTGAGATCACCCGCTACCTGCCAGAAGGATGGGGAGCTGTATTAGACAAGGATGTGGATGGCTCCACAAGCCGGCCATTGGTTCTGGATCGAGAAAACCCCAACTTGGGGAGATACTCGGCTTGCCGGCGTGTGGCGCGCACGGTCTTTATCGGCAGCGCACCATCGGTCAGCGCCCAGAAAGCGCGCGGTGTGGAAGAGGTGCGGATCAAGTTGGGCTGCGTGCAGCCCGGAGAAACGCCTGCCGTGTTCGGTGACGCTTTGCGGCGTCTCTCAGAAGAGCTGACCTATCTCTATTCAGACGCCAGCCGCTACTGGTTCGATACACACCCCACCATCACGCGCATTGCAACCGACCGGGCTGCGCAGTATGAACGCACACCTCACTTGGTTGAGGACGAGATCATCCGCCGCGTACGCGCTTCCGTGGGTCGCGAGCGGGGTGAATTTGTGGGTGTACATACGATTCCTGCAAACAGCGGGGATGTGCCCGACGAACCGGAAGCTCGCCTTGTGATCTTAGGGCCTGACGTACCTCACAGAGCCCGGAACGGTACAAGCAAAGCCCAAGCTGCAGCTCAGGAGATCCTGGAGCGGCGCAGCAACAGCCCGCGTATCTACCGCAACATGCTGGTATTTCTGGCTGCCGACAGCGAGCGCCTGGAAGAACTGCAGCAGGCGGTGCGTCTATGGCTGGCTTGGACTTCTATTAAGCAAGAAGAAGATCAGCTCAATCTTGACGCTACTCAAAAACGCCAGGTTGACAACCAGGTGAAGAAGTATGATGAAACGATCACAGCCAGGTTGAATGAAACCTATTGTCACCTGATCGTTCCATCTCAAGAAGGGACAGGTCCAGTGGAATGGATCTACACCCGCTTGCAGGGCAGCGAAAGTTTGGTGGAACGCGCTTCGCGCCGGTTGGTGCGCGATGAAGAGCTCATCACCCAATGGTCACCGGCAACCCTTCGAATTGAACTGGACCGCTGGTTGTGGAAAGACCAACAGCATCTCTCGGTCAAGCAGCTATGGGAATACCTGGCTTCTTACCTCTACCTACCCCGCCTGCGCAACGAGCAAGTTTTAGTAGATGCCATTCGCAACGGAGTCGGATCATTTACCTGGAGTGATTATTTTGCTTATGCATCCGCCGTTCGTGAAGATGGTTATTACGTTGGCCTTGTAGCTGGCAGTTTACCCAACATCACCCTGGACAGCTCCAGCGTAATCGTCAAACCCGAGGCTGCCCAAAAACAGCGGGAAGAAGAGCGGAGGATAGCCGAAGAGGTAATTTATAAAACAAAAGAAGGCGTAGAAGGTGGTACCGAAATTGACACTGGAACCCGCCCAGGTCCAGGAGGCATTGTCGATATTGGCCCAACCAAAGCAGTATTGCGGCGCTTCCATGGCTCCGTGGAGCTCGATCCAATGCGCTTGGGTCGCGACGCCGGCCGGATTGCCGACGAGGTGATCTCGCACTTAGAGGGATTGGTTGGTTCGGATGTAAAAATCACCCTGGAGATTTTGGTTGAAGTGCAAGAGGGTGTTCCTGAAAATGTGGTGAGGATTGTTAGCGAGAATTGCAATACGTTGAAGTTCAAGACGCATGGGTTTGAGAAGTAATTTATGAGGCGCAAGGGTATGAGCTATGCCGGCTCAATATGTGTGATAATCAGGAATTTAATCTAACATTCCAGTTTTTCAGAAACCGAAATCTACCCTGCTGGTTAAGGGGAAATCCCTCTCAGATCTCCTCCTAATCCTCAATTTTTCCTACTGCGTCCTCCAAATCTTCCTCACCAGGCGTTGTGTAAATACGGGTTGTATTCACATTGCTGTGCCCCAATAGAGTCGCAACCTTTTCCAGAGATACCCCTGCATCGATCAAGGCCTTTGCGAAACTATGGCGGAGAGTATGGGGAGTAATGTTCTTTAGACCCGCTTTCTTCGCAAAGCGCTGCACAGCCCGCTGGATGGTCTTACTCTGTACACCTTCATTGCGTTGGCCAAGAAAGAGATCATCTATTTCCACATCTGGTCTGACCCTTAAATAATCAAGTATTGCTTTGCGTGCCTTGACATTCAAAGGAATTTCCCTCCGCTTCGTGCCTTTCCCCTCCCTAACAATCACGCTGCCCTTGCGGTCATCCAGAACTACGTCACTCATTCGCAATTGGATGATTTCGCCGACCCGCAGACCGGCAAACAAGATCAGCTTGACAATTGCCGCATCTCGCAGATACATCAACCGCAGGCGCGGGTATCGACGCATCGCATCTTCAACCTCCTTATCAACTACCCTCAATAATGCCGCACGCTGCTTTTTATCCAGCCACTTGGGAGCCAGCGCAGTCTCTTTCACGGCCTTCACCCCCTGCACAGGGTTGCGCGCGTTCCTGACGTATCCGGCCTGCTCCAACCAGTGGGCATAGGCTGCCAGAGCTGCTAGCCGGCGGTTGATCGTCTTAGGTTTGGCAGCCTGGTCAAGAAGATGTTGCTTATAATTACGTACGGCTTCGTTTGTCAGAGAAGCAGGGATCAATGCGTCCCGATAATGCCCCTCATACCATTGGGCGAATAAGCGTACATCGCCCAAATATCCTGCGATCGTTACCGGCGAGCGATCCTCAGCTAACAAATACGCCTGGAATTCGTCTAGATGCAGCGCGTCTGTCATTTTCAGTCTCCATTCTTGTGGTGTATATTTTTGCCCTTACAAGGGCGATTTTTTCGCTTTATGATCAAAGATAGCCACCCCTCACAATGCGTGGCTCCTGAGCCTTCCTGGTGGCTCATAGGACGCCCTATGATTTTCCGGGTTTTTTCCATTAGGACGCCCTAATAGGATGCCCTAGTGGGACGCCCTACAAATCGCCTTAGGACGCCCTACACAACCAACTTATCAAGATTTCCGCGACGCATCGTGATGCGCCGCTTCATCTGCGCGGCGTTTCAAATCCAGGTTGCACTCGAACTTCGGGCAGCCGGAGGCGGTCTTGTAGCCCCACAGGCTGATCGCCCGGCTCTCGAGCTGGTGTACCGGTTCGTAGAGCAGGAAGGCTACCAATTGGCTGATCGGCACACCCTCCTTCTTGGCCAGGTGCTCCAGGCGCTTTTTCAGATCTACCGGCAGGTCAAGGTTGATCCGGTTGGGTTTACGCTTTTCAGCGCGCTCGCGTTCCTTCTTCTTGCGGGATCGCTCGGTTCGAGGCAAGCGTGCTTCATCCTGACGGCGTTGACCTTGCCCAAGCAGCGACTCAACCGCCGGGTCGACGCCGGGCAATTCTTCGAAACTGGTTAACCCTTTTATGTTTCTGTTCATAGCCATTCCTTTACTCGTTCTAAAACTTGTAGATATCCGCCCACTCGCCGGTTGCCTTGCTCGTAACCATTCAGCGCTTTAGCGTTTGGAGAGTAGTCCCATAACGTCTTCCCGTAGCGAGTCGCCACACGGCATTGGGTATCTTGTGGGATAGGCGGCAGCACAAGCTTGCCAAAGGTTTGTGCCAGATGGATCAGCTGCTCATGGCTTTCCAAAGTAACCCTTTCGTAGAAAGTAGGCAGGATGCCGGCTACCTGACAGCGGGTAATCCGTCTCAAAGCTGCCAATGTCTGCAGCGCATCACGCACACCATTCACTGCCAGCTTGTCAAGCCGGGTGGGAATGAGCAGATAATCAGCGGCAACCAGGGCGGCGAAGTGCAGAAGATCGGCTGAAGGAGCGCAGTCCAGCAGGATCACGTCATGCGCAACACTTTCCAGCACATCCGACAGGACGTACTCTCGCATGGTTACACCAGCCAGGGTTTGTTTCAAAGCGGTAGTGCTCTTGTCAGAGCGGATGACATCCAGATGATCTAATCCGCTCGATGTGATGACCTGGTCGATCGGAACGCGTAAATCAGGTGAGAGCAGCCGGCGAAGGTCGTCGCTGTGCGGCAAGCCCAGGCTGTCGGCGACATTGCCCTGGGTATCCAGGTCGATCAACAGAACATGGTAGCCATTCCTGGCCAATCCGGAAGCCAGGGTGACAGCAGTAGTCGTCTTCCCCACGCCCCCTTTTTGATTCAAGATCGCTATAGTCGTAGGCATATTCTCACTCCTCATCAGTTTGATGTGCTTGACGCGGTATGACCACTTTGACTGCTTGACAAGGATTTGGCATTGCTGGTAAAAGCAGCCAGCAATGCTTTCAATTTCGGGGTTACATAGCGGGCGTTCTGGCGCGTCGGATCCTGGTGAAGCCAGCCGCGCAGCTCCCAACTCTCCACGAGCGAACGCGCCCCGCGTTCAGGCATTCCCCAGGACACGAGCAGCGGGATGGACATCTTACCTTCTGCTTCGTTCAATGCGCGCTCCACCAGTTCCTGCTCTTGCCGGCTAAGCACAGCCCTTGGGCCAATCTGCCCGAACATGCGCTTATCCAGGTAGAAGGTCTGCACCAATCCCCAACGGTCGGTGCATGCCAGTCCAGGGCGACTCTCCGGAATGCGGACTGCTTCCGGGCAGCCCATCGCACGGGCGGCTTCCAGGCTGCGCACCCGAAAGCAGACTGCGGCGCTCACCTGGTCACGCACCCGCCCTACCACTTGCTTGGTGAAATCCTGGGCGGCAAACACCAGGTGGACGCCGAATTTGCGCCCACGCCAACCCAACTCTGCGACCCGATTAGCAAAACTGCTCTTCGGGCCACCCAGGGTTGTCATCAGGGCGCTGAACTCATCCAGCACTACCAGCAACCGGGGGAGCGGGTCACTTCCATGCCGGACGATTGTCCGGTTATACTCTTCCAGGCTTTCCGGATATCCGTCCATTTGCATGTACAACCCCGCTCGATGATCGCACTCCCCGAGGGCGCGCTCGATTGCCGCTTGAGCTGCTTGCGGTGTGGTTGCGATTGGAGCCAACAATGCTGGGTGATTGGTCAACATCGGGAAGGTTGCGCCGTCCAGATCAACTAAAAGAAGCTGAGCGCCTCCGGCAGGTGCCTGGTAGGCCAGTAAACGCAGAAATACTGACTTTCCGGAACCTGTCTTGCCAGCCACCAACAGGTGACCAAGTCTCGACCAGGGTTGGCTTATCGTCTCACCGCTGTGGTTGACGCCCAACTGTACCCAACCATCTGTTACTCCGGGGAATGGAATTACCTTTGGCAGGCGGGCAATAGGCGAGAGCGGGATGGCGTAGCGCAGCCCATTCGAGTTAGAGAGGAACACCGGCAGCCCCTGCAAATCGGTGCTCAGGTGATGCAGCAGTTCGGGGGTGGTATAGGCTTCCAACCGCCTGACGCGGGGCAGATCCAGAATGGCAAAGAGCAACACCATGCCCTGGGTCGAGGTGAGCAAAAATTCGGCAAACGCCGCTTCCAGGCCGCGCTGTTGCAGCACCTGCGGTAGCCGCTTTGCAACGATCTGCGCCTGGAGCTGGTAACGCCTGGAAATGAAGTTGTTGGTTTCAAACATCATCGTCTTCTCCTTCCTGAAGCGCCTTCTGCTGGATACGCGGCAGCACATCCGAGATCCAATCCTTGACTTCCTCAGGCTCCACTACCCGGACGTCGCCTAACAACGGATTTGGAGGAGGTTGTGTTAGGGCAGGTAAAGCGCGCCTGCGCGGAGGCTGGCCGGGAAGGCCACGGCTGACGAGATCGACCGCCTGGTCACGCGCTTTTACCTGGGATTGGAGCTCAGGAGCAGCCAGCAACGGAGCTTCCGGTTGACCACTTTTACCGATCGATACAGCTGCGCTGAAGAGCAAATCCGGGTCGATGACATTGCGCCTGCCGTGGTCGTCCAGGATCAGGATAGGTGCATCCCCACGCGGATCACGCGGGATGGCGCGCCGGCGCAGAGCTTCGGTGTTGCCCCACACCCAAGCCAGATAAGCCACTAAAGGAACAGCGATTCCCAGGATCACCCAGGGAGCGGCGGCTTGAATTTTATTGATCGTTCGCTGGCGTTCTGCCGCCATGCGAGCCATATCGGCTTGAGCAGCTTGAGCGGTTTGCAATGCCTGCACGCTGGCGACTTCGGCGGTAGCCTGATTGTTCCAGGCCGATTGGGTGGCAGTGCTGGACCAGCTCACTGCCGTGGCATTGGCGGCAGCCGTGGCGGTTGCCTGATTGCTATCGGCTGTTGCAGTGGCATTCCAAACCTGTTGAGTCTGGGTGGCTGCTGCCGCAGCTCGGATGCTTTCTTCGGTAGCCTGAGCAGCGACATAGGCAGCCTGAATTGCATCCTGCGTCGCGCCGGCCTGGACGGTCGCCTGCCATTCGGCGGCATACAAAGCCTGAGCTGTGGAGGTCTGCACAGCCTGTACAAATTCCAGGGTCGCCCGAGCCTGAACTCCAGAGACATTGGGATCTGCGCTGATGTAAGCGGCATCATCGCATGCAGTCAGTATCCCTCCAGCCAGTAGCAGTAAGAGCAGATAAAACAGCATGTTGGTTTTCATGTTCACCATCCTCACCCTCTCACTTATCCCCACCACCCAGCAGGCAGTTGAGGTTGGTCATCTTCCGGAGTTTCTGTTTGGCTCTGTTGAAGAAGCTGGGTAAGCAGCAACTGCTGTTGGAGGAGGAGTTGTTGGTAAGGGTCAGAACCTGCTACCCGCTTCCAATGAGCATTTGGCCCACCCATCCAGCGCCCAGTTGTCTTTGGTTGAACCTGGCTGTGTTTCCAAATCTGGCGTTGGATGACAATATAGGCAGCCATCCCAATCAGCAAAACCACCACCAGGGTCAGGAGTACCAGGATCAGCGTTTGACCTCGTCCAACATCACTCAATCCTTGGGAGGCAATCTGCGCTGCCCGGGCAGCATCTTGGGCGGCTCGGGCCGCCTCGATCACGCTCTGCGCTTGCGCGATCTCTACAGCATTGTCGCCTGGCCCGCATGCCGCTGCAGCCAGCCAAACCAGCATAATGATTGCGATGAAGAAACCGATCTTTTTCATGTCATACCTCCATTTAAAGTGAACCATTTACCAATATCCAGTTTCAGGGACCGATAAACCCAATTGATCAACCAGCGCTCGCAGGCGCGAACGCGGCGCGCCTGCCATTCCCTTCCGCCAGGTCTGGTTCCAGGGGCTTTGTCCAGCCAACTCCCTGGTCAGCATGTCCGCCAGCTCGTTGGCAGGCAACTCGGATAGCTGATCAAAGACGCCACCTGCACCTCGACCTGGGTCGGGGATCAGGCGAGAGACAGCATGGGCAATAGGATCGCGGATGCCATTTCCGCTCATGCTGGCGGCGTAAAGCAACCAGGAAATAAAAGCCTGCGCTGTTAAACCTTTTCCCAGGAGCAATTCCTGGTTTTTGGCGCTTATTCGGTTTCGAAGAAGCAAATCCGATAAATTCCATTCCATGCCCACCACCCCCTTTTCAAGTCTGTCGGAATCAACTGCTGAATCAGGTTCGATGCCGGCGTCGGTGGTGGTTGGCGTATTTTTCTTGTGATTCAAACCAAGTGCTAAGGTGTTTAACCTGTGCCACTCGCGCCAATCAAAAGTGTCAACCGCGCCAACCCTATGGGTGTCATCACCGCCAACGGAAGTGCCATTCGCGCCACGACCGATGTCAATTGCGCCATTATGGGTGTCAACTGCGCCAATAAGATCGTTGCTATATCCATCCCTAATGGTGTCACTCGCGCCACTAATGGTGTCAATTCCGCCATTATGGGTGTCAACCGCGCCAACCGAGCCGCTGGTGCGCTCATTCCTAATGGTGTCATTCGCGCCAATCGGCTGGCTATACGTGTCAACTGCGCCAAACCCTCTATGGGCTAACGATTCATTTGCCCGGGTCTGGTCTTCCTCAGTCATCGGTTCACCCAGGCAGACTTTGAAGCGGCGCGGCGATTCTTCCCATTCGCCAAACTCGTGGCTTATCTCGCGGACGAACCGGCTGACGTCATCGTTGCGCAGCCATTCCCAGATCGTTTTGACGCGTTTCAAGCCTAACCAACCAGCGATCTCTGCGTAGCCCTGTTCTACCCGTGCTTCGTCCCGGATTTCGCCTGTGCGAGGGTTGATATAACAGCGATCGCGCAGCATCACTACAAACCAGCCCTGCCCATGACCCAGTTTGGGCAACCAGCGGGTCACGAAGTAGTGTGTGAGGAAGACCAGGTCTTTGGGCGGCATCAGGTGTTGCGCCAACTGATCGGCCAATTCCTGGAATGGCTTGCGATCGTTATCTGAGATTGGTCCGCACACAGCGCTCAGCACATCATGAACAGAATGAAGCTCGACGCTGACATCTCTCGACGAAGGTGTATTCTCCTGCCAGGGGATCAGCTCATCCACCGGGGTCTCTAAAGCCGCCTGGATCACCGCCAGTGGGCTTTTCCCTCCGGCCAGGCGTTTGTACAGCCAGGAGCGCAAAGAAAGCTCATCGGAGGGGGTCAACGGGAGGGTCATTGCCACCCGGTAGAAACGGGGGGTCCGATGAGGGTGGTTATCGCTGCCGTGCTGCCAGCGGGGTTGATCCTCGATAGGCGTAACCAGACCGCGTAAGCGCTGCCAGGTATCGGGTTTTGCAGAGTAGCGACGGAAGGTGCGCAGGCTCATCCCAGAGTACCTGGCAACCTTCTGCGCCGGCGCGCCAAACTTCTTTCCTGGCTGCCTGGCTGCGCCTGCTTCGTAGGCCGCCTGGCGGAAGCCAATATACATCCAGGCCAGCTCCACGCCGAGCAGTGGGATAAAGCGAAGGAAATAGCCTGGGAGGACGATCACTTGGTCGGGGCGAACGATCTCGTCGTAGACGGATTGATAGGCTGCCTGCAGCGCCAGCACCTCCTGTTGTTGCTCAGGCAGGATTGCTATCTGCTGGTCATACTCGTCGCTTTCCGGCTCTTCATCTCCGACAACAGGCGCTTCAACGACGATAAACTGCACTTCCACCTGCTGGTTCAGGATACCGGTCAGCATGCGGGTCACCGTGCTGGTCAGGCGGCTGGCCAGCCATTCTCGGCCGTAGGCATTGGGGGCACCAATGGTGAAAACTCCGTCTTCGTACGAGACAAAGCTGGTATCCCGCACCCAGGTATCAAACGATGCCTTCGGCATACCCAGACGTAACTGGTCAAGCGCCATTTGCCACGCCCTTTCGGGTTGGATATTGGAGCCGTTCATGATTGCTCTCTCCCGTTTGGCTTCGGGAACTCAGACGCCTTCTTGTATCCTGTTTTCTGAAGAAACTTACCAATGGCATCCTCCGGCACACGGAATGTGCGCGGTCCAAATTGGATCGCTTCAAGCTTTCCATCTCTGATCCAGCGATAGACGGTTTTCGGGTGGACACGTGCCCACTCTGCTACTTCAAGTACGGTGAGTAAGTTCCGGGCATTCCAGGTGCCCGGGGGTGAGTGGACTGATTGTGTTGTCATCTCCTTTTCTCCCGCCGGCTTTTGCTTGGGGAGAATCAAAAAGCCGGCTCTCAATCTGGCCTGTAACAATACAGGTTCAGACCGAGAGCCGGCTAATAATTGCTTTTAGCCTGCTTTACGCTCGGATGGGCGGGCACCCACCCTCTCCTGTTACTGTACAATAGACAACAGAAGGCCGATGGGGTAAAACAGGATTGGACCCATCATCCACCTGCCCACCCCACCGGCCGTCTGGCCTGGGAGCTGAGGACCCCCACCCTCTGGCACTGCGAGTGCTTCCTGCGGACCGTCCCCCAGGCCTGCCCAGTGGTACTGTCCAAAGCGTGCCGCGCTGTGAGCGCCGTAACAGGAACACAACCCAGGGCGTCCGATGGGAGTCTCCGGTCAGCGCTTCAGGAGGTTACGATGCCAGTATACATCGGAATTGACTGGAGTGAAGACAAGCACGACGTGGTTTTTATGAACCAAGCCGGCGTTGATGTAGCCCATCTGACCATCCCGCACAGCCTGGATGGGTTTGTGCAGCTGGAGGCTGCACGTCGGAAACTCGGCTTGGAGCCGGGCGAGTGCATGCTCGGGCTCGAAACGGCGCACAACCTGATCATTGAGTACTTATGGAGCCAGGCGTACCGGCAAGTGTATGTCTCCCACCAAGTGTGGTCAAGAGCAACCGCAGCCGCTTCCGGCAAAGCGGGGCACGTGACGATCAGAGTGATGGATATCTCCTGGCGGACATCCTGCGTACCGACCGGGGTCGCCTGCAGCCCTGGCACCCTGACAGCCTGCTCACCCGCCAGATGCGGGCGAAAGTTAGCTGGATCCAGCACCTGACCCGCGCCAGCACGCGGTTGTCTAATCGCCTGCGGGCGGTGCTGCTGCGATATTACCCGGCCGCCCTGCAAGTCTTTCCGGACCCGAGCACGCAGATCGCCCTGGAATTCATTCAGGCCTATCCTACGCCTCAGGCGGCTGCCAAGCTGACCTTCGCTGAATTCGAAGCCTTTGCCCACCAGCAGGCCTATTCTCACCCCAAGAAACTGCCCCTCTGCTTCGCTCGTTTGAAGGGAGATTATCCCCCAGCCAGCCCAGAGACGGTGTTGATCTACCAGAATGAAGCTGTCCAACCGGCGAGCCTGCTCTTACAGATGATCCGCACCAGGCTGGATGCCCTGTGCGAGTTACAGGCTTTGTTCCGGCAACACCCCGATTACCCGATCTTCAGCTCGCTGCCTGGAGCCGGAGAGCTGCTAGAACCAGCCTTGCTGGTCAAGTTTGGGGATGATCGCCAGCGTTTCCCGACCCCGGCCAGTGTGCAAGCCCTGGCAGGCACCTGTCCAGTCACCGACCAAAGCGGCAAACGCAGGGTGATCAAATTCCGCAAGGCCTGTGACCGAGAGTGGCGTTCCCTTTCCCAGGCCTGGGCGATTGCTCTGGTGAACAGGGCCAAATCCCCTTTGGCCATCGCTTACTTTGAGCAAATCCGCCCGCGCTGCCACAACCGTCACCACGCATATCGGTGCGTGGCTAACCGCTGGTTGGCAATCGCCTGGAAGCTCTGGCAAACTCACCAACCCTACGACGAAGCTTACCATTTTCAACAGCGGGCAGCACGCAGCCAACCGAAGATTTGACGACGTTTTGTTTTTATGAGCGCATGACTGGAGCAGGCAGATTGGATGGGTCCACCCTTGTCATCCCTTAATCGCAAACAGGCCGAAACGATTGTTCCGGCACCGCTTGCTTATCGCGTCTATTTTACGGATTGGGGGTTGACAAAGCGTGTCCGCAGGTTATAAGTTCCCCCTAGGCAGCGTAAGCTGCACTTACTGCCGGACTTAATCGTTCTGGTGGTAGGACTGTCAAGGTGCAAGGGATCTGCGACCGAGATCGCTCAGCTCACGCTGGGCGATCTCACTTTTAAAGTGCATACCCTTCATTGGACTAAGCGCTTCGCGCAGAAAACCTCCCCTCTGAAATTCATTCCGAGAACATACCGAACTGCTTGATTAGGGCTATATTTCCTGTAAATCAATCCCCATTTACAGGAGGTAAAGCCATGTCTACCCCTTTGCGGCAGAAGCTGATTGAGGATCTGCAGCTGCACGGGCTGTCCAGCCGGACCCAGGAAGTGTATGTGGTCGCGGTGCGGCAGCTGGCTGATCACTATGGGAAATCTCCCGACCAGATCAGTGAAGAAGAGCTGCGCCAGTACTTTCCCTACCTCAGTCAGGTCAGGCAGGTTCCCCCCAGCACCTTTCAGATTGCGCTGAGTGCGATCAAGTTCTTCTTCGAGTACACCCTGCAGCGGCAGTGGGCCACGCTTGAGCTGGTCAAACCCATTCGGGAGACGAAGCTGCCGGTGGTACTTTCGGTGGAAGAAGTGGGTCGGGTCTTAGCCCGTGTGCATCGGGCGCGCTATCGGGTCTGCCTGAGCGCGATCTATGCCTGTGGGCTGCGCTTGCAAGAGGGGATCCACCTGCAAGTGGGGGATATCGACAGCCAGCGCATGTTTCTACACGTGCACCGGGGGAAAGGCAACAAAGAACGCTATGTGCCTGAGCCTGTTGGAGTTATTGCGGCAACACTGGAGCAGCCATCACCACCCGGTATGGCTTTTCCCGGATTCCAGATGGGAAGGTGGTGCATCGGCTGCCCCTGCCGGTCCGGTTCACCATCGCGGGGTCCAACGCGCCTTCAAATTTGCCCTGGTTGAGAGCCGCATCCAGAAGGATGCCACTGTGCACACCTTAAGACATTCGTATGCCACCCATCTGCTCGAAGCAGGGGTAAGCCTGCGCTTGATCCAGGCTTATCTGGGGCACGCCACTCCGGATACCACCATCATTTATACTCATCTCACCCCTCAAGTGTAAGCGCCGGCAGTGGCTGCGATTAACAGGCTGGTGGGTCGCTTGTGGGGATAGAACTGGCTGAAATATTGTGCCAGTGCGGGCCTGCCTATCGCCAGAAATACGCCGGACACATCCAAATTCACCATTTACAAGCCATGCAGGCCATTGAAACCTGCCGAACCGAAACGTTGGGCGGGCAGGTGTATGTCTGTCCGGATTGCGAGCAGGTGCAATACAGCTATCACTCCTGCCGCAACCGGCACTGTCCCAAATGCCAGAACGAGCATGCCCAGGCCTGGCTGGAGCAGCAGCAGGAAATGCTGCTGCCTGTGCCCTATTTCCTGCTGACCTTCACCCTGCCGGCCGGTCTGCGGGAGTTTGCCCGGCGTCAGCCGCAGTTGATCTATGACTTGCTCTTCCGCATGTCCGCGCAAGCTACTCAGCAGCTGGCTCAGGATGCGCGTTTTGTCGGTGGGCAGGTGGGCATGGTGGGCGTGCTGCATACCTGGGGCCGCAACCTGGCCTATCATCCCCACGTGCATTACCTGGTTCCAGCCGGAGGGCTGGCAAGCGATGACCAAACCTGGGTAGCCGCTCACCAGAAATTTCTGCTGCCAGTCAAAGCGCTTTCGCGCATTTTCCGGGCCAAAATGCGCCAGGCTTTAGCCAAGGTCGATGTCGATGGGCTCATTCCACCGGATGTCTGGCGGCAAAGCTGGGTGGTGGCCGGTAAAGAACACCGGTACTGTAAAGCGGTGGGCTGCGGACAGCTGGCGTTGAAGTACCTGGCGCCCTACATCTTTCGAGTGGCCATCAGCAATCGACGCATCCTGAAACTGGAAAACGAGCGGGTGACCTTCCGCTACCGGACGACCGATACCGGCCAGGAACGATTGTGCACCCTGGTGGCCGAAGAATTCATCCGCCGTTTCTTGCAGCACATCCTGCCCAAGGGCTGCGTCAAGGTCCGTTATTATGGCTTCTTCAGTTCGGGTTCGCGCCCGCACCTGGCTGCGATCCGCCAGCAGCTTGGTCAAGAGCCCATCCAGGTTGATGAGGCTCAACCAGGCCAGGCTCGAGAAGTAGCACCGCTATCCGAAAAGGCACATCTGTGTCCTGTTTGCGGCCGCCCAATGCAACCTGGAGATCCGATCCTACCCACCAAAGAGCGGTCTCCACCATGAGAGACAGGTGTTGTCATGGACCCTGCCCTTTCCAGAACGCCGTTTCAGCCTTTCGGCGTTCCGGAATTCTGATTCTCCAGGACGCAAACGGTTCGCCCAGAAATGTTCAATTTAATTCAGCAGTTTGCTCGTTGCCAGGGAAGAGGAAACATAAGGGCACGAATTACCAGGCGAGGCGAGGCATTTAGGGGGAGCGAATTCGCATCAATTCCCAAATCGGTCGTGATTCGTTCCAACACCGGCTTAGTCCAATTGTGGATTATGCGGCGGCTGCGCTCTGGTAGGCGGAGTGGTTTTATGACCCCGCGCCGCACCAATCCTTAAATCATTATTATGTACTCCTCTGCTCTCGTCAAGGTATTGCAAGACAAGTGCTTGCCTTGTCAGACATCTGCAGCAGGATTTCGACACCGGTACTCATCTGTCCGGTATCTACCTCTATGTCACAGATGTTCCCATCTAACTTTATGCGCAATATCCACCAACACAACTCTCCATCCAGCTGCCAAACACAACACTCTGTAGAATAAAGATCACGTTTGATTCGTTTTTTGAAACAACCTCCGGCATACTTTTACGGTAATTTTCCTTGATTTCCTCCCGATATTTGGACTATAATCATCTTAGATCTCATGTTGTCCAGCCCGGTCGAAAGGCCTTCGCTCAGCGCTATTTAGCCACCCTTTTGGTAGGGTAATCATTTAAGGCATAAACCACAAGAAAGGGGTGCTTTATGGTTGAGCTTCTAAGGACGAAACTTTTTATTCCCCGCCCGCGGCCCGATCTGGTCTCTCGTCCTCGGCTCACGCAGCGCCTCAACGCCGGTCTGGATAAAAAGCTCACCCTGATCGCCGCCCCTGCCGGTTTCGGCAAAACCACTCTGCTCAGCGAGTGGATCCCTCAGTGCCCGCACTGCGTGACCTGGCTTTCGCTCGACGAAGATGACAATGACCCCGCCCAGTTTTGGGTTTACTTTATCGCTTCCATCCAGCAATTGCACTCCGATCTCGGCAAAAGCGCCCTGGCCTCGTTGCAGTCCTCCCAGGCCCTCCCCATCAACGCAGTTCTGACCAGCCTGATCAACGATATCATCGCCTTCCCGGATTCCTTCTCGTCCGTCTTGGACGATTTCCATCTGATTGATTCTGAACCCGTTCATGAAGCGCTGACTTTCCTGCTCGACCACCTGCCAGCCAACATGCACCTAGTCATCACTACCCGCGTTGACCCGCCTCTGCCGCTGGCCCGCTTACGGGCTCGCGGTCAGATGACGGAATACCGCGCCCGCGACCTGCGTTTTACGCCGGATGAAGCCGCCATATTCCTTAACCAGATGATGGGATTGAACCTGACTGAAGAAGAGGTCTCTGCTCTGGAGATGCGCACCGAGGGCTGGATTGCCGGTCTGCAAATTGCCGCACTTTCCATCCAGGGCCATGACGATGTTTCCGGGTTCATTCAAGCCTTCTCGGGCAGCCATCGCCATATCCTGGGGTATCTCGCCGATGAAGTCATCAACCAGCAACCCAAGACTATCTTGTCTTTCCTGCTGCAAACCTCTATCCTGAACCGATTGTGCGGGCCGCTGTGCGATGCCGTGACAGGAGAAACCGGCGGGCAGGAAATTTTAGAGAACCTTGAACGCACCAACTTGTTCATCACCCCGCTGGATGACGAGAGCCGGTGGTATCGCTATCACCACCTGTTTGCTGAGGTGCTCCAGGCTCGCTTGCGCCAAATTCAGCATGGCCAGATAACCGAATTTCATCGCCGGGCTGGCAACTGGTTTGCGCGGCAGGGCATGCTCGATGAGGCAGTACAGCACGAACTTTCCGGCGCCAATTTTGAGCTGGCTGCCAGGCTTATCGAGCGTGTAGCCGGAAACATGCTGCGCAAAGGCAAGGCCGCTTCGCTCATACGGTGGCTGAATGCTTTGCCAGACGGGACGATTAGAGCACGCCCGCGCCTGTGCCTTGCTCGCGGCTGGTCGTTTGTGTGGGGCCCGGAGTTTAGCCTTGAGAGCGCGGAGGAATGGGCGCAGTTCGCTTTGGAAGCGATACAGCCGGGCTCGATACCTGACCTCGAACTGGAAGGGGAGGTTTACGCCTTGCAGGCGCTGATCTCAGCCGACCGGGTAGATGACGCGCTCAGCCGTCAAATCGCGCAGCGCGCCCTGGAATGCCTGCCCGCCGGCAGCCCTTGGCGGGGCGTGGCAACTTTCTGCCTCGGCTCCGCCCTGTATTCAGCCGGCGAATTATCAGCCGCTACAACCGTTCTGACCGAGACCGTGCAGCTCAGCCAGGCTTACGGCGACCTCTACATCCAGCTGATTGCCGGTAACTTCCTGGCCGATATGCAGGTTTTTCAAGGTCGCCTGCGTCGTGCTGCGGAGTTGTACCGACAGGTCCTGGCCTGGGGTGATTCCGGCCTCCCCCAGAAAGGAGCCTTGGTGGCGCACGCCGGCCTGGCCAACGTGCTATGTGAGCAGGATCAGCTGGAGGCCGCGCTGGCTCACGCTCAGGCGGGCCTCGAACAGCTTGAACAGGTGGGCGGTCCTGGGGCTGCGTTGTGGCTGTATCGGTCCCTGGCGCGCATTCAGAGAGCCAAAGGCAACTGGGCTGGCGCGCTGGATGCTTTAGAGCTGGCCTACCGGAGTGGTCAAAGCGCCCAGTCAGCTTTTGTTACGGCGCAAGTCGCCGCGCTGCGCGCCAGGCTGGAGCTGTCCCAGGGCGATCGCGGTGCTGCCGGCCGATGGCTGGCAGACAGTAGCCTTAGCGTAGATGACCCGCAAGCCGACCATCCCGGCGTGCGGGAGGTAGAGTACCTCGCCTGTGCGCGCGTGCTCACTGCCCAGGACCGGCACTCGCAAGCGCTTGTTCTTCTTGATCGCCTACTCGCCTCTGCAGAATCCGAGGGACGGATTGGAAGCGTAATTGAGAACCTGGCGCTGCAAAGCCTGGCATTCCAGAGCCAGGGTAGCACGGCCCGCGCCCTGGCATGCCTGGTGCGTGCCTTGAGGCTGGCCGAGCCGGAAGGTTATGTGCGCGTCTTTGTCGACGAGGGAGACCCCATGCGCATCCTGATTAAGGAGTTCCAGGAATTGAGCCGGCAAAAGCTCAGTGCCAGCGCAGATGAAGAAATCCTGCGCATGCTAGCGTACACCGAGAAGCTGCTCTCCGCCTTTTCTCAGCCGCTGCCCGAAGCTGCCCGTGCTCCGGTCCTTCTCCCTGAGCCTCTCAGCGAGCGCGAGCTTGAAATCTTGCGCCTGATTAGTAAAGGATGCTCCAACCAGGAAATAGCTGCAATTTTGGTGATCGCTGTCAGTACGGTGAAAACCCATATTAACAACCTATACGCCAAACTAGGTGCTAACCGGCGAACTCAAGCCATCCTCATTGCACAAGAGCGGGGTTTATTATCGCAGTGACCACCACTGCCCAGGTAGCACCAAAAAACATCAATTGGTTTGCATATCCAAGGTCTTCAATGGTTGAGCTGCTGAACACAAAATTATTTATCCCGCGCCCCCGGTCGAAACAGGTGTCTCGCTCGCGCCTGATCGAACGCCTCCACGCTGGCCTGGGGCGCAAACTGACCCTGATCTCCGCCCCGGCCGGGTCCGGCAAAACCACCTTGCTCAGCGAGTGGATCCCTCAGTGCCCGCACTGCGTGACCTGGCTCTCACTCGACGATGGCGACAATGATCCAACCCGGTTTTGGGCTTATTTCATCACCTCTTTGCAGCAGCTCCGCCCTGATCTCGGCGCCGATGCGCTGGCCTTGATCCAATCTCCACAGCCTCCCCCAATGCAATCCATCCTGACGGGCTTGATCAATGACCTTTGTGTCTTCCCGGACGCATTCGCTTCAGTGCTCAATGATTACCATGTCATTGACTCCCAGCCCATTCACGAAGCGCTGACCTTTTTAATCGATCATTTGCCAGCCAATATGAACCTGGTGATTACGACTCGCATCAACCCACCCCTGCCTTTGGCTCGACTGCGTGCGCGCGATGAAATGACAGAACTTCGCGCAAATGATTTGCGTTTTACAGTAGATGAAACATCATCGTTTCTTAATCAGGTGATGGGGCTGAGCCTGTCGCCAGAAGAAATATCTGCGCTGGAGGCACGCACCGAGGGCTGGATTGCCGGTCTGCAGATCGCCGCGCTGTCCATACAAAGTCACGATGATATTCCGGGATTCATCGAGGCATTCTCAGGCAGTCACCGGCATATCCTCGGATATTTGGCTGAAGAGGTAATCAATCAACAGCCTGAAGCCACGCTTAATTTCCTATTGCAAACAGCCAGTTTAGATCGATTATCTGGACCGCTATGTGATGCCATAACCGGCGAGTCTGGTGGACAGGCCATCCTTGAAAACCTGGAACATGCCAATCTGTTCATTGTTCCGCTTGATGAGGAACGTAATTGGTATCGCTATCATCACCTATTTGCTGAAGTTTTACAAAGCCGTTTGCGCCAAGCGCATCCCGAGTGGGTACCCGAGCTGTACCGGCGCGCAAGTGACTGGTTTGAGGGGAATGGATTTTACCCAGAAGCTATAGAATCTGCGCTGCGCGGACGCGATTGGGGCCACGCGATACCGATGATCGAAGCAAATATGCAAGAGGCGATAATGGTCGGTGAGATGGCAACCGTGTTGCGCTGGTTGGGTGCGCTTCCCAACGAGGCCATTCACACCCGTCCGATGTTGGGCCTTACCCATGCTTTGCTCCTGGTTGAAGTAGATGAGTTTACCCTGGCCGAACAGCGACTGGCAGCTACTGAGCAAGCCTTTCGATCCGATCCAACATTGGATGCCGACGAGCAAGCCGCGCTTCTGGGGCAAGTTGCCCTGGTGCGCGAGACCAGCGCGCTGATGCAGGAGCACCCGGGGAAAGTCACTATCGCGGCGGGGCGTGAAGCGTTGGCATTGCTACCGGAAAGCGATTTGGCCCGACACGCTTACGCATTGCTTATCTTGGGATGTGCCCAGTACATTTCGTTGGGCGACATGCAGACAGCCGAGCGATCATTCGAGGAGGCTATCCGGCTCAGCCAAAGTGCCGGAGATGCGTTTACAGAGCTGATGATTCGCTCTCACGTTATCGGGATGCGCGTCATCCAGGGAAGACTGCGCGCCGCCGAGATGTCCAGTGATGAGTTGTTGAACCTAGCCAGTCAGCCCGGATGGGAGCATCTCCCCGCAGCCGGCCTCAGTCGCATATGGGGCAGTCCCGTTCTCTACGAACGCAACGACCTGGCAGGCGCGTTAGAAGTGCTGACTCACGGGATTGCCGAAGCGGAAGGTTACTCCTTGAAGCGACCAGTAATCATCGGCTGCATTCGCTTGGCTCGTCTCAGACTGGCATTAGGCGAATGCGATGATGCACGCGAATTAATGGAGCGCGCTTGGGAGACAATCCAAAAGCATCATCTCAAGCAGATTATGATACCAGCGGCAGCTTACCGCGCGCGGATGTTTTTGCAAATTAATGAATTTGAGACGGCTCTGAAATGGGCTGCAACAATCGAACTGCCAACCGATGGACCGCTGAACCCCGCTCTCGAATACGATTATATAACACTGGCCCGTATACACTTGGCACAGGGACAACTGGCTGAGGCGTGGCAGCTACTTGCACGGCTATTGCCCCCTGCTGAGAAGTTCGGGCGAATATCGCGTGCGATTGAAATCCTGGCTCTACAAGCCTTGGTCGCCTCAGCGCAACAGGATCGGGCGGAAGCCTTAGTTAGGCTAAAACATGCCTTAACTTTGGGTAAATCGGAAGGGTTCGTACGTTCCTTTGTTGACGAGGGTGAACGGATGCGCCAACTGCTCCTCGACTATCAAACAGATATCAAAAAGAAGATTCGCGATGGAGTTGACGGCGAATCCCTCCGACTCCTCGCGTACACTGACAAACTGCTAGCTGCATTCCCGAAACCTGTTCCCGTTGAGCAACAAAAGCAGGAATCCCTACCCGAACCGCTGAGTGAGCGCGAACTGGATATTCTGCGGCTGATTGCCACAGGTCTTACCAACCATGAAATCGCCGAGATATTGGTAATCGCCGTAAGCACAGTCAAAACACATATCAACAATCTGTACGGCAAACTGGGTACCCACAGACGAACCCAGGTGGTCGCCAGGGCGCGTGAGTTAGGTCTGCTCTCAGAACGATTCTCCATCCATTTAGAAACTAAATCCACCCCCTGATTCCACCCTTCGGTGGATGACACTCCACCCGACGATCTGGTATTTTAGATATACCAGGTCGTTTTTGTCTTCTTCTCAGGCTTTTACGGTTGCTGTGAAAAGCCACATACACAAAAGGAGATTTGTATGAACCCAATCACTTCTTTCATCAAACGATATCCCCAGGGCGTCTTCTGGGGCATCGCTTACGTTATCAGTGGCGGCGGATATATTCTGGGCCGGTTGTATCCGAATGATCTGTGGATCCTCGTTCTATGGGGTATTTTTCTGGGCGGAGCGCTCGTTACGAGGATCGCCAATGGAAAAACTGGATTGAAGACCTATCTCAGCAGGCTAGTGCGCTTCCGCGCGGGGATTCAGTGGTATGCCATCGCGTTGTTGACTCCCTTCATACTTGGTTTTGTCGCATTCGGGCTGAACCTACTGACCGGCGCAAAGGCCTTGGGGAACTTCCCGGCGTTTGGCTCTCTCGCGGAAGTATTTGTGTTCTCTTTCTTAACGATTGCCCTGGGTGAAGAATCGGGTATCCGCGGCTTCTCTTTGCCGCGCTTCCTTGTAGGTCGTTCTGCGTTTGCAGCCAGCCTGATTGTGGGTGTATTGCATGCGATCTGGCATTTGCCGTTGGTCATCGGAGGGGAAGAATCACTTGTTTTCCTCGTAAATCCGTTTTGCGCGGCCTTCTTGTTCACCTGGATCTTCAACCATACGAACGGGAGTGTTTTCATCGCTATGCTTTTGCACGCATCCTCGGATGCAGCCGGTGGTTTCTTCGGTGAAATGTTTTCAGGTTCTGAAGCCCTAATGAACGATATTTGGCTCGGAGTCGCTTTCATCGTCATTGCCATCCTATTGCGGGTTTTCGCCGGCCGGGAGCTGGGTCGCAAACCGGAAGCAGACGTCGCTACGCTGGCTACGGAACAGCCAGTGTTAGCGGGATAAATAAATCATACTCCAATGGCTGTGTCCTTGGTTTCTCACATCCCAGGGCACGACCAATAACCTTTTAGAAGGAGAAACAAATGAACCCTATCACTTCTTGGAAAACTTGCATTCGAACCGTCATTCTGGCCCTGGCCCTGCTGGCGGTGACGGGCTGTGGGCAAATCGGCCTGGGGGCCACGCCCCAGCCCACCCAGCAGCAGGAAATGGAGGCCTTTGTGCAGGCGCACCTGGCAACCGGGGATTTCATGGGGGCGGTGCTGGTGGCGCGCGGCGATGAGGTGCTGTTCCAGGGTGGCTATGGCAAGGCCGATCTGGAACTGGACGTGCCGAACACGCCCGAGACTGTGTTTCGCCTCGGCTCGCTCACCAAGCAGTTCACGGCGGCGGCCATCCTGCAATTGCAGGAGCAGGGGCGATTGAACGTCAACGACACCTTGAACAAGTATCTACCCGACGCGCCGCATGCCGGCGAAGTCACGCTGGCCCAGTTGATGAGCCACTCGTCCGGCATGCCCGACAACCTCGCGAGCCCTAGTCTCGAATTGCGCCAGGCTCACGCCCCGGACGAAATGATTGGCCAGGCGGCGGGCCAGCCGTTGGAATTCACCCCTGGCAGCCAATACCACTACTGCAACGTCTGCTACCTCATGCTGGGCCGCATCGTGGAAAAGGTCAGCGGTCAGTCCTACGCTGACTACCTGTCTGAGCACATCTTCCAGCCGGCGGGAATGACGGCGACTGGCATCGACGAAGCCGGCCCGGTCGTGCCGCACCGCGCCGCGGGCTACACCTGGGATGGCAGGACCTATCGCAACGCCGAGTTCATTGACATGTCGAACGTAGGCGGAGCGGGGATATTGATCTCGACCGTGGGGGACATGTACAAGTGGGATCGCGCGCTTTACACGGATGCGGTTCTGAGCGCGGCGGCGCGGGAAGCGTACTTCACCCCACGCGTCAGCATGGGCGAGGGGCAGAACTATGCTTTCGGTTGGGTGATCACGGACACACCGGAGCATACGCTGGCTGAGCATAGCGGCGGGAGCGTCGGCTTCGTGACCTACGCCATCCGCGACCCGGCCACCCAACTTTACGTCATTGTGTTGAGCAACATCGAGAAACCGGCCGCGGTGGATGTGGCGCAAGGCCTGGCGGCTATCGCCTACGGCGAGCCGTACGACATGCCCGGGCGACTGCCCGCTGCGGAGGTCGTGGATATCGACCCGGCAATCCTTCAGAAATACGCCGGCAGTTACCAGGTCTCGGCCGACATGGCGTTTACCATCACGGCCGAGGCCGGCCATCTGTTCGCCGAGGTGCCGAACCTGCCGAAGTTCGAGATTTTCCCGACCTCCGAAACGGACTTCTTCGCCAAGATCGCCGACATCAAATTGCAGTTCGAGGTGGGCGCGGACGGGTCCGTGACTGAGTTGGTCATCCACGAGGGCGGCCAGGAGATACACGCCGCCAAGGTGAAAGGAACTCGACCGTAAGCTGGAAACAGCCACGGAGAGGATGGTCACGAGCCAGCAGCTTGCAGCGAAATAAGTGTTGAAATTAGAAGTACGGAGTCAGTCGAATGAGTATAACCACCACTTCACCCATCGCCTTACCAGTTACCCAACCGAAACCCAGGAGCCGTATTCGCATCTGGTTCAAGCGTGGTTTCTTCGGGCTTACCGTTGCAATTGTTAGTCTCGCCGGCATTGGAGCAATTTACCAGGCGATCGCCTCAGGGCTTGATGCCCGGCGTTTTCTGCCGCCAGGCAAGATGGTCGATATCGGCGGTCGCCGCATTCACATGGTTGTGGTGGGCAACAAAACCGATCAACCGACTGTGATTCTGGAAGCTGGCATGGCAAGCTTTTCCAGTAATTTCTATTGGGTACAGAATGAGCTGGCTGCTACTACCCAGGTTGTCGCGTATGATCGTGCCGGACTGGGTTGGAGCGACCCCGCACCCGAGCCCCAAGATGCACAGCAAAGCGCCCGCGACCTTCACGCCGCGCTGCAAGCAGCCGATATTCAAGGTCCTTTCGTAGTGGCTGGTCACTCGTACGGAGGATTAGTCGTGCGCGCTTTTACGGATTTGTATCCAGATGAGGTCGCGGGCATGGTGTTGATCGATGCATCCCACCCCAATCAATGGGCCCACATGCCCGTCTCTCGGGATGGCAAGGTCAATGCTCAATCCATGATCTTATCGGGCATATTGGCACGATTCGGCGTGGTACGCTTCTTCCATTTAGAAAAATCACTCACCGCTGGACTGCCTGAACGGTCGGCAGGCGAGATGCAAGCCATCCTGGCCCAACCGCAGCCCTGGAAGGTTGGCGGCGAAGTCCTCATGCTCTGGAGTGAGCGGACGCGGCCACAAATTAACCAAGCGCTCAGTCTGGGCGACTTACCGTTGGCGGTGATCAGCGTGACCAACCAGCCCTACTTCGCCGACATCCTCACCAGCTTACAAGCTGATTTGGCTACCCTTTCGAGCAATAGCATTCACTACACCGAAGCAGGTGCAACGCACGAGAGCCTGGTAGCCGAACAAGAACATGCTTTGATTGTTGTTGATATCATCCGCCAAGTGCTGGAAGCGGCCCGCACAGGCCAGGCGCTTGTCAATATGTCTAGATAAGGAGCAAAAAAATGAATCCTTCAAATGGAAACGTCATCCACACTCAGGGGTTGACCAAAGCCTATCAGGGTGCAAAAGCCCTGGATGGCCTCAACCTGCAAGTGCCCAGGAACTCGATCTACGGTTTCCTGGGTCCCAACGGGGCGGGCAAGAGCACCACCATCAAGATGCTGCTGGGATTGACCCGCCCCACCTCGGGCAAAGCCCTGGTCTTCGGGCAGGACATCGCACGAGAAGGCCTGGCCGTTCGCCGTCGGATCGGCTACCTGGCGCAGGACCCGCGCTACTACGAGCACATGACCGCTCGCCAGACTCTGCGATATACGGCGCGCTTCTTTTACAGCGGACCAAAGGAGCTGATCGAAGCGCGCATCGAGGAGATGCTGGATCTCACCGGGCTGAGCAACAAAGCCGACCGGTCCATCAAAGGCTTCTCAGGCGGCGAGCGGCAGCGCCTGGGCATCGCCCAGGCCCAGATCAACTATCCCGACCTGATCATCCTGGACGAACCGGCGGCTTCGCTCGACCCACAGGGCCGCCACGACGTGCTGGATGTGATGGAAAGGCTGCGCAAGTACACCACCATCTTCTACTCTACCCACATCCTAGAAGATGTACAGCGCGTGAGCGATAGCGTCGCAATCTTGAACCATGGCAAGCTGGTCGCTGAGGCCCCCATCGAAGAACTGCTGAATGGCAGCGGCTCGGCTGCGGTCTACAGCGTGACGCTCAAAGGGGACGCCGGCCAGGCGCAGAAACGGGTAGCCGGGCAGCCCTGGGTCCAGTCTCTGAGCAGCGAAGCCCACGATGGGCTCACCACCTGGCAGGTCGGCGTGACCGACAATGACGCTGCCGAAGATGAGCTGCTGCCCCTCATCCTGGAAGACCGCAGCCTGCGCTTGAAAAGCTTCGGGCGCAAAACGCACAACCTGGAAGAAGTGTTCTTGAACCTGGTCAGAGAGGAGCCGTCAAAATGACCACACAATCGAAAACAGCTATCACCCAGGATCTCATCCTGGCAGCCCGCAAGGGATTACGCCCCGTAGCTGAACGCTCATGGCTGGGCGGCTTTGGCAACTTGCTGAGCAAGGAATTGGGCCAGTGGTGGGGTACCCGCACCTGGTGGGTACAAGCCATCATCTGGGTACTGCTCCTGAACGGTGTTTCTACCATCGTCGCGCTGTCCGAATCGGGGTTGGCTATTGAAAAGTTACAGGAGGTGGTGCAGACCTTCCTGCCTATGCTGGTCGCGACAGTTGGGATCGGAACGATCATCACGGTCCAGGGCGCCGTGGTCGGCGAAAAAGAGCTGGGGACGGCCGCCTGGGTCATGTCCAAACCTACCTCGCGTTCAGCCTTTATCCTGGCAAAGATCATCGCCTACTTTGTTGGGTTTTCGATCTGCGCTATTCTGATCCCCGCGACGATTTTTTACCTCGAAATGCCGTTTTTGATCTCTACTCCGCTCCCCTGGATGCATTTTCTGGTCGGGGTGTCTGTAGCGATACTGAATCTCCTTTTCTATATCACCCTGACGGTGATGCTGGGCGCACTGTTCAGCAGCCGCGGCCCCATCGCCGCAATTGGTATTGCCATGATCCTGACCGGTTTACTGTTAAAAAGCTTGATCCCGCTTCAGGTCTTGCTCTTCACCCCCTGGCTGCTCCCAGACCTCAGCGGAGCGCTGGCGCTGCGGATGCCCTTGCCGCCGGGCTGGTTTGTGCCAATCCTGGCTGTGTCGGGCTGGATCATCGTGATGACAGCCATTGCACTGTGGCGCTTTGGGCGCGAAGAGTTTTAAAACCAAAACGGGGTCGCCTGTTGGATCAAGGAGGCTAAAGTGAACAATTTTCGCCTGGATAAAAAGCTGGGAGTGGCAATTCTAACGCTCTGGCTGGCTGCCCTGGCCTGTACTGCCATCCCAATCACGCGAGTCGATGAGCTGATGACCGATATTCAGAACATCTCTGTGGATTTGGCCACCTCCGCCAGCGTCCAAATCAAAATGGGTGCCGGTGAGCTGTCCCTGAAAGGCGGCGCGGACAGCCTGATGGAGGCCACTTTTAGTTACAATGTCGCTGAGTGGAAGCCAAAGATTGGCTACCGTGAAAGCGGTGCGCAGGGCGAGCTTTCAGTCACTCACCAGGATGAAAAACTGCCCGTTGGCGACCCATTGATCAATGAATGGGACATTCGATTGAGTAATGATATTCCACTGGATCTTGTGATCCATACGGGAGCCAGCGTCAGTGACTTGAACTTAAGCGATTTGAGCTTGAGCCGGTTGGAGATCGAAACCGGTGCTGGGATCACCACGATCGATCTGACCGGATCCTGGGATCAAGACCTGAGAGTTTCAATTCAGGCAGGGGTCGGCGAGATCACCGTCAGGCTGCCATCCGAAACCGGGGTGCGCGTCAATATGGATACAGCCTTGGTCGGCGTGACAGCCGACAACCTGATTAAAGACGATGACGGGTACGTCAACCGGGCTTTTAGCACAGCAGCGCATACGCTGACTCTGGATTTGCAGGCCGGGGTTGGCTCGGTCAAACTGGAAGTCCCCTGATATAGCCTATGGACAAACCAACGATCTATCAGATCAGAGTCAAGGACCATTTGGACGCCACCTGGGCCGAATGGTTTGAAGGCCTGACGGTCTCCAACCTGGAAGGCGGGGAAGCGCTGCTCTCAGGAAACCTGCCGGATCAGTCAGCTTTGCAGGGCATCCTCAAGCGCATCAGCGACCTGGGTCTGACGTTGATCTCTGTGAATGCCGTATCTGATGAAAAATGATACCTCTATGACCCGCAGATACTCGATGACGACCCAAAACCACACCCGCTTGCGTAAGTTGATCGTGGGTGGAACACCAGTGTTGACCGGGCTACTGCTGCTCTTCCATCCGCTACCCGAACAGGCCGGTATGCAGTATTTAGAGCTGCCCCAGGGATTGGCCTTATATGAGTTAATGGCTCCCATCGCCGGTTCCTTCCTGGCAGTGCACGCCATTTTTCCTTTGGCGCTGGCCTTGCTGGGCCTGTCGGTAACCCTGCTCCTGCACGGTGTCAGCGGCATGGCTGCGAATGTCAGCCGTGCAGGCGCTTTCGTATTCAGCGTGACCTATATCCTGTACGAAACGATCATCGGTACGGTGACTGCTTTGCTCATCCGCGGCGGCGCCGGCCTGCCTGCCAATGAGCAAGCCGTCATCGGCGATGCCGTTTATCGCAACTTTACCGACCCCATCTTTGGAGATCTCCCTTCGGTCGTGTCTGTGATTGCCTGGCTATCCTGGATCATGGCTGTCAGCCTGGCTGCGGTTGCGCTCCGCCGCTCGGGAAAACCGCTGGGGGCCTGTATCCTGCTCGGACTATCCTGTATTTTTATCTCGCATGCTTCGATGCTGGGTCCCCTGGGCATGCTGTTTTTCTTCTGCGCTGCGGTGGGTCTCGAACGCTCTCGGCTGCGGGAGGCAGATGGCAGACAGGTTGAAGTGGAGCCAATCATGCTTTCAAGAAGAGTGCAAAAATGAATAATATCGAAACTTTAGCAGCCAAACGGCCTCTGGCCTGGGCAACCTGTATCACCTTGATCGAAATTCTCATGGTACTATTTTCAGCGATCCTGGTGAGCGCATCCTGGCCTGGGGAGACACATGGATGGTACATCGCCAGTGCGATTGGCAGGCTGGTCGCGATCATGCTCCTGCTTTTGGTGCTTATGCGGCTGAAATGGTCAGGCTCAGCCGGATTTACGCGGCTGGCAGGCTGGCGTACGTGGCTGATTCTGCTCCTCCCGCTGGCTTACTCAATTGTAGTGTCAACCTACACGATGACGGGAAATTTCGACCTGCGTGTCTCCAATCCTGGGTTGGCAGGTCTTGCAGCCCTGTTCCTTATAACTCACGCATTCCTGGAAGAAGTTGCCTTTCGGGGGTTGATTTTACACGGGTTAATTCGCGCCTGGGGCGATACAGGCCGCGGCCCGCTCAAGAGCGTCCTGGTTTCCTCGCTATTTTTTGGGGCTATGCACATTGTCTACCTGGCCGGTGAGCCTGTGCTGGTGGTTCTCGCTCGGATCATGGTCGCATCCTTGCTGGGTATCTGCTTGGGAGCCCTGGTATTGCACGGAAAAAGTATTTACCCGGCAGTTTTTTTCCATGGGTTATTGAATCTGGCTGCGTACCTGAACCTCACAAGTAATGCAGCGGAGGGCGCGCTATCGGCATGGCTGGTGCTGAGCCTGTTGATGCTTCCCGTTGCATTTTTGGGCTGGATCCTGTTGGTTAACGCTTCCCAACGCGTGTCCCGTCTCTTAACAGAAAGCCTGGGTGAGACCCGCGAGAGTCTGTGAAAAAGAAAGGTGAATGAATTTGAAAACGAATACTGTTCGTAAAGAACGTTTTTCCTTGCCAGTGTTTCTCATCCTGGTCCCGCTGCTTAGCTTCGCCATTCCTCTCTTTCTGCGCCTCCCCGTGGAGATTACCCCTTTGGCGATGGTTTTCGTGCCCGCCCTCCTGGCCGTCATCCTGGTCGCCCTCACCGGGGGGAGAAAGGCTGTGGGAGTGTTGCTAAAAAAGCTGTTCCAATGGCGGGTTGGCTTCAAATGGTACATCCTGGCTATCGGCCTGGCCCTGGGGGTGCGTCTGGCGATGAGCCTGCTGGCGCTCCTGTTCGGTTGGATACCTGCCATCCGGCTCAACGACTGGTCTCCCCCTCAATTTGTCATCATCAGCGTCTTTATCGTGATCGGAGCCATCATGGAGGAGCTGGGCTGGAGAGGATATGCGCTGCCCAGGTTGCTGTCTGTCCGTCCGGCGCTTGCTTCCGCTATGTTCAGCGGGGTCATTTGGGGGACAACCCATCTTGCCCTGACCCTGCCCGGGCAGATGAACGCCGGCTCGTACTGGCTGCCAACCATCCTCTACATCGCCGCGTTGTCCGTGATCCTCACCTGGTTCTACCTCCAAACACAAGGCAGCCTGGCGATCCCCATCCTGTATCATGTCGGGCAGAGCTTTTTTGTATTTCTTAATGGGGGGATCTCATTAACCCAGCAGCTCTGGCTGCTGACCGGTGTGACCCTCGTCCTGGCTCTGATTCTATCCCTGATCTACGGCGCCAACCTGCAGCGCGGCCGTGTCAACCAGCAGGAAATCGCCAACACCAGGCAGGCCGAGACCAGCTAAAAGCAACTCGAGGTGAATATGGACACCCAGACTATTCCACATCTGATGACCAGACCTTCTACCGCCACGGCACGCGTGTCGATGGGGATAAACATCCAGAATGTGGGCAAGCAATACAGCAGCAAAACCTGGGGTTTGCGCGATTTCTCGCTGGATCTGGGTCCAGGCGTGTTAGGGCTGCTTGGTCCCAACGGCGCGGGCAAGTCCACCCTGATGCGCATCCTGGCGACTATCACCAAACCTACCACGGGCAAGGTGACCTGGAATGGAGCGGATATTGCCCGCTCTCCCGATGCTCTGCGCGCTGTGCTGGGCTATCTGCCCCAGGATTTTGGCGTGTACCCGAATTTGTCTGCAGTTGAATTTCTTGAGTATATGGCAGTCATCAAAGGCCTGGATTCAAAGAGCACGAAGAGGCGGATTGACGAATTGCTGCAGGTTGTCAATCTTATCGAAGCGGCGAAGCGCCCGTTGGGAGGCTATTCGGGCGGGATGAAACAGCGCGTCGGCATCGCCCAGGCCCTTTTGAACGACCCGCAGCTGCTCATTGTGGATGAGCCGACTGTGGGACTCGACCCCGAGGAGCGGGTCAGATTCCGGAATTTGCTGTCAGACCTATCAGGCGAGCGGATCGTGATCCTATCCACGCATATTGTTTCCGATGTCGAATCGACCGCTACGCAGATTGCCCTCATCGATAAAGGAAGGCTCTTGAGCAGGGCTGCACCCGAGGACCTGCTCCAGCGGCTGGAAAACAAGGTTTGGGAGTGGAACGTAAGCAGCGACGAGCTGTTGGCGCTCAAACAGAAATACATCGTCAGCGGAACCATTCGCAGGAGTAACGGTGTGCAGGTACGCGTGGTCAGCGAAAGCCAACCCGAAGCGAACGCTAAAAACATTTCTCCTAACCTTGAAGATGCATACCTGTATTTCATCGGAGGCAAGATATGAACCAGGCGCGCACCATCTATCATATTGCGCGCGCCGATTTTCTTGAACGCGTTCGCCGCTACAGTTTTCTGACCATGTTGGGAGCCGTAGTTTTCCTCGGTTACCAGGCAGCAATTGGCAACATCAATGTGCAGCTTGGAAACTATCGCGGAGCATTCAACTCTGCCTGGGTCGGAGGCATGATAGCAAGTATTGCAACTTTCTTCCTGGGCTGGTTCGGTTTCTATCTGGTTAAAAGCTCCATCGCGCGCGACCGCGAAACAGGCGTCGGGCAGATTATGGCATCTACACCGCTCACGCGCCCGCTGTACGTGTTTGGCAAATGGCTCAGCAACTTTGCTGTTCTCGTTGCCATGGTGGTTGTGCTCTCCATCACTGCTTTGGTCATTCAAATATTGGCTGGAGAAAACAGGCGGCTTGATTTTGCGGCGCTGATTTCTCCATTCCTGTTCATCACCCTGCCCATGCTGGCGCTGACCGCTGCCCTGGCGGTTTTTTTCGAATGCGTCGGATTCCTGCAAGGTGGTTTCGGAAACCTGATTTATTTCGTTCTTTTCGCTTCTACCATTTCAATGGCTATCTCGATTGGCAAGAACAATCCCTCACTCGACCCACTTGGGCTCACGCTTCTTCAACAAAGCATGGGCGAAGCAGCAAAAGTGACCTTCCCCGATTACTCAGGCAGTTTCACGCTGGGTAATACCGACACTCCCATCACGGGAGTGTTCAACTGGTCAGGAGTGGATTGGACGCCCGGCATCATCCTGTCTCGTTTCATGTTCTTTGGGATCGCATTCGCACTGGCATTGGCCTCCTCTATCTTCTTTGACCGCTTTGACTCATCGAGCAGGAATCCGGGAAAAATGAATGCAGACGTATCATTTCTGGACCCCGATGTTGTGCCTGCTGCACGATCTTTATCCGCCGCAAGTTTGACTCCGCTTACTGCACCGAAGAATCGATTCGCTTTGTCCCGAGTAGTGTTCCTGGAGCTAAAGCTTCTGCTCAAGGGACTGCGTTGGGGGTGGTTCACCGTCGCAGGCGGTTTGATGATCGCCGCGATTCTCATGAGCCCCGAACCTGTCCGCGCCTATATCCTCCCCATTACCTGGCTCTGGCCCATCCTGATCTGGTCAGGCATGGGAAGCCGCGAGATCCGCCACAACGTGGGGCAGATGGTCTTCTCCTCCGCTGCGCCGCTGAGGAGACAGCTCCCCGCGACCTGGCTGGCTGGTTTCATCGTTACCGTGTTGACGGGGAGTGGGGCTGCAGTCAAGCTGTTGATCTCTGGAGATAGCTCGGGGTTACTCGCCTGGTTCTCTGGAGCGCTATTCATCCCAAGCCTGGCTCTGGCATTGGGCGTGTGGAGTAAAAGTCAGAAACTTTTTGAAGTGATGTATGTCGCTTTGTGGTATCTGGTGATGAACGGGATATCGGCGGTGGATTATCTCGGCGCAAACAGCAGCGGCAATATCAGATTCTTCATGCCATTGACTCTCAGCCTGATCGTCATGGCTTTTATCGGTCGGGCAAAGCAGTTGGCGAACTAGAGGTTTTTGAGGCATCCATGTGAATCTGGCTGATCCTGGGAGAATAAAATGAACCGCAATTTATATCTCAAGCTAATCCTTGGTTTTCTTGCTTATTTGTATGAGCGCGGCAGGAATACAATCTGGGCGGGCAGCATTGTTCATATTGCTGCCACTGGTTTAGGGGGTAATTTGTTCGTGATCCCGCCAGGAGTTTTTACAACAGCTTTGACGCTGTTCTTGTTGGTCGCGTTGATCTCGCCCTATATGGCTTTCTTGTTCTTCAGACAGAAGCAGAGATATCCACCTTCCATACTAAAAGTACAGGAGATTAAACAATGACAACAATTTCCACCTCTACCGAGCATCCCGCGGTGGCAGCCAGATCCACAATTGTGATCGCTGCAGCCTGGTTAGGCACCCTGCTCCTCAGCAAGCTGCCCCTGGTAATTGCGCGTGATCTGTTGGGCAGCGACATTCCCTGGATTACTCCGGCCTGGATAGTGACCGCCGTCTTGCTCATCGCCGCTGCATCCGTCTGGCCCGTTTTGAAGCCCTTACGGGCCTACTTCGCCATCATGGGAGTCATCATACTGGCCCCACTGATAATACGACCTCTGATCACTAGGTCTTCTATCTGGAACGGCCTGATTGAGGGTCAACACCAAATAATTGGGGTATTGGGTGACCGCGTTTTGCTGATAGTGGATACGCTGATCGTTTTAGCTGCCCTTTTCCTCATGGGTATAAAACGACGCCAGGCGTTCCTGGCAGTTGGAAACCTGAGGGCGCCTGTTGGTGGGGCAGGTTCCACGGCCAAAAAGCGGCGCTTATCCTGGTCTGTCTTGGGAACAGCCATTTCGATATCGCTGGCCGGGTTGTTCTTTCTCTTCCTGGTGAGCCAAAACCCGGCTGTGTTGTCCAACATTGCCGCCGCGTTTCCCTGGATTCCCCTGATCCTGCTGAGCGCGGGGTTTAACGCTTTTGGCGAGGAAGCCCAATTCCGCGCCGCGCCTTTGGCCACGCTTCTCCCGGCCGTTGGGCCGCAGCATGCCATCTGGCTCACCTCCCTATGGTTCGGGCTTGGCCATTATTACGGCGGCTTCCCTTCCGGGCCATTCGGGCTGGTCTATTCCGGAGGCTTGGCGCTGCTGCTTGGCAAGGCCATGCTTGATACGCGCGGACTGGGCTGGTCGTGGATTATGCACGTGTCAATCGACACGGTCATCTACATCTTTATGGCAGCCACGGCTGTATAAGCAATGATCAGCACAAGCGGGAAGGACATCTGCCCTTCCCGCTCATGCATCGTTGTTTTTACAAATCCGAAGAAGTGGTTCAATATTACCCATCGACTCAGCGGTATTTACCCACCGTGGAGTGGGCACCCACCCTCTCCGCTGAGCGTAAAGTCTTGTGAGCCTGCCGGCTCTCGATCTGTTGAAAAACGGATGTGAACGTGCGGGATTTTACGCTTCGGTGTGGTTTCCACACCCGAGATCGCTCAGTGCCTGCTGGGCGATCTCAACTTTTAAGCGGTTATCCTTCATTGTACGTACTCCTCGACTCTTGTCAAGGTGTTGTGGGACACCGGGAAGGCGATTTTGACTTCCGTTACCGTCTGTCTCATCTCTTCCCCTATGTCAACAATATTCCCTTCTGCACCTTGTTCTCGGATCCAGTAGCGTCGCCCAGCGTCGGGGCGCAGTCTATCCATCAGCCGGAAGAGAATCTCGTAGTCTGGATTGACTTTGACCCACATGATGCGCTTTGTACCCACATCGCAACCAGCTTCCTGGATCATAGTCCGCACCAGCATCTTGCGCTCTTCGCGGGTAGCCCATTCCCAGCTGTCATGCAGGTTCAGCAGGGTGAGGGCAGCCCGTTCAATCGCCGACTCCGGGATACGGGTGAGCAGCTCGAGTTTTTCCTTCAAGCTGTTGACTTTCTGCCAGTACTGGTATTCTTCGCCTTCGTACAGGCCCCGCTCATAGTTATCGCGCATCAGGCGCAACATACTGCGAATCTCTTTGCGCTCGGCCTCCGGATCGGGTCTGTCCTGTTCGTCATGCAGCAGTTTCCGCACATCTTCTTCCCAGGTTGGAGTGAGCTTCAGCGACTGTATTAGAGCTGCGACTTGTTCATCCAGCCTGTCAGCGTGAATGCTTTGACCTGAGTACGGGCAGTCGTAGTAGCCGCGCAGGTGCGAATCCTCCCGGTGGTAGGTGGGGTAATTCTTCGGTGTCTGGACACGAAGTCGTCGACCACAGTGCGCACAGACCGCCAGGCTTTGCAGCAGGTGAACTCTGGCAGCCGTCTGCCCGGGTTTGGGAACCACACGCCGGCTGGCACGCAGCGCCTGGCAGCGATCCCACAACTCCTGGGTGATGATTGGCTCGTGCTGGCCATTGGAGACCTGAGGCGGCGTTGAGCGAAAGCTGACTCCTTTAGGACGGACGGTCATCCCACGGTAACGGATCTTGCCCACATAATAGGGATTGCAGAGCATATCCCGCACTGAGTCCTTGTTAAACATGCGGTTTTTCGCGGTGAGAAATCCCTGTTCGTTCAACCAGCTGGCAATCTGCATGTCAGAGTATTGGCCAGTAGCATAGCGTTCAAACATTGCGACCACAACCGGAGCCTTCTCCGGGTCGGGAACGCCTACCTTGCGGTTGCCCTGCAGCACACTGATGTAACCCCAAGGGACGGCTCCATTGTGATAGCCTTGAAGCGAACGCTCTAGCTTGCCCTTGTTGGTCTCTTTGGATAAGTAGGGTAGGAAAGGGGCGAGTTGCTGCCGATACAGCCGACAGTACTTTTCCCCAGTCCCCCCTCCGAACCGGACGTGACCCTTTCGGATCATCCGGCTCTCCAGAACTGATGCTTCAGATGGGTTAGGTCTGTCCATTGTGGATCTCGTGATGACACGCTGCACAGACCACCAGTGTCCTGCGACGCATTGCGATCATCTTCTTCACCCAGGCCGGTTTCTCTTCCGTCTTCCGCCACCTGCGCTTGATGTCCACCAGCTTGCGCACGTGATGGACTTCGCACTTCTCGGTTGACCCGCATAGCTCACACCGGTTCGCCTGTAACCGCCGGATGAGTTCTACCCGTTTCGGGCTGGGAACCTGATCCATAACGGTCCGGTCGATGATGTACCCTTGCCCCACATCCACCCTTTTCAGGGAGATGCCGCCCCAATAAGCATATTTCCGCTCTTGTTGGCCGGGGATGGGCACTGCCAGCACTTTGTAGATCGTCCCGTCCACTTCTCTCTGACTCGCACACTTGCGATAGATACGGTTGACAGTGGTCTTGTGCTTGCAGGCCAGGGTCTTGGTCATGGCGATTTCCACGAAGTACTTGAGCTTTTGCAGGCGCCGCCGATCGGTGGCGTACTTGTAGTATTCGGCAATACCCCGATAGCGTTGCTGGTACGCATTCACGATCGTGGCATCACTGAACGCCAGCAGCTCGTTTTCGTGCATGACTTTCCCGTCATGCCGGTAGCGGGCCACCAACTCGTCGACCTTGCCCATCGGGATGCCCAGCCGGATGCACCCGCTTTGGGTGCGAATCTTGGTGAGCGTCCCGGTTCGGGGTGATATTTTGTCGTCCGCATGGTAAACGCTGATGTCGTAGCCCAAAAATCGGGCATGTTCAGTGCGTGCATGGGTGATGAGGGTTTTGGATGCACTCATCTCCAGGTGTAGCCTGTCTTTCAGGAATGCGCCGATAGCTGCTTTGATCTGCTCGGCTTCTGACTTTGGGCCGATAAAGCCCAAGATGAAATCATCGGCGTAACGGATGTATTGCAGCCGCCGGTAGTTCGGGTCATGCACATCTTGCGAAGGTAGCTTTCTGCGTTCGAGTTCAAGCTGCTTCACTCGCTGTGTATCTCCGGCTTGCCGGGCGCATTGGATCGGATAGGACATCCGGCAGTATTCCAGGCTGTGTGCTCGCCTTTTCCCACGGGTGTATTGTGGGATCAGCACATCTTCGACGTAGGTATCCAGTTCATGCAGGTAGATATTGGACAGGAGCGGGCTGAGGATACCGCCCTGCGGTGTCCCGCTGTAGGTACAGTTGTACTGCCAGTCCTCCATATACCCGGCTTCCAGTCCCATCCGAATCAGGTTGAGCAAGCGGCCATCCTGAATGTCTCTCGCGAGGATTTCCATCAGGGTTTCATGGTCGATGTTGTCAAAACAGCCCCGGATGTCGCCTTCGATGAACCACGCCGCGCCTTGGAACTTCTTATGCAGGTCTGCCAGTGCCGTATGACAGCCGCGTCCAGGCCGGAAGCCGTGTGAACTGTCCCGAAAACGGGGTTCGTAGTAGGCTTCCAGCATCCGGCGCAAGGCTTCCTGCACCAGCTTGTCTGTAAAGTTCGGGAGACCCAGCGGGCGTGTCCCTCCGCTTTTCTTTGGGGTTTGGATGCGACGGGCAGGACGGAATTTGAACCGTTCGTAGCGTAGCTGCTCGATTATCCGTTGGATACGAGCCAGGTTCATCCCGTCTACTGTGTCGTTCTCCGTTCCCGCAGTCAAAGCGCCACGGTTGCGAGCAATCTTGTCGTATGCAGCCAGGAACAAGTCCTCGCTGAACAGGCAGCGATATACTCGCCTCAGGGGAATACGATTTTCACCCAACTTACACATGGCTTGTAGAATTTGTTCGGCTTTCTGCATTGCGCATACCTCCAATTTTCTAGCAAGCTAAAGTTCCTAACTCCCTTCGCCCTGTGGTTGGCTTTCCCAACCTCCTTGGGTGGACGTGACCCCACCGACTACTATGGAGTTTCCGTCGCCATAGGGCTCGCGCCCCGTAGGCGATCCCGCAGTACAGTCATGAATGACGTTATCAGGATGACTTAGGGTGTCCGTTCGTGGCTTGACAGGTCTCACTGACCCGTGTTCCCGGCAGGAGGATTTCGCACCTCTCAGCCTTTACAAGATGCTGCTGCCGGGGCTTGACCTCAACCGTTGTGTCAAGAGAGGAATAGTCTCCAACTTGCCACTGGACTTGAAGCAGTTTAGCTTTACCCATATCATCCAGGTCTTGGGGCGACATCCTACGGTAAACGGCTTCCCGCTTCGCCCCTTTTCCGACATGCTCTTTTCCCGTACAGGTTTCCCCTTTCGGTAAATCGGATGACCTCGCAGGTACTCTCCTCAACCTGCGGTACGTCACGTACAATCATTCATGCCGCCATGCGGCGCACGAGGCTGTACTCCGGCTCGTAGAATACGACCGTCTGAAAGCTGACCAGATCCAGCCCGGTTTGCACCAGGCGAGGATTGGTGATCAGTGTATCCGCATAGCCGTGATCTTCAATCCAGCGCTCACGCCGGCGCGGGTCCACCGAGCCGTACAAGGTGATCGCCTGAACACCGGATTGCTTTAGTATGCTTTCCAGGCGGTCCTGGATATCGCGAGTGCCAGTCTGGCGTACATACACCAACGTCCGCCGGCCGCGAGCTTTTTCTGCTTTGCAGAAGCTGGACAGCCAGCTTTCCTTGGGCAGCAAGCTGAAGCGATCCACCACCGCTTCCAAAGGCATCAACGGAACCTTGACCAACGTTTCTTTCTCCCGCCGGGAAGCCGCCGATTGAGCTAACCTTGCTGCTTCCAGCAGGGTGCGGGCGATCTGATTTTCCAACGTATCTTCTGTGGCGGTGTTCTCCAGCATTTCACGCGCCAGCGCTTCCAGGACATTGACCGGCACCGATGCGTGGTTGGCAGCAACGATCTCATCCCGAAAGGCCGAATTGGGCCGGGAGAGCGCCCACTGCAACCAAAGGGACAGGTAGCGCTGGTCACGCCGAGCCATGTGGCGCAGAATGCTTTCCATCCCCTGATACTGGCGGGCTTGAGCATCTTCCATCTCCAGCTCTATCACCTCCTCCGCGTAGGGCGGTAGCTCGACTCCCAGGTCTTTCAGGTTGAGGAAGATCGAGTTGTGCAGTAAGCGGGTGCTGGCGGTCTGCCGACCGATCGCCGGGCTGACGCCCGGTATCTCGTGCGCCTGGTCGCGGTAACGCCGGTTGCCGGTGAAGGCGCCGTCCTCGTCAGCCAGGTCATTATCCACCTTGCGCTTGCGAACGCTTTCCAGCAGTCCGTAGGCGTTAGCCCAGCGCAGCTCGTCATGGAAGGCAAAATCCTGGCGGACGCTGGGCGTAAGGCGGTGCAGCAACCAAAAGATTGAAGTACTCCGTCCGCCAAAGTAGGTGCCCGTCAGGGTCAGGGTGTACATTGTCGCTTCGGCCAACTGGTGAAAGGCCACTCCTCGATCGCTGGATTTCGACTTGTACTCGTGGCATTCATCTCCAATGAGGAGCTTGAAACGACCATGCACCTTGTCCTTGATGTACTCCGCGATGGACCAGCGGCGGGCTTCGGAATACTCGAAGAGCGGAGCGCCGCAGGGACGCGTCTCCCAAACCGGATTGCCATCTTGATCCCGGACTCGCCGGCCCTTGGTGTCCAGTTTCCAACTGCTGACCTGAGCCGAACAAAAGCTGCGGTGCTTCTGGAAGTACTCGATCTCGGTCACCGGAATGCCCTGGTTATCTGTCTGTACTTGGCCGCACTGCGGGCAGGTGTAAACGACCAGGGGCTTGCCGTTGATCTTGATCGTCTTCGCCTGGACGACCGGCTTCCAGCCAGCGCCCATCTTGGCTGCGGTGGATGCAACCACGGCGATGGCCTTATGTCCCAGCTTGCCACTGTCGTAGTCATCCAGGAAGGCGCGCACGTCGTTGACATCACCCTCCGTTCCCTTGCCGATGCGGCGCAGTTCACGGGCTTTCACACCGGGTATGACGTCTTCCGCTTCACGGATCCACTTGGGCACCAGGTGCGGCGGGCACAAGATCAGGGCCGGGTAGGCGTCGAGCAGCTCAATGACAGCCAGGCCAATCGAGCTCTTGCCGGAGCCCATCTCTCCCTGCACGTTGGCTGCCCGGTGGATCCGGATGGCCCGGGCGGCGGCGATGGCGGCATGCTTCTGGGTCGGGAGCAGGCCAGGTGCGGACTGGCCGGGCAGCGGCTTGCGCTGCTTGCCCAGGCGGTCCAGGATCTCCAGCTCATCTTCGGTGGGTTTCAGGTCATAAAGCGGTTGGTAAGCTGCCAGGGTATGGGCGGCGATCTTGTCGCCGTGCGCCTTCATGAAGTCGGTCAGGCGCTCGGTATCCTGGATGATCTCCAAACCGTGGGAGGCGCTCAGCGTGGCCACCGTAGTGACGTAGCGGTCGCGGAAACGCTCGACCAGGGTCTCTGGGTCGTGATCGTCGCGGTGAGTGGTTTTATCCACCACCTTGATCACTCTGCCTTTGACCAGCATGGGGTGACCCTCATCGTCTGTCAGGTTCAAGGTGCCCATCATGCCGAAGGCTATCAGCATCGCCAGGTGACCGGCGAACGCGGAGCGTTCGCTTAAGCGAAGCTTCGCTTCGCCAGCGGCAATGGTGGGGGTGAAGGCAATCTCGCGGCTGACCGGATGAACTAGATCCTGCCAGGCGCGGGTCTTGCGCACGCCCGCCCAGCGGCTGGCTTCCACCAGGTCGTCGGGCGCCCAGTCCAGCCGGCGAAAAGTGATCGCCCGGCCGCCCGCGCCCTTGAGGGGGGCGGGCAGCAGCGGATAGACCGGCTCGGGGGCAAAGCCCAGGGGTGGTAAATCGCTCTCCGCCAGGTGCTGGATGGCTTCGATCTCTTCGTTGTTGGGAACGTTGTACTTATCTCGCCGTGTCGCCAGCAGCAGGATCTGCTTGAAGCGCTCGAACTCGCCGTCTGGAAAACGCAGAACGTTGATGTGTTCGTACTGACTGGCCAAGTAGCGGACAATCTCCGCCAGGTGCAGGATGCGCTGAGGAATGACAAACGCCAGCACGCCGCCGCGCACCAGCTTGGGCGTGGTCGATTTCAGGAAAGCCAACTCGAGCCGCTTATCATCGCCATGTCGATCGTCATCGTAGGGCGGGTTGAGCCATAAGAGCGTGACTGACTCGTCGGTGAGCGAGCAGCTCTCCCAGGCGGCGCTGTGGCACTTGTCCATACGGGCAGCGGCTTTCTCGGCCCGGTAGGGGAACAACTCGCAGCCCCAGGCTTCGCCCTGAGGGTTCGCCTGAGGGCTCTCCCCGAGGGGCTCAGCCCGAAGGGTCTCGCAGTTGAGCAGCTTGCCCAGGAGGCTGGCTATTTCACCTTCACCCGCGCAGGGGTCGAGCAGTCGCCCACGTGTACCCGCTGGAAGCGGGATAAACCAGGAAGCCGTAGCTTCCGCCATGTGAGGTGGGTAGGGATAAAAACCTCCCTTTTCAATTCCTGCAAGTCTCATGTGTGTATCCTCCGTGTGTATGACCCCCAGGAGGACACTTCGCCCCGAGGGGCGCGAGGTCCCCGCAGGGGTAGATATTTTTCGTTGAAATCAAGGAACTACATCAGAATGGTTGTATGTATTCGAATTACCTCCTTAAAACATAATCTGGGATTTCAATAACCAGCCAACGTTATCAACTGAGTTGATCACTCAATCAGTCCTAAAAGCAATGAATGATTCCAATTTACCCTTGACCTTCCAGTAACTGGAAGGTGTAGAATGTCCTGTAGTTGAGGTGTGCAATGAGAATTAATGAACTTGCCGAATTAACTGGCCTGCCTGGTAAAACTATCCGCTACTACGAGTCAATCGGCGTTCTCCCGCAGCCGAAACGGTTGGCAAATGGATACCGGGTATATGACGACTCGGATGTGGACAGGCTCAAGTTTGTGATTGGGCTGCGCCGGTTGGATTTTTCCCTGGATGACATCACCGAAATCCTGGCAATGAGAGACCGCCGTGAAGCCCCCTGCCGTGTGGTGCTTAATCTGCTAAGCGTGAAAGCAGAGGAAGTTTCCCAGCGGATAAAAGATTTAATGATCCTCGAAACCGAACTCCATGAACTGCACGCGATCGGAATCACTTACCCAACTGACGATGTTGACGGAAAGAACTGTGTCTGTCATCTGGTCATCCATCGAACCGAATAAGGCAGGTATCTTGTGACACTGGGTAATGAACGTCAGAAGAAGAACTGGAATGAAGCGATTCAGCCAGCCGATGTTGCCTTTTGGTTTGAATCCTGCTCCCGAGCGGCTGACCCCCGAAGTTCAGTAGTAACTTGACGCTACATCTAAAGGAGAAAATTACGATGAGTGACTCTTGTTGTTGTCCAACTGAAGCGGGAAGTACCGTATGTGAGTTGCCAGCCCAGGATTTTCAACGCCCATCCCGCACGAAAAACACCTGTCCCGTCTGCGGCATGAGGGGCAAACCTGTCCAGGGGCAGACGGTTAAAGCTCTTCTTTCAGTGAGTTTGCGTGAAGTCCAAGATGTTGAATACCTGTTTTGCAAGACACAGGATTGCCCGGTGGTGTATTTCTCGCCCGACGGCGAGCAAATCTTTCGCGCTGAACATATTCGTGAGCGCGTCTATCAAAAAGAACCTGAAAGTGATGATGTTTTTGTCTGCTACTGCTTTCGGCATACGGTCGGGGATATTCGCGCTGCATCATCGGAGTCGCGCAAGGCTATTTTAGAAGATATCAACATTGGCATTAATGCTGGGCAATGTGCGTGCGACTTACGAAATCCGCAAGGCTCGTGCTGCTTGGGCAACGTGCGCGGGTTGATTAAGCGCCATGATCAGGTCATGACCGATATGGCGAAATGAATTTATGATGCGTTTTGGCGTTGTATTGCTTGATTTAGCCAATTTGGCCTGGATTACCTAATTGACAAAATCATGTTAGGGGAATCAGGATTTGAAAAAGATGTTAACTGTGCTGAGGGAATAATGGTTGATCGAGGGAATAAATCCCCCGATCAACCGATGAACCTACCGAATACTAATTTCATCCTGCTCTACTAACGCCGTGACCACCTCCTTCCATCCGGATTCGGTTACAGAAACCCAATGCCCCGATGAGCAATCACCAGAGACTGCCAGCTCACCGATTAGCTCTTTCTTCGAGCCTGCTTCCCAGAGTGTAACTGCCCAATGATCCATAATTGGAATAGGCAAAGTTTCTGACAATCGAGAAGCGAGCATGCGCCAAGGTTTGACCTCAGGAGTCGATCCATCCGGTAATTCACCTTCGAATTCCAGCAGATAAACTACTTCCTTTCCTGGATGCCACTTACCTGGCAGCGCGGGATCGGCGATCAGTGTCGCATGGTACGCACCGTAGTCCAGCAGGTGCTGCCAAGTTTGGGAGTAGTGGGTTGCCAATGGGTAGACCGGTCTGCCTTGTAAATAAAGCTTCTTGCGCTGCCTGGCCTGGACCGTCGCCCGGATTGACTCGAGCACTGTCTTATGCCCGACCATGCCCAGGTAGATCAGGTTGCCGGCCTCATCGTGGGCATAGCCGGTGACGTAAGCCGAGCCATGTTCGTTACGGATCTGCGGGACGCTTTCCGGCCACAGCCGCTTAATCTCGCTGCTGACCCACTCCAGCCGCCAAGCCACGAAGGGCTGGCAGCTTTGGGCAAGGGCTGCGTTGACCTGCTGGAGCAGGTTGTAGGGGCTCTCGCCCACCGGTACATCCCGCAGGTCGATCTCGCGGTCCGGTGTCTTGACGGTCGCCAGACGGCGCGCCCGGTCGATCACAGCGGTCACCGGCTGGATAGGTGTTTGCAGGTCATAGCGCTCCCAGCCGGGTGGAACCTGACCATTGTGTGGTGTGAAGAGATAGGAGCCCAGTTCGTACTCGTACTTGAAGCGCCCCCATTCACATTCGTAATCATAGGGGTAGCTGCCGCGCCGCAGACCAGGGACATCGTGGATGTACGGCAAGGGTAAACCTTGACCTGTATCTGACTTTGAGCTAGAAACCAGGATGTGACCTTGCTTTTGCCGGTTGGCTGCCTTGAGGGCGCGTTCCTGGAAGTAGGCGTTCTCGAAGGGGGCGTGCAAGCCTGGGATTGTTTTTCCAGTCATGGCTGCCTCCTTAAAAGTCCTCAGGGAAACCGATCGTGATGACCGGCCCGCCACTTCCTTCGTCAGTGCAGGCCTGATCGCCAGGACCGACCACCATCCACAACGAGAGCGTGCGACGGTGGGTGCGGTGTGGAGGAGCCTCGTCAGCTTCGAAAAGACCGACCTCGAAGCTGCATCGATCTTGTGTACCTGATCGGCGTGCAGCGAAGGAAGCCAGAAAAACCACATCCCACAACCGGCCTTCGTAGCTCTGTCCCAGCGCTTTCTCCCGCTCATTTGGTGTGATGCGGGCATGCAAGTCGGCGGTGATGGCGGTGCGATAGCGAAAGCCGGCTTTCAATGCCATTTGAGAGACATCCACCAGCACGCCATCTTCCAACGCCTGGGAGCGAGTGTAGGCGTAAATCAGATCGTCATCCTCCTGGATGGAATACCGGGCTGATCGCAGGCGATAACCAGGCTTCGTCTCAGATACGCGGCCGTCAAAACCCAGGCCACGCTCTTTGAGCGAAACGAAGCGACCACGACCAATGACCAGATGATCCAGCGTGTCGATGTCCAAGAGCTTGCCCGCCTGGACGACTGCCCGGGTTACAGCCACGTCGTCCGGGCTGGGCGTCGGGTCGCCACTCGGATGGTTATGAACTAGAATGATCGCCGCCGACATGCGTTGGATGGCGGGCTTGAACGCGCGAGCGAAGCTCGCACGCTCGGCCACCCGCACCTGAGCGGAGTTCAGGCTGCCGTGGTAGATCTCCACGATGTCGATCACCCGGTTGCGCGTGTCGAGCAGGATCACCCGCAGGTGCTCCTGCTCCAGGGCGCTCATCTCGGGCAGCACCAGAGCGGCGGCATCGGCCGGGCGCTCTTCGGGCGTCTCCCCGGCCAGGCGCACGCCCAGTTCCAGGGCCGCCCGCACGCGTACCGCCGTCTGTGGCCCGACGCCCTTGACAGCAGCCAGCTCGTCCGGGGTGGCCGCGGCCATGGCACGCAAGCTGCCAAAGGCGGCCAGTAGAAGCTCGGCCTTTTCGAGCTGGTTGGGACCCCCGATCAGCGCCGCCAGGAGCTCCACCCGATTGCAGGCGGATGGCCGTTCGGCCACCCGGCGCACGGGTTGCTCGGGCGCCGGCAGGCGCGCCAGGCGCGGGTCGGGTGCAATGGAGATGATCAAGGGGAGTTGTCCCATGGCACCTCCACAGCGGATTGATGATCTATACCGGTCAAAGTGTGAGTTTTCATATTTACCTCCATAAATAAAAGTCAGCGGCCAGCTTCACTTTCGTGTGGCTGGCCGCTGTTTGCTTACGGCGGAGCGCCTCTTTACGCCTTCGGCTTTGGCTTATGAGAAGTAAGGCATCCCGCTCTCTGTACAGAGTAAACCGAGTTCTTTGGTGTATATACCGTCCCACTTACAATTGCGTACGATTTGCGCGTCGCAGGGTAGCAGTGGGTTGGGGGCGCACTGACCGCCATTGCGTAGATATTCTGCTATGGTCTCGACAGCCGGACAGGCTGCGCCCAGATCACAGGAGCATTGCCTCTGTCTGCTTATCGTGTGAAATCGGGGCTGCGTGGTTGGACCGAAGTCTACCAGATAGATGCACCTCACCACGCGGATGCGGGTGGGAAGCGATGAATGAGCGTGTTGGATTATTTTTAGGGTTTGCTGTGTGAGCACCTCCTGAAATGTATGGAGAATGAATAACTACGGTTGGCAAATCGGCCAACGTTGGTGCTGTCCTGTACCTTGAAACAAGACGGCACTAATGTTTATAAACTATGCCAATTTGGCTCGCGCTTTCCCCAGATAGGTTTAACGAATTAGTGCTATAATTTGTGAAAATAGATACATTGCCTAAATCCCCTTTAGTAAATCCAGTCTCTAAATTGGAGGGTAAAGATGAATCGGATTTCTCGGGCGATGAAGGCAACAGGTATGGTTGTCTTAATTGGATTGATTTCCTGGTCCGTCGTTGTTGCATCAAATCGAAATAATCAAGGCAAACCATCACTATTGCCGACGGTGATTAGATCACCGTTCCCGACGCGTCCTGCTTGTTGTGTTCCACTCCCCCAGGAAGCGCAAATGATTGGGACGCCGACACCCACGCCGAATCGATTTTCGACTTCGATACCATATTTCCGTCCGACTGTAACACCTATTCCATTTGCCCATACTTATGACCTCAGTCCCGAATTGCCCCTCAGTGAAAAATCGGAAATTGTAATATTCCGATGCAATGGCGCGTTTGATCTGTATCTAGCCGGACCGAATGTCGATATCGATCAGGCCATAGAACTTGAAGATGGGGACATTATTTTGGGCTCCAGCCCTCCGGCTTCGTTGATGGGCCATGAACCTCCCGAACCAACTGGTTCTGTACCCACTCAAATACCTCCAGCTTCGACACCAACATCGTTCCCCTATCCACCTCCTTCAACGCCGATAGATACAACCCCTGCTCCTTACCCAGCTCCGGTTACATCTACTCCTGGAAATCCAGAACCGTAACATTCGGGGCTTCGCATATCTTGAGATCTTAGGGAGGGTACTGTAGTGGACCCCAAAAACTGGACAGGCCCCATAGGGGTAGGGTAAGATCCAGGAAAGAGGTACACAATGGCAGAACGCAGGAAATTCACAGCGGAATTCAAGGCGAAGGTCGTGCTGGAATTGATCTCGGGCGAGAAGG
>JAJUJL010000011.1 GCA_029265355.1 Chloroflexota bacterium | reverse complement strand
GCCGTTCCTGGAGATAGACTTCATCCTGGCTGCGTTGGATGAGCGCTTCTTCTTGCTCTTCCTGCAAGGCCCCCATCCGCTCGGTTTCCGCACGCACCGTGTTCTCGGAAATGTCGAAAAGCAGATAAGCCTGTAACCATTTCGGGCTTTGATCATACGAGAACTCAATCCCAGCCAAGGCTAAGAGTTGGGCCAACCCCGCAGTCACCGCTCCAGGCACTATCCCAAACTGCTCGTCCAGAGGTGCTTTGCCTTTCTGACACGAACAGCCTGCATAATAGGCCCGCTGGTAGCTCGTTTTGCCAAACACACTGATGATCCGCGCCTCTCGCATTCGTTGGTACTGTAAACTCCCGCCACAGGTACAGGGGATCTCTAAGGCCGGTGTGGTTTGCATCGCACTCAAAAAGTGGCTCAGCGCCTGCATTCCAATCTGGCGTACAACCTCCCGCAGATGACCCTCGATCTGGGCAATGGATATTCCGCCCTGCCCCTGCTGTTATTGGCTGATCACTATCGCTTTGAGCATCTCGGCAAGTTGTTCTGCTGCACTGTTGATCACTTCCATGTTATAGTCCATTTGGAGCCTCCGGGGTGGATGGTTGTCGGAAACTCCTATCCTACCTGAGGCTCCCCTTTTTTGACAACCTTTGCGTGCACACTTGATAGGATCGCCCCTTGACAGAGTTGGTTTATTTTGATATAAACAGTCGCAATTGAACAAAAAAGCTGTGAAGAGGACGAGTAAGCATTGAAACTGCGGCCCAGAGAGCGAGGCAATGGTGTGAGCCCCGCCCGTAAGAAAGCGCTGAATGGACCTTGGAGCTGTAGGGCGAAAGGACAAAGACTACCTGAGTAGCCTGCGCCGGAGATGCCACCGTTACCAGGGCAAAGGGTATAACCAACCCGTGTGGGTTGGCGTACTCGATCGAGTGAAGCTGGCTCTGCTGGAATCCTGTCGCTAACACCGGCAGGTTTTTGTGTTTAATTGCCAGGGCGTGTTGGCGCAGAGGCGGCTTAACCAGGGTGGCACCGCGGGATCCCTCTCCCGTCCCTTGGGACAGAGAGGGATTTTCTATTGCCATAGGACTTACGCAGTTGGGGGAAGTTGGGGGTATTTTGGCGGGCTTCACCTGCCCAAATACCCCCAAACCCACCCGAAGTGCGTAACTCCCATACCATTGGAGGAGCCATGCTGGAGATCACTGCATCAGGTATGATTGACTTAACTGGAACGGCGACTGCGCCGATCGTTCGGGAGCTGCCCGCCGACCTTGAAACGCCGGTGTCGGTTTATATGAAGCTGAGAGGCAGCGGCGCCTCGTTTTTGCTGGAGAGCGTGACCGGCGGTGAGCAGGTGGCGCGCTATTCGTTCATCGGCGTGCAGCCCAGCCGGGCTTATGTGTTGCGTGATGGGCGCTTCTATGTCCACGATCTGCAGGATGAGGCTGCCGGCGTAGAAGCGGTGGACGCAAACGGCAATCCGCTGCAGGTGCTGCGCTCGGTGCTGGCAGTCCACCAGACAGAAGCGCACCCCGGTCTGCCGCGCTTTTCCGGCGGATTGGTGGGGTACATGGGGTATGAGATTGCCCGCTACTTCGAGCCAACGCTGGATCTGCCAGCCTCTGCTGGGCTGCCCGAGGCGATCTTCCTGCAGGCGGACATCGTGGCGGCGTTCGATCATGCCTTCGGTCGCCTGCTGCTGATCGCCAACCCGCGACCGGAGGCAGGCGCCTTGGGCAGGATCGCGGCGCAGCGGCAACTGGATGAGCTCGAACGCCGCCTCGCAACGCCGCTGCAAGATTTCACACCCGAGCTGGGGCACGCCCCCAGGGGCGCGGTGCTCGAATCCAACCACACGCGCCAGGAGTTCGAGCAGGCGGTGAAGCATGCCAAAGAATACATTGCCGCGGGGGATATTTTCCAGGTGGTGCTCTCGCAGCGCTTAAGCCGCCAGACAAGCGCTCCAGCTTTTGAAATCTACCGCGCCCTGCGCCGGCTGAACCCCTCGCCGTACATGTTTTTCTTCGACTTCCAACATCTCTGCGGCCATGAGCCGCTCTACCTGATCGGCGCATCGCCGGAAATGCACGTGCGGCTGGAGCGCCGGCTGACGGGGCGGCGCGCTTCACTGCGCCCTATTGCCGGCACGCGGACGCGCGGGCGAACACCGGCTGAGGACCTGGCTCGTGAGCAGGAGCTGTTGGCCGATCCCAAGGAACGCGCTGAGCATGTCATGCTGGTGGACCTGGCGCGCAACGACCTGGGACGGGTGTGCAAATTTGGCACGCTGTCGGTGCCGGAAATGATCACGGTCGAGCGGTACTCGCATGTCATGCACATCGTCTCCCAGGTGGAAGGCGAGCTTCAGGAGGGGTTGGACGGACTGGATTTGCTGCAGGCGACGTTTCCTGCTGGTACGGTGAGCGGCGCGCCCAAGGTGCGCGCCATGCAGATCATCCAGGAGCTGGAAGGCGAGGAGCGGGGGCCTTACGCCGGGGCAGTGGGTTATTTTGCCTACGATGGCTCAATGGACACCTGCATCACCATCCGCACGCTGGTGATGCAGGGGCAAACGGTGAGTGTGCAGGCGGGGGCAGGCATCGTGGCAGACTCGCAGCCGGAGCTTGAATACCTGGAAACGATGAACAAGGCACGCGCCCTGGCAGCGGCGGTCGAGATGGCTGAGAGCGGCGCAGGGATGCAGGTTATGACGAGGAGGCAGCAGTGATCGCGGTCATCGATAACTACGATTCATTCACCTATAACCTGGTGCAGTACCTGGGCGAATTGGGCAGCGAAGTGCGCGTCTTTCGCAACGACGCTATCTATGCGGATGAGTTGGGCGCGCTCAACCCCACCCATATCGTCATCTCACCCGGGCCGGGCGATCCATCGGATGCTGGTGTTTCAATGGATGTGATTCGCAGCCTGGGGACGGAGATTCCGATATTGGGTGTATGCCTGGGCCATCAGTGCATCGGCGAAGTGTATGGGGGCAGGGTGGCGCGAGCGAAACGCCTGATGCACGGCAAGACCTCGCAAATCTATCACTATGGCGATGGATTGTTTGTCGGCTTGCCCAACCCTTTCCAGGCGACTCGTTATCACTCCCTGATTGTGGAGACGCCATTGCCGGAAGTGTTGGAGGTGACAGCTTTTACCACGGAGGGCGAGCTGATGGGCTTGCGCCATAAGCAGCTCCCGGTGTACGGTGTGCAGTTTCACCCCGAGTCGATTCTGACGCCGGAAGGCAAACGTCTGCTGCGCAATTTTCTGGGGGTGGGGCAGCCCCATGGACGGCAACCTGGTGGAAGCCGCGTTGGTGCAGGGGCGGCGTCGGTATCGATCCGCTAACAGCAGCGCTGAGATTGTGGTGGAGGTGAGAGATGTTAAAAACTTATATCGCCAAAGCAATGAAGCGGCAAAACCTGAGCGCCGATGAAGCCTATGCAGCCATGAGCTTAATCATGAGCGGCGAAGCCACCCCGGCGCAGATCGGCGGATACCTGGTGGCGTTGCGCATGAAGGGCGAGACTGTGGACGAGATCGTGGGCAGCGCACGCGCCATGAGACAGCAGGCGGCGACTGTGCCGTTGGCTGGCAGGCGCATAGAGCTGCTGGATACGGCCGGCACGGGCGGGGATGGGGCGCACACGTTCAATATCTCCACCGCGGCGGCGTTCGTGGTGGCTGGTGCAGGGCGCAAAGTGGCAAAGCACGGCAACCGGGCAGCTTCTTCGCGTTGCGGCAGCGCGGATGTTCTGGGGGCGCTGGGAGTGAAGCTGGATTTGACGCCGGCGCAGGTCGCGCAGTGCATCGAGCAGGTGGGGATCGGGTTTTTGTTTGCGCCACTCTTTCACCCAGCCATGAAGCACGCCGTGGGACCCCGGCGTGAATTGGGGCAGCGCACGATCTTCAACCTGCTGGGACCGCTGACCAACCCGGCTGGAGCCACGCACCAACTGATCGGCGTCTACGACCGCAAATTGACGCACTGTCTGGCAGAAGTGTTGAAAGAGCTGGGAGGCATGGCGGCTTTTGTGGTGCATGGCTACGGTGGATTGGATGAGCTAACTACCGGCGGGCCAAACCGCATCAGCCACCTGCACAATGGCCGCGTCTCCACGTATAACTTCAACGGCCGTCAACTGGGCTTGCGCCCGGCGCAGGCGGTTGACTTGGTGGGCGGCGAGCCGCAGGAAAACGCAGCCATACTGCGCGCCTTGCTGGCGGGGGAAGATCGCTCGCCGCGCCGGGATGTGGTGCTCTTGAACGCCGCGGCTGCCTTAGCCACGCAGGATGGCGATATGGCTGGCGGGCTGCAGGAAGCGCGCCGCTCGTTGGAGAGCGGTGCAGCGCTGAGCAAGCTGGAACAGCTCATCGCCTGTAGCCAGGCGCTGGGGCAGGTGGCGCAGGCGGTGCACTGAGCCAGGCCGCTATCGTTGGAGGGCATGAAGGTGCGCAAATGAGTATCCTGGAAGAGATCTTCACCTGGAAAAAAGAAGAAGTCGAGCGCCAGATGGCGCGGTCGCCGCTGCCCGAGATGCAAATACTGGCCGGGCGGGCGCCCGCTGCGTTGGATTTTGCTGGCGCTCTGCGCCGTCGAGCCGCGCCCGCGCTGATCGCTGAGGTCAAGCGCGCTTCTCCGTCGCGAGGGGCGCTGGCGCCTCACCTGGATGCCTGTGCCCTGGCGGAGATTTACGCCACCAACGGGGCAGCAGCGGTGAGCGTGCTGACCGATGAGCGTTATTTCAAGGGAAGCCTGGCCGATCTGCGCGCGGTCCGGCAACGCTTTTCCAGCTTGCCGCTGCTGCGCAAGGATTTCATCTTTCACCCTTACCAGCTTTACCAGGCGCGAGCTGCTGGCGCGGACGCGGTGCTGCTGATCGCCGCGTATCTGCCAGCGGAAAGGCTGCAGGCGCTGCACGAACTGGCGCGGCTGCTTGGCATGGATGCCCTGGTGGAGGTGCACAACCGGCAGGAGCTGGAAGCGGCGCTGGCGTGCTCGCCGCGCCTGTTGGGCATCAACAACCGCAACCTGCACGATTTCCAGATCAGCCTGGAGACCACCCTGGCGCTGCGCCCGTATGTGCCGCCGGAAGTCTGCCTGGTTGCCGAGAGCGGCATCCACAGCCGGCAGGACGTGGAGCGCTTGCGCCGCGCTGGGCAACTCTCCGAAGCTGGCGTGGATGCCATACTGGTCGGAGAAGCGCTGGTGACGGCTGAGGACATTGCGGGCAAGGTGCGAGAACTGGCGGGCTTGCTGGCGGTTGGTGAAGCCAGGAATGGAGAGGGGGTATTTGCCAGGTGAGCGAGGAAACGGTGCGGGTCAAGATCTGCGGGCTGCGCACGCTGGAGGAGGCGCTGCGGGCGGTGGAGGCCGGGGCGGACCTGCTGGGATTCAATTTTTATCCTCCAAGCCCGCGCTATCTCACCCGGCGAGCCTGTGAGACAATCTGCAGCGAACTTGAAAAGCGCGGCATCCCGGCGGTGCGGGTGGGTGTGTTTGTCAATGAGAGCGAAACCTTCATTCGTAAGGCTCTGGATGAAAACGGTTTGCACCTGGCCCAACTCTCCGGTGATGAGCCAGCGGAACTGCTGGTCAGGCTGTGTGGGCGAGCGTTCAAGGCGCTGCGCCCAGAGAGCCGCGCCGATTTGGAGCAAATGCTGGCAGGTATGCCGCCGCGCACAGAAGCGCCGGCTTACCTGGTGGATGCCAGCCTGCCAGGCCGATACGGCGGCACCGGGCGGCGCGCTGATTGGGAGCTGGCAGCCGCGTTGGCTGTGTCTCCCGATGGCGGGCGGCGCTTTCCGGTGCTGCTGGCGGGCGGTCTTACACCTCAAAATGTCGCCCAGGCTGTGCGGCGGGTGCATCCCTGGGGTGTGGATGTCGCTTCAGGGGTGGAATCATCCCCGGGTGTGAAAGATGTTGAGCGAGTGCGGGTTTTTGTGCTGGCGGCGCGGAGCGCCCTCCTCTAAACAAACTGTAAAAATTGACCAGGGAGCAGAATTGATGATTACTTTGAATCAACCGGATGTGCACACCCGGCCAGCGCCGCTGGCAGCGAAGTTCGGCCCATACGGGGGGCAGTTTGTGCCCGAGACGCTCATGCCAGCGCTGGCAGAGCTGTGCCAGGCCTATGAGCATTTGCGTGAGGACGTCCACTTCCAGCGGCATTTGCAGCACCTGCAGCGCACCTACGTGGGCCGCCCGACGCCGCTCACGCATGCCCACCGCTTGAGCGAACACCTGGGCGGAGCGCAGATTTACCTCAAGCGAGAAGACCTGGCGCATTCTGGAGCGCATAAGATCAACAACGCCTTGGGGCAGGCGCTGGTGGCGCAGCGCCTGGGCAAGCGGCGCATCGTGGCTGAAACCGGCGCTGGGCAGCATGGGGTTGCCAGCGCCACGGCAGCGGCGCTGTTGGGGTTGGAATGCGTCGTTTACATGGGCACCCTGGATATCGCCCGCCAACAGCCGAATGTGCTGCGCATGCGGCTGCTGGGAGCAGAGGTGCGCCCGGTGGAAAGCGGCAGCCGTACGCTGAAAGACGCCATCAACGAAGCGATCCGCGATTGGGTCACCAACGTGGAGAACACACACTACCTGCTGGGCTCAGCGCTTGGGCCGCACCCTTATCCCAGCATGGTGCGCGATTTCCAGTCGGTGATTGGACAGGAAGCGCGTCAGCAAATGCTGGCGCAGGTCGGCAAGCTGCCGGATGCCTGCATCGCCTGCGTGGGCGGAGGCTCCAACGCCATTGGTCTATTCCAGGCCTTTCGAGGGGATGAAATGGTGGCGCTGATCGGTGTGGAGGCCGGCGGTTTGGGCATCTCTAGTGGAAAACATGCCGCTCGCTTCGCCGATGCGCGCTTGGGACGCCCAGGTGTGCTGCATGGTACCTATACCTACCTGTTGCAGAATGAGGATGGGCAGGTGGCAGAGACGCATTCGATCTCCGCCGGGTTGGATTACCCAGCAGTTGGCCCGGAGCACGCCTACCTGCGGGATATTGGCCGCGCCCGCTATACCAGCGCCAACGACAGCGAAGCCCTGGACGCTTTTCAGATGCTGGCGCGACTGGAAGGCATTTTACCAGCGCTCGAGTCGGCGCACGCCGTGGCAGAGGCAATGCGCCTGGCGCCAGGCCTGCGCCCGGATCAGGCGCTGCTGGTCAACCTGTCGGGCCGCGGCGACAAGGACCTGGACACTGTTATGAAAGCATTGCCGGACAGCGCTTTCAGGAATGGGGAGCGATCATGAAGGGTACTGAGCACATCGCAGACGCCTTCCGGCGCAGTCAGGTTGAAGGGAGAACTGCCTTCATGCCATATTTTACCTTGGGCTATCCGACGCCAGAACTTTCGGTAGAGATTGTGTGCGCCTTGGCGCAGACAGGGGCGGGATTGATCGAACTGGGCATCCCCTTTTCGGATCCACTGGCAGATGGCCCGACGATCCAGCATTCGACGCAGGTAGCCTTAGAGCAGGGAGTGACAGTGCGCCGATGCCTGGAAATGATCCGCCAGGTGCGCGAGCGGGGCGTAGTCCAACCATTGATTTTGATGGGTTACTACAATCCGATCCTGGCCTTTGGATTGGAGCGCTATGTTCAGGGAGCGTGGGATGCAGGAGCGGATGGCTTGATTGTGCCGGACCTGCCGCTGGAAGAAGCCGGGGCGCTCGAGGCGACCTGCCGAGAGGCTGGTGCAGCGCTGATCTATCTGGCAGCGCCAACTTCGTCAGCAGCGCGCTTGAAGCAGCTTGCTGAACGAACCAGCGGATTTTTGTACCTGGTTTCGTTGACTGGGGTAACTGGAGCGCGCCGAGAGCTCTCCGATGGCCTGGGAAGTTTCGTCAGGCAGGCTCGGGCTGTGGCGCACACGCCACTGGCGGTTGGGTTTGGTGTTTCCACACCAGAGCAGGTCAGCCGGGTGGGAAAAATGGCAGATGGCGTGATTGTGGGTTCGGCATTGATCCAGGCAGCCAGGGATGGGCAGGATGCAGTGGCGGGGGTGCAACAACTGGCGGGAAAATTGTCAATGGCTTGTTAACCTTTGGTAAAAGTTCCGAAAATTCATTGACAAATCATATAAAATTGGTTAGAATTTGAACCGCTTGATTAAGAATCAATTAAGACGAGCCTTCAGCTTAATGCTGCATGCTTGAAGATGAATGGTCGTTCCTTAAAATCTTCTACGTTGCAGGGCATTGCGTTTTCAGCCGTGACCAAGTGGGAAAAACAGGCTGGTCTCAGACATGCTGCCACAATTGGAATGGACAATTTATAAATTCAGTTGATCTACCGAGACGAACAGGGGCACAAAAAAGTTGGTCAATCTAATTGCGAAATAGTTGCATTTCTTAATCTTTAAGGTATAATTAAGATGTATAATCATTCTGTAACAATCCGATATTAATCTCGTTCCAGATATTAGCAAGAACACTTCAAAGCAGCGAGATCGAATTGTCTGGAAACATGAGCCGGCCCTGCATGAGTGGAATCTACCTTTGCTCCAGGCGCAGCCTGGTGGCTCGGATAAGGAATTCAGGGCTCCATTATTCTATAGGTTAAGAGTTGTTGTAAGCTCCGTGTGTCGGAAGGGCGGAGCTTGCAAACTGATATACCGATAATTGCGCCTGATCGTTATACCCCTAACTGCGATGCTGCTTCAACTGATCATTCTTATATTTCAGGCAATATTTATCTTCTTTAACGGCTATTTGTTGCTGCTCACGCTGGCGGCAGCCATTCAGTCTCGGCGCTGGCGGATTGAAGAATCCGAGCCCGTGACAAGTTTTTGGCTGCTCGTTCCTGCCCATAACGAAGAAGCGCTGCTGCCCTTGCTGCTGAAGAGCCTACAGCAGCAGGATTACCCAAAAGGTCTTTACAGAGTGCATGTGGTAGCCGATAACTGCACTGATAACACAGCCCAGGTTGCCTTGTTGGGAGGGGCGCAGGTGCATGTGCGCAACCATCCTGATCTGCGCGGCAAGGGTTATGCCTTGCAATGGTTGCTGGATCTTCTCTGGCGTGAACCCGCGCAGCCCGATGCTATCGTGATCCTGGATGCGGATACCGTGGTATCTGAAAATTTTCTGAGAGTGATGGACCGTCATTTTCAATCGGGAGAGCGTGCCATCCAGGCCTATTACGCAGTTCGTGATCCAGGTCGTTCATGGAATGTGGCGCTGCGTTATGCTGCCCTGGCAGTGCTGCATTACCTGAGACCAATGGGGCGCATGTTTTTTGGGGCCTCGGCTGGATTGAAGGGGAATGGCATGGCCTTTTCCTCTGAGCTCCTACGCCGGCACCCGTGGACATCATCTGTGGTGGAGGATATCGAACTACACATGGCTCTGCTGCTGTCTGGTGAACGAGTATCTTTTGCGCCAGATGCGATGGTGTGGGGCGAAATGCCCGCCACGTTGCGCCAATCGGCATCGCAACACACCCGTTGGGAGAGCGGTCGCCTGGAGATGGCACGACGCTATGTGCCCAAATTGATGCAGGCCGGCTGGCAGGCGCTGAGAAAAGGGGGCAAACTGAGATGGTTCACTTATCTGGATGCCATCATGGAGCATCTCATTCCCCCGTTTTCTGTGCTGGTGGGGTTGAGCCTGGTTATTTTGGCAGTGGCCAGCGTGCTCTACTGGGCAGCCGCGCAGGGAGTGCAGGCTGCGGTCCTTGGCGCTTTGCATCTTGGCCTGAGCAAGCTCAGCCTGTGGCTGGCAACGAGCGCCCTGGCCGCGCAGGTGTTCTATCTCCTGGTTGGGCTGCGAATGGCAAAGGCGCCCGCAAATGTTTATCGTGCCCTGCTCTTTGCGCCGCTCCTGGTGGCCTGGAAAACCTGGCACTATCTGATGACTTTACTTGGACGTAAACCGGCTGGTTGGATCAGGACTGCAAGAAATGAGGGATGACATGAGCACGGCGAGTAACTTAACTGAAGCCATGCATGAAAAATTGCCTGCCCAGGATTCGCAATCGGGCTTTACCGAGGAAAAATTCCAATCCGCCGATGAAAAGGCTCAGCGGATGCTGGAAATCCACCTGCAAGAGAGCTACCGTAATTCATTGACAGCCCGACGCAACCGCTTTTTGCTGACAAGCTGGATTATTCGCTCCAAGTTGATTGGAAAAGGCAAGCGCTTGTTTGACATCCTGGTCAGTCTGGCAACGCTGCCCATTGCAATCCCGATTATTTTGCTCACCGCGGTGGCGATTAAACTGGATTCGCCCGGCCCTGTGTTTTACATGCAGGAACGAGTCGGAAAATGGGGCAAGAAGTTTTACTGCTATAAACTGCGCTCGATGTATGTCGATGCCGACCAGCGTAAAGCCGAGTTGATGAGCAAGAATGAGGCGGATGGGGTGGTGTTTAAGATGAAAGATGATCCCCGCGTTACCCGCGTGGGTAAGATCATCCGCAAGCTGAGCATCGATGAGCTGCCTCAGATTTTTAACGTCTTGAAGGGTGAAATGAGCATCGTCGGGCCGCGCCCGCCAGTGCCGATCGAGGTGATTCAATACACCTATGATCAATACCGGCGGCTCGATGCTGTCCCGGGTATCACCGGTTTGCAGCAAGTTTCTGGACGCAGCGATATCAGCTTCAAGCGCTGGGTAGAGCTGGATATTCAATACATCGAAGAGCAAAGCCTGTTGAAGGATATCGAGATCTTACTGCGCACCATCCCAGCAGTGATCTCCAGAAAAGGCGCCTACTAGACCTGCGTTCGGAGAATGCTGTGTTCCCGCCGCTCACCTGCACAGGCCTGCTTGAGACATAATCGAGGTTACCGATGCGTAAATTAGTCACTATCCTGGGTGTGCCAATCGATAACCTGAACATGGAAGAAACCCTGGATCAGTTGGAAGAATTCGTCTATATCGGCAGAGCCACCGGAAAAAGCCACCAGGTGGTCACGGTGAATGCTGATTTTGTGGTCAATGCCATCAAAGATCCCGAGCTGCGCTACCTGCTGCAGCATGCCAGCCTGGCCACGGCGGATGGTATGCCTTTGGTTTGGGGAGCGCGACTACTCCATGTTCCCCTGGAGGGACGCGTGGCTGGCGCGGACCTGGTGCCAGCCCTGGCAGAGCGGGCTGCTCAGAAGGGTTTCTCAATCTTTCTGCTGGGAGCAATGCCGGAAGTGGCGGCGCGTGCAGCTCGAATACTGGAAGAGCGCAACCCAGGATTAAGGATCGTGGGAGTCCTCTCACCACCCTACAGTTCGATCTTGGAAATGGATCCGGCAATTGCCAACCAGATCCGCGAGGCGCAGCCTGATATTTTATTGGTGGCGTTTGGCAATCCCAAGCAAGAGAAATGGATCGGTATGTTCAGGCGGCAACTGAGTGTGCCGGTGATGATCGGCGTTGGAGGTTCCCTGGACTTCATTGCCGGGGAGCGCAAGCGGGCGCCGCTGTGGATGCAAAAATTGGGACTGGAGTGGTTGTTCCGCCTGCTGCAGGAGCCGGGGCGCTTGTGGAAGCGGTATGTGGTGGACCTGTTTATCTTCAGCGCCTTCTTCCTGCGCCAATGGTGGGCGATGCGAAGAGGCGGGGATCCCTGGACGGCTAGGCATTTGGCGATGATAGACCTGCAGTCGGAGAATATCACTGTTCTGCGGGTCGAAGGCAGCCTGACGATCGCCAACTACGAGCAGTTCTATCGCTCTGCCCAGGAAGCGCTCGCTGCAAAACCGTATTTGCTCCTGGATTTGTCAGGTGCAGAATTCATGGACAGTTCAGCTATTGGCATGTTGGTGCACATGGCTCGCCAGGCCAGGGATAGAAGCGGCGATCTGATCCTGGCATGTGTTCCCAGGAACATTCTGGAAACGCTCTCTATGCTGCGCCTGGATAGTTTCTTCATTATCCACCAGGATGTGGAAAGCGGGCTGGCGGCATTCAGCCATAACGGGCGCAATGGGGCTGGCTATAACCAATTGCGCTATATGGCTTATTCGGAGCAATTGCGCGGCACCACCTGGATGGTGGTGCGCTGTCCTCGCTATTTCGATCAAGATACGTCTTCAGAGATTCAGAGCACTTGTCTTTCGTTGTTGGATGACAATCCCTTTTTGATGCTGGATTTCTCAGATACTGTGTTCCTGACCAGCGCCGGCCTGGCGGTGATCAACAGCTTATACCACAAGGCGCAGCAACAGAACGGAGAACTGCGCGTGGCGAATTATTCCTCAGAAGTTGAGCAGGTGTTGGAGATGGTGGGTTTCGATAAGTTTCTTGTCATGCATCGGAACCTCTCATTCGCAGCCATCTAGTGGCGTGTTACGATAAAGGATCAGGCGTGCAGATTCTATTACTGGCTACTGGGGAGCAAAGGAAATTGGCGGTGTTGAGCGACGCGATACCAGCGCCGCTTCTTCCGATTGCTAATCGTCCATTGATGTCGTATCACATCGAACAGCTTGCCAGGCAGGGCTTCAAGAATATCCTGGTGAGCCTGTATTGGCTTCCGGGTTATATCGAAGCCTATTTCCAACATGGCCAGCGCTGGGGAATTGAGTTGAATTACATTTTGCAGAAAAACGCCTTGGGCAATGCCGGCGCCGTGCGTTGGGCTCGCAGCCTGATCCATGATACTTGCCTGGTACACCCGGTTGATATGCTTCTCGATCTGGATGTCCCTGCCTTGTTAGCATTCCATCGCAATTGCGGTGGAGCGATGACGCTGGTCTGCACACCAGGCCCGGCAAAGGGCAGCCCAGTGGTTCAGTTGGATCAGGCTCAGCGCGTGTTGGGCTTGTGTGATAGCCAGCCAGATCGAGAGTCGGTGGTTTATACCGGTGTATTGGTGATCGAGCCGCAAGTCCTGGACCTGATTCCACAGCGAACGAAATATGATTTTTGCAACGACTTGATCCCCGTGGTTCTCTCTGCTGGTATGGAAGTGTATGCCTATCGTTCCACAGGGTATTTTAACCCGCTCGCCTCATTCGAAGACTATCAACGCGCCCAAGAAGATGTGCTCTATGTCGCCTGGAACGATGGGGCTGGAAAAATTGGACGTTCGTTGCCCAACATACAGAAAATTGGCGGCCAACAAGCTGCAAGCGGCATTTGGGTGGGCAGGCACACCGCTGTGCACCCCAGCGCGCGACTTAAACCGCCGGTAATGATCGGCGAGAACAGCCGCGTGGGCAGGAATGTGGAATTGGGGCCGAACGTGGTGCTTGGCGACCACGTAATCGTCGATGATGAGGCGTCTGTGCAGCGCAGCACGGTGCTGAATAACACTTACATCGGCCAGTTGGTGAATATTGACGGGCGGATCGTCAACCAGGGCATGGTCATCGATGTCGAGACACAAGAGCACTTGCAGATTGTGGACGATTTCTTGCTGGGTGGTATTTACGATGAGATAGTTGTCAGTAGCCTGAGACGCTGGTTCGATTTCTGGCTGGCATTGTTTTTCCTGGTTCTGGCTTTGCCGGTGATGGTGGTGGTCAGTGGCATTTCTCTGTTCAGCACGGGCGGGGTGTTTCAACGAGAGCTGTGCGCCCGTGGGCCGCTACAGCCTGCAAATCCCAAACGTGAAACTGGCCGGCGTGTGTTCCCGCTGCTGCGATTTCGCACCCGGCGTAGCGATGGGAGTAAGCCGAAAATCGGGCAGTGGCTCGAACGGCTGGAACTGAACCGCCTGGCGGAGCTGTGGAGCGTTGTGAGCGGTGAATTATCGCTGGTGGGTCCGAAACCGCTGAGCGTGGCTGAGGCGGAATGCCTGACCGAAACCTGGCAACTGGCGCATTTTGACCGCGTGCCCGGATTTACCGGTCTCTGGTATTACCAGACGCACGCCAGGAGCGATTTGGATGAGGTGTTGGTCGTGGATGCCTATTACATTGCCATGTCGAACTGGCGCAAAGACGCACGGCTGCTGTGGAATACACCGAGAGCCTGGCTGAGTCGTGTTCTCGGTCACCAGGTAAAGATGAACATCTTCTGATGGGAGTTGACGGACCATGGAATTACACGATCGTTCCCGAGCCGGGGTAAAAATACTAGCGCTTGAGGGCAGCTTCGATACCTATACCGCAGAACCGATCCGCCGCTGGCTGGATGAAGCCACACGTAGCGCCCCAGCGCATGTGGTGGTCAACCTGTCGCAAGTGGATTTCATGGATTCCACGGCCCTGTCCACCCTGGTGCAGGGGATGAAACGGGCGCGTGAAAAGGGCGGCGAGTTGTACCTGTGCGGCTTGCAGTCACCGGTGCGCCTGATCTTCGAGCTGACCCGCCTGGACCGGGTGTTCGAGATCTTTGTCTCTGAAGAGGATGCTGTCCAGGCGATAAAAGGTGAGGCAACGCACTGATATGCTGGATGCAATTGTTCGACAGTACCGCCCACAGCTCAATGCACTGGCGCATGCCTGGTTAGATTCGGGCGCCAGGGCATTTGGGATTTATGCTGGTGGGGAAGCACTGGTGGTATGGCCTGAGAATGGCGATATCCGTGATGCCAGGCTGAGGGCGCCGATAAAATCGGGAATCGAAGTGATCGCAGAGTTGAGAGTCGCAGGAGATAACCTGGGAAATATCGAAGCGCATCTTGAAGCTGACGCCGGATTTATTTCTTCTTTGCTGCCGCTCGAACGAGAGCTCAATTCGATTGCCACAGAGCTGATCGATACTCGCGACCAGTTGGTGGCACTGTACCAGCTCACCCAGGCCACCCGCAATTCGCTGGATATCCAACGCAGCCTGGAACACCTGGCGATGCAGGCCGCCATGATGGCTAAGGCAGAAGGGGCATTTTTCTACTTGCGACCGGCTGATCAAGAGCCTTGGGCTGTGCACTACCCTGAGCCCAATTTGAGCGAAGAGGATATCCAGCCGTATTTGAGAGAACTGGTAGAAAGTAAATTGCCTTACTTATCCACCGGCGTGGTCAGTTCACAGGTGCCAGGTAAAGCCTGGCAGATGTTGTTGTTGCCCATCAATGTGCGAGGCATTGTGCTGGCTTTGATCGGGGTATTGCACAGGGCAGACCGAGACTTTATGTCACCGGAAATCAAGCTGGTGCAGGCGATTGGCGAATATGCCGGGGCGCATATTGAAAACCTGCTGCTCTTTAAGAGCAATATGGAATTGACCCGCCTGCAAACCGAGATGGAGCTGGCGCGCCGGGTGCAGGTGAGCTTGCTGCCCAAGTCGCCGCCATCCATTCCAGGCCTGGATATTTGGGCTGGCTCCCAACCTGCATCCCAGGTGGGAGGGGATTTCTACGACTTCATTTCCCGGCCTGGAGATGCGGTCAGCTTCGTAGTGGGTGATATCTCGGGGAAGGGCATGCCAGCGGCGCTCTTGATGTCAATGACGCGCACCTTGATTCGCACGGAGACAAATGCACTTTCGACATCAACACCTGAGATGGTGCTGCGCCGAACCAACGCCGAGTTGTACAACGATTTTACAGAGTTGGTCATGTTTTCAACCGTGTTCATGGCGCAGTATGACCAGAGTAAGCCAGGGCTGGTGTATGCCAACGCCGGCCATTCCCCGGTGATCTACTGCCCTCGCCAGGGGCGAGCCCGGCTGATGAAAGCCGATGGCGTGCCGATTGGCATATTGCCAATGACACAATCCAGAGATCATTGTTTGAACTGGGAACCTGGAGATTTGTTCGTGATCGGCACTGATGGCTTGACCGAGGCGCGCAACAGTAAGAACCAATCGTTTGGCTACCAGCGCCTGATTTCATTGGTTGAGGAGCTGTCATCCCAGCCAGCCGAGGAGATCGCCCGCCAGGTGTACCAGCAGGTGCGAGATTTCAGCGGCGGGCTATCCCAACAGGATGACCAGACTCTGGTGATCATCAAGCGCCTGCCGTTGTAGCATGGATCAGCAATCGAGGTGATGCAAGTGATATCAGCAGATCAGACTCAAATCATCCGGTTGGATTTACCTGCCAGCTACCAGTATGCCAATGTGCTGGGGGTTTGTATCGAGGCAGTTTTAGAACATGTTGAGCTGATGGCAGATCGTAAGATGGTCACATACCAGGCCAGGTTAGCTGCTCATGAGACGTTTATCAACATCGTAGAGCATGCTTACCAGGAGCAGCCCGAAAGAGTGAATGTGGTGATGGCGGTGCTGGAGAATCCTAAGCGTCTTGAGATCGAACTGCACGACACAGGGCAATCGTTTGCGCTGAACGAGGTAAGGCTGCCCGATCAGCATGGAGAGCAGCACGATGGTTACGGTTTGTTCCTGATGCACCAGTTGCTGGAGCAGGTTCACTACTATCCAGAAACTGGGAACAATTGCTGGCATTTGGTGAAGCTGTTGCCACAAAATTGAGGAGGTGAAACGATATGGCAAAGATACTTATCGTCGATGATACGGTGATCACGCATCGTTTGCTGGACCTGATGCTCAGCCAGGACCAACACATCAGTTTTTCCGCACACAACGGGCTGGAAGCCAAGGCGCTGCTGTCTGAGACAAATTTCGATATGGTGATTACGGATGTCAATATGCCGTACATGGATGGGCTGGCGCTGCTGGATTGGGTGCGTGAGCAAAGCAAGTTCCAGAATTTACCGGTGATTGTGCTGACGGCTTCCGGCCATGAACAGGTGAAAGAGGCGGCGGTGCGCAAGGGGGCGACTGGGTTCTTGAACCAGCCTTTCAGCTCTTGGGAGCTGAAGAAGATGGTCAGCGAGTGCCTGCAAACGGCTCAAGCATAAAGATCATTGGATTGCAGGTAAACATCATTAATTTGCACAAGGATTTGGACCAGGTATTTATGAGCGAACGAACGCCGAGAGTTAGCATTGGATTGCCAGTTTACAATGGGCAGGAATTTCTTGAAGAGACTTTGGATTCGCTGCTTTCCCAGACATTTGCGGACTTTGAGTTGATCATCTGTGACAATGCCTCAACAGACGCAACACAAGAAATTTGTGAGACGTATGCCAGGCGGGATGATCGCATTCGTTACTACCGCAATGAGCAGAACCTGGGTGCGGCGAAGAATTACAATAAAACGTTCAAGCTCGCAGCGGGTGAGTATTTTCGATGGAATTCCTATGATGACACCTGCGCGCCGCAGTACCTGGAAAAGAGCGTGCAAGAACTGGATCGTGAGCCGGGGGTCATCGTTTGCTATTCGCGCACGATGCTGATCGATGGAAAAGGGGATGTGCTGGAGTACTATTCGGATGATTTGAACTTGCGCTCCCCGTCACCCCGTGAACGTTTCCGTAAGCTGTTGCTGACGCCCGGTTGGTGCAATCCAATATTTGGCTTGATGCGCAGCCGTTTCCTGGCCAAAACGCCCCTGATTGGCGCTTACCCACGTTCTGACCGTACCTTGCTCGGCCAACTGGCCTTGATGGGCGAATTCAGCGAGCTTCCGGAGTATTTATTCTCCCGCAGGGTGCACGAGAAAATTTCCACGGAGGTGAATGTCTCGGAACGAGACCTGGCAGCCTGGTTCGACACCTCAACCCGTGGTAAGTTGATCTTTCCTCGCTGGCGAAGGTATTTTGAGTATATCAAGGCGATCATGACTGCACCCATTTCTTTGGTTGACCGCCTGTACAGTCTGTCGTATATTGCGGGATTTGCCTTGTCTAACCGCAAGTGGCAGGGATTGGCTGGCGACGTGAGCAGTATGCTGCGCCCGGGCGCCAGGCGTCAAGAGTGAAAGGAAGATGATCGATGAGGATGGAGGCAGCTTTATGAAAGTCTGTATTTTGGCTGGCGGTAAAGGCTCGCGGCTGGCTGAGGAAACCGTTATCAAACCCAAGCCGATGGTCGAGATTGGCGGGAAGCCCATCATCTGGCACATCATGATGCACTATTCTTACTATGGCTTCAATAACTTTGTGATTGCCCTGGGATATAAAGGCGAAGTGCTTAAGAAATACATGGTGGAATACGCCTCGCTGAATGGTGACATCACGGTCAATATGCGCACCGGAGAGGTGATCTCGCATGGCAATTATTCGCATGATTGGACGGTCGAACTGGTTGATACCGGCCAGGAGACGCTGACCGGTGGGCGCATCAAACGTTTGGCTCCCTACGTTGGAAACGAGACTTTCATGCTCACCTGGGGAGACGGCGTCGCCGACATCAATCTGCGCGAACTGCTGGCTTTTCACAAATCGCACGGCAAGCTAGCTACCCTGACGGCAGTACGCCCCCCGGCGCGCTATGGTCACCTGGTGTTTGATGGCAACCAGGTGGTGGAATTCAGCGAAAAGCCCCAGATCGGGGAAGGTTGGATCAATGGCGCCTTTTTCGTCCTGGAGCCGGGTGTTTTTGATTACATCGAGGGCGATCACACCCAGTGGGAGCGAGAGCCGCTGGAACGCCTGGCAGCGGATGGGCAGTTGATGGCTTATCGCCACGAATCGTTCTGGCAGTGTATGGATACCCTGCGCGAGAAGCATATACTTGAAACCATGTGGGAAAGCGGTAAAGCCCCCTGGAAAATTTGGGACAACTAGAAGGGAAAACGAGGATGCGCGTATTAGTGACTGGACACAATGGTTATGTTGGCACGATCATGGTGCCGATGCTGGTTGCCGCAGGGCATGAAGTGGTCGGTATGGACACTAATCTCTATGAAGGATCCACATTTGGAGAAGAGAACGAAACCAAAGATGTGCCGGCAATTAGAAAGGACATCCGCGATATCACTGCGGCCGACCTGGATGGATTCGATGCCGTGATCCACCTGGCAGGCCTCTCCAATGATCCGCTCGGGGATTTGAACCCGGAACTGACCTATGAAATCAACCACCGGGCATCGGTTCGCATGGCAGAGCTTGCCAAGCAGGTGGGGGTAGAACGATTTATCTTTTCTTCTTCTTGCAGCAATTACGGCGCAGGCGGGCAGGATTTTCTGGATGAAAATTCCGAGTTCAATCCGGTGACGCCTTACGGTATTTCCAAGGTCTTGGTGGAGCAGGACGTTACCAAGCTGGCGGACGACAACTTCTCACCGACTTTTCTGCGCAGCGCTACAGCCTATGGGGTTTCACCGCGCCTGCGTTTCGATCTGGTGGTGAATAACCTGGTGGCGTGGGCTTACACGACCGGTAAAGTGCTGCTGAAGAGCGACGGCACCCCCTGGCGGCCGCTGGTGCACATCGAAGACATGTCACGCGCCTTTTTAGCAGTGCTGAACGCGCCGCGTGAGTTGGTGCACAACCGGGCATTCAACGTGGGTCGCACGCAGGAGAATTACCGCATTCGTGAGGTGGCGGAAGTGGTGATGGAGACCGTCCCTGGCAGCCGTGTGGAGTTTGCCGGCGATGCTGGTCCGGACAAGCGCAACTACCGCGTCAACTGTGATCTGATAGCCAACACTCTCCCGGAGTTCAAACCGGTATGGGATATCCGCAAAGGCGCCCAGGAATTGTACGAAGCCTACCAGCGCGTAGGAATCAAAGTTGAAGATTTCGAAGGCCCGCGCTATCGGCGGATTAATCACATCAAAGAGCTGATCAGCAACGGGCGGTTGGACGTCGACCTGCGCTGGCGGCAGCCTTACCCGGCATAATCAAAGGCTAGCATATGATTTATAAAGAAGAAAAGGCCTGCCGCTCGTGTGGTTCGCAGCGGCTGGAAAATATCTTGGCCTTTGGGGATACTCCCCTGGCCGACCGCTTGCTGACGCAGGAGCAGCTCCTACAACCAGAGTACCGGGTGCCGCTCACCCTGGCATTCTGCCACGATTGCTCTCTTGTGCAGATCCGCGAAACCGTTGATCCGGAGATTCTGTTTTACGCAGAGTATCCATATTTCTCTTCCGTTTCGAAATCGCTGCTGAAACATTTTGGTGACAGCGCCCAGGAAATCATGGCCGCGCGCGCTCTCGGGAGCGGCAGCCTGGTAGTAGAGGCTGCCAGCAACGATGGGTATATGCTGAGAAATTTCCACGAGCGGGGTATACCGGTGTTAGGAATTGACCCGGCTCAGGCGCCGGCGCAGGCTGCGCAGAAGATGGGCATCCCGACCATGATTACGTTTTTCGGGCGTGAGCTGGCTTCCAGGCTGGTGCGCGAAGGCAAACACGCAGATGTATTCCTGGCAAACAACGTGCTGGCGCATGTGCCAGATTTGAACGGCTTCGTGGCGGGTATCAAGATCATACTGAAAGACAGCGGCGTGGCTGTGATCGAAGCGCCTTACCTGGTGGATTTGGTTGATCACTGCGAATTCGATACCATCTATCACCAGCACCTGTGCTATTTTTCTGTGACTGCTCTGGACCGGCTCTTTCGCCGTCACGGATTGTACTTGAATGATATTCGCCGGGTAAAGATTCATGGCGGCTCGCTGCGCCTGTTCGTTGAACCGTGTGAAAATGTGCAGTCTTCGGTGAAAGATTTGTTAGCGATGGAAGCAGAGCGCAAGGTCGATCGGATCAATTATTATGAGGATTTCGCCAGCCGGGTGCGAGAAGTGAAGCGCGGGTTGTTGGAGATCTTGAATGATTTGCACAGCCGGGGCAAGCGCATCGTGGGTTACGGCGCGGCTGCCAAAGCAACCACGTTGTTGGCTTACTGCGAGATCGATCAGAAATTCGTGGATTACGTGGTGGACCTCAATCCTTATAAGCACGGGCGCTACATGGGAGGCAACCATTTCCCGATCTATCCGCCAGCGCGCTTGTTGGAGGATCGCCCCGACTATGTGCTGCTGCTGGCCTGGAATTTTGCCGAAGAGATCATGAACCAACAGCAGGAATACCGAAGTGGTGGTGGGAGATTCATTATCCCAATCCCCCGCCCACAAATTGTGGAATAGACCGCGATCCGAAATCCTCGATATGGATGTTGGCTGCGATTGACTTTCACAGCCAACATCCTCGTCGGTTAGCCCGTAAAGAAAAGAGACGAGCCCTGAGAGAGAGCATGAGAGTTGCATTTGTTAGCCAGCCTTTTGATAACATCATACCGCCGGTAGAGGTGGGATCGATCGGCATCTGGACATATCAGGTGATGCTTGCCCTGGCAGATCGGGAGATAGATTTCATCGTGTACTCCAAACGATTTGCCGACCAGCCTTTGGTGGAGCATTATGCTGGTGTGGAGTACCGCCGGGTAGAAGTGCCGAGCCTGCTGGATGAGACCGCTGCCCGACCGTTCAAGCTAGCTGAAAAGCTGCTGCGATACCCTTTTCCCAAGAAGCCGTTTTTTTCGAGGGTAGCTAACAATTTTGCCTACATCTGGAAGGTTGCCAGCGACTTGCGCAGCCAAAATGTCGACATCGTTCACGTGCACAACTTCACACAATTCGTACCGGTCATTCGCCGCTTGAATCCCTTGGTGAAGATTGTGCTGCACATGCAGTGTGAGTGGCTCTCTCAGCTCGATCGGAAGATGATCGAGCCCCGCATTCAGCAGGCAGATTGTGTCATCGGCTGCAGCAACCATGTCATTGACCTGGTGAGCCAGCGTTTCCCAGAATATGCTGATCGCTGCCAGGTTGTTTTCAATGGCGTGGATCCCAAATATTTTTCTAAGAATGCGCCAGTCTCGGCCAGTCAGCAAGATGGCCCAAAGCGATTGCTGTTCGTTGGCCGGGTTTCGCCGGAAAAGGGCATTCACGTGTTGATCGATGCCTTCAACTTGGTGGTAGAAGAATACCCGAATGTGGAGCTTGACATCGTCGGGCCACCAGCAAGCGCACCTTATGAGTATATCGTCATGATCAGCGATGATCCTTTGGTGCGTGACCTGTCTCGCTTTTATCACGGCTACTTGATGAAGGAAAATTACCTGAAGGATCTGCAAGCGCGGATTCCCGATAAGAACAAGGGCAAAATCAATTTTGTTGGCGGGGTGGATCATTCCAAGGTGGTGAATTATTTTCAACAGGCGGATGTGCTGATCAACCCTTCGCTGAGCGAAGCCTTTGGAATGAGCCTGGTGGAAGCCATGGGCAACCGCAAACCGGTGATTGCCACACGCGTGGGGGGAATGAAGGAGATCGTGCTCGAAGGCAAAACAGGTTTATTTGCTGAGCCAAACGATGAGAAGTCCCTGGCCCAGGCTATCCTAAAACTGCTGAGAGACGACGATTTGTGTAAAGCGATGGGGGAAGCCGGATACCAGCGAGTGATAAAACATTTCTCCTGGGATCGAATAGCTGAAGCGCTCTGGGAAAGCTATTTGACAATTTAATGAGCAAATTATCTGTGCAGGGTTGGCTGCAGCGATATTTTTTGCGCCGCATGGAGCTCGCTGCCGTAAAACCCGATAGCTTGACGTTGCAAAAGTCTGCAATGGTATTTTCACCCCACCAGGACGATGAGTCGCTTGGATGTGGTGGTATGATTAGTCGCAAAGCCATGGCGGGCGCTGAAGTGAAGATCATCTTTATGACGGATGGAAGAACTTCACATGCGCCTTTTATTGGTAACGAAGAGCTGATTGCTTTGCGGGCGCGAGAGGCAGTAGCTGCTGGACTGCAGTTGGGGGTTAGCGAAAAAGATATACTTTCCCTTGGATTGACGGATGGCACGCTCCAGCTCAACCAGGCCCAGGCTCGTGATCGTGTTACAGAGTTATTGGAACTTTACCAGCCGAAGCAAGTGTTCATCCCCTATCATCGGGAACCGCCGCCTGATCACTGGGTGACCAACCGCGTGGTACGGGCTGCGCTGCGTGATCTTAAGCGATCTGTGGAGGTCTTCGAGTACCCGGTATGGTTTTGGTATCACTGGCCATGGGTAAAGCTCTTGCAGCCAACCCGCCGCGCAACGCGTGAAGTGGTGATAAATACCCTGCGCAATGGCCTGGGGCTTAAGCTATTACTAGATTTTCGCTATGTTGTTCAGGTCGAGGAAGTGTTGGGGCGAAAACGTACTGCTCTCGAGCAGCATCGTTCGCAGATGTTCCGACCGGCAACATTTCCCAACTGGCCGATTTTGCAGGATGTCTCCCAAGGGGAATTCCTGGCTTGCTTCTTCAAACCGTATGAAGCATATTATCGGTATTGCACCCCTGAAGGAGAATATAAATGATGTTTTTGCGTAAAAAAATTTATACCCTTGTGCTACCACTATCGATTGCTCTGGTGATCCTTTCCTGCCGCGCAGTGCAGGTGGGTTTGACTGGCATCGATGGGCTGATCGGCAGCGCTCCCAATGCGGCTTTACTGACGATTCCATTTGAATATGTGGAGGTTGACCCCTCAGTTGCTGGGGATGTTAAGCTGGTTGGCGACATCAACGGGGATGGTTTACCTGATCTGATCATTGGGGGTATGCCCGGTGAGAAGCTGAACTGGTACCGCAATCCAGATTGGTCTAAAACGGTGATCGCCACGCCACTCAATGAATTTACCACCGACGGCGCCCTGGGCGACGTGGATGGCGATGGAGATTTAGATATTATTGTGCCAGATGGAGATAGCGGAGATAACCTGGTATGGTTCAAGAACCCCAGACCAGGCGGCGATCCTGGGGTTGGCTCGCAGTGGACACGCCAGCCGATCGGTGCAATCAATGGTTGGGGCAAAGATGTCAAGCCGGCGGATTATGATAAAGATGGACGGCTGGATATCGCCACGCGTAATAATAGCGAGGTGATGATCTTTTTCCAAACGGCTGCCAATACCTGGAGCAAAATGGTCTTCAGCGGGGTGAGCGCTGGTTATGAAGGCATGGCAAGCGGCGATATCGATAAAGACAATGATACCGACCTGGTGCTGCAGGGTGTTTGGCTGCGAAACCCCGCTGGAACAGCCGCGCGCACGCCGGGAAATTGGAGCCAACATACGATTGGCTCAGCGCCGGGCAATTTTAAGGCTCTGGTAGTGGATCTCAACAAGGATGGTAAAGTCGACGTGCTGTTCTCTAGCTCCGAAGATACCGCTGATGTGGATTGGTGGACGCCCACTGGCAGCGATCCCACCGGGGCATGGACGAAACGGACGATCGTTAATTCGCTGGAGAAAGCGCATACCCTGCAGGCTGCTGATATAGACCTGGATGGCGATCTGGATGTGGTATTGGCGCAAATGCACACCTCTTCTGCGACGGAAATCATGGTCATGGAGAACACCGATGGGCAGGCGACTGCCTGGCAGAAGCAGGTGGTTGATACGGGCGGCATCCACAATGGCGTGGTGGCGGACATCGATAAAGACGGCGACTTCGATATCTACGGCGCTAACTGGACTGGCAATCCGCCGGTGAAGCTGTGGATCAATCATCTCGAGACGATCTCGCGCTGGACCTATATCCAGGTTTCCGCTGCGCATGCGCAGACCTTTGGCCTGGCTTTTCCGGATGTCGATGGGGACGGTAAAAAGGATATCGCCTCGGGTCGCTACTGGTATCGCAACCCTGGTGGAGATATGACTGGCGCCTGGGTGCAAACTGCCCTGCCAGAAGGCATGCACGCGGCTTTGACCGTGGATGTCGATGGGGATGCCCTGGTGGACCTGATTGCTCAGAAGGATGAGGGCGATATTGCACTGTACTGGTTAGAGGCCACCAGCAGCAACGGCGGCGCCTGGAACTCGGTGAAAATTGGCAGCGTGCCTCAAGCCAGTCATGTGCTGGGGGCCCAGGGCTACCGGGTGGGACAGGTGGAAGCGGGCGGTAAGCCTGAGGTGTTATTCAGCAGTGGGGCGGGTCTCTACTACTTCCGCATTCCAGCCACGCCTGCTGCCGGCAACTGGCCGCGAGTGTTTGTGAATGGCAATCCATCTGATGAAGGCTTTGCCTTGGGGGATATCGACCGGGATGGCGACCTGGACATTGCGGCAACCACGGGGGACTCGAAGCGAGTCGAGTGGTACCGCAATCCCGGCAATGGATCAGAAAATTGGGCTGCATTCCACATCGGATCCTTCGATGAAGCTCTCTACCCAGACCGGACCGAAGTGGCCGATGTCAATAAAGACGGCAGGTTGGATATCCTGGTCACCGAAGAAAACGGTGGGGATGCGGATGCCCAGACCTTCTGGTGGGCAGCTCCGGCAGATGCAACCAGCGCCAACTGGCCTCGGCAGTTGATTGCCAGCCAGGCGACGACGAACAGCATGGATGTAGCCGATATGGACGCGGATGGCGACGTGGATGTGATCCTGGCCGAGCATCGCGGCACGAAAAAGCTGTCTATCTGGTACAACAACGGCAGCGGCGGGCTGGTGGAAATGCCGGTTTCCAGCGGTAAAGAGAGCCATCTGGGGGCGCGTACTGTTGACCTGGATGGTGATGGCGACCTGGATATCGTCAGTATCGCCTGGGACGAGTTCCAGTTTGTTCACCTGTGGCGGAACGATGGGCAAGGCAGCACACCGCCGCCTCCCACACCAACTCCAACACCGACAGCGACGCCTCCACCTGGGAGCGGCGCCCGGGTGACGGATGGACTCCAGGTGCTGTACACATTTGCTGAGGGCAGTGGCAATGTGGTTAACGATGTTTCTGGCATTGGGTCCCCCCTCAATTTGCAAATTGCCAGTACCAACGCTGTGAGCTGGATCAATGGGGGAGGGTTGAAAATCAATGCACCCGTCTTGATAACAGCCCAGAGCGAAGAGACAAAGATCTTGAGCGCCTGCAAGACCAGCAATGCTCTCACATTGGAAGTCTGGATCAAACCCGCCAATACCACCCAGGATGGGCCAGCACGTATTTTGACCTTCTCGTTGGATGCATTGAACCGTAACTTCACCCTGGGGCAAGAGTTCAGCGCCTACGATGTTCGCTTACGAACGACGACAACGAGCGAAAATGGCGTTCCCTCGCTGACAACCAGCTCGAATGTGGTGAGCACACAGCTTTCACATGTGGTTTACACGCGGGCAGCCTCAGGCGCAACCAAGATTTACCTGAACGGTGGTGAGGTGGCCAGCGGCAGCATTGGAGGAGATTTCTCCGGCTGGGATGCCGGTCACATCCTGGCGCTGGCGAACGAATTGAGCGGAGATCGACCCTGGCTGGGAGAATTTCAACTGGCGGCGATTTACTGCCGCGCACTGAGCGCGGCTGAAGTCTTACAAAATTACCAGGCAGGTCCACGCCCCTCGACCGCCCAGTTGGAGCCAATGCTGTACCTTCCAACGGTGATCAAGTCTTACTACGATGCCAACCTGAATCCGCCAGCAGTTTCGCCTGAAGTCAATGCGCCGATTGTTCCACCGCCCGCTGTGGAGCAAATCTGGCCGGGCGAGGCATCCGTGTCGCAGCCGTTATTGGTATTCGGTGGAGCAGCGCTGGCAGCGCTGGCCGGTATCGGATTGATTTACATACTTTCACGGGTTAACTGGAACCAGTAGCTCCAGTTTTAGCAGGGACGCTTGTATCTGATTGATTTATTTGAAGATGACCGTCCTCCAGGGCGGGTAATCGGCAGCCCGGCAACCGATAGAACTATTCGCAAGGGTATCGATGTCGAAAGCGTGATCGCCATCGACCATGGTGCGTTGCGCATACAGCCTTTGCTCCAGCCAGGCTGGGGGCGGGCTGGGATTGCCTACGGTCCTTATCAGCGTCAGGATGGCCTGGCAATGGCTGTGGCTGTGCTGAATGGTCACAACACCTCCCAGGCCGGAGACCTGTCGGAAAGTTTGAAGCGCCGCCTGGGGAGTTGGGCGCGGGGCAGCAAGGCTGTACCTGTGCAGGAGCGCATCCTGCGCTGGTTGCTGGGGCGAAGAAAAAAATATTTTCTGCGCCAGCTCTGGCGCTGGTTCTTAATCTCCCGAAACTCAAGCGGCGCTCGACAGCAGGTCTTGGATGAAAACTTAGCCCTGGGTTGGTTTGGGCAAGAAATGCCTGCCAATCCTACCCTGCAGGGGAACGCCGTGGTGATGCACGCGGCAGGGCCAGAAAATGGCGAGTTGTGGACGCGCGTTCATCAACAATTAGCTCCGGGCATTCGTTCGCTGCAGAATTTACCGATCCTGTACATGGTGGTTTTGCGCCAGCAAGGCGCGGTCTACTATGCTGGTTCCTTGCCGGGGGCGCATGGGTTGTCGGCATATCCCAGGCTGCGTCCGATAGCGATTGACTGGCTGGAAGATGAACCCGAGGTGTACGCGGCTCTGTTTCAAAGTGTGCAGGGGCAGATCGGTTTTCGGGTGGATAGCCGGGTGTACGGCATCCAGGTTGAAAAATTCCCCGAATTTGCCCATTGGTATGGCAGCGCTCATGCTGCTGACCGGCTGATCGGGCAAGGCGACCTGGACGATCGACCGGCTGAGGTGGGCGGCCGTTGGCAGATGCAGCGAGGAAACTTTCTGCGGAGTGGAGAGGGCGCCTGTCCGACTCAAGCTGATAATCTTGCTGTGCTCGAGCCGGGAAGCCCTTCTGGACTGGTGCACTTGCTGTTCAAAGCCCCGCAGAATTTGCGCGGTGAGCTTGGTTTGCTGTGGCGGCGACAGGATGCTGACAATACCTGGGGACTGCACCTGGATGATAAAGCTGCCTGGCTCGGAGTGTGCACTTCTGGTATATGGCAGGAGCTGAGGCGCGCACCGGATATCAACTTGAAGGCGGGAAAAACTTGTTCGCTGCAGGTTTGCGACGATGGTCGTTCAATGGCCGCCTACCTGGATGGGAAGCTGCTGTTTGGCGGCTGGGTTGTCGATGAACGCCTGGGTTCTGCCAGCGGCGTGGGCGTTTTTGCAAAAGGCGAAGCCAGCGGTCTTTATCTTAATTCATTCGAGGCGCATCCTCGCACGATCGTTGCTCCCCCAGGTTTGAGATTACAGCTGCCAGCAGCCCAAAAAGGAGACCGTGAGCTCTTTCGCGATGCATTCGCTGGGGACGCTGATGACCTGGATGGACATCCATCGGCATGGGATGGTCAGGTCTGGCGGCGCCAGCTGGGCAATGGGGTGATCTCGCTGCGCAAGGGCAAAGGAGCTTGTGTGCAAGCCAGCCCTGAAACTCCCGCACCGGGAAGAACAGCCTATACACTTGCGTGGGAGTTGCCAGAATTTGCTGACCTGGAGATCGAGGTGCTTCCGCCGGGTATCGGCCGCGATCAGGGGCACAAAGGAAGGGCCGGGCTGATCTTCTGGCAGGATGCTGGCAACTATATCATTGTGAATACCTGGCTGGACGATTATTACGGCGGAGCATCGATCTCTTCATTCTTCACGCTGGACCATTTTGAAGATATTTATGATGCGGTGTGGACGAACGTGGGCTCCCGCATTTTCTGGGGAACGCCGTATCGCCTACGGGTAGCATTTGATGGAATGACGTATACCGCTTACGTCAACGATGAACCGGTACTGTATCGCTCTCTGAGCGACGTTTACCCTGACGCTGCTCGCCTGGTGATCAACCGGGTGGGGATCGCTGCCAATTGGGAATGGGGAACCGATACCGGAAGCGAATTCAGGAGCTTTACCGCCAGGGTGAAGGGATAGGCAATAACGATGGGCGATTCTGAAACTACAGGCAAGAGCCAGCCTCTGGCGCAAGCATTGATCGGTTGGCTGCGAAGTATCCCCCTGGTGCGGCTGGCAGCGCGAAAGTTTGTCCGGGGACGCTGGACGACGATCCCGGCCGGTCAAGGCGCCGGGCTGCGTTTTCACCCGGGAGAGTCTAACCCTGCCTATGCGCTGGGCACAAACGAGCTGCCTGTGCAGCAAGCCCTGGCAGAACGCCTGAAGCCAGGCGATGTATTCTATGATATTGGCGCCAATGTCGGTTTTTTCACGGTGATCGGGGCACGGCTGGTCGGCCTGCATGGATATGTGTACGCGTTCGAGCCGTTGCCCGAAAATGTGCAGCGGGCGCGAGCCAATGTGCTCGCCAATGCTTTCTCGAATGTCACGATTCTGGAAGCAGCCGCATCCGACCACAGTGGAAAGGGTGAGCTGATGGTCGCTGAGTATGCCGGTGGCTCTGCGTTGGCAACTGCCGGGAAACCGCCGGATATGAAAGGGGTGTTGAGTGTGCGGCTGGTGACCATCGATGACCTGGTGGCGCAAAGAGAGCTGCAACCACCGCAGGTTGTCAAGATCGATGTGGAGGGCGCGGAGATGGAGGTCTTGCGCGGTATGGCGCAGACCCTGGATGCCTATCATCCGGTGGTGATCTTCGAGATCGATGACCAGTCTCAAGAGGCCTACGACCGCAAATATCGTGAATGCTCCACTTTTCTGATGCAACATGGCTACCAGGTCAGGGCGCTGGAAAATTCCTATCCGGGAGCCGGGTGGATTGTCGGAAATTATCTGGCTGAGCCTGCGCCTGGCGATTAGGCGCATTGCATGGCGAGAGGGCACTGTCACCTGTCTCGAATTTTCGGATAGGTTCTCAATCAAAAGGAACCCAATGAATCATCAAGATCAAAACCAAAAAACAATCTGCCCGAGCTGCGGCGCTAAGGATATGTCCGTCTTTTATGAGGTGCATGGCGTACCGGTTCACAGCGTGCTGTTGCACACTGCCCGACAGGAAGCGATGGACTATCCCAAGGGGGATATCCGGTTGGGGCACTGCCAGGCATGTGGATTCGTTTCGAATACAGCTTTTGATCCAAGTGTGCATGAATACTCGGCTAAGTACGAATCCACGCAGGGTTATTCCTCCACTTTCAATGCCTTTCAACAGCGACTGGCGCAAAACCTTATCGACCGTTATGACTTACATGGCAAGCGCATAATCGAGATTGGCTGTGGGCAGGGCGAGTTCTTATCACTGCTGTGTGAGATGGGAGGTAATCAAGGCATCGGATTCGACCCGGCGTATGTGGCTGAGAGGAGCTCGCGACCGGTGGCCGCAAGCGTGAGCTTTGTGGCCGATTTTTACTCTGAAAAGTACGCGAATACACCAGGCGATTTCGTGTGCTGCAAAATGACGCTGGAGCACATCCACCAGACGGCGGAATTTGTCGCCACGGTGCGCCGTACAACTGGAGATGACCCAAGCAGGGTGGTCTTCTTCCAGGTGCCCAATGCGCGCTACGTTTTTAGTGACGTGGCTTTCTGGGATATTTATTATGAGCATTGTTCCTATTTCACGCTGGGCTCGATTGCCAGGCTGTTTCGCAAAGTTGGGTTCGATGTGCTTGAACTGTGGACTGATTATGACGATCAGTATCTGATGATCGCTGCTCGCCCTGGAACGGGGCAAGGCAGCGCACGCCTGGCCGAAGAGGACGACCTGCTTGATTTCAATCGGGAAATCGATAGCTTCGTCCGGGCTTTTTCAATCAAGCAAGCCCTGTGGCGGGAAAAGATTGCTGAGCTGCGGTCAACGGGTAAGAAGATTGTCTTATGGGGAGGCGGTTCCAAGGCGGTGGCGTTTCTGACCACCCTGGGTCTCAGCTTGAACGAGATCGAGTATGCCGTGGATATCAACCCCCATAAAGCCGGCACGTATTTAGCTGGGATGGGGCAGCAGGTTGTCGCTCCGCAATACTTGATCCAGTACCAACCCGATGTGGTGATTGTGATGAATCCCATCTATTGTTCAGAAATCCAGGAAAACCTGCGCCAGATGGGCCTAACGCCTGCGCTGTTGAGCGTGGAGGAGATTTAGGTGCCAACAGAGCCAAACATCACCGTAAGCTGCCCGATTTGCGCAGGGCAGGTGCAGATCGATTTCATGGTGATTGCGCAAGCGCCCGTACATTGCAACCTGCTGTGGAACACGAAGTCGGCTGCACAACACGCCCCGCAGGGCGAGATCCGCCTGTGTTTTTGTCCAGGCTGCGGACATGTCTTCAACCGCGCATTTGAACCGGCGAAAATGGAGTATAGCCAGGCTTATGAAAACTCCCTGCATTTCTCGCCGCGTTTTCAAGAATATGCCACCTCCCTGGCAGCCGAGCTCATCGAACGCCATCATCTTTACGGCAAGGATGTGGTTGAAATCGGCAGCGGGCAGGGCGATTTCCTGACCATGCTGGTTGAGGGTGGAGCAAATCGAGGGGTCGGTTTTGATCCCAGTTATATTCCCTCTGCTGATCGACAGCACCCATCGATCAGTGTAGTGCAGGATTTCTACTCAGAAAAGTATGCCCACTACCCGGCGGATTTCATCTGCAGCCGTCATGTGCTCGAGCACATTTACCAGCCGGATGACTTTCTGCACGCGATCCGAGGTGTGATTGCAGACCGGCGAGACTTGGTGGTTTTCTTTGAAGTACCAAACGTGATGTATACCCTGGAAGAACTGGGTATCTGGGATATCATCTATGAGCACTATTCGTATTTCAGCCGTTATTCCCTTGCCCAGATTTTTGCCCAAAATGGATTCCGAGTCCTGGATACCCGGGAGACTTTCAACGGCCAGTTCCTGACCATCGAGGCAGTACCGATAGGCTATCCACAAAAGCGGACAAATCCCCCTATAATTGGCCTCGATAAAATGGCCCAGGCCGTGGCTTCGTTTGGAGAGAATTACCGGGCTAAGTACAGCGCCTGGCAGCAGCGCTTGCACAGCATGGCAGAACAGGGCCGGCGGATTGTGGTGTGGGGCGCAGGTTCGAAGGGCGTGTCTTTCTTAAATGCCTTGAAAGCGGAGGCGTCGATCGAATACGTGGTAGATATCAATCCGCGCAAACATGGGATGTTTGTTGCTGGAACTGGACAGCAGATTGTGCCCCCCGAGTTCTTAAGGGATTACCAGCCTGATGCGGTTGTTATCATGAATGGCAATTACAAGCAAGAGATTCAAGCCACCATGGAAGCATTGGGGCTGAGAGCGGAAATCCTGGTCGCGTAGATTTCAAACCGTCGCTGCTGAGAAGGCTCTTAATAAAATTGGTAACCGATTGATGAAAAGATTGAGCTGGCTGGTACACCTGATCCTTGCACTGGGCTTGATGGGCTTCGTGCCAGGGCAACTTCAATACCCCAAATCGCCAGGAGTGGTTGAGGGCGGTAAAATTGTGTTCTTACCCGAGATCGCCCAATCTGCCCGCGTCGCCGCCAAAGGGGAATTCCTGGAGACATTCGATGGACTGCCAGGCACGCCTGAACCGTGGAAACCCGAGAATTGGGATATTACTGTGCACAGCCGCAGCCGGGATCGCTTGTACAGCCTCACACCGATGAATGCCGGGCACGGCTCCAATTGCGAGCCGCCCCCATTGACTCATCAGATCAGCAGCTATGAGGATGCGGTCTACTTGTGCCGCAATCATTTGATGACTGCCATTAACGATGACGGTTATGGTGTGATTTATCTGACGCCCGATCACCTTGTCGATTTTACGAATCAGGAAGCGGTGATCCGGTTTGATATGTCCACCGGCAGGACCTCGACGCGCGACTGGGTGGATATTTGGATTTCGCCATACAACGACCATTTACAGCTCCCCCTGGATGACCTTCTGCCGGACTTGAGCGGTGAACCGCGCAATGCCATCAATATCGAAATGGGCGTTTTCAATGGAGAGACCACATTTTCGGGCTCGGTGGTCCGTGATTTTACCGACACGCAGCTTAATGTCAAAGAGTACCTGGGTTACGAGCAGATCTTTACCCCCAGTTTTATGCAGCGGGAAACTTTTGAGCTGCGCATCTCAAGGACACACATAAAATTTGGGATGCCGAAATACGATTATTGGTGGGTCGATACGGATATTCCCGCTTTGAGCTTCACCCAGGGGGTGGTGCAGTTTGGACATCATTCGTACAATCCAACCAAGGATTGTTCGGGGTGTGGTCCGAACACCTGGCATTGGGATAACTTCAGTATCTACCCTTCTGTGCCGTTTACCATGATCCGCGCCGGGCAACGCTATGCTAGCCCAGCCTCGCCAATGGTCAATTTCGCCAGGCCATCTTTATCTGGGTCATCTTTGCGTTTTGCTGCGATTGGTAAGCAGATCGAGGTCAGTTTTGATGGGGGGACTACCTGGCAGGCGGCAAAAACGCAGTCGCAGCAAAGATATGTTGAGGAATCATTCTGGTCGTATTGGATGCCGATTCCCGCAGGCGTGACGCAAGTCAGGTTCCGAGGCCAGAACTGGTGGGGTGGGGAATGGCATGTGCGCGATATTTCGATCTGGTCTCGCGAAGCCAGTGTGGCGCAGGTCGCTGAACCAGGTGGCGCTCTGGAACTGTTCAATGATCCCGAAGATCTGTGCTCCAATTGAACAATAGAACCCGTCCGAAAATTCGAGAGATACAGGGGTAAAGCAGTTTGAAAGGTAACCAGGGGGAAATTTGCAGGCGTTGGGATGATGGTAATCGCCTTGCCTCGCGTGAACTATGCAAGCCTTAATAACTTTTGCATCCAAGATGCATTACAATTGCATCGTTTTCCGGATATAATAGAGGAACTATGATCAGAACGGCTATTCTCCGTTTGCTGGAAAGTTACTTTCGGCACCGCTGGTTGTACTTGATTCCAATAGTGCTCCTGACAGCGGTTGCAGTGGCGTTCATGATGACGACAACGCCTAAATACGTGGCAAAAGGTGTGCTGTATGTTCAGCAAGAGTCGTACCTGGCCACTTTGACGGCAGTGCGCACCAACCAGGAGAGCTGGTGGGTTTCGCCTGCCCAGGCAACGACCAATGACCTCAATGAGCTGATGCAAACCAACGCTTTCATCCGCGCCATCATCAACCAGACCAAGCTGGAGAGTGCGATGAGTATGGGCGACCAGGTGGTCGACGACTTGATCGCAGAAACGCGCAACAGCCTGCGCATCTATCCCCTGGGGGATAACCAGGTGATGATCTCCTCGTCCAGCGATGATCCAGAAGTGGCATATCAACTGGTCAACGGCGTCATCGAAAGCTATGTGCAATGGCAGGTGAACATTCAGCGCGCAGAAAGCGAAGCAGCCCTGGCGTTTTTCACCGATGTGCTGCAGAGCTACGCGGCAAGCCTGGAGGCGGCGCGCGAAGAGATGCGTCAATACCTGGAGGCCAATCCTGAGCCGCTGCGCGGCGAGCGGTCAGGCATCCAGCAGATTGAAATTCAACGCCTGCAAAGCAACATTGATTTACTGGCTGCCCGCCAGGCAAATGCCATGGATAAAGAGGAGAACGCCCGCCTCTCATTGGCTCAACTGGAGAGCGACATTCGCCAGACATACTTGTTGATTGATGCGCCTGATTTGCCGCAAGAACCGGATGTATCTTTGCGCGAGCTTGCGCTCAAGATGGCGATATTCGTGGTTGTGGGAATACTCATCAGTTTTGGCGCGGTGGTAGGTGGAGCGATATTGGACCGCAGCCTGCGCCTGCCGCTCGATGTGGAGCAAAGTCTTGAGCTGCCTCTCCTGGCTTTGGTTCCGGATACCAGTACAGCCCACAGTCGTTTTCTACGCCGAAAGCAGCCTCGCGACATCGCGACGGTAGAATCAGAGGCTGTCTTGCCGCGCGGCGATAGCCGGGCGGCTGTCGGTGTGGAAATCAGTGAGAAGATTGCTTCCTGATCGCCCCGCCTCCAATTTGTGGACAATAATATATTATGAGTAATCTTGGCCGTACGATCGCTAAGAACGCGATCTTTTTAATGGCTTCTCAAGTGGCAACCTGGGGGTTGACCTTGCTGCTGACGGTCTTCCTGCCACGCTACCTGGGAGCCGGCGCAGTGGGAAAATTTCACCTGGCCAACTCGCTTTGGGCGATTGTTGGGATCGTGGCGGCATTTGGGATGGACTTGCTGCTCAACAAAGAGATTGCGCGCGCTCCAAACCGCACCCCCGAACTGTTGAATGCCAGCATCGTATTGCGAATCATCCTGTTCTGCCTGGGATATGCCGGCATTGTGGGATACGCTAACATGGTCGGCTATCCAGAAGAGACCAGGCTGGTGATTTATATCATCGGGATCGGCAACTTGTTTGCACAGATTATGGGCGCTTTTGAGTCTTCTCTGAAGGGCTTGGAGCGCATGGATTATGTCTCTCTGGGGAATGTGATCGGCAAAGGCGTGTTGACCGTGCTAAGCATCGCTTTACTGTTGATGGGGCAAGGCGTGCTGGTGATTGCATTTGTGGGTATTGTGGCGGCGTTGGTGCATCTGAGTGTGTTATTTATCATTCTGCGCCGATTGACGGTACTGAAATTTAGGATCGATTGGAAGATGGTCGGCTGGATGATGAAGGCTGGTTTTCCATACCTGGTGATTTATGTGTTTTTGATACTTTATCAGCAGGTGGATATCGTCATTCTCTCCTTGCTTTTGAACGAGGAAAGTATCGGGTGGTACGGAACCGCGGACCAGTTGTTTGGCACCTTTCTGTTCGTTCCAACCGTCTTTATGACGGCAGTGTTTCCCACGCTTTCAAGAGTATTTTCAAACGACCCACAATCGTTTGTCAAGCTGATCCGGAAGAGCTTTGAATTGATGACCCTGCTCAGCGTCCCCATTGGCCTGGGTGTGATGGTGATAGCAAATTCATTGGTGCTGCTGCTGTATGGACCGGGGTTTGCCAATAGCGGACCGATCCTGGCGGTGATGGGCATCGTTCTGATCTTGACCTACCAGAACACATTGCTGGGTTACTTTTTGATCTCGATGGATAAACAAGCCATTTGGACCTGGGTGATGTTTGCAGCAATGGTGGCCAGCATTCCGCTGGACCTGGTGCTGGTGCCCTGGTGCCAGGTCACCTTTGGAAATGGAGCGATTGGCGGAGCATTGGCTTTTGTGGTCACCGAACTCGGTATGCTCATCGCGGGGCTGTACTTGATTCCTCGAGATATTTTGAGTTGGAAAAATATTTGGTTAGCTGTGCGAGCTCTGTTGGCTGGATTGCTGATGGTGGCTGCCATTTGGTGGCTGCGAGATACGTTCATCCTGCTGCCGGTCATCGTGGGCGGAATTGTCTATACCAGCCTGGTACTGTTGATGCGGCTTGTATCGCATGAAGATCAGGAGTTATTTAAGTCGTTGGGCTTGAGCGTACTTAACCGCATACGCGGCCGCGCAAGCAGCTCATTGGGGATGATTAGCAAGGATTGATACCATGGCAAAGAATAAAGTAAACGCCTTTTCCGATCAGCCTTTAGCGCTCAGTGTGCCGAATTATGCAGGTTCTGCATCGATTACCTATCCAGGCGAAGTTGTCGACAGCCTGCGCCAGTTGACCACGCGTATCATCAGCCGGCAGGGAAAATTCCCCCAGCGTTTGTCGATGGTGGCCTCGCTGCGCAGAGAAGGGTTATCCGTGCTTTCTCAAGCCCTGGCAGCCACGCTGGCGCATGACCTGGAAGTACGGGTGTGCATGGTTGAGTTGAACTGGTGGTGGCCTTCCGCAATGACTTTGAGCAACACAGCCAACCCGGGCCTGGAAGGTGTGTTGTCGGGCCAGAGCACACTGGATGAGATCATTTGTCATACGGGATGGGAGAATCTGTGCTATGTGACGGCTGGGCGTATTCCCAAGAAAGAGCGACCCGTCATGGCGCGCAACCCGTTTTTACGCCAGACAATCCTCGAATTAAGCGAGCGATTCGATCACCTGATCCTGGATATACCAGCTATTCTTGCCACCAGCGATGCAGTGCCGCTGGCTTCGTTGGGCACCGCCTTGTGCCTGGTGGTCAGCCAGGGTGTGACGGGAGTGGATGACGCTCGTCTGGCGCTGGATGAAGTCAGCCATCTGCCAATTGTCGGGGTGGTGATGAATCGCGCCAAAATGGCAACCCCAGCGTTTATTTATCAGTTGCTGTCTGGCAAATAACCGGTTTAATGTTTCTATTTATCGCTTTTCTTTCGCTTTCATTCCTGGTGGGGTTGTTGACCACCTCAAGGCCAACGCGGCAGCGGGCTTTGCTTTTGTTTGGCTTGGGTTTGCTGCTAAGCTTTGCTTATTTCGCACTGAATATGCTTTAGCCTCAAGTTGACATGTACATCCTTTCCTCGGTGAAATGTTAGGCGGCCTAACTAACAATCTTTACAATCAAAACATCGATTCCCGTCGATTGCGCCAGGCGATGATCTGGCTGCTCTGGTTTGGCAGCATGATGGGGATTTGTGCGGCGCTGGCTTTCTGGATGTATCTGCGCGGCCCCAATCCCTCCATCATTGGCTGGCTGCTGCTGATTGGTTGCGCGGCGGCTGTTCTTTATCGCCCTCGCTATGGGGTGTACCTGGTGCTGTTTTTTGCTCTGGCGGGTGATGCCGCTATGCTCCCCTGGTATCCCTTTACGAAGAATTTTTCCAGCTATGAGTCCCTGTTTTTCGTGCACGACGCCATTATTATCAGCCCATTGGAAATGTTGATTGCGTTGACTTTTATCTCCTGGATTGGCCGGGATGCGCTTCATCGCAAGATCAACATTCGTGTAAATATGCTTTTCTGGCCGGTGACAATATTTTTTGTCTTCATGGTTTTTGGGCTGCTTTATGGCATTGCCAGCGGCGGGGTGCTGAACATCGCATTATGGGAGGCGCGCCCGGTGTTCTACCTGGTGGCCATGGTAATTTTGGCAAGCAATCTTCTGGATGAGCGCCAGCACGTGGTGAATTTGATATGGTTTGTGATGGGAGCCTTGTTCATCGAGAGCTTGATTGGCACCTACAATTATCTTTTTACCTTGAATGGCGACCTGACAAAAGTAAACTCGTTGACAGAGCATTCCGCAGCGCTGCATTTGAACACCTTGTTTATCTTTGCGCTGGCCGGGCTACTGTATGGTATGGCTCCAGGCAAACAACTTAGCCTGATGGTGTTCCTGCCGTTTGCTTTGCTGACCTTTATCGCAGCCCAGCGCCGGGCAGCGATACTTACCTTGCTGATTGCATTGGGTTTGTTGGCCTTGTTACTGATTCTGGAGAAACGCACCATCATTTGGGTGGTTGCACCGCCCGCCTTATTGATCTTTTTGGTTTACCTGGCGCTGTTTTGGAACAGCGAAGGTGCAATGGGAATGGCAGCCCAGGCGATAAAGTCGGTGATCGCTCCGCAGGCTGCCAGTGTGGCGGATCAGTCCTCGAATGCTTATCGGGTGATCGAGAATATAAACTTGAAGTACACGATACACCGCCATGCCTTGACAGGCGTCGGTTTTGGACAGCCCTTCGAAGTGATCATTCCGCTGCCAGATATCACATTTTTTACGTGGTGGAACTACCTGCCGCATAATTCGATTATTTGGGTGTGGCTTAAAGGTGGTATTGGCGGGTTTTTATCCCTGCTGTGGTTAGTGAGCATCGCGATTTCACAGGGCGGGCGGGTTGTGCGCCGTATGCCGCGCGGCGAATTGAAAGCCATTGCTCTAACGGCGGCGTTGTACCTGGTGATGCACTTTGCATACGCTTATGTGGATATTTCATGGGATACGCAGAGCATGGTTTACGTGGGAGCAACGATGGGGATGCTTGGGCAACTCGAGGCGATTGTCGCTCAGCCCGTACCTGTACCCAAAAAGCGTTGGCCCTGGCAATCTGAGCCAAGGTTAGCGCCGCAGCTCATACCCATAGCTGGAGAGAAGCCGCAGTGAGCAAACTCATCCAAATCTTAAAGGAAGAATTTAGAGAAATCCATCCCAGGCTGCTGCTGGCGCAGGCCTTGATGGCGCCCCTGCCGGTGTATGTGGGTGGGCGTCTACGGACTGCACTGTTGCGCATGGTCGGATTCCGGATTGGTGAAGGCACCGTGTTCTGGGGGGCGCCAACCATCGTCGGAGGGGCTGGTATGTACCAGCGATTGATTATCGGTAAATATGGGCTGATCAGCGCAGGCTGCTACCTGGATTTGTCTGGCGCCATCACCCTGGGCGATCATGTTGGCCTGGCGCCGTTTGTGCAGATCTACACGGGCACGCACGAGATTGCTGGAAGCGCAAATCGCGTCGGGCGTTTGACGCCGAAACCCGTGGTGGTGGGAAATGGGGTCTGGTTCGGGGCGCGCTGCACGGTGCTGCCGGGTGTGAATATTGGGAATGGAGCTGTCATCGCGGCAGGTTCATTGGTCACAAAAGATGTGGAACCCAATGCCCTGGTTGCCGGTACACCCGCCAGGGTGCTGCGCTACCTGGATGAATAAATTTACCGGTAGTATTTGCCAATTATCATAAGATTCGGTGGCGCGTTTCAGGTGGGTTAGAGGGTGTTTTGACGGGTAAAGCCCGCCCAAATACCTCAAATTCTACCCTCGCGTTTATGTCCCTATATTTTTCATACGACGACACAAAGAACTCCTGACTGGTGAAAAAGATCAACGTATTATTCCTCCAATCGCAAGAAAAGTTTTATGCTGACTCCATGATTCACGTATTGCTGATGCGTTTTCTTGATCGGGAGCAGTTTGAAATACACATTGCTTGTAATTTAGAGGCGCTAAGAACTAATCCTGATGTGATCGAAAATCTCAATTCGATTGCAGATTTGCGAGTGTATTCTACGGATTTTGGCCCGTCTCTATACCTGCGCCCAAAACTAAAGGCGGCGTGGCAAACGGTCCTGAATAGCCCACGAGTAGCTTATCGATTGGCGAAGTTGGCGAATTACATGCGGCAGAACAAAATCGATGTGGTTCATTGCACAGAAAAGCCGCGCGATGCATTTTATGGGTATTTGCTGGCGCGGGCGACCGGGGCGCGTTGCCTGATCCACATGCACGTGAAGGTGGAGAATTGGATTAGCCCTCTCACGCGCTGGGCGATGAAACGCGCGGATGCCATCGTCGGCGTCTCTTCCTTCGTGGCTGAATCGAATATCGCTATGGGTTTCCCGGCTGCAAGGACGCATTTTGTGCATAACGGGATTGATATTTCTCTTTGGGATGCCGATGTAAAGGGAGATCGTGTGCGCCAGGAGTTAGGCATTGAGCCCGACACGATACTTTTAGCTGCCATTGGTCGCCTGGTTTACTATAAAGGGCAGATGGAACTGTTGCAGGCGCTTGAGAAGGTTCACCGAGCGCACCCGAAGGTGCATTTGCTCATTGTTGGCGAGGGAGATGATATTCCTGGCAGCTATACTCAGCGCATAAAAGCCTTTGTGCAAAATTCTGTCCTGAAGAACGTGGTGACGTTTACGGGGCATCGGCCAGATGTCCGGGAAATCCTGGCAGCATGTGATATCTTCACCTTTCCCAGTTTCGAAGAACCTTTTGGTATGGTGTACCTCGAGGCCATGTTAATGCGAAAACCGGTTGTGGCTTTGGATAGTGGCGGAGCGCGGGAGATCGTGGAGCATGGGAAATCTGGATTACTATCTGCTCCGCAAGATATTGATCAATTGGCTGCGAATATCCTCACCTTGATACGAGATGAAACCTTGCGCAGACAACTGGGCGAGCATGGCCGCAGGAGGGTGGAAGCGCATTTCACCGCGCAGCGCATGGCGCGCGATTTTGAATTGCTCTACCAGAAAATATTGAATCGCAAAATTTGCGAAAATGTGGTTAAATAGTTGCAATAAGATGATAATAGTGAGATTCAATGCAATTGATTCTCATGCCTTAGTAATGAAACAGATTAGAAAGTGGATGATAGATTGGAGGTTGAAATGAGCACCCAACGAGGCATGATACGGATTGTCATAGCCGCATTGCTATCTGTGCTGTTGCTTTCGGTCCTGACTTTATCAGTCAGGGCAGCCCGTATGCAGGCGGCGCCCAGTATCAACAAGGTTTACATCAATGATGTTCGTGGTAATACCGTGGCCGTAAGCTGGACAACCGATGTTCCCTCTTTTGGCAAAGTGCAATGGTACGATGCCGACCTGGGGGCGTGGATCGATGCCATTGATTGGACAGGAAGCACAACCACCCATTATGTTGTGATATCCGGAGTTGATCCCGACTCGACGATCGAGCTACGGGTCAGCTCCGAATCTGGCGGACAAGAGAGCCTCGACGATAACGGGGGGGTGAACTACTCCGTCACCTTGGGGGCAGCGCTGCCTTCACCCACCAGCACCCTGAATGCCTGGGGGTTTTTATACCTGTCTGATGGCGTCACGCCGGTTGCAGATGCCATCGTCTACCTGCGGCTGGTCGACACCGATGGTTTGGGTAGCCCAGGCATGTCGCAGTGGCATTCAGTGCGCACGAATGGCAGTGGATTTTGGGCTTACAATACGTTGGAGATCCGCACCCAGGATGCGCAAGACTATTTCGAGTTCACCCCCGGTGTGGATGATATTCAACTGATATGGCAGGGCGGCGCAAACGGGGCTGTTGGTGAAGTTGGCGACGAGCGCTACTACGATTCGCCGGCTGTGGATTACACGCAATACAATATGAGCTTAGATAATCAGCCCACGGCAATCACTTTGCAGCGCTTCGAGGCAGGATCGCCTCAATCAGATGCCTGGGTGCTATTGGTGGCTGGACTGCTGGGCACGCTATTGCTGTCCCGCCTTGGGCGTCAGGTTTGGGCCGAGCGCCAGTCTGCCTGAATCAGGCCAGGAACTGCGAGTTGACTGTTTGGCGCGCCGATCCGGCGCGCCAAATAAAAATCGGCAAATGAACCAATGTCCTCATTAAAAGCCCTCTGGAATAACGGTTGGGCAGTGCTGCGGGCGCGTTGGTTTTTGCGGAGCGCAAGCCGCCTGGGCGCCAAAGTGCGAATTTGGGGGAGGCCGGTTGTCCACAACGCGGGGATTATGGAGATTGGCGAGAGGGTGCGACTGGTCTCGACGATTGCCACAATGGAGCTGGTCTGCGGAGCGCAGGGCCGGTTGGTCATCGGTGAGGGCACCTTCATCAATTATGGAACATCGATCTCGGCAGATGCGCTGATTTCGATTGGGGCAGAGTGCCGCATTGGCACGTATGTGATCATCCTGGACAACAATTTTCACCACCTGGAACCAGAACTGCGGGATGTGAAGCCTGAGTCGGCTCCAGTGATTATCGAAGACCATGTGTGGCTGGGAGCCAGGGTGGTGGTGTTGCCTGGCATCACCATCGGCGCGGGGAGTGTCATCGGCGCAGGGAGCGTGGTCACACGCGATATCCCAGCGCGCTGCCTGGCGGCAGGCGTGCCTGCCCGGGTAATCCGGAGTCTGTGAGCGGCGAGTGATCCCTCTAAGCGTGGTGATCCCTACCTTTAACCGGCTGCCGCAGCTCAAACAGTGCTTATCGGGGCTTGAGAAACAGACACTGGCAGCAGAGCACTTCGAGGTGCTCGTGATTTCTGACGGCAGCAGCGATGGCACAGAGGATTACCTGGCAGAATTAACCACACCGCTGCAGTTGAGACGCTTTAGCCAGCGCAACCAGGGAGCGGCAGCCGCGCGCAACCTTGGCGTGGCACAGGCCAGGGGAGAACTGATTGTCTTTATCGATGATGATATTGTTCCAATTCCGCGGCTATTGGAAGAACACCTGGCAGTGCACCAGGAGAGAGGCAGCCAGGTGGTGGTGCTTGGCCCAATGCTGACACCCCCCAATCATGAGCTGCCGCCCTGGGTGGCCTGGGAGCAAGCCATGCTCGAAAAGCAGTACCGCGATATGGTTACGGGCAAATGGGCGCCGACCGCACGGCAGTTCTATACCGGCAACACATCTTTGTTGAGAAAGCACTTGCTCGAGGTAGGGGGGTTTGACGCCAGCTTTCGACGGGCAGAGGATGTCGAGCTGGCCTATCGCTTGGCGAAGCGCGGTGTGCAGTTCTATTTTCACCCCGCTGCGGTGGGTTATCATTATGCTGACCGCAGCTATCAATCCTGGTTGTCGATTCCGTATGATTACGGCAAGAATGACGTCATCTTCGCCCAGCAGAAAGGGCAGACCTGGCTCTTGCCGACGGTGTACAAGGAGTATCGTTCACGTCATATCCTGATACGGTTATTGGTGCGCGCATGCCTGGATCGATCACAGCTCTCATCGGCAGCACAGTCTGTTCTGCGCCTGGCGGCTGAAATAGCGCAATCGGTTCGGCTAAAAGGTGTTCAGCGGATGGCCTTTTCTGGGATATATAATATGCGTTATTATCAGGGCCTGGCGGATGAATTGGGTGGCGCGCGCAAGTTCTTTGCAGCGCTCAGCAGCCAATAATCAAGTTATGGTGAGTGAATTGAGTTATGCTTCGCGAGAGGTTTAAGAAAGATATCGAACGTTGGGTTGCACAAACAGGTGAATTTGAAGGCTCTCGACTGGCTTTATGGATGACGCTCAAGCTGCTGATCCATCATCTTCCGCTGAGGGCATTGCTGTGGTTTCGGATTGGCACATGGTTTCAAAATCGCGGATCCCCGCTCATTCCGGGGATGATCCAGAGGCACCTTTTTAAAGCATACGGCCTGGAGATCCGCGTAGGAACGGATGTGGGAGGCGGGCTGTACATGCCGCACATGGTGGGCAACGTGATCGTAGCCCGGTGCATTGGTGAAAATTGCACGATACAATCGTGCGTCACTTTTGGCATGCGCGGTGATCACCAGTTTCCCACGATTGGAAACCAAGTGTTCGTTGGCGCTGGTGCACGCGTGCTCGGCGGGATTACCGTTGGGGATGGCGCTGTGATTCAGCCAAATGCCGTGGTCATTAATGATGTTCCCGCAGGCGCGACGGTATCCGGAATTCCGGCTCGATTGGTTGCGCCGCCAGAAGCAGCCAGGTAAGTAAACCGCCGAAAGTGTTTAGAGTAAATCCGCCATTGCGTCGGCGGTTTACTCCAGGGTTTCGCCGGTGCTCGTTCACATTTTTGTAAAAACACTTCCGGCGAAACACCTAGAACAAAGAAATTGTGATTGATTTTGAACAGGCCAACCATAACAGGGAGAAGATGATGATTGGCAGACCATTACGGGTGTTATTTCTGCATGCTACCCGCAACCGTGCGAATGAATACACAGTTCATCTCAGGTTAGCAAAACAGGTGGATTCTTCTGTTGTCGATACTTACTTTATTTGGCAGGCGACCACACATGATCCGGCGAAACATCTGGAATTGATGCTGCCGGAAGAAAAGGTTTTTTTCTGGGATTTTGGTAGAAATATCGACTTACAACCGGCTCCCTCTAAATTTATGCGCGCTATAATGATGCTCGCGCGCGCGCCGGCCTCGCTATATTTCTTGTCCCGGAAAATCCAGGAAATCCAACCGGATGTTATCTATACCACCCAGCAGCGTTATGAGGTCTTTTTAGGCAGGTTGTTTTCCTGGCTTTATGGCATTCCGCACCTGATCCATATCTGCTATTATATTGGGCCCTGGTTGGGAATATTAGCCTACCAGATCATCCGCACGAATAAACATTTGTTTGCCAGTTGCGAGTTTGTGCGCCAAACTGGGCTGCAGGCGGGCATCCCTGCTGAACGCATCGAAACGATGCACCACATGGCGGATAGCGAATCGTACGAGATACCCAAACAGCGGGAATGGCTGCGGCAGGAATTTGGTTGGCTGCCGGATACGCCGGTGATCGTGGGCGCAGCGCGATTGGATGAGGGCAAAGGATTTTTGCGCCTGGTGGAAGCCTTCAAACGTGTGCATGAACAGATGCCTGAGGCCCGCTTGCTGATCTGCGGTGAGGCTTCGCCGGGGACAAATCATGATGTGCGTATCCGTGACAGGGTGCGTGAATATGGTTTGGATGAGGTCGTGACGTTTGCCGGCTATCGCGAGGACCTGCCGCGGATATTTTCTGGTATGGATGTATTTTGCCAGCCAATGCAGTATGATGCTTCTTCACTCGTTTTCCTGGATGCAATGGCTGCCGGGGTGCCGGTGGTTGCGGTGAGGTCAGGCAGCATCCCCGAAGTGGTGGTGGATGGGGAAACAGGCTTATTGAGCGAACTGGGAGACCACGATGCTTTGGCGGAGAATATCCTCAAGGTGCTGCGCAATCCTGAGCTATCGCAGCGCTTAGGTAAAGCAGCCAGGCAGCGCGTTGAACGGGTATTTAGCCCGACGGCGATTGCCAAGGCGTGGACAGAAAAATTATTGCGGTGGTTTGACTCCAACCATAGCCGGGCAAAAATTTCTCGCTGGATTGTGTTAGTTATGGGTGTTTTTTCGTGGATTGACCAAGGCAATTTGCCAGTAAAATAACCCAATGGACTCGTTACAGGCAAAAAAAGCGCGTGCAAAGGGGAGAGATGAATATTTGGCAGCCAGTTTTCGAGGCGCAAATATCTTAATAACGGGCGGAGCGGGGTTCATTGGCTCTAATCTTGCTATCCGCCTGACTGCTTACGGCGCAAATGTGACTCTGGTGGATAGCCTGATATCTGAATATGGCGGAAACCTGTTCAATATTGAAGGGATCAAGCAGCAGGTACGATTCAATATCTCCGATGTGCGCGATGTGCACAGCATGCAATATCTGGTCCGGGGCACCGAATATCTGTTCAACTTGGCAGGTCAGACCAGCCATATTGACTCGATGCAGGATCCCTATACTGATCTGGATATCAACTGCCGGGCGCAGTTGTCGATACTGGAGACTTGCCGAGCCTTTAATCCAGACCTAAAGATCGTCTTTGCCAGTACGCGCCAGATTTATGGGAAGCCCGACTACCTGCCAGTGGACGAACGGCACCTGCTGCGCCCGGTGGATGTGAATGGCATCAACAAGATGGCTGGTGAGTGGTACCACATCCTGTACAATAACGTGTATGGCATCCGCGCCTGTGCTTTGAGATTGACCAATACGTATGGGCCCCGTATGCGAGTGAAGGATAACCGGCAGACGTTCTTGGGCATCTGGATCCGCCGAGTCGTGGAAGGTGAGCCATTCGAGGTTTGGGGGGGCGAGCAATTGCGTGATTTTAATTACGTCGATGATGTCGTCACCGCCATGTTGATGGCTGCAGTGGAGGACCGCGCCAATGGTCAAATATTCAACCTGGGCGCCAGCCAGGTGGTGAGTTTGAAACACTTAGCGGACCTTTTGATCAAGGTGAATGCTGGGGGAAAATATATCGTTCGCGAATTCCCGGAAGAACGCAAGCGCATCGATATTGGAGATTATTATTCAAATTTTGAACACATTCAAAACACTTTGGGATGGCAGCCGGAAATTACTCTCGAAGAAGGGTTGCGGCGTACGCTGGAGTTTTACCGCGTAAATATCCAGCATTATCTCTGAGCAGGAGTGAAAATTGAGCGAGTATCAACGGGTGCTTTCTGCAGATCCGGGGGCCAATTACCGGGCGCACAAACAGGAAATCGATGCGGCCATCCAGCGAGTATTGGATGGGGGTTGGTACATACTTGGTCAAGAAGTGGCGGACTTCGAAACGGAGTTTGCTACATGGAACGGCAACGCAACGGCGATTGGGGTGGCGAATGGCACAGATGCATTGGAGCTGGCCCTGCGTGCTTGCGGTGTTGGCGCTGGGGATTCGGTGTTGACAGTTTCGAACACCGCCGTGGCGACCGTGGCGGCGATCGAGCTGTGTGGGGCGACGCCGCTGTGTGTTGATGTCCAGCCAGGCACTTACAGCATGGATCCGGAGAGCCTGGAACACGCGCTGAAAGCCGCCCGAAGTGGAAAGTTGCCAGCAGGGGTGCGTTTTCCCAAGGCGGTGCTTCCTGTTCATCTGTATGGGCACCCGGTGGATATGCCGGAAGTGATGGAGATAGCAGAGCGCTATGGATTAATGGTGATTGAAGATTGCGCTCAGGCGCATGGCGCCGAACTGCACGGCAGGCGGGTTGGCACCTGGGGACACGTGGGAGCATTCAGCCTGTATCCCACCAAGAACCTGGGAGCACTGGGTGATGGAGGCCTTATTGTTACTGATGATCCTAAATTGGCGGATCAGGTGAGACTGCTGCGCCAATATGGCTGGCGAGAGCGCTATATCAGCTTGATCCCCGGCGGCAACTCCCGCCTGGATACCCTGCAGGCGGCGATCTTGCGGGTGAAGCTGCGCTATTTGAACGGCGAGAATGAGAGGCGGCGAAGGCACGCCGAGGTTTATCATCGTCTGCTGGCGAGCACCCATTTGAAGCTGCCGGTGACCAGGCCGGGCGCAGTGGATGTTTACCACCAATATGTGATCAGCACGGAGGATCGGGAAGACCTGCAGATGTTCTTGAGCGCAAAAGGGATTTCTACCCAGGTGCTGTACCCTGTTCCAATTCATTTGCAACCGGCATACCGAGGCCGTTTGCCGCGGCTTGTGGGTTTGGAAACTACCGAGAGGCTGGCAGGGACGATCCTCTCACTGCCAGTGTATGCCGAGCTCGAGGAAGCGCAGGTGCGTCGCGTAGCCGAAGAGATTTTGAGGTGGGTCGAGCAGCATGTTTGAGCGGTTTCGCCAGGATGTGCAGCGCTGGATCGTGCCAGAGCAGATAGCTGACCCCAAAGAAGTCACCTTGCTCAGGACGCTCAAGCTGCTGGTGCAAACCATGCCTTTACGGGTGATGCTCTGGTACCGGTTTGGCGCATGGTTGTATCGAAAACGAGCGCCTTTTTTCCCTGGGGTTATTCAGAGGTTAATCAGCCGGCGCTTTGGCCTGGATATTTCTGTACAGGATGAGATTGGTGGGGGCTTATATATACCGCATCCGATCAGCACGGTGATCTCTGTAAAGCGCATGGGCAGCAACTGCACCATCATCTCGAATGTTACCATCGATCGGTACTTGGATCGAGCTTTTCCCGAGATCGGCGACCGGGTGTTTATCGGCGCCGGGGCGCGTGTTTTGGGGGGGATTCGCATCGGAGACGATGCGGTGATCGGCGCCAATGCGGTGGTGCTGGAGGATGTGCCTGCCGGGACAACCGTGGTTGGTGTTCCGGCCCGGCCGGTGGTGCGTAAAGCTATCGAACCGGCCGCACCTGCGGATATCACCCCGTCCGCAATGGATGGCGAGTGAGGGCATGACTCTGCGCGTAGCTTTTATCATGGAGCAGCATATTGGTCACCAGGCGTATTATCAAAACCTGCGCCGTTTCGTTGGAATGGATGGTAAACTGGAGTGCAGATGGTATCCGATCACTTACCAGGAACCCCATGCCCTGTGGGAGCGCATCCCGCTCTTGCCTGCTCATTGGCGTGGCACACTGAGTGGCATGGTGCAGGTGCGCCATGCGCTGCGCGATTGGGATCCCCAGGTGACCTTCTTTAACACGCAAGTGCCGGCCGCGCTGGGCGGTGGTTTGACCCACCAGAGGCCATACGTCCTGGCTACCGATATCACTCCGTTGCAATACGACGGCATGGCTGAACACTATGGCCATCGCCCGGATCGCAGCCGCCTGTTAGCGGATTATAAAAAGCGGGCTAACCAGCGCTTGTTCCAGGGGGCAGCGCGGCTGGCGCCCTGGTCGAGCTGGGCGGCGGACTCGCTGGCGCGGGATTATGGCGTCGATGCAGCGCGAATCGAGACGATCGCGCCAGGCGTTGATTTGGAGAAATGGACGCCGCGCCTCAAACCGGACAATGGCGTGGCGCGCATCTTGTTTGTTGGCGGCGACTTTCGCCGCAAAGGCGGTGACGAGCTGTTGAGCGCGTTTAATCTTCTGCCAAAAGGCAAAGCTGAACTGCACCTCGTGACGCGCAGCCAGGTTGTGAGAGGTGAAGGCATCTTCGTTTACCTGGATATGAAACCCAATGACCCTCGCCTGGTGGAGCTTTTTTGCACCTGCGATATTTTTGTGCTTCCCACCCATGCAGAAGCATTTGGGATCGCAGCAGTGGAGGCCAGCGCTGCTGGTTTGCCTGTGATTGCCACGCGCGTGGGTGGTTTGGTGGATATTGTCGTGGATGGCGAAACGGGATATTTGATTTCTCCCGGGGATATCCAAGCCTTGGCGGATCGGTTGGCTATGCTCGTGGAAGATGTCGACTTACGTGCGCGCCTGGGTCTTTCCAGCCGGAAAAGGGCGGAAGCCCGCTTCGATGCGCGTAAGAACGCTGCCCGGCTTCAAGAAATTTTGCTTGAGATCGGATATGACAACCAATAAAACACTGAAAGGTGTGCTGATCGTGTGGATGATCTTGCTGGCAGGGGCCATGTTCGGTTGCCGGCCAGGAGAACTGCTGGCAACCCCCGTCAGTGTTCCCCAGCCCACGCCCACCGGCCACGCTCTGTTCTCGGACAACCAACAACCTGAACCAACCTCAAAGGTGCAAGAGGGTAGCGCTGTACAGCCGCAGAGCGCTCCTACTGTGGCTCCATTTTTTCAACCGATCGAGGATTTGCCTCAGCTTTTCTCGCCTGGTGCTGGAGCAAGACCGACTCAACCGCCGGCGCGCACCCCGCAGGTCGCAAGCGATATTCCAACCAAAACACTCTCGATATACGAGGACAATTTGAGCCAGAACTGGAGTGTGCTACTGGAGGGCGAGCTTGAGGTTGACCTGGCAGTTGCTTCGCCGGTGCACCGGGGTCAAAATGCTCTGAAGGCCACTCCAAACGAGGACTTTGCAAAGTTGATTTTCGCCGTAAAGCCCACCAGCAGCGAACAGTACCTGCGCAGCCAGGTGCTGGGAGTCAGTTTTTGGATCAACAGCGGCGAAAGTTTCATCGATCTCGAGGATTTGGGGGTGGCGGTTGTCGGCAGCAATGCCTACCCGTATTACCTGGCGGGTGATAGCTCGGTTACCAACCGTTATGACCCCGTGTTTTCTGAAACTCGCTTGTATTATTTGAATTTTAACCGTTCGATTCCCCCAAACACCTGGGTGGAGGTGCAGGTCTGGTTGGATGAGTTAATCTACGATCCGATCTATACCTACTTAACTGGTTTCTACATCAAGAATGATGTGGCATTCACCCAGACGTATTTCATCGATGATGTGAAGTTGATCCTGATCGATCAGAAAGAGCTGCAGCGCCGGCAAACTCAGCAGTCAGCAGAGGAGGCAAGCGGTGTCGAAAGCTCAGTTCAGCAAGATGGGCCGGTGCGCATCAGCGTGGCTGTCACACAGCCGCTGCACACCATCAGCCCGATGATTTACGGCGTTTCGGGGGCAGATATTACCTATACTCAGAAACTCAATCCCGGCTTGAACAGTTGGGGAGGTAATCCAAGCACGCGCTACAACTGGCGCATTGGGCATGCCTGGAACGCTGGCAGTGACTGGTTCTACCGCAATGGCAATTACGGGATCACCGAAGGCTCGGCCTCGGATAGTTTTATCAGCGAAACGCTGTCGATCAGCGCTGAGGTGCGCCTGGCGGTGCCCACGCTGGGATGGGTGGCTAAGAACGATGATCTGGATACCTGCTCGTTTCCGCTTCCTGATGGGACCTGCGGCGATGGCAATCAATCCAACTGCAACAATCCCAGGCAAATCGCTGACCCGGAGCTGGCAAACGTGCAGAGCACACCGGAGGACATCGCTGAGTGGATGCGTTATCTCTTTGATGAGCAAAAATTTCGCGTTCGCTTTATTGCCATGGATAACGAGCCGGAGCTGTGGGGCTTCACCCACTATGATGTGCACCCAGAGTGCACAACGTACAAGGAGATATTGGATAAATATCTGACCTACGCGCAGGCCGTGCGCTCTGTGGCGCCGGAAGCTGAACTGACTGGACCGGTCACTTGCTGCTGGTTTTATTACTGGAATTCTGCTGCTGGCATATTGGACAAGGCGTTGTACGGCAACCAGGATTTCTTGCCCTGGTTCCTGGACAATGTCAATGCCTTCGATACCATCAACAATACGCGCAGCCTGGACGTGCTGGATATCCATTACTACCCGGATGGGCTGTACAACGATCAAGTCGATGCCGAAACTGCTGCTCACCGCTTGCGCAGCCCGCGTTCGCTGTGGGATGCGGCGTACGTGGACGAGTCTTGGATTGGCGAGCCAGTAAACCTGATCCCGCGCATGAAGAAGCTGATCGCCGATCACTATCCGGGCTTGAAGCTGGGCATCAGCGAGTGGAATTTTGGCGCCGATGAGCACATGAACGGAGCGCTGGCAATCGCCGATGTATTGGGCACCTTTGGAAAAGAAGATGTTTATTTCGCTGCTTATTGGATGTTCCCGCCACCGGAAAGCCCGGGTTTCTTCGCGTTTCGCATGTATTCAAATTACGATGGCCAGGGGAGCCGCTTCAGCGGCACAGCTTTGCCTACAAAAAGCACCAATTGGGATCACATCTCGTCATACGCGGCTTTGGATGAACAGGGCCGTTTGTTGCTGATGCTGGTGAACAAGAAACCTGGCGCGGCGAGCGAGGTCTGGCTTGATCTTAAAGGGTTTGAGCCGCGCACACCGGTGGATATGTACCGTTATGAAGAGCGCGCCCAGAGCTTCATACAAAAATCCCAGCTCAAGGTGGATCTGGGTAACACCCCAGTGCTTCTGCCAGCTAACTCGATCACCTTGCTGGTGATGGAAGCTGCCAATCCATGAGCGTGCGAGGGTCTGTGCAGGGGGTAGACTGGTAAATGCCTGGGGTGAGTCTGTGAGCGTTTGGGAGATATTGCGAGGCGCGCCCTGGGAGCCAAGAATCGGCGACCCGAGCTGGATGGGCTGGATCACTGTCCTGGTATATCTATTGGCGGCAGTGCTGTGCGCCCGGGTCGCCCAGCGCGCGGGAAGGTTATTTCCAGAGCCAGTGAAGTTACACCGCCTGATCTGGATGGCGCTGGCGCTTGGCGCGACGCTGTTGGGCGTCAACAAGCAGCTCGATTTGCAGACCTGGATGACGAATGTATTGCGCGCCCTGGCGTATGCCGGGGGCTGGTATGAGCAGCGTGACCGGCTACAAACAATCTTTATCGTCGCATTTGCTGCCGGTGCATTGGGGTTGACTGTCACACTGGCGTGGATGCTGCGGCGCACCTGGCAGCGCTACTGGCTGCTGCTGCTGGGTATGCTCTTGTTGGCGCGCTTCATTATGGTGCGGGCGGCTGGATTTTATGGCGTGCGCCTGCCGGAGCTGTCGCGCCTCACTGGCGGCATCCGCATCAACAGCGCTCTAGAGCTTTTAGGAGCGGCCTGCCTGGCAGCGGCGGCCATTGTCAATTTGCGCAGTACGGCTGTACTTCAACAACCAAAGACAGGTACATGATGGCTGGGCTGGTGTGGCTTGCCTGGCGCCCGGGCCTGGGCGACCCTTCGTTCATGGGGTGGCTGACAGTAGCAGCGTACTTTGCCGGCGCTGGACTTTGGTTCTGGCGCCGCACGCTTGCGCCAGCCAGGGTGCGAAAATTTGGCGCAGCCCTGGGGTATGGCCTGCTGATACTGGGGTTCAACAAGCTGTTCAACTTCACGGGACTGCTGACTGCTTTGCTTCAAGAGCTGGCATACCAGGATCAATGGTACGATCAGCGCCGGATCGGGCAGGCGGTTTTTATTGCTTTGCTGTTGGTGTTTGGAGTGGCTGTGGCTGCGTACCTGCTCTTTCGGACGGGTGAGCTTTCACCTGGCCTGCGGGTCGCCCTGGTCGGACTGGTATTCCTATTGACGCTGGCGCTGGGGCGAGCTGCCTCGCTGCACGTGGTGGACGCACTGCTTTACCGCCCAATCGCGGGGATCAAACTTAATTGGGCGCTGGAGCTGGCCGGGATTGGGCTGGCCTCGCTGCCAGCGCTGAGGAAAATATAGGTTATGCCGCGGATTGGTTTTATCGTCGAACAGGCTCTGGGGCACATCACGCATGGTCAAAATCTGCAGCGCGTGGTGGCGGAGGATAACGAGGTGCAGGCGTTGTGGGGATTGCCCACCTGGGATTCGACCGGCATCGAGAGCCGCTTGCCGGGCATACGCAGCAATTGGACGCTTCGAGCGGGCCTGCAAGCGCGCCGCTTCTTAGGAGCTGCCAACCGCCAGGCGCGCCTGGAAGCCTTGTTTATCCATACCCAGGTGCCGGCGGTGCTGGCGCAGGATTGGATGGAGCGCATTCCTACGATCGTTTCGCTGGATGCCACACCCCAGCAATATGATTCGCTGGGCGATTTCTACCAGCATCGGGCTGGGCCAGACTGGCTGGAAAAGCTCAAGTGGCGGCTGAACCGAGATTGTTTTCGCAAAGCGCGCCACCTGGTGACCTGGTCGGAATGGGCGAAGCAGGGCCTGGTGGACGAATACCAGGTTTCGCCAGAAAAGGTGACGGTGATACCACCCGGCGTGGATGTGGCTGCATGGAGACCGGCTTCAGAAAAGAAGGGTAATACTGAAGCGGATGCGCCTGTGCGCATTTTGTTCGTGGGCGGCGACCTGCAGCGCAAAGGTGGTTTGTTGCTTTTAGAAGCCTTTCGCAGATTGAAAGCTCGTCTGGCGGACTCGGGGGGACCGGCGGTTGAGCTGCACCTGGTGACGCGCGAGCATATCGCGCCAGAACCGTGCGTGTTCGTTCATCACGGTATGCAACCAAACAGCCCACAGCTCAAGCAGTTGTATTTCGAGAGCCATGTCTTTGCCTTGCCCACCCTGGGCGACTGCCTTCCGATGGTGCTTTCCGAGGCAGGGGCAGCGGGATTGCCTGTCCTGACCACCCGCGTGGCGGCCATACCTGAGATGGTGGTGGAAGGGAAGACGGGTTTGTTGGTTCCGCCTGGCGAGGTGGAACCGCTGGTGGATGGGCTGTGGCGTCTGGTGACCTCACCTGGGTTGCGAGATGAGATGGGGCAGGCAGCGGCGCGGCGCGTGGTGAATGGTTTCGATGCCCGCGCCAATGCACAGCGCCTGTTGGGGATGCTCAAGCAGCTCGCTGTGGAAAATCGGGTTGGGTAAGTGCGGGGTATGAACGATATTTTGCTGACGGTATCCGGTGTGATACCCGGGGACGTCGAAGCGCAGATCGAGCGCGGTGAGCGGCCTTTGGCGGATTACGTTGCCATGCGGCGGGGCTTTCCGGCGGATGTGCTGGATTACCGCGCTGCACGGCAGCAGGCGGGCTGGTTTGGCAGGTTGATCGAGCGCCTGGCCGGCTCCAACGCACTGCTGGCATGGGTGTGCTTCAACTTGCGCCGGCGCTACCGGGTGATCTTCACGGACGGCGAACAGGTGGGTCTGCCGCTGGCGCTGCTCTTCTGGCTTTTGGATCGCAAGCAGCGACCGCGACACCTGATGATCGTGCACATCCTGTCGGTTCCCAAGAAGTTGTTGTTAATGGATCGCTTTGGTCTGCAGCGCTTCATCGATGTCTTCTTTACATACTCGACCTGGCAACAGCGGTTCATCCAGCAGCGTTGGAAACTGCCGCCCGAAAGGGTGGTGTTCACGCCGTTCATGGTGGATGCGGATTTCTTTTGCCCCCAGGCCGCCGATGGGGAGCTACCGGCGGGCCTCGCGCCAGACTTGCGGCCGACGATTTGCGCGGTAGGTTTAGAGTTTCGCGATTACCCGACCTTGCTGCGAGCGGTCGAGGGGCTGCCAGTGCGGGTGGTGATTGCCGCTGCCAGCCCGTGGTCGAAGCGGGAAGATACCACAGCCGGCCACGCGGTCCCGGAGAATGTGGTGGTGCAGCGCTTTTCGCAGTTCGAGCTGCGCCGTTTGTACGCCTGCAGCCAGTTCCTGGTGATGCCGCTTTACAATGTGGAGTTTCAAGCTGGTGTGACAGCGCTGCTGGAGGCGATGGCAATGGAGCGAGCGGTGATCTGCACGCGCACCCTGGGGCAGACGGATGTGGTGGTGGAAGGGGTGACCGGTGTGTATGTGCCGCCTGGCGACGCCAGCGCGCTGAGGGCGGCAATACAAGATTGGCTGGAGCGCCCAGAAGAGGCCGAGCGCATGGGGAAAGCTGGGCGCGAACGCATCGAAGCAGAGATGAACCTGGAGAGATACGTGGACCGCTTCAAGCAGTATTTGTAGCGCGGAGCAGGCAATCCAAAGATAAATATCCCAGGCCGCCGGTGGAGTTTTCGCCGGCGGCTTTTGCTTACCGGGTTTACGCACTGCAGTTGAGCCTCGGGGTGTTTGTCGGGCTTTGCACGATAAACACTCCCACCTTACCGCCAATTGCGTAGGTCCGGTTCAGGTTTGTTTGATCTCAGCGATGTAGGGCAAGGTGCGGAATCGGTCAGCGAAATCCAGCCCGTAGCCCACTACCCATACATCGGGGATGTCGAAGCCGAGGTAGTCGACCGGCACTTCGACGCTTTCGCGCAATTTGCGCACCAGCACGCAGGTTTTGAGCGAGGCGGGGTTGCGCCCTTTGAGAATGTTGTAGAGATAGTGCAAGGTGCGCCCGGTATCGAGGATGTCTTCGACGATGAGCACATGCTGGCCTTCGATCGGCTCGCGCAAGTCCATCAGGATGCGCACCGCGCCGGAGGTGGTGGACTTGCCGTAAGAGGAAAGCGCCATGAAGTCGACGGTGTGGATGGTGTTGAGTTCGCGTGTCAGGTCGGCCATAAAGATGAAGGCGCCTTTGAGGATGCCGACCAGGTAGAGGCGCTCGACATCCTGGTAGTCGTGGTCGATCTGGGCGGCGAGGGCTTTGACACGCTGTTGGATTTCTTCGGTGGTGATGAGGATGCGTTTGATGGAAGAGGGTATTCTGGGCATGGGTGGCTCCTTTGTGAGAGAGCATTGTGGATGAGGTTGAAATATCAACGATCCTATTGTACGAGAGAATGCCGCAAGCTTGCAAGCAAAAATCTCATCCATTGTCTTCATGCAGTGATTGAGTCTGTCGATCCAATTTGACAAACCCCCTCCCCTCGTGTTACCCTCCCCAGCATGCCTCCGGAATCACCCGACCTCTTGCGCGCCCTCTTCGACTTGCAGCGCAGCCGCGACGCCCAACGCCAGCGCGCCGCATCCATCTCCCTCGATCCCAAACTGGCGATACTGCGCGCTTTCCAGTCAGCGCGCCTGCGCCGCACCTACGCTGATTTCCTGGCAGACCCCCATTACTGCCAGGCGTGTGAATTCTTCCTGAGCGATATCTACGGCGTCAAAGATTTCAGCCAGCGCGACCTGGATTTTCACCGACTGTATGAGCTGCTGTCGCGCTACTTGCCAGCTTCCATGCTGCGCACGCTGAAAGACTCGCTGGATTTGAACCAGATGAGCCATACCCTGGATTTGAAGCTGCTGGAGGCGCTGGTGGGACAGTTGGGAATGAAAGATGAGATTACGGCGGAGATGTATTCCCAGGCTTACCGCCTCTGCGATAATTATGAGGAGCGTCAGCGGCAGATTGCCCGCTTGGTGGCGCTTGTGCTGGAGATTGGCGGCGCAACGCGCCTGCCGTTGGTGGGGATGACGCTGCGCCTGGCGCGCTTGCCAGCCGACCGCGCCGGGTGGGATGAGCTGTACGATTTTTTGTGGCGCGGCTATCGCGCTTTCCAGCCAATGAAAAGCGTGCGCCGCTTCGCCCTGGCCATCCAGGATCGCGAGATGATGATCTTGACTAATTTGATGGCCGGAAACCCCGAGCCGTTTGACCTGTTTTAAGGCGCTATAAGCTGGGCTTGAGCTGCTGGTTCAGGAAATTGAGCATCTCAATCCAGGCCTCCTGCGCCGGGCCGGGTTGGGCGAGCGTCTGGCTGTTGACGAAGGCATGCCCCACGCCTGGATAGATGGTCACCCGGTTTTCAACACCGCGGGCTTGCATGGCCAGCTCGAAACCGCGCACCTGGTCGAGGGGAATGCTTTGATCGTTCTCTCCATAAATGCCAAGCACCGGCCCGCCCTGATCCATGACACCCAAGGCAGCCGGGTCGGTGATGGGGCCGCTGCCGTAGAAGATGACCGTGGCAGCCACATCGGGAAGCACCGTCGCCAGGCGCATGACCTGCGTGCCGCCAAAGCAAAAGCCCACCGTGCCGATCCTTTGGGCATCCACCTGGGGCAGTTCCGCCAGGTAGCGAAAGGCTGACTGCAAGTCGGCGCTGACGCGCTCGCTGGGCGTGCTGAGCACCAGCCAGATGGCGCGCGGGATCAGGCGGGTGGTGTTGCCGCGGTAGGCGTCGGCAGCCAGCACAACGTAGCCTTGCTCGGCCAACAGGTCGGCTTTTTTGATGATGTCTTCGTTCAAGCCGAAAAACTCGTGCACCATCAGGATAGCGGGGAAGGGCCCCTCCCCGGCAGGCTGGACGTAATAGCCTTGCAGGGTGACCCCGTCTGGCCCGTTGAAGGTGACATTGGCGATGTCGGAGACGCGCTGGGCAGGGAAGAAAGAGTCGAAGGCGATGATGCCAAATATTGCCAGCACCAATAAAGCCAGAAGAACGCCAATGGTCATCAAAATGCGTGTCAGGAGTTTGCGTGCGGGCATAATTTACCTTGTCGGATGAGAATGGTTAGATTTATTGTACCCGATGATGGTTTCTACAGGGAGAGAGTTGCCCAGGATGAAATTAACTTCAGGATAGCCTGCTCGTTCGAGCAGTTGCAATTTTCAAAGACATCGGTTAAAGTACTCTTCACCAGTGAGATTGTGAGGTAAATGATGGGTTTTCATGGTGGAGGTATTTGGAGTTACCTGCGCGCCGGCGACGAGAAGCCGCACGTCACCTGGGCGCTGCTGCGGCGAGTGCTGAGCTATTCGCGGCCATACACCGGGCGCATCGTTGGATTATTGCTGGTCATTCTGCTGTCTTCGGGATTGACACTGCTCACGCCCTTGATCTTGCGGGAACTGATTGATAACACCATCCCACAAGGGCAGGTGAACCGGCTCGGCTGGTTGGCGTCGGCGCTGCTGTTCATTCCGGCTTTGGGTGGGGGTCTGAATGTCATCCAGCGCAGTCTGAACGCCAGCATTGGCGAGGGTGTGATCTTCGACTTGAGAGTCGCTCTGTACACTCGCTTACAACGCATGTCGCTGCGTTTCTTCACCAACACCAGGGTGGGCGAGCTGATGAGCCGCCTGAACAACGATGTTGTCGGGGCACAAAATGCCATCAGCAACACAATCGTGGGCATCATCACCAATCTGGTGCAGGGCGCGGCTGTTCTGGCAGTGATGCTGGCGCTGGAGTGGCGCCTGACGCTGCTAAGCATTTTGATCCTGCCGCTTTTCATCCTGGCTGCCCAAAAGCTGGGCGTGCGGCTGCGCGATATCGCTCGCCAGGCAATGGACGCCAACGCGCGCATGAATGCGATGATGAACGAAACTCTGAACATCGGCGGCGCGCTGCTGGTCAAGCTGTTTGGACGCATGCCGACCGAAGTGGCGCGTTTTCAAGACCGTGCTAGAGCGGTGCGCGATATCGGCATCCGGCGAGCTGTCGTCGGCACGCTGTTCTTTGTCATTGTTGGCTTTTTGAGCGCCATCGGCACAGCGCTGGTGTACGGCATCGGCGGTTACCTGGCCATCCAGCAGGTGTTTACGGTGGGCACCATTGTGGCCTTTGGCGCCTACCTGACCAGCCTGTACTCAGCGCTGCAGGGACTGGCCTCCGCGCCGGTGGAATTTGCCACCTCCATTGTCAGCTTTGAGCGTGTTTTTGAGGTGATCGACCTGCCCCAGGACATTCCGGAAAAGGAGAATGCGCTGCGCATCCAGAGCGTGCGCGGCGAACTGGAATTCGAAAACGTCACTTTTCGCTATACGGTCGATGAGAAATACCTGCTCAGTTCGGTGCGGCGCTACGGGCAGGTGGAGGCGATCACTGCGGTGCTCTCCGGTGAGCAGAGCGCGCGGGAAAGGGGCGGAATCTCCGCAGGCGGAGATGGCGCATCTGGAGGCGAAATGCCTGCCCGCAGCCAGGCGCGTGAAACGGCGCTGGAAGCGATCTCGTTCCGGGTGGAGCCGGGGCAGTTGATTGCCCTGGTTGGCCCCAGCGGGGCAGGGAAAACTACGCTGACCTACTTGATACCTCGCCTGTATGATCCGAGCAGCGGTAGAATTCTGTTGGATGGGCATGACCTGCGCGATCTCAGCCTGGAATCGCTGGCGGCGCAGATTGGCATGGTGACTCAGGAAACGCATCTCTTTCATGATACCATCCGCACTAACCTGCTCTACGCCCGCCTGGATGCCACGCAGCAAGAGCTGGAAGCGGCTGCCCGGGCTGCAAACATCCACGATTTCATTATGGGGCTGCCCGATGGCTATGATACCGTGGTGGGTGAGCGAGGCTATCGCTTGAGCGGTGGTGAAAAGCAGCGCATTGCCCTGGCGCGGGTGATACTGAAAGACCCGCGCATCCTGGTCCTGGATGAAGCCACCAGTCACCTGGACAGCGAGTCGGAGCTGCTGATCCAGGAGGCGCTAAAACGAGTGATGGCGGGGCGCACCAGCATCGTTATCGCCCACCGGCTGAGCACGGTGCTGGCGGCAGACCTGATCCTGGTGATGGATCGCGGCCAGATCGTGGAACGCGGTACGCATGAAGAACTGCTCAGGTTGGGCGGTTTATACGCCGGATTGTACGAGACTCAGTTCAGTCGCGAGAAGAGCACGGAAACCAGCCCGGCATAGATTTCAACTCAGGAGACTGCAAGCATGCCAGAGAAAGCGGGCGCCCAGATCAGCACAAGAGCCTTTCTCCAATCGCTGGCAATTCTGCTGGCATTGATGCTGGCAGCCGGAATGCTGACGCGCTGGCTGCCAGCAGGTAGTTACCAGCGGGCGACATTGGATGGTCGGGAGGTGATCGACCCCCAGTCTTACCAGGTGGTTGAGCGTCCGGATTATCCGGCCTGGCGTTGGTTGACCGCGCCGCTGGAGGTGCTGGCAGGCCCAGATGGGGCGACGATCATCGTCATCATCGTGTTTTTACTGCTGGTGGGGGCGTCCTTTGCTGTGTTGGAACGCACTGGGCTGATTCGGGCAGCGCTGGCGGGCATTTTGAAGCGCTTTGGGGTGCGAAAATATCTGCTCCTGCTATTGGTCTCGCTGTTCTTCATGTCGATTGGGGCGTTTTTTGGCATCTTCGAAGAAGTGATACCTTTGGTGCCGGTGATGATCGCTCTGTCGTATTCCTTGGGGTGGGATGCGCTGGTGGGCCTGGGAATGAGCATCCTGGCGACCAACATGGGGTTTTCGGCGGCGGTGACCAACCCATTTACCCTGGGCGTGGCGCAGCGCTTGGCAGGGCTGCCCCTGTTTTCGGGGGCAGGGCTGCGACTGTTGATCTTTGCGGTGGTGTACGGCGTGTTCGCTCATTTTCTGGTGGGCTATGCCCGGCGTATCGAGCGCCGCCCCGAATACTCGCCTGTATATACCGAAGATCAACCCGAACGCGAGAAGTACTCTCTGAACAAGTTGGAGGATCAGCCAATAAACAGCCCCCACCCCCTGCGGGCGAGCCTGTGGCTGGCGACGGCGCTCACTTTGATAGTGCTGGTGCTGATTGGCTCGCCGTTTGTACCCGCCTTGTCGGCGGTTTCACTGCCCCTGGTCGGGCTGCTGTTTTTTGCTGGTGGGTTGGGGGCGGGTTTCCTCTCGGGTACTCCCGGGCGCGCTGTATGGGCCGCGGCGCGGGGTGGTCTGCTCGGTATACTGCCGGCGGTGCCGCTGATCCTGATGGCGGCCAGCGTCAAGCACATCGTGGCTTCGGGGGGCGTGCTGGACACGATCCTGCACCAGGCGGCGAGAGCCATTTCCAGCGCCAGCCCGTTCGCGGCCTCGATACTGATCTACTTGGTGGCGCTGGGCATCGAATTCTTCATTGGTTCTGGATCAGCGAAGGCGTTCCTGCTCATGCCCATCTTGCTGCCACTGGCAGACCTGGTAGGCGTCACACGCCAGGTGGCGGTGACCGCCTACTGCTTCGGAGATGGTTTTTCCAACCTGGCTTACCCCACCAATCCGGTGCTCTTGATTGCTTTGGGGCTGACCGTGGTCAGCTACCCAAAATGGCTGCGTTGGACACTGAAACTGTGGTTTTTGATTATACTTATCACCGTACTCTTCCTGGCATTAGCGGTTTGGATTGGATATGGGCCTTTCTAGCGACTCGGACATCGTCTACCAGATTTCGCCAACGCGCATCCCGGCGCTCTTCCCACGCAGCTACGAGGGCTCGCGAGCGCGCTTCCGTCGCAACCTGGATAAGATCAAACAATTTTGGCCCCAGGCGCGCCTCCAATTCTATCGCCTGGAAGGCGACGAAGAGCTGACCATCGATTGGATCGCGGCCCACGGGCGCAAGCGCAATGACCGGCTGTTGGTGATGACTTTGGGCGAGCATGGCATCGAAGCCTATGTCGGCGCGGCCATACTGCAGGTGTTGTTGGATGAGTATTTGCCACGCCTTCAGCCGGAGCGAACCGGCTTACTGCTGATCCACGCCATCAATCCGTGGGGAATGAAGCACTGGCGCCGGGTGAACCAGGCCAATGTCGACTTGAATCGCAACTTTATCTGGATCGCGAGCGCGCCCAAAGATTCGCTGGCTGAACCAGAACAGCCAGGCTGCAGCGCCAATAATCCAGATTATGCGCTGCTTTCCGATTTTTTGAATCCCAAAAACGAGCTGCGCAGCCGCCTGCAAGGCAACCTGCGCTTTTTCAGCGGGCTGGCGCGATCTTTGGCGGTGCTGGGGGTGAGAAGGCTGGTGGATTCCACCCTGCAAGGGCAGGATCACGATCCGCAGGGCATCTATTACTGCGGCTCGAGCCACCAACAGGAGACGCGCTTGCTGATCGACCTGTACCGCGAGCATTTTGAGCTGTACGACCAGATCCTGCACCTGGATTTGCACACCGGGTACGGGCCGCGCTACCAGATGACGCTGGTCAATTCGCCCCTGGATCCTCGACCGCCAGAATGGTTCGTGCAGCAAATGCAATACCCACGGGTAGTGCGCAGCGGCAGCAGCGAGTTCTACCAGATACGGGGCGATATGATCGATTTTGTTTACCAGTTGGTGCAGGAAGAGTTTCCGGATAAAGGTCTGTATGCCACCGCCTTCGAATTCGGCACGCTGGGGTCATCGCTGTGGGGGATGCTGCGCAGCCTGCGCGCCGAGATCTTCGAGAATCAGGTGTATCACTACGGGGCTTTTTATCCCCGGCTGCGCGACTACGTGGCGCGCGAATTTCGCGAGCTGTTCTTCCCGCAAGAGGCTCGCTGGCAGGCCAAGGCTATTGCCGACGCACGCCAGGCGATACAGGGTATTTTGCAATCCGAGGGATTTTTCTCTGCTCGTGAAGCCCGGCGGTGAGATGATCCCTGCTCGATCGGAATTTTTGAGAGGTGTGGGGGAAGAGTTGCCCATACTGGCGGGCGTGATACCTTTTGGAGTCATTTATGGCGTGTTGGCAATCTCAGCAGGGCTTTCACCATTCGAAGCGCAGTCTATGTCAGCGATTGTCTTTGCTGGCTCGGCGCAGTTTATCACAGCCCAACTTTATGCGGGGCTGGCGCCGGCAGGGGTGATCATACTGACCGGAGCGATCCTCAACCTGCGCCACATGCTGTACAGCGCCTCGATGGCGCCCTATTTGAAGGCGCTGCCGCTGCGTTGGAAGCTGCTGCTGGCCTACCTGCTGACTGACGAGGCGTATGCGGTAGCCATCCTGCACCAGCAGGCAGGCCGCTCTGCTGATCTCAAGATGGGAGTATCTGCTAATTACCCGAACCACCGCCACTGGCATACGCTGGGTGCGGGGCTGGCGCTGTGGAGCACCTGGCAGCTCAGCACGGCGGCAGGCGTGTTCATGGGAGCGCAGGTGCCAGAGAACTGGTCTTTGGACTTCACCCTATCACTGACCTTCATTGCCCTGGTGATACCGGCGCTGCGCGATCGCCCCTCGATTGCCGCAGCGCTGGCGGCCGGCCTGGCGGCGCTGGTAGGTTACGCCCTGCCTTTCAAGCTAGGACTGATGCTGGCAGCGCTGGTGGGGGTGGGGACGGGCATGCTGCTGGAGAAGCGAGCATGAACATCTGGCTGGTGATGCTAATATTGGGAGGCCTGACTTTCGCCATGCGCCTGTCGTTTATCTTCATGATGGGCAGGCTGCGGGCGCCAGAGTGGGTGTTGCGCGCCTTGCGTTTCGTGCCGCCGGCGGTGTTGACAGCGATCGTCTTCCCTGAAGTGTTTATGACAGCGGGGCGGCTAAATGTTTCGCTGGGTAACGAACGCTTCCTGGCGGGGTTGCTGGCAGCCCTGGTCGCCTGGCGCACCAAAAATGCGGTGCTGACCGTGGCGGTGGGTATGGCGGCTCTGTGGCTGCTGCGCCTGGCAGGCGGACTATGGAGAGGTTGAAATGACTGGAGACGCAGAGCGCCTGATTCCCGCAGCGCGAGCCCAGACGGAGATCCTGGTGATAAACTCGCGCTTCATTGCCACGCTGGGGCCGGCATTCAGTGTAGAGGAAGCGCGCCTCTTTATTGCGGCGGTACGCCAGGAACACCCGGATGCCACGCACAACGTGCCAGCTTTCGTGATCGGGCACGGCGCCTCGCTGATCACGCACTGCAGCGACGACGGTGAGCCATCCGGCACAGCAGGGCGCCCGGTGTTGGCGGTGCTGCAGGGCAGTGGGCTGGGCGATGCCGTGGTGGTGGTCACGCGCTATTTCGGCGGCACCAAGCTGGGTACCGGCGGACTGGTGCGCGCCTACAGCGATGCCGTGCGGGCGGTGCTGGCGGTCACACCGCTGGCGGAAAAAACCCTCACCCATACGGTTTTTATCGAAATGCCTTATGCGTATTACGAGCAGGTGCGCCTGCTGACCGGTGAACATGGCGGTGTGATCCTGGAGCAGGATTTTGCTGCCCGGGTGGCGGTGACCGCCCGCTTTCGTCCAGAAGGACTGATCTCATTTCAAGTTGCCCTGCGCGATCTGTCGCGTGATAAACTACGGGTAGATATCATCGAGACCAACCCGGCGACTATCCTGCCGCTCAGATACAAGGTTGCACCCTGATGGAACACCAACACGAGCACTCTCACGCACCGAACTTCACGCACTCGCACCCTCATAGCCACCTGCAGGGTCATGCCCATGCGCACAATACCAACAACAGCTTGCGCACGGCTTTCTTCTTGAACCTGGCTTTTACCATATTTGAAATCATTGGCGGGTTGTGGACCAACAGCATGGCGATCCTGTCGGACGCGGTGCACGACCTGGGCGACAGCGTTTCGTTGGGGATGGCTTGGTTTCTGGAACGCTACTCGCGTCGCGGCAAGGACAATCGCTTCTCGTACGGCTACCGGCGTTTTTCCCTGCTCGGTGCGATGCTAAACATCCTCGTGCTGCTGGTAGGTGGTGTTGTCATTCTCTCGGAAGCCGTGCCACGCCTGCTTGATCCTCAGCATTCCAATGCCCAGGGCATGGTGCTGTTTGCCATTGTGGGCATCCTGGTCAACGGGGCAGCGGTGCTGCGCCTGCGCGGTGGGCAGTCGATCAATGCGCAAGTGGTCGCCTGGCATCTCCTGGAAGATGTGCTGGGTTGGGTGGCGGTGCTGATCGTCAGCATCATCCTTCTATTTTGGGATATCCACATCCTGGATCCGCTGCTTTCGATCCTGATCACACTGTATGTCCTGTTCAACGTGCTGCGCAACCTGAAGCGCACAGCGGCTTTGTTCTTACAGGCGGTGCCGGAGAGCATCGACCTGGCGATGCTCGAGGGACGGCTGCTGGCGCTGGACAAGGTGTGCTCGGTGCACCACACCCATCTCTGGTCGCTGGACGGAGAGCATCACGTGCTGACCGCCCACGTGGTGGTGGCTGAAAACGCCACGCGCGACGACGTCCTGCTGGTCAAACAGCAGGCCAATGCGCTGGCGGCGCAGTACCGGCTGGCGCACACCACGCTGGAAATCGAATACGAAGACGAAGACTGCCGGATGAAGGAGACACAGGAGCCTTAATGAGCAGCCAACAGGTGATCTTTTCCATGGTGCGGGTGGGACGAACTTTCCCGCCCAACAATAAGCAGGTGCTGCGCGATATTTCGCTTGGCTTTTACTATGGCGCCAAGATCGGCGTACTCGGTTTGAATGGCTCCGGCAAAAGCACGCTGCTCAGAATTATCGCTGGTAAAGACGACGGCTATACCGGCGAGGTGGTCTTTTCACCCGGCTACAGTGTGGGCTTGCTGGAGCAGGAGCCGCTGCTCGACGAGAGCAAGACTGTGCGCCAGGTGGTGGAAGAGGCTGTGCAGCCCATTGTAGACAAGCTGCGGGCGTTCGACGAGGTGAGCGAGAAATTTGCCGAGCCGGACGCCGACTTCGACGCCTTGCTCGAAGAGCAGGGACGCCTGCAGGAGTGGCTCGACCTGCACGACGCTTGGAACCTGGACTCGCGCTTGGAATTGGCAATGGATGCTTTGCGCTGCCCGCCGCCCGAGACACCCATTCGTGTGCTTTCGGGCGGGGAGCGCCGCCGTGTGGCTCTGACCCGCCTGCTACTGACCGAGCCGGATATCCTGCTGCTGGACGAGCCGACCAACCACCTGGACGCCGAGACGGTCGCCTGGCTGGAGCGCCACCTGCAGCAGTACAAGGGCACGGTGATCGCCGTCACGCACGATCGCTATTTCCTGGACAACGTCGCTGGTTGGATCCTGGAGTTGGACCGCGGCTACGGCATCCCCTGGAAGGGCAACTACTCCTCCTGGTTGGAGCAGAAGCAGGAGCGCCTGCGGGTGGAAGAGAAAGCCGAGAGTAAACGCATCCAGACGTTGCAGCGCGAGCTGGAATGGATTCACATGGCGCCGCGGGCGCGGCAGGCCAAGGGCAAGGCGCGCCTCAGCGCCTATGAGCAATTGCTGAGCCAGGAATACGAGCAGCGCCGCGAAGACCTGGAAATCTACATCCCGCCCGGGCCCAGGCTGGGCGATATCGTGGTCGAGATGAAGGGCGTCTCCAAAGCCTATGGCGATCGTCTGCTGTTCGATAATTTAGACCTGAGCTTCCCGCCGGGCAGCATCATCGGCGTCATTGGCCCGAACGGCGCCGGCAAGACCACTCTGTTGCGCCTGATCACCGGGCAGGAAAAGCCGGACAGTGGCAGCATCCGCCTGGGCGAGACGGTGCAGTTGGCTTACGTCGACCAGAGCCGCGATACGCTGGATGCTGAAAAAACTGTTTGGGAAGAGATCAGCGGCGGCGAGGAGCAGATCGAACTGGCGGGTCGCAAGCGCAGCTCACGCGCTTACGTCGCCAGCTTCAACTTCCTGGGCGCTGACCAGCAGAAGAAGGTGGGTGTGCTGTCGGGCGGCGAGCGCAACCGCGTGCACCTGGCGAAGGTGCTGCGCCAGGCTGCCAACGTGATCCTGCTGGACGAGCCGACCAACGACCTGGATGTGAACACGCTGCGCGCCCTGGAAGATGCGCTGGAGAACTTCGCCGGCTGCGCGGTGATCGTGTCGCACGACCGCTGGTTTCTGGACCGCATCTGCACGCACATATTGGCGTTCGAGGGCGAGAGCCAGGTGGTGTGGTCGGTGGGCAACTGGTCGGATTACGAGGCTGAGCGCAGGAAGCGGCTGGGTAAAGAGGCGGAAAGGCCGCACAGGACGAGCTACCGCAAGCTGACGAGGTAGGCGAATGTACGAAGGAAACAGCCTGTAAGGAAAACCGTCCTCGAATGGGTCACGAATACACGAGTTTTTTTTTACCAGTCGCTGCATTCGTTTGGCGAAATCAAGCTGACCGGCAGTCATTCGTGTATTCGTGGAGCAGCCCGAAGGGCTGCCAAATTCGTGGACAGCTGCTTCAGGGTTGTCCTTCAGGCTGCATTTGTGAACTGGATGTTAGGATTATCCTAACATCCAGTTCACAAATGACATGTTTCAAGAGTTTGTCAAGCCTTACACGCTCAGGTCCCAGTGCTTTCACAAGAAAACGGGATGTCACTGCGAGCGCAGCGAAGCAGTCTCCCTACCGGCGAGGAGATTGCTTCCCTTTGCTGCGCTCTGGGCAGGCTGTCGGACGAAGTACGTCCTCCTCGCAACGACCGGTTCCTGTGTGAATGAAATGCGCACAGCACCGTAAGAGTTACGCGCAATGACTTGTGAAGTGCATGTTGTCAGACCTCTTAGCCTAAGGTCAGTTTAAACGCGGTGTCTGTTGGCTGAGGGGGTGTTCCGGCAGCTCGATGATGAAGGTCGATCCCCTCCCCAGTTCACTCTGGACTTCGATCGTGCCGTGGTGGGCGTGAACGAGCTGTTTGGTGATCGCCAGTCCCAGCCCGCTGTGCGTTCGCTCCCGGCGGGACTTGTCCCCGCGCCAGAAGCGGTCGAAGACGAAGGGCAGGTCTTGCGGGGCAATGCCTGTCCCGCTGTCCTTGACCAGGATGCGCACGCTTCTCGCTGCGCCGGAGCCGGGTGCAGTTTCGATGGCAATGCTCCCGCCCTGCGGCGTATGCCGTAAGGCGTTCGTTATGAGATTGGATAGCACCTGGTTGAGCCGGTCGTAGTCGGCTGTGATTTCCTGCTGCGGGTTGGCGAGCTTGATTTTCAGCTCAACGCCCTGGGAGGCAGCCTGGGAGGAAAAACTCGCCGCCAGGTCATGGATCAGATTGGCAAGCAGGAAGGGCGCCGGGTGAAGGGGGAGCTGCCCTGTTTCGGCAAGGGAGAGGGTCTGCAAATCGTTCACCAGGCGGGAGAGCAGTTGGGTCTCGTCCAGCGTGTCCTTGATGTGCTCCGGCGTTGGCTGGTACACGCCATCCAGGAGGCCTTCGAGGTTGCCCTGGATGATGTGCAGGGGTGTGCGCAGCTCGTGGGCGATGTCGGCGGTCAGGTTGCGGCGCTGCTGCTCAGCGCGCTCCAGCTCGGCGATCATCTTGTTGAAGCGTTTAAAGAGATCGTTGAACATATCGGATGTTTTTTCGGGCACGCGCACCGAGAGATCGCCGTCTTCGACGGCGTTGATGGCGTTGAAGAGCTGTTCCAAGGGCTTGCCGTAGCGGGTGTACAGGCTGAAGATGGTGAGGATGGCGAGAATAACCAGGAGGAAAGGCGCGCCGCACAGCAGGATCCAAAGGTTTCGGACGCCAGAGAATTCCGAAAAGACCAGGTAGAGCGTGGCTGCCGCGCCGCCCACGAATAGAAAAACGGCGATGATAAAGAAAATCATGAAAGGCGCAAAACGGTGGGCGCGGCGTTTGGTAGGCGGGGTGGACATGCGGGAGCAGACCGGTCAGGGGTGCGGTTGGATCAATCGATAGCCGATGCCGTAGACCGTTTCGATCATGGGTTTACCGGAGGCGATCTCCAGCTTCTTGCGGATGTTCTTGATGTGCGAGTCCACGCTGCGGTCCGTGCTGGCGGCGGCGCCGTGCAGGTCTTCCAGGAGCTGTTCGCGGGTAAAGGTTTGCCCTGGGCGGCTGGCGAGCAGATGCAGCAGCTTGAATTCGTTAGGGGTGAATTTGATCGGGCTGCCGTTGTAAGCCACGAAATATTTTTCGGCGTCGATTTCCAGACCACCCAGGCGAATGACGCCCAGCGCTTTGACCTCGCCGCGCGTTCTGCGCAGCAGCGCCCGCACGCGCGCCACCAGGGCGCGCACGGAGAACGGCTTGGTGATGTAATCATCGGCGCCGATCTCCAGCCCTGTCACCTGGTCGATCTCTTCAGACAAGGCGGTGAGCATGATGATGGGCACGTCGCTTTCGCGGCGCAGGATGCGGCAGACTTCGCGTCCGTCGAGAAGGGGGAGCATCAGGTCGAGGACGATCAAATCGGGCTTGTCGCGGCGGGCAACCGCCAGCGCTGACTGCCCGTCTGCGGCGGTGACGACGCGGAAGCCGTTTTTCTCCAGGTAGTCGCGTGCCAGGCGGGACACTTTGGGTTCGTCGTCGACGACCAGGATGAGCTGAGACATGGGGCTATTCTACCTTGTCAGGCTGAAGCACGGTCACATTTTGTCCGGCGTATTTCAGGTATAAGTCGCTCCGCCGCTGCCTCCAGGCGTCGAGCCCGCCGCGCAGGTTGATCACGTGCTTAAACCCTTTGGCTTTCAAATAGTACGAAACCATGAGCGAAAGCCCTCCTCCAGGACAATATACCAGGATTTGCTTATCCCGTGGAAGCTGCCCCAGGTATTTTTCGACCGCCAGGGGCGCCACCTCGTGGGCATTTGGCAGACCCTGGTGTTTTCTTCGATCATCTGGCGGGCGCACATCGAGGATGAAGGTGTGTTCATCGAACAGGATGCTCTCATTCAGTTGCGCAGGCGTGATCATGTTGACCAGCAGGCTTCGACCCTCGATGTAATCCTGGATCACTTTGGTGGTGTAGCGGATATCGCCTTCCGAAGTGTGCCAACCCAGGCTCACGCGAATGGTTTGGCGCGCGGCCTGTTCGGATAAGCCGATGGCTCTTAGTACATGGGAAGGCGCATCCTCCCCGGTGCTGCAAGCTGAACCGGCTGAGACGGCAATGCCATGGTAATCCAATATCGCCATCAACCCGGCATTGTCCACGCCGGGAAAGGTTACGCTGATCGTGTTTGGCAGGCACCCTGTCTCTGGCGAATTGATCGCACAATCTGGCTTGATTTCCTTGAGGCGCTGGATCAAGAGCTGTTTCAGCGCCTGCGTCTTTTTGGCATGCAGCAGGAGTCGATCGACATCCTGGCAGGCAGCCCCGAATCCGACGATATTGTGAAGGCTTTCCGTTCCAGCCCGCATCCCGCTTTCCTGGTGACCGCCATGCAGCAGCGGGCTGAAGGGGCTGCCCTGTTTGACGTATAGGGCGCCAATTCCTTTTGGTCCATAAAGTTTGTGCGCCGAAAACGAGGCGTAATCAACGCCCCATGCATGCAGATCAACCGGTATCTTCCCCAGCGCCTGCACGCAGTCTGCCAGCACCAGCGCGCTTTGTTGGCTGGCGATCTTCGTTACGGCCTTGAGATCTTGAATAACGCCGGTTTCGTTGTTGGCCAGCATACAGCAGACCAGAAAGGTATCCTCGTCTACCCGCTTCTCCAGTTCAGCCAGCAATACTCGACCCTGGCCATCCACCGGACAATATTCAACCATCACGCCCTGGGTTTCCAGGTACGCTAACGTGTGCATCACGGAAGGATGCTCGAGCGGCGTGGAAACAATCTTTTTCTTTTTGGGATAAAAGTGGTCGCTGAGCGATTTGAGCACGGCATTGTTCGACTCGGTGGCGCAACCGGTAAAATAGATTTCCTGTGGGTCGGCATGAACAGCCTCAGCCACATACTGCCGGGCTTGCTTCACCAGGGCAGCCGATTTTCTGCCAATGCCATAGAACGAGGACGGATTTCCGTAATGGTATCTCAAAACCTGGCCCATTTTACGCCGGACACGGTTGCTGACCGGCGTGGTGGCATTGTGATCGAGATAGACGCGCCGGTTGAAACGAATAAGATGCTTCAAAAATTCCAATTGCTGGATTTGCATGGTTTCCTCCAACTGCTGCTATTCGGTCTACCGTTAAATATCAGGATGGCTGGCCTGGTTGACAGAATCAATCTGTCATGACAATCGCGATCTTCCCTTTGGCATGGCCAGTTCCCAGGTGGCGCATGGCTGCGGAGATTTTTTCGAGCGGATAAACTTTCTCTACCAGCGGTTTGACCAGCCCGCGGGCAAAAAGGTCATTCAGCAGCAGGAAGTCTTCGCGCCTGAATTGAGCTATAAAGAATACCACATTTTGGCTGGCGCCAAACGCCGCCAGGCGGGTCCGGAGGATGTCAGTCAGCGGCCCAAGCCAGCGGTTGGATTTTGGCGCACCGACGATGACATAGTGGGCGTACGGCTTCAGCACGCGCTGGTTCTCGCGCCACGGATGGCTGCCGGCGATATCGAGCAGCAGATCGTAGCGTTCGCTGCTGCGGGTGTAATCCTCCCTGGTGTAGTCGATGACACGGTCTGCTCCCAGCGAGCGGGCTATCTCGACATTGCCGGTGCTGCACACGGCCGTGACTTCGGCGCCGAGCGCTCTGGCGATCTGCACGGCGAAGGTGCCCACACCGCCGGATGCGCCGTTGATGAGCACTTCCTGCCCGGCTTGCAGCTTGCCATGTTCGCGCAAGGCTTGCAGGGCGGTTATGGCCGCCGTGGCGACAGCTCCCGCCTGCTCGAAGGTGAGATTGGCTGGTTTGGGGTAGATGTGATTGCGCACGCACACATATTCGGCAAATGCTCCGCTGCGCGCCCCAAAGACCTCATCTCCAGGCTTAAATAGGGTGATATCCTTGCCTACAGCTTCAACGACACCGGCATAATCCACGCCGATGCGAGTATCCTTGGGCCTGGTCAGCCCGCTCATCAGGCGGGCAATCAATAAACCGCTCACAGCGTACCACTCCGCCGGGTTGACCGACGAGGCATGAACTCTGACCAATACTTCATCATCGCTGGGGGTGGGTTTTTGCAGGGTTTCGATTTTCAAGACATCCGGCGAACCATAGGATCGGAAGATAACGGCTTTCATGAATACGAGCTCCTTTATATGAACCGCTCAGGCACGGAGGGTGCGAAGGATGATGCTGCTTGTAGACTATTTATTTTTCCAATAACCCTTGTCCCGTGCTTATGTACTTTAACACTCCGGTGTGGAGGAATCATGGAGAAGTGTGTCAGAGTTTGTGGAGATTGTAGAGGAGGTAAACCGGCAGTCATTAACTTGACATTCTCGTTATAATCCTGTAATATGTAGTCGCACTATATATAGTTGAACTGTATAGGATTCCATGGAACCCCACGACTACCTGCCCCTTACCGAAACCTCGTTTTTCATACTCCTATCGCTTGCCGCCTCTCCTAAACACGGCTACGCTATCATCAAAGAAGTGGAGGCGCTCAGCGAGGGTAGAGTGGTGCTGGCTGCCGGCACGCTATATAGTGCGCTGCGGCGCATGCTGGAGGATGGCTGGATCGAGCGTCAGGATGACGGCTCAACCAACGACGAGAGCCGAGAGCGCAAGCTGTACAGCCTGAGCGACCTGGGCCGGCGCATCTTCGAGCTGGAAACGAAACGCCTGCACAGCCTGGTGCGCCTGACGACCCGCCTGGAGGCGAGGCAGTGAAGGTGGACGGTAACAGCCATCTGCCGCGGCTGTTCGAGTGGCTGCTGTCACTCTACCCGCCGCGCTTCCGCAGCGAGTTTGCCGGCGAAATGCGGGCAGTGCTCTGCGGGCTGCTATGCGAGGCCGGGGAACAGCGTGGGGCTGCCTGGCTGGTCGCGGTTGTGCGTGAAATCAGTGGGCTCGCTGGTTCTATCCTATGCGAACAGCGGCGCGAGCATCAGGCGCGAAAGGAGCAAGCTATGGCGCGTGAAAATCAAATCCCAAACGCAGCCAGCGGCGGTATGCCGCCCTTGCGGCTGGCAGGCAATCCGGGCGCGCTGTGGCTTGCCGGCTGGACGTTGCTAACCACGGCGGCGATCCCGGTGGCATTGATCGTGGTGGCGCCGCTGGCAGTGCTGTTCATGGGGCTGCTCAACCTGGGGGCGCGAGCAGGAATTTGGCCGGCTGCCTCTGCCGCTGCGATGCAGGCGCTGGGTGCGGCTGCCGGGCTGGCGCTGGCGCTGTCCTCCGCTCAGTGGTTGCTGCTGCGCAGGGTTTTGCCGCGGGCCGGGTTGTGGTTCCTGGCGACCGGGGCAGGTGTACTGCTGGGGAGCGCGGTTATTGGGCTTCTGGTGGGCAGATCAGGCATTCAGAGCCGGGGAGATGTGTGGATCATGGCGGCGGTGCTGTTGCCGCTCGGGCTGGCGATTGGATTGGCCCAGTGGTTGTGCTTGCGGCGCATCCTGCCGAACGCTTATTGGATCATCCTCGTCGATGTGCTGGCGGCCGGATCGATCTTGCTGGCAGGGGGCACTTTTACCAGCCTGGCTGAGCTGCTGGTGCTGGTGCTGCCCGGGGTGATCAGCGGGCTGGGACTGCTGCTTCTGCTGCGCGGGTGGCAGGCTGACATGCGGGTTACAGCGTCGAAGGAAGCCAGCCGGAGGCAACAGCTGCAGTTGCCGGGCCTGGCGCGGTTTGCCCTTGGAGCAGCGTTGCTGGTGCTGCTGTTTTTCGCCGGCAGCTGGGTGTATGCGGTTTCGCAGCTTGCGCTGGCGAAGCAGGCGGGCATCTATGCCACGCCGCAAGAGGCGGTGATCGGGAAGAACAGCCAGGGGTGGGGAGGCGCCGAGGTAGTGCGCATCGAGGGCGTCTGGGCGGAGCCGAGCCAGCGCGATGCCCAACCGCACGTCTGGTTTGGCGGGGGCACGGTGTACCTGGACCGGGTTCCCGTGGGCTATGATAAAGCCTATTACTCGGCTGGCTCGTTCTTCCTGCGGGTGCGCGAGGGTTGGGTGCACGTGCCGGAAGGCGCTTTTCCCGAGTTTATCGGCTGGGTGATGGAGCTATACAACCTGGAGGGCGTGCGCCAATTTGCAGTGCAGCCGTAGGGGGTGATCACCGACGGCAGATCATCGGTAAGAAGAGCGACTCCTCAACCAGCGTTACTGCCAACGTAGCGGCATCGGCCAGGTTCGCGTCGGTAGCGTCTTGGGCGATCAACCGCACCCGATACAGGCAGCTTTGGTCGTCGAGCAAGGTGGGCGCCAGGCGCAGGTAGGTAGCGCCGCCCTCTGTGCGCAGGCTGGCAAAGGAGGGGCCGTTCTCGATGGCGATAACCGGAGGCGGTCCGTCCGGGTCGCTGGCTTGCAGGGGGATCTCCAGCAAGCCCCCGGAAGGCGCCAATACATCCGATGGGTCGAGCAAATCCGGCACCAGGTTGGCGGGCTGGCTCAGGGAAACCCACACTCGCCCAAAGTAGTTGGTTGTATCATCCACCCAGGCGAGGTTGGAAAGCCTCAGGTCAGCGCCGTTGTTTTGTCGTCCGGCGAAGTAAGCGTCGCTGAGGTGGAAAGTGTACTGCTTCCATGTGCCGCTGTTGGTCAGGTTAATGACAGCGCTGGCTTTGTAGGGTTGTGAAACCGAGTCGTATTCCAACAACCAGTAGTCTGCACCGCCGTCGAAGTATTCCACCGTGACCCACACCTCGCTGGTGGCAGCATGCAGGAAATCGTCGTTCACCTCCAGGTAGATGTAATAGGAGACTGGGTCGGTGGTCAGGTCAGCGTAGGCAGCCTGACGACCCGCCTGGCGGGTCGTCAACCAGGCGCCATCGGGGTAATTGAAGGCCGGGCGCAGGCCATGTGCGTAGGAGAACCGCCCCAGATCCAGCCAGACGAGCGGAGCATTAGAATAATCGGCAGCTTTCCAGCGGTTGATCCACTCGGCGGAGAGCGTGATATAAGTGCGCGAGTACTCGCGGCTGGCGGCGATATCAGTCGCCTCGTGCAGCTCGTTCCAGGTTTCAACGCTCACTAATCGCGCGCCGCTGTTGGCGATCTGCTCCCAGGAATCGGCGTAGAAATAGCCGCACTCTCGGTCGCGACGGCGTGGATCATCGCGCCCATAAACGGCGTTCTCATCGTAGCCGGGTCCAAGCGTTCCCAGCGAGCCCAGCACCACCGGCCCGTTGAGCGCAACGCCCCACGGGTAAACGCCCGGCGTGGAAACGCCCTCCCAGGTGATTTCGCGCACGAAGTACGGCTGCGCGCCGAAATCAGCCAGGAAGCGGCTGGCAGCGTAGTCGAAAGTGCTCTGGTCGTAATCGCTGACATACTGGGCTGTGTAGAGCCAGACCAACGGTTGGTTGTCGATTGTGGCCCACAGGTTGGAGGGCACTTCATTGAAAAAGTCGGCGATCATGCTGTAGAAAAGCTCTTTGCCAGCAGAGGTGGTCAGGTCGGGGGGTATGCCCCCGTTTTGCTGCTGCAGGGCGGTGGTATCGTAGAACATGCCGATCTTGGGGGGAGCCAGGCCATCCAGCAGCATGGCCTGCTCGGCCTGCACCAGTTTTTGCAAGCCGGTGATGCTCCAGAATTTCTCTGAGGTGCTGCCCCAGTAGACCGGCAGGACGATATCGATATGTGCGGCGAGCATATCCGTCAGCTCGCGGCGGTGCCACGCGATCTCGGTGTAGGAGAAGTTCGGCAGGTAGGCGTCCGGGGGGTGGTCGGTGAGGGCGTCGGAGCCATCCGGGTCGATGAAGTGCAGGTTGCTGTAGATGTCGTACCAGTAGAAGTAATATGCAGCGACCAGGCGGTCGTTGGAGCTCCAGGACTGGCTTGTCGGATTCTCAGAGGCGGGACGAGAGGGATATACACCGGAACCGGCAAGGAGCAGCGCCAGGAAGAGATAAGCGCCGCGAATAACTCTCGGGCGCATGGCACACTCCTTTCTTGTCCGTGACCCACTGCATGCGGCCAGCTTTTGTGACCTGCGTGGTACGAACAGCTATTGATCAATGATCAAATAAATTATAGATCAGAAACTGATTAAGTCAAGAAGAGTGAAATTGAGTCCAGTCAATAAGATTGGGCAGTTCTGGTCAGGTGGTTATCGCGAGCAACAGCGCAGCGATCTTTATGGAAATTGTGGGGATTGCCACGCCCCTGCAGGGTTCGCAATGACCGGTGAGTAGGAAGAGGGTGTCATCGCGAGCGATAGTGAAGCGATCTCCGCGACTATTGGGGGGATTGCCACATCCCTGGGGGGCTTGCGCCCTTGTCTGAAGATCGGTGGAAGGAATAAAGAGCGTTTGGAATATTCCTCAAATTCCTATTTGAATTGCGGCGCCTGCGCCAAAAGCATACCGGCAAACATCAAGCTGCACCCCAAGAGCTGTTGGGCGCCCAGCATCTCTTTCAGAAATAGCCACCCGAAAACCGCAGCAAAAGCCGCCTCCAGGCTGAGCAGTATGGCAGCGTCGGCGGCTGGAGCCAGGCGCTGTCCATACGCCTGCAGAGTATAGCCCACGGCGATCGATAGGATGCCGGTGTAGGCTATCGCCCACCAGGCGCCAGCCAACGAGGACCAGCCCTGCGGCTCCATGAAGGGAGCCAGGCCCAGGCTGGCAAGACCGCACAAGGTGTATTGCACAGCAGATAACTGTAGGATGTCCACCCGGTTCGCCAGCCAGCCGATGAGCATGACGTGCAGGGCAAAAAACAGCGCCCCGATTAGCTCGAGCAAGTCGCCGGGATTGAGCGTGAAGCTGCTGGTGACGCTGAGCAGGAACATGCCCGCTGCCGAGAGCAGAGCAGCGATCCAAATGACGGGGCGGCTGGGTTGTTTCCAGAGCAGCGCCATCAGCAGGGGAATGAAGACGACATACAGCCCGGTGATGAAGCCGGCGTTGCCGGCGGTGGTGTAGCGCAACCCCCCTTGCTGAAAGGTGCCGGCGGTAAAGAGCAGCAGCCCTGCCAGGAGCATCCAACCCAAGGAGGCGCGTCCGTTGAGCGCATACCCTGTTGAGCGTCGGCTGCGCCAGGCGAGCGGCGCCATTGCCAGGGCGCCTAACAGGAAACGCAACCCATTGAAATAGAACACGCCGCTCTCCAGCGCAGCCACGCGCTGGACGACGAAGGCCGTGCCCCAGATGACGGCGGCTGTGAGCAGCGCCAGGTCGGCTTTCAGGCGCGGCAAATGAGAGTCGCTCTCATGTTGTGGAAACATGGCGCAATTATAGTAGAATTTGCCCCGGTTTATTCTTGACAAGGGTATGCTACGACATTATCTGGTGTGCATGGCGCTCTTCCTGGGAGCCTGCCAGCCAGGGGATAGCCTGGTCCAGGAGCGTGTAAAGGAGATGGCGAACTCACCGATCCCGACACCTGCCGCAACAGTGCGGATTTTGGCGTTGGGCGACTCCTATACCATCGGCGAGGGTGTGCCAGCAAGAGAGCGCTGGCCTGTGCAACTGGTGGGGTTATTGCGCCAGCACGATTTTTCAGTAGAGGAGCCGGAGATTATCGCCCGCACCGGTTGGACGACGGGCGAGCTGCACAGGGCACTCGAGGATGCGGAGCTGTCTCCGCCGTACGACCTGGTGACATTGTTGATCGGGGTCAACAACCAGTACCGCGGCTATCCGCAGGACGAATACCGGGAGCAGTTCGCTGCACTGCTGCAGGCAGCCATTGGTTACGCCGGGGGAAGAGCGCAGCGGGTGCTGGTGCTTTCGATACCTGATTGGGGCGTGACGCCTTATGCAGAAGGTCGCGACCGGCAGCGCATTGCAGGCGAGATCGACGCCTTCAACCAGGTGAACCGTGAAGAAACCGAGCTGGCAGGGGCGCTCTACCTGGATATAACGCCGCTATCACGCAGGGCAGCCGAGGATGTTTCGCTTCTGGCGGGCGACGGACTGCATCCATCTGGCAAAATGTATGCTGCCTGGGCAGAGATGGCTCTGCCCCTGGTGTCGAAATTATTCGAATAGAGGTCAGGGATTGTGAGAAACAAAATCGTGATGGTAACGGGCGCTACGAATGGCATTGGTTATGTGACAGCGCGGGAGCTGGCGCGCATGGGCGCAGAGGTGGTGCTGGTATCGCGCAGCGCCGAGCGCTGCCAGGTGGCGGTGGATAAAATTCGCGCCGAGACAGGCAACCAGAAGGTGAGCTACCAGGCAGCCGACCTGTCCTCGCAGGCGCAAATCCGTTCCCTGGCGCAGGCTTTCCTGGAGCGCCATGACCGCCTGGATGTGCTGGTGAACAACGCTGGGGCCTTCATCGTCCAGCGACAGGAAAGCGTAGACGGGATCGAGCTCACCTTTGCACTCAATCACCTGAATTACTTCCTGCTCACCCACCTTCTGTTAGATGCGCTGAGAGCCAGCCCGGCGGGCAGGATTGTCAACGTATCTTCCGATGCTCATCATGGGGCAAAGATTAATTTTCAGGACCTGCAGTTCAAGCGGGGCTATAATGGGTGGCAGGCGTATGCCCAATCCAAGCTGGCGAACGTGTTATTCACCTATGAGCTCGCTCGCTGCCTGGAGGGTAGCCCAGTCACCACCAACGCGCTGCATCCGGGATTCGTCGCTACCGGCTTTGCCAGGAACAACGGCGCGCTGTTCGATCTCGGCATGCGCCTCGTTTCGTTGTTTGCCCTGACCCCTGATCAGGGTGCGCAGACCAGCATTTACCTGGCAAGTTCGCCAGAAGTCGAAGGTGTGTCGGGGCAGTATTTCCGCAACAAGAGGGCGGTGCGATCTTCGCCGGCTTCGTATGATCGAGCCGCTGCCCGGCGCCTGTGGCAAGCCAGTGTTGAGATGGTGAGGTTGAATGGAAAATCATCACATGAATGAACCGGTACCCGTACGTCGCTCCCCGTGGCACATTTACCCGCCCGGATGGAAGCCGAATCACTGGTTGGTGCCTTATCAAGGGGATGCTGCGCTGATCCATCACGGGCACAGCGACCCGAACGACCACAGCCAGTGCGGGCCGCTGTTGTTCTGCTGCGCCAAGTCGCAGCAAACATTCGTGGAGAGTTTCCCGGAAAGCGAAGAGGCAAAAGCCGATTGGGGGTTGACTGAGGCCGAACATATCCATGAGTGGATGCAGCAAGGCGTGCAGGTGCTGTACTTCATCTTTTGCGATCCGGTTTCGCCGCGCGGCTTGTTTGCTGGGGGGTTATCGGGAGAGCAGGCGCGCCAGGCGCTGTTTCGAGAACGGCTGTTAGAGGAATTTGCCGCCAACGCTACCCGCCTGCGCTGAGTCAGTTCATTCTAGCGAGCAGCGCGCAGCATCGCGTTGACTCTATAACTCTAAAACGCGCCATTCATCGTTGTCAGGGATCATCTCCCAGGCTTGCTGGATGGGCAATCCCTGGTAGTGCACCTGGGCAACCGCCAGGGCGAAGCCGTGCGAGACAACCACCACACGCTCAGTGGGGTGCCTGGCCAGGATGTCCTCGAAGGCTTGCACCACTCGCTGGCGAACCTGCTCAACGGTTTCGCCTCCGGGTGGGGTCACATTGTAGGGGTCCATTCTGCGTCGCTGGAACGCCTCCCCATAGCGGGCTTCGATCTCTGTTACCAGAAGACCCTGCCACTCTCCCTGGTGGATCTCCCTGAGGCGGGCGTCCAGGTGCACAGGCAGACCGGTGCGCCTGGAGAGTGCCTCAGCCGTCTGGCGAGCGCGCTGCAGGTCGCTGGAGTAGATTGCTTGCAGCCGTTCGCCTGCCAGTCGGTGGGCGACTTGCTCAGCCTGCGCCAACCCTACGGCGTTGAGAGGAATATCGGCGTGTCCCTGCCAGCGCCTCTCGACATTCCAATCAGTTTGTCCGTGGCGGACGAGGTAAATGCGGGTCATGTGTTATGCAGTTCTCGGTGCTCGGGTAGCCTGATCATTGTCGGTTATTGCGGTTGAGTGATTTCTTCCGCTTTCTCTCATGCGAACATATCTTCAGCTTCTTCCAGGTCGGGAAGGCAGCCCAGCAAGGTGAGGCGGTCGAAAAGCTCGATTTCCACATTGCCATGAGGGATGATGAAATCTTCGCCGCGACGAATTGAGAGCACCAGCACATCTCTGGGCAGGTGTACATCTCGCAAGCGTTTGCCCGAAACATTGGCATTATTGATGGTCACCTCGCGAACATCTCGCTCATCAGTTTTCGATGTGAGCAAGGTATGAACATCTGTATTGCGCAGCAGCAGTGCCAGCAGCAGGGCTGAGCAGCTCGCTGCGCACACCGACGATGGCAATTGCTAATGACAGGTGGGTGTTCAATAAAATGCCGCCAGATAGCATCTCGCGCAGATTGAGTGAGCGCCAGAAGACCGCCATGGGAATCAATTCGAAAATATTTCGGGATCCAGGCCGCGCGCCTGAACATTGAGGTAAACCGTCAGCAGGATGACCGTGGCGAAGTCTGCCAGCGTGGCAGTGATGAACATGCCCTGTCCAAAAGGCGTGCGCATTAATTTGCGCTCTTTCAGTATTGGCAGTAGTACACCCAGGAAAGTAGCGCTGAGGATAAAGGTGAGCAGCCAGGGATTGGCTTCGATCCCTACGCGATTGAGCAGCAAGGCGCCTGAGTTCGCCAGCAGCAAGGTCGAGGCGTAGGAAATAGAGGCCAACAACAAGGGATTAGAGTCCTGGGATTTCCTCCGGCTACGATTGCCAGACAGTACGATCATCAGGGGAACAAAGCCGAAAGTGGCTTCAGTCTCAATGAACTGCAAAGTGGTTTGTCTCCTTGTGAAAAGAACTTAAGTCCGAATCTGTGGAGAGCATAACTGCTCCAGCAGGCTGCCGGCATCGCCTTCGACAACTGCCACAAGAACGTCGCCCGCTCTCAGCACGGTATCGCCATGCGGGATGAAAACGCGCCGTCCTCGTCGCAAGGTGGAAAGGATACAGTCTTGTGGCCAGGCTATCTCTCGGATGCGCTTGTTTTCACAGGCTGCGCCGGACTGTATTTGCACTTCGCGAACTCTGACACCAGGGTGCGTGGTGGCGTCAAGGCGGATCTGATGTGCTTTGTGCCGCATGACTGCGCGCCGGTTCAAAGCCAGCGAATAAGCCCGCACCAGGTCTGCGCGACGTACCAAACCCAGCAGATGCTGGGGGTCTTCGCGAGAGACCACCGGAATGCGACCCACATCATAACTGCCCATGCGGTCGAGCACTGCGCCGGCAGTTTCATCTGGGAATGCCACAATCAGATGACGCGAACAGACATCTAGAATCACCCGATTATTCCATTCAGAGGGATCCACCTGCTCCAAGTCCTGGATGGTGAATACACCCAACAAATGCCCCTCATCATCCAGCACCGGTGCGCCGTGATGGCGGCTGTGTTGGAAGAATTCGGCTGCTTCAGCCAGGGTGGTGGAGGCAGGCAGCGTCTCTGCGGGGCGCATGATCTCGCCTGCGGTGAGCGTCTCCAGGATCTCCAGATCGCGCCCGCGATCGAGGCGGATGCCTTTACGCAGCAGGCTGAGTGTGTAAACCGATTCGCCCTGCAGGCGCTGGGAGATCAGCAGGCTGACCACAACCGAAAACATGAGTGGCAGGATAATATGATAATCGTTGGTCATCTCGAATAATAGAATGATGGCGGTGAGCGGTGTGTGCACTGCGCCAGCCAGCACTGCCGCCATTCCAACCATAGCAAACGCCGGAGGATTGATTTCCAGTCCCGGAAATAGCCATGCAGCCATTTCCCCGAAGGCGCCGCCCAGCATCGCGCCGATGAACAAAGAAGGTGCAAACACACCACCCATGAATCCGCCTGCCAGGCTGATCGGTGTGAGCACTAGCTTGGCGATCATCAAAGCCAGGAGCACAAGGATGCCGGGCGAGTGGTTGTTGAGCACAGCTTCGATGGTTTCGTAACCGACGCCAAAGATCTGTGGCAAGAAGATGCCCACCCCTCCCACCAGCAATCCGGTCAGGCCGGTTTGCAGCCAGCGTGGCAGCGAGCGAAAGTTGTCGTACAACTCGTGAATGCGGTAAAGCAAGCGAATATACAGGGCAGACACTGGTCCAGCCAGGAAACCCAATCCCAGGTAAAAGAGCAGCTCCCAGGCAGAGTTGAGAGCGTAGGAAGGTACGGCAAAAGCAGGCTGGGTGCCACTGGTGGCCTGGGTGAAAACAGCCGAAATGACCGAGGCCAAAACGATTACACCCATCGAATTCGAGGTGATCTCACCCAGGATAATTTCCAAGGCAAAAAAAACACCCGCAATGGGCGCATTGAAGGCAGCCGCGATGCCGCTGGCCGCTCCAGCCGCAACCAGCGAGCGCATACGCTCATCCGATAAACGCAGCCACTGCCCAAACATTGAGCCGATATTGGCGCCAATTTGCACCGATGGGTCTTCTGGACCGACCGAGGCGCCGCTGCCGATGGATAAGGCTGAGGCAACAGCTTTGGCAGGGATGCGCGTGTAGCGCAAGCGCCCACCCGCCAGGGCGACGGCTTCCATGATACCAGCGACACCGTGGTGGCGCTCCTGACCAACCAGGTAGCGCGAGATCAGGCCGACCAGTATGCCGCCAGTCGCTGGAACCAGGGCAACCATCCAGGGCGCGATGCTGCTCAAGGCAGGCGCCAGGGACTCGAAACTGAGCTTGTGAAACAGCTCGATCAAAAATTTGAACAACCAGACGCCAGCGCCACTGGCAAGCCCCACAAGCAACGCGACGCCGACGTGCAAGACGGTTTCGGACCGCTGCAGATTGGCAAGCAGCTTCCGTATCTGCGAACCTTGCATCTTACTCCGCTTCTGTGTGAGTTTTTCGCCTCAGGGCGCGTCCCATTGTACCATTCCCTACCAGACGCTCAAAGGCGAATGAGCGATTGAGGTGGAGCGGTGGCGTAGTGGCGGCGATAGGCGTCGCTCTCTTCCAGCAAGGCTTTCAGCCGGGCGCTGATTTGGGGGAGGGCGGCTTGCCCTTGCGCTGGTTGCTGGCGGTCTGCGGGTTTGAGCTGCAACCGGTCATCTTGCCGGGAGACGATGGTGATGTAGCCGCGCGCCTGCAGCCATTCCAATCCAGTGCGCACAACTGCCAGGTGTTGCGCAGTGGCGGCGCACAACGCTTCAAGCTCAACCACGCCATCGCGGGCGCTGATAGCGCGCTTGACCAGGCCTGCCAGGCGCTCCAGGAAGGCGGTGGGTTCATCCATCCCGGGGTTGGCGTTGAACAGGAAAACCTGCCCAGGGCGCAGGCGGTGAAGCACCTGTCGCAGCACATCAGAGCCTGGAGGAGACGTCCAAATCGCCAGCGGCTCGCCAACATTCAACTCCAGGCGTGTTTGGCCTTGGACGGCGCCTGGGCTGCCCCCTTCACACCAGACCTGCAACGAGGGAAATTGCTGGCGCAGGCGCAGCAGGGCTTGCTCCGGGTGCAATTCCTGGCGCAGGTCGAAGATTTCGGGCTGGTAGGGAGCGGCCTGGATGGTTTCAGGCGCCGATGGGATCGGGCGGGCGTCCAGCCAGACCACTTGCAGCTCGCGCTGGCCTTTGTACGAAGTGGTGCGCAGGCTGACTGCGAGATCGATCGCGCCTTCCGGCAGCGGCCAACCTGCACCCTGCCACCAGATGACGCGCTGGGCGTTTCCGGATTGGTCCTGGACGGTGAGCAGCAGATGCTCCTGGTTTTTCCCCACTGTGCTGTGCGAGGTAATTTGGACGTTGCGCAGCGCCAGCGTCAGGGGGGGGTTGCCAGGACCAAATGGCGCCAGGCGCTCCAGGTCGGCCACCAGTTCGAGCGACAGGTCGCTGAGGGTTAGATAGCCGTCGATCTGCAGCGTACCTTCTTGCGGTGCACCGCCGAGCATCTCATGTACTGTGCGGTTGATAGCGCGACGGAATTCGGGGATATTTTCGGGGGCGATGGAGAGCCCGGCAGCCATGGGATGCCCGCCAAAACCAGCCAGCAGGCGCTGGTGGCGGGCAATGGCCTCGGTGATGTGCACACCCTCGATGGAACGGGCTGAACCTCGGGCGGTCTCGCCGGGCGGCGCTTTCAGCAAGATCACCGGTCGATGATAGCTCTCCACCAGGCGACTGGCAACCAGGCCGAGAACGCCGGCTTCCCATTGTGGGTGAGCCAGCACCAATACGGAGGAGTCCAGCAGACTGGGGTTTGCCTGTATTTGCGCCTGGGCGCCCTGGAAGATCTGGTCGCTGATCAGCTTGCGGTAAGCGTTCAGGCTCTCCAGTTCGTAAGCCAGGCTGCGCGCCCGCCCGCTATCCTGGGTGGTGAGCAACTCGACCATCGGATTGGCGTCGCCCAGGCGCCCCAGGGCGTTCATGCGTGGGGCGATGACGAAGCTGATGTGCTCTTCGGTGAGCAATTGGGGGTTAACTTCAGCGATTTCGAGCATTGTGCTCAGCCCCAGGCGGTGGTTTTGGCGCAACACTTCCAGCCCCAATTGCAGCAGGTAGCGCGTTTCGCCTTGCTGGATCGCCAGGTCAGCGACGATACCCAGAGCTGCCAGGTCGAGCAACGCCTGGCAGGCCTGGGAATTGCCGGCGCGAGTGTACATGGCTTCAGCCAGCTTGTAGGCTACGCCAGCGCCAGGCAGGGTAGAGAGGGGATGACCAGGGGGCAGCAGCTTGGGATTCACCACAGCGCAAGCCGCAGGCAACCTGGGGGTTCCGCTTTGCACGGCTGCCGCGGGGTCGCTTGCGCTGGTTGCCAGTTCGTGGTGGTCTGTAATAATGATATCCAGGCCTTGCTGGCTGGCATATTCGACAGCCTCGAAAGCGGTGACGCCGGTATCACAGGTGAGCAACAGGTCGGCGCCCTGCTGCAGGATTTTCTCCAGCCAGGGCAGGTTGATGCCATGTGATTCGGTGGCCCGCACTGGGATATGGTAACGGACATCAGCGCCCAAATCCTGCAGCATCGAAACCAGAATTGTGGTGGCGGTTTGCCCGTCGACATCGAAATCTCCCCACACCCAGATGCGCTCTTGCTTTTGCAGGGCTTGCTCCAGGCGATCCACCGCCGTCGACAAGCCAGGAAGCTGCTCGGCGGGTGTAGGTTGGTAGCGCTCGGGGTGGAGAAATGCCAGCGCTGCCTGCGGCTGCGAGAAGCCGCGCCGCGCCAGTGTGTCGGCAACCAACGGGTTGCCACCCACCGCCTGCTGCAGGGCGGTTGAGGCGCGCATCTCGGGAGGCTCCAGCCACTTCAACATCGGCGAGAATGCTCCATGGGGGGGGTTAGAACTCGATCTCCTGGATTTGTTCCAGATCGAGGTCGGGCAACCAGTCCTGCCCGGTTTCGATTTCTGCCTCAGCTTGTTCGCCAGCCCTGACGCCGCGGTCGCACAGCGAGCGATAGGTGCAGAAGGCGCAACGGCGTTCGTCATGGGTGAGGGGAAAATCCGTTTCATCTTGCAAGCGCAGCAGCAGGGTGGCCAGATCATTCAGGTAGCGTTGGTCTTCCAGGAAGCGCGCCTGGCTGTAAGGAAAGCGCGCTGGATTGAGCGGCTCCTCGGCAAACCAGTAGACCAGCTCCACCTGGTCAGGGTCAACGGGGAGACCAAGCAGGCGCTCGCCAGCCCGCGCCAGCAGGTAGGGATAGACGCGGGTCTGCATGCGCCCTTCCAGGTGGGAGCGGGAAAGTGAACGGCGAGAGGTCTTCCAATCCAGGATGAGCAGGCGGGCTGTACCGGATTCTTCGGTGGATGGCAGAACAGCCAGCAGGTCGAACTTGGCAACCAGGCGCACCGGCTGCCCCCCGCCGTCGAGGGTGGCTGACAGGCTGCGCTCAGGGTAAAGACGCGCCTGCGGCTGCCACAGTTCAGCGAAGTCGTGCGGGTTGGCGCGCCATTCCAGGTAGTTTTCCCACCAACGGCGCAGGTCTTCATCTGCGGGGCGGGCTGCCAGCATGGCAGACAGGCGCGCCTCGGGCACACCCATCAGGTGCTGGTGCAACAGGTGATGAAAGCGCGCTCCCTGCTGCATATAGCGCTCGTTTTCCAGGGCTGGCTCGCTCTCGATGGCGGGCCAGGCCAGGCGACGGATATGGCGCAGCAAGAAGCGACGACGGCAGTCGACAAAATCCTGCAGGCTGCCCTGGTTGAGAGCGAACTCATTCACTCGAAAAATAGGGGCGATTGGCATGTCAGCTTCCAATCTGTTGGCGTTCCCAATAATTGTACAGCTCGACTAGCGGCGTGGCAGGCCTGGCCTCGCCTCGCCTGCCGGTGTTGTACGTGATGATTAACTGGCGACGAGCGCGGGTGATGCCCACGTACAACAGGCGCAGGCGCTCGCGCACCAGGTTGAAGCGGTCTGTGCGGGAGGCCAGCCCTTCCTGGTACCACTCATCGCGGGCAGGCTCTAGCAGGAGCTGCAATTGCGCCAGGGCCTCGGCTTGCAGATTGAGATGGTCGCGGATAAACCATTTCTCGCTGTAATAGGCGTCGTACTCTTCTCCGGAAGGGAAATCGTAGTTGTTGACAGACATCAGGTAAACCCGGTCGAACTCCAATCCTTTGGCCTTGTGCATGGTGGCGACGATGGCTTTACCCTTGTGCTGCTGCGGATCAAAGCCCTGGTCGTCTTCGCTGAAGCCGATGAAGCGGCGCTCGTTGCGGGCGATGACGCCCAGCTCGGTGGTCAGATCTTTCAGACCCCAGGAGGGATGTCCCTGGGAGGCCTGGCGCAGCAGATTGGCGAGCTTATGCGCCAGCGCCAGCTCAGATGGCTGGGTAAAAATGTCTTGCGCCAGGGTGAGCAGCACCTGGTCGACCGGCAGGAGCACCGCCGTCTGCCAGCGGCGCGCCAGGCGGCGGAATTCGATGAGCTGATCATACGCCGCCGGATCGGATTCTGCCAGTCCGGTTTGTTCCAGCCAGTCGTGCTCTGCGCCTGGCCATAAAAAGTCTTCCACTCGGTTGCATTTGCGCAGCAGCTCGCTGGCGCGCTCCAGGCGTGCGCGGGCTTCATCCGCTTCCCGGCGCTCCTCGCGGCGCCAGACACGGTAAGCCTGCGCCAGGTAGCGGGCGGAGGTGGGGTTGGATAAAAATTGCAGCAGGTGGGTGAGAGCGCCGCTGGCCTGGCGGGTAGCCTGGGTGCTGCGCAGCAGGCTATCAACCACTTCGACGCCCCGTCGGCGCAGCTCTTCGGCAATGCGGTCGGCGCGGTTGTTCTGCAGCACCAGCACTGCCAGGGTGGACTCGGGGTGCTTGGGCAACCACCTGGCGACCGAGTCGGCCACCGCTTTGATCTCCTCCTCAGCGGTGAACTTGGTCAGCACCAGGTGAATGCCTTTCGGGTCATCGGGTGGATTCGGCTGTGGGTCGCCTGGGGGGGTGGGCAGTATGGCTGGTTCCGGAGCGAGGGCGTCGCGGACAATTTCCAATGGATGGTTTTGGCTCGCCCAGTGCGCCAGGTAGTTTGCCAGCTTGATGATCGAGGCAGTGGATCGCCCCGATTCAGGCAGGGAACGCTTGATGACGCCTTTTCTGTTCAAGAAATTGCGCAGATATTTCGGATTGGCGGTGGTAAAAGTCTCATAGATCGCCTGGTTGGGATCGCCGACTCGCACCCAATTGCCAGGCGGGCCATTGGGCTCGCTCGAGCCGCTGAGCAGAGACAGAATCTCCTCCTGTAATCGGCTCGAGTCCTGAGCTTCGTCTTCGAGGATGTAGGGCCAGCGGTAGCGCAGCCGCTCCAATAAACTGCTGTCACGTTGAAGGTTGCCCAAAGCCAGGCGGATCAAATCGTCAAAATCCACTGCGCCGCGGTAGAGCAAAGCGCGCTGGTATAGGCTGTAAATATCCGAGCCCATTTCCAACAGCGGCAGAGGCACGCGCAGCGTTTCCAGGCGCTCGACCAGGCGGTCGGGGGTGAGCTGCTGGTCTTTGGCATAGCGGATGATTGCCAGGGCTACATCACTGACCAGATCGGGGAGTTTTTCGCGGTTGAGCTGCTCGCGGCGGTTGTCATCCAGATCGGGCAGGTAGTAATGCTCCAGGTCGTAGGGGTGGCTGCGCAGCCAGGCGTGGACAGACTCCTTGAGGATGGCGTTGGCTTCGCGCTCATCGATGATCTGGAAATTCTGCTCCAGGCCGGCCAGGTCGGGGCGCTCGCGCACGATATCGTGAGCCAGCCCGTGCAAAGTGCGCACGCGATATCCGGTGTGCGGCAGGAACCCGGCAGCTTCGATGAAGCTGCTCACCCGGCTATAAAAATTGTCCACCGCTGAATTGACCAGGGTGACTACCAGCACTTCCTGGTCTTCCGCCAGGGCGCCGCGCTTGATCAGGTCGGCTGCCAGGAGGGAGAGCGTCCAAGTCTTGCCGCTGCCAGGCACTGCCGCCACACCCATCCAGCCGCGACGGTATTGGCGGATCTTTTCCTGGGAGAGGCGGGGTTGGATGATTGGCTGGGAAAGCTGACCCTCAGGCGTGGGTGACATGCGATCAGCCCTCCCTGGCTTCTTCGGCAATTTGGCGCAGCACGCGCTGGAAAACAGCCAGTAGCGGGCCGCGCTGCTCGAAGCCCTGTTCACCCAGCTCGCTGAGTCCCAGGAACAAACCGCGCCGGCAGCGGCGCAGCAGGCCGAGCGCCAGGCGCTGCAGCGTCTCGCGCTCGGCCTGGAATTCATCATCGGCGTTCCACACCCGACCGGTTTGCCAGTTGCGGCTGAGCACGTAAGGATGGGTGAGGGGCTGGTAGAGGCGCTGCGCCCAGGCATAGCTGCCAACATCCAGCCAGAACTGGTAGCTGACCGGGCGGTTGTTCAGCAGGAAGGTGTAAGCGGGTGCCAGCAGCACCGCGGAAGCCTGCCCCGCTTGCCAGGAGCGGACGTATTGGGCGGCGATGACGCCATCCTGCACCATCTGGACGTATTCTCGCCCCAGCGAAGCGCCGCTCTGCGCCAGCATCTCGCCGGCGGACCAGCGGAATTTCTGCACCGATTCGATCAGGTTGGCGGTGATCTCGCCAGCCTGGAGATCGTCGGTGATGCTGTACTGGTGAAAGCCGAAGCCAGGTTGAGAGAGCACTTCCCCGAAAAGCCGGCTCAGGAAGTGATCGAAAGGCTCCTCTGGGGATTGGCTGTACTCGGCGAGCCACAGGCGCAACCGTTCGTAGCGGTTGCCGAGGCGAAAAGTGATCCGCTCCTGGGCTTCGGGTGAGATCTCGGCGAAGGACAGCAGCCCTGCCGCGCCGGACCAGGCTTTGGGAAAGACCGATTCGCACAGGATTTGGGCGCGCACCAGGTCCAGCCCGGCAATGGATTGCACCAGGGCGTAGGCCAGCTCGTACTGGGTGATGGGCAGATTCCAGGCGGGGTGGGCCAGGCGCGCCAGGCTGAGCAGACAGTGGGTTACCGGCTCGGAACGCAGCGGGCGCGAAGGGCGGTGAGAGCGGGCGGGCACACCCTGCTGCTCCAGGCGGTAGCCGAGCGAGAAGCGCAGCGAATCTGGCAGGAAGGGCGCCAGCACAACAATCTCCTCGGGTGGCACGCCTTCCGCTTGAACGAGGCGAGCAATCTCTGCCGCAACCTGGTCCAGCATCTCTGGGTAGAAGCGGGCTGAGAGTGGCTTGAGGGCGGGTGAAATTTGCTTCGCGCCAGGCTGCTCCCGGATCGCCAGAGCAGCGCCGGGAGAGAAGATGCGCTGCATGTGCTCTGTCAGGCGCTGAACCTCAGGTGAGGAGATCAAGTTTTCGCTGAAGATGTAAACCTGACTGCACAGAGCCTTCAGCTTGTAGCCGCTGAGCGCGTCAGCGCCCAGGAAATTGCGATAACCGGCTTCCTGGTCGTAAATAAGCAGGGAGGAGCGAGCCGAGGGCAGCCATTCGGCCAGCAAATCATGGGTGAGAGGCGTGTCTTCTTCGATATTGTCGACGATCAAGTGTTGATAGCTGTGCAGCAAGTGTTCCCGGCACTGCGCCATTGGCCACAAGTGGTGGTGAAAAATTTCCACCTGCAGGGAGAAATCCAGCAGGTTGTGTTCCAGGCAGTAGCGGCGGAACAGGCTGGCGCAAGCCTGAGCGTCTTCGTACACCCGAAGTTGGGCTGGCTCGCCTTGCCAGGCGCCTTGCAGGCGCTCGCCGATCTCGGTGTACGGAAAGCCCACCACTGCTGCCTTGTTGAGGTTGTCGATGATCTGACTGTAGAGGCGGTTGCGCTCGATCGCTACCGAGTCGAAGTAACCCTGGTCCAACAACGGCCGCACCAGGTGCGCCATGTAATACTGGGCGGTCTCCAGGGTGAGGAAAGTGGGCGGCTCGTCGGGCTGGGCGAAACCGGCCTGCGCTGAAATCATTGGCCAGAAGAGCTCAACCATGCGCCGCGCCAGCCCGCCCAATGTGGCAGTGGTTACCATACTGCCAGCGACCACGCCAGGGACCTGCAGTGCAGCCTCGTATGGCGCGGCCAGCGTGCGCTGCGGGGTGAGCACCAGAATCTCGCCTCCGGGGATGCCCTGGTCCATGAGATACAGCAGGCGCTCGACGCCAGCGGTGGTCTTGCCGCTTCCGGCGGGGCCTTCCAGGAAAATGTGGGCATTCAGCGGTTGGTGGATGACTTCGAGCTGCTCGACGCGTAGCTGGATGACATTCATAGATTGATTTTACCCGATGATCAGGGAGCCTGGCGTCCAGGCTTGAATTCCGCGCGCCATGCTATGGCGTATAATAAATCTGCGATGACAAGATTTGTGGCTTGTCGTAATCGGGCGTTGGAGTCCCCATGAGTATCCTGCGCACCGCAAACTTCGTGTTTCACGGGGCGTTGCAAGATTTCCGGCCTGATTCGGAGCGCAATCTGCCGGTACAGCTTACCTTTCAGCCTGGGCAAACCTGCAAGCACCTGGTTGAATCGCTGGGCGCGCCGCATACCGAAATTGCGCAGGTGCGGGTGAACGGCGAGGTGGTGGATTTCAGCTACCAGGTGCGCGATGGAGATCAGGTGGAAGTTTACCCGCCTGGCCCAGGGCAATTGTGGGAGAGCGACCCAGCACGGCTTCGCTTTGTGCTCGACAACCACCTGGGCAAGCTGGCGGTCTACCTGCGCATGCTGGGCTTTGACGCCGTGTACCGCAATGATTTTGACGATCAGGCACTGGCGGAGATCTGCCAGGAACAGGGGCGTATCTTGCTGACGCGCGACCGTCGCCTGCTGATGCGCAGCCAGGTACAGCGCGGTTACTGGCTGCGCAGTAAAACCCCGCGCCTGCAGGTGATCGAAGTGGCGCGCCGCTACGGGTTGCAGGCGCATATTCGCCCCTTCGATCGCTGTATGGGTTGCAACACGCCGCTGCAGCCTGTGAAGAAGGAAGACATCCTGCACCGTTTGCAGCCATTGACGCGCCTGTACTTTGATGACTATAGCATCTGCCCGGGTTGCGAACGCATCTACTGGAAAGGCTCGCACTACCAGCGCATGAGCGGCTTCATCGAAGAACTAAAAGCAAATTTTTAATTGTGTGGTGGAGAGCGAGAGCGTGGGTCTCACGCTACCCTACCCCCGCTTATCAGAGAAAGGATGCGCGTATTAGCTCCCAATTGATGATCAAGTCGTAAACACCAACACCGACCAGCAGTATCCCGCCGAGTGTGTTGATCAGGCGTGCGCGCAAGGCAAACTGGCGAGTGATCCAGCGCTGTGCAGCGCCGGAGAGCAGCGAGATGAGCAGCAAGGGCAAGCCAAAGCCAAGCCCAAACCACAAAAAGACCAATAACTGCGCCAGCGCCTCGCCTGCAGTGAGCGAAAATGCAAAGAGGCCCACCACCAGCGGGCCAGAGCAGGGTAGGGCGATCGGGCCGTACAACAGGCCGTACAAGAAGGCGTTGGCATACGGGTGTGAAAAGGGCGGTGCCTGGATTTGCGGCAGGGTCTTGAAGGGGTTGATGTTCGCCAGCAGCAGCAGCCCCAGGCCGATGATGAGTAAGTCGGCGATGGGGGTGATGATCGACAGGGCGCGCCCAATGGAAATTGAGAGGGCGGCGATGATTGCTCCAAGAATGAGCATCATGGTGAGCACCCCCGCCAAAACGAAAACACCCAGGAAATGACGCCCGAAGCGGCTATTAAGGTGGCCCTGCCCGCTGCTCAGGTACGCCAGGAAACCGGGGTACAACGGCAGCACGCACGGGCTGGTAGTCGCCAGCAGACCGAGCGAGAATGAAGTGAAGATTGTTTCGAAAATCACACCGAGTTCCTTCATTAAGAAAACAATTTGGAGCGATAAAAACCCCAAAGAGCTGGCGCCCCAGCTCTTTGGGGTTTTCCGTCTCATCTCATCACATACTTTCGTCCAGGAAGGGTTGCAGAGCGGAGGACAGGTCTTCAGCGCTTTTGATGCCGAAGGGTAGCGTGTGCACCTCGCCATGACGGTCGATGATCAGGATTGGCGTGGAAGGCGGATTGAGGTACTGCGCGCCGTAAAGTTGGCCCAGTTCACGTGAAACCTCGGTTGGCGAGATGGCATATATCCAGTCGAAGCCATTTTGCTCGGTGTATTCCTTGAGCATTCCGGCCTCTTCGTTGGGATCAATATTCAGCCCCAGGCTGATGAAGTCTTCGCGCTCCCCCAGGAGATCGTGCAGCGCTTTGAGCTGTTGTTGTTGGCGCAGGCAGCTTGAACACCAGATTGCCATGGTCTCTACCAACACCACTTTGCCCTGGTAATCGGTGATGCGAAAACTCTCGCCGCTGCGTACATCCACCATCTCGGCATTGAACCAGGCGGGGGCTTCCATCATGCCTGCCTCGCCAGGCATGCTCTTGCCCTGCATGGCCTGGTCGCTTTTCGAGGCGTCCGACATATCTGCTTGGGGTGTTTCGCTCATCATGCCGCCGGCGTGATCGCCGCTGCTCATGTTTTCCTCCTCTTCCATTGAGCCGGGCTCTGGCATCATGGCATCATCGCTCATGTCTGTATCTGCCATGTTATCCTTACTGGTCTCTCCCATCATTGTGTCACCGGTTGTTGGTTTCTCTTGCATCAAACCAGCGGGTGGACTTTGCACGCTGGCGCAGGCGGATAACATCAATGCAGAAACGATCATCAAACTGAAAGCGAATCTCTTACGTTGCATGGTAGCCTCCTGATTTATACTTGTCATTTAATCGTTGGATGCATCATAGCTCACATGTCTTACAAAGCTTTTACGCGAGGCTTACAATCTGGTAACGCCTGGCAGGCTGGCTGTAAGATTTTCGTAATTACTTCGACCGAGATCTTTAAGATAGTGGTGGTAAATTACCGGGAGATTAGATGAACCATAACCAGATGACGATCTTAATCGTTGAAGATGAACCCAGCATTGCAGAAGTGGCTGGCCTATATTTGAAGCGCGCTGGTTACCAGGTGCAGACGGCAGGCGACGGCAGGAGCGCACTTCAGGTGATGGCGCTAAACATGCCTGATTTGCTGGTATTAGATGTCATGCTCCCGAGTATCGATGGTTTCGAAGTGATGCGCTGGGTGCGAGAGCGAGGTGATACGCCGATCATTATGGTCACTTCGCGCCGTGAAGAGGTGGACCGCATTGCCGGTTTGGAGATGGGCGCGGATGACTATGTGGTCAAGCCCTTTAGCCCGCAGGAATTGGTCAGCCGAGTGCGGGCGGTGCTGCGGCGAACGCGTGGAGCGATTGACAATGTCGAACGCCCCCTGGCCTTTGGAAACCTGGCGATCAACCCGCAAACACGACTGGTGATAGTGAACGGCAAAGAGATCGCCCTGACTGCCAAGGAATTCGAGCTGCTCTGGCTGCTGGCGCGCCACCCGCGCCAGGTGTTTTCTCGCCAGCAGTTGTTGGAGCGAGTGTGGGGATTATCCGAGTTTATCGATCCCAGCACCGTGACTGTGCATGTGCGCCGATTACGAGAGAAAATCGAGGCCAATCCCTCTGAGCCTGTGCATATCCTGACCGTTTGGGGCATAGGCTATCGCTTCGAGCCAGGAGAATGATGGAAGATGCTGCGGCGGTTATGGAGCTCTCCGGCGGCGCGCTTCGTGCTTGGTGTGATCCTGGTGGTGGCGCTGAGCCTGTGGATATTTACACTGCTCATGCAGCCGTCGGTCAGCGAGATTGGGCTGATGGCGGTGTTTCTCTCGATCACTGCTGTGCTCTCGATACTGGCTGGCTATGCAGTTTACCGGTTGGGATGGATGGAACACTCGCCGGCCTTGCGCTGGACTTTTCTGGGCGTATATGCACTTTCGGGCGCGCTGACCTTCGTGAATGTTTGGTTTTCGGCACGCTTGATGTTTGCCAGCAGCCACGATCTTTTGCTGGCGACGGTGCTGCTGCTGTTTGCTGGCGGAATTGCCATGGCGCTGGGCTATTTTTTATTCAATGCACTCACACAGCGCATCACCAACCTGGAGCAGGCAGCGCAAGCCGTTGCCCAGGGCCGGCTGGATGCGCGCGTGGAGGCGGGGGGGCGAGATGAGCTGTCTGCGTTGGCGCGTACATTCAACCAGATGGCCGCTCAACTCGAGATCGCCGCGCAGAAGCAAAAAGAGGCTGAAATTCTGCGCAGAGACTTGATTGCCTGGGTGGGGCATGACCTACAAACCCCGCTGGCATCGATCCGCGCCATTCTCGAGGCGCTGGCGGATGGCGTGGTGGATGAACCACATACTGTGCGGCGCTACCTGGGTATGGCTCAGCGGGATGTGCGCTCATTATCTGCTTTGATCGACGATCTGTTCCAGTTGGCGCAGCTCGATGCTGGCGGCTTACCGCTGGATAAAGCGGACAATTCGCTGTCCGACCTGATCTCGGACACGCTGGAGTCGTTCAGTGAACTGGCTCAACGGAAGGGAGTGTCCCTTTCGGGCGAGGTGCAACCGGGCGCAGACCTGATTTGCATGGATGCCCGTCGCATCGGGCGTGTGCTGACTAACCTGATCGGCAATGCCCTGCGCCATACGCCTGCCAGCGGGCAGGTGAGCGTGCGCGCAACGCAAGCCACCCAGGACGACCAACAGGGTGTTCGGGTGGTAGTGCAGGATAACGGAGAGGGAATCCCGGCGCAAGACCTGGCGCTGGTCTTCGAGCGCTTTTACCGGGGTGAAAAGTCTCGCAGCCGTTCGACCGGCGGGTCTGGATTGGGGCTGGCCATTGCGCGCGGACTGGTGGAAGCGCATGGCGGCAAGATTTGGGTGGACAGCCAACCGGGAGATACGCGCTTCACCTTTTTTCTGCCGCAACGATAGTTAAGTAAACCGCCGAGAGTGTCCAGAGTAAATCGGCCATTGCGACAGCGGTTTACTCCAGGGTTTCGCCGGTGCTCGTTCAGATGTTTGCAAAAACACTTCCGGCGAAACACCTGGAAAATTGGCCGGCTTCCTGCAATGCAATGATCTTGCATGGGCGTGGAGAGTGGTCTATACTTGAGTGAGGCTGTTATCTTTTTCCCAAGGCGATCACAAGATGAGTACAAAACAAATTGCCTGCCAATGGTGTGGGGTGTTGAACGATGGGGTTGCCGCGGAGTGCGTGGCTTGTGGAGGACCATTGGAAGCGGAAGCCGCTCCCTATCCACCGCCGAAACTGTACACTGTGGAGCCAACCCTTGCGCCTGCGGCGCCAATGGTTGCGGTAGAAAAGCGGCCCGGTGAGATCGACGAGTTGGCTCAAGGTGCCGAGAAGTTGATGCAGGGCGCGGTGGGCGCTTATAGCCTTTTCTGGCAAACATTGGGTGAGGCGCTGGGCATTGCGGTGAGCTGCCTGGTGCTGGGTTTCTTTGGCGGGGCGATTGGCGGGGGCGGCTGGGCGCTGCTGGCGTGCGCGGCGGTGGGCCTGGCAGTGGGATTGACCACGAAACCTTTCTGGCTTGCCGCTCTGAGCGCGCCGCTTGGGGCGCTGCTGGGAGCGATCATTGGATTGGCGCTTTGGCTGGCGGGCGTGCGCATTCCCGCCCTGGCGCTATTGCCAGGGGCAGCGCTGGCGCTGCTGGCTGCTTTGCTGGGCGGCAAGCGGGGTGGTATGTTCCAGGGTTGGCAGCGGCTGCGCCCTTTCCTGGGGCTGATTGGTGGTTTTGCCTTTGGTTTGGGGGGCTTGTTGCTCGGTCGGCTTTTACTGCTCCTGGTGCAATACCTGCTCTCCCATGCATTTATCCTGGCAGTATAATCCTTCTTCTCACATAGACTTTATGACCCGTTTCGATGCCAATCCATTTCTGCAGCAGCCTCAAAGCCAGGCTGATTGGTACCTGTCGCTGCGCATGAGTCATGCCCGCCTGGATGTCGAGACGGGTACGCTGCAGCGCCAGCATGTTCTGCTACTGGTGGATGAACAGGGTAACAGGCTGTCTCACCGAGTTCAGGCGTCTCCATTCAGCCTCGAGCAGGTATGGGAGGCTCTGACGGCCGTGATCGCGGGCTCAGAAAATGGACTGGGCGTGCGACCGCGCCGTTTACACTTTGAGCAAGCCGAGCTGATGTTGGCCCTGTCGCCGCATCTCCAGGCTGCTGGCATCCAGGCGGTCAACCAGGTTCACTCGGCAGATATCGAGCGCGCCCTGGTGGCTTTGGAGCGCAGTTTCAGCCCGCTGGTGCTGCTGCCGCCAGCGTTGGTGACAGCGCCGAGTTTCGACCCTGAGCTTCAGGGACGCATCTATGCTGCAGCGGCCGCTCTATACAAGTTGGCGCCCTGGCGTGCTATCCCGGGAGAAACGCCGCTGGAAGTTCGTTACCCTGAGGACAACGCGGCGCGTTGGGTAGTGGTGATGGGCTCTGGCGGGGATGCATTTGGTTTATCGATCAACGATTCATGGATCGACCTGGAGCGCATGTACGCCAGCAGCGACCCGCTGGAATTGGCTCGATCTGTGAGCTGGCTGGCGCTGACCTTCGATACCGCTGAATACCTGGCTTTCGAAGATCTGGATGCCATCCGGGAGCATAATTGGCCAGTGGCGCATGAGAGCGCTTATCCGGCGTTGTACCGGGTGGGTGGAGCACAAGCAGACTTGCAGGCGCCTACCCAGGCTGATTTGCATTGGTTGGCAGGTGTTCTTCCAGCGCTGGTGCAGTATTTCTCAGCGAGACCCCCTGGCGACAAATGCTGGCGCGCGCCCCATGAGAGCCGGGTTCCTGCAGCGGCTCATTCACAGCCTGCTCAAGTTCTCATTCGCTACCCGGGATTGGAAAATTCTTGAGAGGACAACATGAAACGTTTCTTCACCCTTCAGGAAGCCAGGGCTGCATTGCAGACGATCAGGCCCTGGGTGGCTGAAATATTGGATATTCGCCGTTCGATCCTGGAGAGTCGACCAGAAGTCTGGCCGGTGATCGAGAAATCAATGGGCAATGGCGGCAGCCAGGCTGCCAGCCGCCTGGTAGTGGGATTCGAACGCCTGGAGGCACTGGTGGAGCGCATTCGGGAACTGGGTGTGCTGATCAAAGATGTCAATACCGGGCTGTTGGATTTTCCATCGCTGCGCGATGGCCGGCAGGTGTACCTTTGCTGGCGTTACGGAGAGGATGACATCCGCTACTGGCATGACGTGGATGCGGGTTTTGCCGGCAGGCAGCCGATCCAGTAATGGAGCCCTGCACAGCGTGTCCAAAATAGTGGCCAGTGAAGAGCGAGCAGAGGCTGAGAAAGGCGGTCAGCCTCCAGCCTCTAACGCTATGCGCCGCAGCAGCACTTTTGCGGCTTTGAGCTATCCCAATTACCGGTTATGGTATTTTGGGCAAATGTTCTCCTTGATGGGCACCTGGATGCAATCGACTGCCCAGGCCTATCTGGCTTATCAACTGACTCAGTCGCCTGCTTTCCTGGGATATATTGGCTTTGCCAACGGCCTGCCCTCCTGGATTTTCATGCTCTATGCAGGAGTAATTGCCGACCGCCTGCCCAGGCGAAGCGTGCTGATGGTGGCGCAGTCGGTGATGATGATTCTGGCGATCATACTGGCTGCGCTGACATTTACTGGCAAGGTGCAGGCCTGGCACCTGATCGTGTTGGCGCTCTTGTTGGGGATTGCCAACGCTTTCGATGCGCCAGCGCGACAGTCCTTCGTTTTGGAGATGGTGCCGCGTGAACACCTGACCAATGCGATTGCCTTGAATTCTTCGATGTTTAATGCCGCCGCGGCCATTGGTCCGGCGGTGGGTGGTTTGGTCTATGCGGCAGTTGGGCCTGCCTGGTGTTTTACATTCAATGCAATCTCATTCCTGGCGGTGCTGGCAGCCCTGGCTCTGATGAAGCTGGCACCGTTCAAGCCCCAGCCTGGCAGAGGTAAGGCGCTGGCAGATATTCGCGCCGGGTTGCACTATGTGGCGGATCAGCGATTGATCCGGACGATCATTATTAACCTGATGGTAGTCAGCCTGTTTGGGATGAGCTTCGTCACCCTGCTACCGGCCTGGGCGGTAAAAGTCCTGGGCGGGGATGCCGCCACCAACGGTTACCTGCAATCGGCGCGCGGGGCTGGGGCGATGATCGGGGCGTTGCTGTTGGCAACTTTCAGCGGGATGTTTCCAAAAGGGCGGCTGCTAACGCTGGGCAGTTTTATGATGCCCGTGTTTGTGATCGCTTTCTCCCTGGCGCGCTGGACGCCGCTGTCGCTGGCGTTGATCTTCTTCACAGGGACGGGTTTCATGGTGTTTGCCAATTCATCCAATGCCTTGACGCAATCGTTGGTGCCGGATGAGCTGCGCGGGCGGGTGATGAGCATCTTTACATTGGCTTTCTTCGGGTTCATGCCGCTGGGGGCCCTGCTGGCAGGACAGGCGGCGGCGCGCCTGGGCGAGCCAGCGACGGTGCTGCTGGGCGGTTCGCTGCTGCTGATTTATTCTGCCTGGGTCTGGCTGCGGGTGCCGGACCTGCGCCATACGCCGTGAAAGATCTCTGTTGTGGGTATAATCAGATAATCCGAGTCTATTTATCTTGCCTTCGTGAAGGGAGCGAATCCCAATGGCTGAGAATAAAACCAGGCAAACTGATGCGAGTGTGACAGCGTTTTTGGCGTCGATAGCGGATGAGCGCAAGCGGCGGGACAGCCAGGTGATCCTGGAGATGATGCGCGAGGAAAGCGGCGAGGAGCCGCGCATGTGGGGCGAAAGCATCATTGGCTTTGGCAGCATTCACTATAAATACGAAAGCGGGCGGGAAGGGGATATGCCAAAGATTGGCTTCTCGCCGCGCAAGCAGAACCTGACGCTGTACATCACGCCTGGTTTCGAGCGGTACGCGGACCTGCTGGGACAATTGGGCAAACACAGCACCGCCAAGGTGTGCCTGTACATCAAGCGACTTGAGGATGTCGATCTATCGGTGTTGCGCCGGGTGGTACGACGCTCTTTGGATGATATGCGGGCGGATCCTGGGTAGTTGCGCAGGGCTTGATTTTCTCAGGTTTCGTGGTAGAATTCTTGGCGCTTGAGAAAGAGGAAACGCCCGCGTAGCTCAGTGGATTAGAGCATTTGCTTGCGGAGCAAAGGGTCGCGTGTTCGAGTCGCGCCGCGGGCGCCTGTGAACTCCCATATCATCCGATATGGGAGTGCTTTTTTTTACCCGCTATTGCCTCAGCAGCGCTCGTACGACGCGAAATACGAAAAGCCTGAAGACAAAGATGCATTTGCATATCTGGCCAGCGGAATGGCCATTATGATTTTTGTCGCATGAAGAGTCCCGCCAGGATCAACCCCCCGGCTGCCAGAGCGACGATTAAAATCACCATGCCTGGCAGCTCGCTACCAAGGTTGCTTGACGGCGCTGCCACCCCAGTAGGGGTCACCATTGGGGATGAGGCTTGTGTGGCTGGCCTTTCCGGCGTAGCAGACGGTGCAGGCGTTGCGCTGGGGAGTGGTGTGGGCGTCGCTGGAAGTGGGACGGGCGTTTCGGTGGCGGGCGGCGTTACCTGCAGCAGCAATTTCTGGCCGGGTAGAATGATCGAACTGGCGCTCAGCGCATTCCATGCCATCAGCTCGCCTAAGCTCACACCATAATAACTCGAGATCCAGGACAATGTCTCCCCGCTGCTGACCGTGTGGTAATATTTGCCGTCGCTTTCCGGGGTGAGCTTCTCGATGGGGGTCAATGGGCGAGGTGTCGGGCTGGGCGTGATGTTTCCAGGGGAGATGATCAGTTCCTGCCCGATCTGCAAGGGCCAATCCAGTTGCCACCCATTGTTTGCCAGGATGTTTTCCACCGACACATGATAAGCGTCGGCGATCGTGATCAACGTTTGATATGCTTGAACAGAATGCACGATCCTGCCATCGGCATCGGGGGTCGCCACCCGAATCATACCCATCGGTGTGGGTGTAGAATAGCCCTTGGTGTTACTGTTGGGGATGAACAGCTTTTGCCCGATCTGCAGCTTGTCCTCCCGCGAAAGGTTATTCCACACCTCAAGATCGCGAATGGTGATCTTGTAAGCCACGGCAATCGCCCAAAAAGATTGTCCAGCCTTTACTTCGTGGTAGATCCTGCCTTCGGCGTCGGGTGTGGCGATTTGTACCGGTATGATGATCTGAGGCACACCCGGCGCTCTGACGGGCTGGGCGGTGCCCTCGCCGATCACGGATTTATATTCTCCGCAAGCGTGGGCTGAGGTGTACGCTGCCTGCAAAACGTAATAGGTGCGTCCATTGGCGGCTTTGGCGACCCCCGCTCCAATGTTGCAATAAGCTGGATTAACCACCGGGATCATGTGTGTGGGGTCACTCCATGCCAGCATGATCTCGTCGATGCCAAAGGAGGTACCCACAACGAAGTTCTCTGTGGCCCACACCTGGGCTCCGCCGCCGTAGCCGGCTGCCTGCAGCCGCCCGCGGACGTCCCCGATGTGCCATGACATATTGTTGGCCGCCATGATCTCCGCCGTTGCCTGGGCTACAGCGTTGATGATCGGGTCTTCCTCCAGCGCCGGAAGCCCGTTCGAGACGCGCAGCGTGTTCATGGCAATGATCAGGTCATAGGCGGTAACGCCGCCAGCTTGGGCAGGAGGCTTCAATGGCGCGCCAGCCTGCGTACTGCTCATTGGAAACAGCAAGGCTGCTAGTAAAGTCACCCCCAGCAAAACTCGGGATAAGTTGTCATGTTGCATGGGGCAATTATAACGGGTGAAAACGCATCTTATAGAAGAGAACATTATCATGAAGCGACTGCGAGTCTGGGCTATCCATGCTGAAGGAAGAGCGGCGGAGTGGCGCGGGAAGCTGCAGGCGCTGCCGGATGGAGAAGCTCATTACTTCCACGGTTGGGAAGAACTGGTGGGCCGCCTTGAAGCCATGGTGTACCAGGCCGGCTACCCGGTCGCACAATCTAATTTAGAAGACAAAGGAGAAAGCTAATGAATCTCATCGTTGGAGCTACTGGATCATTGGGTGGGCGAATCACCCGCGGTTTACTGGCGCAAGGCAAAGCGGTGCGCATCCTGGCCCGCCGTAATCCACTCTCAGAAGAACTGGCCCGGCAGGGGCGGGCAAACACGGTTCAATCCCTGGAGAGGGCCAGCGCACAGAGCGTGTATGGAGATTTGAAGGATCGCGCCTCGCTGGAAACAGCGGTTAGGGGCATAGATACCATCATCGCCACCGCTACCGCCCGCGGCAGTGAGGATACCGTGCCAGCAGTAGATCTGCACGGGATGCTGGATTTGATCGGAGCAGCCCGGATGGCGGGCGTCAAGCGCTTCATCTATACCTTCATTTATGTCTCAGTCAAAGGGCACCCGCTGCCGCTGTTCGACATCAACGCCACCTGCGAAGCCGCCCTTGAGCAAAGTGGTATGGAGTACACCATTCTTTGGCCAGTGGTCTTCATGGAAATCTGGATCGGTATGGTTGTCGGTATGCCGCTGATGGCTCAACAGCTGGTCACGTTGATCGGTCAGGGAGACCACCGCATGGTTTCGGAAGCAGATGTAGCGGCGTTTGCCCTGGCGGCAGTCGATAATCCCCGCGCAGCCAACCAACGGATTAGCATTGGCGGGCCTGCCTCTTACACCTGGGCGGAGATTGTGGATCGAGTCGGCCGCGCCATGGGTGTCCAGCTTCCCGTTCAAGACCTGCCCCTGGGTTCGGAGGTGCCGCTGCTGCCGCCGGAAGCGGGCAATCTGCTGAACGGTATGGAGACTTTTGAGACCTTTGTGGAAATGGAGGAGACTGCCGCGGCGTACGGGGTCAAGCTGACGACATTGGATGAATACATTCAGGGGACGTTCGTGGTGAGCCAGGCAACCCGTTGAGAGTTATTGGGAATACGGCGCTTTTTCCAAGCAGATCACTCGAGTGATTGGCCGGTTACATCACTCATTGGCCATAAAAATGACCCGGCCAATCACCGAACTATTCAGAGGTGCGATAGTTTCTTAACACATTGAATCCCACCAGCATCTTCCTCTCCTCATCCCACAACCGGTAGGCCAGCGATTTCAGGCTCAGGGGGATGGTGAGCGGGCGCACGTGGAAGATGGGGTTTTCTTTGTATGCATGGGGCAGCTTGTAGTTGGGGATGCGCGGGCCTAGATGATGGATGTGGTGGTAGCCGATGTTGCCGGTGAACCAGTTCAGCACTGCTGGAAGTTTGTAGAATGAGCTGCCGTTCATACCCGCTTTGAAAAACTCCCATTTCTCGTGGCGCTCCCAGTAGGTCTGGTCAAAATTGTGCTGCACATAAAACAGCCACACGCCGGCGGAGCAGGCGATAAACAGGATGGGCAGTTCCACCAGCAGGAAGGCCTGCCACCCGACCAGCCAGCACAGCAGGGCTACCAGAGCCGCCAGGGCCAGGTTGGTCCATAGCACGCTGGCTTTCTCACGTTTGCCGGATTTGGGTGAGTAAAAGCGGTGGGTGACCACGAAGACAAGCAATGAACCGATGGTGAACAGGATGAGCGGGTTGCGCATGATGCGGTAGCCAAGCTTCTTGTACCAGGGCAGAGCCAGGTATTCTTTCAAGGTGAGGGTGAGCACATCGCCGGTGCCGCGCCGATCCAGGTCGCCGGCTGTGGCGTGATGGACGGCGTGGCTGTGCTTCCAATGATCGAAGGGGGTGAGGGTGAGCACGCCCAGGATATTTCCTACAACCGCATTGGCTCGCCGGGATTTAAAGAACGAGCCGTGGCAGCAATCGTGGAAGATGATAAACATGCGCACCATGAAGCCAGCCGCGGGGAAGGCCAGCAGCAGGGTCAGCCAGTAGTCGAAGCGCAGGCTGTAAACCATCAGCACCCAGAGTGCGATAAAGGATACGGTTGAATTGATGATCTGCCAGATGCTGCGCCAGGTATCCGGCACAGCATAACGGGCAACGATCGCCTGCCAGCGGACGGGTGGTGTGTCCAAATCCATTGTATTTCTCCTAACAAAAGAATTATACATCGTTTGTGGTCCAGGAAACAAAAGCGCGGCTGCGAAGTGTTGCCTTGAAATTTACAGCCCCTGAACCAGAACCAGTCGAAAAAACTTATCCGCCGATCTGGCACATGATGCGGTTTGAATTGGAAGTCAGAGCGGAGAGTTCCAGGTGGTGCCCAGCAGGCTTCAAAGCCACGGCAGTTTGTAGCAGGTCGATCATACCTGCGCCAGATGGCAGGGCTTCGCGCACCGAGACTTCATCGCGAGAGAACAGACATGGGCGCAGGTGACCATCGGCGGTCAGTCGCAGGCGGTTGCAGGACTGGCAGAAATGGTCGCCCAGAGGAGAAATGAAGCCAATCGTTCCCAATGCGCCTGGGATGGTATAGCTGCGCGCTGGACCATTTCCCACCGGCGAGCTTGTGGGCAGGATACCCAGAGGCGCCAGCCTGGCTTGCATTTCCTGTACAGAATAATAGCGCTGCCCGTGCGATGGGAATCCAGTTCCCCAGTTGCCCTCGTTGCCGATTGGCATCAGCTCGATAAAACGCACGTGCCAGGCATGTTCCACAGTAAGTTGGGCAAAATCGATCAGCTCATCATCATTGACGCCTTTGACGATCACCGCATTCAATTTTACCGGCAGCATCCCGGATTGTTCAGCGGCATGAATGCCTGCCAGCACGCGAGAGAGGTTGCCAAAGCGGGTTATCTTTTTGAATTTTTCTGGTTGAAGCGTGTCCAGGCTGACATTCACCCGCTTCAGACCGGCTTCAGCCAGGCGAGGAGCCAGCCTCTCGAGCAACATGCCATTGGTGGTCAGGCTCACATCTTCAATGCCCTCCAGCCTGGAGATGCCATTCACCAGGTCGAGGATATCTGGGTGCACCAATGGTTCGCCGCCGGTTAAACGGACCTTGCTCAGTCCAACCTTTGCGCCCGCCTCAACAACGCGCAGGATTTCATCTAGGGTCAATAGATCTTCGCGCGGAATCCAATGGACATCTTCTGCTGGCATGCAGTAGACACAGCGCAGGTTGCACCGATCGGTCACCGAAATCCTGAGATAATCAATTTGTCGACCAAAGCTATCGATGAGTGTCGTCAAGATGTCACTTTTCCGTGTGCTGATGACCCTGCCATTCGATAAATGATTATTCTTCTCCAGCTTTTTCTTCGCTGCGAATCCCTTCTCGAAAAGCACGAATTGCAGCGCCAAGCTCTCCGCCAATTTTTTCAATCCTGCCGATACCGAACAGGATGATGATGATAACCAGGATAATGATCAGTTCCGTCGGACCCAGGTGTGGCATAGTTACTCTCCTGCAGTTTCCAAAAATGGCTCTGTAGTCCTCGTCAATGATTTGCTTCGCTACTTGATGGTGAACCCGGTCTCTCCGCTGTATGACCGGTCGTTGTATATAAACTTCACCTTAACGGGAACATATTCACCTGAAGTGAAATCGTCCGTTTTGATCATACACACGCCGCGCTGGTAGATCACCAGCACTTTGCAGTTGGGCACGCCGCGCTCCTGATCTTTATCGGGCCAGGTCGCATACATCATCATGCCTCCCAGGTAAACACCGTTCTTGATCAGGCTCCCGGACAGGTTTACGATTTCCCCTTTCGCCGGGGTGGGGTTATCCACCCAGGCAACGACTTCAAAGGTGTCTTCCTGCTGTTCTGCAAACGCCTGATCGGAGGTAGGGCTGGGTGCAGCTTGCGGTGTAGGTGTATCGCCTGGCTTGCTTGAACACCCGCTCAGAATTGAGAGCACGACAACCAGATAGGCAATCAGCCGTTTACTTTTCTGCATAGATAGCTTCTAACAAATCTTCGAGTTGGCGCACCTGCTTCCGCTCGCCGCGGTGGATGCAGATCGAATTGTCCTGCAGGCTGATGCTGATCAAGGAGATGCCCAGCCTTTCGCGCAAGATGCACAGGGCGGCGGAGTTGATATCCGGCTCTGGATCGTCGCAGTTGAGGATGACGAAGTCGGGTTGGCAGGATTGGATGCATTGGACGGCTTCTTCGATGCTGGCAGATGGGCTGACAATCTCAATATCATCTTCCATTGAAAGCAGCGCTTTGATCCCCTGCCCAAACATGGACTGACGGGATAAAACGAATATTCTTTTCACGATCTGTGCTCCTTCCCCTCGGTGGACCCGACCGTGATCGCCAGCTGGCGTACTGTGTAGCAGTGGTCAGGAGCGCCGGGAAATTCACCATCTCAGCGCTCCTGACCTCCACTCGGGGCTAGTCAACAACAGGGTGTGTGATGTAGCGGTCTACTGGAACTGAATCGACAGGGTAGACCACGATCGCACGCTCTTCCTGCTCCGGGCAAACTTCAACACAGATGCCGCAGCCGACGCACCCTTCGGGCTTAACTTTTGGGAACACGCCGCGCAGCCCTTCCACTTCAACCTCTTCGAAGCACTCGTAAGGACAATATTGCAGGCAATCCATGCAGCGCACGCAGGTTTCGAAGTTCACCTGGGCCGTGCCGATAACCGCCTTGCGCTTTTCTTCCAAGCTCAATGGTGGGATAGCGCCGCTGGGGCAAACCTGCCCGCAGCGGTTGCACTCGTAATCGCAACCGCCGCTGAATGGGTCGAATTTTGGCGTCCACAGCGAATCCCAACCGCCATCCAGCGAATCTGGCACCAGTGCCTTCTTGGGGCAGACTGCGATGCATTGGTCGCAACGGATGCACTTAGACAGGAAGTCTTCTGATTGAGCGCCAGGCGGACGTAAAACGCTGGCTTTGGCGGCCTTGACCTTGCCAACATCCAGCGCCAGGAGGCCGAGCGATATTGCACCGATGCCCAGGGTAGCCAGGGCTTCGCGGCGGGTGGGATCGAACTCGTTATTCCAACTCACCAGCTTGCCGCGCGGGAAGGTGATGGCTGCTTTGGGGCAAGGCGCGGCGCAATCCATGCACATGATGCATTCTGCCGGATCGCTGGTAAAGTCGCGCTTATCGCTGATGGCGCCCATAGTGCACAGGCTGGCGCACTCGCCGCATTTGACGCAGCTTTTCTGATTGACGAAGCGCTTCACCCAGGAGAACTTGGAAGCCAGGCCGACTAGTGCGCCTAGCGGGCACAGGTAGCGACACCAGAAGCGCCGTTCAACGATGTTCAGAAGCAAGACGAGCACAAACGGCAGGGCGATCAGCCACCAGGAAGCCCCTGGCAGAGCAAATTCTGCCTTGTCTTCCAGGGCGAGGTACTCCAAGGCGGGCTTGGCGATAGCGGTCAGTCCGCGCACGAAGATGGTGATGGGTTCGAAATACAGGTAAGCCAGGCTGCCAAAAGCCGCCATCACCAACACGGTGAACAAGATGACATACTTGAGCTGGCGGAAGCCCTGCCAGCGAAAGACACGCCCAACCCGGCCAAACAGCTCCAGCACGGCCCCCAGGGGGCAGAACCATCCGCACCACACCCGCCCAAAGAGCAGGGTGACGGCGATGGTCAACAGCACGGGCCAGTAGTTGCCGATGAACTCTCGTCCACCGATCATGGCTGCCACTGCCTGCAGCGGGTTGAGCCGCGAGAAGAGATTGATCGGCACGATTTGCAGCTCACCTCGCAGCGTGCTGTAGATCAAGCCCAGGAAGAGCAGCAGAGCGGCATATTGCACCACCTGGCGGGCTCGCTTCCAGCGGGTGGCGATGGCTTTAAGACGCTCTCCGATCTTGGGCACAGGCAGGTGGGTGATCGCGCCGGTGGGGCAGTACTCGATGCACTGGTTGCAGTCATCGCAGATGCCCGGGTCTTGACCAAAGGCAGTGGTCAGCTTGCGGTCAGGAGCTCGCCCTACCAGCCCAAGCAGGTGCTGGTTCGCTTTCTCATCGCAGGCGCGCACGCACAGTCCGCATAAGATGCAGTCTTCTTCCGGATGATCGGTGGGGAAGCTGGGCTTATCCACACCCAATGAAGCTGCCAGGCGTTGGATAGCGGGCACTTCGGGACAGCGAGACAGTATCAGGTCGGCCATCAACTTACGGGTGCTCACGACCTCCGGTGTGTCGGTGGCGATGCTCATGCCCTCTTCAGCGATCATGTTGCACGAAGTGGTCACGGTTTTACGCCCATTCCCATTGCGGCTGATCTCCACTAGGCACAGGCGGCAGGCGCCATAAGGGGTCAACTCAGGGCGGTGGCACAGCGTAGGAATATACACCCCGGCTTTTTGAGCTGCTTCAAGGACCGTGGTGCCCTCGGGAACAGAGATCGTTTTCTCGTTGATTGTCAGGTTTACCATAGTTTATGCTCCCTATTCCACGACAACCGCATTGAAATTGCACACATCCATACACACCCCGCAGCGACCGCAGATTTGCGGGTCGATGACATAGGGCTTCCCCTTCTCTCCGGTGATGGCGTGCTCTGCGCAGTAGCGCGCGCACAACCCACACCCCGGACAGTTCTCGGCCACGATGTAGTAGGTGATCAGGGATTTGCACACACCTGCCGGGCACTTTTTCTCTCGGATATGGGCTTCATACTCTTCCCGGAAGTAACGGATGGTGGTTAACACCGGGTTTGGAGCGGTTTGGCCCAATCCGCACAACGCACCGATTTTGATCGCTTCGCCCATCTCTTCGAGCAGCTCGATATCCCCTTCTTGCCCATAGCCGCGTGTGATGTAGTCCAAAATCTCATACATCCGGCGCACACCCTCACGGCAGGCAACGCATTTCCCACAAGACTCGAACTTGGAGAAGTTCAGGAAGTAGCGTGCCATATCAACCATGCAGGTGCGTTCATCCATGACAATCATGCCGCCAGAGCCCATCATTGAGCCAGCTTCTTTCAAGCTGTCATAGTCTACTGGTAAGTGCCACAAGCTCTCAGGAATGCAGCCGCCAGAAGGCCCGCCGGTCTGCACGGCCTTAAGTTTCTTGCCATTGGATGCGCCGCCACCGATGTCCTCGATCAGGCTTCGCAGGCTGATTCCCATGGGCACTTCTACAAGGCCGGTGTTCTTGATCTTGCCAACCACCGAGAAAATCGTGGTGCCCTTGCTCTTTTCTGTGCCCATCTGCGCAAACCAATCGCCGCCGTTCTTGACGATATGCGGCACCCACGCCCAGGTCTTGGTGTTGTTGATATTGGTTGGCTTGCCCCACAGTCCACTCTCAGCCGGATAGGGAGGGCGGGCGTGCGGTTCGCCTGGACGGCCTTCGATGGACGCCATCAGCGCGGTTTCTTCACCGCACACAAAAGCCCCAGCTCCCAATTGGATGGTGATATCGAAGTCAAAACCTGAGCCGAGGATATTCTTGCCGAGCAGGCCGGCCTCCTTCGCCTGCTTCACCGCCAGGCTGATCAGCTCGACCGCCAGAGGATATTCGTTGCGAATGTATACGAAACCTTCTTCCGCACCGATAGCGTAGGCGCCGATGATCATGCCTTCCAGGATGCTGTGCGGGTTGCCCTCGATCAAGCCGCGATCCTGGAACGCCCCGGGGTCGCCTTCATCTGCGTTGCAGATGATGTACTTGGGCTTACCCGGAGACTTTCGGCACAGCTCCCACTTCACTGCGGTGGGGAAACCCGCTCCACCGCGCCCTCTCAAGCCAGACTTCTTGACCTCCTCGATGATATCCTCAGGACTCATCTCGAAGAGCGCTTTGTGCAAGGCGCGATATCCTCCCACAGCCAGGTAGTCCTCAAGTTTGCGTGGATCGATGACGCCGCTATCTTTCAGCAAGATGCGCTTTTGCAGTTTGTAGAAGGGAACCTCTTGTTCATGAGCGATTCGTTCGCCTGTTCGTGGATCTTCATACAGCAACCGCTCAATGATCTCACCTTTCACTACTGTCTTGGCGACAATCTCGGCGGCGTCTTTCGGTTTGACGTGGGTGTAGAGAATTCGGTGGGGGTGGATGACCAGTAGCGGTCCTTGTTCGCAGAAGCCAGGACAACCGGTCGTTTTAAGTTCGATATTTGCTTCCACACCCTGCTCGTTGAGCGCAGTCTCAAATGCTGCTGCGACCTCATCGGAGCCCAGCGCCAGGCAGCCCGTACCGCCGCAGATGCGGATGGCAGGCCGGGAGGGCTGATTTTGAAGCTCCTGGCGGCGTTTTTCAAGTTCTTGAGCCTCAGTGGGTAATGGTTTAGCCATGAGCTTCTCCCTCCCGCTTCATGTATCGGTTGAGCACTCGGTCAACCTTGCTGGCATTCATATTGCCATAATACTTGCCGTCGACGACCATTACAGGTCCCAAAGCGCACGTGCCCAGGCAGTTGACCGTTTCCAGGGTGAACTGGTAATCCGTGCTGGTCTCTCCTGGCTTGATGCCAATCACCCGCCCAACCTGATCCACCAGGCGCTCAGCGCCGCGCACGTGGCAGGCAGTTCCCATGCAGACCGTGACAATGTGTTTGCCGCGCGGCTCCATGCTGAAGGCTTTGTAGAATGAAGCTACCTGGTACACCTGGATCATGGGCACTTGCATTCGCTCTGAAACCCGCTGCATGGCTTCCGGGGGCAGGTAGTTGTAGGTATTCTGGATCGCCAGCAAGGAAGGGATCAGCCATCTTTTTTCCAGGCCGTGTTCTTCAAGGATCGCATCGATTTTCTTGATGTCAACTTCCATGTGTTTGCATTCCTTTCATTCGACAAGATAAAAGACGCGCCTACCAGGTCTCTCTTTCAATCCAGGTACGCGGGTTCTGAATCGCCCAGGGGCAAGCGGCGATGCAGTTCGAGCAATCGGTGCCGCGGTTCTCCCTCCAAAAAAGGTAACACTTGGCAACATTGACCGGCCAGCGCAGAATGCCGGTGCGGTTGGAAATAGAAGTAGGTTCGGTGGTGCGCTCCTCCCAGCGGATAGCATTCACCGGGCAGGCCTGGGCGCAGGCATGGCATTTCTCACAGTATCGCTGGATTCCGAAATCGATGGGCTTGTCGGGCACCAGAGGGAGATCTGTGAAAACTTTGCAGAGGCGCTGTCGCGGACCATATTCCGGGCTCAGCAACAACCCAAGGCGCCCAAGCTCTCCCAGGCCGGCATCGATCGCCAGGGGAATGCTCTGAGCCGTATCGTTGCCGGATGGGATGGCGGGGTATCCCAGGGCGCGAATGTATTTTGCCAGGGAGGAGGACAGCTCCGCCATGCGGGAGTATGCCAGGGCGGTGGCAGCGCTGGCTTCCGGATAGGGAGAATGTTTGATCCAATCCCAATCCATTTCGATGCCCATGACAATGGCGTATTTCAGAGGCATTTCCAGCTTGCCGTAGTTCAAGGTTGGGCGCTCGAAGTAGTGGGAGTAGATCCAGTTCGGGTTGACCTCGGTGACGCCCACCAGGTTGGCGCCATACAAGCGAGCGACCTGCTTGACGCGTTCGGTCATCCAAAGCGGGTCTTCGACTGGAAATCGCGTCTCATTGACCGGGTCATCCCATCCAAACAAGCCCGCGTCGCCGCTCAGATGCCCACCGTAGCCGTAATAGTTGGGGTGCAGGGCGCCAGCGGTGTTGTCGACGTAGATTGCGCCAGCAACCACAGCGTTGCCCTCAAAAGAGCTCCAATCACCTGGCTTGGCTTTGGCAGTCGCCGCTTTCACCTGCGCCTGGTAGTCCTCATCCCACAAAGTGCGCGAAAAGACGGTGTTCCGCTCGTCGAAGCGCTCGATCTTGCCCACCAGAAAATCGGTGTAAGTGGGTTCTTCGACGCGGTGAACCTCGGGCAGCAGCCATTGATGCTTCTCGGCGGCGTGACGCTGTAATTCCTCTGCAGTGCGGAACCGCTGCCCGCACGAAGCGCAAAACCAGCTCAAATTGCGCGGGGGAGGCGCAGTTGGGCGAGCGGAATAATCGACTGCAGGCGTGGCGCTGTAGCCAGGCACTGGCGAAGGCGCCATGACTTCAGCCCCGATAGGGGTGGGAAAGGCGTTATTTTCTTCCAACGAGAGGGCGCGAAGGTCAAACGTGGGGGTAGCCGTGGCTCCCTCTGTTGGCGCGCAGCCAGATAAAACCTGGCCGGCTCCCAAAGATAGCCCAAGCAATGCCGCGGTGCGCAGAAAATCCTTACGACTGATCCGCCCCTGCCGAAGCTCGTCGACTAAGTCGTTGATTTCTTGTTTCTCGGGCTTCGTCATAGGATAAGCGCTAATCCTTGGGATATTTGACCGCCAGGTAGTCGATCACCTGGGCTTGTTGCTCTTTGTTGAGTTGCGCACCGGCCATGACCATGCGTTCGACAACGATCTGCCAGCCTTGCGCACTGAATTTGGAGTTTTCCACCAGGCCAAGGGGATGGCAGGTGCCGCAGCGGCTGGCGGTCAGCGCTTCGCCGGGATGGGGAGTTGCAGTGGGTGTCGGCTCAGGCGCGGCGGCTGCGCCACAACCGAGCATTGAAAGAGCAATGACGATCATCAGCATCGTGAGTACCAGATAACGCACTTTCATAGCTATCCTCCTTTTCTCAAGATCTTTGATGGATACAGCTTAATCCTTGAACTGTAACCAGGCTTTATCTCGAAATAATCCCGCGCACAGCACCAGGATGCCTGCAAAAAGGATGAGATACATCCCTGGGCGAAGCCAGGTAGAAACATAAACGTCGGCAAAACCACCATAATTGCCCCGGGTATGTCCCTGAATGGGAAGGCCGAAGCGCGCCGCCACATCCGAAATACGCAGGAGCAAACGCCAGGTGCCCAAGAAAATCAGCGCTCCAGAAAGCAACAATAAGACACGAGCAGCGCGCCCTTTTTGAAAACTACCGATCAACGTGAGCAAGATGGTGATCACGAACACAACCGTCAAGATGGTCATCTGTGGACTGCGCTTGTAACCAACGAACTCGCTGCCCGGACCATCCAGAAGGTAGGGGTAAAGGTCGGTCTGTTCGGAAAATTCAAGCTGAAAGCTCCACCAGGGGATGAGCATGGCAGTAATCATGATTAAGCCTGCTAAGAAGCCCAACAGGTTAACGCCAGTCATCCAACGCTTCATAAGTTCTCCTTGTTTGATGTATCATCCTGAGGCAGCGCATGTGGAAACCAAATCCTTTGTTTAGCCCAGGATGGTGTCTTCTTATAGCCCACAACGACCATTGCACATGTGCATCAACTGATCGCCCGGGTGAACAAGCGTACCAGCCAGGGTCGCTGCGCTAAGAAGGGAATCATCGCCGCGCCCCAACGCTGGCGAGCCAGCCAGCGGCGGGCGAAGCTGAATTTGGCGATGCGTGCGCCTTCGGGTGTGACGTGCCAGTAGCGCGGAGCAACCACCGGTCGCCATTTGCCGCTGATCAATTTGATGATTTCTATCGCCGCGAGAGCTCCGGTTATCCAGACAATGGTGCAAATCTGTGGATGGGGTAGCAAACCATCGCACCACTGCTCAAACCATTCTTGCCGCCAGCCGCCTGCGGTCTGGTAATACTGCAAGATCTTGCGGTTATTGGGGTCGTCCATGAAGGCTTTCATCTCGGTGTAAGAGAGATGGGGCGGAATGGCCACGCACTCGCAGGCGTACGGGCTGGTGGGCAAGAAGGTGCTGACGCGACCCAAGGCGCCTACCGGATAAGCCATAATGGCGGGTTTGCCGAGTTGCTTGGCCCGGCTGAGCATGGTCATGCTCAAGGCCCAATCGTCAGCCGCGGGCAGAATGACATCGCCATCCAACACAACCTGGTCGATCTCTTGGGGCGTCACGGCCTGGGTGCAAATATCAATGTGCGCTTCGGGATTAATTCTCAGGATCGTATCGCGAACCACTACCGCCTTGTTCATGCCCATCGTATCGACAAAACAGGTGATCTGGCGGTTCATGTTGGATGGCGTGTAGGTGTCAAATTCGTGCAACGAAAAACGACCCAGCCCGCTGCGCGCCAGGGCAATTGCGGTGACGGCGCCAATTCCCCCACACCCAACGATGGCTACCCGGCCGTTTCGAAGGCGAGCCTGCTCCGCTTCTGTAAAAACGCCGTAATTTCTCTCAAACAACTGCTCGTAAAGCATGCGCTTTGTCCTGGGAATTGATTCGCTCCGGAGGGTTAGAAGTGAGGCCCCAACTTGACGGGGACCGCCGGTTGGGGCCTCAGCATGGCTTCAGGGGCTATCCTCCGGTGAGGACTCTACAGGTGCTGCTTGGCGATTTCACCAGCGATATCATCGATGCCAAGCGCTTTGAGGGTCTCCAGGGTGGGGATACCCTTGTCCTCGGTCCAGCCGCGCTCTTTCCAGTAAGCAGGCAGGGCTTCGTTGAAGAGCTTGTCCGGATTGCCTTCGTAAGCGACAGCGCCCTTCTGCGGTCCAGTTGGCAGTGGATCGTAGAACCAGCGGTGCGGTACAAGCTTATCCCACTGCTCTTTGGGGTCAGTGAGTCCCTGGGTATGGATATCGAACAGGCGGCACAGGGCATACTCGCGAGCGCCGATGTTGAACAGGTCTTCTTCGGTGAAGTCAGTCCAGCCGGTAGCTGCTTTGATCAAATCGACCGTCTTGCCAGCAAAGTGACCGCCAGGGAAGGAGCAGGAAACCATCGAGTCAGTGGCGCACTTGTTGTTCTGTCCAGCGATGGCTGCAGCCCAGTCGCCCTGCTTGAAGCCAGCCCCACCGCCGCCGGTGTGCTCGCTTGGGCGCCGGACGGTGACGTACTCCATGGCGTTCTTGTCCGCCGGGCTGCGCACGTCGTGGGCTGGCTGCCCGTAGCGATGAGCGGTCATGGAGTAGTTCATGATCTCGGGATTGCCCTTCTTCTCGGCGAAGTACTTGGCGGTCTCCCAGGTGCCGCGGGCGAGCACGTCTCCGATGCCCTGGCGATAAACGATCTTCTTCAGCATCTCATCCACCGCGTGGACATCGCCCCACTTTAGATCGATGCCATCCAGGTCTTCGGGTGTGATCAGCTCGCGCTGACGCAATTCCATGAGCAGCGCCAGGAGGGCGCCACCATCGATGAAATCCAGGCCATAGTTGTCGTGTAGGGCGGTGGTGAATTGGAGCTTCGCCAGGTTCTCGGCCTGGTCGATGTGGGTGCCGGTGAAGGGATCGGACGGCGTCTTGCCCGGCATCTCGAAGTAGCCGAGGTTGCCGCCAACCATGCCCATGGCTTCCCAGTCGGGCATATCAGTGATGGTGCCATCCATCAGGGGATCTTCACTGGTGATCTCAACCGTGGTCAGGCATTTGAGCAGGCAATTGGGGCACGCCTGCTTGTGGACGAAGCTGGCAGTGTCCATGAAGGCGCCTTCGATGGCCTTGACCTGCGGATCAGCCCAGGCGCACCACTGCCAGTTGCGAATTGGGTAAGCGTCTTCGACGTAGGCAGAGCGAGCGCCGATACCGGCGGTGCCATAGGAGCGCCAGAAGTAGTCGTTTTTCTCGGAAGCATGGATGGCATTGACCAGCTCGAGGAATTTCGCCTTGTCGGCCAGTTTGTGGCCTTTCGTGCCACGAATGACGACTGCTTTGAGATTCTTGGATCCCATGATCGCGCCAGGACCATAGCGACCGTGGGCGCGGGCGCCCTCGGTGATCACGTTGGCATACCACACCTGGTTCTCGCCGCCAGGGCCGATTGACCAGACGCTGGCCAGGCGTTTCTCACCCAGGCCTTTGCGCTTGACCGGGCGCAAGGCAGCCCATTCGGGAGTCAGGTCGGCGTCGCGCATCATAGCTTCGCGCGACTCGGTCTCCGCCAGCACCTCCTTCTTTAGGATTAACTCTACTTCTTCCACGCCTTTGCCCCAGACATGGCTGGCGTCGCGGATCTCGACCACATCGTCGATAACGGCGATGTAGACAGGCTTAGAGGCCTTGCCAACGATCTGGATGCCATCCCAGCCGGCGAATTTTAGCTCGGCAGCAGCCTGGCCGCCGCTGGTAGCGATGGAAATGAAGTTGTAGGCGCTCTTGGTAACGGTGACTGAGCGCGCATTGGGACCTGCACCAGTGATCGGACCGATTAAAAACTGGAGCATGTTATCTGGGCCGAGGGGATCTACATCAGGGCTGACAATGCCCTCTTTGAAGAGGTAGTAGACTCCCAGGGCTGAGCCGCCCAAGAACTTGCGGTACACTTCTTCTGGGGGCTCAATGACAGTGACCGTGCCGCTGGTCAGGTCTACACGTGCAATCTTGCCGGTCATTCCAAATAAGTCAGCCATTAGAGCTCCCTCCTCTTGTTGTACATCTTGCGGTACAGCAGCTCAGCGTATGCAGTGGGGTGTTGGGCATAGAAGCGCCCATTGCGTCCCACTGGCACCCACTGCAAGGCCAGCGGCTCGGGGCAGGCCTTGACACATTCGGGGTCGCCGCCGCAGCGGCTGCAAACCTGAGCTTTGCGGCTAATGGGATCGAAGGAAATACCGCTGGCAAACTGGTCCTCGCAGATCTCAGCGCAGCGCCAGCACTTGTCGATGCCCAGGCACTTCTCCTGGTCGATCCACTTGTACCCCATGCCATAGTACCCGGCTTCCCCTTCGCCTTCGGGCACGGTCAGGATGGCATCTTCGGGACAGACAGCCTGGCAGGGGAACTCATTGCTGCCTTCAGCCCATTCCATCAGCTCGCAATAGTGGCAGTTATTGATCACGTCCACGTATTGGAAACGCATTGGGCGGATTCTGGAAAACTCCAGGTTCACCGTGTTCTTGGTTTCTTCAGGGTGGAAGTAAGCCCCGTATTTCTCTGAGCACGCCACGGCGCACTTCATGCATCCGGTGCATTGCACCGGATCGAAGACCAGCGTATAGCCGGCCTTCGGCTCAGACACCGCGGCCGCTTCCCCTTCTCCCGCTGCTGCCGGGGCTGCTGCAGGGGCTGCTGCCGGAGCTGCTGCGGGGGCGGCCTGCTTGGGGAAGACTTCACGTCCAACAATGCCGCCGATCACCAGGCCGGCAATCCCTGTCCCGGTCATCCCCAGGAACTCCCGGCGGCTGATTTTTCCGCCGGATTGTGTGGGTTCCTTGTTTGGTTCTGGTTCTTTATCTCTTCGCTCAACTCTTGTCATCTTGGCCTCCTCCAGATGTCCTAATGGCTGGTTTGCCTTCACATTTGCTGTGTCATGTTACGGTGTATTTCTTTCGCGCTGCTCCTTTCCTTAGCCACCTCAGGTGGGATGAAAAATTCAGAGACAGTTAATAAAAGCAAACAACCCATGAGTTGTGTACATCAACCCAATGCTGTTTGCGGTGGACGATGGACGGGCTGGCGGGTGTTCCGTGTTGGTTTGTGATGTACATATTATGGTTGATGAACACGGGAATGCCGAATTTAATGGTACGCCGAGGCGGAGCACCGTATTCATCATATCGATATTGCCCTTCGAGGGCTACACTCACCTCAGTGATTTTAAATAAACAAAAGGGCTATCTTTCGATAGCCCTGGCGGGTGATGGAATCGATTGGCTATAGCCCACCTGGGCTATAGCGGGTTATTTACTGCTGGTCAGCATCAATAAGGCCTTGCCGGACGGCGTAGACAGCCGCCTGGATGCGGTTCTGCAGGTGCAGTTTTTCGAGGATATTGCGCAGGTGAATCTTGACCGTGTTTTCCGAGATCACCAAAGCAGTGGCAATCTCTTTGTTGGTCAGGCCCTCGACTACCAATTGTAAAATCTCTATCTCGCGCGAGGTCAACCCTTCAACTAATGGCGCAGCCTGCTCGCTGGCAGGAGTGGGATGAGAAAATTCCTTGAGTATCCTGGCAGCGATGGCGCCTGAGAGAGGCGCTTCACCGCGTGAGATGCTTTCCAGCAGGTCGTGAAGCTGATAGGGTTCGAGGTTCTTGAGCAGGTAACCCTGAGCACCGCTCTTGATGGCTTCGAACAGGTGCTGGTCGTCGTCTGAAACGGTCAGAATCACGATCTTGATGTGTGGCATCTCGCGCTTTAGGATGCGCGTGGCTTCCAAACCGTTGCAGCGCGGCATGCCAATATCCATCAGCACCACATCTGGAAGCAGCTCGCGAGCGGCAGCGATCGCCTCCAGACCGTCGCCGGCCTCGCCAACGACCTGGAAATCTGGGTTCATGGCGAGCAAGGCTGCCACCCCTTTTCGAAAGAGCACGTGATCATCCACAAGAAGAATGCGCATGAGGTTATTCGCACCTTAAATTTCGAAGGATCGCGGCACACAGATAGTAACGCGCGTGCCCTGCCCCGGCTTTGAGTCCAGGCTCAAGCTGCCGCCAACGGACTCGGCGCGCTCGCGCATGATCTGAAGCCCATAATGCTGCCCTGGCTTTGTCAGTTCGTCTGAATAAAAGCCCTGCCCATTATCCTCTATCCGGATGAGCACCTGTCCCTGCTGCGCTTCGAAGCATACCCGGGCTAGTCTGGCATGGGAGTGCTTGCGCACATTGGTCAAGGCTTCTTGAATGATGCGCAATACCTGGCTGGCGATTTCCGACGGGAGCCGTGTGAGCGATTCATCCTCATACAGGAGCTCGGTTTCCACGCCATAATGCAGTTGATATTCGGATAAATATTTTCTGAGCGTTGGCAGCAATCCAACCTGGGGATCGACAAAAGTGCGTAAATTGAAAATCTCCTCGCGCACATCGGTGTAAGCCATTTTGGCGGCGCGCTTCAACTCAGCCAGACTGTCTTGAGCATCGGCCAGGCGACCAGTAGAGAGCAGTTCGTCGGTGAGAGCGGCGCGCACACTGATATAACCCATCAACTGGGCAAAGTGATCGTGCATCTCACGCGCCAGGCGATCGCGCTCCTCCAGGGTCGCCAGATGACGCAACTGGTGGTACAGTTGCGCGTTTTCGATGGAGATGACCACCGGGTGAGCCAGGCGCATCAGCAACTGGGCGTCTGGCTGACTGAACTGGCGCGGGCTGCGACGGATAACTTTGATCATACCCAGGAATCTATCGCCCAATTTGAGCGGCGCCGCCAGGATGGAGACCGGCCTCGCTGATGTTTGTGAGGCATCCTCTGGCTGGAGCAGGTTGTACTTGTCATTCGCTTCAACGAGTATGGGCAGTCCTTCAAACAAGGCGCTGCCTGGACTTCCAGGTCTTATCGGCATGCGTAAGTTCTGGTGGACGTGGGCGCGCCCTCCAGAAGCTGCTTTGATGACGATCTCTTGAGCGTCTTCGTCGAACAAGCCCACCAGGCCGACCTCGGCGTTCAGCAACTGGCGCGCTGCGCTGGCCACCGAATTGAGCAGCTCGGACAACGTTCGCGAGCCCGAGATCTTGATGCCCAGTTCGTACAGGGAATTGGCTTCTTGCTCGCGTTGGGCGATATCCTGGTAAGACGCCTTCAACTGCCGGCGCATGTTATCAAACGATTCGGCCAGCTTACCCAACTCGTCCTGGCTTTCGGCTTGCACCTCATAATCCAGGTTGCCAGAAGCCAGCTCGTCCACACCTTTGGAGAGCGTTTCCACCGGGCGCAGAAAATTGCGATTGAGCAGAGGCACCAGCAATGCGACCAGCAGAGCGCAAGCCATCAATGCTACCAGGGCGGTGTACCTGAACCCGGCGACCAACTGGTTGTTGATCATGGTGAGCGGGGTCTCGACAATCATCAACCCCAACAACGTTTGATTGACACTGTGGCAAGTCCAGCAGCGCGGCTGGTTGTAGATCAGGTTCATCGTGATCAACATCTGTTGCCCGGTGGCGGCGTCGACGTTGCCGATTTTGTAGAACGTCCGGTTGCCAGCGGCGTGACATTGCTGGCAGAGCTGATCTGTAAGCTCGAAGTTTGAACCGAGTTCGCTGATGTGCGAGGTGGCGATGACCCGCCCTTCCAAATTGAGGATGCGCAGCGAGTCGATGGCGCGTTCCTTCACCGCAATCCGGATGATCTCGTTCACCGTGTACCAATCATCCGAGCGCATGGCGTTGAGCAGATTGGCTTCTACCAGCTTACTCAGGGCGTTCGTGGCTGTGTGTGCGTTTGCAATGAGCTGGTTGCGCTGAACACCGAAAATGATCAGGATGGAAACCAGCAGGCTTACCAGCGCTACGCCGATGATCAGAAAGAGCAGGCGGAAGCGCAGACTCTGGCGCATGGCGTGCCAGGACCAGCCCTTTTCTCGGGCTGGTTGGTGGGTATTGGGTATGGTCACAGGCGCTACGCGGGGACGGACAGCCAATCTTTACTCACTTTGCGCTAATTGGGCGCATGCTGGATTCAGGCAACCATCATCTAACCCAAGGCGCAGCCGGAGCCGGCTCTATTGGCGGGAGCGCAGCGGCGAATGCCTGCGCCAGTTCGGTGCAAGCGCTGTGCTCGTATTGCTCAATTTGACCAGCGTCGGCAAGTGCCGCCAGGTGGGGGTCGATCGGCAGGTGTCCCAGGATCGGAGCGGAGGCGGCTTCGGCAACGGCCAGGGTGTGGCTGGGGCCAAAGATTTCGTAGCGGGCGCCGGTATCCGGAGCGATGAAATAGCTCATATTTTCCACGACGCCCAGGATAGGCACCTCCAGGCCCTGGGACATGTGGACGGTCTTACGCACAATCATTGAAGATAGCCCTTGGGGCGTGGTGATCAGGATGACACCACTGAGGGGGAAGGACTCCAGGGTGGTGAGGGTGATATCGGAGGTGCCTGGGGGTAGATCGACCAGCAGGTAATCCAACCTGCCCCACAGGACATCTTTCCAGAATTGCTTGACGGTGCCGCTCATGACCGGTCCTCTCCAGATCAGAGCCGTGTCTTCTTCTTTCAGCATCAAATTTGTGGAAATGACCTTGATGCCTGTGTGCGTCTCCACTGGAAGCATACCCAGCGGCACGCTGCGTACCGGCCCAGAGATGCCAAACAACCTGGGAATGCTCGGTCCGGTGACATCTGCATCCAGGATGCCAACTTCATATCCCTGGCGGCGTAGGGCAACTGCCAGCAGGGCGGTCGCTGATGATTTGCCGACGCCGCCCTTGCCGCTCATCACCCCAACCAGGCGCCCAATGTGGTTGATTTGGATGGCCGGCGAGAGGCGATCTTTGAGCGCCTGGCGTTCCACGGGCGTCATGCTGGTCAGGTTGACGGTTACATTTTCAACATCAGGAATGGCGAACAAGGCGGCCTGGGTTTGCTCTTTCAAGTAGTTCTTCAGGGGGCAGCCTTTGACGGTCAGCGCCAGGGTAATGGTGACATCCCCGGCTTCGATGTGAATATCTTTGACCATCCCCAGATCCACTATATTGTTGTTCAGTTCAGGGTCGATCACCTGGGACAGGACAGTTTTGACTTCGTCAACGGTTGGCATAGATGATTTCCTTGGACAGGGTAGATAGGGGGTTGGGGCAAACTCGCTCTCCTGCGGCGAGGAAGGATGCGAAAAAAAGCACCCACATCGGTACCGTATGCATATATTGTATAACATTTTGTTTGCTAAGTTCCACTATTGATTGTCAGGAAAAGATGATTACATTTGTCCTTGAATGTTACACGCTCAGCCAGGGGGATTACCATTGGTGCTGGCTATTGCTATTGACCGCTTCCAATGCATACAATATGATTGTTTTATCCAGGACACTTGCAATGGATGTCGTCGCCAGCCCGAAGATCCGCCTCAGCCTTTCCCTGCTCTCGGCAGCCACACTCCTGTTCGAGATCAACCTGACGCGGCTGTACTCCGTCGCTCAGTTCTACCATTTCGCCTTCATGATTGTCAGCCTGGCGCTGCTGGGCTTCGGCGCCAGCGGCACATTCCTGGCGCTGTTCCCGACGTTTGGGGGCGGTGATCTTAGCCGCCGCGTGGCGCAGCTTTCGCTGGCGGCAGGGACGTTCATCCTGGCTGGCTTCATTCTGACCAATGAACTGCCCTTCGATTCTTACACCATTACCTGGGATAGCCGCCAGGTATGGATCCTGGCGCTGCACTACCTGGTGCAGGCGGCGCCTTTTTTCTGTAGCGGGCTGGTGGTGAGCATGCTGCTGCAAGCCGCGCCGCGCCTTGCCGGGACAACGTACGCGGCCAACCTGGCAGGCTCGGCCGCCGGCTGCGGCCTGGCGCTGTTTGCGCCGGCACTGTTTGGCGGGGAGGGGGTGGTGGTGTTGAGCAGCGCCCTGGCATGCCTGGCAGCCCTGGTCACCGGGCTGCAGGATGGTGGGGAGCCAAATAGACGCGCCAGCGGGCGGCTGGCGGGGGCGGCGGGGTTGCTGCTTTTGTGCCTGCTCGACCTGGGTCTGAGGCTGGATGACCAGCGCGGCCTGAAATTGCTCGAGTTGAAACTTTCTCCTTACAAAGGCCTATCCTATGCCCTACAGGCGCCAGGCAGTCAGGTGGTATACCGGCGCTGGAACGCATCGGCGCGGGTCGACGTGGTGCGTAGCGCCAGCATCCATTCGCTGCCCGGCCTGAGCTTTCGCTACCAGCAGCCGCTGCCAGCGATGGATGGCTTGTTGGTAGATGGGGATGATTTGAGCGCTGTGTTGCTGCCAGGGGCGGATCCGCAGTTCAGCGCTTATCTCCCCACAGCGGCAGCTTTCCTGCTGCGCCCGGGCGCGCAGACGCTGGCGCTCGAGCCACGCGGCGGACTGGATGTCTTCATCGCCCTGGCGATGGGCGCTTCCCAGGTGACGGCGGTGGAGGTCAACCCGCTGATCGTGGCAGCCGCTGGAGAGGTGTACGCCGACTCTCGGGTGCAGGTCGAGATAGAAACCGGGCGCAGCTACCTGCACCGCAGCTTCGGACAGTTCGATGTCATTCTGCTGTGCTTGAACTCAGGATATCATCCGGTGGGCGTGGGCGCTTATAGCCTGGCAGAAGATTACCGTTATACCCAGGAGGCGTTCCAGGATGCGTTGGCGCGCCTATCACCGGAGGGGGTATTGTCGATTACGCGCTGGTTGCAGGATCCACCCAGCGAGGAACTGCGCGCCTTTGGACTGGCCATCTCGGCGCTGGAAGCCGCCGGGCTGGAGCCTTCGGCGCGGCTGTTCGCTTTTCGCGGCTATAACACCGCCACCGTCCTGGTCAAAAAGGCGCCGTTTAGCCAGCAGGAACTGGCAACCTTGCGCAAATTTGCCACCGACAGAGCCTTCGACCTGGTCTATGCGCCAGACCTTGACACCAGCGAATTGAACCGCTACAACGTGCTGAGCGAGCCTATCTATGAGCAGGCGTTTGCCCGTTTGCTGGCGGCCCAACCGCGCAGTGCATTCTACCGCGCCTACCCCTATGATGTCTCGCCTCCCAGCGACGAGCACCCATTTTTTGGACATTATTTCAAGTGGACGCAGGCCAGGCAGCTCCTGGCGTTGCTGGGGCGAACCTGGCAGCCATTCGGCGGGGCGGGATATTTTCTCATCCTGGCGCTGCTGCTGCTCTCGCTGGCGGCAGCGGCCGCGCTGATTGTGCTGCCGCTGTCGGTGCGACGCGCAGGCGTTGGTGAGCATGCCAGCCGAAAGACATCTCTCTTGGGCCCCTTGCTGTATTTTGGCATGATCGGGTTGGCTTACCTGCTGGTGGAAATCCCGTTGATGCAGCGTTTCATCCTCTACCTGGGCAACCCCGCCTACGCGCTGACGGTGGTGCTGTTTGCCTTACTGCTGTTTTCGGCGTTGGGCAGCCGGATGAGCGCCAGGGCGCGGCTGCGCCCGGCGCTGCTGGCATTGGTGGGGCTGCTGGCAACCATCCCGTACTTGCTGCCAGGTTTCTTTGCTGCAACGCTGGGCCTGTCGTTGACGCTGCGCCTGGCCTTAAGCGTGGTGCTGCTTGCGCCCTTGGGTTGCCTGATGGGTATCCCTTTTCCTGGAGGTCTGCGACACTTGGAGCCTGGTACGCCGGTTGCCTGGGTGTGGGCAGTCAACGGGGCTGCTTCGGTGGTCGCCTCGGTGCTGGCGGCGCTGCTGGCGCTCAGCCTGGGTTTTTCCTGGGTATTTTGGATCGGGGCGCTGTGTTACCTGGGGGCTTACGCAGCGCTACCCACGCAGCGCTGAGCCGGCTGCGGCACTGGCGCAGCGCAGGCTGGCGCCTGCTCAGGGCGTTGGCAGGTAGGTCGGAACCGGCGCTTCTGGAGCGCTTTCAATCCCCGCACCCGTGAAGGGCACAAAGCTCACCCCGCCCATGTTGTAAGCGGTCAGCTCGCTCTCGCCAGGGAGGCGCACAAATTGCCACAAAGTTTGGTACCAGCCAGGCGGTCCGATGGGAATGACCAGCCTGCCGCCTTCGGCAAGCTGCTCAGCCAGTGGGGCGGGCAAGTGATCGGGCGCGGCGGTAACGATAATGGCGTCGAAAGGGGCTTCTTCGGGCCAGCCATAGTAACCGTCGCCCTGGCGGACGTGAACGTTGTCGTAGCCCAGCTCTTTCAAACGGGTGGCAGCCAATTCAGCCAGCTCGGGAACGATCTCGATGGTGTACACTTCAACGCCCTCCAACTCAGCCAGCACGGCGGCCTGGTAACCGGAGCCGGTGCCGATTTCCAGCACTTTTTCGCCAGGCTGCAGATCGAGCAGTTGGGTCATCAGGGCGACAATGTAGGGTTGAGAAATGGTCTGCCCGTAACCGATGGGCAGCGGATGATCCTCGTAGGCCTGGTCGATGTAGCTGGCTGGGACAAACTTATGGCGCGGCACACTGCGCATAGCCTCGAGCACTTCCGGGTTGTTGATGCCAGCGCCTTCGATGTAGACATCGACCAGGTAATCGCGCTGCCCGGCAAACTCATCGCTGGGCGAGGGGGAAGTCGGAGGAGCCTCGGTGGAGGAAATTGGAGGGGTAGGACGACGGGCGAGGGCGACTGCCAGGAAGGCGAGCGCCAGCAGAAGGGTGATTGCGAACAACAGTCGGAGGAGGGCAGGAGCAAGTTTCATCATGTCCTCTCATCTCTTCTCGATATAACGTACTCCTTCTATTTCCTTGAAATGCGCATCTTGCGTCCAGAGTGTAGCACTGTGGGTCTGGGCAGTCGCCAGGATCAGGCTGTCTGCCATTGCCAGTTTCAATTCGATGGATAAGGTTGCTGCATCGATAGCGATTTTGCGATCCAGATCTACGACGATACCAGCAGACATGACGCCCAGGGCATTCAATGCCTGTTCTTCGCCAAGCAACATCAGCACGCGTTTGAAGACTTCATAAAGGCAGATTGTTGGTACGATCAGTGTATCCGTTTTCCGGATTGGCGTTGCAAAGAAGTCAGCGTTGGGGCCATCGCTAAAATATTCGAGCCAACCAGAGGAGTCAACAACGTTCATCAACGCTCCTCGTCTTCCTCTTCCCTGATGTTATCGGTATTCATCCCTTTGAGAATCCCGCGTGCCTCCTCCATCGTCGGAACAATCACGACACGCAGCGTGCCTTTATAGGGAATAAATGCCAATTTCTGACCGGGTTTCAAGTCGTATTGTTCTCGAATTTTTCGCGGGATGACCACTTGAAACTTGGATGAAATTGTTGAGATTTCCATTGCTTTACATCTCCTGATCGATAACAATTCGTAAGATAATTATATCAAAAAATTTTGGGGTTGTGGCAACGGCTTTGCCGCTAACACAACCCCAAAGAATCACACGCCCGCGATCTCGTCCACCCGCCTCTGCACGTCCGCTGGCAGCGGCTCGGGCTGGTGCTTAGCCAGGATATCCAGCGCCCGCTCGCGGGCGCGCTGGCGCAGGGTTTTGCCGCCGCGCTTCAGCCAGTCGGTGTGGTTGCGCCGCTCGAACAGTTTCGGATACCAGTCCTCGCGGTAGTGGTCGAGAGTGTGCTGGGTGCTCAGGTAGTCGCCGTCAGGGCCGATCTGGTCGATCAAGTCCAGCGCCAGCGTTTCTTCGTTGATTTCCAGGCCGCGCATGAAATGGCGCGTGTAAGCGATGATCTCATCGCAAATCACCACCTGCTCTAGGGAGTTGCACATGCCGCCGTCCAGGTAGCCGACATCGTGCACCATCTGGGCGCCTGCCAACGTCTCGAGGATGATGGACAGGGCGGCTTCGGCGGCAGCCTGCTCGTCGGGCAGCTTGGAATCGCTGCAGCCTGCCAGGCCGAAGATGGGCAGGTTGTAGCGGTGCGCCAGTTCGACCAGCATCACCCGGTTGGTGGGATCGGAGTAGATGTCCAGCGTGGAGCGCATATCGAGCATATCGTTGACCCCGCCGGTCAGGATGATGGGAGCCCCCTCGCGCTTGAGCTGGGCGATAACCAGGCCCGCCAGCTCGCCGGCGTTGGCCAGGGCGATGGCGCCGGCGGCGGTCACCGGTCCTGAAGCGCCGCGCAGCACAACGGGGGTGTAGGTGGTGGGCAGGCCCTTGCCCGCCAGGTAGAGCAGCTTCTGCAGCGCTTCCTGGTTGTGGCGCAGCGGGGCAGTGACATTGATGTAGCAGGCGCAGATGGGGTTGCGGCGCAGGGCTTCTTCGCCGCCGGCGACGGCTTCTGCCATGCGCACCGCATCCACGCAGCCCTCGAACTCGGTGGTCACGAACAGGATCGGCTTGGTGCTATTCATCAGCATGGCGCGCATCTGCAGGCGGTCGGCGGTCTCCTGAGGCTGGTCGGAAGCCAGGCAGAAAGACATCAGGAAGTCGATGTTGGGCAGCGCGTCGCAGACAATCGTCGCTTCGACGATATCCTGCAGTGTGCCCGGGCGGCGCTCGCCGGTGCGCAAGTCGATCACATTGGGGCAGTCGGAGCCGGTGCCGAAGAACACGTTGTGACGCTCCAGTGGCATCACCCGCTGCCCGTGGCGATCGCACAGCACGGTGCGCTTGGGCGCCACCGAGAGCGCCCACTCCACCAGCCCGGCGGGGATGCGCACGCGGTTGCCGTCTTCCACGGGTATGCCGCGCTTTTGGAGCAGCGCCAGCGCTTCTGGTTCGAACAGGCGTACCCCGGTGCGCTCCAGGATCTCCAGGGAGGCATGGTGCAGATGCTCCACCTGGTCCGGGGAGAGCTTGCGAAACTGAGGGGTGAGGTAGGCGGTGTAGTTGCTTTGCAGGGTCATGGCAGTCTCCTGGTATCCAATTAACCGCTAAGGCGAAGGGCGCGAAGTGTATTGTGGCTTTGCGTTCTCAGCGTCTTTGCGGTTTATCTGGTTTTACTTTCAGCAAAAAGCGCGACCGCTTATTGCGGCAGCATGGGGATCTTCACCCCGCGCTCCCGGGCGCAGGCGATTGCTTCGGGATAGCCAGCGTCGGCGTGGCGCAGGATGCCCATGCCGGGGTCGGTGGTCAGCACGCGCTTGAGCCGCCTGGCGGCTGCTGGAGTGCCATCGGCGACGATCACCTGCCCGGCGTGCAGGCTGTAGCCAATGCCCACACCGCCGCCGTGGTGGAAACTGACCCAGGTGGCGCCGCCCACGGCGTTGATGGCAAAGTTCAGGATGGGCCAGTCGGCGATGGCGTCCGAGCCGTCGCGCATGCCCTCGGTCTCGCGATTGGGACTGGCGACCGAACCGCAATCCAGGTGATCGCGGCCGATGGCAATCGGAGCGCTGACCCGCCCGCTGGCGACAGCTTCATTGAATGCTAGCCCGGCTTTGTCGCGCTCGCCGTAACCCAACCAGCAGATGCGGCTGGGCAGGCCCTGGAAGTGCACCTGCTCCTGCGCCATCTTGATCCAGCGCACCAGGTGTTCTTTCTCTGGGAAGAGGTCCATGATGATCTGGTCGGTCTCGTAAATATCCTTGGGGTCTCCAGAAAGCGCCACCCAGCGGAAAGGACCCTGGCCTTCGCAAAATAGCGGGCGAATATAGGCAGGGACGAAGCCGGGGTAGACCCAGCTCCCATCCGGGTTCATCACCTCGTGGTAGCCGGCGTTGTACGCCATCTGGCGCAAATTGTTGCCATAGTCGAAGACCACCGCACCTTTTTTCTGCATCTCGACCATCGCCTGGCAATGGCGCGCCATGCTTTGCATAGACAGGCGCTGGTATTCGCGGGGATCGCGAACGCGCATCTCCTCGGCGGCAGCCAGGGTCATGCCGTTGGGCACGTACATCAGCGGATCGTGGGCGCAGGTTTGGTCGGTAACCATATCCGGGATCACGCCGCGGATGACCAGTTCGGGGAAGATATCGGCGGCGTTGCCAATCAGGCCGACGCTGAGCGGCCTCCGGGCCGCGACCGACTCTTCCACCAGGGTCATGGCTTCTTCCAGGTTGTCGACCACCTTGTTCAGGTAGCCGTGCTCCAGGCGGCGTTGGGCGCGCCACGGGTCGATCTCGACCACCAGCGCCACACCCTCATTCATGGTGACCGCCAGCGGCTGCGCACCACCCATTTCACCCAGGCCGGCAGTGAGCACGAACTTGCCTTTCAGGCTGGCATTGGGGCCGTAGTGCTGGCGGGCGGCGGCTGCCAGGGTCTCGTAGGTGCCCTGCAAGATGCCCTGCGTGCCAATATAGATCCAGGAACCAGCCGTCATCTGCCCGTACATGATCAGGCCCTGGGCCTCCCAGCGGTCGAAATTCTCCTGCGTGGCCCAGGCGGGGACGATATTGGTGTTGGCGATGATCACCCGCGGCGCGTCTTCATGCGTTTGAAAGACACCCACCGGTTTGCCGGATTGCACCAGCAGGGTTTCGTCAGGTTCCAGGCGGCGCAAGGAGTCCAGGATAGCGTCGAAACATTCCCAGTTGCGGGCGGCGCGCCCGCGCCCGCCATAGACGATCAATTTCTCTGGGTTGCCAGCCACCTCCGGTTCCAGGTTGTGTTGGATCATGCGATAAGGGGCTTCGATCAGCCAGTTTTTGCAGGTCAGTTGTGTGCCGCGCGGGGCGCGGATGGTGCGTGTCATGTGATTCCTCCTCGGTTGTTGAGTTCATCCATCGGTCGCATAGCTCAACGCTATTCCAGGCTGCCCACCTCGGCCTCGACCGCCTCCAGGATCTCACCCGACTGCACCAGCTCTTTCATGCGGTTGTGATCAGGATACATCGGGCGGTCTTCGTGCAGATGGGCAACATATTTGCGGATCACCCGGCGCGCGGCCTGCACGCCATGACCCGGGGTAAAATCGCGGAAATCCAGCGCCTGGGCGGCGCCCATGAACTCGATGCCCAGCACGCCGTAAGCGTTATCCAGGATCTGGCCATTCTTGATTGCCGTATTCATACCCATGGAGACGAAATCTTCCTGGTCGGCGGCGGCGGGGATGGATTGGATCGAGGCCGGCATGGACAGGATGCGCTGCTCGACGATGAGCATATCGGCGGTGTACTGGCTCAGCATCATGCCCGACATCATCCCAGCGCCTTTGGTCAGGAAGGCCGGCAAACCGATACTCAGGTTGGGGTTGGTCAGCCGGTTGAAGCGCCGCTCGGAGAGCACGCACACCATGGTGATCGCCGCGCCTGCCATGTCCATCGGCAGGCTGACCGGCGAACCCTGGAAATTGGCGCCGGTCAGCGTCAGGCGGTATTCCGGCAAGAAAATGGGATTGTCGCCGACGCCGTTGAGCTCGATCTCGACCTGGGACCTGGCATAGGCGATGGCGTCGTGGGCGGCGCCGATCACCTGGGGTGTGGAGCGCATCGAGTAGGCGTCCTGCACCTTGACCTTGAGCTTGCCGGTCACCAGGTCGCTGCCTTCAATACATTTCATGATCGCCCGAGCGCTGCGCACCGCGCCGGAGAAACCGCGCGCCTGGTGCAGGCGGATGTCGTAGGGTTTCATATTGGCGAACAAGGCTTCCAGGGTCATGGCGCAAGCGATCTCGGCCTGCTTCAGCCAGCGGTTCATGTCATACAGATGCAGGGCGCTCATGGCGGTCAAAAGGTTGGAGCCGTTGATGGTCGCCAACCCGTCGCGCGCCTGCAAGCCAGGGATAGGAATGCCCGCGCGCTCCATGGCCACGCGTCCTGGCAGCCTTTCGCCCTGGTAGAAGGCCTCGCCTTCACCCATCAGCAGCAGGGCGATCTGCGACATGGGCGCCAGGTCGCCGCAGGCGCCAACCGAGCCCTTCTGGCACACCACCGGCGTAACGCCTTTGTTGAGCATTTCGACCAGCGCCAGGGTGATCTCAGGGCGACAGCCGGAATTGCCGTGAGCGTGGACGTTGATGCGCCCGGCGATGGCGGCGCGCACCTGCTCGAGCGGTACCGGCTCGCCGATGCCGGCGGCGTGGTTGTAAATCAGGTAGCGTTGAAACTGCTGCACCTGCTCGTCGGTCAGCACCACCTCAGAGAATTCGCCGATGCCGGTGTTGACCCCGTACATGATCTCATGGGCGACAATCTTCTCTTCCAGCATGCTGCGGCACACTTTGATGCGTTCCAGCGCCTCCGGGTGGAGGGCGACCTGCTCTCCATGTCGGGCGATGCGCACCAGTTTTTCGATGGTCAGGTTGGAGCCGTCTAGAACGATAGTCATCTTTCCTCCGGGAGTTGAAATTCAGCGGTGAAGCGGTATTCATCGCCGCGGTAAATGATGCGGTACCAGGTGACTGGACGATCGTTGAGGGTGTAAGTCAGGCGGTCGACCGCAAAACCAGCCGCGCCGGGCGGCACCTGAAGCAGAGTAGCCTCCTGAGCGGAGAGGGTGCGCGCTTCGATGGTGTGCACGGCGCGCACCAGGGGGATGTTGTATTTGTCGATCAACAGGCTGTGAATGGATTGGTTTTCTAGATCTTCGTCGAGCAGGTCGGGGCACAAGTCGTAAGCCAGGTAGCGGGTCTCGTAAGCCATGGGTTGCCCATCGGCGAGGCGCAGGCGGGCGATCTCGATCACTTTCTCGCCGCTGCACAACTGCAGGCGGGAGGCGATCTCATCGTTGGCGGGAAAAACCCGCCGCTGCAACAGATGGGTGCCTGGAATGCGGCCGCGCTGGCGCATTTCCTCTGAAAAATCCGCCAGGCGGAAGAAAACAGGGGTGAGCTGCGGCGCGGCGACGAACGTGCCGCGCCCTTGCTCGCGGCGCAAGCGGCCTTCATCGACCAGCATATCCACCGCCCGGCGCACGGTGCCGCGACTCAGATTGTATTGGCGGGTCAACGCTTCATCGGTGGGGAAGCGGTCTCCGGGAGAAAACTCGCCGGAGATAATGCGCTGCTCGAGGATTTGTTTGAGCTGATGGTAGCGCGGAACCGGTCCCGAACTTAATGTTGCCATTGGTTGCCTTAAGCATTCGAAAAGGAAAGTGGAACAGAAGGTTGTATAATTATATAGATGACTATATCTATTGTAGATGTGTTTACAAGCGGTGTCAAGCAGCCTGGGAAGATTGGGCTATAATTCGCTGAATCCGTTTTTTCGCTGAGGTGAAACATGACCGCTGCTCCAACAACGCCCCTATCTGAGCACTCCCTGCCTGGCGACCGACGCTCTATCATCGGCGGCAGCAGCAGGCGCATCGACTCGCATGGCAAATTGACCGGAGAGACGCGCTACGCCGAAGATATCACCCTGCCAGGGATGGTGCATATCTATGTGTTGCGCAGCCCGCACCCGCACGCCCGCCTGTTGGAATTAGACACTTCCCAGGCCGAGCGCATGCCAGGGGTGGTGCGTGTGATCACCGCCGAGGATGTGCCCGGCGAGAACGGCCTGACCGGCTATTCACAGGATGAACCAGTGCTGACGCCGGTGGGGGATACACTGCGCCAGGTAGGCGCTCCGCTGGCGCTGGTCGTGGGCGATACGTGGGAACAGGCGCGCCTGGCGGCGCAGGCGGTGCGCGTCGAATACCAGTTGTTGCCGCATGTCTACACTGTGGATGAAGCGCTGCAAGAAGGCGGTGTGCGCATCTACCCCAACGGCAACATTTTGAACACTTTCCAGGCGGCGCATGGCGACTTGCAGGCGGCGTTCGAGCGCTGCGAGGTGGTGCTGGAGGCGGAGTATGACACGTCTTTCCAGGAGCACTCTGCCCTGGAGCGGGAAGCCGTGCTGGGCTATCTGGATGAAGAGGGTCGCGTCACGGTAGTGGGCGCCACGCATGAGCCGCACTGGCAGCAGGGCTATATCGCCCAGGCGTTGGGAGTCGACGCCAGCCAGGTGCGGGTGATCGTACCGCCCACCGGAGGATCGTTTGGCGGCAAGCAAGACCCCTGGCCGCTGGTGGCCACCGGGCTGGTCACCCACTTACTGCGTCGCCCGGCGCGGTTGGCCTACTCGCGGCGGGAGGTGTTCGACGCCACGCCCAAGCGTCATCCCTACCATGCACACCTCAAAGTGGGAGCTACGGCGCAGGGCGAGCTGGTCGCGCTGCAGGCGCGCATCCTCGCCAACACCGGCGCTTACGACAGCGCTGGCTATTACATCCCCAATTACGCTGTCACCGGCGTGAGCGGCCCATACGCCTGGCAGGCGGTGGACCTGCAAGCCCAGGTGGTGTACACCAACGCCCCCAAGTGCGGGCAGTTTCGCGGCTTTGGCGCGCCGCAGGGTGTGTTTCCCATTGAATGCGCTTTGGACGAGCTTTCCCTGGCCTTGAACATTGATCCGCTTGAGCTGCGCTTGCACAACCGGCTGCAGCAGGGCGCGATCTCCGCCCTGGGCTACCCGGTGGCTGAATCGTTGGCCTGCCGGGAAGTGCTGGAGGCGCTGCGCCCGCGCTACCAGCACTTCCAGGCGGAGGCGGAGGCCTTCAACGCCGCCCATCCCGACGGAGAGCTGCGCATGGGCGTGGGCATGGCGGGAATGTGGTACCGTTTCGGTAAGTCTGGATCGCTGCGCATCCCCAGCTTTGCTGAGCTGGCGCAGGATGGGCATTTCATCGTCTATTGCTCAGCGCCCGATTATGGGCAGGGCATCAAGACAGTGATGGTGCAGCTTGCGGGCGAGGTGCTGGGCGAGCGCCCGGAGCGCATCGAACTGGTCAACGCCGATACCGCCCTGACGCCGGACAGCAATGTGCAGGGGGCGTCGCGCGCGACGTATTTCGTCGGCAGCTCGGTGGTCAATGCGGCGGAGAATTTGAAGAGCGAAATTTTGGCGATGGCCGGCGAGATGCTGGATCGCGATCCAGCGGGGCTGGCGCTCAAAGAGGGGCGGGTAGCATCACGCGCCGAACCAGCGATTGGGCTGGCGCTTGCAGAGGTGGCGGGCGAGTTCGACCGCCTGGGTAAGCCGCGCAAGATCGCTGGCGTGTTCGATCTCTCGCCGCTCTTTCCGGAGGCCACGCGCCCGGAATACATCCCCTTATTCGTCACCGGCGCCCAGGCGGCGCAGGTGCTGGTAGATATGGAGACCGGCCTGGTGCGTGTGCAGCGCATGGCGGCGGTGCACGACGTGGGGCGGCTGATCAACCCCAAGGACGCCCACGGGCAGATCGTGGGAGCGATGATGATGGGCATTGGCTCGGCGCTGTTAGAAGAATATATCCCCGGTAAGTCAACCGGTTTCAGCGATTACATCCTGCCGCTGATCGACGCTGCGCCGGAGATCGAGGTGATCTTCATCGAAACGCCCTCCTACCACGGCCCGTTTGGCGCCAAGGGCGTGGGCGAGACGGCGATCTTGCCGACTGCACCGGCAATCATAAACGCCATTTCGAGGGCCATCGGGGTGCGCCTGCGTCGCATACCCGCCACCCCGCCGCGCGTGCTGGAGTTGGTTCGGGGAAATTCTGGCAGGTATGGCCTGCAAAAACCCTGAAACACAAAGATTACAAAGGGTAAACACACGAAGGAATGATATGCAAACAAACCTTGACTGGAGCAACGTTCCCCACCGGCGGCGCAATGCGCTGACCGGGGAATGGGTGCTGGTTTCGCCGCATCGCAACAAACGTCCGTGGCTGGGGCAGGTGGAGAGGCTGCCCCAGGCAACCCGCCCCGTCTACGACCCTGGCTGCTACCTGTGCCCCGGCAACGCGCGCGCTGGCGGCACCCGTAACCCGGCGTACACGTCCACCTTTGTCTTCACCAATGATTTTGCCGCCCTGTTGCCGGGCAGGCCCATGCAGCGCGGCAGCCTGCACTCTTTGCTGGAATACGAAAGCGCTTCCGGGACATGTCGGGTGCTGTGCTTTTCGCCGCGCCACGACCTGAGCCTGGCGGAGATGAGCGTGCCAGAAATCCAGCAGGTGGTGGATCTGTGGGCCGCGCAAGTCGCTGAGCTGGGGCGGGAATACCGTTGGGTGCAGGTGTTCGAAAACAAGGGCGAGATCATGGGCTGCTCGAACCCACACCCGCACGGGCAGGTCTGGGCTGGCCAGGCGCTGCCCAACGAAGCCGCCAAGGAAGATGCACAGCAGCTTGCTTATTATCAGGAGCACCAGCGGCTGCTTTTGCTGGATTACGCCGAGGCTGAGCTGGCGCTGGGCGAACGCATTGTGCTGCAGAACGAGCACTGGCTGGCGCTGGTTCCCTTCTGGGCGGTGTGGCCCTTCGAAATGCTGCTGCTGCCGCGCCGGCGGGTAGCCCACCTGGACCGGCTCGAAGCCATCGAGCGACAATCCCTGGCAGAGATTCTAAAAGGGCTGCTGGTGCGCTACGATAACCTGTTCGAGACTTCGTTTCCCTATTCGATGGGCTGGCACGGCGCTCCGGGCGGATCGGACGAGGCGCACTGGCAGTTGCATGCCCATTTCTACCCGCCGCTGCTGCGTTCGGCGACGGTCAAGAAGTTCATGGTGGGGTACGAGATGCTGGCGGAAGCGCAGCGCGACCTGACCGCAGAGCAGGCGGCGGACAGGCTGCGAAAGCAGGACGGGGTGCATTATCGCCTGCGGGATATGCAGCGGGACGCGCCAGGATAGCCTGGATCAAATTGGGTTGGGTGTTGGTTCCTAAGCCAGGAATTCTAAAAGAGCCCGGGCTACCGCCTGGGGTTCGTCGTGCTGTACCCAATGCGTGGCATCATTCAGGGTGATCAGCCGCCCATTGGGGCAGTATTTGAGGCTGGCGCTGGCCATCTCATACTGCAGCGCGACATCGCGCCTGCCCCATACGATCAAGACCGGCATCGTGAGCAGCGCCCCGGGTTTCATGCGGGGTGGATAGCGCACCGCGGCACGATACCAGTTGAGCATGCCGGTGAGGCCGCCGGAGTTTGCCCACGCCTGCTTATACTCAGCGATATCATCCGCAGAAAACGTTGAATCTTTGCCGCTTGCGGTAAGAATACTGGCTGCGCCGGCGTAATTATTGATGCTCGTCAGCCAATCCGGCAGGCGGGGGATTTGAAAATAAGCAAAATACCAAAACCTTAACATCTGCTGGAGGCTGGTTCGGAGAAATTTGCTCACCACCAGCGGGTGCGGCAGGTTCAAGATGCCCAGGCGCTCGACTCGCTCGGGATGATGGATGCCCAGATGCCAGGCAACCGCTCCTCCCCAATCATGCCCCACCACGGCTGCCTGCTGGTATCCGAAATGATCCATCAGGCCGGTGATATCACGGCTCAGGTTATCCAGCGAATAAGCACGGATGTCCTTCGGAGCAGCCGACAGGTTATAACCGCGCTGGTCGGGGACGATCACCCGGTAGCCGGCTTCCGCCAGGGGGGAGATCTGCTTCGACCAGCCGCGCCAGAACTCCGGAAAGCCGTGCAGCAAAATTACCGGTTTTCCTCCGGTGGGTCCGGCGCTGACCACGTGCAGCCGGACGCCATTGACCGCGATCATCGTGTGTTCCAGTTCGACTGGCATGAATTCTGAGCTTCCCTTCTAGGTGTTTCGCCGGAAGTATTTTTATAAAAATGTGAACGAGCACCGGCGAAACCCTGGAGTAAACCGCCGACGCAATGGCGGATTTACTCTAAACACTTTCGGCGGTTTACTTAGCGTGCGATGGTCGTATTATAACGAGTACCGGGATCGTAAAATACAGTTACACCTTCTCATTTTCCTGATAACCTGCCGGTGCTCAGCCCTGCGATGCGAGCTTCCAACCCGATGTGCGCCGAATCGTCAGAGGCGCTGCCTGCGCACAGCCAGATCCAGACGTAGTACGTACCCGTCTGGTGAAATTCCAACAGGGAGCGCATCTCCGGGCTGGTGGCGGTGTAGCCCGTGTCGTAAAATCCACCGTTGTTCGGACTGGCGAGCATGGCGCCTGTGCCGCTGTAGCCCGCCTTGGCCGTAGAGAGCACCCAGTCGTGGCTGCTGCGGACGATCGTCTCCCAATATTTCTCCGCTTCGATCACTACCATCCCGCCGCTCTCCTGTGCGACGCCGTCCTGGTTGGCGCCGTCGGCGCGCACCAGGCGGTTCTCGGTATCATAGGCAAAATTGTACACAGGTGCGCCGTCCGGGTCGCGGCGGGTCATGTTTCCATTGCAATCATAGGTGTAGCTGGTGGTGCCCTCCGTATTGCCCATCGCAGCTACAGCGTGTGGTAGGCTGCGATTTCCAGCCGGACAGCTCACACTTGGGTCGTAGGTATAGGTATTACCGATCTTGCTCGCCAGGTTGCCTGTGTTGCTGTTGTAGGTGTAGGTCTCAGAGTAGTTGCCGTTCGTTCCCCCGCTGGCTGCGGCGCTGGTCAGCCGGTGCAGGCTGTCATACTGGAAGGTCTGTGTCTGTGGGTTCCCGGCTTTGTAATCGTAGATGTTCAAAAGGTTGCCGGCAGCGTCGTATTTGGGAGTGTCTATCCCGCTGTAATATCGCAGGTCCTGCAGCACGAGAGGCGTACCGCCGCCGGTCTGAGTCTTCAGCGCCTTCAGCCGCCCCAACCCGTAGAGCCTGTCCCAGGCAAAGTAATCGTGATCCTGCACCAGCTCCGGCGATGTGTCCAGCAAGGTGTCCGCTCCCAATTTCAATTGGTCGGGTCGACCGGCGGCGTCGTAGCTGGCATTCTGCAGGTAAAAATAGTCGGGATCGGTATCGCTATCGAGGTGGAAGTTCTTGATCAGCATCTGCGGGTGGTAGTTGTAAGTAACTTTCTCTCCAGCGTTTCCGAGGTTATCGCCCGGATACTTCATCCATTCTACCAGATCGGCTGAGTTGTAGCTCCACTCGGTGACGAACCTGCCCGAGCCGGTGATGGTCTTATCTTCCAGCCGTAGCCGCCCGCGCTGGTCGTAGCTCCAGGAGGTGCTGCCCGAGCCATCGATCATGCTGGTGCGGTAGCCGCGGCCATACTGCCCGTAGTCATACCCGTAGGTCACGCTCGTTCCACCCGCGCCGCAGCTCCCGCTGAAGCTCTTTCCCGTCGGGCGGTTCAGCAGATCGTAGCTCAGGCTAGTCACGCAGCCGCGGGCATCCGTCTGGCTGGTCAGGTTGCCTGTCGCATCATAGCCATACTGCCAGGTTCCCATGTCGGGGTCGACCATCTGTGTTTTGCGCCCGGCGAGGTCGTAGGTCAGGATGGTGTGAGGGCTGCCGTAATACACGTCCGTCAGCCGGTCCAGGATATCGTAAACGTAGCTCACCCCTGGTCCGGTAGGCGGCTGCACCTGCACCGTCCTGCCCCAGGAGTCGCTGTAGGTTTTGGTGGTGTAGGATTCGTTTGCCGGGTAGCGCGGATCGTAGCTTTTCACCAGCATGCGGTTCGTGCTCACGTCGAAGCCGTAAGCCGTATTTTGCTGGGTGGTATCCGGCGCCAGCACTTGCACTACCCGCCCCAGTGAGTCGTAAGAGATCACACTTGCGAGCTGGTTACCATCCCGACCGTGCCAGGAAGGCTCGCTGCCTGTGTCCACGGCGTACGGTACAGATTGCTTCCACACCTTACCGGCGTTGTCGTAGTAGTTGTCCACCAGGATATCTTTCGTTGCACTATCGATATTGGCCCCGATCACCTGCGTTTGCAGCAGCCAGCCCAGCCCGTTGTAGTACTTGCGGATACGGTAGGTGGTGCTGCTGTCGATCTTCTGCGTGGCATCGGTGTAGAAAGGCACGCCGCTGCCGGTGTCGTTCACGTAGGCAAAGGTCATTGTCGGCGCGCCGCTCTCGTCGCCCGGGCGGCGGATCAGGCTAATCCGTCCAAAATCGTCGTACTCCGCCTGTGTGATTTGCTCGTTGGCATCCTGGATCCACACCGGCTGGGCGTAGTCGTAGCTATACTGGAAGCGAGTGTACTGATCCGGGGTCAGGGCATTCTTCGTCCAGCCTGGGAAGGTGTGGTAAGGATCATCGTCGACGCAAGACGTGCCATTGTAGTAGCCATAGCATGCGGTCGTCACGCTGACCGTCCCCTGGAACATGGCGCCGTACGTCGCTTCGCTGCGGTAGGCGTTCACGGTCTTCTGGTTGCCCCAGGCATCGTAGATGTATGAAACGTCCCCATAGCGCGGGTCGGTGTAGTTTGCCCCGGCAAAGCGTAAAAGGGTGCGCTCGCCAGTCAGCACGCCACCAGGCACGTTGCCAGATGGCGGATCATAATAATGCGGGTTGTAATCATACATAAACCAGTGCGAGCTGCGCAGCTGCGCTTCTGGCGGGGGGTCCGTGTATTGGTCAGAGCAGGAACGGTCGTGGCTGCCCGCCGGGCACTGGTACACGTTCTGGTAGCCCGGCAGCCCCACCAGGTTAACACCGCTGATGTTGGGAAAGTGTTCCATCTGGGTGAGGCGCACATCGCGCCAGTTTCCGGCGGATGGATCCCATTCGGATTCCACCACCCGTGTGACGTTGCCGTACTGGCGTGGTACGCCCGCGATCTTCTGCTCCTCCGGGCGATACTGCAGGTAGCGGCGCGTGCCCTGCCAGCGGCTGGTGCCCTCAAAGCTGAGCTGCGTCTCGGTCAGGGTGCGCGTCCAGTCGATGCTCAGGTCAGGATAGTCATCGAACATGCCCGATGTCGCGAAGATGCCTTCATCGGTATCGGCCTCGCTGCTGCCGAGCGAATACAGCACACCTTCGCTATATTCGTCCAGCCACATGGCGCCGTAATTCACGTACCCCGCGAAGCGCCAGCTGGCGATGCTGAAGCTCCTGCGGTCACTTTTGACGCTGCCAGGATCTTCGCGCGGCCAAACCCGCAGGTAGAAGCCGTTGGTATTGTCGGCGATGAGTGCCAGCACGTACCAGGTATTCAATTTAAATTCGTTAGCAGAATAGAGTTGGTTTTGAAACGAGCAAGTGGTTGAGCCGCCTGAAGTGGTGCAGTAGCTGCTCCACAGGCTGCCGTCTTGCTTGAGGTAGACGCGCCAGCTCTGATAGTTACTGCCGATCGTCCCACTTTCCAGTGCAAATACCGCTTCCTGATTTCCACCGGCATCTTCGGCTACCCTGAACTGCACAACAGCGTTTTTGCCGCTCGTCAGGCTGTAGCTGTTGCGGTGCAGCATGCCCTGCCAGCCCCCGCCGGAGTAGGTTACCTTAGCGGAGATGTCGCCTTCCTGGCGCTCGAAAGTCGGTTGAGTCGTCCAGTAGGTCCAGGCGCTGCTGTAACTGCTCCAGCTCGTTTCTGAGAACGGCTGGTAGTAGCTCTGCGTTCCCACCAGGCTCACGCTGCTGCGACCTGTCAGGTCGTCATCTTGATGGAAGAAGCTGGTGGTAACGTAGCCATCCGACGACTGCTCGCGCACGGCAGCGTGGCCGCGGAACTCATCAAAGGCATCCCCATATAGATCTTCCAGGTAGTCGTGCACCAGCGCCGAGTGTGCGCCGTCGTTGGTCGCTGGGCCGTCATACTGAGTAAACCGCCGAAAGTGTTTAGAGTAAATCGGCCATCGCGACGGCGGTTTACTCCAGGGTTTCGCTGGTGATCGTTCACATCTTTGTAAAAACATTTCCGGCGAAACACCTATTACCCCAAATCAATCTGAGTAAATGAAATAACTTACTGTCACTCCGTCATTCTACTGGATACCCACCGTCAGGTTCTCGCACCGGCGTCCGGCGCTCACCTCATTCATTCGCTTGCAGTCGTCTCCGTTGAATTTGTTGTTCATGTTCCAGGCATACAGCGATTTTGTTATAATGCCTGCGAGCACCGCGGTGCTCCAGCCATCCAATTACTGACAGGATAGAAAACATCCCGTGAATCAAACCTCCCATCGTAATTTCGCCATCACCGGCGTGGGCGGCTATATCGCCCCCCGCCACCTGGACGCCATTCACGCCACCGGCAACCGACTGATCGCCGCCCTGGACCCCAAGGACTCGGTCGGCTTGCTGGACCGCTACGGCTTCGATATCCGCTTCTTCACCGAGTACGAGCGCTTCGACCGGTACCTGGAGAAGCTGCGCCGCGGCCCGGAAGAGGGACGCGTGCACATGATCTCGATCTGCTCGCCCAATTACCTGCACGACGCCCACTGCCGCCTGGCGCTGCGCGTCGGCGCGGATGCGCTGTGTGAGAAGCCACTGGTGATCAATCCGTGGAACCTGGATCAGCTCGCCGAGCTTGAACAGGAGTTTGGCCGGCGCATCTACACCGTGCTGCAATTGCGCCTGCACCCCCGCCTGGCGGCGCTGCGCGAAAAGCTGCTACAGGAGTCATCCACACAACAGCACGAGGTGGTGCTGACCTACGTCACCGCGCGCGGCGCCTGGTACCACGTCTCCTGGAAGGGCAACCCCGAAAAATCCGGCGGGGTGGCGACCAATATCGGCATCCACTTCTTCGACTTGTTGATATGGCTGTTCGGCGAAGTTGGGGAAGCGCGCGTCTACCACTCTGACCCGCAGCGCATGGCGGGCTTCCTGGAGATGCCGCGCGCTCGCGTGCGCTGGTTCTTATCCACCGATCCCGCCGACCTGCCCTTCCCGGTGCAGCCTGGCGTGCGCACCACCTACCGCTCAATCACCGTGGACGGCGAGGAGATCGAGTTCACCGGCGGGTTTACTGACTTGCACACCCGCGTGTATGCAGAGACGTTGGTCGGGCGCGGCTTCGGCTTGCCGGAAGCGCGGCCTTCGATCGAGCTGGCGTACCGCCTGCGCCGGGCGGAAATCTCTCCCAAGGACGGCATGCAGCACCCGTTTTTGAAATAAGCTTTCACTATGCCCAAGACTTCACCCGAAAGCTACCAGGCGCATCCCAGCGCCTACATCGACCAGCCGTGCGAGATCGGCGTCGGGACGCGCATCTGGCACTTCTGCCACGTGATGGCGGGGGCGCGCATCGGGCGCAACTGCAGCCTGGGACAGAATGTCTTCGTCGCCTCCAGCGTGGTTGTCGGAGATGGTGTGCGCATTCAAAACAACGTTTCGCTGTACGATGGGGTGATGCTGGAAGATGACGTTTTCTGCGGACCATCCTGCGTGTTTACCAACGTGATCAACCCGCGCAGCCAGTACCCCCGCCGCGGCGAGTACCAGCAGACGCTGGTGCGGCGCGGGGCGACGATCGGCGCCAACGCCACCATCATCTGCGGGGCGACCATTGGGCGCTATGCCTTCATCGGCGCAGGAGCGGTAGTGCGCGGCGATGTGCCCGACTACGCCCTGGTGCTGGGCGTGCCAGCGCGCCAGGTGGGCTGGATGAGCCGCCACGGCTACCGCCTGCCGCCGCCGGATGAGAATGGGATGATGGTTTGCCCAGGCTCCGGCTGGCGCTACCGGCTGCAGGAGGGCAAAGTGACTTGCCTGGAAGACCCACAGGAGTGCGCAGAAAACGAGTCAGGAGCATGATTCCGCTGCTGGATTTGCAGGCACAATATGAAGGAATCCGCGCCGAGATCCTCGCCGCGGTGAACCGGGTGTTGGAGTCGCAACAGTTCATCCTGGGGCCGGAAGTGGAGGCTTTCGAGTCCGAGATTGCCGCTTACTGCCAGGCGCCGTATGCCATCGGGGTGTCCTCTGGCAGCGATGCGCTGCTGGCAGCGCTGATGGCGTTGGATGTCGGGCCGGGCGATGAGGTGATCACCACGCCGTACTCGTTCTTTGCCACCGCCGGGGCGGCGGCGCGGCTGGGAGCCAGGCCGGTCTTCGTGGATATCGAGCCACGCGCATACAACATCGATCCGGAGCTGGTCGAAGCTGCCATTACGCCGCGCACGCGCGCTATCCTCCCGGTGCACCTGTATGGGCAGGCCGCACACCTGGCGCCGCTACTGGAAATTGCGGCGCGGCGCGGCCTGGCATTGATAGAAGACGCCGCCCAGGCAATTGGGGCGGAGTATCAGGGGCGGCGCGTCGGCGCGCTGGGGACGGTGGGCTGTTTCTCTTTCTTCCCCTCCAAGAACCTGGGCGCCTATGGCGACGCCGGCTTGCTCACCTGTGCAGATGCAGCCCTGGCGGAGCGGCTGCGCCTGCTGCGCGTCCACGGCGCAGCGCCGAAATACCATCACCGGCTGGTGGGCGGTAATTTCAGACTAGATGCGCTCCAGGCGGCGGTGCTGCGCGTGAAGCTGAAATACCTGGATGACTGGACAGAGGCACGCCGCCAAAACGCCGCTCGTTACCGGCGCTTGTTCGAAGAAAGCGGGCTGCTGGCGAGTGGGGCGGTTGGGCTACCGGAAGATTTGGGCTACGGGCGGCATATTTACCACCAGTATGTGCTGCGCGTCCAGCGGCGGGATGAGCTGCAGGCATTTTTGAAGGCGCGCCAGATCGGCACGGAGGTGTATTATCCTGTGCCGCTGCACCTGCAGGAATGCTTCCGCAATTTGGGCTATGCACACGGCGATTTTCCAGAGGCGGAGCGCGCCGCGGCGGAGACGCTGGCGATTCCGATTTATCCGGAATTGAGCGAAGTGCAGCAGGAAGAAGTGGTGGCGAGGATCGCAGAATTTTACGCGTAGGGGCACGGGCGAATTGTGCCCGTGCCCGTTCGCACCAATGAACGGGCACGACTGGTTGAGCCGCGCAAGGGGGATGTTGCCGGTCCACCATCGTGCCTCACGGTGTGCGATCATCCGAGGTAGGGGCACGGGCGAATTGTGCCCGCTCCTACGCCCCCAGATCGCGCAGGGCAGTTTCGGCGGCGTGGAAGCCGCCCATGCCGTGCACGCCACCGCCGGGCGGGGTGGAGCCGGAACACAGGTACAGGCCTTTCAGCGGGGTGCGGTAGGGGTTGAGGCGCGGCACCGGGCGGGTGAAGAGCTGCGCCAGGTCCTGCACGCCGCTGTTGATGTCTCCCCCCACGTAATTGGGATTGTAGCTCTCCATCTGGGAAGCAGTGAAGACGTGCTTTGCCAACACCAGCTCGCGGAAGCCAGGGGCAAAACGCTCGATCTGCCCTTCGATCTGGGCAGAGACATCCTGGGTGGAGCCGTTCGGCACGTGGCAGTAGGCCCAGGCGATGTGCTTGCCGTGCGGCGCTCGCGATGGATCTACGATGGTGGGCTGCACCAGCAGCACGAAGGGATGGGCGGGGTGCTCGTCGCGCCACACGGCGGCTTCGGCAGCCTGCACTTCTTCGAGCGTTCCGCCAACGTGCAACGTGCCGGCGCGGGCGCAGTCTGGGTTCCGCCACGGGATGGGACCGTCCAGGGCGTAATCCACCTTGCATACGCCGGGCCCGTAGCGATAGCGCTGCAGCAGGCGGCGGTAGCTCGGCGGGAATGCCTCCCCGGCGATGCGCAGCACGCTGCGCGGGGTGATGTCAAAGAGCACGGCGCGCGCCGGGGGGATATCGCGCAGCGAGCGCACTTCCTGACCGGTGACCACCTCGCCGCCCAGGCTGCGCAGTATGGCGACCAGGGCATCGGCGAAGCGCTGCGCCCCACCGCGCACCAGCGGCCAGTTGTGGCGGTGGGCGCCGATGCTCAGCACAAGCCCGAAGGCGGCAGTGGCAAGCTGCTCCAGCGGCAAGATCGAGTGAGCTGCCATGCCGCCAAACAGCGCCCGGGCTGCCTGGCTCTTGAAAGCGCGGCGCGCCAGCAGGCTGCCTGGCTGCAGCGCCCAGCGTCCGAAATTGACCAGAGCAGGCAGGTGGCGCGGGGGCACAGGAATCGGTCCCAGGATCTCGCCCAGGATCTTCTCGGCGTCGCGCACCAGCGGCTCGAACAGGCGGCGGTAGGCGGCGCCGTCTGAGCCCAGGCCGGCCGCGGTTTCTTCAATGGATTGGTGCACAAAAGCTGCCTGCCCACCTTCCAGTGGATGCCCGACTGGGATATCCACCGGCAGCCACTCGACGCCATATTCTTCCAGCGGCAGACTGCGCATAAAGGGTGAGACACGCGCTGTGGTCATCACCGTGGCGCACACATCGTGCAGAAAGCCGGGCAGCGTCAGCTCGCGCGAGCGCAAACCGCCGCCCGCCAGCGAATCGGCTTCCAGCACCAGCGTGCGCCAGCCGGCCTGGGCCAGGCGGATGGCGCCAGCAAGCCCGTTCGGTCCGGAGCCGACCACCACGGCGTCGTATGTTGGCCTGGACGTCATGCAGCTATTTTATACCGAAGTGTGAGCTTTCAGCGGTTGAAGATCTTTCCAACCATGCGCAGCGGCAGGCTGAGCGTGGTGCGCACAACGGAATTGTGCCACACGTTCTTGGCCTGCGACCACTGCAGGCGCGGATCGACACACAGCTTGTTCATCTCCACCGCCGCGCCCTGGACACCGAATTGGGCGCTCAGGTTGGTGAGCACCTGCCGCCAGATGTTTTCTTGCTGTTTCGAGCCGCCCATAAAGCGGAAGCCGAACTCGAAGATCGGATCGTTGGCGCGCGCCAGGGATTGGATCTGGGCAATCGTGACGCCATCTTCCTCGTACGCGCTGAAAGTGTTGAAACCGGCTTCGGGGTGGCCTTCAGGGGTCATGACCGAGAAGGATACGTCGTCGGCGTACAGGATCATCACACCGGTGGAGACGGGCATACCGCCGGGGATGCCCGGCAGGGTGGCGTTGATCAGCAGGATCTCTCCGGGTTTGACGCCGCTCAGGGAGGGATAGAAGCGGCTGTCGGCGGGCATGAATTCGGGCAGCTTCTCCTTCCACAGCTTGACCACTTGCTGGGGTGTAACCCCCGGCAGCTTTATCCGGTAAGTTTTTTGCCAGAGCTGTCCGAAGCCGTTCAACGGGCTGGTGAGATGCCGGCCTTCCACGTTCAGGTTCATCGCTTCGGCATGCGCACCGGTTACCCGCAGACGGTCGACCGGTTTAGCCCAGGCATTTTGTCGAGAAGGGTCGGGGGAAGGAGTGCTATTTGTGTCCATGAGTTCTCCTGTAACTTCAAGTGCGCTCTTTGGGTCGCATCAAGCTGGCTGCCCAGCGCAGGGGGGTGAGGGCCAGGTAAATGCCGGTGTGCACGGCGGCGTTGTGACGCACATTGCCCACCTCGGACCAGCGCAGGCGCGGGTCGACCAGCACGTTGACCTGGGTGACCGCGCTCGCTACGCCGAAGTGCTGCCCCAGGTTCTTGAGCACGGTGTGCCAGTGCTCGTCTTCCATTTTGTGCACCATGCCGATGCGGGCGCCGATCTCGTAGAGCGGGTCGTTGGCGCGGATCAGAGCCTGGATTTGAGCGATCACAGCGCCGTCTTCTTCGTGGGCGCTGAAGGTGATCATGCCGCCAAACATGTGCCCCTGGGGGGTCATGAATGAAAATGAAACTTCATCGGCGTAGATCACCAGCACGCCGGTGGAAACCAGCCCGTGATCCCCGGGGGCGCGGATGCCATAGGGGCCTGCCAGGTCGAGCAGCGCCACCTCGCCGGGTTGAATGCCGCTGGATGAGCCGTAAAAACGGTTGATCTTGGGCCAGAAGCTGCCGAAGTTCTCCCGCCAGGCAGCCACCACCTGCTGCGGCGCCACCCGGGCATTATCCAGGCGTAAGCGGTAGGTCTTCTGCCACATCTGGCCAAAACCGCGCAGTGGGCCGGCCAGTTGCTTGCCATCCACGTTGATGTTGACGCTGGCCGGGATACCGGCAGCCTTGAGCCGGTCGACGGGTTTTGCCCAGGCTCCCTGGGGAGGGGGTATTGGTTCGGGTGTGGTCATGTCTGCCTCCTCATCGGAGAGGTCATCCTGAGCTAAGGATCCCTCCGATGGATGTTTAGACTCTTCAAGATTGCTGGCTTCAGGCTGCCGCAGCCACGGCTTCGGCTTCACCAGGGAAGATGCCAATCGCTTCATTGAGGCGGGTTAGCTCGAAGATTTGCACATAGTGCTCGGTCAGCCCGCAAGCGAACATGGACTGCTTCTGGCGCTGGGCGCGGATCAGCAAGGTGACCAGCAAACCAATGCCGGAGCTGTTCATGTAATCCAGGCGGCTAAAGTTGAGAATGATCGTGCGGGTTTTGCCATTGCTGGCCTGGTTGTAGGCGTCCATCAACATCTGCTCGGCGAAGCCAGTGACCTCTCCCTCGAGGTCAATAATGGCGACGCTCTCGGCAGGTTTGCGGATCGCGGTGGTTAGTTTCGCTTCAGGCATGTTCGTTTCCTCCGGGGAACAGGTAATCAGGTTCAGGCTGCCAACAGGCTGGCTTCATCCTGGTAGATTTGCATGAAATCCGCCAGGCGGGTGATATTGAAAATCTCGCGGTAATGGTCGCTCAGACCAAATACCGCCAGGATCTTATGGCTCTTGCGCGCCCGGGCTAACAGACCCACGATCAGGGCAATACCGGTGCTGTTGATGTAATCTACCTGGCTAAAATTCAAGACGATAGTCTGACTGCTGGCAGCCTCCGCCTGTTCGTACGCGGCGCTCAGGCCAGATTCGGCGTCCGAGTTGATCACACCCTGCATATCGATGATAACGATCTGTTCCTGTCTGCGAACCTGGGCTTCGAATTCAGAAGTGGTCATAGATTAATTTTCCCTTCGACCTTACAAATTAACAACCAGCTCGATGGTGCTGCCGCTCGGGTCATGGTATGTGTTCAACTCATCGACCATATTCTTGATCAAGAACAATCCCCAGCCGCGCGGCGACTGCAAGCCCGCCAACTTGGCATCCAGGTCAGGGTCGACGCTGGTGGGGATGGGAGCGCCGCTGCCCTGGTCGGCGACTTGTATGGTGAGCTTATCCGGTTCTTGAATCACGGTGATCTTAACGAGCAAGTCGGGGTTATAGCCATTGCCGTGTTCCATGGCGTTCATCGTCGCTTCTGCGACAGCGGTCTCGAGACGCTTTTGACGGGTGATATCGAGATGGAGGTGCTCCAGAACGGCGAGCACGCGGGCGGCAGCCTGCCGCTCATTGCCGGGTTGGCTGGGGACTTCGAAAGTGATCGGTTGGGGATTGCCCGCGCCGGATTGGACGGGTTGGAAGGTGAGGGTCACAAGCGTCATATCATCTTCTTGTACGTAATCAGGGCCAGTGAAAGACTGGAAAGCCTGCAAAATCGCCTGAACCATGTCGCCGTCTTTATACTCGGCGACCAGCGCCTTGACCCGGTCGAAGCCGAACATCTCACGCTGGGCGTTGTGCGCCTCCACCAGCCCGTCGCTGGTGAGCAGCAAGGTGTCGCCAGGGTTCATCTTTATAGTGATCTCGTTGTAAACCATACCGGGCATCAAACCGAGCGGCATGCCGCGCACGCGCCGCTCCAGGATGCCTTCTTTGGTGTGCTGATAAGGTAGGTTGTGACCGGCATTAGCGAGCACAATTTCACCGCTTTGTGGGTCCAGCACGCCGTACAGACAGGTGACAAACATCTTCTCAGGAATGTCCGGATACAGCAGATTATTGGTGGTTTCCAGCACCTTGCCGGGTGAGATGTACTTTTCGGCATTGCTGCGCAGTAGAGAGCGGGTGGTCGCCATCACCAGCGAGGCCGGCACGCCTTTATCGGTGACATCGGCGACCAGAAATGCCAGGCGCCCGTCGGGCATGGTGATGAAGTCGTAAAAGTCGCCGCTGACCTCGCGCGCCGGCTGCCAGAAGGCGGCGATGTTCCAGCCGGGCATCTGCGGCAGCTCCCTGGGCAGCAGGTTTTGCTGGATAAAGCGCGCCACGCGCAGCTCCTGTTCCAGGCGCTCACGTTCGCGGGCCTGGAGCTGCTGCTGGTAAGCAAGCTGGGCGACGCGCAGCGCCGGAGCAGCCTGGGAGGCCAGGTTGTTGAGCAGGCGGCGGTCGTCGGTGGAGTACTCCTGCTCGCTTAGGCGGTTGCCCAGGTTGAGCAGGCCGATCAGCTCGCCCTGGCTGACCAGCGGCACGCTGATCTTCACGCCTGCCTGGCGCAGCCGCTCCAGGGTGGGGGAGTTCATGCTGAGTTTATCGATCTCCACCGCGCTGGCGGTGCTGATCAGGTAAGCGAGCAAGGGGTCATTGGGTGGAATATCCAAGTTCTCAACCTGGGCCTGCATTGAGGCTGCCTTTTCAGCGCCTGCTTCCTGTGATCGCGCCGCGCCGTTAATCGCATCCGGCGCATCAGCCGTTTGCTTACTACCGAAGAAGAGACGTATCCGCTGGAAAAATGCACTCATTGTTTTAGCTGCCTCCAGGAAACTATCATGATTTTACTTTTCAGGCGTTCCGAGTTCGTTACGGTGGGTGTTACGAAAAGATCGGTTTTCACCCTTTTTTGAGCCACAGGGAGATCTTTTCTGGCTGCAAGGCGCTCTGGATGGAATGCAGCAGACCCTCGGTCAGATTTGCCAGCTCCACATCGTTGCGCGTCTGGGCAGCAAAGTTTTCCAGCGTCTTCTGCGCGTCGTAGCCCCGCCGGTAGAAGCGCCGGTCGATGAAAGCCTGCAGGCGCAGGCGCAGCGGGTTGAACAGGGCGGCAATCGCCAGGGTGGAGATAACCACGGCGGCGGTGGACTGCTGCCGGCTGAAGGTGGCAAACAGGCCTTGCAGTAAAGTCACAATGGTAAAGTAGACCAGGGCGAGCAGAGCAGTCAGCATGGAATAGGCCAGCGTGCGGCGGATGATCAGGTCGATGTCGTACAGCCGGTATTTGAAGATTGCCAGCCCGATCACCAGCGGGAAGCCGTTGAACGAAACTGCAACCACCAGGCCGTAGCTCCAGTGCTCGAAGAGCGGCGGATAGAAGACCGCTCCGATGACCTCGAACCCCGCCACATGCACGAAAACCACGGTCATTAAGAAATAGGCAAACCATTTGAACTGCTGGCGCTCATCCCCGGACGATCTGCGAAAGCGGGTGATAAAAGCGGCGATGCTGATCAGAATGGCAAGGATCGTGGTTAGAGGGATTCCGGAGAACAAGACTGCTTCCAAGTGGCGCAGCCACGGCAAGGGCAATCCAAATGGATTGTCGATCGGCATCGCTCCTGTGATGCCGTTGAGGGTCATTGGTCCCGGGGCGACTGCAGCCAGTGCGGCCAGGAAAAGCGGCACAGACAGCGAGCTGAGGATGGCCGATCTCCATCCTTTCGAGATGAAGTGCCCGGTCGGGTAAAGCGTCGGCAGGAGAACGAACAACAGCAGGATCGAGAGCGTAGCGAGAATCATCACCAACCAGGCGCTGAGCCCGGCAAAAGGCAGTGACGACTCTGGTGTGATGGCACACTCCATATAATTCGAGAGCGCCGAATTCAATGGTAAGGCCACGCCCAGGATGGTCATCAACCAGCCGATGCGGTTTTCAGAGCGATAGATTGTCAATAAGCGCCCGATCACCGCAAACAACAATCCAGAAAGCATCATGCCCGTAATTGCGATGATGTTGGCGGTATCCTCGCTCCATTGAGAAGCGAAACTACGGCAGCCTGCTGCAGGGAGAGCAGCATTTGCGGTGGTGACTGCCAGGCTGAGCGCCAATGCCAGCCAACCGGAAAACGCTTTGATATTCAGGTTCGTTGTCATCTGATTGTGCTCTTTATTGGCGTGTTTGCGAGCGGTCTGTCAGCGACAGCGAGACGGTTTCAGGCTGCAAGGTTTCGTGGGAAATCTGGATCAAGGTCTCATTCAGGCGGGCTAAATCGACTTCACTGCGCGCAACGGCGGCAAATTTGCCCAACGCCTGCTCGGCATCGTACTTGTGGCGGTAAAAGCGGCGGTCGATGGCCTCCTGGATCCTGCGGCGCAGCGGATTGAACAGGGCGGCGATGCCCAGCGTGGATATCACAACTGCTGCCGTGGATTGCTGCTCGGTGATAGCTGAGAGCAGGCTTTGTAGCAGGGTGATGCTACCAAAATAGACCAGCGCCAGCAGGAGGGTGAGGCTGGAATAGACCAGCGTGCGGCGGATGATGAGGTCGATATCCCACAGGCGGTAGCGGAAGATGGCGATGCTGATGGAGATCGGAATGAACAGATAACCTAACAGACCGATTGGAATGTAGATCAAGTAGACGAATGCCAGGCGTTCCGGCGTTGGGTTGGAGGGCGGGAAGTAAATCGAGATAATTGTGAAGGGAATGAAGAGGATGAAAGTTCCCAGGATGCCTGCCATCACCCATTTGGTTTGCTGGCGTTCGATGGCGTTCGAAACTCTGCGGTAGCGATAGGTGGCGGCATAGCCGCCGCTAAGAAACCAAGGGAAGAATGCCCCCAGTGAGAGTATGGCATAGATTTGTTCATCGATCTGAATGCCCAGATAGGGTGAAAGGATGGCAAAGAGGGTTGCTAGCAGCAAAGGTGGAACAATCCATGCCATCCATCCAGGCACAATCCGCCCGCTGGGAAAAACAAAAGGCAGCAATACAAAGGCGGCGGTGGCAACGGCATAGATGAGGTGCACCACAGGCATGAAATTCCCCAGGTTCTGCACGCCTTCTACCAAAAACGTGGTCAGCATGAGCGACAGCAGCAGGGCGATCCAGTCGTTCGATCGTCGTAAGAAGATCACCAACCCCACCAGGAAGAACGCAATCCTGGGAAAGACGCTGTTGAACACGTACACGCATACCAGGAGCTGACCAGGGATGTTCAACGTTTCCCCCAGGGCAATATCCTTTTGCCCGACATGCCAGGGTCCGCACAAGACTGCGGGGTCGGTGCAGTCCTGCATGGGTGCAGGCAGAATCACGGTAAGCTCGGCAATGAACGCCGCCAGGGCCGCGACGGAGGCGATGATCCACGCGGCGCGCGCCAGGTTGAGCCAGGGAGGGCGTAAGATCGTGGAAGCCTGTGCAGTCAGCATCTTGATTAGCTCTCCATTTGTCATTTGCTGGTTCGAAATTGGGATTTGGCGTGCAGATCACCGCGTTTGAGCCACAGGCTGGCGCGTTCTGGCTGCACGGTCTCGCTGACGGTGCTCAGCAGCTCATTTGCCAGGCTGCTGATTTCAACTTCGCTGCGCGCGGCGTGTGCGAAACCAGCCAGCGCCTGGTCTGCATCGTAGCGCTGGCGGTAGAAACGCTGATCGATGAAAGTCTGGGTTCGCTGGAGCAAGGGATTGAACAGCGCTGCGATGAGCAGGGTCGAGATCACAATTGTCAGTGTGGATTGCTGTCCGGTAAAAGAGTTGACCAGAGCCTGCAAGATTGTGATCCCGCTGAAATATAATGCTGCCAGCATGATCGTGAGCAGCGAGTAGACCAACGTGCGCCGGATAATAATGTCAATGTCATACAGGCGGTAACGGGAGATGGCGACGCCAATTGCCAGCAAGGGAGCCAGGGTAGCGTTATTCACCAGTTGTTCACCCAGGGTAAGGCCGGCGCCAACGCTCAGGCCCAGGCCAACGGTGATCATGCCAGTCATGAAGCCAACCCCCACAATCAGCCATTTGATCTGCTGGCGCATAACCGGGGTGGAGCTTTGCCAGCGCGCCCAGACCGTGCCGGCGAGCACCAGCGCAGAGAGCGCCATAGCTGGCATGCCGATGGCGAACAAAGTGTCATACAGCATCTGCGGCGTCTCTTTGATCAACGGGCTGGGAATTTGAAAGGCAGAGGAGTAGCGCGCCTCCAGGTTGGAACCGGCAAAAGTCGGCAGGAAAAACGCCCAGTATGTCGTGATAAAACTGGCGCCCAGGAAGCCGGGCATCAGCCTGCCTTCCGGGAAGATAGCCAGCATCCACAGCAGGATACTGACCATGATCATCCAGGACCAATTGGTGAACCAGGCGGCGAAGGTCGCCCCAGGCAGACCTCCAGGCATGGTGTAGTAGCCGTAGATGGCCCATTCCTGGGCGCAGGTGCTGAGCGAGGCTGCCATTCCCAGGAAAGCGAGCATCCAGCCGATCGGGTGGTGGCTATGTTGTGAAATCACCAATAGACCGAGCAACCCGGCGGCAGCCGGCAGTATAAAACTCAGGGCACTGAAGCTCAGCCAGCTCGCCAGGCTCTCACGCGTTCCACCGGCATGCGCCCACGACTCTGGCACAATGGTTTGCCGGTTCAACGTGAAAAGAACCTGGCTGCACGCAATGAACACCAGCGAGACCACGCTGAGCGCTCTGGAAGCCATCAAGAAATGGCGAGGCTGCATCAGTGCCCGTCTCTATTCATGGGGTCTACCACGAGGAAAAGCTCCCGGCTACCCGGCCTGCACCGTGGCGATACCAGCGGAGATGCTCACCCGGTAAGCCTTGACCGGCTCTTTCGCCGGGCCGCATTGCACCGATCCATCGCGCACATCGAAGCACGAGGCGTGCCACGGGCAGATGAGCTGGTGGCCTTTGACTTCTCCTTCGCTCAATGGGCCGCCAACATGCGAACATTCGTCGTGGATGGCATAATACTCGCCATCAACATTGACCGCTGCCACGCGCTCGCCATCGACGTGCACCAGCCGTACCTGTCCTGGCTTTAGCTCTTCTGCCAGGAACTGGTTTGGTGCAAGCTGTTTGGGCGGTTCAGGCGCAGGCTGTGAAAACTCGTCAAAGGACATTGAAAACTCCAATGGGTCGCGCACCAGGATGGGAACTGTGATTTGTACCACCCCATTCACAATCTCGACCGGGTACATTGGTAGGGTGGCGTCCTCGTCGAGCAGCAGCCTGCCGTCCGGCAGATTGTACTGGTAGCCGTGCCAAGGACAGGTGATGGTGTCATCCTCCAGGGTGCCAGTGCACACCGGCCCGCCGCGGTGCAGGCAGGAGTTGTGCAGGGCGTACCATTGGCCCTTGTGGTGGAAGACGCCGATCGACAGATCCTCCACCTGGATGATCCTGCGTGATCCCTCCGGGATGTCATCCACTTTCCCCACAATATAAGTGATGGTCTCAATCGAATCGGCGATGCCCAGCGAGCGCTCGTAGGTTTCGATGGAGAGATCCATCAGCGCCTGATCGTCGACCTCGTCCGGCGCAGTGAAAGTCTCGGACAGATGCTCCTCGCCGTAAGCGCGGGTGAGCATCTCCAGCAGCACGGTGAGCAGCTTGCTCCAACCTTTGGCGGCGCGCGCTTCCAGCTCTGGATCGATCTCGTGCAGCTCGGCGTGAAGCGCTTCCATCAAGTTGTGCTGCACGAAGCCGACCATGCCGATCACATAGCGCTCGGGGATGTAGATTTTGGGGTCGGCGCCGCGCGAGGTGTGCGCCCTACCAACGTAATCTGTGAAGCGGGCGTAGTCTTCGCTGAGGCCGGCGGAGGCGGTGCGCCGCCAAAAGCTCACCTGGTGCTGCATGCGCATCGATAGGTAGGCCTGGTCCACCGTGCCATCTTTCTTCAGAAAGAACTTGCGCGTGGCGGGGTAGCGCAGAAGCTGCACGTAAAAGCGCCCTACAATCGCGGGAATGTGCTTCTCGACGATGAAGCGGGAATCTTTGATTGCCTGCCGGTCCTCCTCGCTGAAGCCGACGAAATCTGCCATGTATTTGAAATAGCGCCCGGCGTCGGCAGCCCCGCGCTTGAAGCGTTCCTGGGTGGATGACTGAGCCATTTTTTCCTCCTTAGGGTTGGTTGAGCGTGCGTAAAAATTCGTCGTAGAAACGATCGCGCTCAGCCGAGGTGGCGTAGCGGATCGGGTTGCCGTCTGCCATCACACGGACCAGGCCTGAGTTTGGCCCTTCGGCGGTAAACACTTTGACCTTGCCTTCCGTGATGGCGCCCAGGCTCGGATCCACCAGCAAGCCGGCCGCCAGCGGGTCCCAAAAATAATACCTACCGGAAGCGATGAAATCCTGCATCTTCGCCAGCACCTGGTACACGAACTCGGCTTCGGGCGTGCGCCGGTTGGCTTTGAGCATGCGGAAAAATACACTGCCAAGCGGTACATCATTTGTGGCATCCAGCGGCACCAGCAAAACAGGTAAACCAGACCCAAATACTATTTTAACTGCTAATGGGTCGATATAGAAGTTCCATTCGGCAATCTGGTTGTCGATATCGGCTCCCGAGAAGCCGACGTTGCCGGGAACCGCCAGCGCCCCGCCCATGATCACCACTGTTTCGACGCGCTCCACCAGCGCCGGTTCTTGCTGTACGGACTGCGCCAGGTTGGTGAGGGGGCCCAATGTCAGGATAGACACTTTCCTGGGAGATTCCAGCGCCAGGCGGGTGAGCAGATCCACAGCGCCTTCATCGCCCGCTGGAAGCTCAACCTGGGGCAGCTCCAGGCCGCTCATCGTATCGGCATTGGAGCGCCAGTCATCCGGGAAGACGTGATTTCCTTCTAAGGGCGTTTCCTGCCCGCAGGCGACCGGGATGCCCGATCGCCCGGCGAGAGCGAGCAGCCCCAGGGTATTGCGCACGCCGGGTTCGCAGTGCGCTTCGCCGGTTCCGCTCACCGTGATCGCCAGGACGTCGATTTCGGGGCGCTTCAGCAGGAACAGGATCGCCATCCAGTCGTCGGGCGCCATATCGGTGTCGATGATCACCGGCCTGATGTTCTCGCTGAGAGGCAGCGGATCGAATTCGAGCCGCTGGGCGGCGTTTTGCCGGATAATTTGATAAATAAAGAGCATCGCCGCGACGACAATCAGCAGCAAGCCGCCTGCCAGCAGAGGGTTGAAGCCTGGCGCTCTCTGTGCTTTTTCAATTTGGCTCATTCTCGGCAGGAATGGTGTGCTGCCAGCCTTGACCGGAGTGTGCGGCTGCCTGGGCGTGTTGAGTGAGTACAGCCAGATCGACACCGACGCCGGCTGGATGGTGAGCTGCACCACCTTGTTCAACTGCTCCACCAGTTGAGACAGATCGGCCTGGCTGCGCGCCGCCGCCGCAAAATCCGACAGCGCTTGATCCGCATCGTACTTCTGGCGGTAGAAACGCTGGTCGACCGCCGCCTGCACCCTGCGGCGCAGCGGATTGAACAGGGCGGCGATTGCCAGGGTGGAGAGCACGATGGCGAGCGTTGACTGCTGCCCGCTGAAAGAAGCAAACAGGCTCTGCAGCACGGTCACACTGCCAAAATAGACCAACGCAAGCACCGCCGTTACCAGGGAATACTGAAGCGTTCTGCGGATGAAGACACTGATATCGTAGAGCTGGTAGCGTGTGATAGCAATACCAATCGCCAGGTAAAACGGCAGAATAGCCAGATTTGTCAGAACACCCGGTAGTAAGGTTGAATAGTCGATCAATGCGATGGAAGCTACGAAGCTGGATGCATAAATTACCCCTCCTACGGCAAACCACAGGATTTGCGCCCGCACCTGCTGCGTGGCCGAGCGATACCTGAGTAGCATAGCCAGGGCGGCGAGCAAGGACATCCCAACAATTGAAAGGAAACCAATCGGCGCCATCAACTCGTAGATTGGGCTGAGCGCCACAGGCAGGAAACCAATGGGGTTGTCGACAAGCGGCGCTCCCCTGACAAGACCTTCAACATTCGACCAGGGCACTTTCTGTGCAAAGAGTTCCAATGTCAGCAGAATGAACGATAAGACCACCCATAGGTGCAGGATACGCCAGCGCGGGGTTGGGGGTTTCCCATCCGGGAACCAGAGCATCAATAGCATCAGGCAGATGAACCGGAGGATGTAAGCCGTTTCACTGAATAACAAGATCGTAAATATCAGGCTCGAATAATCGGTGGATGGGTTGCTGTTTGTATAATATTTAAGTCCTTGAGACAGGCTGCCAAAGGCGATCGTGAGGCCAATAACTAACCACAACCAGCCGATACGGTTGCGCGGCTGGTGTCTCAAGATAACCAGACCCAGGATAGGCGCTCCGCAACCAAAAACCGCCCCGGTGAGAAATTCCCAGACTCTTTCATCATGCCCTGCCGGGTTCATCAGGATCAGGATGACTGAACCAGGCAAGATGACCAGTGCAGCCAGGGCCATCATCCACGGCGCGATGCGTTCCCAGGAAATATTCATTGGGTTCTTCCCTGAGTTTTCAACCACAGGTTGATCTGATTTGGCTGCATTGTCTCCTGAACAGTGTCGGTCAGACGGGCTGAGAGCTGCTCCAGGTTGGTTTCGCTGCGGGCGACGGTGGCGAACTCTGCCAGAGCCTGCTCGGCATCGTACTTGCTGCGGTAGAAGAGCCGGTCGATGAAATCCTGAATGCGCCTGCGCAGGGGATTGAACAGGGCAGCAATCGCCAGGGTGGAGATGACGGTGGCGGCGGTGGACTGCGCTCCACCCAGGGAGGTGAAAACGCCTTGCAGCAGGGTGACGCTGCCAAAGTAAACCCCTACCAGCAAAGCGGAAACCAGGCTGTACTGCAGTGTGCGGCGGATGAGGATGTCGATATCCCACAACCGGTAGCGCAGCATGGCGATTCCTAAAGAAAGCAGGATGGACAAAGGCAGCCAGGACCAGATAATGATGGTCAGCAGGCGATATTGAGGTCCCAGGGTATTTGCGCCGGCTGCGCCGATCAGCGCCAGGGCAACCCCGATCACCAGGGCGAGCGAAGACCCGAAGACCACCCAGCGGGTTTGCACCCGCTGCACAGGCCCGGAGACGCGGAAGTAGCGGTAGACTTGCGTGGTAGCGATCGCCAGGAAGGACCCCAGCCAGATGGAGCCTTCGAGGAACTCGTACCATCCGCCGGCAATGCCCTGGCCGGAGACCAGGGTGAAGGTAGTGAGGATAGTATAGATCAATTCGTTGGCTGCCAGCAGCAGCGCCAACCATTTCGTCCAGGGGGGAATGAAGCGACCATCCGGGAATAAATAAAACACCAGGATGAAGGACAAATACCCGGCATACAGGATCACCGCCACCGGTATGGCTGTCCAGTGCAGGGCGGGGGGCAGGGCATTCAATACCGGGTTGGAGAACCCGCCCAGGCTCAGGTAGACGGCGACCAGGAGCGCCATGCGATCCAGCTCGGGCCGCCGCAGCAGCAGAGCTGCCAGCGACCAGCTTATCACAAGCTGCAGGAAGGATGTGCCGAGCATGAAGACGGCATACTGCCGCAGGGTAATGCCAAGCCCGGTCAGCACGGCGGCGGTTTCGGACTGCAGCAGCATGTTGTCGTTCAGGCAGTGAGCGCCGGTGCAGGTTACGGACAGCTCCCGGTAGCGATAGGGGGCTGCCGCCAGCGTCAGCAGCAGCATGAGAAGCAAGAGCAGCCAGACGCCTGTCACGGCGGAGCGCCGGCTTGCTTGTAAACCAGAGGAGCGTGTCATCTATTGGCCTGCTTACCAGCCGGTGTGGGAGCGGCTTCGCTGATCGTTCGGCGACGCTCTGCCATTGGGTCCAGCCACACCAGCACGTTCTCGGGCTGGGTGGTTTCCGTTACGACGGATACCAGGCGGTTCACCAGCGCCTGCAGGTCGGTTTCGCTGCGGGCGGCTTCATTGAATAGAGCCAAAGCCTGTTCGGCATCATACTTCTGGCGGTAGAAGCGCTGGTCGATGAAATCCTGGATGCGCCGGCGCAGCGGGTTGAACAGGGCGGCTATCGCCAGGGTGGAGATCACTGTAGCGAGTGTGGACTGCGATCCGCCCAGAGCCGTGAAGAACCCTTGCAGCACGGTCACACTGCCGGAGTAAACCAGCGCCAGCAAAATTGTCAGGAGTGAGTAAACCAGTGTACGCCGGATAACCAGATCGATGTCATACAGCCGGTAGCGCAGGATGGCTACTGCCAGGGAGAGGCTCATCACGGGCAGGCCCATGTTTGCCAGCAATAAAATCGTCTGCCGGAGTAAGCCTGTGACGGCGATGCTCGGATAATTCAGAAGAAATAATCCCAATCCAAGAACCACACCACCGACTGCCCAGCGCAGTTGGGCGCGGCTGATGGCATCGCGCATCGTCAAGGCGCTGTGCACCAGCCCGGCAATGGCTGCCAAGACCATCCCCAACGTGATCGGAAAACCGACTGCTGCCAGGGATGGCTTGATGAAAAGCAGCACTGGGGCGATGCTGCCGATCATGAATGGAATCAGCAGCAGCCAAGGGCGGCGGTGGATGATTGCTTTGGGGCGCGGAAAAGTAAGCGCGAATCCAAGCAGCGCCGGTCCGAAGAGATAGGAGAAAATCACGTAGCTGAACACCGCTTTCCCAAATGCGGCAAACCCGCTGAATAACACCCCCAGACCGTCTGGCAGAAATCCGGAAATCAGCATGGCAAGGCTGGCGAGTCCGAAAAGAAATAAAAAGCGAGCGGAAAGATTGCCGGGGCGTTTGAGAAAAGTGAACAGACCAACGCCGAAAATAATCAAAGTGTTCAGCCATGAAATCAGGCGCTCGAGCCCTGTGAAATTGGCGCGCAGCCAGGCTGTAAAGGTCCAGTTGACGATCGGGATATCGAAGTTCAGTTCCTGCCCATCCCGGATGACGGTGACGGGCACCTCGCTCCCAGCCCGCCAGCCTTCTGGCGGCGGGCTGAATAAAACTTTTCCATTGGAGATTTGTTCCGCCGGGACTCCTCCAATAACGTGCAGCGCATCGCCCGGCTGCAGCGGTGACGGTGCGCCTACGATATTCTCAATCACGTAAAAATTATAGTCACCTGATTCGTTGCTATTCGTGTCGATTGCCCAGCCTTCCGTGGGCAGCGTGAACCGGTAAGCAAGTTGGGCGAAGTCCAGCGCGATGAAAAGCAGCGCGAACAGCAGCAGCTGCCGTGCTCCCCGGTCAAAGCGGGTTTCAGGATTGGCACTTGGCGTATTGATCATTACTTCATCCATTTATGGGGTCGTTGGACCGCCTGTGATTTCAGCCAGATAAAGTCTCGCTCCGGCTGTATGGCGGTTTGGACAATTTCCAGCATGCTTTTGGTCAGCCTTTCCGGTTCTGTTTCGCTGCGCGCAACGGCAGCGAATCCCTGCAGCGACAGCTCAGCATCGAATTTCTGGCGGTAGAAGCGCTGATCAATGAAATTCTGAAAGCGGCGGCGCAGCGGGTTGGACAGGGCGGCGATCGCCAGGGTAGAAATGACTGTGGCGGCGGTTGACTGCGAGCCGCCCAGGGCGGTGAAGATGCCCTGCAGCAGGGTGACGCTGCCGAAGTACAGCAGCGCCAGTAGACCTGTCAGCAGCGAGTATACCAGTGTGCGCCGGATGAGGATATCGATATCCCACAGCCGGTAGCGCAGGATGGAGAGGGCGATGGATATTGGTATCGGCCAGATGACGAGGGCAAAGATAATGTCCCATATAATCCCGGATCGGATGCTATCATCTAAGAATAGAGAAGTCACGTAGAATGCAGCGAACAGCGCACAGGCATACAGCAGCCATTTGATCTGCTGGCGTTCGACCGCTGTGCCTTTTTGAAAACGCACCAGCAGCGCTGCTACAGAAGCCGTGGTCAAAATGCCCAGGCTTAGGAACCAGAAAGGCCATATCGCGGCAAGGTCCGGCAGGAACCCAATTGGGTTTACTACTGCCCAGCCTGCATTCCGTGCGTCCAATGACTTTGAAAATGTGGCTGCAAAGAAGAAGAACACGCACATCCCCAGCGCCAGGCTGGATACCCAGCGCCAACGCGGCGAAGGCGGCTGCCCGGTGGGAAAGTAAAGCGGAATAAGCAGCAATGGGAAGATGAGCGGCAGCCAGATCCACTGCTGAGCCCAAATCACCAATAACAAAACTGTGCCCGGCGCGGCCGGCGCTGAGGGCAGGCTGTTCACGTAGCCATCGACGGGTCCAAGAAGCGCAACATCTATTCCTGGGATCATGAGCAGCCAGCCGACGGTGTGGTGCGGCTGGCGTGAAAGAACCAGTGCTGATAAGAACGTGAATACGATTGAAAACAGACTCCAGATTGAGTTGTAAAGAATATAAGCCAGGGTGACAGACTGGTTCGAGCCGACAAGATCGAGTCCAATCGTTACTACTGCGGCTATGCTGGCAATTGCAAACAGCGCCCAGGGAAGCCATCCGGCGATTTTCGCTCTCATAAGTTTGTTGCTTCGCTTAACCTTTGATCCAGATGCCTGATACCAGTCCATACGCCGCGTGGGCAGCGACGAGAACTACGGCAGGGGTTTCCAGCAGCAGCGAACCGGAGGCTGGCAGCAGTATGCCGCTGGCAAGCAGGTACAGCAGTAACCCAAAAACCAGCCCGGCAAGCCATTTCCATGGCCCGAGCCTCATCTTAAGGGGAAGGAGATGAAACAGCAACCCAAATATACCGCCGTACACCGCCGAAACCCCCAGGTGCAGGAAGGCGCTGGCGATGGGTGTGGTCTCTTGCCCCGGCACCGAAAAACGAGCGAGTGTCACCGTTGGCCCTTCGCCAGCCGCAAGACCCGCCAGCAGCAGGAACGCCAGCATCACGACACCTGCCAAAATCCCGACAAACAAACCGTTGATCAGCTTGTCACTTAAGGCGATCGCTTCGCCTTGACTGAGATTATTCGCCTGCATGGCTTCACCTCTTTTGGAGTGCATATGGTAACGCCAGGATACACCCCTACTATATCTGCCAGCCGTTACCGCTCCGTTACTACGAGCGTTACGAAAAGATCAGTTTGTTTATTTCGTCACGCGTTCGGGTAAAATTAGCCTGTGCATGGCTATCAATTGACCCTGCTCGGTGATGCGCGGCTGGCGCTGGATGGCGCCGTACTGGAGCTGGATACGCGTAAAGCCATCGCGCTGCTGGCGTACCTGGCGGTGACCGGTCGCCCGCACGGGCGTGACTGGCTGGCAACTCTTCTGTGGCCCGAATCCGACCAGGCAGGGGCACGCGGCGCCTTGCGCCGCACGCTCTCTTCGTTGCGCAAAGTGCTGCCTGAGGGGGCGCTGGACACCGCGCGCGAATCGGTAACGCTGCAGATCGAACCCAGTGTGAGCTGCGATGCGGTCCTTTTTAGGCGGGCGGTGGAAACCGCCCGTAAACTGCCGCGCCGCGACGCCGAAGCCTGCACTGCCTGCATCGAGCTGCTGGAAAAAGCGGTCAGCCTGTATGCCGGCGATTTCATGGCAGGTTTTGGGCTGCGCGACAGTGTGAGCTTCGATAACTGGCAGTTCCAGGAGGCGGAGCAGTACCGCCGCGAGCTTGCCGAAGCGCTGACCAGCCTGACGTCGATGCTGGAGGCGCAGGGGAATTATGAGCGGGCGGTCGAGCACGCTAACAAGCTGCTGAGTTTGGACGCGCTCAACGAGACCGCCCACCGCCGCTTGATGGCCTTATACGCTGCCCAGGGGCAACGCGAGGCCGCCTTCCGCCAATATCGCGAGTGCGTGCGCATTCTAGAAGCCGAGCTGGGTGTCGAGCCCCTGGAAGAGACTACCCGTCTGTACGAAGATATCCGTAGCGGAAAGTTTAGCGCCGCCCGCCTGGCAAAGTTGACTGCGCACACGGCAGATTTGCCGTCAAAAACTGCTCCGGCAGGAACGAGCGCTGCCCTCCAGCCAGCCGCAATGGCAACCGGCAGCGCGCCTGCTCCAAAACGCGGCGCGGCAGTTGCCGAGCTCCAGCGACTTCCACTGGTAGGCCGTGAGGCAGAGTTGGCGAAGCTGCGCCAATTGTATGCCCGCTGCAGCGTGCGCGGTCACCTGGTGGCGCTGAGCGGAGAAGCGGGTATTGGCAAGACGCGCCTGGCGGAAGAATTCCTGGCGTGGGTAGAACAGCAGGGCGGGAGAGTACTGCGGGCGCGGTGCTTCGAGGGCGAAACCAACCTGTCTTACGGCGCCATTCTGGATGCGCTGCGCAGCGGGCTGGAGCGCTACCCAACCCAGAGCTGGGTGCATCCGATGAGCGGCCACGATGTCGCTGAAGCATCGCGGCTGCTACCCGAGCTGGCAGGGACAGCGCCATCGGCAGATATTCCCACCCTTCAGCCAGACACTTGGGAGGGTCCGGGGGCGCAATACCGCTTTTTCGAAGGAGTCAGCCGTGTGATCCTGGCGATGCTGGGCAGCCTGCAGCCGGATTCCATGCCTGGCGTGCTCTTCGTAGATGACCTGCAATGGATTGATAAGGCGTCACACGAATTGCTGGCATACCTGGCGCGTCGGTTGAATGAACGCCGGATGCTGCTACTGATCACCTGGCAGTCTGGGAGCCCAGATACTGCCAACAAGCTTCACAGTCTTATGGCAAACCCTGTGCGCCAGTACCTGGCAGAGACCATTGCGCTGGAGCGGCTGACATCAGAGCAGGTCGGTGAGCTGCTGCAGGATGTTGTGGAAGCCAGCGGCAGGGAAATACCAGCCGGGTGGCGTTCACGCCTGGCAGCCGAAACCGAGGGACTCCCTTTGTACCTTGTGGCATACCTGCATGCTGCCTCTCGTGACGAATCCAACCCCATGGAGATGGAATGGCATCCCGGCAGCATTGGTGAGATCATGCAGTCACGCCTGGCCTTGCTGTCTGCGGCTGAAACCCAGGTGCTGCAGTCGGCGGCAGTGATTGGACGCTCCTTCGATTTCGATACGTTGCTCGAGACCTGCGGCAGGACAGAAGAAGAAGCTGTCAGCGCGATTGAAGCCCTGATCCAACGTGGCCTGGTGCGTGAACTCACATTTGCCTCCAGCCAGGTGGAGCGGCGCTTGCAGTACGATTTCAACCACGAGCAGATGCGTGTGCTGGTTTACGAAAGCCTGACCCTGGCGCGGCGGCGGCTGCTGCACCGGCGGGTTGCGGAGAGCCTGGAGCGCCGCTCACAGCATGCTGGCGCCATACAACCCGCTGCTTCGCTGGCAGGCCAGATCGCCTATCATTATCGCCAGGCAGGCGTCATGGAAAAAGCCGCCATTTACTACCGCCAGGCGGGAGACCATGCCCGCAGCCTGTATGCCAACCAGGAAGCGACCGATTACTTCGAGCATGCCCTGGCATTGGGTAATCCCGAGCGAGGTTCGCTCCACCAGGCCATTGCAGATTTGGAAACCCTGCAAGGAAACTACGCTTCGGCAATTCACCATTACGAAGCGGCAGCGGCTTACAGTGGCCCCGCAGAAATTGCCGACATCGAACGACGCCTCGGCCTGGTGTACGACCGGCTGGGCGATTTCGAGCAGGCTGCGCAGCACTACCGCTCAGCCCTGAACGCGGTCGAACCGTCTGGGCAGCCGGGTTTGAAGGCGCGCCTGCTGGCCGATTGGAGTCTAGCCTGTCACCGCCGCGGGGAGCTGGAACAGGCAATTGCCCTGGCAGACCAGGCGCGGCGCTCGATCGAGACCTCTCCGGAAGAATGCAGCGTGCTGGCGCAGGTCAACAACCTGCTGGGAATCCTGGCGCGCCGTCGGGGCGAATTTACCAATGCGCGCCATTACCTGGAAGAAAGCCTGGTGATGGCCGAAAGCCTGGAAAGCCTGCCCATGCGCGCCGCGGCGCTGAACAACCTGGCGCTGGTGTACGGCGATTTGGGCGACTACCCGGTGGCTATCGAGCGCGCCCAGCAGGCGCTCAACTTATGCGCTGCCATGGGCGACCGCCATCGCGCGGCAGCCATCCACAACAACCTGGCGGACCTGCTCCAGGCAGCCGGCAGGTATGAAGAAGCGCGCCAGCAAGTCAAACAGGCAGTGAAATTGTTCGCCGAGACGGGTGTAGAACTCGGACAGTGGCAACCGGAGATCTGGAAACTGGTCGAGTGGTAGATCGTTGGGGATGGCGTCGCTCTCGCTTAGCTGGTCGCGACGCGATTTCTACCAGCTTGCTTGGCAGAATACAATGCCTGGTCGGCGCGTTCGACCAGGGTTTCAAGGGTGTCATCCGCATAGCTCAACGATGCGACGCCGATGCTGATGGTCAGCCGAGCCTGATCGTCTGACAGATTGGCGAAGGAGGTTTCGACGCAGGCGCGCAGTCGTTCCGCTACTTGAGTGGAGAGAGACAGGTCGGTCTCTGGGAGAAGCGCCAGGAACTCATCTCCCCCGTAGCGTCCCAGTGTATCCACCTGCCTGAGCTCATGCGATAACTGGGCAGCCAGCCGGGCAAGCACCCGGTCGCCGATGGTATGTCCCAGCGTGTCGTTGATCTGTTTGAAGTTATCTGCGTCGATCATCAACAGCGATAGAGGGCGGTGAAAGCGGCGGGCGCGTTCGACTTCTCGAAATCCCTGCTCAAAGAAGCTGCGTCGATTCAGCGTGCCGGTGAGCGAGTCCACCGTGGCTTGCATTTGAACTTCGGCGTGCAATTGGGCGTTGCGAATAGCAGTCGTCGCTGTGGCAGCGAAGCTCACTAGCAGATTCAGATCTTTCTCTGTGAAGGCGTAGCGGTGATAGGATTCCAACGATATGGCGCCAAGAGCCTGGTCTCCTAAGAGAAGCGGCGCGACGATCAGGGAGGCAATGGCGCGCAGCTCGGGGATATCGGTGTCGTGGTGCCCAGGGTCGGTTTGTGCATCGCCTACCAGCAGCGGTTGGCGGTCGCGCACGGCGCGCGCCGGGAAGCTGGCGCTGTTGGTGGGATTGAAAGTGCGAATGCGTGGATCCTGGTAGCCATACACCGCGCGGATCTGCAGTTGCCCGGTATCTCGCGCCACCAGGTGCAGGCTGCCTTTCTCGGCAGCGGAGATGGCGCTGATGGCGGCATCCAGGATCTGGCTGAGCAGGCTGTCGACATCCAGCGTGCTGAGCAGGGCAGAGGTGGCTTTTTGCAGCGCAGCCAATTCTTGGGCGCGGTGCTGGGCGGCGGTCAGGGCGCGATTCCGGGCGATTGCCAGCGCAATCTGGCTGGCAGCTTGTTCTCCCAGCAAGATTTCCCTCTCGGTAAACGTGTGGTGCTGGCGGAAGGTGAGGATGGCTGCTCCCAGCTTCTGCTCATTGACCAACAGCGGCAAGGCCAGCATCGAACGCGCCTGCAAAGGGATGGACAGGCGGCTGCTGATATAAGGGGAAGCCTTGACGTCGTCGATCACCAGGGCGCGCCCCGATTTCAATACCGATGCAGTGAGGGGTAAATCGCCCGGTTCGATGCGCAAGGTGCGCACTGTTTGCTTGAGATGGCCGAAGGCTGCCACCGGCAATGGCAAACCGCGCGCCTCATCCCACAGGGTGATCAAAACACTGTCGGGAGAGAACATTTGCCCCAGGTCTTCGGCGATTGAATCCAGCATGGTGTGGAGATCATGCTGTCGCATGCCCGCCCGGGTGATCTCGTTGAGCAGGGTCAGATGACGCTCACGTGTGCGCAGCTCAAGTTCGCGCTTTTCGGCTTCCTGGCGTTGCAGGTTTTGTATGGCGATCAAGCGGATATTCGAGAGCGCTATGGAAGCCTGGTTAGCAACCGCAGACAGGAATTCGAGTTCAGAGCGAGATTCCAGGCGCTCTCCTGGATCAGCCACAGTCAGGTCGCCGATTAACTCGCCGCCAGCTCTCAATGGCAGCGTGATGTGCTTCCACGACGGATCTGGCAGCAAAATGGGGCGGGTGATCGACTGCTGGATGGAGCTGTCTACCTGGAGGATGGCGGCTTCATCATGCACCCAGCGCAGTTGAGCATAGGCATAGCCGAGGGAATTTTGGACGGTATCAATGATCGTCTGGGTAATTTCGCTGCCATTGCGGGCTGCAGAAAGCCTGGAGCTGATCTGCAATAAGGCTGCTTGCCGGGTTTCTTGCTGGCGGCTATCTTCCAATCGTTCGGTAAGCTCGCCCTGCAGGCGGATTGCCTGGCGGTAGGTGAATTCAATGATCAGGCTGGCCGACATGACACCGGCCAGCCAGAACAAGGGATAGGCCAGAGGGTGTTCCCGAAAGTTCACCAATAAGACAATGCCGAGCGTAAACGCGGCAATAGAAAGAATGAGTGTAGACCATTTCAGGCGTTTTAGTGACCATCCAGGTAAGAGATCTTTTCTCAAATGCTCCCCCCTGAGCCAGTGCGGCAAGTTGCAGGTAAATGGCGATCGCTGCGTTTCAAGGCTGGACAGTGGTGAGGATGTAGGTGCCGGACAATATTCAAACCAACACAATCGCACGAGGCAGTTTATTCATTCACTATGTGAATGGTATCACACAATAGTTTACTCGAAATTTCCGACCTTAACATGAAAAATCTGTTGCCTTTAAACAACAGCCTTACCGCTGTTCCTGGAGCGGCATGAAGCCACGCCCCAGGATCTCCCTGGCGGGAGAGACGATCACAAATGCCTGGGCGTCGGTCTGGCGCACCACAGCTTTCAGGTGTGGAACCTCGGTAACCGTCAGGGCAATCATCAGCACGCTGTGCGTTTTGCCGGTATACATGCCGGTGCCCTGCATGGCGGTGACGCCGCGGTTCAATTCTTTTAAGATCGAATGGCTCACTTCCTGGGCGCGATCTGTGATGATCAGGGCAAGGAGTTGCTGGCGGCGCCTACCCAGCCGAAACCAGGGACGAGGACTCTGTCCCTCTTCGCCGTTCACGTGTGTGATTGCCGGGTGATGATCCAATTCGCCAAAGCGGGGCAGCACTTCTCCGCTGGCCTGGTGTAATCCGACGGTGAAGATGGCAGTCAGGAATAAAAATGCGTAAAACGCAATGCCGCTGATAATGAGCACTTCGCCGCTCAAGCTGCCGATGGCAGCGCGCTGAAAAAAGTCGCCCCAACTGACAGCCTGGTCTGGCAGCAGCCCGATGCGCACCAGCCAGGCGGCAGCTAAGATGATGTAAATCAAATAATAATTTCGCCGCAGTCGGCGTCCGAAGGCCTCCCAGATAGAGATGGGGAAGCTGGGGTGCAGCAGATTCTCCGCCAGGCTCTCGGCCCAATCAGCAGCCGGATGGAAAGGCGGCACCAGCATGGAAGCAAAGAAATCGGTTTCCATCAGGCGGATGCGGTAGCTCCACAATTCATAATAGCGGTAACGGCGGGCTTCGATGCCCAGGAACATGGTGATCAGCAGGGTATTCAGCAGAATGACGGAATGGTGCGCCGACTGATTAAAAGCGATCGTGATCGCCGCGCCTGTGGTGACGACTGCCCAGTTAGTGGTGGTGTCCAATCGCTGTCGCCAGACATTGGCACGCTGCACTTCGGCGCGGAAGAAATGCACCATGGCGGTGGTGAATTCACTGGCACGCAGCCGGTAACCGCGATAGGTCCACACCGGTTCGCTCTCGGAAGCCGGGCTATCGGGTGGTTTGGGAGGCATTGCGGGATTTGCATCTGTCTCGGGCATAACCTTTTCAAGCTCTCCTTCCGGTGGTGCTTATGTCTAAACGCGTGAGTTTACAAAGACCTGGAAAGCGGCTGGTTGGGGGTTGTTTTTGGGGGGGGGGGCGCCCCCAAAAAACCCCCCACCCCCCCACAACCCGAACCACGGAAAAAAAAAAAAAATCACGTGAGCGGTTGGTAAACGCGGGCGGGGGGGGGGG
>JAJUJL010000032.1 GCA_029265355.1 Chloroflexota bacterium | reverse complement strand
GGCGTCGTCCTGGGCATCGACAATGATCAGCTCAGCCCCAGCCGCATCGGCTGCTTTCTGCGCGCCGTCCCGCAAGGTGACAAAGAACGGGTTGTTCAGCGTGCTCAGCACCAGCCCCAGGGTCACTTTCTCTGCAGCCGGTGGCTCGGTGGCCTGCGGGGCTTCGGGGGTTTGTGCAGCCTGTGGCTGGCAAGCTGAAAGAAGCAGGGCTGCTAGCAGCAGCATGTTCATCAAAAACATCGTGCGTTTCATTTCTTACTCTCTCCTTTTCACTTGTCTATTGCGTTGTTCATGCGCAGGTTCAACTTGTCTACAGGCTCTGTTTGATCTACGGTTGACCTCCTTACGGATACAAATTTCATCGGGAATTGCGGTTTATCGCTTTGTAGAAAAGCAAGGCAACGGCAATCACCACACCTTTCACGACCTGCTCCCACAGCGGTGATACATTCAAGAGGTTCAGGCCATTGTTCAAGGTCTCGATGAGCAGTGCACCGAGCAAAGTACCGACCAGGCTGCCCTCGCCCCCGCTGAAACTGGTGCCGCCGACCACCACGGCAGCGATCGCGTTGAACTCATAACCCATGCCGATGACCGGTTGGGCCGAGTCCAAACGAGCAATCAAAACCAAACCAGCCAGAGCGGAAAAGAAACCAGACAGGGCATAAACCAGGATGGTGATTCGTTCGGTCGGGATGCCTGCCAATCGCGCTGAGACTGGGTTATCGCCCAGCAGGTAAATATATTCCCCCAGGCGCATGCGCGTCAGCACGATGTATACGATGATGAGCGCCGCGCCAAAGACAATGATCGGCATGGGTATTCCTGCCAGCACGCCAGCGCCGATGTAACGAAAGTCATCAGGCAGACCAGTTACCGGCTGGCCCTGGGTGTACATCAGCGTCAATCCGCGGGCAACTGTCAGCATGCCCAGGGTAGCGATGAAAGGAGGAATGCGGCCGCGCGTGATGATGAAGCCATTGACTGCCCCCAAGGATGCTCCAACCAACAGCGCCGCAGGCAATGCCAGCATCGTTGGCAGCCCGCTTTTGATTAAGTCTGCCCCAATTACAGCGGACAGAGCCAGGATAGATCCGACTGATAGGTCAATGCCGCCGATCAAAATCACCAGGGTCATACCGATGGAAACGATTCCGTTGATGGATGCCTGGCGCAAGATATTGACCAGATTAGAGACCTGTAAGAAACGATCCGAGAGCGAGGTCAGCACCAGGCAAAGCAGCAGGAAGACAAATAGAAGCCCAAAGCGCTGGGCAACGCTGCGCGCATCCAGGCGCGGGCGATCGGACAGGCGGGAAATGCTCGGTGTGGTCATGATAGATGCAGATTAAAAAACCACGCCGGCGACCAGGATAATATTGGCGTAAGGCGTGAATTCACCTGTGCGAATGAAAGCACGGGCTTGGGCGGTCTGGCGCTTGAACTCTTCGTGTGAGACCCATTCTACCGGCGCGTTTGGGAGCAAGCGCTGGATAGCTTCCCAAACATGCGGGCTAACACGCTGGGTTTCTTCTGCGACGATGATGCGCTCGACTTGCAGCTCGCTCAACACAACCTGCAGGGTATCGATAAAACTGGCGATACCGCGTGTCAGGGCAAGGTCAATGTACCGAACGCCACTCGGAGCAGGCAAGCCCGCATCCCCAATCACAAAGCGATCATGATGACCTGAACCGGCAATCGCAGCCGAAAGTTCGGTGTGCAGCAGTGCGCCTTTTTTCATCTGGTTTCCTCCAGCAGAGCAAGCACTTCTTTGCGGGTGGGTAGAGAGGGCTGCGCGCCCTGGCGGGTTACAGCAATGGCGCCCGCGGCGTTGCCCCAGTGGGCGGCTTCGCGCAGTGATTTTCCTTCCGCCAGAGCTACAGCCAGCGCGCCAACGAAGGCATCGCCAGCAGCAACCGTGTCAATCGCCTTGACTTTGTGGGCAGGGAGATGGGTGCTCCCTGAGTTATCCAGCAAATAGACGCCTTCCGCTCCCAATGTGACGATCACAGCAGATGCGCCGCGCTGCTTTAGCTGGCGGGCGGCTGTCTCAGGCTCCAACCCCCCGGTCAACAAGGCGGCTTCGGTCTGATTTGGCACAAGCACATCCACGCTCGACAACAGCTCATCCGAAAGCGGGCATGCCGGAGCCGGGTTGAGCAACACGGGTACGCCGTTTTGGCGGGCCAGGTGGGCTGCCGCCTGCACAGCATCCAGGGGACATTCCAACTGCAGCACCAGCAAAGCCGCGCCAGCGATCAAGCTGGCATGATCCTCCACATCGGCGGGAGATACCCGGTGATTCGCTCCGGAAGCAACCACGATCGTATTCTGCCCATCGCTTCCAACCGTGATGAGCGCTACACCAGTTGCAGCCCGCCGGTCTTGCTTGACAGCAGCCACATCTACTCCGTCGCGAGTTAAAGATTCCAGCAATTCAGATCCAAAAGCATCCTGTCCAATCCGCCCAATCATGGCAGACAGGTAACCAAGACGAGCTATAGCGACTGCCTGGTTGGCACCTTTTCCACCGGGAAATGTTTGAAATGGCCCTCCCAGGAGAGTTTCCCCAGGGGCAGGCAGGCGAGGAGAGCGAACGACCAGATCCATATTCAAGCTGCCAAGAACGACCACTGGTTTCATACGTTTCTCCTGGTAGATTGACGAACAACCAGCTCGGTGGGCAGCACCAGGCGCTGCGCGGGAGGCTGGCTGTCATTAATTCGCTCGATCAGCAAATTGACGGCCTCTTGCGCCATTTGCTGCATGGGCTGGGCGATGGTGGTCAGCGCGGGAGAGGTATAAGACGCCAGTTCAATGTTGTCAAAACCAACGATCCCGAAATCATCTGGAATAGAGCGACCGCTCTCCAAGGCAGCGCGCAGCACACCGATCGCCATCAGATCGTTGCAGGCAAAAATGCCATCCGGCGGCTCGCTCGCTTCCAGGAGCAGTTTTGCCGCCTCATAGCCGCTGGAGGGATGGAAATTGCCCCGCAGCAGGCGCTCGGGTGGGCAAGATAAGCCCGCTTCATGCAAAGCTTCTAAAAATCCGGTGATACGCTGGGCAGAAGGAGTGACATGCGATGGGCCAGCGATGCACGCCAGGCGGCGATAACCGGTTTCGATCAGGTGGCGCGCAGCCAGGTAGCCGCCCTGGCAGTTATCTGCCAAAACCGTGGGCAGTTGCGAATTTCCCAGGTCACGATCCACAAGCACCAAAGGTGGAATGTGGTTGCTGCGAGAGGCCAATGCAGCCGACTGGTCACCGGCGGCGATGAAAACCAGCCCATCGACCTGCTTGTTCGTCAGCACTTCTACATAGTGGGCTTCTTTATCTGGGTCATCTTCGGTATTGCAGATCATCACGCTGTAATGTTGGTGAAAAGCTGCGCCTTCCACCGCGCGCGCCATTTCGGCGAAAAATGGGTTGGCGCTGTCGGGCAGAATTAGTCCCAGCGTGCGGGTTTCACCGCGCCGCAAAGACCGAGCCAGGACATTGGGGCGATAATCCAGTTGCTCCATGGCCGCCTGGACACGCGCCTGCAGCGCCGGGGAAACAAAACGCGTATTGTTGATGACATGTGAAACAGTGGTGGGAGAAACCCCGGCAAGCTCAGCAACTTCACGGATGGTGGCCATATTATCCCAGAAGCAAACGAGCGCAGGCTTGGTAAAACGATTGCGCAATCGATTGCGCAATCGTTTTTATATCTTAGCATAACCTCGCATGAGAGTCAAGCACCCTCGCTGACCTTCGGACAACATCCCTTTCACCGGTCATTGGGAACTCTATTGAGACGTGGGTATCCCCTAAATAATGATGGCGGAGGTCGCTTCGCTGTCGCTGGCAATGACAATCGTAATCGTCCGAACGACTGCCTAAATTTGAGCCCTCCTCGCGGCAGGTAAAAGATTTATTAACCTTTGCTCTTTCTTTACCTTTAAAACGTTAAGGCGTGGTATTCTTTGGTAGAATCGATTCGGACTAAAAGTCTCAGAATCAGGGATGGCAGGCGCGGCGCTGGTTGGATGCTTTATTGGCAGCCGCCTGCCTGATGCAGTTCTTGACCATGTGAGTATGTTGAGCAGCGTTTGCTCGGCACTTTAGGAGGTACTACTTTGGCTGGCATGGAGCGTTTTACACAACGAGCTCGCAGGGTGCTTAGCCTGGCTCACCAGGAAGCTGAGCGCATGCGCCACAATTACATTGGCACCGAACACCTGCTGCTCGGGTTGATCCGAGAAGAAGGCGGCGTCGCCGGACGTGTGCTGCGCGAGCTGGGACTGGAAGCCGAGCGAGTGCAAGAAATCATCGAACGGTTGACCGGCACCGGGCAGTTCCGCGGCGGTAAGCTGGATCTGTCGCCCGGCACCCAGCAAGTCCTGGAATACGCCGTCGAAGAAGCCCGGCGCATGGGACACCATTATATCGGCACGGAACACCTGCTCCTGGGGCTGGTACGCTACGGCGAGGGGGTCGCCCTGGATGTGCTGCGCAAGCTGGGCGTCACACCCGAGCAAATCCGCCGCCAGACCCGGCGTGTTCTCCAGGAAAGCAGCGCTTCCCGCCGCACCAGCACGCCCACGCCCGAGCAGAAGCCTGCCCGCCAGGAACAACAGAAACCCAAAACGCCCATGGTGGACCAGCTTGCCACCGACCTGACCACCCTGGCAGAGGAAGGCAAGCTTGACCCAGTCATCGGGCGACAGATGGAAATCGAACGAGTGATTCAAATCCTGGCCCGGCGCACCAAGAACAATCCGGCGCTGATCGGCGAACCTGGCGTGGGCAAGACCGCCATCGTGGAAGGCCTGGCGCAGCGCATCGTCGAAGGCGATGTGCCGGTGCCGCTGCTGAACAAGCGCGTGCTGCAACTTGATGTTGGCTCACTGGTGGCTGGCACGATGTATCGCGGCCAATTCGAAGAGCGCCTGAAACGCGTCATCGACGAACTGAAAGCCTCTGGCGCCATCTTGTTCATCGATGAGGTGCACATGTTGGTCGGCGCTGGCGCGGCCGGTTCTTCTGTGGATGCAGCCAACATCCTCAAGCCCGCCCTCTCCCGCGGCGAGCTGCAAGTGATCGGCGCCACCACGCTGGATGAATACCGCAAGCACATCGAAAGCGATGCTGCCCTGGAGCGGCGTTTCCAACCCATCATGGTAGACGAACCCACCATCGATGAAGCCATCGAAATCCTGCGCGGCATCCGCAGCGCTTACGAGGAACATCACCGCTTAAGCATCGCCGATGAAGCCCTGGAGGCAGCGGTTCGCCTCTCAGCCCGCTACGTCACCGAGCGTTTCCTGCCAGACAAGGCCATCGACTTGATCGACGAATCCTCGTCACGGGTGCGCATGTACAAAAGCCCGGCTGCCAAGTCGGCCAAAGAGCTGATGAGTCAACTGCGCGAGCTGCGCCAGAATCATGCCCTGGCTTTGGAAGACAATCGCGAAGACGACGCCTTGGAATACCAGGAACGCCAGGAAGAAATCGAACGCCAACTGGAGCGGCTGCGCACCAGTTGGGACCGTTCCACCAGCCCGGTCGTCTCGGCGCAGGATATCGCCGAAGTGGTGGCGATGTGGACTGGCGTGCCGGTGATGCAACTTGCTGAGGAAGAATCGCAGCGCCTGCTGCACATGGAGGAAGAGCTGAAGCGCGAGATCATCGGCCAGGATGAGGCCATCTCTGCCATCTCCAAAGCGGTACGTCGGGCGCGTTCGGGCTTGAAGGACCCTCGCAGGCCCATCGGTTCATTCATCTTCCTGGGCCCGACCGGCGTGGGCAAGACCGAGCTGACCAAGGCCATGGCCCGCTTCTTGTTTGGCAGCGAAGAAGCCCTGATCCAACTGGATATGTCGGAGTTCATGGAGCGCCACACGGTCAGTCGCTTGGTCGGGGCCCCGCCCGGATACGTGGGCTATGAAGAAGCAGGACAGCTCACCGAAGCGCTGCGCCGCCGTCCCTATTCGATCGTCGTGTTCGACGAGATCGAGAAAGCGCACCCTGAAGCGCACAATATGCTGCTTCAAATCATGGAAGAAGGGCACCTGTCCGATGCGCGCGGGCGCAAGGTCGACTTTCGCAATGCGATCATTATCATGACCTCCAACGTGGGGGCGGATATGATCAAGCGCCAGACCGGGCTTGGCTTTACCCTCAAGCGAGATGAGCAGTTGGAAGAGCGCCTAGCATACGACGACATGCGCAAGAAACTGATGGAAGCGCTCAAGCGTGTCTTCCGCCCAGAGTTTATCAACCGCCTGGACGGTGTGATGGTGTTCCGCGCCCTCTCCAAAGCCGATATCCAGAAAATCGTCGAGCTGGAGTTAAACAAGGTGGGTCGGCGGCTGGAAGAACACAATGTGACCCTGATGCCCACGCAGGCTGCCCTGGATCTGTTGGCGGAAGAAGGCTATGATCCCGAAATGGGGGCGCGCCCACTGCGCCGGGCCATCCAGCAAAAGGTTGAAGATCCGTTGTCGGACGCGCTGTTGTCCGGAGAATTCAGCGACGGCGATACCATCGTGATCGACGTGGAAAACGGCGAGATTCTGCTGCATCCCAAGCAGTCTGAAGCGTCCGACTCTCCCGAAGCGTTGGCGGCAGCCTGACGCAGCAGATCTGACACGCGCTATCTATAAAGCCCTGAGGCCGGCGGGAAAATTTCCCGCCGGCCTTTGTTGCTCAGCAGGATATAATAATCTTATGCCAAAAACGAAAAGCCAGTATGTCTGCCAACAATGCGGGCGCATCTCGGTGCGCGACATGGGCCGCTGCCCACAGTGCGGCGCATGGAATAGCTTTGTCGAGGAGATCGTCAGCACAGCTTCGCAGCCCGGCAAAACGAGCGGGCTCATGACCGGGCGCTCCGCTCCGCAGCGCCTGGGCGAGATCGCTGGCGATGCCGAAGAGCGCTTGCCCGTCAGCATACACGAATTCGCGCGCGTGCTGGGCGGCGGCGTGGTGCCGGGATCGATTGTCTTGATTGGCGGTGATCCTGGCATCGGAAAATCCACGCTGCTGCTGCAGGTGGCCCTGGAAATGGCGCACCAGGGAACCGTTTTGTACGTCTCGGGTGAGGAGTCTGAACGCCAGATCAAGATGCGCGCCCTGCGCTTACTGCGCCCGGCAAACCATGAAACCGGGCACGCTATCCAGGTACCCGAAGACCTGTTTCTGGTCACTGAGACCAACCTGGAAGTGATCCTGGAGCATGTCACGCAAGTCAAACCGCGCCTGTTGGTGATCGACTCCATTCAAACCACCAGCCTGCCCGGGCTCGAATCGTCCGCCGGATCGGTTTCCCAGGTGCGCGAATGCGCTTCTCGCCTGCGCGAGCTGGCGAAGGCCTCCGGGATCGCGGTATTTTTGATTGGGCATGTCACCAAAGAGGGGACGATTGCTGGGCCGCGCGTGCTCGAGCACATCGTGGACACAGTACTGTACCTGGAGGGAGATCGCTTCCAATCGTATCGCCTGCTGCGTTCGGTGAAAAATCGCTTTGGTGCCACCTCGGAAGTGGGCGTGTTTGAGATGAACGAACGCGGTATGGCGGAAGTGCCCAACCCCTCGGAAGCTTTCCTGGCAGAGCGCATGGTGAACACACCCGGTTCCGCCATCGCCGTGACCATGGAGGGCACGCGGCCGCTTCTGGTGGAAATACAAGGCCTGACCAGCGCCACGTCCTTCGGCAACCCGCGGCGCACCCCCAATGGAGTGGACTTCAATCGTTTACTGCTCCTGACCGCCGTGCTCACCCGCAGGGTTGGGCTGCGCCTGGGCGAGCAAGATATTTTCGTCAACGTGGTCGGCGGCCTCACCGTGGATGAGCCGGCTGCGGACCTGGCAGTGGCGGCTGCCATCGCTTCTTCTGCCCACAACACCCCCGTGCGAGCAGATACGGTACTGATTGGAGAAGTCGGGCTTTCCGGCGAGCTGCGCCTGGTGGGGCACATGCATGCCCGGCTGCGCGAGGCCGCCAGCCTGGGCTTCAAGAGCGCCATTGTGCCGCGCCGCATGCGCAAAGGTGAAGCCTGGCCTGCTAGTTTGCAGGTGATCGAAGTGCGCTCTTTGAAGCAGGCCCTCGAGCAAGCGTTGTTGCCTTCTGAATAAACACAATTTCGAAACCAAGAATCCCAGCAAATCTTAATTAAAATCTACGTAAACTTACATTGTGAGCCGGGCCGAAGTCTGATAAATTAGGTTGGTATTATTCCCATTGGCGACTCCAATACAGTTCAGGTGATTTTATGCTTCGAAAACGTATCCAACTAGGACTCATTCACGTGGCGGTTGCCATGACGCTGGTGCCGATCAACAGCACCCTGAACCGGGTGATGATCAAAGAGCTGGCCATCTCAGCCACACTCGTGGCAGCGCTTGCCTCGTTGCCCTATCTGTTCTCTCCCATACAAGTCGCCATCGGCTCTTTCTCAGACCGCCACCCAATCTTCGGCCTACGACGCACGCCTTACATTGTCATCGGTTTGCTGCTCACCGTGGTGGGCGTGATCCTTTCGCCATCGGTGGCGTTTTTGCTTGCCAGTAATTGGTGGGCTGGCGTCGCGCTGGGCATCCTCACCTTTGGCGCCTGGGGCATGGGCTTCAACTTTGCAACCGTGGCGTATCTGTCGCTGGCTTCCGAGATCTCCGGCGAAGAAGGTCGCGGGCGCACAATTGCCATCATGTGGTTTATGATGATCACCAGCATCATCGCCACGGCTATCACTTTGAGCCGTATGGTGGATCCATACACCCCAGAGGCCCTGGTGCGCGCTTTTTCGTCGATCGGTCTCTTTGCGTTGCTGCTCGGCCTGATCGGCCTGGTGCGATTGGAAACCCGTACTGCCAGGAGAGCAACCCTGCCTGCTCCAACCGCCGAAGGACAGTCCTGGAAAGTGCTGTTTGGCGCAATTCTTGAAAACCGCCACGCCACCTTTTTCTTTGTCTATCTCAGCATCTTGCTGGCAGCGCTCCTGGGACAGGATATCTTACTGGAGCCGTTCGCCGGGGAGACTTTCGGCATGACCGTGCGGGAAACCACCCGCATCACGTCCATTTGGGGGGTCTGCGTGTTGTTGACGCTTTTAATTGCTGGTCTCCTGGAAAACCGGATCGGCAAGCGCCGCGTCGCCGGCCTGGGAGGCTGGCTGGCATTAGCCGGCTTCAGCCTGATCTCCTTGAGCGGCGTCATGCTCAATCTGGGCGTTTTTTACAGCGGGGTGGTTCTTTTGGGGTTGGGCACCGGGTTATCCACCGTGGCAAACCTGTCTTTGATGCTGGATATGACCACGGCCGAGAAAGTTGGTCTCTTCATTGGCGCCTGGGGCATGTCCAACGCCATCTCGCGACTGATGGGCAGCCTCCTGGCAGGCGCAGTGCGTGACCTGGTGGCAGGCATTTCCGGGAGCGCGGTGTTGGGATACGTGGTCGTCTTTTCAATCCTGGGAACGCTGATGTTGGTTTCTCTGCTGATGCTGCGCCAGGTGAATGTCGCCGCCTTCAGGCAGCAGCAGGATCAACCCTCGTTGGTTGAACGGATTGCGATTGCCAGCGAGGCGTGATCGCCCGCTGAAATCTTCTTTTTCGGAGAGATACATGCCATCCAATGGAGATTGGCTGTCTTTGAGTGATGTCGCTGGGCTGCTGGGCGTTCATCCCAGCACGGTGAGATCCTGGTCAGATCAGGGTTTACTTCCCGTCCACCGCACAAAAGGCGGGCACCGGCGCTACCTGCGCAGCGAAATCGAGCTGTGGTCGCAGGCGCAGCGCAGCGACAAGCAGCATGAAGCTGATTTGGTGGTGCAAAATGCGCTGCGCAACACTCGTTTTCAGATCAGCGAAGGCCGCATCAACCAGGAAGCCTGGTATCTGAAGCTGGATGAGGAGGCGCGGGAACAGTACCGCCAGAGCGGCAGGGCGCTGCTGCATGGCTTGATCGGCTACCTGACTTCTCACGGCGACCAGGCAAAAGCAGAAGCGCGTTCACTGGGTTATGAATACGCCTCGCGCGGCCGGCGTTGCGGCTTGAATGTCTCGGATGCCGCCCATGCTTTCCTCTTCTTTCGAAATGTGCTGATGGAGTCCATGCTGAATGTGTACGAAGAGGCCGCGGTGCGGTCGCCGCGCGCCTGGAGTGACATGTTCCGCAAGGTGAACTCGTTTACCGATGAGATCATGATCACCTTGATGGAAACATACGAAATCTATGAGCGCAATAACCGATGAACCCGCCTCGCAAACCTGCCACTAAACGCTTCACACCCAATATTTTTACACAGCGATTGGTGCCTGTCCTATTGGCCCTGCTCTTAATGGGATTGGTTGCCGTCACGGTGCTGGTCCTTTTAGCCGGCCTGGGCATCATTTAATCGCCTGCACACTGAAACCTTTTACCTGAAGGAGGAGCTCATGCACTATCTATCGATCTTATCCACCATTATCTCATTCATCTTTGCCTATGCCGTATTTCGCCGCTACAGCTTCAAGCGCGGTAGCCACCTGCTGCACTGGGGCATTGGGTTGATGTTCTACGGATTGGGCACATTGACGGAGGTCATCCTCGGGTTTACCTACAGCACCCTTGCCCTGAAGATCTGGTATCTCACGGGAGCCATGCTCACCGCAGCCTGGTTGGGACAAGGCACCATCTACCTGCTGGTGCGCCGACGCGGCGTGGCGCAGGCGCTATCCGTGGCGCTGGTGATCGTGTCGCTGATCTCTGCGCTGCTGGTATTTGCAGCGCCGGTGACAGCCGCGGCCTCCGGTTACAATCCCAGCCAGCCTGCCTCCCAGCAATATAAAGAGATCATGGTGCGCAGCGGGCCAATGATTCTGCTGACCATTTTGCTAAACATCTACGGCACCCTCACCCTGGTGGGTGGAGCGATCTATTCTGCATACCTGTTTTGGCGCAAGCAAGTCCTGGTCAACCGCATGTTGGGCAATATCTTGATTGCAGCGGGGGCGCTGATGCCAGCCAGCGCCGGCACCTTTGTACAGGCAGGCCTGGTGGACGTGCTCTACCTGAGCGAGTTCGTTGGCGTCGTGCTGATGTACGCCGGATTCGTCCAGGCAACCGCCTCCCGCCCAGTGGGTGAGACAAAGTCTGCCTCAGCCGCGGCAGATTGAGCTTTCAGGTTGCTGGATGACCTTGCAGGGTGTGCGGAGCGCGCTTCGCACACCCTGTTTTTCTCGCGGTGGTAGAATAGTCTCTAGCCTGATCGTGGAGAGAATCGAATGCGTGACTTGAGAGAAGCTGCTTTGCAGGGCATACTGAACCACCCGGTGATTTCGCGCATCCGCCGCAATCACGGGTTGGAGCATGCCACGCTGCATGTCCTGAGCCAGGAACTGCCTGGGCGCAGCCTGGCAGGGCACTCGGATGCTGGCGGATTCTGGCTGTTGGGCGAAGTCTCCACCGAAGAGTTGCGCCAGGCGGTGGAAAAAGCCCGCCAGCGCCTGCTCGCCGGCGAAGAAAACCTGGCGATTCACCCCAACTGCGGGACAAATTTCGTCACCTCCGGGCTGATGGCTGCCTCTGCCGCCATGCTTGCCATGATCGGCGTCGGCAGCAGCCGGCGCGATCGCCTGGAGCGTTTTCCGCTGGTGGTGAGCCTGGCAACCCTGGCTTTGCTGGCAGCCCAGCCTTTGGGATTGCTGGCTCAACAGCACCTGACCACCTCAGGCCAGCCGGGCGACCTGCGGGTGGTGGAGATCATTCCCACCCGGCGTGGCAAAGTTCGGGCGCACCGTGTACTGACAGAGGGATAAACATGGCGCCAACTCAACCCACCTTGTTCATCCTGTACGGCGATGACGAGGTCAGCATTCGCGCCAAGGTAGATGAGGTGATCAAGAAATTCTGCCCTACCGGGGCGGAGGCTTTCGACCTGGTGCGCCTGGAGGGCGCTTCCCTGACATTGGAGAATCTGCAGAACGCGGTTCTCTCTTTGCCTTTCATGGGCGGTAAGCGGGTAGTGGTTGCCATAGCGCCCCTGGCGCGGCTGGCTTCCCCTCGTGGCGGATCTGCGTCAAAATTCGGGGATGGCGAAGAAGCAATCATAGATGATCAGGAAACTGGCGAGCGCCCCAGTGGTGCAGCCGATAAGCAGGTCAGCGTGCAACAGGCGCGCAAGGCGTTTACCAGCCTGTTGGAGAACTTGCCACCCAGCGCGGTGCTGATCCTGGTCGAAAATCAAATCCTGGTTGGCCCCAAGCCAGATAAACCGCACTGGCTGCTCAAATGGGCGGCAGGGCGGGAAGGGGTGCAAGTAGTAGCCTGCGTGGTTGGCGCCAGCGGCATGGCGCGCTGGATCAGCCAGCGCGCCCGCCAACTGCGAGGCGCTATCTCTCCAGCCGCAGCAGCAGCCCTGGCGTACAAGGCAGGCGCCGATACGCGCATTGCCATGCACGAGCTCGACAAATTATTGGCTTATGTGAACTACCGCCGGACGATCGAACAGGACGATGTGGAGCTTGTCTCCACCGACAGCAGCGAGACGAATATTTTTAATTATGTCGACGCCCTCAGCCAGCGCAATGCGGCGCAAGCCATGAAGCTGCTGCGCCGATTGCTGGATGAACAAGAAGCCAGCTTTATCTTCGCCATGGTGATCCGCCAGTTTCGCCTGCTGCTCTTGGGGCGCAACCTGCTCGATACCAATGCCTCGATGGAAGAGGTCAAAAAGGGCATCGACACCCACAGCGAGTGGCTGGCGCGCAAGGTTTTGGAGCAGGCGCGGCGCTTCAGCCTCACCTCCCTGGAGGCTGTTTACCGGCGGCTCCTGGCAATGGATACCGCGATCAAAGCGGGGGAAGTGGATACGGATGTTGCCCTGGAGACGTTCACGGTTGCGTTTACCTCCCCGCCTGTCCATTCGCAGTGACGCCCAACCAGAAGTGATGCGGCAACACCGAGCGGGATGAACGCACCTCGATGCCCGCCCGGCGCGTCTCGCCATTGGGCGCTGAGGAACCATTCTCCAGCATACTGGGATGCACAAAACACAGGTTCGGCAAGGCGCCATATTTGTTTTGGTAGTATTGGATGGCGCGGGCAATTTTGACATCGATGGCGACTTTTGGGTCGTTATCGAACCATAACATGCCGATGTTCATGGTAGTTTCCTCCCAAAACCTGTTAACTGACTTCCAACGCGGAGAACTGTACCCATTGACTGCCCAGGCGGGTGACAAAATCTCCAGCGCTGATTTCGAACGCTTGCCTGGGCGGTGGATTGACCTTCCGGAAGCGCTGCGCCGCATTGAGCCTGCCGTAAATCAAGGTCTTGAATTCAGCCAGCAGGTTGCCTGGCAGGTGATGTTCGGTCTGGCTACCTAGACCAGCCAAAACCCAGACTCCCTGCCGAGCGCCGTTGCGCACCAGCCACTTCAGTGTGATATTGAGATCCTGGTTGCGGATGCGCAGCAGCGCGTGCAGGTCATCGATCACTAAAACATGGACAGCGCCCATCTCACGCCCACTGCGGCGCTGTTCGACAACTTCGCTGCAGGCGAAGATATGCTCCAGGGCCTCCCGTTCCCAACCCGAATAAATTCCCAGGCAGTGTTGCGCGCCAGCAGCGATCAGGTACTGGTGGGGATTTTCGCTGATCACGCTGTAACGAACCTGCTGCGTCGAATTCAGGCTGGCGATAGAGAGCAGCAAGGGTCGGAACAGGGTGGGGATATCCTCTGGCTGGCTGCTCAGGACCAGCATCGAACCCGGATACGGATCTGCCAGATCGAAGAGCAGCGGTAGGCCATCCGGACAGAGTCCCATGATGGCGCTGAGCTCGGGCAGCGGACTGATGCGAGCAACCAATTCATGCACCGTCGGAGACAGGCTGCGCAGCCGGGAATCGATAATCGCTGGTGCTGACAGAGATTTGGCAGGCGAAGGCAAAATGGGATGATCCGCTGACGGCACAGGACCAGGATCAACGATGGGCAGCAAAGCGGTCAGCTCCTGCGCGTCCATGACCTGGCCGTAGACGCGCTCCATCACGTTAAGCATTATTTCCATACGTTCTTCGGGACTCAGGTTCACGTTCACCTCCATTGGCTAATCTATTATATTAGAACAAATGTTCGATGTCAAGTTAAATAATCAACTTGCGTTCGGGATAAGGCTGTCATCAGCAGCGACAGCGAAGCGATCAGCGATCATCTGGGCGATTGCCACACCCCTGCAGGGCCACTCATGACATATTTGTCATTTCCAGTCCGGATGACGCTTCCAGCGTCATGGAAACATCTCGCAATGACCCGTGAAATGAATGCTGTCCGAAGGTCAGAAATCTTTGGAGATTCTCGCCTTCAAGCAAATCGAAACCACAATGGAATTACTCGTAGCCGGCTATGCCATTTCCCACAGGCTGACAGACTCGATGTGGTAGGTCTGCGGAAACATGTCGAAAGGCGTGGTTTGCTTGAGTTGGTAACCCCCTCGCTGCAAACGACGAGCGTCCCTGCCCAAGGTGGCGGGGTCGCAAGACACGTAAATCAGTCGCCGCGGCGCCATCGCGACGATACGATTCAGCACATTCCGTTCCAATCCGGCGCGCGGTGGATCGACCAGAATCAGGTCGGGCTGCAAGCTCAACGCCCCCAGAACTATTTCGGCTGGAGCTTCATACAGCTCCACATGATCGAACTCATCCAGGTTGAAGGCAAAGTCAGCGCAGGCTGACGGCGAGTTTTCGACCGCCACCAGGTGTTTCACTCGCGGCGCCAGAAAGGCCGAGAACAGGCCAACCCCACTGTACAACTCCAGCAGCAGGTCTGTGCCAGTAGCGGGAAGCAACCCCAGGATGTGCTGCACCATCTTCCCGGCCACTGCCGTGTTCACCTGAAAGAAAGAACCGGCAGAAACCCGAAACTCTCGCTCCAAAACCTGCATGAAGAGAAATTCGCTGCCTGCCAGGGTAACCAGGTCGGCTGCGCCCAGGTGAACGACCGAATAGGGCAAATCCTCGACCAGCACCTCTGGCACAGCCTCCTCGCTGCCTTCCAGGATGACCTGAATATCTTCATCCAGACCGGCGCGCAAGCCAATGCGCTCGACCTCCGGCATGGCTTCGAAATCCAGGTTAGCCCAGGCTTGCATCAGCGCCTCTTCTGGCAAAAAGCATTCTTCCACCGCAAATGGCTCATCTCCCTGGCGCGGCATGAAACCCAGCCGACCATCTTCACACAAATGGAATTGAATGTGATTGCGATAGCGCCAGGCTTCTCCTGGAACAAGCGGGGCTACCGGCGGATTTTCGATTCCCCCGATGCGAGAGAGCTGTTCGGCCAGAATATTGCGTTTGAATTCGAGTTGGTCGTTGTATGCGAGATGCTGGTAATGGCAACCGCCGCACACGCCAAAATGCCGGCAGCGCGGTTGGATGCGCAGCGGTGAAGGCTCCAGCACAGCCTGCAGTTCGGCGCGCACAAATCCAGCCTTCTCCTCCACGGCACGCGCCCGCACCAGCTCTCCAGGCAGCGCCAGGGGTACAAAGACTGCCCGCCCATCCTCCAGTCTGCCAAGAGCGCTGCCGCCATAGACAAGCCCAGATAAGCGGACTTCGAAATCGGTCCGATTGGCCATCGCTTTCCATTTTACCAGCGGTGATGATTTAGAGTCGCTCCTTTGCCGGAAAAACAAGCCTGTCGTCGTTTATAGGGGTGATCAACCCGTTCGTATACGTTTTTTGTTACAAGGAGGTAACAACATGGCTAAGGAAGAAGCAGTTCAAAATGATGAGCAGGCTGGGCCGGCGGCGACAGAGAAAGCTCCTAAGGCGCAGCGGGCGAAGTTCGCCAGGGAGCGCGCCCAGTTCCAGGCCTTGGTAGCAGCCAACCCGAACTACTTTGGCAACCTGACCGAGAGCCCTTTCAAGGCAGTCCTGGAAATCCAATCCAACACGTTTTATGAAGAAATCGGCTGCGTGGGCTATAACCCCCAGCTCAGCCGCCTGGAAGCGGTTGTTTTCGTTAAGCAGCCCAGTGGGTACGGCGGCAATATCTGCTCGCCGGGCAGTCGCGAGTACGTGCGCTTTTTCCTGTCGCACGACAATGGCGCTACCTGGATCGATCAGGGCCTGACGGCCTTCAAAGCCTACGATATCCCCCAGGGCACGGTCGGAGCGCGGCGGTTAGAGTATGACGCCACGCTGACCATCGATCCGCGCACGCGCTTCTGCTTCCAGAACAACGTGGTGCGCATGCGCGCCATCCTCTCCTGGAACTTCGCACCCCCGCCTGGCAACCCGAATTTCATCCCGGTGTGGGGCGAGGTGCAGGACGCCTACATCCAACTCAAGCCGCGCCGCCGCTTCCCCATCGCCGACCTGTTCGAGGCCGTGCAGGTCAAGCTGCCGCCTCTCTTGAAGAGTGTCGTCGACCTGGATCAACCCATCGAGGCGACCGAGCCCGCCTCGCTGAACGCCATGGAACTGCAGGCGCTGTACAAGGATAAAGGCATCGAACCCCATCGCTACGCCTTTGCTGAGTTAAACCAGTTGGTGAGCAGCGCGGCGGGCGCCTCCCTGGTGGAGGGTGGTTTACAGGCGCTTTTGCCGGGCATCGATCTGAACCTCGACGAGCTGACCGCAAACCTGTTCCCAACCGACGGCAACACCCGCTACGAGGAGCTCAAATGCGTGGGGTTGAACACCAACCTGGACACGCTGGTGGGCATCATCCACATCAAGCGCCCATCTGGCTACAGCGGCGGACCATGCACCGCTGGCAGCAAAGAATACGTCACTTTCTGGGGCGACTTCAACAACAATGGCACCTTCGAAACCTGCCTGGGCACTGCCTCGGTCACCGTGCACGATATCGCCAACATCCCGCCCCAGGGCTTGATGTACGCGGTGGCGCTGCCAGTCGATCTCAAGCACTACCGCAAGCCCTGCCAGCAAGGGCCAGTGGTAGTTCCCATCCGGGCAATCCTCTCGTGGGGTGTGCCGCCGCCATGCTTCAACCCGAATTACGTCCCCACCTGGGGCAACCGCGAGCAGACGCTGGTGCACATCACCCCTGGCCCGGAAATCCCCTTCGGCGTGGTGATCCCCAAGATCTCCATCCTGGGCAATGTGCCCACCGGCGACATCGATGATCTCAGCGGCCTGACCACCCCCGCCGCGACCTTCGCCGATATCAGCGTGCCTGTCGACAGCCTGGGGCGCCCGTGCCCGTTCGGCGGGCGGGTCAACGTGATCGGAGAGAGCTACCCCGGCTACAGCTACCGCCTGGAGGTGCAGGAAGTGGGCGCTGTCGGTTGGACCACCCTGATGAACAACTTCACCGTGGTCAATTCTGGCGGAGTCTCCAGCCTGCACACTCACGATGGCACCGGCAAGTTCGACTTCCTGCCCGTGAGCCAGAACATGTTCAATGTGCTGGGGCAGTGGGATACCAGCGGCAACAGCCTGTGGCGTATCCGCATGCTGGTCTACGACAACACCAACACCCTGGTCGCCATCGGCGCCTACCATCGCCTGCAACTCGACAACACCCTGCCGGATGCCGAGATCAACATCGACACCGGCCTGGGAAACTGCGGCAAGTTCCTGCCTGGTGTAACGTTGAGCGGTCGCTTCGTGGCGCGCGACCTGTACTTCAAGTCGTACAGCCTGGTGGTCAAGCCCACGCTGAATCCACCCGGGCCGGTCTCTCCGGTGCCATCCAGCGGCGTTATCCAGACCGCCCTCTCCCCGGGCAACGTCTGGACGCTGAACACGACTGGTATGCAACCCTGCGGTTACATCATCGAGGTGCATGCCTATGACCGGGCCGTAGTCAACAGCGGTCACTCCGGGCACCACCGCTCGGCCTCTGTCGGCTTCTGCCTGGAAGAACCTTTGGAATAGCGAATCGTTCACCTGGGGGGCGCGGTGGTCAGGGGTCGCCGCGCCCCCAATACCCGTTAATCGACTTTTCTGACATCCTTTATAATAATATGTGTGCACAGTTTGCATCCACGCATCCCAATCTACTGGAGGAAATCCCTGTTCACCCTGGAACGGCAGTTATGCCTTTAGACGGCGATCCCCGGATGCTCGAGTTGGAAGAACTGCGCAGTTTATGCGCGGCTGAAACGGAGCGCTTTTTCCGCCACCAGGATTCCGATGCGCGCTATTGCTATGAAGTATTTCGCCGGGCAATTGTCGCTCACGACCAGTCCGCCTGGGAGTGCATTTACACCCAATACCAGGCCCTGGTGCTGAGCTGGATCCACCGCCACGGGCTGTCCACGGTGCTCAGTGAAGAACCCGGATACCTGGCCAATCGCGCCTTCGAGCGCCTGTGGGTCGGTGTTTCTTCGAATAAATTTGCCAACTTTCCCGATCTCAAATCAATTCTGCGCTACCTGCAAATGTGCGTCAACGCGGTATTGGTGGACGCAGCTCGCAGCCGCACGCGAGCCAGCCTGGTGGAGGATGAGGCGCTGGAACGGAGCGCTTCCCATAGCAGCGAGCAGCGCTCCATGGAAGACAGTGTGCTGCGCAAGACTCAGGCCGAGCAGTTGTGGTCGCTGCTCGAAGAGCGCTGCAAAGATTACAAGGAGCGCTGCATCCTGGTGGGCATGTTCGTCAATGCCTTGAAAGCGCGCCAGCTTTACGCTGAATATCCAGGCTTATTTCAAGATATCCAGGAAGTCTACCGGGTAAAAGAGAACCTTCTCGCCCGCCTGCAGCGCGACCAGGAGCTGGCAGCCTACCTGGAGAGACTATAATGGGGAACAATACAATGGACAACATCGAACGCAAACTGCGCGCCACACTTTACCGGGCATTCTGCCCCGACAGCACAGAACTGGGTGAATATCACCTGGGTCTGCTCTCCACCGACCGCCGGCGAGAGCTGCGCGCCCACCTGGCGGAATGCCCACATTGCACCAATGAGCTAGAAGCGCTGCGCAGTTTTATGGACTCTGTGAGCGCAGATCTCGCGCCCAACCCCCAAAAAGGGCAGGAGAGCGAGACTCTGCTGAAGCGCCTGGTAGCCCGCCTGCTGCCCTCGAGCTTTCCTGGGACGGGGTGGTCGCCGGCGCTGGCAGGCGTGCGCGGCGAAGTGGGCAGCATGTTGAGCTTCAACGCCGAGGGGTATCATCTGGTGATCGATATCCAGCAGGACGCCGACCGGCCCGACCGCAGATCGATCATGGGCTTGCTCACCGGCGCCGAGCCCACCAGCGCGCCGCTCATCGCCCGGTTGTACCAGGCAAGCTCGCTGGCAGCCCAGTCGCAGGTCGATGAGCTGGGCAATTTCGCTATCCACAGGGTAGCCCCCGGTGAGTATTCGCTGCGCTTGAGCAACATCGAGATAGAAATCGATATCGAGCAATTGATCATCGCGTGAGCGCAGCGCTCGATCAGGCCAGGAGAACTGGCAGCAGGGCGCTCCTAAACCCCTGTTGTGAGCGCGGAATTACCACACATGACATCTTCGGACAGGCAATCCAGGCTGGAGCGGTTGTTTTCTTTGGATACTCCACAGGATCAACGCGCCTTTCTGGAGCTGAACATCGCCCAGTTGGAGGTGGAGGAAACCGCCCGGCGATTGAAGGCGCAGGCTGACCAATACCTGCGCTCCAATATCCAATACTCGCTGCAAACCAGCCAGTTACTCGTGCGGCTATCAGAGCTGAGCGGCAGCCTGCGCCCCCGCGCCCTGGCATACCTGGCAGAAGCCAATGCCCGATCGATCGGGCTGGGAGAATACGAAGCCGCCTTGCAGCTCTACGACCAGGCAGCGGAAATCTACCTGGCTGAGGGTTCACCCGTAGAGCAAGCTGTCTCGCAAATCGGCAAGATCGGCGCCCTGGTCTTTCTGGGGCGTTACCAGGAAGCGTTGGAAACCGGGCAAGCTGCCAGCAGTGTACTGGAACAGCATGAGGATTGGTTTTCGCAAGCCAAAGTTGTCGGAAACTTAGCGATCGTGCATTATCGCCTGGGAGACGACGGCGCTGCGCTGCAGGCCTTCGAGAACGCCCAGCGGCTCTATGAACGCGCCGGCATGCAAGACAGCCCGGGCTGGCTGCGAGCGGAGTTCAATCGCGCCATTGTCCTGCGCAACCTGGGGCGCTTCGACGATTCGATCCAGGCCAGCCTCAACGCTCAACGCCGGTTGGAAGAGCTTGGGCAGCCGGTGGAAGCAGCGCGCGCCCTGCAAAACCTGGCGCTCACTTATTTTGTCCTGGGCCGTTACAACGAGGCTCTCGAACGCCTGGACCAGGTGCGTTCGGCTTTCCTGGCGGATGGGCGCCATCGCGACGCTATACTGACCGAGCTTTTCATCAGCGACTGCTTGCTGCAACTGCGCCGTTTTCCAGAAGTGCTAGAAAAATCGCGCCAGGTGTACCAGGTGTTCGATCAGTTGGGCACGCGCTTCGAGGTGGGGCTGGCCATCATGAACGAAGCGATCGCCTATGCCGGGCTCAAGCGTTACGACGAGGCGCTGGCTTCCTTAGAGGGAGCCGCCAAAGCTTTTCTCGCCCAGGGCAACCCCACCTGGGCCGCCTACGCCAACCTGGAAGCCGCCGGCGTGCTGCTGCGCCAGGGGCGATACCGCGCCAGCCTGCGCAGGGCGGAAGACTGCCTGGCGCCCCTCTCTGCCCAGCCGGTGAAGCGCGCCCAGGCCTGCCTGGCAGCGGCGCGCGCCCTGCTGGCTTTGGACATGGAAGAGCAGGCCAGCCGCTACGTCCAGCAGGCGCTCGAGGTGAGCGGCGATGCTCGCTCAGAACAGCACGTTCCCTCGCTGGCTTATGCCGCCCATGCTCTGGGCGGCAGGCTGGCTGAAGCACGCGGCGAGATCGAGCAGGCCCTGGCAGAGTATGGGCAGGCGATCGAGTACCTGGAAAACCTGCGCGGTCGCTTGATGATCGAATTTCGCGCCGATTTTTTGGATGACAAGCAAGAAGTGTACGAAGACATGGTCGCTCTACACGTCCAGCAGGGTAAACCGAATGAAGCGCTGCGCTTCGCCGAGCGCGCCAAGTCGCGCGCCCTGTTTGACCTGCTGGCCCACCGGCTGGACCTGCGCCTGGCGGCGCTTGATCCCGATGACCGCGCCCTGGCAGAGCAGCTCAGCTATCTGCGGGCTGAACGCGATCGCCTGTACCGGCGTTGGGAAAGCGAGGCCAACGAGGAAATGCGCGTGCGCGGCGACCCCCATTACGAGGACGCCTTTCGCCATGTGCAGGGCGACGTGCTGGAGATCGAAAAGCGCATCACTGAGATCTGGCACAAGCTGCTCATCCGCAACGCTGGCTATGCCCGCCAGGCCGCCATCTGGCAGGTGCGCACCGAGGCGGTGCAGCCACATCTGGGGCAAGATACGCTATTGTTGGAATACTATTGCTCGCGCGGCGAGTTGCTGCTCTTCCTGGTGGACCGCCAGGCGGTGCGCGTAGCGCGCCTTTCCGCGGAGATGCCCAGGGTCATGCGCTTGCAGCAGCTTCTAGGCCTTAACTTGAAAGCCGCCGCCAGCGGCATGGGGCTTCCCCCCCTCGACCTGGAGCGCAATGCGCGCGGCCTCTTGCGCCAGTTGTACGGCTTGCTGCTGGAAGATGTGCGCGAGCACTTGCAGGCATATTCTGAACTGATCTTCGTGCCGCATGGCAACCTGCACTATCTGCCTTTCCATGCTCTGCACGATGGCGAGCGCTACCTGGTCGAGACGCACGCCGTCAGTTACCTGCCGGCTGCCAGCCTGCTGCGCTACTGCCGTGAGGTGCAGCCTGCTAACCAGGGGGCGCTGGTGGTTGGTGATACTTACCAGGGGCGCCTGCAGCACACGCTGCAGGAGGCAAAGACGATCGCCAGCCTGTGGAACGCCGAGCTGGCAGTCGGCGCGCAGGCTACCCGTGAGAAGATTCAACAGCTCGCGCCCAACTGTCGCCTGATTCACCTGGCCTGCCACGGCGATTTCCGCAGCGACAACCCGCTCTTCTCGGGGTTGGCTTTCTCAGATGGCGCACAGCCAGCGGGCGGCACGCTGACCACGCTGGATATTTTCAACATGCGCTTGAATGCTTCGTTGGTCACTTTGAGCGCCTGCCAGACCGGGCGCAGCGTGATCGGCGGAGGCGACGAGCTGTTGGGTTTGCTGCGCGCCTTCCTGTACGCCGGCGCCCAATCGCTGTTGCTCAGCCAGTGGGCTGTCGATGATCGCTCGACGGCAATGTTGATGGAGAAGTTCTACCGAGAGTTGCAGTCTGGTGCGTCCAAGGGGGAAGCGCTGCGCCAGGCGCAGTGCGCATTTCTGACCAGGGCTTCGCAAGAAGCGGAACGCCTGCCCGCCGCATATACCCACCCCTATTACTGGGCGCCCTTCTTCCTGGTGGGCGATCCCGGAATGTATTAACCCGGATGCCGGAAAAAATCCAGCCCATGCGTTAATGCCAGTGATGAATAACACTCCACTTCCTGGCATTTCTCCAGCGTGCGGCTGCGCGCAGATAACAGTTCCGTTTACGATCGAACACCTGACGGCGGTCCGGGACATTGGAACCTTAAGGAGATGGATTCGATGAAACGCAGAGCTCGCCTTTCTATCATTTTGGCCGCCCTCATCCTGCTCATCGTCTTGATCATAACTTATTGCATTCCCCGGCCGCGAGGCGTGGCCCTGAAATGCCAGCCCGGCCCAGCCTACCAGGTGGGCGCTGTTCTGCCTGCCAATCCGTACTTCGTGCGCAACCAGTTGATCTTGAGCGGCAGCCCCCAGGATGTGCAGGTGTTGGTCTCAGGCCTGGCGGAACAGGGCGTGAGCCTTGAGCTGTACGAAGGTTGCCAGGTGAGCGGTCTGGAGCGCCTGCCTGCCGCCGGGCAACCGGGGAAGTTTCCACTAGAATCGCGGCGAGAGGCCAGCGAAACCAGTTATCCATTCTACAACCTGCAGCAGGGACGGGTGGCGGCCCCCAAAGACGGCGCGCTGGCGATCAACCTGTACCAGGTCGGCGCAGGCAGCAGCGTGGAGCAGGCCATTGCTGCGGTGCAGTCTGTGCAACAACAGCAACCAGAACTGGCAGCCTATGCTGATCCCAACTACCTGACCGGTCATCTGGCAGGCAGCCCGTGCAGCCATCCCTTTGGCGTGGAAGGCAGCCCCTTCGGTGTGGAGGGCAGCCCGTTTGGCGTGGAAGGCAGCCCGGATGGTGGGCAGGCGACGCCGGCTGACCCGGGAGCATTCTGGAAGCAGTGGGCGTTTCGCGAGATCGGCCTGCTGCCGCCGGGAAGTTCCAGGCTGAGCGGGGAAGGCGTGCAAGTGGCTATCTTCGACACCTCACCGTTCAAAATGGCCAGCGCGACCGGCGACGCAGTGGAAAATATCTCTGCCATTGACCCGGCATTGACATTGAACGTCCACCACCCCTTCGCCCTGGCGCCCCTGGCGCTCTCCTCCGGGGCGACGCCTGTGGATGTCAAAGACCACGGGCTGTATGTGGCGGGGCTGATCCACGCCGCTGCTCCAAACAGCCAGATCCACCTGTACCGCGTGCTGGATGACAGCGGCTGCGGTGACCTTTATCACCTGGTGGGTGGCATGCTGCGCTTTGTAGCCGATCAAACCGCCCTCGCCAGCCGGCCGCGCACGGTGATCAATCTCAGCCTGGGCATACAGAAACCGCGCCGCCTGCCGGATGGCGCTGAGCGCGACCGATTGCTGGCAGAAATCGCAGTCCACGGGGAGGAAATCCTTGCTGCCTACCGCATGAGCAGCGCCGAGGTAGCCATCGAGTCGCTGCATACGGCAGCACTGCTGGCCTACCAATCTGGGGCGGTGATCGTGGCAGCCGCTGGCAATGACTCTGTGCACGGCGACAAGCAGTTGGAGAGCGAGCTGCCCGGCGCCTATCCCTTCGTGCTGAGCGTAGCTGCCAGCGGGCCGCAGGGGCAGCCCGCCTGCTACTCCAACCTGGGCGATGTGGTCGCCCCCGGGGCGCAGGCTGAATTGGACCCAAGCGAGGATGGCGACGCGCTAACCACACCGCGCTGCAAGCCGCTGGCGGCTGCCTGCACCAGCGCCAGCTCCGACCCGGCAAACTGCCCATTCGGGCTGATCAGCCTGACCACCGCCGTGGCGCCCGGCGCTGCCGGCCCCTACGGCTATGCCTACTGGGTGGGCACGTCGTTTGCCACGCCCCTGGTCAGCGGAGCTGCCGCCCGTTATTACCAGTCTGCCAGCCAGGCGCAGGTATACCAACGCATCTTGCTGGAGGCAGCGCCCCTGGCAGATGCCTCCCTGGCGCCCGGCCTGATCCGAATGCCTTGAGTAAGAGCCTCTAGGACCCCCTAAAACAGCGATTAAAGGAGCAAACCATGTTAAGTCCCTACAGCAATATAACCAAAAAGGTCTTTTATATCCTGATATTGTTGGCAATGCTGATCGCCCCTTACAGCAGCCGCGCATCAGCGACGGCATCCCAGGTTTCGCCCCTTGGGCAAGAACCCGCCCCGCCAGGTTCAGCCTCGCCAGGAATGCCAGCAGCGAGCGAACCGCCGATGGCGGAGCCCCGACCGGATGCCCCCCTGGTTCCAGCCGCGCCCGGCGACCACCTGGTGACCGATATCGACCTGGCGCCCGACTCGCCCAATATCCTGCGCACCAACCAGAATGTGACCTTCACTTTCAACTACATCTCCAACCAGCCTGGCGGTGTGCGCATCTGGGCGCGCCCTTTCAGCAACGGAGCGCTCACCCCCAATTACGCCGCCCACCCATCCCCGCTTTATCCCATGGGCAGCGGTGTGGGCAATGGCTTCTTTACCATCACCACCGGAGACGTGGTGGTGGACCAGATCCGTTTTCAAATCTATGATAGCACCGGTTCGACGCTGCTCTTCGAAGCCTTCCTGCCGGTTTACCTGCGCTTCACCGATGCGATCCACGCCGTCACCAACATTGCCCTGACGCCAGACACCCCTGACGTATTGGGCTTGAACCAGAGCGTGAGCTTCACCTTCGATTACATCACTCGTCAGTCAGGCGGTGTGCGCATCTGGGGTCGCCCTTTCACCAATGGCGCCCTCACTCCAAGCTATGCTGCGCACGGCTCACCCCTGCACCCCACCGGCGGCGGCAGCAGTTCGGGCTTTTTCACCATCACCAATGGACAGCCCGTGGTGGATCAACTACGCATCCAGATGTGGGATGACGCCCAGTCCACGCTGCTCTTCGAGGCCTTTTTACCGGTGTACTTCCGCTTCAGCAACTCGCCAAACATCATCACCAAAATCGAGCTGGCGCCGGATACCCCCAATATCTTCAAGTACTCCGACAACGTCAACCTGACCTTCGACTACACGACGATCAACAAAGATGGCGTGCGCATCTGGGCGCGCCCATTCAGCGGCGCCAACCTGTCTCCAAATTACGCCGCCCACGGCTCGATCGTCCATCCGGCTGGCTCGGGCAGCGCCACTGGATCGTTCCGCCTGACCAGCGGACCGGTGATCGTGGACAAGGTGCGCGTCCAGATGTGGACACCCGACCAGTCTGCGCTGCTTTTCGAGGCTTTCCTGCCGGTGCACCTGCTTTGGGCTGGCTCTGGTCCCCCACCCGGGCCAGACATGCACGTGGACGCCATCGAGGTCACCCAGGCCATCCAAGATCTGAATAACAGCGTGGACCTGGTCGCCGGCAAGCGCACCTACGTGCGTGTGCACGCCAGCAGCCCAGCCAATGTGCCAGATGTCTTTGCCACGCTCTCGGGGCGGCGCGGCTTTATCCAACTGGCGCCCATCCTCAACCCGGGCAACCCGGGCAGCGACATCACCGTGCGCACCATCCCAGATCGCGGCCAGATCAACGACAGCTTCTGGTTCGAGCTGCCTTCGAGCTGGACCACCGCCGGCAACCTGACCTTGACCGCTCGCCTGGACCCCAACGGCGCCAAATTCGACCCAGACACCAGCGATAACATTCAATCGATCACGGTCAACTTCAAAGACACGCCGCCGCTGCGTTTGCGCCTGGTCAACGTGCAGTACACTTCCGGCGGCAACACCTACCTGGCAGCCAACTTCCACCTGGATTCGCTCGAATCCTGGTTGCGCCGGGCTTACCCGATCAACAGTTTGCAGGTCTCGCGCCAGACTTTTGTGTACCCCACCAACGGCCTGCCCAACGTGGACACGCTGCATGGCTGGCTGGCGCTGATCAAACTGTTCCGCATCCTGTTCAACGGCGAGGATGGGCGCGTGGTGTACTACGGCGTGGTGGATGACGGCGGCGGTTTCATGCGCGGCAAAGCCGCTGATATCCCCAGCACCATCGCCGCTGGGCCGACCGGCACCGACACCTGGGGCTGGGATTTTGATGGCTCGTACAACGACTGGTACGGCGGGCACGAGATCGGCCACACCCGTGGGCGCTATCATGCTGAGTTCTGCGGCGCGGGCGACGGCGCGGCCTACCCCTACACCGGCGGGCGCATCAGCCCCAGCCTGAGCGGCAACACCGCTATCTACGGCTTCGACATCACCACCCGGGCGATCTACGGCCCTTCGTGGAAAGACGTGATGACCTACTGCGACAACCAGTGGGTATCCGACTTCACCTACGAGGGCATTCGCAGCTACCTGGTCGGCAGCGGTATGAGCAGCGTCTCCGCCCTGGAGAAGGTTTCGGCGGATGAGTTCCTGGCAGTGATGGGGCTGGCAGACCTGGAGGCCAATACCGCCAACCTGGAGAGCGTCTACAAGATCGCCCAGAGCGCGGCGGTGGAGCTGCCCGAGCCGGGCGAGTGGGAGCTTGCCCTGGTAGACGGCAGCAGTACCGACCTGGCGGTTTATCCCTTCCAGCCAGACCTGTTGACCGATGCAGAGGAAAGCCCCGGCATGCCGGCGGTGATTGCCGAGATCATCCCCTGGGCTGCCGGCGCAGTGCGGGTGGAGATCCGCCGCCAGGGAGCGCTGATCACCTCGCGTGACGCCAGCGCCAACGCCCCCAGCGTCAACCTCACTTCGCCGGTGGATGGCGCCGTGCTGCCAGAAGGACCTTTCCTGGTCACCTGGGAAGGCTCCGACCTGGACGGCGACGCGCTGAGTTACAGCCTGCTGTACAGCAATGACGGCGGCCTCACCTGGCAAACCCTGGCGACCGGGCTGGCAGACCAGCAGCTCGAACTGGACACAAACGACCTGCCTGGCGGTTCCGCCATGCTGCGGGTGCTGGTCTCGGATGGCTTTCTGAGCGGGCAGGACACCAGCGGCGCAATCAGCCTTCCCACACACGCCCCCGACGTGCAGATCGTGCTGCCGGAAGCCGATCAGATCTTCTTCCCCACCCAGCAGGTGACGCTGCAGGGGTCGGCTTACGACCTGGAAGACGGTATGCTGGATGATTCAGCCTTCGTCTGGGAATCCAGCCTGGACGGCGTGCTGGGCGCGGGCGCCACCCTGAACACCTCCGAGCTGACTACCGGTGTGCACGTGCTGACCCTGACTGCTACCGACAGCGACCTGCAGAGCGCTCAAGTGCAGCGCACCATCACCATCGCGGTGGAAAGCGCCCCTGAACCGGGGATCTTGCAAGCTGCGCCCGGCAACCTGTTTGTGATTGCCGACTTTGGTGGAGCGCCTGTCTCTGAGCTGCTGACGCTGCGCAGTTCGAATGAGACCGAGATCAACTGGACGGCCAGCGAGGATCTGCCCTGGCTCTCGCTGGACATAAACGCCGGGCTCACCCCCTCCGACCTCAACCTGACCTTCGATCCGAGTGGTTTGATGGTTGGGCTGTACAGCGGCGTGATCACCCTCAAATCCGACCAGCCCGGCAGCAGCCCGGTTGAGCTGCCGGTCACGCTGCAGGTGACAGGCAACGCCATCTTCCTGCCCATGCTGCAGCGCTGAGCCAACCGGTCGAGTTCACAATCGCCTGGGACGGGCATCCCCGTCCCAGGCTTTTCGTATCTCGGGCAAAAATTCTCGATATCGGCGAACGCTCACTTGCCTTTGACCGTGCTGGCAATCTGGATGATGATGCTGCCATCGATCAGGCGGGTGGTGGAGTCGGCGTCGATCGGCGCGCCCATCTGGTTATCGTAGATCCAGTAGCCGGTATCGGTTTCCCAGATGCGGATGCGGAAAGTGTCGAATTCGTATACCGGGTGCACCTCGCCATCGATGGCGGTGATATAGAAGCTGTAGCCGGGGATATCGTTGATCGTGCCGGTGCCCTTGAAAGTGGCCTTGCCATCCTTCATCACTAAAAAGTCATAGGTGAAGGACTTGAAATACAGGTCGCCGGCGTGGAACTCGAACACCGTCTGCCCTTCCGGCACTGTGGCGCCCTTGTGATACTTGGAGATGAAGCCAAAGGTTGCCAGGCCGGTCAACTCTGGATCGGCGGCATACGCGCCAGCCGGTGAGTCGAAGTAGCCGCCGCCGGTGACAAAACCGGCATCCGGGTCGTAGATAACGATGTACTGGAAGACCTTCTCCACGTAGGACATGTAGTAGGATTCGGAGATCTTCAGCTTGAGCTCATAGATGCCGGCATTCAGGGGGTAGTCGTGAACCGGCGCAGTCACCGTACCCACCACCTTGCCGTCGACCAATGACTCGGATACCGTCCCGGGCGAGGTGGTGCCGTCGCCCCAGCCCCACTCAGCGGTGTGCTTGCCCAGGGTAAGCACATCCAGATCGCTGAAGACTGCGCTGACACTGATGGGTGTGCCGATCAACTGCGGCGCAACCGGCGCGCTGATCTCGATGGGGTGCCAGCCGTTGGGCTTCTTCCAGGGGAAATTATCCACGCCAGCCAGTTCGCTGTTCTGATTGGTCAACGCGTACGCTGCATCGCAGACCGTGTCCAGGTTGGCGTCGTAGCAGCCTTCCAGGTCTGTGTCATATCCATGCCAGAAGTTGCCAAGCAGCGGCGCGCCGGTGTTGGTCGTCTGGTTATTCTTGTTTGAGGTCTTGAAAGGAGACGTATATCCCAGGAAGTTGTTGTTGTAGGTGGAGTTGCTGAAGCCGTAGCCATCCAGGGGGGCGATGGCGTCGTTCACCGTGTTGCGGATGACTTTGTTGACATCCGAATCGAGCTGGATACCGACATCGGAGCCGATGATGCGGTTGCCGGTGACCTGGTTATTGGCGCCCTTCTGGATCCAAATGCCAACCGGGTGGTCGCCATCAATGGCATTGCCGCGGATGAAGTTTCCACCAGCGTTGAACAGGTAGATGCCGGCATTGTTGAAACCAAGGATGGTATTGCCGGCGATGGTGTTACCCGTCGCTTGCGGATCGAGGGAAACGCCCCGGTTCACACCCTGAATGGTGTTGTTGAGGATAAAGTTGCCGGTCGTCCTCGCCAACCCAATGCCGTTTTGGAAGCCCTGGATGGTCAAGTTCTTGATCGTGATGCCGCTCAGGACGGTTGGGCCGCTTGGTTTCGGGATGAAGACCCCGTTTGCTCTCAGGTTTCCAGGAAGGTCATATCCCGATACAACGTGTCCAGCGCCATCCAGTGTAATGTTGCTGTTGGCGATCTGGATCGTATCGTACACATCCATAGTCAGGGTGCAGGTTTTTGTTGCAGAAGCCCACGTACCGATGAGCGTGCAATCTCCGCCGGTCGTGGTATCGCGGATATACTTCGTGCTGGGCACGAGCTGCAGGAAGATGACATGCGGCTCGAGCAGATCCTGGCTCCAGGCATAGGCGCCGCTGTCATCAGTGGTGAAAACCACCAGGTTTTCCAGGTCGTTGTCGTACTTGTAGTAGGTGGTGTTGGGCGCCAGGCCGCTCAGGCTCACCTCGGTGGAGGCGGCGCCTTCAGCCGCTTCCAAAACAATCTCGACCACGCTGGGCGCCGAGGAGAGCATGGCTGAGACCGGCTCCGTGGTCTGCAAGCTCACATTGAGATATGCGCTGTCAGTGATCTGGAAAAAGGTGCCCACGCCGCTCACGATGCCCGGGAATGGCGGCGGCACCCACAGCCCCTCATCTTCTGCCATGACTGCTTGCATCCCAAGCGGGCCAGCAAACAGCATCGTCACGAGGATAACTGCCATCGTGATGCGAATTTTTGCCCCAAACATGATTTTTTCCTTTCCCAGCCTCAGGCTGGCAATGATAAGAAACCCACTGCGAATCGCGGCTGTCCTGGCGTCGATGCATTCCCCATGCGCAGCTCCTCTGAAAATAATTCTAGAGAAAGCATGTGAGAGGAATGTTATTTTTGCGTTACATGGGTGTGAAATGAAGCGTTTTTCAATGCAGGGCGGCGGTGAGCCCAGTTCATTACGGGTAACCCCACGACGCTGGGCGCTTTCCCGTCCAGGAGCAGCCTGTCATTGCGATGGCTGCGACTGAAGCCATCTCCCTGCAAGCCGGGAGACTGCTTCGCTCCGCTCGCAGCGACTGGCCGGTTGCGAGGCAACGCTGCATTTATCGAGGCTTAATCCAGTTCATTTATAATTGCCCGAATGATACACAGACGCATCCAATGGCTGGCCTTCCTGCTACTGATGCTCGGCGCAGCGCAGGTCGCTTGCCGGGCCGCGACGGTCGCCTTCCAGGCTGGCGCTCCTGGCGGCCCCCCCTTGCCTCCGCCCTCGACAACCAGCCCGATCGCCCGCCCCACCCCAACGCCAACGGCGACCCGCACACCCGACACACCCCTTGCACCCACCGCCACCGGCTTACCCGTCCCGCTGATCACTCTCGCTCCGCAACAACCCTACGGCGAACAGCAGGCTGCGGCGCTGAGGGCGAGCGGCTTCTCGCTGCGCACCCACCCGGATGGCAAGCTGTACGTTGGCGATAAGGTCAGCCTGGAAGTGATCGCTCCTCAGGAGGCGGATTTGCGCGAGCGCACGCTCACCGTTCGGGTCGACGGGCATCCGGACGCCATTCCAGGAAACTTTGCTTTCGAGCGGCGCGGGCTGGAGGGCAGGCTGCAGGCCACGCTGCGCTGGGCCTGGGATACCAGCGGGCTGGAAGCCGGCGACTACACATTGACCTTCACTCTTCTGCCAGACAATCTCTCCTGGACAGAGACGCTCACTCTCCAGCCCGCTGCAGCGTTGCCAGCAGTGGAAGCCCAGGCGGAATGGGCGCAGGTGGAGAGCGAGTGTTGCTATATTTATTACCTGACCGGCAGCGCAGCCGAACGCGACCTGCAAAAGCTGGTGAAGCGCATCGATGCCCAGGCGAGCTCAGCGGCCTCCAAATTTGGGATCGATCCCGAGGAAAGAATACCCCTGGTGCTGATCTCTCGTTTGTTGGGACATGGCGGCTTCGCTGCGGATGAGCTGGCGATTTCCTACCTGGACCGCAACTATTCGGGCAACAATGTGGACATGGTGTTGCACCACGAGATGGTGCACTGGTACGACAGCCGCCTGGGCGGCGACCTGCGCCCGTCTTTACTGGTCGAAGGGCTGGCGGTGTACCTGAGCGGGGGACACTTCAAGCCAGAACCATTGCTGCCACGCGCCGCTGCTCTTCTGGAGCTGGAGTGGTACCTGCCATTAGAGGGCCTGGCAAACGATTTCTACCGTTCCCAGCACGAGATTGGCTACCTGCAGGCCGGCGCGCTGGTGGCCTACATGGTGGAGCGCTGGGGCTGGGATGATTTCATGGCTTTCTACCGCGATATTCACCCGGTGAATGGCGATGGGCGCCAATCGCTGTCTATTGACCGTGCCCTACAGGCTCACTTCACTCTCTCTCTGGAGGAACTGGAAAGGGATTTCCGCCTTTTCCTGGAGCAGCAGGAATTCACACCTGAGCAGCGCGAGGACGTGCGCCTGACGGTGCTGTACTTCGATACGCTGCGCCGCTACCAGCAGGCGCTTGACCCTTCCGCTTACTTCCTGACAGCCTGGCTGCCGGACACGCTGGAAACACGCAAACAAGGTATCACCGCTGATTACCTGCGCCATCCTGAACAGGCAGCCAACCTCGCCCTGGAGCTGGCGCTGGTGGATGCCTACCGCCTGCTGCTGGATGAGGCTTATCCTGAGACGCAGGCGCTGTTGGATGGCGTCAATGCCTCCCTCAATGCCATCGCCCCGGATGTCCAGCTTCCACAACCAGGCGAGCCGCCCACCGGTGAAAGCCCGGAACAAAAATAAAAAACGGATACGCCCTCGACAGAGCGGGGCGCATCCGCTATTTATTCAACTGCCTGCCGCCGATCCTCAGCAGCCGAAGAGGGCGTTGAAGGGCGGGACGCAGTATAAGTTCAACATATCAAAGGCAAACGCCCCGGCAATCAGCAAGCACGCCAGCACAGCCAACACCACACAGCCGGCGATGATCAGGCGGCGGTTGTCGCGGCGCTCCTCCTGCAGCGGTTCGTAATACGGCTCGGCCGGGCCCTGCGGCACCTGCCCGGAATACACCGAGCGCGGCTGGGGGGCTGGTTGTGGCACAGGCTGCGCCGCTGGCACAGGCGGCGGCTGGTACGCGGGAACGGGTTGCGGCGGGACATAGGTTGCTGCCGGCGGCGGCGCGCCGATCACGGTCGCATCGGCGTCGTACACCAGCTCGAAGGCCAGGCTGACGTTTTCACCAAACATGATCATCTCGCCCGGTCGCAACACGTGCGGTCCCATCAGGCGCTGTCCATTCACAAAACTGCCATTGGTTGAGCCCAGGTCTTCCAGCAGGTAACCTCCCGCCTGGGCTAGCAGGCGGGCGTGCTTGCGAGAAACCTCGGCATCGTTGATTACGATATCATTGTTGATATCGCGCCCGACGAACATCTCGTTCTTGTTCAAGGCAAAGACTTTGCCAGGATGAGGGCCGGTGCGCATGACCAGTTGGAAGCTTTGAGAAGCCATAGAATTCTCCTCGTTAATGAATTATCAATAGTGTACTGATTTTTCGCCCACCTGTCAAACAGTCTGGAGGATGTTTTCGGGTTCGAACGAGCCAGGCTGTTCATCCACCATTCGAAAACCGAAGGTCTTACCGAAAGCAGCCTTGACCGCAGTGATCGCCGCCTGCATGCTGGTGGAGGGCAGCAACTCTGCCAGGCTGGTTTGACCTTCACCAGGCAGTCCACAGGCAACGATCCCCTGCCAGAAGGACATATCTGGGGCAACGTTCAGAGCAAATCCGTGGCGGGTCACGCCGCGCGCATCGACTTTAATCCCGATAGACGCAATTTTTCGCAACTCTCCCCCCACCTGTACCCACACACCTGTCATTGCCTCTCGCCGCTGGGCGCGGACGCCCATTTCAGCCACAGCATCGATCAGCGCACTCTCCAGGCGGCGCAAATAGCCGGTGTAATCTGCCTGCGGCAGGTGTTGAGGTTCTGCCACCGCCCGGGCTGCCGCCAGCTTCAGCAAGGGGTAACCAACCAATTGCCCTGGGCCATGATAGGTCACATCTCCGCCGCGGTCCACCCACAGCGTTTGCACGCCGCGCCTGGCCAGCTCGTCCTGGGACCACAGCAAATGTTCGGCGTGACCGCGCCTGCCAAAGGTGAAGACGTGCGGGTGCTCCAATAGCAGCAGCGTCTGCGGGCGGACGCTGGCGGCTACCTGCTCCGCCAGCCGGTTCTGCAGCTCCCAGGCTTGCTGGTATTCCACGAGACCCAGGCGAAGTACATGGCAGACATCTGGCATGCCATGATTTTACCTTAGAACCCGGCCAATGCTTGGGGTGGATGCGCCGCCACGGCGAGCTATGCGCATGCTTTGATCACCAACCGCCTGGTATCGGTGATAGAATTGATCTCATCAATGCCCAGGAGGAACAGGTATGATCCCGCTACGTGATGAAATGCCCACCCATCGCACGCCGTTTGTCACCTACGCGTTGATCGCTCTCAATGTGCTGGTCTTCATCTTCCAGTATCTCTTCAGCGCCGGCGACCCGGAACTGGTCTACTCCTTTGCCATGGTTCCCGCGCTGGTCACCGGCAATTATGGGCTGTGGCCCTATTTGACCATCTTTACCAGCATGTTCATGCACGGCGGGCTGACGCACATCGGCGGCAACATGCTCTACCTGTGGATCTTTGGCGACAATGTCGAAGATGCTATGGGCAGCGGAAAATACCTGTTCTTCTACCTGCTGGGTGGAGTGATCGCCTCCCTGACACATATCCTCACCAGTCCGAACTCGCAGGTGCCCACCGTGGGCGCCAGCGGTGCCATCGCTGCTGTGCTGGGCGCTTACCTGGTGCTGTATCCGCAGAGCCGGGTAGTGACGCTCATTCCGTTGGGCTTTTTCATGCGTGTCACGCTGTTGCCAGCGGTGTTGGTGTTGGGCCTGTGGTTCGTGCTGCAGTTCTTCCAGGGTGTGCTGAGCCTGGGGGGTCCGGATGTGGGCGGAGTAGCTTTCTGGGCGCACATTGGCGGGTTCGCCGCCGGCTTCCTGCTGGCGAAGCTGTTTGCCACGCGACGCCAACCGCAGTATTGGGAGCGTTGGTGAGCAAAACCGCTTGCTGTGAGCGTCAATCAGGCGCTTGCCGTAAGTTGCTCCAGCACCGCCGCCAGTACGCTGACCGCTTTTTGATATTCTTCCAGTGAAATATGTTCGTTGGGCGTGTGATCCAACGCCGAGTCGCCCGGCCCGTAAACCGCCGCGGCGCAGTTCCACACCGGTGCGACGATATTCAAATCGGAGGTGCCGGTCTTCATCACAAAGCCTGGCTGCTCCCCGGCGCTGCGAATGGCGGATAGAAAAGCCCGCACCAGGGGGGTATTTTTCTGCGCCTGGTAGGCGGGGATGGCATACCCCAGGCGCTCGATCGATAACCCGTGCTCTTCGGGCTGGCAAATTTCGCGCAGCCTTTGATACCATTCCTGAGGAGGCAGGCCCGGCGGCAGGCGCACGCCCACCCGCACCTCTGCCCACTCTTCAAATCCATCCTCGCCCGAAGACATGCCCCGCAGCGTGGGCAGCACCTGGTCGAAAACCCGCTCCCGCCCGGCGTTGAACGCCTGCGCCCAGGCGCGGATGCGCTCCCAGGCGGCGGCGACCGCCTCGCAGGCGCTCTCTGACTGACCAGCGGTGTGCGCCAGGCTGAATCGCGCCCGGATGGCAGCCCAGGCGCTGCCCTTGTAGCCCAATGTGATACGGTTCCAGCGGCTAGGCTCGCCGATGATGGCGTACTCTGGGTGGTACTGCCCGGCGGCGTAGCGCGCCCCTTGAGAGTCGCGCTCCTCCTCGACGGCGCCGATCACGACCACCTGCCAGCCAGCTCGCTCTCCCAGGCGGGCGGCGGCATCCACAAAACACGCCAGCGGGCCCTTGGCGTCCACGCTGCCGCGCCCGTACAGTAGGGGCGAACCGCGCTCCGCCTCCTCCACGCGCACCGGGATCTCGCCGCGCACGGTGTCGATGTGTCCCAGCAGCACGATCTGGCGCGGCCCACTCCCCAGGACGCCCACCGCGCTGCCCGCCGGATCGATGAAGGCGGAGGTGTAGCCCAAATGCAGCATGCGCTCCACCAGCCAGCGGCAGGCTGCGCCTTCATCGCCCGATGGGCTGTAGCGCCGCACCAGGCCAATCAGCGTCTCAAAGGCACTGAGATCGTTCACTCCACCTCGCCGCCCTCGCTCAGGTCGAGCGCCAGCACCTCCGCCAACGCCTCCACCACCCGGTCGAGCTGCTGCTGTTCGATCACCAGCGGCGGCAGCAGGCGGATCACGGTCAGACCGGCTGCCAGCGCCAGCACGCCGCGCTCCATCAGCGCCTGCAGGTAGGGCGCCACCTTCTGGCGGATCTCGACGCCCACCATCAACCCCAGGCCGCGCACCTCACGCACCCGCGGCGAGTCCAAACCTTTCAGTCTTTCCATCAAATAGGCGCCCAGCTCAGCGGCGCGCTGCGGTAGACGTTCGCGGTCTAAAGTTTGCAAAACAGCCAGCGCGGCGGCGCAAGCGAGCGGATTGCCGCCAAAGGTGCTGCCGTGGCTGCCCGTGGGGATCTCGCCCACCCGCTCACCGATCAACACCGCACCCATCGGCAAGCCGCCGGCGAGAGACTTGGCAACGCACACCAGGTCGGGCTCCAATCCGTGATGCTGGAAGGCAAAGGTGCGCCCGGTACGTCCAAAACCGGTCTGCACTTCATCGATAATCAGCAGCGCGCCCGCCTGGCGGCACAGGCGCTGCGCCCCCAGCAGGTAATCGGCGCTGCCGGGGTACACGCCGCCCTCGCCCTGCACCACTTCCAACACCACCGCGGCTGTCTCGCCGTCCATGGCCTGCGCCAGCCGCTCCAGGTTGTTGTAAGGCGCATGCACAAACCCCGGCACCAGCGGCTCGAACGGCTCGCGGTATTTCTTGTTCCACGTGGCGGAGAGCGCACCGAAAGTGCGCCCGTGAAAACCGCGCATGGCAGCCACGATTTTGGTGCGCCGCGTAGCGAGGCGAGAAAACTTGAATGCCGCCTCGATCGATTCGGCGCCCGAGTTGCACAGGAAGAGGCGCGGCATGCCCGCCAGCGCACACAGGCGCGCCGCCAGCTCTGCCCGCTGGTCGTTGTAGAACATCTCCGGGCAGGTGATCAGCGTTTCCGCCTGCCTGGCGATGGCTGCGGCTACCGCCGGGTGGGCGTGCCCCAGGTTGGCGACGCCTTGCCCGCCGACGCAGTCGATGTACTCGCGGCCCTGATCGTCGTAGAGTAGCGCTCCTTTGCCGCGCACGATCACCACATCGCGCTTGGCGTACACACCGCTGGTGTGCTGAGACTCCAGTGATTTAATATCCATGTGTTCTGCTCTTTTTAGAAAGAAAAGATCAACACAAAGGAGGCGCAAAGCTCACGAAGTGTATGATTCAAGGACTTTGTGAACTTGTGCTCGACTTTTGTGGTCTTCGTGTTTCAATCTTTCCACTTAGTGTCCTTTGCGTCATCGCGGTTAAAGTTGAATGATCGTACCAAGCCCAGCTAACGCGGCGGTGATTGGGTTCAGGATACGCCCGTCGGCGATGATCACCCGCCCGACGCCGCCCTGCAACGCTTCCTGGGCGCCCAGCACCTTCTTTTTCATGCGCCCTTCGGCGTATTCCAGCGCCTGGCCGAGCTGCGCTGCGCTCAGGCTGGCAATCAGCGTGCTCTCGTCCGGGAATTTGCGCATCAGGCCTGGCACAGCGGTCAGCAGCAGCAGCGCCTCGGCTTTGAGCGCCGTAGCCACCATCGCAGCCGCCCGGTCGGCGTCCACGTTCAGCGCCTCCCCGGCAGGGCTGACCGCCATGGGCGCCACAACCGGCGTATAACCCTGCGCCAGGAGCGACTGCAGCAGGGCAGCGTTGACCGCTTCGATCTTGCCGGTGTAATCGTCGCGGATGATCTTACGCTTGCCGTTTTCGATGCTCTGGATGGCATCTTTGCGCGTGGCTTGCAGCAGGCGCCCATCGGCGCCGCTCAACCCCAAGGCATTGACACCACGCGCCTGGAGCTGCTCAACCAGCAGGGTGTTCACCTTGCCCTTGACCGCCATGGCGAAGATCTCCAGCGTCTTGCGGTCGGTGTAGCGCGAAGTGTAGCCGGAAGGCGAGGTGATGAAGCGCGGCGGGTGTCCCAGCGCCTCGCCCAGAGCGTTGGCTTCGGCGGATCCACCGTGCACCAGCACCAGGCGCTTGCCGGCGGCGATCGCCTGGGCGGCGTCCTGGCAGATAGCGGAAAAGTCTACCCCTTCCGTACCGCCGACTTTGACGACGATTGTCGTTGAGTGATCCATGCGCAATGTCTCCATCATCCATGGGCGAGCTCACAGCTCGACCTACTAAATCGGGTGCAGCCCGGGAAATTCCAACCCGAGTGTTTCATCGAGGCCGAGCATCAGGTTCATGCACTGCACTGCCGAGCCGGAGGCGCCCTTCATCAGGTTGTCGATGGCGCAGATCGAGACCACGTGCCGGCTGGCTTCATCCAGGTCGAAACCAAGATCAGCGTAGTTCGAGCCAGCCAGGATCTTGGGCTCTGGCACGCGGTAGATGCCGCGCTGCTCGCGCACCACCCTCAGGAAGGGATTCTCGCTGGCGGCTGCCCGGTAGGCCTTCCACAGGTCTTTGAGCGCCACACCGGGCTTCAGCGTGGCGTGGACGGTCGCCAGCGCGCCGCGCACCAGGTCGACCGAGGTCATGGTCAGCAGCACGTTGTGCAAGCCCATCTCCTGGATCACCTCGGCGGTGTGGCGGTGGCCAAAGGCAGAGAAAGTGCGGATCACACCGCTGCGCTCGGGATGGTGGCTGCCGGGGTTGCCCTCTGCGCCGCTTTCCGATGAGCCGACCTTGATCTCGATCACCACCTGCGCCGACTCGTCCAGCAGACCTGCCTGCACCAGCGGCAGCAGCGCCAGGTTGCTGGCGGTGGCATTGCAGCCCACGCCGCTGACGTAGCGGGCGCTGCGCAGCTCAACCCGGTGCAGCTCGGGCAGCCCGTAGACAAAGCGCCCAAGCCAGGCCGGCGCGGCATGCTCGCTGCCGTACCAGCGCCGGTAGGCTTCGGGGCTGCGCAGGCGAAAATCAGCGGAGAGATCGACAATGCGCTCCGCCAGGGAGGCGTAGTGATCGATCTTGTGCTGCGCCTGCCCGTGCGGCAGCGCCAGGAAGAGCACATCTACCGGCGTGACCTGCTCCGGGTCGATAAACTTGAGCTGGGTCTGTTTTCTCAGGTTTGGGTGCACCTGGTAAACGTACTCGCCCAGGTGGGAGCGTGAGGTGACCTGCGCCACTTCGACCTGCGGGTGCGCCAACAGCAAGCGCAGCAGCTCGCCGCCGGTGTAGCCCGACCCGCCAATGATGCCAGCGCGGATCATGCCAGCACCTCGATCTCGCGCCGCGCCACCGCCAACAGGTGCTCCACGATCATGCCGGGGATATCCACGCCAGTGGTGGGGACGGTGGTGTGGAATTCCATGGTGTGGTTGACCTCGTTCACCAGCAAGCCGCGCTCGGGGTCTTCGATCACGTCCACCGCCAGCACGCCGCCGCCCAACGCCTGGGCGGCCCTGCCGCAGATATCGGCCAGTTCGGAGGTCACCGGGCAGACTTCGCCCTGCCCACCGCGGGCTGTGTTGGTGATCCAGTGTTCCGACTTGCGGTAGATGGCGCAGATGGTCTGGTCGCCGACCACAAAGGCGCGGATATCGCGCCCCGGCTTGGCGATGTATTCCTGGATGTAGAAGATCGAGTGCTGGTAAGAGCCCAGGGTGGTTTTATGCTCCAGGATGGCTTCAGCCGCGTCGCGGTCGTTGATCTTCGCCAGCAGGCGGCCCCACGAGCCGACCACCGGTTTGATCACCACCGGATATCCCATCTTTTCGATGGCATCCAGCGCCGACTCTACCGTGTAGGCTGCCACGGTGCGCGGCTGGGGCACACCGGCGCGCGCCAACGCCGCGCTGGTCGCCAGCTTATCGCCGCAGGTTTCTGCCACCGCGGCGGTGTTGACGGTCGGCACGCCCCAGGCGTTGAGCACCCGCAGGGCATACAGCCCGCGGGCGAAGCTGATGCTGCGCTCCAGCACAGCATCATACTGCGTCCAGGGTCCGGGGTTATCCAGGTCGAAATAGATCAGGCGGTCGTCCAGGCGGTCGTAATCGATGCCGCGCTGCTCCAACGCGGCAAAGATCCACTTTTCCTCCACCCGCACGCGCGAGAAGAGCACGCCAATGCGTATGCGCGGTACCATGCGCCTACTCGCCCCAGTCTTCTTCTTCCATCGGAGCCAGCGCCACCTCGGGCGGGTCGAGGGAAATCACTTCCAGGTCCACGCCGCAGTCGCCGCACACGATGATCTCGCCGACCTCGGTGCCGGCTTCCAGGACGACTTCAGCTTCACATTCGGGACAAACAGCAGTATTCATCGGTTCCTCCAAAAAGTTGATTGTATTGGTAGGGGGCGGATCGTGATCCGCCCCCTATGCGATCCGCCCCTACGATAATAATTTCCGCGCCTGCTCCAACTGCGCGCGCACCGCCTGCGGGGCGGTACCGCCGAGTGCGTTGCGCCGAGAGACGCTGTGGCGCGGGTCGAACACATTGTAAACATCGCCGGCGAAGACCGGGTTGATCTGCTGGTAAGCCTCCAGCGGCAGGGCGTCCAGCGCCAGGCCCTGGGCAGCCGCTGCCTGCACCGCCTGCCCTGCCAGCGCGTGCGCCTGGCGGAAGGGCACGCCTTTGGCGACCAGGTAATCCGCCAGGTCGGTTGCCAGCATGGCGGGATCGATGGCGGCGCGCATGCGCTCCGGGTGCACACTCAGCGTCCTTACCGCGCCTGCCAGCACCGGCAGCAGGGCGACCAGGGTATCATAGGCCTCGAACAGCGGCAGCTTATCTTCTTGCAGGTCCTTGTCGTACGCCGAAGGCAGGCCTTTGAGCGTCGCCAGCAGCCCAGCCAGTCGCCCGATCAGCGTACCGGCCTTACCGCGCGCCAGCTCGAACACATCGGGGTTCTTCTTCTGCGGCATCAGGCTGGAGCCGGTGGCGTAGGCGTCGGATAGCTCGAAGAAGCCGAACTCGGCGCTGGAGAAGAGAATTACCATCTCCGCCAACCGGCTGGCGTGCACGCCGGTCAGCGCAGCGGCGAACAGGAACTCGGCTACGAAATCGCGGTCGGAGACCGCGTCCAGGCTGTTGGGAGATGGCTCGGTGAAGCCCAGCGCCTCTGCCAGCGCCATACGGTCGACCGGGAAGGGTGCGCCCGCCAGCGCCCCCGCGCCCAGCGGCAGCACCGCCGTGCGCTGCGCCAGCTCAGAGAGGCGCTGCCGGTCGCGCTGCAGGGGCCAGAAGTGCGACAGCCACCAGTGTCCCAGCAGCAGCGGCTGGGCGCGCTGCAGGTGGGTGTAGCCGGGCATGAGCGTTTCCAAATCGCTCTCGGCTCGCTCCAGCAACGCAGCCTGCAGCTCATTGATCGCCATCTCGACCGGGGGCAGGTTTTCCAACAGCCACAGGCGCAGGTCGGTCGCCACCTGGTCGTTGCGTGAGCGCCCAGTGTGCAGCTTGCCTGCCAGCGGCCCGATCAGCTCGCCCAGGCGGCGCTCCACGGCGGTGTGGATGTCCTCGTCGCTCTCCTGGAATTCGAACGCACTTCGTTCGAATTCCGCCGCCACCGCTTCCAGCCCCTGGCAGATCTGGTCGCATTCTTCCTGGCTGAGCAGCCCGACCTGGAGCAGCCCGCGCGCCCAGGCAACACTGCCGCGCAGGTCCTGCTGCGCCAGGCGCTGGTCGAAACCCAGCGAGGCGTTGAGCCGCCAGGCTGCCGGGTCTAGCTTGCCGCTGAAGCGGCCTCCCCACATGGTCATTTCAGTCTCGCTTGAAGCGCGTGTAGTCCGGCTTGGACATATTCAGGCCCGACACCGGCAGCCCGTTCAAGGCGCGCACCTTGAGCGGCAACCCGAACAGCCGGATGAAGCCCTCGGCGTCGGTCTGGTTGTAGACGTCTTCCTGCCCGAAGGTGGCGAAGTCTTCGCGGTACAGGCTGAGCTTGGACTTGCGCCCGACGGGGATGACGTTGCCCTTGTACAGCTTCAGCCGCACCACGCCGGT
>JAJUJL010000012.1 GCA_029265355.1 Chloroflexota bacterium | reverse complement strand
TTGGGGGGTTGTGTGGGGCGGCTCCGCCCCCCAACACAACCCCCAATAGACCATAATAGGTGAATTTCAAGCCTGGCGGGGTTTGCGCAGATCAGCCAACTGGCTTTCCAATTCTGCCCGGCGGCTGGCGGCTGCTTTGCGCACCTCTTCGCGTATATAGCTGGTGCGGTCTTCGATACGCGCCAGCAGATCATCGCCAGAGGTCGGCGTCAACAGCAATGCCAGCGTTGCACCCACGACTGCGCCGAGCAATGCCCCAGACACAAAACTGAAAAAGCGATTCATAGCATCCTCCTGCATTTGGGGATGGCGTGTGTGGCAGCACACCCATCATCCCCAATTTGCTTATAATATATCATAAAGGATGCTTCCATGATTGACCCATCTCTACCTCTGATCGACTTACACCGCCACCTGGATGGCAGCGTGCGCCTGGAAACCATCCTGGAACTGGGACGCCAGCACAACCTGCCGCTGCCAGCCTGGGATGTCGAAAGCCTGCGCCCGCACGTACAGATCACCGAGCCGCAGCCCGGGGTAATGGCTTTCATCGCTAAGTTCAAGTGGATGGTGGGTGTGCTGGTGGATTATGACGCTTGCTGGCGCATCGCTTATGAAAACGTAGAAGACCTGGGGCGGGAGGGCATCCATTACGCTGAGCTGCGCTTCAGTCCTTGGTTTATGTCTGAGCCGCATCACCTGGACCCGCAGGGTGTGATGGAAGCGGTCATCGATGGTGTGCGGGCGGGAGTGCGCCATACCGGTACACCGGTCAAGCTGATTGGCATCCTCAGCCGCACATACGGCCCGGAGACTGCCTGGAAAGAGCTGGAGGCGTTGCTCAAATTTCGCGACCACCTGGCTGCCATTGACCTGGCCGGCGACGAGGCCAATTTCCCCGGCGAGCTATTCGTGGCGCACATCCGCCAGGCGCGCGAAGCCGGGCTGCGGATAACGATTCACGCCGGCGAGTCTGCCGGACCGCACAGTGTGCGCCAGGCTGTGCTCGAGCTGGGCGCCGACCGCCTGGGACACGCCGTACACGCCGTGGAGGACCCGGCTCTGATGGCTCTTCTGGCAGAACGAGGCACCGGCATCGAGGCCAACCTGACCAGCAACGTGCAAACCAGCACGGTGCCGGATTACGCCAGTCACCCCATGCGCCAGTTCCTGCAGCGCGGGCTGCTGGCGACACTCAATACCGACGACCCTGGAATTTCCGCAATTACATTGCCCTATGAATACGAGGTAGCAGCCCCCGCCGCAGGCCTTACCCCCGACGAGATCCGCCAGGCGCAGCGCAACGCCTTGCAGGTGGCCTTCCTGACGGATGAGGAGCGCCAGGCGCTGCTGCGGAGCATGACAAGCGGTTAGCTTGTCCGTAAAACACCAGGCCGCTGGCTCGTCCATGGCGGAGCAAGCTGACAGCTTGCCCTACATGCCAGGAAACAGCCCTCCTTCCATTTGAGAAGGAGGGCTGTTTTTAATCAGGGAACGCCTGGATCAGCGGCGCGTCTCTAAGGCAAGGTGCTGCCTTTGAACATCAGCGGCAGGATCGTGTAGAACTCGGTCTTGAAGCTCCACACGGTGGGCACCTGCTGCACATCGCCGCCAGAGTCGGTCTTGCCGGCAACCGTGATGGTGTAGGTTGTGTAGCCCGGCAACCAGGTCGCCGGGGTGAAGGTGACCGTGTAGCTCACCGCATCGTAGGCGAACGTGCCAGAAATCACACCCGTGGGCGATTCAACCACAAAGTCGGTGTTGGCTGGCATGGGCTCGCTCCAGGTGACCTGGATGGTGCTGGTGTAGGGCTGGTTATCAGCGCCGTCGGCCGGGCTGTAAGCCACTACCAGCGGGTCGCGCCACAACTGCACCGCTTTGGTTTCATCGGAACCGGTGCCCCAGTCGGTGGCAGTCAGGTCCACGAGCTGCAGGCCGGTTGTGCCGTAATCCACCGTGAGGTGACGGTTGGCCAGGCCCGTGATCGTGCCCCACTGTTCGACGGTTTCCCAACTGCCACGCGTGAACTTGTACTCGCCTACCGTGCCATCCGGCAGGCTCATCGTGATCTCCCAGATATCCGGGTTATCAGACACTTTGGTCATGGGCGTGGCGCCGGGGTTCCACTGCGGCATGCCGGGCAGGTTGCCGGCGATGTAGACCGTACCAGGCGAGTAATCGGGCACGCGCAGGCGGAAGGTGACATCCACCAGCTTGGCTTCAGCAATGCCCTCAGCCTGGTTGGAGTAGCCAGACCGGTTGAAGCTGGTATCCAGGGCCTGGACGTGATAGTAGTAAGGTACACCGCCCACCACCGTTGTGTCGGTGAAGACGGTGGTCGGCGCCAGGATGCGGCCAACTTTTACGCCGATTGTTCCGCTGATCTCGGAGCGATACATATCGTAAGCGTAGAGGGTCGGGTCGCCGGTCACCGGGCTCCACTGCAGCTCGATGAAGGTCGTGTCCCAATCGGTCACTGCCAGGTTGAGCGGCGTCTGCGGGGCGGTGGTATCGGTGGAGGCGTTGACGGTCAGCACACCCGGGTTGGGCGGCGTACCGGTGAACGGGCCGTTGAAGTCGGCGTACACCCAATCGCGCCCGCCGGTGGTGGAGTAGCGATACAGGTAGTTGAAAGTGCCCACTTCTTCCGGCGTCAACTGCCCCTTGAACTCATCGTTATTGCCAACCTGGGCATTGAAGACCGTTGTTGTCCAGTGCGTCCAGGTGATCGGCTGGCTGCCCACTGGCCCGTAGCCCACCTGGGCCCACAAGCCGGGCGTAGCGCCAGGAGAAGATGTGACGCCATCGATCCACACCTGCCCGTAGATGTTCTCGGTGGGTGTGATGCCGATGGTGTGGTTGATGGTCGGCGGCCACTGCGTGTTGGCCCAACCGATCAGGTAGTGTGGCAAGCCAGCGGCTTCATTGGAATAACCAGACACCAAACCGGTGGCGTCATCCACGGCAACCACCACATAGTAGTAATCGACGCCGGTGGTGAGGCCGCTATCGGTGTAAGTCGTGCCAACGGTATTGGTAATCCATTGGTAGCCGCCGCCGGAAAGCAGGCTGCGGTACAAATCGTAGCTGGTAGCGCCAGCCGAGGCGGTCCAGCTCAGGTCAAGCTCCGTGGCGCGTTCAGCGGTCACCGCCAGATTAGTGGGCGCATCGGGCGCATCCTCTGCCGGGGCATTCAGCACCAGCACCGCGCCGCTCATACCGGGCACGTCGAGGGTGATCAAGCCAGCCGGGCTGATGGCATAAGGCGCATTGCCGTCCAGGACGTTGCGCAGCTCAGCGCCATACGGCAGGTAACCGCTTAAGTCCACGCTCACGGTTTGCGAGACGGTCTTGCGGTTAACGATCACCACGGCGGCGTCGCTGTTATCCGCCAGCTTGCGTCCATAGGCATAGACATTGTTGGCATCGTCGACCAGCAAGGTGTCGAAGCTGCCGGTGCGCAGCGCTGGGTGAGTATTGCGGGCGGTGGTCAGCAGTTTATAGTGGTTGCGCAGGTCGTTCTGCCCGCCGGCGGTCTGCAGGTGGGTGTAGAAGGGCGCGCCGGTCTCGTCCAGCCAGGGGAAGGGCTGGCGGTTGTAAGGATCGTCCTGCCAGGTGGAGCCATCGTACGCTACCGGTCCAACCAACCCGACCTCGTCGCCGTAGTAGATGGTGGGCGCGCCGGGCAGGGTCATTTGCAGGATGGCAACGCCCTTCAGGCGGGCGATGGCATCCGACCAGTCATAGGCAGGGTTGAAGAGCGGGGCGCTGTCGGTGCCGGTTGCCACATTGTGATCGAGCATGAACAACGGACGGTTGGTGTCGTGGCTGCCCAGCAGGTTCATCATGGCATAGTAGGCTTCGGGAGCGTAGCGCTCTTTCCAATTGTGCAGGCGCTCATCCAGCGCCGAGGGAGTCAGCGGGGTCAGCGGCCCGGCAGAAGAGCCGCTGTTGTGGTCGTTGTCGGTGAAGAGTGTATCGCGCCAGAAACCGAGCATGGCAGACGAGTACTGGTAGTTCATGGTGGCATCCCACTCGCCGCCCAGCGTCCAGGAGGAAGCGTTGCCCCACTCCTCGCCCACGATGTAGGCGTCGGGGTTGGTCATGTGGATGGCGAGGCGGAAGCCTTCCCAGTAATCATTGGTGGGATCGTTGAGGGTGCCGGGGTCGACATCGCCGCCCACGTCCAGGCGCCAGCCGTCAGCCCACTGCATCCAGTAGCGGGCGATCGAGTTCGGCCCGCCGTTCCAGATCAGGTCGCGCACTTCGGCGTTGTTGGCCTGCAGCTTGGGCAGGCTGTCGAAACCGAACCAGGACTCGTAGCGGGCAGCGTTGGGCGTGCCGTCTGAGCCCACACACGGCCCGGTGCCCGGCGTGACATCGGTGAAGTAGTACCAGCCGCGGTAGGGTGAGTCCTGGCTCTCGCAGGCCCCAACTTCGGGATAGCGCCCGTAGCGGTCGAAGTACTTGCTGTCTGAGGAGGTGTGGTTGAACACACCGTCCAGGATGATGTGCATGCCGCGCGTATCGGCTTCGGTCGCCAGCGTCTGGAACAGGGTGAGGTCGCCGAAATTGTCGTCGATGAGGCTGTAGTCGGTGGTGTCGTATTTGTGGTTGGAGGGCGATTCGAAGATCGGGTTGAGATAGATCGTGTTCACGCCCAGCGACTGCAGGTAGTCGAGCTGGTCGATCAGGCCCGCCAGGTCGCCGCCGTAGAAGTTCTTGCTGTAGGTGCCGGGGCAGTCGTTGACATCGCGCGGGTCGCAGATATAGGTGTTCCAATCGCTGGTGTTGGAACGCACGATGGTGCCGCCTGGCTCATCGTAAAAGAACGTGCCTGCCGGGGTGTTGTTGGCGGGGTCGCCATCGCGGAAACGATCGGGGAAGATCTGGTAGATGATGGCATCCTTCACCCAATCCGGCGTCTGGAAAGCAGGATCATAAACCGTGAGCTGCCAGGAATAATCCGGGCTGCTGCCGAAGGTCTGTCCCCAACCGCCCGTGCGCGCCGCATCGTCCTCGTAGTAGGCAGTGGCAGTGCCGTCGATGGCGATGAAGCGGTACCAATAGACGGTAGGCACGGCGCTGGCAGGCACGCTGGCTTCCCACCACTCGTAGGTGCCATCATCGGCGACGATGCTCATCGGCAGGAACGACTGCTGGTTGAGGCGGTCGTTCCACAAGCGCACCTTGGCTTCGGTCAGGTCGCCGGAGGCGGCGCGCAGGCGCAGCTTGACCGATGTGTTGGTGGGCACCGGCCCGCCAGGGGTGCGGAAGAGCGCATCGCGGCTGTTGTGCCCCAAGTCGTTCCAGAAAATGTTATTATCGTGGGCGGCGCCGCCTGCTGGTGGAGCGTAGATCGCCAGGCGCCCGCTGGTGGTATCCAGCAGAAAGCGCACCACGTCATTGGCGGTGAACACCTGGAAAGGCACGTTGGCGGCGTCGATCGAGCGCCCGTCGGCGCCGAAGGCATCCCAGGCGCCGGTGGTGGTGACCTTGCCAATGTACGATCCGGGCGAAGCGACCGGGTAGCCCAGGTAATGCAGCCCATGATCCAGGTCAGCCATCAGCGTGGCGGGGTTGGCGTTGTTCCAGCCCTGGAAATCGCCCACAGCAGTGAAGGAGGCTGGCAGCGTATCCCAGGCGTTGACGATGTACTGCGCTGGCAGCCAGTCCAGCCCGGCGTCGGCGGCGTGGTTGTTGGTGTCAAAGGTGATCTTCACCACCTGGTCGGTGATGCCCGTATTGAGCCAGGCGTTCTGCGCCGGATAGGCGACGCTCCAGTTGCCGCACTCGACCGCTTTCCACTCGTAACGCCCGGCAGTGGCGATGGTGACATCGCGGGAGAAGACGCCATCGCCGCCCACCAGGTCGCCGTTGGTGCCGTCGTCATACAGCGGCGTTGAGCTGTTGTTCCATCCCTGGAAAGAGCCCGCCGCGCACCAGTTGCCGGCAACCGGTGATCCATTCGCGCCGATATACAACCGGGCGGTGTTGGTGTCCAGCAGGAAGATGACCTCCTCGTTTGCCACGCTGGTGGTGAAGCTGAGCGTGGCGGCGTTGACCGAGCGTCCGTCGGCGCCGTACTGCTCGTCCCAAAAGCCGGTGTGAGCCACCTTGGCCTGGTAGGTGCCCGGGGTGGCAATGGCATATTTCAGATAGTAAAAGCCATTGCCAACAGGCGCCATCAGCGTGGCCGGGTTGGCGTTGTTCCAGCCCTGGAAGTCGCCCACGGCGGTGAAACTGGCAGGCAGGGCATCGAAATAAGTGTTAACGATGAACTGCGCCGGCAGGTAATCTAGCCCGGCATCAGCAGCGTGATTGTTGGTGTCGAAAGTGAACTTGACGGTCTGGTCGGCTGCGGCAGTGAAGAACCAGGCATTTTGCCCCGGATAGGCAAGGGCCCAGTTGCCGCACTCGACCGCTTTCCATTCGTGTTTCCCAGCCGTAGCGACGGGGTAATCGAGCGAGAATACCCCATCGTTGGGCACCAGGTCGCCGTTGGTGCCATCATCGAACAGCGGGGTGGAAGCATTGTTCCAGCCCTGGAAATCGCCCGCCAGGCACCACAGTGTGGCAGATGGCGCAAGCGGGGCAAGCGGGCTGGCCGATGCCTGTGCCCCAGGCGCAGCCTGGATCGGCTGCACCCCGGGCGCGAGCAGCCCTAGCAGCGCCACAAAGCTGATGGCAGTGCGAATCATGCGATTGATTTTGGTTTGCATGTGCTTCTCCTGTTTTGGATAGGATGGTATGTACCGCTAAAAAAGCTGCTGTCTACAATCTCATCGAGAGAGCTCCCAGAGATTGCCGGAGGTTTTCCCCAAGTCCGAGCTGGTTCCGAGCATAAGTATTACGGTTTTCGCATCACCTCCATCCCGAGTGGTCAGGCCGGTTTGAAAGGGCGGTGATAGAACAAAAATGAGATTGCCCCCCAAATGGGATAGCGTTTTGGCGCAACAGGGCACAGGTTCGTGTGGCCGTCATTGAGCATTGTGTCTTGAATGTATTGTATCGCAGATTTGAGGGAGCGCACGACCCTAAGAACTAATTTCGCGCGCATCGCCAGCCGCTGTGAGCCAGCGTAGTAATGCTGCGCGCCATGCTCGCGCTGCCCGCCGTCTCCACTTCATAATAGTTGCCCAGCTAGGTGGTCACCGTGTCGTTGAGCGTCCCTTCGATGATCGTCTTCACCCGCTCGCCTTTGCCATCATGTTGATCATACCACGTTCCCTTTGCAGGATCATTCATTTACGTCTTGCATGACAAGAAGTAGGGCAAGCTGACAGCTTGCCCATCCACCCTGGACGAGCTGACAGCTCGTCCTACCATGGTCGAGCTACGGCTGTCTATTTCACGGGTCATTACGAGCCCCGCAAGGGCGAGGCGATCTCCGCAATGATCGCGGAGATCGCTTCGCTGTCGCTACTCATGACATATCTGTCATTCCCAGAACGGATGACGCTTCCAGCGTCATGGAAACATCTCGCGATGACAGACTGATCATCACTGTCCCAACTATTGTCTGAACTTGAGTCTATTCGCTTGACTGGCGGCGCGAACTGCAGCAGCATGGCCAGGAGACTGGACGACCCATGCGCTCACGGCCAATCCGGCATCCTTTCCCGAAACGGGAAGGAATTGTGCGATAATGAGATTCAAGATTTGAAATACGCTCGTTTCAGGAGGCTCACATGCACATCGTTCACGTACACGTTCAGGTCAAGCCCGAATTTATCGAAGCATTCAAAACCGCTTCGCTGGAGAACGCCCGCAACAGCGTGCTGGAGGCGGGCGTTGCCCGTTTCGACGTGCTGCAACAGCGCGACGACCCGACGCGCTTCATCCTGGTGGAGGTGTACCGCACAGCAGATGACCCCGCCCGCCACAAGGAAACCGCCCACTATGCCCGCTGGCGCGATGCAGTGGCGGAGATGATGGCGGAGCCGCGCCGCGGGGTGTGGTACGACAACCTGTTCCCGCCTGACGAGGGCTGGTAGGCGAGGGCGGCATGCAGTTCGAATTCGCCACCGCTAACCGCATATTGTTTGGGGAGGGGCGAATATCCGAAGCCGGGGTGCTGGCGGCAGGCTTGGGGCGCAAAGCCCTTTTGGCGCTGGGCGCGCCAACAGCACTGAGCGATCCCCTGCTGGAATCGCTTGCATCGGCGGGTGTGCAAGTCGTCGTCTTTCGGGTGCAGGGCGAACCCACGCTGAAGACCGCTCGCCAGGGAGCAGCGCTGGCGCGGCAGGAAGGCTGCGAGCTGGCAATCGGCTTTGGCGGCGGCGCGGCGCTGGACGCCGCCAAAGCCATTGCAGCACTGGCAACCAACCCAGGCGACCCGCTGGACTACCTGGAGGTGATCGGCCGCGGGCAGCCGCTGGCGCAAACGCCGCTGCCCGTTCTGGCGATCCCCACCACCGCCGGCACCGGCTCGGAGGTGACGCGCAACGCCGTGCTGGGCTCGCCGGAGCACGGCGTCAAAGCCAGCCTGCGCCATCCGGCGCTGCTGCCGCGGATTGCCTTGGTCGACCCCGAGCTGACTTACGGGCTGCCGCCGGAAATCACCGCCAGCACCGGCATGGACGCGCTGGTGCAGGTGATCGAGCCGCTGGTATGCGCCACACCCAACCCGCTGGTGGACGCCCTGTGCCGGGAGGCGATCGGGCGCGGGGCGCGGGCGCTGCCGCGGGCGGTGGAGGATGGCAGCGACCACTTCGCCCGACGTGAAATGAGCTTTGTCAGCCTGTGCGGCGGTCTGGCGCTGGCAAACGCCAAACTGGGCGCGGTGCATGGCTTCGCCGCAGCCATTGGCGGCAGTTACCCGGCGCCGCATGGAGCAATCTGCGCGGCGCTACTGGCGCCGGTGATGGCAGCCAACCTGCGCGCCCTGCGCCAGCGCGCCCCGCAGTCTCCGGCGCTGGAGCGTTATGCCGAGGTGGCGCGCCAGGTGACTGGCAATCCGCAGGCAATGCCTGAAGACGGCGTTGCCTGGGCGCAGGAGCTGGCCTCCAGGATCGCTATCCCACCGCTCAGCGCCTATGGGTTGCGAAGGGAGTCGTATAGCGAGGTGGCTGCTGCCGCAGCGCGCGCCAGCAGCATGAAGGGCAACCCGGTCATGTTGCAGGAGGAGGAACTGGTGGGTGTGCTGGAGGCAGCGGAATAAAAGAAAACTCAATTCAGGTTATAATCCATTCCATGACCCTCACCCTGCAAGAAGTCGAACACATTGCCAACCTGGCGCGCCTGGAATTATCCCCCGCAGAGCTGGCTCTGTATCGCGAGCAGCTCTCTGCCATACTCGACCACTTCTCCAGGCTCCAGCAGCTCGACACCAGCGGCGTGCTGCCCTACTCCGAAGCCCGGCAGGAAAGCATGCCGCTGCGCCCGGACCAGGCTCGCCCGGGGTTGAGCACCGAGGCGCTGCTGAAGAACGCTCCCGCAGCGGAAGACGACCAGTTCCGCGTGCCGCCGGTGCTGGATTGACGGCGGCTGACTTTCTATGAGCGAACTGACCGACCTTACCCTGAGCGAGTGCATCTCCGGCCTGCAAGGCGGAGATTTTTCCAGCCTGGAGCTGGTGCGCGCTTATCTGCAGCGCATCGAGCGCCTGGATAACAGCCTGCATGCCTATCTGTGCGTGCTGGCTGAGCAAGCCCTGGCGCAGGCTAAGGATGCTGACCGCCGCCTGAGCAGTTGGCGCAAAGAGCAGGAAGCCCCGCCGCCGCTCATGGGCGTCCCGTTAGCAGTGAAAGATGTGCTGTGTGTGGAAGGCGCACCCACTACCTGCGGCTCGCGCATCCTGGAAAACTTCACACCGCCCTTCACCGCCACGGCAGTGGAACGCCTGCAAAAAGCCGGCGCCATCGTGCTGGGCAAGACCAACACCGACGAGTTTGCCATGGGCTCGTCCACCGAGAACTCGGCTTACGGCCTCACCCGCAACCCGTGGGACCCCCAGCGCGTGCCGGGCGGCTCATCCGGCGGCAGCGCCGCGGCGGTGGCGGCGCGGCTGGCGCCAGCCGCGCTGGGCACCGATACCGGCGGCTCGGTGCGCCAGCCAGCTTCGTTCTGCGGGGTGACCGGGCTCAAGCCCACCTATGGCAGCGTATCGCGCTATGGGCTGGTAGCCTTTGGCTCCTCGCTGGATGTGGTCGGCGTACTGGCGCACGATGCTCGCGACGCGGCGCTGGTTTTCCAACATATGGCGGGACGCGATCCGCTGGATGCGACGAGTGTCGAAAGAAACCTGACCCCCAGCGACCTAACCCGCGCCCCTTTCCCTGAAAGGGAAGGGGAATTGAGGGGTCTGCGCATCGGCGTGCCGAGAGAGTATTTCATCCCCGGCTTGCAGGCGGAAGTGGAGCAGGCGGTGCGAGCGGCGCTGGCGCTCTTCGAGAGCCTGGGCGCCGAGCTGGTCGAGGTCAACCTGCCGCATACCGAGTACGCCCTGCCGGTGTATTACCTGGTCGCGCCGGCGGAGGCCTCCGCCAACCTGGCGCGCTTCGATGGCATCCGCTACGGGCCGCGCCTGCCAGCGGATGAACTGTGGCAGGTGTACCGGCGCACGCGCGGGCAGAAGTTCGGCCCGGAGGTCAAGCGCCGCATCATGCTGGGCACCTACGCCCTTTCAGCCGGCTATTACGACGCCTACTATGGGCAGGCGCAGAAGGTGCGCACATTGATTCGCCAGGATTTCGAGCGCGCTTTCCAGCAAGTGGATGTGATTGCTGCGCCGGTCACGCCCAATACCGCCTTCGTGATCGGCGAGCACAGCGACGACCCCCTGTCCATGTACCTGGAGGATATTTTCACTATCCCTGCCAACCTGGCAGGCATTCCCGGGCTGGCCTTTCCGGTGGGCTTCGACCAGCAAGGATTGCCAGTTGGCATGCAGCTCATGGGCCCGCACTTCCGTGAAGACCTGCTGCTGGGCGCCGCCGGCGTTTACCAGCAGGCTACGGATTGGCACCGGCGCACGCCGCCGGATGGCCGCAGCGGATAACCCGGCCATCGGCCGGTTCACCACCACAAAAGATGGTCGCCTGTTCGCGGGCAATCAAAGATCAACCGCCAAGGCTCTAAGCACGCAAAGGCTAAGGAAGTTCGCGCCCCTGGCGCCTGTGCGGTAGATACCAAAGGAATAGCAAGATGAACGCAGTTTTGCCTGAAAACGCATTGGAACTGGCAGAATGGCCCTGGGAGCGCATCGAACCCTTCGTGCGTGAACTGGAAAACACCGCGCTCAGCGCCAAGAACCTGGAGGCCTGGCTGGCGGATTGGTCGCGCCTGTGGAGCCTGTTCGACGAGGCTTATTGGCGGTTGTACGTGGCGGTCACGGTGGACACCACCGACCAGGAGGCCGAGCGCCGTTACAACGCGTTCCTGGACGGGCACCGCACCCGCTCGGAGGAGGTCAACCAGCGGTTGAAGGAGAAGCTGCTGGCCAGCGGCCTGGAGCCGCCCAATTTCAGCATCCCGATGCGCAATTTGAGAGCCCAGGCTGAGATCTTCCGCCCAGAAAACCTGCCCCTGCTCAACGAGCATTTCAAGCTCGGTTCGGAGTACGACCGCCTGATCGGAGCGCAGACCATCCTGTGGGACGGCAAAGAGACCACGCTGCCGCAGCTCGAGCCGGTGTACCAGGAAACGGACCGCGAGCGCCGCCAATCGGCCTGGCTGCAGGCTGCCGAGCGCGCCCTGCAGGACCGCCAGGCGATCAACGAGCTGTGGCGCCGCGCTCTGCAGGTGCGCCGCAAGCTGGCGGAGAACGCCGGCTTGCCCGATTACCGCGCCTACCGCTGGCTGCAGATGCTGCGCTTCGATTACACCCCGGCAGACTGCTACCGCTTTCACGCCGCCATCGAAGAAGTGGTGGTGCCAGCAGCCCGGCGTATCTACGAGAAGCGCCGCCAGCGATTAGGATTGGCGTCGCTGCGCCCCTGGGATCTGAAAGTCGATCTCTTCGGGCAGGAACCGCTGCGCCCCTACCAGACCATTGACGAGCTGGAGACCAAAACCGCTGCCATCTTCCACCGCGTGGACCCACAGCTTGGCGGATATTTCGACCTGATGCGCCAATACAAGCTGCTCGACCTGGACAACCGCAAGGGCAAAGCGCCCGGCGGCTACTGCACAGCCTTCAGCCACTCTCGCCTGCCCTTCATCTTCGCCAATTCGGTCGGCGTGCACGACGACGTGCAGACGCTGCTGCACGAGGGCGGGCACGCTTTTCATGCCTTCGAGTCTTTCGCTTTGCCCTATATCCACCAGATGGAAATTCCACTGGAGTTTGCCGAGGTGGCTTCGATGGGCATGGAGCTGCTCGCCGCGCCCTACCTGACGCTCGACCAGGGTGGTTTCTACACGCCTGCCCAGGCGGCGCGGGCGCGCATCGAGCACCTCGAGTCCATCCTGCTCTTTTGGCCTTACATGGCGGTGGTGGATGCTTTCCAGCATTGGGTGTACGAGAACCCCGATCAGGCGGACGAACCCGCCAACTGTGACGCTGCCTGGGGCCGGCTGTGGGAGCGCTTTATGCAAGGTCAGGACTGGAGCGGGCTGGAGGACGCCAAAGTGACCGGCTGGCAGCGCAAGGCGCACATCCACACCGATCCGTTTTACTACGTTGAGTACGGGCTGGCTCAGCTCGGCGCCGTCCAAGTGTGGCGCAATGCCTTGCAGGACCAGGCCGCCGCAGTGCAGGCTTACCGCCGTGCGCTGGCGCTGGGCGGCACGGCTCCTATACCGGGACTGTTCGCTGCCGCCGGGGCGCGCTTTGCCTTCGATGCTGCTACCTTGCGCACGGCAGTGGAGCTCATGGAGAGCACGCTGGCGGATCTGGAAATGGTCGCCCGGTCCGGTAGATCTGGCAACCGCACATGATGAGCTCCTGGCGGAAAGATATGACCAATGAGGACAACTTCTATAAGCTGCTCGCACGACGTAAGCCACGCAAAATGACCTGGTAGGAGATTGCCACGACCGCACAGTACGCTGGTTTCGCAATGACAACCAAGATCAAAAAAGTAATTTTGCAATCGAAACAATGAAACACAGACATCAACGGTGAGGTAAATCATTTCGTTATGAGCAAAGAAACATTGAAAGTCGTCATCCCCATGGCTGGACTGGGCACGCGCCTGCGCCCGCACACCTGGAGCAAACCCAAGCAGTTGATCAGCGTCGCTGGCAAGGCAGTGCTGGATCATGTGCTAGATATGCTGCAGACGCTGCCCGACCCGCAAAACATCGAGTTGATCAATATCGTCGGCTACCTGGGCGAGCAGATCGAAGCTTACCTCAGCGAGCGACACCCGCAGCTCAAAGCGCATTATGTGCTGCAGGAAAACCCGCGCGGCCAATCGCACGCCATCCACCTGGCGCGCCAGTACCTGCAAGGGCCGATGCTGATGGTTTTCGCCGACACGCTCATCGAAACTGACTTATCTTTTCTGAACGAGGAAAGTGCCGACGCCGTCGCCTGGGTGAAGCCAGTGCCCGACCCGCGCCGCTTTGGCGTGGCAGAGCAGGGCGAGAATGGCTGGGTGCGGCGCCTGATCGAAAAGCCGACCGATATGAGCAACAACCTGGCGGTGGTCGGCTTTTACTATTTCAAGCGTTCGGAAGACCTGATCGCAGCCATCGAGACACAGATGGAGCGCAACCTGTCGCTCAAGGGCGAATATTACCTGGCAGACGCAATCAACATCATGCTGGAACGCGGCCTGAAGATGCGCACCCAAAGCGTGGAGGTCTGGCTGGATGCCGGTACACCGGAAGCGCTGCTGGAAACCAACCGCTACTTGCTGGAGAACGGGCGCAGCAACAACGCCGAAGCCGCTCAGGGCAAAGACGCCGTGATCATCCCCCCTGTTTTCATCCATCCGACGGCGAACATCAGGCAGTCGATCATCGGACCCCATGTCTCCCTTGGCGCAGGCTGCCGGGTAGAAAACAGCATCATCCAAAATTCGATCCTAGAAGACGAAGCCTGCGTCTCAGGCGCCATACTGGAAGGCTCGCTGATCGGCAGGCAGGCGCAAATCAGCCGCCGAGCGGGCGTGATCAACGCCGGCGACCAAACTGTGGTGGTGCTATAGCCGTGTCTCAGCCAATGGCGCGGTGTGAAGTGCAGGTGCGCTGCTACTCAGGGGCATTTTACCCAGAGCGCCCCCAGGCGGTTTGCCTGCAAGGCGAATGGCATGTGGTAGAGGCGCTCCTGCAGCGCTGGCGCACACCGCAGGGGCCTGGTTTTCGGGTGCGCACCCAGGATATGCTGGTGCTGGACTTGTTGTACAATGAAATAACAAAGATTTGGGATGTTGTGCAGGTGGGCTGAGTCCACCTGCACAACATCCGCCAAGTGCAAGGAGCCTACGTGAGCAGAGATTACCTGGCAACCCGCGTGGCGGGACTGAAACCCTCAGGCATTCGTAAATTCTTCGACATCGTGGCGACGATGAAGGATGTCATCTCCCTGGGCATTGGCGAGCCGGATTTCACCACGCCCGATCACATCCTGCAAGCTGGTATCCGCTCGCTGCAGCAGGGCGAGACTCATTACACCTCCAACGCCGGTAAGCTGAACCTGCGCCAGGCGCTGGCGGAGTACCTGCAAAGACGCTACCGTGTGCAGTATGACCCGGCGAACGAGATTGTGATCACCGTGGGCGTCTCCGAGGCGCTGTACCTGGCGCTGACGGCGTTGCTCAATCCCGGGGAAGAAGTCATCATCCCCACGCCGTGCTTCGTCTCCTACCAGGCGGAGGTGATCCTGGCGGGCGGCGCGCCGGTGGAGGTGCCCACCTATGTGGAGGACGGCTTCCAGATGCGCCCAGACCGGCTGCAAGCAGCCATCACACCGCGCACCAAGGCCATCTTGATCAGCTCGCCCAACAACCCCACTGGCGGCGTCTCTACCCGCCAGAACCTGCTGGAGGTCGCCCGCCTGGCAGCCGAGCATGACCTGATTGTGATCTCCGACGAGTTGTACGACCAGTTGGTGTACGGCGTGGAGCACGTCTGCTTTGCAGGTCTGCCGGGCATGTGGGAGCGCACCATCCTGCTGGGCGGTTTCTCCAAGAATTACGCCATGACCGGCTGGCGGGTAGGCTTTGCCGCCGCGCCAGCCAACATTTTACGGGGACTGGTGCGCATCCACCAGTACACCATCATGTCCGCGCCCACCACCGCCCAGGACGCCGCCCTGGAAGCCATCCTGCACGGCGAGGCAGCCGTTGAGGAGATGCGCCAGGAATACGATCGGCGACGGCGGCTGATTGTGAGCGGGTTGAACGCATTGGGACTGCCAACCTTCGAGCCGCACGGCGCCTTCTATGCCTTCCCCAGCATCGCCGTGACCGGTATGGATGAAGAAACCTTTGCCCAGAAATTGCTGGAAGAAGAACGGGTGGCGTGCGTGCCAGGCAGCGCCTTCGGCCCGGGTGGCGAGGGCTATGTGCGCTGTTCCTACGCCACCGCCTATGAAAAAATCGAGGAAGCGCTGCATCGCATTCAGCGCTTCGTGCAGCGCCATGGGTAGATGGGTGTGAGACAGGATTACGAAGCCGTCATCGGTTTGGAGGTGCACGCCGAGCTCCAGACCGAATCGAAGATGTTCTGCGCCTGCCCGGTGGTGGATTCGACCGTGGCAGCGCCCAACATTGCGGTGTGCCCGGTGTGCGCAGGCATGCCCGGCGTGCTGCCGGTGGTCAACCGGCGAGCGGTGGAGTTAGCCCTGCGGGTAGCGCTGGCGCTGGAATGTGAAATCGCCCCGCTGAGCGTCTTCGCCCGCAAGAACTACTTTTATCCCGACTTGCCCAAGGGCTACCAGATCTCGCAGTACGAACAGCCGCTGGCGCGCAACGGCGGGCTGACCATTTTCGTCTCCACCGGCGAGAAGCGCGTGCGCATCCGCCGCGTGCACCTGGAAGAAGACACCGGTAAGCTGACCCATGTGGAGAAAAACGGGCAGAGCTACTCCCTGGTGGACTTGAACCGGGCCGGGGTGCCGCTGCTGGAGATCGTCACCGAACCAGATCTGCACACACCAGAAGAAGTGCGCGCCTATGCCATGGCGCTGCGCAGCCTGCTGCGCTATGTAGGCGCTAACTCCGGGGACATGCAGAAGGGCGTGATGCGCATCGAGCCCAATGTCTCGGTGCGCCCGGCTGGCAGTGCAGAGCTGGGCACGCGCACCGAGATCAAAAACCTGAACAGCTTCCGCGCCCTGGAACGCTCCGTGGATTACGAAATCCGGCGCCAGAGCGAGCTGCTGCGCCAGGGCCAGCGCGTCGTGCAGCAGACGTTGGGCTGGGATGAGGCGCGCGGCGTGACCGTCGCCCAGCGCAGCAAGGAAGAAGCCCACGATTACCGCTACTTCCCCGAGCCGGACCTGCCGCCGCTGGTGCTCGATCCGGCCTGGGTAGAGCAAATCCGCCGCGATTTGCCAGAGCTGCCCGCTGCCCGCTACCGTCGCTTTCAACAGCAGCACGGCCTGAGTGCTTACAACGCCGAGGTGCTGGTGGCAGAGCGCCCGGTGGCAGATTATTTCGAAGCCGCGCTTGCCGCCCGCCCCGAACTGCCGCCCAAGCAGCTCGCCAACTGGATAACCGGTGAACTGTTTGGATGGATGAACACCTATAACCAGTCGATCGACGAGATCAAGGTCGCTCCCGCCGCCCTGGCGGAGTTGGTGGGCATGGTCGTGAGCGGCGAAATCAACCAGAACACCGCCAAGAGCGTGCTGGCGGAAATGCTGGAGAGCGGCAAGAGCGCCGCCCAGGTGGTCAAAGAGAAGGGTTTGCGCCAGGTTTCAGACCAGGCGCAGATCGAAGCCTGGGTGGAGCAGGTGCTGGCAGACAACCCGACCCAGGTGGAGAGCTACCTGAGCGGCAAAGAGACGGTTGCCCAGTGGCTGTTCGGACAGGTGATGCGCCTGGGGCGCGGCCAGGCTAACCCCCAGGTAGTGCAACAGGCTTTGCAGCGTAAGCTGCTGGCGATCAAGCAATCTCATACGCGCTGAAAGAACCCGGCTTACCCGCCAGATCGCCAGGCAGATTCGAAACGCAAAGGGCGCCAGGAAAAATGTGGAGATCACTCAGAATGCTTCGTCCCTGGTTAATATTTTCTGCACTTTGTGATCTTTGTGTTTGGGTTCCATGAACAAAATCACTTGACGGTACTGTGGACATTTGCTAATCTATAAGAGAGACATCTGCGCTGAGTGCAACGCGATGAGCCTCGTGATCCACATAGCCGCTGCAAACGCAGCTAGACAAGCGGGCGCCCGTCCGGGGTGCCCGTTTATATTTAATCCAATCGAACAAACGTAGTGAGAAAAATGGAGGCTCCCACCTCCCTCCACTGCGCCAAAACAGATCCTATAGGAGAGAAAACATGACAGAAATGATCAATGCGTTCAAAATGGCTCAGAGCCAGTTCGACCACGTCGCTTCCCTGCTCAACCTGGACCCACAGGTGGCCGAAATGCTGCGCTGGCCAACCCGAGAATACAAATTTATGATCCCGGTACGCATGGACGATGGCACCATGCGAGTATTTTTTGGCTACCGCGTGCAGCACAACGACGCGCGCGGCCCAGCCAAGGGCGGCATCCGCTTCCACCCGGCCGAGACGCTGGATACGGTGCGCGCCCTGGCAATGTGGATGACCTGGAAGACCGCCGTAGCGGATATTCCCCTGGGCGGCGGCAAAGGCGGCGTGCCCGTCGATTCCGCCAGCCTGACCGTGGGTGAAAAAGAGCGCCTGTGCCGGGGTTGGATCGACCAGATGTGGCGCAACATCGGCCCGCGCCAGGACGTGCCCGCCCCCGATGTGGGCACCACGCCGCAGATGATGGGCTGGATGATGGACGAGTATTCCAAGTTGGTGGGGCAGTACACACCAGGCGTGATCACCGGTAAACCGGTCGGCGGCGGCGGTTCATTGGGACGCACCGAGGCCACCGGTTTTGGCGTGATCTACACTGTGCGCGAGGCCATGCGCCATCTCAAGATGGACCCAGCCAAATCGTTGGCAGCCCTGCAGGGTTTTGGCAATGTCTCGCAGTACGCCGCGCTGGGCTTCACCGAGTTACTGGGCGGTAAGGTGGTATGTGTATCGTATTGGGATCGGGAAGATCGCGCCCCCTACACCGTCACCAAGCTGGATGGGGTGAATGTGCGCTTCCTGATGTCGATCACCGATATTTACGGCTCGATCGATAAAGATAAAGCCTCAGCCGAGGGTTACACCATCGAAGATGGCGATGCCTGGATCAGCAAAGATGTGGATGTGCTCATCCCCGGCGCACTGGAAGGCCAGATCAACGCTGAGACGGTCAAGCGCGTCAGCAGCCGGGTGCGCCTGGTGGCAGAAGGCGCCAACGGACCGACCACGCCGGAGGCCGACGCGGTCTTCAAGCAAAATGGCGTCTTCATCATCCCCGACTTCCTGTGCAACGCCGGCGGAGTGACCGTTTCCTACTTCGAGAGCGTACAGAACGACATGAACTACTACTGGACAAAGGACGAGGTGTTGCAGCGCCTGGATACCAAGATCACCCAGGCCTTCAACAGCGTGCTGGAAATGTCCGAGGGGCAAAAAGTGTACATGCGCGACGCAGCCTACATGGTCGCCATTGACCGGGTGGTCAAGGCGATGGAACTGCGCGGCTGGTTGTAAACATTGGCGATTTTACTGTAGCGGTTTGGCGCTGCTGAACCGCTACAGCATTTAAAGACTATAATTATCCCATGAGCACATTGCGCCGATTGTACCTGTACGCGGTGGCGCTGGTCAGCCTGGAAACGGTGGTGTGGGGGGTAATTGGGCTGGCGCGCGGCCTGTTAACCGGTTTGCCGCAAGATCTGCTGGCAGCGCGCATCGCCACCTCGCTGTCATTGGTGCTAGTGGGATTGCCAGTGTTTGCCGTGCATTGGTTCCTGGCGCAGCGCCGCGCCCGGGCAGATGCGCAGGAGCGCTCAGCCCGCCTGAGGGCAGTGTTCCTGTACGGCGTGCTGTTCGCCGCCTTCTTGCCGGCGCTAACCAATACACTTTCGATACTCGAAATCACCTTCAACCAGATTCTGCGCCTGCCGGCGGTCGACCGGCTAACAACCGCCCTGGTGGATCACCTGGCAGCGATCCTGGTCAACCTGCTGGCGGCTGCCTGGGGGTTATTCATGCTGCGCACCGATTGGCGCGCCGTGCCGGTAGATGAAGAATACGCCGGCGTTCGTCGCCTGCACCGCCACCTGTGGTTGCTGATCGGCCTGGGCCTGGCGGTCTTGGGCGCTTCGCAGACCTTCAGCGCGATGATCCGACTGATCGAACCGGGTGAGTACGACATGCGCTTCGAGCTGTCCAGCGGCCTGGCGCAGCTCCTGGTGGGCGCGCCGGTGTGGCTGTTCACCGGGCGCATCCTGAGTGGGGCGTGGGCTGAGCTGGCTGAGCGCCGCGCCTCCACCCGCCTGGTAGCGCTGTCGCTGCTCCTGGCGGCAGCCGCCGGAGCGACACTGGTTTCTACCTACGGCTCGCTCAGGCAGGCGCTGCTGCCCTTGCTGGGCGAGATGCAAGAACGAGCCGACTTTCTGCGCGATTTAGCTCCGCCCCTGGGCAGCCTGCTGCCGCTGGCGGGGGCCTGGCTCTATAGTCGCCGGTTATTATCCAGCGACCTCAAACCGGTGGCTCTGGAGCCGGGCTCGACCCCTCGGGCAGCCTTGGGTCGCGGCTGGGCATTTGCCCGTCGCGCGCTGGACCGCTTTGGCAGGCTGCGCAAGCAATTCATCCCGCAGCGGCTGCCGGAGCTGCGCCGCCTGTACGATTACGCCCTGGTGCTGTTCGGCCTGGCAGGCAGTTTTTATGGTCTGCACGAGCTGATCGCCGTGCTGGTGGATCGCCTGCTTGGCGCAGCGCCAGGCGACTGGCGCCGGACGCTGGCTCAGGGGATCGCCGCCCTGGCAGTCGGCTTGCCTGTCTGGCTGGGCGCCTGGACGCAGCTCAACCGCGAGGCCGCGCTGGAAGGCGATCCGGGCGAACGCGCCCGCCGCTCGCTGACGCGCCGCTCGTTCCTGTATGCGGCTCTCTTCGCCGGTGTAATTGGGAGCATGTTCAGCGCCGGCGCGATGATCTACCAGTTGGTGCGCGCCGCCCTGGGCGAGCCTGAGCCAGAGCTGCTGCCCAACACCCTGCAACAGCTCAAAACCGTGGCTTTGTTTGCGCTGCTTGGCGTGTACCATTGGAATGTGATGCGCCAGGATGGCGAGGTGGCGGAGCGCGCCATGCGCCGCCGGCAGGCGCAGTTCCCGGTGTTGGTTTTGGCGCCCGACGAGGGCCCATTTGCTGACATGCTGGTGACGGCGCTGGCTCAAGAAACGCCGGAAGCGCCAGTGGCTGTGCACCCCTACAGCCACGGCGCGCCGGATGAGACCCTTTCGGCAGCCAAAGTGGTGCTGCTGCCCGGCGAGCTGCTGGTGCGTCCCTCCGAGGCGCTGCGCTTATGGCTGCAGGGTTATCCGGGCCAGCGTGTCGTGCTACCCACAACGGTCGAGGGCTGGCAGTGGGCGATCGAGACCCCGCCAGGCGACGAGGCGCTCCGCCTCCAGGCGCGCCAGGCTGCCCGCCAGGTGCGCCGCCTGGTGGAGGGCGAGCGCCAGCCAGAAACGCTGTTGAGCGGTCCCTGGCGGACGGTGGTCATTGTGGCGGCAGTGATCGGCGGATTTTTGCTGCTCACCGGTTTGATCAACCTGGCAATGGAATTTTCCCCGTAATCGCTTAAACCCGCCCAACCCTTTTTCATAGATGTGTATCTAACCGCCGGGTAAAAGGCGGGTTTTGGCTTTGATCGATTTTGTTCGAAAGCCTGAGCGGCGCATTTTTCGGATGATGGCGCTTTGCTGGTACAAACCCGCCCCTACCTTACCCGACCAGCGCAGCGCGCTAAGTCGTCAAACCTTGTATTCGTTTTCTGCTGAGAGATTAACGTAATGGGCTTCTTTACCCCCAAAAAAGCCCGCTGCCAGGTGATACAGGGCATACAGCTCCAACGCGAAGGGCAGGTAGCCGCCGTATCCCAGCAGAGGCATTTCGAAGATATGCCAGAATTGCCCCCAGGGGATGTGGTAAACCCACTTCGGATAAGAAAAAAAATTCCACATTTCCCAGAAGAACGCCGTGAACAGCACCCCCAGCCACAGCGCCACCACCGGGCGCCAATCGCCGCGCTCCGTCCACTGCGCCAGGTGGCGGTTGCCCAGCCAAATGTTGAGCGGCTCGGTGATGAAATAGATCGCGATCCACACAAAAGGAAAGAAAAGTTGCGGCCACAGCCACATCAGGGCGAACATCACCAGCCCGGCGATGAAGAAACCCAGGCTGGTGCGCCGGTCGGGGCGAATCAGCGGGCCACGCCCCAATCGCTGCACAAAACCGAAGCTGGCGAACAGCTCCGCCGCTCCGAACACTGCCGGAATGACCGTGGTGAAGCTCAAGGTGGACCAGGCCCAATACTGCAGCGGCATGAAGGCTTCGGCGCCCAGGTAGCTCCAGTTCTGCAGGCGTGCGTTCAAGGCTTCGAACAGCCACCACACCGGAGCTGAGAGGGCGAAGAGGCCGGTGTAGCGCAGGCGGCTGCGAGTGAGCAAAGACGTGCCGCGCCGCCAGTAAACCAGCCCATCCACCGCCAGGCAATAGCCCAGCCACAGCGGGAAGAAGCCCCAATGGGTGCGCAGGCCGGGCAGCAACCAGTTCAGCGGCCAGAACACCGCCACCAACGCCACCCCAAGCCAGCCGTGGCGAGGGAACAAGGTTGGTTTGTGAGTCATCACCAGGTCACGGTCCATCCTACGCTTTAAATTTGACAACCGATCTCCTAATTGGAGGGGCGGGTTTGTACCAGTAAGACTCCTTCATCGGCAATCGCATTGCCCAGGCCTTCCATACCAATCGATTAGAACCAAAACCCGCCCGCTCTCAGGCAGGATTTCATCCATGGTCAGAAATGGGTGGGCTTTTACCCTGGACGACCGGCTTTGCCTGTGCACCTCTCTACATTACTACATTACGATTCACCCCGGAAGCTCGTATAGCTCCACCATCACCCCGTTGGCGCTCTTGGGATGGACAAAGGCGTATTTGCGCCCGTCCGGTCCCAGGCGCGGCTCTTCGTTGATAAGCTGCACGCCGTGCAACTTGAGCTGCGCCAGCATACCCTGGATATCGTCCACCTCCAGGCAGACGTGGTGCATGCCAGGACCGCGCTTCTGCAGATATCTTGCCAGCCCGGAGTCTTCCGTGGTGGGGCGCACCAACTCGATCTCGCTGCCTCCGGTGGGCATAAAGGCGATCTGAGCCGCCTCTGCCGGCACATCCTGCAAACCAGCGACCTGCATGCCCAGAGCGTCGCGCCAGAAGCGCAGCGTGGCTTCCATGTCATCTACCAGTATGGCTATGTGATCGATCCGCTTTACCGATGGCATCGCTTCTCCTCATTTTCCGAGCTTAGCTTTCACTGCGAGGAGGACATTCTGTGCCCGACGAAGCAATCCCCCTGCCGGGAGACTGCTTCGCTTCGCTCGCAGTGACAGGCTTTTTACACCCACACCGGGGGCTGGTATTCGCCCCATACCCGGCGCAAGGCATGGCAAATCTCGCCCAGCGTGACATCGTTCTCGACGCAGGTGATGAACAGCGGCAGCAGGTTATCGCTGCCCTTTGCCGCGCTCTCCAGGTGCACAATCAGCTCATGGACGCGCTGATTGTCGCGCTGCTGGCGCAGCGCCGCCAGCCGGGCGCGCTGCCCCGCCTCGATGGATGGGTCCACCTTGAGCTGATCGAGCTGGATCTGCTCTTCCACCTGGAAGGCGTTGACGCCCACCACCACCTGCTCGCCTTTTTCGATGGCGCGCTGCGTCTGGTAGGCAGCTTCCTGGATCTCGCCCTGGATGTATCCCTGCTGGATAGCTGCCAGCGCGCCGCCCATGGCGTCGATCTTGCGAATGTACTCGCTGGCGCGCAGCTCGATCTCGTCGGTCAGGTATTCGATCAGGTACGAGCCCGCCAACGGATCGATGCTGTCGGCGACGCCCGATTCGTGGGCGATGATCTGCTGCGTGCGCAGCGCCACCTGCACCGCCTTCTCGGTGGGCAGCCACAGCGCCTCGTCCATGCTGTTGGTGTGCAGCGACTGCGTGCCGCCCAGCACTGCCGCCAAAGCCTGCAACGCCACGCGCACCACGTTGTTCTCCGGCTGCTGGGCGGTCAAAGTGGACCCCCCGGTCTGGGTATGGAAGCGCAGCATCCAAGAGCGCGGGTTTTGGGCGCCGAAGCGCTGGCGCATGATCTTGGCCCACATGCGCCGCGCCGCCCGGAACTTGGCCACTTCCTCCAAAAAGTTGTTGTGGGCGTTGAAGAAAAACGAAAGCTGGTCGGCGAAACTGTCCACGTCCATACCGGAATCCACCGCTGCCTGCACATAGGCGATGGCGTTCGCCAGCGTGAAGGCCACCTCCTGCACGGCGGTCGAACCGGCCTCGCGGATGTGATATCCGGAGATGCTGATCGTGTTCCAATGCGGCACTTCCTCTTGGCAGTAGCGAAACACGTCGGTGATCAGGCGCATCGATGGTTGCGGCGGAAAGATATACGTGCCGCGGGCGATGTATTCCTTGAGGATATCGTTCTGGATGGTGCCGCGCAATTGCCTGGGCTCGACGCCCTGCCGTTTGGCGACGGCGATGTACAGCGCCAGCAGCACCGCCGCCGGCGCATTGATCGTCATTGAAGTGGAAACCTTGTCCAATGGAATATCCCGGAAGAGAAGCTGCATATCTTCCAGCGAGCAGATCGAGACGCCCACTTTGCCCACCTCACCTTGCGCCATGGGGTCGTCGGCATCATAGCCGATTTGCGTCGGCAGGTCGAAAGCCACCGACAGCCCGGTCTGTCCTTTTTCCAGAAGGAAGCGATAGCGCCGGTTGGACTCCTCAGCGCTGGCATAGCCAGCGTACTGGCGCATGGTCCAGAAGCGGCCGCGGTACATGCTGGGCTGCACGCCGCGGGTGAAGGGATACTCGCCGGGGAAGCCCAGCTTCTCAGCATAGTCCGGGTCGGGGTCCGGCGGGACGAAGAGCGGCGGTAACGGTATGCCAGAGGGCGTGTGAAATTCGGGCTGGCGCTCGGGGAAACGTTTGAGCGCCGGTTTGAGCGTCTCGTCTTCCCAACGTTTTTTTTCTTTTTGGAGATCCATGCAGTACCTCGATTGAATAGGTTGGAACTGCTCCTGGGGCAGGTTTCACACGAAAAGTATACCCCAAGTGTGGGTTGGCGATGGAACCTGAAACACGAAGGCTGCAAAGATGCAGAGAAGAACACAAAAGTGATCTCAATTGCCTCTTGACATTGACGTAACGTCATAGTTTAGAATATATCCATGTCCACGGAAGGATACTACACCGTCAATCAGCTTGCCGAATCCGCCGGCGTCAGCGCTCGCACGTTGCACTACTACGATCAGATCGGCCTGCTCCGCCCACAGCGCAACCCGCACAACGGTTACCGCCTGTACGACCGCCCGGCTGTGCTACGCCTGCAGCAGATCTTGTTCCTGCGTGAGCTGGGATTGAGCCTGGATGAGATCCAGGCGGTGCTCGACCAGCCCGATTTCGATCTGCTCACTGCGCTGGAACAGCACCGCCAGGCATTGTTGGAACGGCAGGCGCGCCTGGGTCGCCTGGTGCATACCGTGGAACGCACCATCTTGGCACTGAAAGGAAACATTGCTATGGATAACAAAGAACTTTTCGAAGGCTTCAGCGAAGAGCAGCAGAAGGAATACGAAGCCGAAGCCGAACAGCGCTGGGGGAGCTCAGAAGCCTTCCAGCAATCCCGGCAGCGCTGGGGCAGCTATTCGGATGAGAAAAAGCGCCAGATTTTAGAAGAGGGGCGCGAAATCTACCTGGAAATCGCGGCTGCCATGCCCTACGGGCCGGCCAGCCCGCAGGCGCAAGCCGGCGTCGCCCGCTGGCATCAAAACCTGCGCTATTTCTACGAGCCGACCAAGGAAATCCTGCTCGGGTTGGCGGATGGCTACAATGACGACCCTCGCTTTGCAGCCTTCTTCGAGCGCATCCACCCGGAGCTAAACCAATTCATGCGCCTTGCAGTGCAGCACTACTGTGAGAAGCTGTAGCCTTGCCTGCCATCCCTCGCCTCCCCCGGCAGCTTAGCGCCTGGCCGGGAGAGGTGTTTTTGATCGAGCCTACGTGACCATTGAACTTCGGATCAGACGGTTGTGAGTATGAATCCTGCCGCGCGGCCTCAGCCCCGCCGCTGCTGCCTTCCAGGGTAGCATTCCACTCTGTGGTCGCTTGCGCTGAGAAATGTTTCCCCTCAATCCCCTCCCATCCGTTATAATACCCGACATGAACTATCACATTTGGACTGAAGGCTGCCAGATGAACGTCGCCGACTCGCAGCGCGTCGCCTCCGCCCTGGAACGCCTGGGATACCGGGCCACCGCCCGCCCCGAGCTGGCCGATGTCATCGTGCTCAATACCTGCGTGGTACGCCAGTCGGCTGAGGACAAGGCCGTCGGGCGTTTGCATTCGCTCAAGCCGCTCAAGAAACAACGCCCTGACCTGGTGATCAACCTGATGGGCTGCCTGGTGGGCGTCAAGGGCCACGCCCTGCTCAAGAAGCGCTTCCCCTTTGTAGATGTCTTCTCGCCGCCCTCCGACCCCGGGCCGCTGGTGGCGTTCCTCACCCAGGAAGAGACCCGCCGCCTGGAACAGGCCGAGGTCGAGCGCCGTTATGCGTTGGTGGATGAGGATGCGCAGCACGGAAACGGACGACCGCACAGCGGGTTGGTTTTGCCGGCGGAAGAGCGCGGCCGGCTGGTGGCAGCGCACGTGCCGGTGGTGCTGGGCTGCTCGCACGCCTGCACTTTCTGTATCATCCCCTACCGCCGCGGCGTGGAGCGCTCCCGACCGGCGGACGAGATCGTGGCCGAAGCCCGCTCACTGGCGGAGCAGGGTGTGCGCGAGATCACCCTGTTGGGGCAGATCGTCGACCGCTATGGAAAGGATTTTCCTGGAGGCCCGGACTTGCCCGAGCTGCTGCGCCGGGTGCATACCGTGGATGGCATCCAGCGCATCCGCTTTCTCACCTCGCACCCCAACTGGATGACGGACGAGCTGCTGGATGCGGTGGCGAAGCTGCCCAAGGTCATGCCGCACATCGAGGTGCCGGTGCAGGCTGGCGACGACCGGGTGCTTGAGAACATGCGCCGCGGCTACACCGCCGAGGACTACCGCCGCCTGGTGCAGCGCATTCGCCAGCGGATACCCGGTGCGGCCATCGCCACCGATGTGATCGTCGGCTTTCCTGGTGAGAGCGACGAGCAGTTCCAGCGCACCTATGACCTGCTGGAGGAGCTGCGCCTGGACGTGGCGCACCTGGCGCGTTACTCACCGCGCCCCGGCACGGTCGCCGAGCGGCGCATGCCCGATGATGTGCCCGAGGAGGAGAAGTGGCGCCGCTTCCGCCTCCTGGAAGAGCAGCAGGAGCGCATCGCCGGCGAGATCAACGCCGCCTACCTGGGGGAGACGGTGGAGGTGCTCTTCGAGGAGCAGGTGCGCGGCCGCTGGAAGGGGCGCACGCCCACCAATAAACTGGTCTTCGTGGAAAGCGAGGCCGACCTGCGCGGCCAGGTCTTGCCGGTGCGCATCACCTGGACCGGTCCCTGGTCTATGCAGGCCGCGCTGCCCAGGCAGGTTGGAAGCGAAAAACTTGTGGAGCTAATCTCAATCAGCTAACCGCAAAGTCTCAAAGACACAAAGAAAAACCAGGCAATTGTCTTTTGCCTGGTTTTTTTCAACCTTCGCGCCTTGGCGCCTGCGCGGTAAATGAATTTCGCGATGCGCTATTTGCGTACCATCGGCAGGTACAGGCGGCTGACGGCGATCTCGAAGACGCCCATGTCGTATTTAGCTCCCTGCGGGCGGGCTGTGTTGCGCAGGTCGCGCGGCAGGCCGCTGGTGCAGGCGTCGATGGCCGGTGAGCCAAACTGCGGACGGTAGTCCTCGCCGCCGCCCGGCGCGAAGAAGAGCGGGTCGGTGGCTGGGCCGGCGGTGCCGCCCTGGTCAATGTTGCACACCGCAGCGGTCAGGCTGCCAAAGGCAGCCGTGCTATTGCCCCAGATGATCGTATTATAAATGTGGCTCGACACTGCGCCCGGCGAGTAGCCGGCGCCGCCCACGTTGTTGGCCAGCGTGGCATGCCGGATGGTCATGGCCCCGGTCTCCACGCGAATGCCCGCCCCAAAGGCCAGCAGGCTGGTGTTGGAGTAAACCAGCGTGTTGGAGATCACGCCGGTGGCGCCGGCACCCTCCTGGTAGATCGCCCCACCGCGCTGGGCGGTGTTGCGGTGCAGGTGCGTGCTGTTGACCACCAGCTTGCCGGCGTTGGAGTAGATCGCTCCGCCGTCGCTGGAAGCAGTGTTCGAATACAGGCTGCTGCACCGCTTGATTCGCGGATCGCAGGCGGTGGCCTCGGGCGCGGCCGGGCTGGCTGTTCCCGACTCGCGGGTCGCACTCTGCAGGCCGGTCGGGTAATCGACGTCAATGGTCACAGTGGAGGTGTAGGCTGCGATCGCGCCGCCGTCTCCGGCCTGGGCCTGGTTATTGCGGAAGATGCAGTTATCGGCCGTGAACGTGCTGCCGCTCAGGTAGATTGCCCCGCCGCTGCCGGAGGTGGCTTCGTTGCCTTTGGTGATGAGACCAAAGATTGCCCCGTCGCATTCCACCCGCGGGCTGTCCGAGGCGAAAATAGCCCCGCCCCTGTCTGCGCTGTTGACCAGCACCTGTACAGGGGTGGTGTAGTAGTCGTCCATCCACAGGCGCGACCCTCCACTCAGGTAAGCCATTCCGCCGTCGCTGCCAGCGCTATTGGAAGTAGCCTGGATGTCGCCGTAAATATCGAAGAAAGCGCCGGCATCAGCGTACAGCGCTCCGCCGTGGGCGCCAGCCGTGTTGGTATTCAGGTTGAGGCGATAGCCGTTGGTGGCGTACAGCTCGACGTTTTTATTGTTTCCGGCATACACCGCTCCGCCGTTGGCACCGGCGCGGTTGACCGCCAGGTAGGTGGTGAACGGCCCACCGGTGGCCATCAGAGAAGCATCCGCTGTGCCCAACAGGGCGATGGCGCCGCCGTTGCCGCCGGCCCAGTTATAGCGCACATCCCATGCCCCGGTGAAGTCCAGCGTACCGGCGTCCAGGTAGAACGCCCCGCCATGCGTGCTGGCGGAGTTGTGTTGGAAGATAGCGTTGGTCACGTTGATGTCGGGTGTATTGGTAGCGGCCACCGCACCGCCCACGCCGCCCAGCGCCCGGTTATTGCGGAAGACAGAACCTTCTAAGACATTCAGTGTGCTTGTGCCGAACAGGCGCATGCCGCCGCCCAGGTTTTTGGTGGTATTGCTCAGCACCTCGGTGTTGTTCAGCGTGAGCACGGAATCGTACACGTAAGCAGCCGCCCCGCGCCCGTCGAAGGCGGATGGCAGAGAATGTTCCTGGATGCTGCTGTTGGTCATGGTCACCACGCTGCCGGCGCGCACGTACATGCCACCGCCGTAGCCGGTGGAAGTATTCGAAAGCGTGTTGCTGATGATGGTGGTGTTGCCGAGCGTGGCGTGGGTCTGGTTGATCAAGTACATCCCGGCGCCGTTCAGTCCGCTGGCGCCGATCTGGTTGTGCTGGTTGGCAGCCGCGCCGCCCACCGTGGTATTGTTCAACACCAGCGTGCTGTGGTCGGCATAGATGCCGCCGCCAGAATTGCTGGCGATGTTGTTGATGATGCGCCCGCTGTAGCTGACCGTGCTGCTGATGGTATACATCCCAGCGCCGAGCACAGCGTCGTTGCCGGCATAGGCAGCAGTGTCGTAGCCCAGGCTGCCGCCGCTTGCCGAAAGGCTGGAGAAGTTGGTCAGGTAGACGCCGCCGCCGTTGCCAGTGGCGGTGTTGTTCAGGATGGCGTTAGCATCGCCCAGCAGGGTCACCCGGCTATTCTGGGCATAGATGCCGCCACCGGTGGCTGCGCTCTGGCAACAGGGAGCGGTTTCTCCGATGAAAACGGAGTTGGTCAGGGTGATGGCCGCGCTGGAGACAAAGATGCCGCCGCCCAACTGGCTGGCAGTGTTGGCGACCACGTCCGCGTTATCCAGGATCAACTTCCCGGGATCATTGATCGCAATGCCGCCTCCATTGACAGCGCTGTTGGAATAAATATCGGAGTTCGTGTTGAAGCCAGACAGCTTACCGTACACAATCGCTCCGCCGCCGCTGCTGCTGGAGACATTGTTGTAGATATCGCTGTCATTGGTGTAAGTGACCACCGAAGTGCTGCTGATATACAATCCAGCCCCGGATGAGCCATTATTGTCGTGCACGTCGGTGTTGTCGAGCGTGACGCGCGAGCCGCCCAGCACGTCCACGCCAGCCCCAAAGCTGGAGCCGCCGGTCAGGTTCAGGCCGCGCAGCGTCAGTATAGCCCCACTGTTGACATCCAAGACGCTGCCGGCGACGCCGGCAGTGACCGTGGTCAGCCCACCGGTCTGGGCGGTGCAGGTCGCGTCATAGCCACCCTGGATGGTGATGCGTTTACCAACGACATCCAATGATTCCGTGTAGCTGCCAGCCGAGACGCGCACGGTATCCCCATTCACAGCGGCGTTGATGGCCGCCTGGATGGTGTCGTAGGTGCAGGGGCCGCTGTTCAGGCTGACCCGCGGGGCGGCGGGAACGACCGGGAGCGGCGCGCTGGCTTGCAATTCATACTGTGCGTCCAGGGCGGCGGCCTGCAGCAACGGATGGTTGGGTTCCGCCTGGGCAGCCACAAAATCCAGCACCGCTTGCGGCCCGGCCTCGCGCGCCCGATCCAGCGCCGCGCCCAGGGCTGCCTCGGCCTGGACCCGAGCCGAAACAACCGGCTGTTGGCTGGCTGCCGGCGGCGCATCGGACTCATTCTGCACCCTCAGCGGTGGGGCAAGCGGTTTCAACTCGGTCTGGTTGGCATCCACCCACACCCATTCGTCGCCCTCGCTGTTGAGCTGGTAACCCGGCTCGACGTCGGGGGGCAGAGCCGGGGAGAGAGCTTCAAAAACGGTAACAGGCCGCGCCGCAGGGACGAACAGCAAAATAATGGACAGCAAAGCAAACAGGCGAGTCATTGTCTATCCTCCTAAAAAATGGTTGACTGCGTTCCATCATCGAGCCGGGGAGTCTGGCCTAGGTCGCAAATTACTCTTGAGGCTTCGATAGGACTAGCGGGTCGCACTTTGTTAGCCAGGCGTGCGATATCACTCTGAGTGAGTATTCTGCGGTGTGTGAAGGCCTGTCCAGGCGAAGGAGATGTTCTTGGCTGCGCTCAGCATGATATATAGTGTATATCATAGAATCAGACTGTTGGATCATATTAAAAACTGCGGCGCGCCGTCCCATCCCGGCGCGCCGCCGATGCGGCTATCTCTCTTCTATGAACTCATCCGAAAATTCGGGAGAGAGGTGTTGCAGCGCTGTGCGCCGCAACACCTCAATAATTTTCGGATAGATACCATGGGTTACTGGCTATCGCAAATCAGCAGGCTGCCGGCGTCCTGGCAGATCAGGCTCATGTGCGTACCGGAGTTCAAGCAGGGCGCAGTCGAAACGCCGCCGTAGTGGTGCAGCGCCACCACCTTACCATCGCTGGCGCGGGTGATGGCTGAGCCAGAGGAGCCGCCCTCGCTATCGCAAGCATAACCGGTCTGGCTGTTGGGTTTGGATGAACCGTAAGTCATATTGATCGTATAAATGTGGCAACGCACTTCCTGGTTGCTATCCTCCCAGTAGCCAATCTTCTTGGGCAGCCCGGCCGGGTGCTGGATGAAGTTGATGGTTGTGCCCACCGGGGCGGTCAACGTGGTGGGGATCAACTCGCCAAAGATCGCCTCGGGGGTCCCTTGCAGAGTCAGCAGCGTGTAATCCAGGCCCGTGCCCGGCTTGCGAGCGTTGTAGCGCTCGGCGTTGGTCTTCAGCCAGGTGCCGCCGGCGAAGCTGGTAGTGGTTGCCAGGGTCGTCCCGCCGCAGGTGGTGTACTGGTAGTTGAAGCGCGCCTCCAGCGTGCTGACCACGGTCTGCGAATCGATGCAGTGGGCGTTGGTGATCAGCGTGTTGGCGTTGGCGCCGCGGATCAGTTCGCCCGTGCACAGGTACTGCACTTTTTTGACAGTGAACAGCAAGCGCGCTACCGGCAACTGGGTGGCATTGACCACCGTCTCGTTCAGGTGGCAGGCGATATCCTCGCGACCATCGTCGCCGCACACCACCTCCGGAGTCGGCGCAGGCAACGCCTGGCTCAGATCCACCGTACCGTAACCCACCTCGCGGATTTTCAAGGTGTATTCCCTGCCAGAGGGCGCCAGCAGGCTCAAGCGCACAGCATCGCCCAGCACGGCAAAGGACCAGAAATCACCGTTGCCATTGGCGCCGCGCCCGCTGTACTCAGTAGCCTGGGAGCCATCGGGCGCAGAGATCACCAAACGGTCGCCGTCTTGCAAGTTGAAACCCTGCAGGTGCAGCCGCAGGAACTTTGCGCCGGGGAAGGAATAAATCTCACTCCAGCCATTTGCCATCCGCGCTGGCAAACTGCCGGCGAAGTCGATCACCTTGCCGGCTTCCACTTTATCTGGCGCGGCGCTTGCGCCGCAGGCGGCGATCACCGCAGAGCCTCCAGCCGGCAAAGGAGCAGGCGCTGCCCCGAGCAGGAGCGCCAGCAAAAAACAAACGGTTAAAACTCGAGCTGCTCGCCCTTTCATTCTGTTGTCCTCCGGAAGATGGGATTTTCGCAGGAAACCTGCGCGTTTCAAGCGCCTCCGGAACAATAAACACGCCAGGCACGTCTTTGATGAGACCCCGAGGTTTGCCGGCCCTTGTTCGAGGTCCGCATCGCAGATAGCCCGTTATTTCTCTTCGAATTCCGGAGGTGTCTTGTACCATCAATATATAGCAAATGGCCGTGAATGTCAAATAAAAATGACCTTCACGGTTTTCAGTGCTGGGGTGCAGTTGCATTTTCCCCTGAATTGTTGTAGACTGTAGCGCAGACGCGATGAATACCCTATGCCGCCATCGCCTTCATTCCCTTTCCCCTTTGAAAAGAGGGCGGAAGGTCAGGTGGTGACAGGAGAAGTGAGGATCCAATGCGTAAAACTGTTTTTCACCCCGCAGTACACCTGCTACTGGCGCTGGCTTTCGTGGCAGCCGGCTGCAATTTTCCAGGCGGCGCGCCTTCCGCGCCAACCCAGCCGCCTCCGGAGGTGATCTACACCGCTGCGGCGCTGACGCTGCAGGCGCAGCTCACGGCCGCGGCCCCCGCAGCTACTCAGGCGCCGCCCGAGCAACCGCCCACCCAGGCTGCGCTGCCAACCGATACGCAGGCGCCGCCGCCTTCGCCCACCCTGGGCGTTACCGATACGCCCGCTCCCACGGCCACGCCCGAAGCGCCTACCATCAGCGCCAGCGTGAACACCAACTGCCGCCTCGGACCAGGCGTGGTGTATGACCCACCGGTGGGCGTGCTGGCAGTTGGCGTCAAGGCGCGCGTCGCCGGGCGCACCACCAATAACTCGTGGTGGTATATCGAGAACCCTAACCGCCCCGGGCAGTACTGCTGGGTGTGGGCGGAGACGACCACCGTCACCGGCGACACCGCTCCGCTGCCGTTCGTCACCCCGCCGCCCCCGCCACCCACCAAGACTCCCACCGCCACCCAGGGCGCGCTGTTCAGCGCTGGTTTCGCCAATGTGCACGCATGCGGCAGTGCACCCACTGCTGTTTTCCAGGTGGTCAATACCGGCGGCTCGCAGTTGCACTCGATGAACCTGAAGATCGAGTTGGTCTCGGACGGCACCGTGCTGTATGGCCCATCCGCCAGCGACGCGCCGTTCATGGGCACCTCGGGCGAGTGCCCGCCTGGCGGAGACATCCTGCCAGCCGGCAAAACTTTCTATGTTGGCGGGGCGATTGGTTCGGGCAACTCGGGCAAGACCGCCCGCGCCACCATCAAACTGTGCACTGAAAACGGCGAGAAAGGCGTCTGCGCTACCCGCACGGTGGATTTCACCATACCTTAGTGAAGAATGTCCTGTTTTGCGAAGCGAAGGGCTCTTTGGTTTTTTCTGAAGGCTCTTCGCTTCGCTCAGGGCGAAAAAGCATCTCAACGATTGAGGCAAGGGTCAGCGATGGTTGAAAGAAGCAAATGGTTTTTCCTGGCGGCGCTGCTGGCTGCGATGCTGCTGAGCGCCTGCAATATGCCCAGGCGCGGGCAGCCACGAGATAGCCGCAGCGCGCTTTACACCCAGGCAGCGCTGACCGTCATCGCTCAAACCACGCTGATTGCCCAGCCGCCCGCTACCCAGTCTGTTCCCACCCTGGCGCCCACGGCGATCTTGCCCCCTGGCACATTGACGCCCATTCCCACCTACACCCCTGGCCCAACCAGCCCGCCGACCGCCACCGCCACGCCGGTGCCCTGCGACAGGGCGCGCTTTGTCAGAGATGTCACCATTCCGGATGACACCCAGCTCAGGCCTGGCGAGGCTTTTGTCAAGACCTGGCGCATTCGCAACGCTGGATCGTGCACCTGGAACACGGCTTATGCCCTGGTGTTCGCTGGCGGCGAGATCATGGGCGCGCCGGCTTCGGTGCCGCTGCCGCGCAATGTCGCTCCCGGAGAAGAGATCGATCTCTCGGTCAACCTGGTCGCCCCGGCTTCAGCCGGCTCTTACCGCGGCAATTTCATGCTGCGCAATGCCTCGAACAATCCGTTCGGCCTGGGCGATGGCAGCAAGCCGTTCTGGGTGCAGATCCGCGTGGTGACGCCCAAACAACTGGCTTTCGATTTCCTGGCCCAGGCGCAGTACGCCGAGTGGGTCAGCGCAGTGCGCGATAACCCGGGCGCCTCACTGACCTTTGGCGGCGCTGAGGATGACCCCAATGGCGTGGCCAAGATCAAAGACCGCATTCGCCTGGAAACAGGCCTGACTTCGGGAAAGATTTTGCTCACCTTCCCGCGCCATGACCCGGAAGGCGTGCTTTCTGGTCTGTTTCCGTCCTACACTGTGCAATCTGGCGACCGACTGCGCGGCACGCTGGGCTTCTGGACCCCAGGCAGCTCCTGCCACAATGGGAAGGTGATCTTCCAGATCAACTACCTGGAAGGCAGCGAACTGAAAATGCTGCAACAGTGGCCCAAGACCTGCAGCGGCGACCTCACCAGCATCGATCTCAACCTGTCCAACCTGGCGGGCAAGAGCGTGCGTTTTGCGCTGGTGGTGATCGCCGATGGCGCGTACCAGGATGATTGGGCGGTTTGGAACTCGCTGCGCATCGAGCGCTAAAATTTCGGAGGTACATTTTGAAACCACGGCACCTGTCGCGCAAATCTTTGGCGCGGCTCACCACCCTCATTCTGGTGTTTTCGCTCCTGTCCGCCTGCAGCCTGGGCCAGCAAACATCAACCCCCAGCACCGACCAGCCCAACCCGCAGGCGATCTTCACCGCCGCCGCGGCGACCGCCCAGGCGCGCCTGACAGAAGGCGCCTCGATCACGCGCACCCCGCCCAGCCCCACTCCAACGGAGACGCCTGCGCCAACCGAGGTGATCACGCCCACCGCTACCACACCTGCGCCGACGGTGAACCCCGCCGGGCAAACGCCCACCGTCGCTGGCACCAATGTGATCACCTTTGTCAGCGATGTTACCGTGCCGGATGGCACAACATTCAAGCCAGGCGAGAAGTTCACCAAGACCTGGCGTTTGCAAAACAGCGGCACCGCCACCTGGACGACCGCTTATTCCCTGGTCTTCTACGGCGGCGAGCAGATGGGCGCGCCGGCCTCCATCCCGCTGCCGCTCAGCGTTGCTCCCGGAGCCTCCATCGACCTGTCGGTGGAGCTGACCGCGCCGCTTAACGCTGGCAAGTACACCAGCTATTGGATGCTGCGCACTGCCAATGGCTTGAACTTCGGACTGGGAGGCCGCGCCGATGCACCTTTCTACACGGTGATCAATGTGGATGGCGCCGCCGCTGCACCGGGCACACCCTCGCCGACCGGTACCGAGAACACCACCCCCACACCGACTCAATCCGGCAGCGTGGTGGTGAGCGCCTCCCTGGTAGTGGACAATGCAGATGTGACCGCCGCCTGCCCGCACACCTTCACCTTCAATGCCGAGTTTGCCATCAACAAGGCCGTGAAAGTCACCTACCTGCTAGAGGCTGAGACCGGTTTTCCCATCGAGCTGCCCGCTCCCACCACCATCGACCTGGGTCCGGGTGTGCACAAGATTACCTATACACTGGCTTTCACCGACGATGTTCAGGGTTGGGCGCGCTTCCATGTCACCGCTCCGGATGACCTGCGCTCTCAGCAGGTCAACTTCACTCTCAACTGTGAGTGATCTCATTTGGAGGTGCGGGGGGCTCAAGTGTCCCTGACCCACGACCTCAAAGCCGAGGCGCATCGCCTGGGTTTCGACCTGGTAGGCGTGACTTCCCCAGCGCCTGCCCCACACCTGCTGGCCTACGAGCGATGGCTGCAGGCCGGGCGGCATGCGCAGATGGCCTACCTGGAAAGCGCATCAGCCCGAGAGCGGCGCTCCGACCTGCGCCGCATTCTGCCTGAAGTTCGCTCGGTGCTCTCGCTGGGCATCCGCTATCCAGCGCCGGAGCAAACCGCTGCGGCGGAGAGTGGCTCGCCGCGTGGTCGGGTGGCGGCCTACGCCTGGGGGGATGATTATCATGAGGTGCTGCCAGGGCGCCTGCAGGCGCTGGTGGCTTACCTGGAGCAGCGCCTGGGTCGCAGCATTCCCAACCGTTGGTACACCGATACGGGCCCCATACTGGAGCGCGATTACGCCCAACTGGCCGGGTTGGGCTGGATCGGCAAGAACACCTGCCTGATCCATCCCCGCCTGGGCTCGTACTTCCTGCTGGCTGAAATCTTGCTGGGGATTGAGCTGGATCCAGACCCGCCCTTTACAGCCGACCATTGCGGCGCCTGCACCCGCTGCATCGAGGCCTGTCCCACGCAGTGCATCCTCCCAGACCGCACGTTGGATGCCGGGCGGTGTATCTCCTACCTGACCATCGAACTCAAAGGCGCCATACCGCGCGAGCTGCGCCCGCAGATGGGCAACTGGATTTTCGGTTGCGATATTTGCCAGCAGGTCTGCCCGTGGAACCTGCGCTTCGCTGCGCCGCAGGGCGACCCGGCTTTTGCGCCGCGGGCAAACATACCTGCCCCAGATTTGATCCAAGAGCTCTCGCTGACCCCCGAAGCCTTCAATCGCAAATTCAAGCGCAGTCCAATCCAGCGCGCTAAACGACGCGGCTACCTGCGCAATGTGTGCGTGGCGTTGGGCAACACTGGCGAGCGGGCCGCGGCGCCTGCCTTGGGGCAGGCGCTTTCGGGCGATCCCGAGCCGCTGGTGCGCGGCCATGCTGCCTGGGCATTGGGGCAAATTGGCGGCCAGCTCGCGCAAAGGCTGCTGCAGCAGTCGCTGGGGAATGAATCGGATGCCGCTGTGCAGGCAGAAATCGAGGCGGCGCTGGCATGAGACGAATGGCGATTGGCATACTCATGATGCTTGTGCTGGCGCTCCAGGTATGCGGCTGTGCTCCCAACCGCGCCGCGGCGGAACCAGCGCCCTCTGCGGGGACCCCATCGCCGCTTGCCAGTCCGACCATCGAGGCGTCGCAGCCACCCCTGACACATACACCCACTTTTCCTCCGCCCTCGCCCACGCCAGACCTGTCGCCCATCGCGAGCCCAGGCACGCCTCCCCATGTCACGCTAACGCCAATCCCAACGCTCACCACGCTGCTGTTCACCGGTGTGATTGTGCCCGCCCGCTGTGTGCAGGCAGCTATCGATGCCCGGGATGATGTAGATTATCCCTATGAGCAGGTGCGCGGCCTGATCCAGGACGCCGACCTGGCGATCGGCACGCTCAACGCCACGCTGAGCGACCACTCGCCGCGCACCGGTTGTGTGCGCACTTACGTGCTGGTGGGTGAGGCGAACAACGCCGACGCCCTGCAGCGCGCTGGCTTCGACCTGATGAGCACCGCCACCAACCACATCAAAAACTGCGGCCTGACCAACTGCGGCGACCGGGCTTTCTTCGACACGCTGCAGAATCTGCGTCGCGTGGGCATCACTCCCATTGGCGCGGGCGCTGAGCACAGCGAGGCCATGCAGCCGGTGGTGGTTGAGCTGAACGGCGTGCGCTTCGGTTTTGTCTCGCTGGGGCACATCGAGCCGCTGGCCTTCGCTGGCCCATATACGCCCGGCATCGCTGTGCTCACGCCCGAGAATCTAAAAGCCGCCATTGCCGCCGCCCGGCGGGTTGCGGATGTGGTCATTGCCATGCCGCATTGGGGGCCGGAGGACAGCCCCACGCCAACCTATATCCAGCGCGACCTGGCGCAAAAGGCGGTGGAATACGGCGCTGACCTGGTGATAGGCAACCATACCCACGTGGTGCAGGGCTGGCAGCAGATCGATGGCGTGCCGGTCTTCTACGGGTTGGGCAACTTTGTCTTTGACCAGGACCTGCGCGATCACCAGCAGGGGGTCATTCTCAGGGTGTATTTCGAGGGCGCACATTACACCGGCTTTGATCTCATCCCCACGCATGTCGACCAGGACGGCGCCGTCAGCATCGCAGAAGCAGGCGAGGCCGCCGAGGTGCTGGAGCGCATGCGCCTCGCCAGCCTACCTGTCGGCACGCAAGGTTGGCTGCCTGGCTATCTCTCCAGCCTGCCTCTCGACGACCTGGCTGACATGGCGCAAGATGCCGCCGTGCAGAAGTTGTTCGAGCAGTGGCTGCAGTATGCCGCCTCGCCAAATCTGGAGAATAACCAGCGCCTCTCCGCTTATGAAATCCATCGCGTGCAGGAAGCCCAGGCGCTGGCAGCAGCCTACGATGTGGAATACCTTGCCAGCGTGCTTTTTTCAGTAAAGCCGGCTGTGCCCGCCTCTCAGCCTTCTCACTGGCACGCCGGCAACGGCGAGCTGGGCGAGGACGGCTGGGTGCGCAACAAGAGTTTGTTCGTGGGCTTGCGCCAGCAAGGCGGGCGCCTGTGGCTGGTGATCCTGGGTACCGGGCTATAAGCGCAGCGTTGGGCGCTATGTGAAACAAACGCTCGCACAGCGCCCAACGAATACAGGTGATCTCAGGGAGTTGGTGTGGCGGTCGCTGCAGTTGTGGCCGTGGGCGGGGCGGTAATCAGGATGCCCGGTGTGCCAGGGGTGTTGGTTGGCACCGGCGTTACCAGGTTGACCGGCACGCGCAGTTTTTGACCGGCAAAGATATCATTGGGGTTATCGAGGCTGTTCTCCTCGACAATAGCCTCGATTGTGCTGTTGTACAGCTCGGCAATGATGGCCAGCGTTTCTCCCGGCAGCACCAGGTGCTCGATGATCGAACCTCTGCGCAGATTGTCCGGCAGAGCCGTGGCTGTGGGCAGTTCGGTGTCGGCGCTGGGGATGGTAAGCTGGTCGCCAATATCAATTACCGGGTTGGTGGGATCCAGGCCGTTGATGGCAATCAGCACGAACAGATCTACGTTGAAGCGCTGGGCGATATCGAAGAGCGTATCGCCCTGCACCACGACATATACGAACGGTCCGGTGGGGGTGGGCGTCTCGGTGATGGTGGGGGTAAGCGTCGGCGTGGAAGTGCTGGTGGGGGTGAGCGTCACCGTAGAAGTGGCCGTAGCAGTTGCCGTATTGGTCGGTGTCGGGGTCGCGGTGGCGAACAAGGAAAACGCCGGCCGGTCTGGTCCCAGCAGCCAGAAAATTAGGATAGCCGCGCCGATGACAACCAGCAAGGCGGCAATGCCAATGATTAGCGGCGCGCTGCGCACCCTTTGTTGGTGCCGGCGGTAGGCATCGATTACATCTTGTGCACGTTCTTTATCACTCATAGCTCCTCATCCATTGCCCTGATTGCGGGCTGGTTGCGTGGATGGGATTGTACACTATTTTTTGGGGTTTGGGACGGCGAGAAAAGGGCTGCGCCCCCCTCCATCTCTTTTGCTTCACAAAATGGGAGTGGGCAGGGAGGGGGTGAGAGTATAATCGAAGAAGTCGATCCCTGGCGAAAAGTTGACGCATTTCAGTGGCCACGCACAAGGATGTCATGTCATCTCCTCATTCCCATCCAGGGCAGGCGCTGAACCAACCTGCAGGGCGGGTCAGTGAAGGATCTGGTTCCTTGAACTTCGTTCAGGATGACAGTTTAAAAAAAGGAGCGGCGATTATGCGCATTGCAGTTTACGGAAGCGGAGGTGTGGGTGGGTATTTCGGCGGGCGGTTAGCGCAGGCGGGCGAAGAAGTGACATTCATCGCCCGTGGGGCGCACCTGGAAGCCATCCAAAAACACGGCTTGACCGTCAAGAGCATCAAAGGTGATTTTCATATCCAGCCGGCGCAGGCAACGGACGACCCTGCTAAGTTGGGGGAAGTGGATGTTATCTTGCTGGGCGTCAAGGCCTGGCAGGTGCCGGAAGCGGCGCACGCCTTGCGCCCACTGGTAGGAAAACACACCTTTGTTGTCCCGCTGCAAAACGGCGTCGAAGCGCCGGAGCAGCTTGCGGCTGTGTTGGGGAAAGCGCACGTGCTGGGCGGTATGTGCCAAATCTCGGTCCTGTTGGCTGCGCCGGGTGAGATCCGGCATGTCGGCATCGAGCCCTACGTGGCTTTTGGCGAGCTGGACGGCGCCCCCAGCCCACGCGCTGAGAACCTGCGCCAGGCTTTCCTGCGCGCCGGCGTGAATGCAGAGGTGCCAGCGAATATCCTGGTTGCCATGTGGACCAAATTCATGTTTATCGCTTCCATCAGCGGCATGGGCGCTGTCACCCGAGCGCCGGTGGGCGTGGTGCGCTCGCTGCCGGAGACGCGTGAACTGCTGGTGCATGCCCTGAAAGAGGTGCAGGCGGTAGCGCAAGCGCGCGGTGTGAACTTGCCGGAAGACGCCGTCGAGCGCCGCCTGGCGTTCATCGACAACCTGCCTGTGGGTGTTCTGGCTTCCATGCAGCGCGATATCGCCGACGGGCGCCCCTCCGAGCTGGAATCGCAAAACGGCGCCGTGGTGCGCATGGGTCGCCAGTTTGGCGTGCCCACGCCGGTGCATGAGTTTTTATACGCCTGCTTGCTGCCACAGGAGAAGAAGGCGCGCGGCGAGCTGAGCTATTAAATAGCTACGCTTGCTCGGCTGGCGGTATGTTCTGATTGAGCCGGAACAGATTGGTCGGGTCATAGCGCTGCTTGACTTGCCTGAGCCTGTCCCAGGTGGCGCCGGGATAAGCGGAGCGCACTCTTTCCGCGCCCTCGTCTCCCAGGAAGTTCACATACGCGCCCCGATCGCTCTGCTGCAAGGCTTTGGCAAAACCTTCTACCCACGCCTGCCGCGCCAGCCGGTCTTCTGGGCCTTCGTAAAATGCCGCTACGCTCGCCATGATGCGCGAATGGCGATGGGCGAAAGCGGTCGCCTCGACCGGTACGCGGCTCATCGCTCCGCCGAGCACGCGCAGTTGCGCGACGCGCATCCCGGCGTCAGAATCCTGTAGATATTGGATAATTGTTTGGGCGGTACCGTGGTCGACCCGATCGAGGAATAAGGTCTGTGCAGCAGCGGTTGGGCGGTTGCCTTCTTCCTCTGGCATGTACATTTCCGGATAGCGCATGGGGCGCAGCATGTTGGCGAGCGGTTTCGCCAGCGCCCGGAATGGCGCCACAACGCGCTCTCCAGCCTGGCTATCCCCAGCGTACACCATCATCCCGAAAATGATCATTTTGCCGTACAGTTCCTCTGGGATGAAGGGCATCGGTGGGGCAGGCATGATGTTAGCAATGGTGGAAAGCTCTTCCGGCGCGGCCTCGGCCTCGGCGATGAAACCAGCGATGGTCTCAGGCGTCGCCGGCAGGAAAAGCATCCCGCCCATGATCGTGCCCAGCTCGTGCAGGCGGAACTGGAAGCGGGTCGCCACGCCGAAGTTGCCGCCCCCGCCGCGCATCGCCCAGAACAGGTCGGGGTGCGTCTCGGCATCCACTTGCAGCACCTGCCCATCAGCGGTCACCACTTCGGCTGCCAGCAGGCTGTCGATGGTCAGGCCGTGCTTACGCACCAGGTAGCCGATGCCGCCGCCCAGCGTGATCCCGCCGATGCCCACCGAGGCGGCGTCGCCGAAACCGGTCGCCAGGTCGTAAGCGTCAGCCGCCGCAGTGTATTCTCCGGCGGTCAGGCCGGTTTGCGCCCAGGCCGTGCGGCTGGCAGGGTCAATGTGCAGCGCTTTCATGTCGCGCAGATCCAGCACGACGCCGCCGTCAGATAGGCTGTGACCGGCGCTGCTGTGGCCTCCGCTGCGCACGGCCAGTTCCAGGCCATTCTCGCGCGCCAGCGAGACCGTGTGCGCCACGTCGGCGGCATCCACCGGGCGAATAACCAGCCTCGGTTTCTTGTCGATGCCTCCGTAGAATACCGTGCACGACTCCTCATACGCAGCATCGCCAGGCACAATAACCTGTCCTCTGACTGCTCGGCGAATCTTGGCGAGCGCAATCTCGCCTTTGGCAGCATTATGCTTGCTATCGCTGCGGACGTTTTTCACATCTCGATTATCGGACTGCATGGCATTTTTCCTGGCCAACGGTTATTTCCCTGGTGAAGCATAGCCACAATATAGAACAAATGGACTATATTGTCAAGGCATAATTCGGACAAATATTGTATGATTATACTTGGGAATTTCAATTGTTCGCAGGCGCACCGACTGGAATTTCCGGCCTCCAAAAGCGATACAGAGTCGGAGCGATAAAGAACGTCACTCCGAGGAAGCGGTGAAGCACAGCTTCGCTCAGCGACCGAAAGGTTTATCGGACTGGGAGGCGAAGTTCCAGGTTACGCTCCCCAGAAGGATGCTTCAAATGACGGGAGATTCAGCTTGTGTGTTTAAATCATCGAACCCTTAATGCTTGAACGCTTACAATGCATGGCGCACGATGGTGCAGCCGTAGGACGGAGTCTGCTCCACCGGCGGCCGCTGCCCTGCCAACAATGCTTCTACGGCTTCTTTGCAATACTCGCGAGTCGGCCTGCGCTGGCGGAAATTGACGTCGTCGAAAGCCCCCTGGTAGCGCAGCAAGCCCTGGGCGTCGATCACATAAATGTGCGGCGTGGTCACCGCCGCGTAGAGATCGGCAACGGCGTGGTTATCGTCCCGCAGCACAATGGAAAGGCTGCGGACCAGCGCAACCTGGCGCAGCAACTCGAGCGGCTCATTGGCATTGGAAGCGATATTCAAAACGACGACTTTGTCGCCCCATTGCGCCTGCAAGCGCAGCAGCTCCCGGTCGGTGCGCTCGGCGTGCGGACATTCCGCCGACCAGAAGTTAAGCACCACGATGCGCCTTGCGTAGCCGGATAACTGGTGCAGTTGGCCGTCCAGGTCTGGCAGGCTAAAATCGGGCGCAGGCTGTTCAATGACTGGCGATTGATGTGCTTCTAGGGTATCCATTGCGGTGCATACGCTCCCTTGATCATCTCACGCGGCTGGCTGCCATCTGCGTTCATCAACCACAGTTCGGGCAAATCGGTCAAGCGGTCTTTGTTAAAACGCACATACGCCAACCAGGCGCCATCCGGGCTCCAGGCAAAGTCATAGTGGTTGTAGGGCGGTTCATCGGTCACCTGGCGCGCCTCGTTTCCATCGGCGTTCATGAACCAAACCTGCCGTCCGTATGACCAACGCTCAGGATCGAGGAACTTACGCCCGAAAGCGATACGGTTACCATCCGGCGAAAAAGACGGAGAGGCGTCTTCGACATCGTTGGACCGGGTCAGGTCAACAAAACTGCCGTCCAGGCGGAAGCGCAGCAGGTGGCTGGAAGATACGGTGACCACGTCGGTCAAGGCAGGCGAGCTGCTGAGTGGGTCGAGCTCGACTTCAGGGAAGACATAGTGCTCTCCCTGTACATCCCAGTCGCCGGGCATGCCGGTCTGACCTGGGAAGCGAGCGATCTGACCAAAACGTGGGTCCAGCACCACAAAGCCGGCGAGGGTGGAATCGTAGTAAGTGAGCAAACCTGTTGGCGACCAATGCGGCGACTGTGTCTGGTGGGCAGCTTCGCCGGCGGCAAAGGGCTGAGCCGGCGCGTCATTTTCCAACGGCAGCAGCCAAACCTGGGTGGCGGCGGACTCGTCCAGGGGGGTGCGCTCGTAAGCCAGGAAGTCCCCTGCCGGTGAGATTGCACCAGCGCGGCACAGGGACTGGTCACAGGCCAGTAGGACCTGGTCCTCACCGGCCAAAATGTTCAAGCGGTGCAGCACGGTGCTGCCGTCCGGCGGCGCGTCGGTGTAGTAGATTTCAACGCCAGTACTGCTCACATCAAAATCGAGCACGTTTTCGCTTTCAGGAACCAGCGTCTGAATCTCCCCAGTAGTCAGGTTCAAGCTGTAAATTCCGGCGGGGCCAGTCGAGGGGTATAAGTAGGTCAGGCGCGGTGCAGCCACATCGAAGCTCCAGATGTATTCTTGAGAAAGGGGCAGCGACAGGAAACCTGCTGCCCGTCCGCCCTTTCCCAGCCTGACTTGCACTGTGCCCCCGCTGGGCCAGGGCTGGGCGGGGGTGAAAGTCAGCGTGCGCCCTTCCCAGGCAAGCTGGCCCTGCACATTTGGCTGCAATTTGAGCTGCTCTTCCACGGTTGCGCGTTGCATCTCGCGCGAGAAAGTCAATCGCAGCGGAGCGCCGGCAGGGATGCCCTGCGCGCCGCCTTCCGGCTGCATTTGCACCAGGCGGGGTGTTCCCCAGCGGTAAACCAGTACACCTGCCAGTACAAGCGATGCAACAACGACCAAAACCAGCAAGAAAACCCGGCGCTTTGGCATGCTGGGTATTATAATCCCCTGGATGCCATTACCAGCCGCCCTGGCTCTGTCAGAAGCTGGGCACGGCTGCGTTATACATACCAGAACAAGGCGTGTTGATTGCGAGCGATGCTCGCACAACACGCCAAAAATTGCGGATGGAATGATGAGCTGGATCAAACGCTGGCAATTCTGGCTGGGGCTGGTGATCAGCCTGGCCTTCCTGTACCTGGCGCTGCGCGGCCTGCACCTGGAAGACCTGGGCGCCGCCTTGCAGCAAGCCAATTACTGGTGGCTGCTTCCGGGGGTGGCGGTGTATTTCCTGGGCGTGTGGGCGCGGGCCTGGCGCTGGCATTACCTGCTGCGCCCGGTGAAGGCCATTTCCACGCGCGAGATGTTCCCCGTGGTGGCGATCGGTTACATGGGCAACAACATTTACCCAGCGCGCGCCGGCGAGGTGCTGCGAGCGGTGATCCTCAAACGGCGCGAGGGGGTGCCCATCTCGGCCTCGCTGGCAACCATCATCGTCGAGCGCGTTTACGATGGTGTGGTCATGCTGGCATTCGTCTTCCTGAACCTGCCCGAGCTGGCGCGCCTGACGCACAACTCGGGCTTCATCGGCGATATCCAAAGCCTGGCGCTGTGGGGAACGGCAGCCTTTGTCGGCGCCCTGGCGCTCTTCTTGCTGGCAGCGGCATTCCCCGTCCAGGCCAACCGACTGGCGCATACGCTGGTGGTGCGATTTTTACCGGTGCGTTTTCAATCCCGAGCCCAGGGGCTGGTCGAGAAATTCCTGGGCGGGCTGGAATCGCTGCGCTCGCCGCGCGACGCGCTGATGGTCTTCGTGACATCGGTGGTCATCTGGCTGTTTGAAACCGGCAAATACTGGTTCGTGATGCATGCCTTCCCTTTCGAGGTGAGCTTCTTTGCGTTGATGCTGATGAACGGTATCGTCAACCTGGCAACCACCATCCCCTCCGCCCCGGGTTACATCGGCACCTTCGATGGGCCGGGCATTGCCGTGCTGGTAGCGTTCAATGTGCCACAGGCGCTGGCGGCGGCTTACACCCTGGTATTGCACGTCGCCCTGTGGGTGCCAATCACAGCCCTGGGCGCTTACTATCTGGCGCGCGAGGGGGTGCGCTGGAGCGAAAACCTGGCCCGGGAAATGCAGGTCGAAAAACCACCTGCCCTGCCCGACGAAGCCGGATAAACACACAGGAAACTGCATGACACAAGAGAATCGCAAAAACATTGCCATCTTGGGCGCCGGCATCGGCGGCATGGCGGCCGCCTACGACCTGGCGCGCGCCGGGCATCACGTCACCATCTACGAGGCCAACGATTACGTCGGCGGCCTGGCGTCTGGCTTCAAAGAGCCGGGCTGGGATTGGTCGGTGGAAAAGTTCTACCACCATTGGTTCCAAAGCGACCGCCACATGCTGGGATTGATCGAAGAGCTGGGCTGGAGCGACAAAGTGCTCTTCCCACGGCCCTACACGGTGATGTACCACAACGGGCGTTTCTACCCCTTCGATTCGATCCCGGCGGCGCTGGCCTTTCCGGGGCTGGGTTTTGGCATCGACAAGCTGCGCTTCGGTCTGGTTGGGCTTTACCTGCGCCTGACCAACAACTGGCAGGCTTTCGAGAAAACCACCGTGGACGCCTGGATGCGTCGCTGGGCCGGCGATCGGGTGTATGAGCTGATGTGGCAACCGCTGATGATCGGCAAGTTTGGCGAGCGCTACGCCTCCCAGGTTAACATGGCCTGGATGTGGGCGCGGCTCAAAGCGCGCACTACCCGCCTGGGTACCTACCAGGGCGGCTTCCAGGCCTTTGCTGACCAGTTCGCTGAGAAGCTGCGCCAGATGGGCGTTCGCATCCATCTGAACCATGCCGTGCGACGCATCGAGCCGCATGCTGCCGGGCTGCTCACGCTGGATACTGCCAAAGGCCCGGCGCAGTACCAACAGGTGCTGAGCACCACCTCGCCGGCGCTGCTGGCTAAGATGGCGCCGTCCTTGCCGCCGGATTACCTGAAAGGTCTCTTAGAGCTCAAGAGCATGGGGGCGGTGGTGATGGTGCTGGCTCTTCAGCAGCAGCTTTCCACCCAAGGTTATTACTGGTTCAACCTGCCTAAGTCGGCGGGTTTCCCCTTCCTGGCGCTGGTTGAGCATACCAATTTCCTCTCACCGGCATACTTCGGCGGCAGCCACATCGTGTATGCCGGCGATTACCTGGAGCCGGAGCACGAATACTTCTCCCTGTCGCAGGAGCAACTCTTGCAGCGCTTCTTGCCAGCTTTCAGTCGCATCAACCCGGATTTTACACCTGCGTGGGTGCAGAAGACCTGGCTGTTCCGCACCGTTTACGCCCAACCGGTGCCGCTGGTGAATCATTCAAAGAACATCCCCAGCATCCAGACGCCGCTGCCTGGGCTGTACTACGCCAGCATGAGCCAGGTGTACCCCTGGGATCGCGGCACCAACTTCGCCGTAGAGATCGGCAGGAAAGCGGCCGGTTTGATGATGAACCAGTCTCAGTCAATGGGCAATCATTAAGAAAATTCTTTAACGCGGGATTTGATCCAGGCGGTTGCGATGCTCCACCAGCATGCAGGCGTTCATCACCACCAACAGCCCTGCCTGGCGCGCTTTTTCGGCGGCTTCCGGGTGCAGGATTCCAAGCTGCATCCACACCGCTTTAGCGCCGATTTGGATGGCCTGATCGACGAAAGGCGGCACCGCCTCGCTGCGGCGAAAGATCAGCACCAGGTCCACCGCCTCGGAGATATCCAGCAGGCTGGCGTAGGCTTTCTCGCCCAGCGCTTCGCTGAGATGGGGATTGACTGGGATGATGCGGTAACCTTGCGATTGCAGGTAGGCTGGGACGTAATAACCAGCTTTCTCAGGCTGCGATGACAGCCCGACCACGGCAATGGTGCGGCATTCGCTGAGGATCTTTTGAATGGTTTGCGGGTCTTTGTGGGGGTAGCGAGCTTTCACTCCAAGATTTTACCATGCTGGGATTTGGGTTTAGAGTGTTTACCAGCGGTAAGGCCGCTGGCAAACACTCTAAATGATTACAAAGTCACCCACCCCAGACGGACGCCGATACGCACCGCGCTGCAAGTGCTGAGTTTTACCCGCCTGCAGGGATTACAAAGTCACCCACCCCAGACGGACGCCGATACGCACCGCTTCCGTCCGGCTCGACGCCCCCAGCTTGGTGTAAATCGCCGAGACATGAAACTTGACCGTGTGCTCGCTGATGCCAAGCTGCACGGCGATCTGTTTATTGGCCAGGCCTTGGGCCAGGAGCTGCAGCACCTCTGCTTCGCGCTCGGTCAGCGCCCCGCCGGGCGGTTCGTCCAGCGCCGGGCCTCCTGCCAGGCTACTGTCAAACAGCGGTTGTAGCAGGCGCGGCGATCCGGCCACCAGCCCCTGTTCCAGGGCGTGCACAGCCGCCAGCAACTCATCGCCAGATGATTCGAGCGGCAGCGCGCCCCAGGCGCGAGCGCCCAACTCCGCCAGCCAGCGCAGCGCGGCGCTTTCCTCCCCCACCAGCAGCAGCACAGCGGTGGAACTGCCAGGGGACAGCCAGTCCTCCAGGTCATCTCGCCAGGTAGACTCGGCCGCCAGCACCAAAACGTCAATCTCTTCTGACGTGGGCAGTTCTGCCAGGGAGGCGGCTTCTGAGACTACCTCGATGCCGGCTGCAGCCCCCAGCAAGATTCGCAGCCCAGCGCGCAGCGCCGGGGCGTGGGCGGCGATTGCCAGGCGCATCAGGCCGGCGCCCCTGATAGCTCGCCCAGCGCTTGCTGCACGAAGCCCTCCACAAGCTGGCTGGGAATCGCCAGGCTGATGTCGCCGCCCACGATCATGGTGTTGATGCCCACCACTCCGCCAGAAGCGTTGATCAGCGGACCGCCGGAGTTGCCCGGCGCCAGGCGCACATCGGAGCGAATCACCGGCGCTGAGCCGCGCTGACCGCGTGTCTCCACCTGGGAGAGGCCGCTGACGATGCCCGTGGTCAGGCAGGCGCGCTGCCCCCACGGGTGACCGATCGCCATCACCATCTGGCCCACGCGCAGGCCGCGCGAGTCGGCGATCGGGGCGGCGGGCAGATCTTTGGCTTCGATATGCAGCAGCGCCAGGTCGATTTCAGTGTCTTGGGCCAGGATGCGCGCCGGGTATTCGCGCCCATCATCCAGCGTGACGCGCGGCTTGCCGTGGGCGATAACGTGGTTGTTGGTGACGATCAAGCCATCCGAGCGCCACACCACGCCAGCACCAGCGCCGCGCCGCCCATTGTGCACCACCGCCAGGCTGCGGCGGATGCGCCCTGCCACACTGGCCAGGGCGTCGCTGAGTTCGTTGGGGTTTAATGTTCTTGACATTCGAAGCTCCTATGCGCGCTCCCCTATTGTAACTGTGATCGTGGCCGGCTGCCCGCCGCGCAGCACCTGCACCGGCGTGGGTTTTCCGACCACTTCGCCGGTCAGCAGCGCCAGCAGCTCGTCGGGATCGCTCACCGGTTGGCTGTTGATCGCCACAAGGATGTCGCCCACCAGCAAGCCGCCGGAATCGGCCGGGCTGCCGCGCTCCACACCCACCAGCAGCAGGCCGGAGGCCTGCTCCCGCCCCAGGGCTGCCTGCTGGGTTACTGAGACCTCCACCGGCTGGCTGCGCACGCCCAGGAAGCCGCGGCGGATGCGCCCGTGTTGCTTCAGCGTTTCTGCCACTTTCCAGGCCAGCTCAGCCTGGATGGTGAGCGAGGCGCCGCGCGACAAACCGGAGGTGTTGATGCCCACCACGCGCCCTTCGGCGTCCACCAGCGGGCCGCCGGAGAAGCCGGGGTAGGGGATGGCGTCGGTGCGGATGTACTGTTCGAGCAAGCCGCCGCGCCCGGTGCGCACCGGTCCACCCATTGCGCTGATCACACCCAGGGAAGCCTGAATGCCGCCCGAATCGGGTCTGCCCAGCGCCAGCACGATTTGCCCGACGCGCGCTGGCCGGCTGGCAGCCTGGGCGGCGACCGCTGCAGCGCGCTCCAGTCGCAGCAGCGCCAGGTCGCTGCCCGGGTCGCGCCCTACCAACGAGGCGCCCAATTCGCTGCCATTCGGCAACAGGATGCGAATGTCGTCATCGCGCTCGACCACATGCTCAGCGGTCAGTACCAGGTTCGGGGAGATGGCGACGCCGCTGGCCGGCATGCGCCGACGGGCGCTGACCAGCAGCGTGGCGGCGCCGGCTTTCTCGGCCGCGTCTGCCATGGCGTCGGAGAGAGCGGCAAGGATGTTGGTGTCGTTAGACATGGATATTTTCTCCTTTATTCGTTGCCACTGCGAGTATCTTCTCAGCGCAGGGGCGCTGCGAAGGCGGTTGCTGAAGCAATCTCCTCCCACGGCGGGGCTGCTTCGCTTCGCTCGCAGTGACTGGTCATGCTTCGCTTCGCTCGCAGTGACTGGGTGGTATCTAAGTATGTACAGTATAGCAACTCCCAGGGAGAAGTCTACCGGCGAAACGGGTAGGCGACCACCTGGAAAAATGGGGGGTACATGGATACGATTGACTTTTGAATAGCCGCATATTAAACTGTTCTTATCGGTAAAATTTTTCTTAATGGTCCCATGCCAGATATTGAAACCCTGCACTCCCTCGAACAAATCCGCCTGCTGAGCGACCCGCGCCGGCTGGCAATCCTGCGCTTGCTGATGGACGCTCCTGCCACGCTCACCCAGCTTGGCAAAGTGTTGGGCGAGCACCCCGCCTGGGTGCGGCACCACCTCAAGCAGCTCGAGCAGGTCGGATTGGTAGAGATGGTGGATACCCAGCTCTCCGGCGGCTTCGTTGAAAAGTTTTACCAGGCGCGGGCGCGCGCTTTCATTTTTCAGCAGGTCATTTTGCCGCAATTGGCGGAGTGCGAGCTCTTGGTAATGCTCGCCAGCCATGACCTGGCGCTGGAGTTGTTGGCAGAGCAACTCAAGGAGCGACGCGCCTTGGAACTGCTCTTGATCGCGGTGGGCTCGCTCAACGGCCTGGTGGCGCTGCGCCAGGGCACTGCGCACCTGACTGGCTGCCACCTGTTGGATGCGGAAAGCGGCGAACACAACCTGCCCTACGCGCGCCATTTCTTTCCGGATCAGGATGTGCTGTTGGTGACAGTGGCAGAGCGCACTCAGGGTCTGATGGTGCACTCGGACAATCCGCGGGGTATTCGCGGCCTGGCAGATCTGCTACGCCCGGAGGTGACGCTGGCGAACCGCAACCGCGGCTCGGGCACACGCCTGTGGCTGGAACACAATTTGCGCTTGCTCGGCGCTAATTCCGCTCAGATCATCGGCTTTGCCAGCGAGGTACACACGCACACCGAAGCCGCCCGCGCTGTATCGAGCGGCGAGGCAGATGTCGCCCTGGGCCTGGAAGCGGCTGCCCGCCAGGCGGAGCTGGACTTCATCCCCTTGTTCCAGGAGCGCTACGACCTGGTGCTGCCAGCAGAGCAGGCCGGGCAAGGATTGTTCCAGCGATTGCTTGATGCGCTCAACGCCAGCACCTTCCGCAAGCTGGCGGGCGGTCTGCCCGGCTACAGCGTGGCGCACACGGGCGAAACCCGCCTTCCTTGATCGCCTACACCTCCCAGGGTGGTGTGCCGCGCCCGCCAGCGCCAGCTAAAGACTGGCGGATGGGCTCGCCCAGCTCTGGCAACACATCGGCAGTGGCCGCCAGCAGCCCGAAGCACCCCGCAATCATCATGTCCCCGAACGGCACAGCAAAATACGGCCTGAGCACAGATGCTTCTAACATGGCGCGCCGCGGCCCTGTGACCACCACACCGAAGGGACCCTTTTCCAGAGATAGCGGCTGAGGGTCGTACACCAGCGCGCCGTGCCCGTGGTCGCCAAATACATCGGCGTGTCTCAGGCTGCCATCTGCCAGGGCGCGCAGCAGCGCCTCCAATTTCGGCATGTCCAACAACCCGGTGTGGTGCTCGAAGACACCCTCGATACCGCCTGGACCCAGGCGAAAGGCCAACGTGTGGAAATTGCCCACGTTGGCAATCAGCCGGCGCGCCTGTGCGGCAACGTGCGGGTCGAAAGTCGCCCCCAGCACAGCAGCCGGGGCGGTGTCCATCAGCACCAGCGGGGCGTCAATGCCTTGCGCCGAAACCGCCACTGCCCGCAGGCGGGTCATGATTTCGGGAACCTCCTCGGCCCGGAAGGCAAAGGCGCTCAACCGGTTGTGAAGGCGGATGCGCTCGTCCAGGTAGTCGAAGCGAAATTGCCGATCGGAAACCTCCGGCGGGGCGTTGCCATGGTCGAACACCGCCACGGCAACCGCGTCCAGGTCTGTGAGCGAGACGCCGAACTGTTCGAAAGAGCGGGCGATGGCAGGGAAATCGAAATCGCGCAGCTCGATGCGCTGCACCGAGTCTGGCAAGCGGGCGGCCTCGTCTGCGCTGACGAGGCGGATGCCCATCCGCTCAACAGCTTGCAAGTCGTCGTTGAACGAGCGCGCTGCATCCGGTGTGGCGTACACAGTCAACCCGGCGCGAATGTGGTCTTCCGCCGCCCACTGAGACGGTCCGCCGCCCATGATCACGCCGCTCAGCAGCAACGCCTGGCCGCGACGGGTGGCTGCCTGGATGCGCCGGTGCACAATCATGGTGGGCGAGGGCACCACCAGTTTGAAGCAATTTTCCAGATCCAGGTGAGAGTCGTACAGGAAGATGTCTTGCGTACCAGTACCAACGTCTACAGTCAAGATTTTCATGAGCAACACCTGTGGTTAAAGTGGAGGCTGCGAAGTTGCAGGTGGAGTCTACCACAGCTCGTTGATGATCTTCACGGCCGTTGAGAGTAACACCACGGCGCTTCGCGCATTCCCTTTCAGGGAACCGTCACGGCTGCACCGCAGCAACGCGTGTCGATCACGGCGCAAGGGCGGCATGATCCTCACGTGGTTCGATTCGAGTGGCGAGGGGTACTTAAGAGACCACACAAGGTGTTGGTCGTGGCAATCCCCCGTCAGCTCAATTTGCGCCGCCGCTGCCTGGGCAGGTCACACCGTCCCCTGCAAGGTCAAGAAAAACCGCTGAGAGCACAAGGAAGCCTGTCAGCGGTCTTGATCATCTGCGCAATTCGCAAAATCTACGGATGAGCCTGTGGATTATTCCAATTCGCCTGCCAGCTCAAGGTCGATGACTTCCTTGAAGACCTCGAACGGCTGAGCGCCGACCAGGGCAATACCGTTAATGAAGAAGGTCGGCGTCGAGCGGATGCCCAGCTCGGCGGCGAAGTTGTAATCGTCTTCCACTTCTTTCTGGTAGCGGCGACTGTCCAGGCACTCGGTGAAGGCCGATAGGTCCATTTTCAAGTCGGCAGCGTAGCGCTCGAAGCTGCTGCGACCCAGGCCGTAGGCATTCGAGAACAATGCGCTATGATATTCCCAGTATTTGTCCTGCTCACCGGCGCAGTTGGCCGCCTCGGCGGCAGGAATGGCATTGCTGTGAATACTGGAGAGCGGGAAGTCGCGATACACCAGGCGCACCTGAGTGGGATATGCAGCCTGGATCTGCGGCCAGACTTCGTCATGCCACTTGGTGCAGAAGGGGCACTCGTAGTCGGAAAATTCGATGATCGTGATGGCAGCATCCGCCGGGCCCAGGGATGGGTCATCGTCAACGGGAATGTCGTAGCGGCGCACCTGGCGATCCTGCCCGGAAGCGGCGGAGGAATCTGCAGCGGCTTGGGCGGATGCAGGGGCGGCAGCCTGCTGGGAAGCAGCGCCGGAGGGGGCGCGGCCCCAGAGCAGGTAGCCGACGCTCAAACCGAGCACAAAGGCCAGCGGCAACAAGGCGGCGTACAGGTGCGAACGACGAAAAGTGACGGTATCAGCAGCGATGGGGTTATCCCTGATCTCAGCAGGGTCATTAAGGTTTGATTCCATACGCTGATTATAACACCGCCGTTTCGGAATCGATTTACAGGGTTGAAAGGGAGAAACCATTTATCCTTCCCCCAAAACGATTTTCATTTTGAGGGAAGGACAGGAAGGAGATTGGTTCGCTGCCTGCGCCTTGAAACCGGGCAGAGCGAGAATGATCAGCGAATATGAATGACCGGGTCTTCGTACTCAGACGCTTCCGCGGACGCCAGGGTCGACTCGAGGGTGAGTGCGTCAACCTGCGGCGGGAAGGGCTGGCGATGATCTTCCAGGTGCACCACCGCCGGGATGCAAAAGCCCAGCACGCCCATCAACAGGCACATCACCCCGCCCAGCAGGTACCAGGTGAGCACACCCAGGCGGTCAGCGACCGGGCCGGCAATGAGCAGGCCCACAGGCGCCATGCCAGCGGAAACGCTGCCGATCAGGGTGAATACACGCCCCTGCATGGCGGGTTCGACAGTGGCCTGCACGGCAGCCAACAGTGGGCCGTTGGCTACGGGCAGAAAGAAACCCACCAGGAACATGGCGCCCACACCCAGCAAGAAGGCCGAGGCAGGAGTCAGGCCCATTAATATGCTACCTGCGCCGATGCCCAGCAGGCCGACCAGGCTGGTGAAAATGCGGCGGCGAAAACCGCCCCACACACCCAACGCCAGCCCGCCAGCGATCACACCTACGCCGGAGGCAGTCTGCATCCAGGCAAGTTGCCAGGCCTGTCCATTGAAATGCTGAGTGACCAGGATCGGGATCAGGGCTGAGGCGGGAGCCAGCAGCAGGTTGATCAACGCCGCCATCACACCAATGATCACCAGGCCGGGCCAGCCCAGGGCATAGCGCAAACCACCACGGAAATCCTGCCAGAAGCCATCGGCGGCAACTTCCGGCATACGCTGCGGTTGGGGCACGGGGATGAAGAACAGCGGCGCCACTGCCAGCAGGGCGGTGAACACGTCGATAAACAGCACTCCCTGCACATCCAGAAGCTCCAGCAACAGCGCACCCAGCGGCGCTGACAGGATGTTCAAGCCGCCATGCAACATTTGGTTCAGGCCTTGTACCCGCGCCAGGTGCTCCTTGGGCACCATCAGCGAGGTGGAGGCCTGCATAGCGGGATAGTGGAAGCCGCCCGCCACGGAGCGCACCAGCATGAGCAGGTACACATGCCAGATTTGCACCCAGCCCAGGGCAAACAGCGCTGCCAGCAACAGGGTTGCCAGGGCGACCAGGCTGTCGGCGACCATCATCACCAGGCGTCGGTTGGAGCGATCCACCCAGGCGCCGATGAACGGTCCCAACAGCACCTGTGGCAGCAGCCCAACCAGGCTGGCGACCGCCAGGACAGTGGCCGAACCGGTGGAGCGGGTCAGCCACCAGATCAAGGCGAATTGTACGAGCTGCGAGCCGAGCAGCGAGATGGCCTGCCCGCTCCAGATGGTGAAGAAGGGCTTCCTCCAACGACTGTCTGATGGTGTGGCGGTGCTATTCATCGATTCCTCCGCAGGGTAGGGCAAGCCGTTATCCTGTCAACACACTTGAATATTTTATGTCATATTTTCAAAATGTCAATATCAAAAGGCAATATATTTCAAAATTATTTTGTTACACTTTAATCTTTTTACGCCAGTCACTATTTTGCGCAACTATCTGCAAGGATATCCGTATATCTTATCAAATGGGTTTATGGGAATGCCGGTTGACGCTGTGAGTCCAACGCAGCCTGCATCTCCAGACCTGAGAAGGATAGAAAGGAGTATGCTGTTATGGCGCTGATTGAATGGATCGTTGGTATCGTGGGAGGTATATTCGGCCTGATCGTTGGGCTGGTAGGCGGCATCATCGGGTTGGTGCTGGGTCTGTTGGGTTCAGCCCTCGGCCTGATTTTTGCCATTCTCGCTGCCGTGGGCGTTGTGCTGCTGATCGTCCTGGCGCCCATCTTGCTTCTGGTAGCGCTCTTTTAACCATTTCAGCCAGGCAGCTTTCGCAGCTCGCTTGCTGAGTCTGTCTTCACCCCCGGGTCTGCACGGTATTACGCCGCGCAGACCCCGCGCCTTTAATCAAGCTGCCAGTACAAAGCAGCAGTGTTTACCGGCTGGCGCCAATCTCCTCCGCTGATGAGAGACTGCCATATCGCTAACCTGCGGTGCTTCGCAGCGATATCTGCATGCTCATTGAAACCTTGCTGCAAATCCCTGGCCGTTGATCCCAGCGTTTATTTTGATACAATTAGTTAAAATATCTATTGGGGTTTTCTGGGCGGTCGCATAGCCCAAAGCGCCCTTAAGCCACCACAGGGAGTCATCCTATGGATATTGGCGTTTACCGACGGGCCTTGGAAGACCTGGTGCGGGAAGCAATTGCCCACAGCAACGGCACACCAGCCAGCATCGCCGAATACCTGAGCATAAAGCAGGTTTCCGGTCTGTTTGTGCGCCACAAGGAAGAAAAGAAGCGCGCTCTGCTGGATGCGCGCAAAGCTTTCGATGAGCACCGCCATTGGCCTTTGGAAATCATCATCTCACACCTGGGATTGGAGCGCAGCATACTGAGCAAGGAGTGAGCCATGAAAGCCGTCCGCCTGGTACAACCCGGCCTGCCGTTGCGAGAATTCGAATTGCCCATCCCACAACCTGGGCCCACGGACCTGCTGGTACGTGTGAAAGCTGCCGGCATTTGCCACTCGGACGCCCACTACCGCGCCGGGCGCTCGCCGGTGCACCCGCTGCCGCTGACGCTCGGACACGAGGTGGCAGGCGAGGTGGCGGCGGTGGGCGAGCTGGTGCAGCGTTTCCGGCCCGGCGACCGGGTGTGCCTGCACTACTTGCTCACCTGCGGGGAGTGCGAGTACTGCTACCAGGGCAGTGAGCAGTTCTGCACCAGCGGCAAGATGATCGGCAAATACGCCGATGGCGGCTACGCTGAGTACATCGCCGTGCCGGCGCGCAGCGCTTTCCATTTGCCAGAAGAGATTTCCTTCGAAGCGGGGGCGGTGATGATGTGCTCTTCCGCCACCTCGCTGCACGCCCTGCACATCGCCGGCCTGAAATCCGGTCAGCGGGTGGCCATCTTTGGGATGGGTGGGCTGGGCTTTTCGGCGCTGCAGTTGGCGCGAGCGCTGGGAGCAAGCGAAATCTACGCTGTGGACGTGCAACCCGCCAAGCTGGAGCTGGCGGAGCGCATGGGCGCCATCGCCGTGAACGCCACCCAGGGCGACCCGGTGCATGTGATCCGTGAGATGACCGGCGGGCGCGGCGTGGATGTGTCCCTGGAGCTGATCGGGCTGCCGCTCACCATGCGCCAGGCAGTGCAATCATTGGGCGTCTTCGGGCGAGCCGCCATCGCCGGCATCGCTGACCTGCCGCTGGAGATCGCCACGTACACCGAGTTGCTCGGTAAGCAAGCCAGCATCATCGGCGTCGCCGATCACTTGGGCAGCGAAATACTGGAGCTGCTGACCTATGCTCGCGCTGGCCAGTTGGATGTGGAGCCGCTCATCAACCGGCGCGTTCCGCTGCAGGCGGCAGCCATCAACCAGGTGCTGGACGAACTGGAAGCCTCCAGCGGCTTCATCCGCACCGTGATCGTGCCATGATCATACCGCGGGCAGGCTGGCAGTGAGCCCAGGCCCCATCAGCGGGGGAGTGCAGCAGTGGAAGAAACCATTTACCTGGCTACAGCTTCAGGACAGGTGCGCCTGCGCCGCCTGGCGGATAACGTGCTGCGCGTGACGCACGCCGCGCCGGGTGGCGGTTACCCATCCGACCGCCCCTGGATGGAGGCGGTGCTGCTCTCGCCGCCGTTGCCCTCTCCACCTGCTGCCCGCCTGGAAGCCGGTGTGCATGCCGGCCTGGTGCAGGCTGGTGCAGGGAGTATCGATGAGGCGCCCATCTTCTCCGAAGCATTTCCTCCGCGCCAGGGGCTCCAGCGGCGCATCCCATCCATCTCTCTCGATATTCCCAAGGTGCAGGTGCAGGCTGGTTTGCGGCGCGTGCGCCAGGGCGTGCGCCTGGGGTTGCACATCCACCCAGGCGAGCGCTTCTATGGCTGGGGCGAATGGTTCGACGCCTTCCCGCGGCGCAGCGGCAGGTTAGAGCTGCGCATCCGTGACGCAATCTCGCTGCTCCAGTCGCGCGCCACCTACTCCGCCATCCCCATTTTCCTGAGCAGCCGCGGCTATGCCTTCTGGCTGTTGAACAGCCATCCTTCACGCTGGAAGCTGGGCCGTCACAGCAATGTATTGGAGATCGAGGCCGACGGCCCGGGCGTGGATTACCTGCTGATCTACGGCCCGGATTTCGAGACTATCCTGGGCAGTTACACGGCCTTGACCGGGCGCCCGCCGCTGCCGCCGCGCTGGGCATTTGGCTTGTGGGTCACCAGCTACCCACAAGGCAGCCAGGAGACGGTGCTGGCGCATGCACAGCAGCACCACCAATGCGGCATTCCCCTCGATGCTGTCATCCTGGATTACCATTGGGAAGAGGGCTTCCATAACTTCCGCTGGCGCCGGGCATTGTTCCCCGATCCACAGCGAATGCTCAGCAGCTTGAAAGCCATGGGCGTGCGCCTGGGATTGATCCTGACGCCGTTTCTCAACCATCGCGGCCGCCCCTTCCAGCGCTGGCTGCTGAACCGCCTGGCGCACAACTTGCCCCGCGGCGCGGAACATGACGCGGCGCTGGCCCTGCCGGAGTATGATCAGGCTCGTCAGCAGGGGTTGCTGGCCCACGATGAGGCGCACTGGTGGTTCGGGGTCGGAGGGATGCTGGATTTCGCCAATCCTGCCGCTGGAGCGTGGTGGAACGCACGGCTGAAGCCGCTGTATGAGCAGGGCGTGGCTTTCTTCAAGAACGACGACGGCGAGTACTTGCCGGAAGACGCCCACTCGACCGCCGGCATGCATGGCAGCGAGTACCACAACCTGTATGGGTTTTATTACGGGCGCGCCCTGTATGAAGGCATGCAGGCGCTGGATGACCGCCGCGGCCTGGTCTTTTCCCGGTCGGTGTGGGCGGGATCCCAGCGCTATCCCGCCCTGTTCCTGGGCGACCAGAAGCCCAGCTATGATTGCCTGCGGCGCACATTGCGCGCCGGGCTGAACCTGAGCCTGCTGGGCTTTGCCTGGTGGGGGGCGGATGTGTTTGGCCTGGACGGCAAAACCACTCTTGAGACACACATACGCCACGCTCAGTGGACGCTGCTCAATCCCATCGCCCGCTATTTCTGGCGCCCGCCCGATATTGACGATACGCGTTTCCCCTGGTCCCATGGCGCCCAGGCGGAGGCCAGCTTCCGCCACCACGCCTTGCTGCGCTACCGGCTGTTGCCCTACTTCTGCCAACTCGCCTGGCAGGCCTGGCTGAAGGGATTGCCAGCGCTCAGGCCGCTGGCGCTGGCTTTCTGGAATGACCGCCAGGCGCTGGACATCGCCGACCAGGCCATGTTGGGCGAGGCGCTGATGCAATGCCCGGTGGTCGAAGCTGGCGCACTCCAGCGCCAGGTGTACCTGCCCGCCGGCGAGTGGCACGATTTCTGGTCAACCCAGACCTGGCAGGGGCCGGGGACAATTGCCCTGCCCGCCGACCTCGATCACCTGCCGCTGCTGGCGCGCGGCGGCTCGCTTCTGCCATTGGGGCCCGAGCTGCAGCACATCCCTGACGAGCATCGCTTCGATGAGCTCGAGCTGCGCTGCTGGCCTCCCTATCCAGCTCGGCTGGATTTCTACGACGACGACGGGCGCACGCGCGGCTACCTGAGGGGCGAGTTTTCGCTCACCCGCTTTTCGGTCCAGCCAGTTAGCACAGGGTTGAGCCTGGAGATATCTGCAGCGCAGGGGGACTACCCGGGCCAACCTGAAGTACGCAAAATCACCTGGCTATTGCAACGCTGCGCTCCTCCCGAGCGCATTACCGTTAATGGGGTAGTCACCAACGATTGGCTTTACGATCCGCAGGCGCAGACGCTCAGCATTCCAATGCCGTCCAGCATCGCACACGAGGCGCGAGCCGAGATCGTTTTTGCTGAGCAAAATGCTTGAGCGCTCGCAATTACGCCCCTCCCGACCTCCCCCAGAACCCGATACCCGGCTTTCCGGGGCAGGTGACCTTAGGCCGCAGGGGATGTCCGTTGTGGTTTTATACCCGCCAAGATGAGAGCAAAAGAGATCAGCCGCCCTTGGTCGTCTCCTCCCAGGGCACATCCGGGCTGTGACACACATTACACGGGCCGCGGTAGTGATTGTCGGGTGCTGTGTGACAGTCTGCGCAGTCCGTATATCCCGTGTGGTCAAAGTCCACGTCATTCCACGAGGTGTTCGGATTGTGGCAGTTGTTGCAGTCGCCAGTGTAGTGATCCTCGGGGGGCGTATGGCATGCCTGGCAGTCGGTTAGCCCGGTGTGATCCATATCCACACTCGACCAGGTCCTGTCCGGATTGTGGCAGTTGCTGCACTGCCCGGTGTAGTGCCCAGCCGGCGGCGTATGGCAAGATTGGCAGTCGCTCAGCCCGCTGTGATTCATGCGGGCGCTCGCCCAGTCGCTGCCAGCAGTGTGACAGTTGCTGCACTGGCCCGGGTAGTGCCCGGCGGGACGCGTGTGGCACGACTGGCAGTCGCTGGCATTCACGGCGCGGTGATTGAAGCGCGCCTGTTCCCAGGCGCGGGTGTTGTGACAGGCTGAGCACTGCGCCTGGTAATGGTTGGCCGGCGCGGTAACGGCGGCATGGCATCCCGCACAATCTAATTGCTCTGGGTGAAGGTGCAAGAAACGCCAACCGATGCCAGGTCGGTGGCAGTGAGAACACTGCTGTTCGTAGTGATTGGCGGGGCGGGAAGCTTCGTGGCAAACCAGGCAATCGGCGGCCCGTGGATCGCGGTGGGTGAAGGTGGAGGGCTTCCAGACGCCGGGCACATGGCATTCGGAACACTGCCAGGTGGGGTGCACTTCCGGCGCGGCCTGCTGGTGGCAGCCGGCGCAGTCGGCTGTTTCTGGCAGCATGTGCGGGTAGATAGGCGGCAACCAGCCGCGGGCGATGTGGCAGGTGTAGCACTGCCCTTCGTGGTGCTCCTGCGGGCGGATTCCCAGGTGGCAGGTCTGGCAATCGATCATCTGGGGATGATCGTGATCAACCACGACTTGCTTCCAGTCCCCGGGGATATGGCAGGAGAGGCATTCGATCTGGTAGTGACCGTCGGGGCGATCTGTCGCGTGGCAGATGATGCACTGCCCGGTGAAGTCGTGGCAGTCGGTGCAGCGTAAAGGGTAGTGATGCGCTTCTGGAGCCTGGGTTGGCTGCGCTTCAGCCCCGGCAGCCAACAGCGCCGTGGAATTATCCATTGAAAAATCTTGCGCGGCTGCGGCACGCCCCACATCAGCCAGCGCCGCAGCCGTTGCAGCCAATACCAGCAGTAGGCCAATAAGCATCAGGGAGATACCACTCTTTCCACTCATTACCCAGTCCTCCACGCGCGCGTCAATGTGTGCACTCGTTACTTAAGACGTTGGGGAGGCACTGCAGGTACTGCTAAATGAGTTGCATTAATTTATTAAGCCAATACTCTTACCAGGAAAAGCACACCGGGCATGCGATGGGGATCGCACGCCCGGGAATGGGGTGTTAGGTATGAAGTCAGTGCTCCCCACCACAAGGCCTATCAAGGCTTTTTCCCATCTCCATGGCACTCCATGCAGCGCGAAGCATAGTCAAGTATCCCTTTTTCGAAGTGCTTCTTATCCAGCTTGGCTTGATCGTGACATCGAAAACAGTTCACCTTGCGCTGGGTGTCCACGTGGCAGTTGGAACACACTCCGCCGGCTTTACCATGCGTCATTGGGAAGGTGTGCCCGTTGACGCGGATATTATTCCAGCCGCTTCCGGGAGAGTGGCACTGCGAGCACTGGCCGCTCCAATGATCTGCTGGGGCCGTGTGGCAGGAATCGCAGTCTTTCAGCCCGGTGTGATCCATCTTGCCGTTCTGCCAGGGCGAGCCAGGCGTGTGGCACTGCGAACACTGCCCCTGGTAGTGCCCAGCCGGGCGCGTGTGGCAGGACTGGCAGTCGCTCAACCCGGTGTGATCCATCTTGCCGTTCTGCCAGGGCGAGCCGGGCGTGTGGCACTGCGAGCACTGTCCCTGGTAGTGCCCAGCCGGGCGCGTGTGGCAGGACTGGCAGTCGCTCAACCCGGTGTGATCCATCTTGCCGTTCTGCCAGGGCGCACCTGGGGTGTGGCACTGCGAGCACTGCCCCGGGTAGTGCCCAGCCGGGCGCGTGTGGCAGGACTGGCAGTCGCTCAACCCGGTATGATCCATCCTGGCGTTTTTCCAGGGCGCACCTGGAGTGTGACACTGCGAACACTGCCCGGAGTAGTGATTAACCGGGCGCTGACTGCCGTGACAGGTCTGGCAGTTGGTAGCTTTTGCTGCGTCGTGGTTGAAGCGAGCGTCTTCCCACTCTCCGGGAGAATGGCAGGCAGAGCACTGCCCCTGGTAATGGTTCAGCGGACGCCTCGCCTCGTGACAACCAGCGCAGTCCAGGGCCTGCCCGCCGCGGTGCACAAACTTCCAGCCTATACCGGGCTGGTGGCAGCCGGAACACTGCCCCTGGTAGTGGTTCGCCGGGCGGATGACCTCATGGCAGCTCTGGCAGTCAGACGCCGCTGGGCTGGTGTGATCGAAGATGGATGGCACCCAGATGCCGGGCACGTGGCATTCAGAGCACTGCCGTATGGGATGGGTTACCGGGGCGGCTTCCTGGTGGCATCCAGCGCAGTCGGCAGTGTCCGCCAGCACGTGTGGGTAGATGGGCGGTTCCCAACTCGAGGTGCGGTGACAAGTAATGCATTGACCCTCGCCATGATCGGCAGGGCGCGTTTCGAGGTGGCAGCCCTGGCAGTCGAACAAACTGGCTTGCATGTGATCGACCATCACCTGCATCCAATCGCCGGGGACATGGCAGGCGATGCATTCGACCTCGTAGTGACCGCTGGGATGATCGGATTGGTGGCAGGCGGCGCACTGCCCGGTGAAGTCATGGCAGTTGGTGCAGCGCAGCGGGTAATGCGGGGGTTCGGCAGCCTCGACCTGTTGGGGGGCTGCCAGGGGTGCCACCTGGGGTGCTGTTTTGGGCGCAGACCACGCCGCAACCCTTGCCAGGGTGAAGCCCGGCGCGGCTGCCGCCGGTTGAGCGTCTGCCAGAGCCAGGCCAGCCGCTGCCAGTACCAGCAGCAAGCCAACACTCATCCAGAAGGTGATATTTTTACCAGGCATAGGCAGGCCCTCCGGGCAGATTAATCGCTATTAATATTTAAGTCGAGTAAGGTGCGGAAAGGATGCGCACAAATAAAGAATAGATGAGCGCCTTGCAAAAGCGCAAGGTGGCCGGGGTGTTGCCGGATTATCCAGGCAGGCTATTCGGTCGCCCGCTGCAGTGTTATGATGTGCTGTTGAGCGCAGCGAAACATCACGCAAGGCAACCAGAGAGATCCTTTACTACGTTCAGGATAACTGGTCTACAAAGCTGCTCGCACGATGTGGGTCACGCAAAATGACCTGATAGGAGATTGCCACGACCAGCACAGGCGAGTAAAAAAACCGACGCTGGTTTCGCAATGACAGTTAAGATCAAAATAAGGAGGAGGAATATGTCCCCCAATAATCATCCAGGGCAGCTTGCGGGCACGCATTGGGATCCATCCCAATACCTCAAGTTCTCCGATCACCGCTTGAGGCCGGCGCTCGAGCTTCTTGAGCGGGTACCTCTCGCCTCCCCGGCGATCATCTACGACCTGGGATGCGGTTCAGGGCAGGTGACGCGCCTCATTGCGCAGCGCTGGCCTTCGGCACAGGTCTACGGTGTGGACAATTCGAAGGAGATGCTGGCCCAGGCCGCCGCCGAGCCCTCCAGGGTACACTGGATCGAGGCAGATATCCGCGCCTGGTCGCCCGCCAAGCCGCCCGATCTAATCTATTCGAATGCCACGCTGCAGTGGATCGAAGACCATGCGCAGCTCTTTCCGCGACTGGCCAGTTACTTGAAACCCGGAGGTTGCTTGGCGGTGCAGATGCCGCTGAACTGGGAGGCGGCCTCGCATCGCCTGATGCGCGAGACCCTGGAAAACGGCGCTCCCGGCGGAGGGAGGTTGGGTTCGCAGGCGCTGCGGCAGGCGTTAGCTCGAAAGTGGGTGGAAAATGCACAGACATACTATGACCTGCTGGTTGGCTACACCACAAGCCTCGACATCTGGGAAACCGAATACCTGCAGGTATTGGAAGGCGAGGATGCCGTGCTCGAGTGGGTCAAGGGAACCGGGCTGCGACCGGTGCTGAATGAACTCGACGACACACAGCGGGAGATTTATCTTGCAGAATACACCCGGCGACTGCGGCAGGCATATCCCGTGCGACCCGACGGTAAGACGCTCTATCCCTTTCGGCGGTTGTTCATTGTTGCTGCAGTCTGACAAATGACCGCATGTTATAATCTTTTTGTTCCTGTTGAGCAGCCAGGTTGTGCCTGCTGAATCAGTTTGTTTTCCAACAAAGCAGCGACAGGCAGTTTTTTCGGGTGAGCTGCTGCGCGTCAGATTTCAGGAGGGTCGTTATGAAGCGAATAGCGTTATTGCTCGCAATTTTTTTCCTGCTCTTCACCGGAGCGTGCACTTTGCCGGCGCCCGGTGGCGAGGCGCCCACCGCCTTTGTCGCCGTAACCGATACACCAGCAGCCCCGGCTGCGACAGAGGCTGACACATCAGCGCCCGACACAGCGGTTCCCGTTCAGCCGCCAGCCTCGACAGAGACAGCGCCGCCGCCCAGCGAGGCCGCCCCAGCGGCCGCCCAGCCGACCGCTGTGTCTCCAACATCCGCGGCAGAGGCCAGCGCCCCTTATCCCGCGCCCGCCACGGCCCAGCCAACAGCAGCATTGCCCACTCCCGCCCAGCCGGCTGCCACAGCCACTCTCGGCCCTGTCTTCGATCCAAACACGGCCCTTGGCAAGCCTGACTACGAAAATCCTATGGAGATCGCCTACCTGACCGAGTGGGCGCAAGCCGAGACCAGGTTGCTGCCCAACAACAGCAATATCCGCCTGCAGTTCAAGGACGGCGAGCTGTACGTGACCGGCAAGCAAGCGGGCTTCAGCACCTGGTGGTTTAGCTACCATACGCTGAGCGATGCCTTCATCGAGATGACCTTTGAAAGCGAAGATTGCTCCGGGAATGACGCTTACGGCATCATCTTCCGCGGGCCGCCGCATTTGGCCGGGGTCTCCTACGGCTACATCGTGTCGGTCAGTTGCGATGGCACGTTGCGAATCCTGCGCCTGGACGATGCCGACCCCTACGACGCCGAGACGCTGTTCGAGAAGGATATGAGCATCGCCATCCACACGGGGCCGGATGAGGAAAACGTGATCGGCGTGCGCGCCGAGGGCGGCCTGATCGTGGTCTTCGCCAACGGCTTCCAGGTGGCAGAGGTGGAAGACGATCATTTCGAGAAGGGACGGGTGGGTGTTTTTGTTCGAGCTGCTTACCCAGGCAATTACATCTACCGCGTCACCCATTTTGCTTATTGGAACCTGGCTAAAGAGGAGTAGAAATCCATCCCAAAAACAATTGAGCCAGGGAGTCTTGCAGGGCAGCAAAACTCCCTGGTCTTTTTTCTCATACAGGCGACAAATCAAAAATCGGATAGAATTACTCCACTACATTTTTCCGGCCAAGCAGTCAGCCAAAGGAGAGAAAAATCATGCAGCTCGGCGCATTCTCAATCAGCCTGACCGTGAAAGACCTGGCGGCTTCGCGAGCTTTCTACGAAAAATTCGGCTTCGAGGTCACCGGCGGCGATGCAGCCCAGAACTGGCTGATCCTCAAGAACGGTGGCACTGTCATCGGTCTCTTCCAGGGCATGTTCGACAAGAATATGCTCACCTTCAATCCCGGTTGGGATCAAAACGCCCAGAAGCTGGAGTCGTTCACCGACGTGCGCGAGTTGCAGCGGATGTTGAAGGCGCAGGGTGTGGAATTGATCACCGAAGCCAATGAGAGCAGCAGCGGGCCGGCCTATTTTGTGGCGCTCGACCCGGATGGGAACCCGATCCTGGTCGACCAGCACGTGTGAGTCACAAGGAGGCAATTCACATGGATACCAGCAATTACGCCGATATTGGCCTGGTTTTCTTTCTCTTTGGAATTTTTTGTGCACAATGGGCGCAGAACACGCGGCGCAGTGCGCTGCTGTGGTTCTTCTTGGGCTGGTTTCTGGCTCCGTTCACCGGGCTGGTGCTGCTGTACAAAAACGGACAGGACCAGGAGCGGGCGCGCAATCAAGGCGGCTGACTATAAGAGAGAAAATGCCCGGTCTATAATTGGTTTGCCTCTCAAGAACATCTCGCCAGTCGAAGTAACGGGAGTACTATGGCAGCTTCTAGATCATCAGCCCACAGCATAGACGAATATATCGCGGCCTTTCCAGAGGACGTTCAGCAGCTCTTGCACAAAATCCGGGCAGTAATCCGGGAGGCTGCGCCCGATGCGGCAGAGACGATTAATTACGGGATACCAACCTTTACCCTGCACGGCAACCTGGTGCATTTCGCGGCCTTCAAGAAACACATCGGTTTTTACCCCACGCCATCCGGGATCGAGAAATTCAAGGCCGAGCTGGCGGGCTATGAAAGCGCCAAAGGCTCGGTGCAGTTTCCGTTGGCCAAGCCTATCCCGTTCGACCTCATCCGCAAAATTGTGAAGTTCAGGGTTCAGGAAAATTTGGAGAAAGCCGCGGCGAAACGAAAAAAGTAGCAGTGACGCACTTCAGGTGGGTTTACTCGACCTGCATTCCTTTTAGATTTGGCAACCGGAGCTTCATACAGACCAGTCTGAATTTCAGGATGGAGAAAGAAACGTGAATTCAGAAGGGGAAAAGCATCTCAAAGATTGCTCTGGTGGTCTGGGCGATCATCGCCGACCAAGATCCCTCTGGATCGATATCCCGCGCTGCGCTTAGCGCTCCCAAACGAACCGGCTGCGCGGCTCATTTACCACGGTCCACCACCGCCTTGATCAGCTTGACCGCAATACTCCCGCCCGGCACGACCATCCCCACCGCATCGGCGGTGACGTCGAAGATCAGGTCGCGGGTGACCATGCTCTTGATCTGATCGGAGAGCTTCTTCCCGCCCGAATTGATCTCGCCGGTCAGCGCGTCGAACTCCAGCACATTGCGCTTGCCTTTCGCCGCCCAGTTATATTCGAAGGCATACACCGGGCGGAAATACAGCTCGAGGGCTTCCACATCCACGCGCTCCTCGTGAATGGTCTGCGCCTGCACCGGCTTGACCACGTCCGCCAGCACCGCCCGGATGACCGTGGTAGCATTGGCTTGCGGCGGCACCACCAGCACGTCCGGCGGCGCAAACTGCCCAAGGTCCGATATCTCCAGCCTGGTAAAGGGCTGGTATTTGCTCAAGTCGGTTCTCGTCCCCGACCCATCGAAGTTGTAGCTGCCGCGGGATTCTTCCAGGCAGTGCTCCACTGCGTTGAGCGTGAAGCTGGCGCCGCCCTTGGGACTGACGCTGACCGGCACCTCCTGCCCCAGGAGGGTGACCTGTTTCACTTCCGGCCCGCTGACCGGGATGGTGAACACGCGCTGCTTATCGTAGACCGTGCGCACAAAAACGTTGATCAGCCAGAACGGCTCCAACCGGCTCTCGACCGAGAGCAGTTGGATCTCATCCGGTTTGGGGCGGGAAAACATCGCCCCGACGGTGCCGGCAACCAGGCTGGTCTTCTTTTGTTCCACCCGGTCGCGGGCGATCTCGACCGTAAATTTTGGGCTGTAATGAAAGGCACGTTCCGGAGCGAGGTAAATGTCCATAGGCGCTTCCTTTGAGTGCTGGTTTAAGGTTTTAATAACCCGTGTGAACCGCGGGGCAGGCTCATGGATAATTATCGCGCAAAATCAGGTAAATTTCATAACTGTTTGTGCGCTGTTCCAGCCCCATCAACTTCCCATCGGTCGCCAGCTCGATCTGCCCCTCCTGGTCTGCCCTCAGCAGCGGAATCCCCTCCAGCGCCAGATCTATTCCTATAATCCGGTTTTCAGCCTTCTATTCTTTGTTGTAAAGAGCTCTCGCTGCGCAGCGTAATCGCTGTAACCGCCGGTGAATTCAGCCAGCCGGCTGTCTTCTAATATCAGGAGACGATTTACGGTGCGATCCAGGAAATAACGGTCGTGGGAGATCACGAAGACCGTGCCAACAAAATCAGCCAATGCATTCTCGAGCACCTCCGACGAAGCGATATCCAGGTTGTTGGTAGGCTCGTCCAAGAGCAGAAAGTTCGCTCCCGACAGGACTAACAAGGCCAGTTGAAGCCGGCTTCGCTCTCCCCCGGAAAGCTCGCCTATGCTCTGGTTTGCCTGGTGGTAAGTAAAAAGGTAACGAATGAGAAAAGAAACGGCGCTGGCTTCGCTCATCTCACTCGCGTAGCGGATCGCCTCCAGCAAGGTCTGGCTGTAATCCAGGTTCTCATACTCTTGAGCGTAATAACCCACCCGGACGCCAGGTCCGAGGGCAACCTCACCGGCATCTGGAATTTCGCTCCCCAATATCAAGCGCAGCAGGACCGATTTTCCTGCTCCGTTTGGGCCGATCAATCCGACCCGTTCTCCATGGTGGAGCATCAGGTTGATACCGTCTACAACCACCTGACTGCCAAAGGATTTCTTCACCCCGATGAGCTCTACCACTTTATTGGACCCACGCCAGCCGTTCAGCTCGAGTCCCATTCGGCGCCGTTCCAGGGTCGGTCGCTCCATTTTCTCGATCCGCGCCAGGCGAGTCTCCATCGCCCGCAACCGGCTGGCGAATTTATCATTCACCTGGACCCATAACGCATACCGCCGGCGGGCCATTTCCAGGCGGGCGATCTCACGCTGCTGGATCTGGTACAACTCTTCCTGTCGCGCCAGGCGCTGCTGCTTGTCGAAAATGTAGCTTGAGTAGTCGCCTGCGAAAGTGACCAACCGGCCATCCTCGATCTCAGCAATATGAGTCACGACGGCGTCTAGAAGGTAGCGGTCGTGAGAGATGATGACGACTGTCCCCGGATACTCGCTGATCAGCCGCTCCAGGAAAGTCTTCCCTTCCAGGTCCAGGTGGTTGTCCGGCTCATCCAACAGCAGCACGGAGGACCGAGCCAGCAACAAGCGAGCGATCCCAAGCAGCTTTTTCTGGCCCCCGCTCAACGCGGTGCAGGGTTTTTCTAATTCAACTTCCGGCAGGCCGAGCCCAAGCAGAAGCTCACGAACCCTGTTCGGATAGCTCTCCCCGCCTAAAAACGTGTACTCTTCCAGGAGTTTGAGCTGATTTTCCAGCGATTGCGCCAATCTCTGCGGGTGGTTGTACACCGCCGGGTCGCCCAGGCTGTCCTCCAGGCGAGTCAAACTGGCCTCGAGCTCAGCTACCCGCGGGTTGCCTTGCATGGCGACTTCGAAGACCGTTTGGTGCGAGTCAAATTCCGGCTGCTGAGGCAGGTAGCCCACCGTCACCCCTTTGGCGCGCACAACTCCTCCGCCTGGCTCGGGGCTGAACTCCCCGGTGATCAGCTTGAAGAGTGAGGATTTCCCCGCGCCATTGGCTCCGATCAAACCGATCTTTTGGCCTTGTTGAATCTCCCAGGACAGGTTTTTAAACACAGGATGCGCGCCAAGGATCAAGCTAACATTCGAAAGACTGATGGCAATCATACGTTACCTCCAATAAAACAAACGCCGCAGGTCAGGCCTGCGGCGTCAAAATTCTTTTTCGTGGAATATATCCACCGGACAAGGTGCTAGGTCTGGGCAGCAGGCGCGATTCGATGAACCCTGGCGGAAATAAAGCCACGAACCCCGATGAAAAGCATTGTCTGCCCAATTCGATCAACGTAAATCATGATTGAAAGTATTATATCATGACCAGATCATCCGCAATTCCCGAATGCGCGATCATCTCTGGCGGGTTGGCAGGAGCTTAGCCGCTCTCCGCCAGCAGCACGGCGGTCACATCTTTTGGGGCTGCATCTTCCAGCAGAAACGCTGCACCCTGCCGCCATCCCCTTGGCACGCACGAGCGCAGCGCCGCTCGGATTGTTTTGGCGCCTTCCATCTAATTTGTGTCAAAATCACACATTCTCAGTATCCAATATCGTACATTTGCCTTTAGGGGGAGATAAAAAGTCACTAGACCCCGAGTACCAATCCCGCTATACTAAAAAAATATCAGTTGATAGACAGATTTTCTTTTTCTTTAGGTGTTTCGCCGGAAGTGTTTTTACAAAAATCTGACAAGCACCGGCGAAACCCTGGAGTAAACCGCCAACGTGATGGCCGATTTACTCTAAAAACTTTCGGCGGTTTACTTAACGTAGGTCGAACTATTGTTGGAACAGATAGCTTCAACGTATTGTTGACAAAGGATGGCGGGTTTATTGTCAGGGAGGGAACGCACCCTCCACCCTATACCACCGATGTCACCAGCTCTGCTTATGGTCCCGGTACACTTACACCAACCTTCATGCCTGCTCAGCCGTTCCCCTGGGAGGTGACCCACGCGCCGGCTACCGACACCCTGGCGCCTACGACCAAAACCAATCCAACACCTACTCAACCCGCCGGTCTCCTGGCTACCTCCACGCCTAACCCTTACCCGTCCCACCTTCTCCGTCCACACCTTATCCGTAAATGGAGACCTCACTTCCGTTCCACCTCCACCCATATCTGCCCACCGTTCGTAATCAGCTCAATCCACCCCGCCTGATCCGTCCTCAGCACCGTTCTCCCCTCCAGCGCATGCAGCGTCTCCTCTGATGGCAGTCCCTGCCAATCCCCCGCCGCCACGCTGATCAGCGCCAGCCGTGGGTTGAGATGCTCGATCAGCTCCGGCGGGTTGGCGGGGGCGTAGCCGCTCTCCGCCAGCAGCACGGCGGTTACATCTTTCAGGGCAGGATCTTCCAGCAAGAGCGGCAGGCTCTCGAAATCCACACCCAGCGGCAGCAGCAGGCGGAAGCGCCTCCACTCCAGCAGCAACGCCGCGCCGCGTCTGCCGGTTGCCAGCAAGCGCAGCATCACGCCCTCACCCAGGTCGAGCGTCTGCCCGCTTTCGAGAGACACCAGCGGGATATTCAGCCTTGCCAGCTCGCGCACCAGCCGCCTCCCCGCCGCCGTTCCGGATGTCTCACCCGCCCACAGCACCTGCGCGGGCGGGTAGCGCTCCACCAGGTCGGGCAGCGCCGCCAGGTTCTCCTGCGAAGGTGCGGCGACGATCCAGGCGTCCAGATGGCGGTCGAGCAGCGGCAGGCGCCTACCCAGCGCCTCCGCCAGCCGCGTGGTGCTGGGACCGCCGTCGATCAGCAGCCGCCTGCCATCCGGAGTCTGCACCAGCAGCGCATCGGCGCTGCCCACCGAGAGCACGGTCACGTGTAAATGTCCATCGGGACGCGCCAGCACGCTCTGCCATACCACGCCGTTGAGCAAGAGCAAGCCGAGCAGCGCCAGCCCGCGCAGGGCGGCCGCCTGCGGCGAGAACTCTCCCAGCCGCCTCGCCGCCCAGGCCTTGAGCTGCTTCCCAAAGAAAGTGAAGCCCAGCAAAACGGCGTAGTACAGCGCCACCCAAATGATCGCCATCCTGCCAAAAACCAGCACACCGCCCGGCAGGCGGTTAAACGCTTCCACCGCTCGGATGGTGTAGGCGGCAAACGGCCAGGCCAGCCAGGCGGCGAGCTGGCCCAGGCGAATATCGGTCAGCCCCAGCAGTAGCGCCAGCCCGCCTGCCAGCATCACCGCCGGCTGCGCCGGCAGGATGGCCGGGTTGGCGAGCAGCGAAACCAGCGACAGCCGCTGGAAATGGTAGACCAGCACCGGCAGGATCATCACCTGCGCCGCCAGCGTGAACAGCAGGTACTCGCCCACCGGACCGGAGATGCGCTGCACCGCCTGCGCTGGGATCCAGCGTCCGAACAGGCGGTTGAAGAGGTTGTTGAAACCCGCCACCAACGGATCGGCGTACAGCACCAGCCCCAGCGTGGCGGTGAACGAAAGCTGGAAGCCCACATCCCACAGCACGTTGGGGTTAAAGAGCGCCATGACCGCCGCTACAAAGGACAAGCTGTTGACGCCCTGCTGCCGCCGCCCCACCTGGCGCGCGCCCAGCGCCAGCACACCCAGGATGGCCGCTCGCACCACCGCCGCCCCCGCGCCCACCAGCAGGGTATAGAGCGAGATCATGAGGGCCGCCAGCAGCGCGCCGCGCCAGCGACCCACCAGGCGGCTGAAGATCCAGGTGAACAGCCCGGCGAGAATGGTGATATTGAATCCGGATATGGCGATGACGTGCGACGTGCCAGTATTTTGAAAGGCGCGTTCCATCTGCTGCGGGATGCCGGACTCCTCGCCCAGCAGCACACCCGCCAGGAAGGAGGCCTCGGGATCGGGGAAGATGCGGTACAGGCGGTCGAGCGCATGCAGACGAAAGTCGTATAATGCGCTGAAAAAGCGGCTGCCCTGCCCACTGCTGATTACCTCAGCGCGCGCCGATGGCATCCAGCTCAGCACACCCTGCCGGCTCAGGTAGTCGCGGTAGGAAAAGGCCTCTGTCTCAGGTGGGGTCTGCAGCATGCCGGTCAACCGCAGCCGGTCGCCATAGCGCCAGTCCTCTTCGCGCGGCAGCCGCGCCAGCAGCAGCCCCTGAACGGTTTTACCCGTTTCATCACCCTCGACGGTGAGCAGATCGACGCGCAGGCGTACCTCACTGTAATCGTCCAGGCGGCGCGGCGGGGCGACGATCACCCCCTCCACGGTGAGGCGCTCCAGGTTGTCGTTGTAGAAAGCCAGTGATTTGGGGGCTTCGCGGTCGGGCAGGCTGGCAGCGAAGCGCAGCGCGCCGGCGGTAAGCGCCAGCGCCAGCAGCCACAGCGGCAGCGGTGCGGCGTGCAGCAGAGGCGCCGCCCAGGCAGGCAGGTTGCCAGGGTAGCGCCGCTCGAGCACCCAGCCCAGCAGCAGCGCCAGGGCGGCAACACCCGCGGCAGCGGCAGCCCAACCGGCGCCCAGCCAGCTCGCCAGCAGGATACCGGTTAAGAAGCACAGTGAAAGCCAGAGCAGCGGCATTTCAACGAACCTGAATACAAAATAAAACGCGCAGGCGCCAGGATCGCAAATAACGAGATTGAAATGTACAAGTATCTTAGCACAAGAGACGATTTCGAGCGTAGGGGCACGACGGTGCGATCGATGTCAACCACGCAGGCAACCATCCCGCCGTGTCCTGACCTTTCGTCGCAGACCGGGTACGGCTGGGGGTCCTGGAAATCTGGTTGAATTCCGTTCATTGCCGTGCCCCTATCCAGCAGAGGAATCGACAATCTGAGGTATCATAGAGATACCACCTCTTGACAATAACCAACGCATAATTTCTTTGGAGGAACTATGCAAGATCTGACCGAACCCATCCTCGAACTCATCCGCCGGGCGGCGACCGACCTGCCGCCCGATGTGGAAGCCTCGCTACGCCAGGCGGTGGAAAAAGAAGCCCCCGGTTCGGCGGCGCGCGGCGCGCTGGAAACCATCCTGAAGAATGTGGAGCTGGCGCGCGCCAATTCGACGCCCATCTGCCAGGACACCGGCACACCCATCTTTTACGTCTACCACCCCGAAGGCTGGAGCACGCGCAAGCTGCGCGCTCAGATCGAAGCCGCGGTAGCAGAAGCCACCAGGCGCTCCTACCTGCGCCCCAACTCGGTGGATTCGCTCACCGGGCGCAATTCCGGCAACAACCTGGGCGGGCACCACTTCCCCTCCATCCACTTCGAAGAGGTGGATGGTGAGACGCTGACTGTCGATCTGATGCTGAAAGGCGGCGGCTGCGAGAATGTGGGAGCGCAATATTCGCTGCCCAACAGTGCTCTGGGCGCGGGCCGCGACCTGGCCGGCGTGCGCAAGGTGGTGCTGGACGCGGTGCACAAGGCGCAGGGCAAAGGCTGCGCGCCGGGCATCCTGGGCGTGGCGATCGGCGGCGACCGCGGTTCATCCTACTATGCCTCCAAAGAAGTGCTCTTCCGCCAGATGGGCGATACCAACCCGAACCCGGAGCTGGCGGCGCTCGAGGAACGCCTGACGCAGGAATCCAACCAGCTCGGCATCGGCCCGATGGGCTTCGGCGGCAACACCACCGTGCTGGACACCAAGATCACGGCCCTGAACCGGCTGCCCGCCAGCTACTTCGTGTCGGTTTCCTATATGTGCTGGGCTTACCGCCGACGGCGCATGACCTGGCAGGATGGGCAGGCCAGCTACGCCTGATCCGGCGAAAGCTGCTCGCCCCGAGTAGACCATGCACAGAGATAAACCACGAAGACGCCAAGGGAAAAGCTGCTCGCACGATGTGGGCCACGCAAAATGATCTGATAGGAGATTGCCACGACCAGCACACTACGCTGGTCTACTCATGACATATCTGTCATTCCCAGTCCGGATGACGCTTCCAGCGTCATGGAAACATCTCGCAATGACAGCTAAGATCAAATAAGGTGAAACACGAAGACCACAAAGAATGAAGACAAAGATCACAAAGTACTTAATAAATGCCCTTTGTGGACTTTGTACCTCCTTTGCGTCCTTTGTGTTGATCTTTTTTCTTCGCGGTTCGGAATAATACAGGAGATAATATGCAAAAAGTAACCATTCCCATCAGCGACAAAACCATCCGCGGGCTAAAGGTCGGCGCGCCGGTGGCGCTCAGCGGGGTGATGATCACCGGGCGCGACGCGGCTCACAAGTGGATGGTGGAGACGTTCGTCAAAAAAACTCGTCCGCCGCAGGGCGATGATTTGCAGGTCTATGAGGCGATCAAGCCGCTGCTGGACGGCGGCGTGATCTATCACTGCGGCCCAGTGGTCGCCGGCCTCGACACGGGCGATTACCGTTTCGTGGCTGCCGGTCCAACGACCAGCTCGCGCGAAGAGCCTTACCAGGGCGACGTGATGCGCCACTTCAACGTCAAAGGCGTGATCGGCAAAGGCGGCATGGGACCCAAGACTCTGGAAGCCTGCCAGCAGGTGCCCGGCGTGTATTTCCATGCCATCGGCGGGGCGGCTTCGCTGATCGCCCAAACCGTGACAAGGGTGCTGGGCGTCTACAAGCTAGATTTCGGCGTACCGGAAGCGATGTGGGTGATCGAGGTCAAGGATTTCCCCGTGGTAGTGACGATGGATTCGCATGGCGGCAGCCAGCACGCCGTGATCGAGAAGCAGTCTGGCGAGGTGCTGGCAGAACTGCTGTCAAAGGCATATTGATGGTAGGGGCATGGGCATAAAACGCCTGTGCTCCTACAAACTTACACTGTCGGTCATTCTTTTCGCTCGCCAGAACAAAAACAGCCAGACCAGCATCGTCAGCGTTGCCAGCAGCGGCGGAAGATATAATTTGTACAGCAGGGAATCCAGGGAATTGCTCACAAACGTGACCGCCAGGAGCAGCGCCATCCAGCGATCAAACGACCTGTCACTGCGTTCCAGGCGCCCGCCCATCCACAGGAAAGCCAGCACGACAGCGAAGCCGGTCAGCCACCAGCCGGCAAAATTCTGCAGTGGGATGCCGTAGTAGAAGCCTGGCTGATCCCAAACCCAGAGCTGCCTGGCGGTCATCAAGGGTTCCATTACCAAATCCCAGCAAACCAGGATCAGCCCAACCAACGCCGCGACCAGCAATCCGGCCCACGTGCGGCTCCTATCCGGGCGTACCAGCCAAGAAGCGACAACATAAGCCGGGTAAAGCATCATGAACCAGGCCGCCGGGATGACATACGGCACCAGGTTGAGGAATTGCGGCCCCAGCCGCTCGGTGTAGTGGTACTGCCCGTAGATCAGCCCGCTCAACACCGAAGCACCCTCGAACAGCAGGCTGATTAAGAAAGTTAACCCGAAAAACAAGCCTGCCTGCACGATCCCTCTGCGCTGCCAGGCATGCACAAAGGCCACCAGCGTGCCCACCAGCGGCAAGGCTGCCCGCAAGCCGAGCACGTAGGGCTGTCCGGTAGCATCCCGAAAGAAGGCCAATAGCGTCAAGAATGCATATACAACCAGCAGGCTCAGCACGAGCAATTCCCCACGGCGCACAGCGCCCTCCCTTGTGAGCTGGGTGATGATCCTTGCTAACCATCCCCCAGGGTAAAATCTAGACCCCGCCGAGTGATCGTTCCATTAGCTATCCAGCAGCGGGTCGCCCGCCAGGCAGGAGGTTTTGGGATCATACTCGAACGAGCGTTTGCAAGTTGGCAAGCAGAAGTACAGGCGCCGTCCTTTATACACCAGAGTCGGTACATTCTTTTCGTAACGGATGGTGCCTTTGCAAGCCGTGGTGATCAGAGCGCCCTCTGCCGGCAAAGGCACCTGGGTTTCCTCGGATTTCATGGCGTCTTTTCCTCATCCATTTCATGGAAAAGCTGCAGATCCTGGCGCAGCGAGCGCTGGCGCAGGTACAGGCTGATCAAATAAATGGCGATGACCGAGAGGATGACGGCATAGCCAGCGATCATATAACCAACGGTATTGGGTGTATCAGCTTGAAAGATCATGATCACCTCTATTGCGCAAACTTCAAGCGCAACTGCTCGATTTTATCCGACAGCCATCCCAGGCGAATGCGATGCCAGAGCAGGTCCACAAACAGCACCGAGAAGGTGAACAAGCTGAAGAACATCGTATTGCGCATCTCGGGCGTCATACCCATGCGCTCCTCGCCTGGTCCGATGACCACCGGATGGATACTTTGAAAGATGCGGATGGAGATGAAGGTGAGCGGTACGCTGATAAAACCCAGGATGGTGTACACTGCGCCGAAGCGAGCGCGCCGGTCAGGGTCGTCGATGCCCTGGCGCAGGAACATATAGGCAAAGTACACCAGCTCCACCACCGTGGCGGTCGTCAGGCGTACATCCCAGGTCCACCAGGTGTTCCAGGCCGGTCGCGCCCAGATCGAGCCGCTAACGATGGCAATAAAGAAGAAAACCAGGCTGATCTCGACCGCGGCTGTGCCGACGATATCCCATTTGCGGTTATTCGTGCGCAGGTAAGCAATGCCCGCTACGCCAGCCGACATGAAGCCGAGCATCCCCACCCAGGCAGTGGAAATGTGAAAATAGAAAACGCGCTGCACCTGTCCCATCACGGCCTCCATAGGTGCGTAGAAGAAGACCATGGCGAGAGCAGCAAAGAAGAGGACAGCGGATACGCCATCCAAGATAGTGAGCGCACGAGGCTTGACTTGTATTTCCATCTGATTTACTCCTCCACGATGTAATCAAAGACCATAAAAGCAGCAGCAATGAAGATGATGTCGTAAACGATCAGCAAATTCAGCGCCGGAAGGATCTCTTCCAGCGGCGCACCGCCCAGGAAACCGGTGCTGGCTCTGACCGCCGAAATGAGCACGGGCAGCACCAGCGGAAAGAGCAGGATGGGCAATAGCACATCGCGGGTGCGGGTTTGCACCGCCATGGTCGCCAGCAGAGTGCCCACGGCAATATAACCAACCGAACCCAAGAAGATCACCAGCAGCAAACCAGGGTTGAACAGGTTGGTGTTGTACAAAACGCTGTAGAGCGGCAGCACAATGATCTCTACCAGCAGCATGAACATCAGGTTGCCGATGGCTTTGCCAAAATAGATCGCGCTGCGATCCACCGGTGCCAGCAGCAGCCCGTCCAGGCAGCCACGGTCTTTCTCAACCGCCATGGAGCGATTCAAACCCAACGTACCGGCAAAGGCAAAGGTCACCCACAAGACGCCGGCGGTGACCGTGGAACGTGTGCGGGCGTCCAGCTCCAGCGCGAAATTGAAGATCAAAATGACCAGCAGCGCAAAAACCAGCATCGAAGAAAGCAGCTCGCGGCTGCGCAGCTCGGCTGCCAGGTCTTTCCACACAATGGCTGCCGTGGCGCGCAGCAAGGTGAACCTGGGCGTCTCGGCCTGCACTCTGGAAAGCGAGGAAGCGGTCTTCATCGCTCAGGCTCCCGCGGTTGCCTGGCGATAGAAAGCCAGCAAATCATTCGGCTCGATCTCTTTGCGCTGCACGGAAGCGATGATCACGCCACGCGAAAGCACATCGAAGCGCGAGGCCAGGTCTGCGGACCGCGCCAGGTCGTGGGAGGTCATCACCACCGTGCGGCCGCGCGCCGCCACCTCGCGCAGCACACCATCCAGCATCTGGCAAGCGTCCTGATCCAGGCCGGTGTGCGGCTCGTCGAACAGCATCACGTCCGGATCGTGCAACACCGCCCGCCCGATCGCCAGGCGCTGCTGCATGCCGCGCGAGAAGGTGCGTACCAGGTCGCGCCTGCGCGCCGCCAGGCCAACCAGTTCAAGGACTTCCGTGATGCGCCGGTCGAGATCTGGCACGGCGTACATGCGCCCGAAGAAACGCAGATTCTCCTCGGCAGTCAGATCGTTGTACAGCAATGGCAAGTGCGAAACCACGCCTAATCGCCGGCGCACAGCAGCAGCCTGGCCTGGCAAAGCATGACCGGCAATGGTCACCTGTCCCAGGTTGGGGCGCGATAAGGAAGCCAGTATGCGCAGGAAGGTGGTTTTGCCAGCTCCGTTCGGCCCCAGCAAAGCCACAAACTCGCCCGGCTGAACTTGAAAATCCAGGCCGCGCAGCACGGTCTTCAGGCCAAATCGTTTTACCAGCTTACGAACGTCGATCATAGGGTTGATCTTGGTGGCCTCTGGGTCATTTACTACGTGGACCTCGTGCTTCAAGGTAACTTCCAACGCGCTCACTGCCCGCGACGATACACTTCCTCCAAGCGAGCCTTTAGCTCCGCGCGGCGCTGCTGGTAGGCGTCTTCTGGAAGTTGGCCGTCCTGGTACAGGTCATCCAGGGCAATGATCGCGTCGATCAAAGATTCAGCGCTTTCCTCTGCATCGCTAACCGGAAGCTCGGCCTCTTCGATCAAGTCGGTTTCCTGCTCGCTGCTGCGGCTGCGCCGGTATAACCAGACGCCCGCCGCTACCAGCGCTAACCCAAAGGCGCCCAATCCGACCACCAGGTTGGTCGAAGAACCCAGTGTGATGCCAGCAGAGGCGGTCGCTGGCGCACCGCTCAGCGTCAGGTTGAGCAGAGAACCGGCCGCCAGGCCTTGACCGTTGTACAGGTGATACTGCACGCCCTGCACATCGCGCACACCGGCATCTTGCAGGGTATCGCCCTTGACTTTCACGCCGCCTTCCGGCAGCAAGATGATCACCGCGCCAACCGGCAGGGTCATCTTCTGCGCCAGGTCCAGCTTGCGATCGTAAGGCAGCTCATAGGCAAACAGCACCTCGTGCGTGCCGCTGCCCGGGCGTATGGCGGCGGTGTCGCCGAATCCATCTTCGGTTTCGATGTAACGCCCGCCCAAAACACCATCCTGAAACTCCAGGTTGGTAGCCCCCTCGGGCAAACTAAAGGTCACGCTGGGCTGTCCTTCTGCTGGCGGCACCACCGTCTTATTGCTGCTGTTCGACAAAATGAAAAGCTGGATAACGCGTACACTGCGCTGATCTTCAGTGAACTCGAAGAACAGGTGCAGGCGATCAGCCGAGAGCGATGATGTATCGCTCGTGGTGTCATACACAGTCACCGGCAGATCCATGCTGGTTGTGCCGGCTTCGACAATGGCAATATCCGAACCATAGACCGCATCGTTGTAATCCAGTGTGACCATGAAGACGCGGCCCTCGGGCATCTCGACATTCTCGAAGGTGTAAGTGCCATTCTCCCCAACCGTGGTGGTCTGTGAGTAGACCTCGGTCATATCGTCGAAGCCGCGCAACAGCACTTCAGCGCCCACCGGTGCATCGCCGCCAGATGCGTTCACCACGCTGCCGCTGATCACACCCAGGCTGGTCGCAGCTTCGGGGGCTGCCGCCACTGCGGTGCCGCTCACCGGCAGGGTGGCAGTGATGGGCGTGGTTTCCGGCGCAGGCGTGCCTTGGTCACCAGTTTGCTGGCTTGCCTGAGGCTGGTTGCTGGATACAAATGACAATGTGCGCAGGTAGCCTGCCAACACCCAACGCTCGTCCTCGCTCAACGTGCTGGCAAATGCGGGCATCGCCGGCGCAACGCCATTGGTGATGGCGGCGTAAAAGTCGGCCTGGGTACGTTGCGCCATCTTGGCCTGGTCGGTCAGGTTTACCACCGTGGTTCCCAGGTTGGCAGCCTCCACGCCATCGCCCTGCCCGGTTGCGCCATGGCAGCGGGCGCAGTTTTCTTGATACAATGCAGCCCCCGTGCTGGATACTTCAGCCGGTAAACTGAGCGAGAAAGCATACGCCACCACATCCCAACGCTCTCGCTCTGAGAGGCTGCGGAAAGGGGGCATGAATTTTTCGAGGTTGCCCTGGGTGACCTGGGTGTACCAACGCGCCGGGGTAGCCTGGCGAGCCACTTCCAGGGAGGCCAGCGCGGTCACCGGATTAGGCAACTGTGAGGCCTGGGGGCCATCTCCCAACCCAGTATTCCCGTGACAGGGAGCGCACTTCTCGGCGTAGATCGCCTGCCCATTGACCGGGTCGGGCGGCACCAGCGGGTAGAGCGGCCCGCTGGTGCCTGCCGGTTGCGTGCGGGCAGTGGAGATTTGCTGCGCACCCGGCGGCGGTGTGATATCGGCTGCCAGCGAGAATTCGCAGGCAGACAGCAGCACTGAAGTTGCCATCATCAACAGAAGAAGAGCGATTAATCGTTTGTTCATTGGGAGAAATTTTCTTTGAGAGTCTTTCTATTGGCAGCCGCTTACTTTTGTTTTGAGCCGCATTTGGGACAGAAATGATCAGACTGCTGCAGCGGAGCGCCGCACTGTGAGCAGAAGCCAGCCGCCTTTTCGGTGCGCTCACGGCGGCGAGTGGCGATCAAAGCCTCCAGATCGTCCTCCTGCGCGGCTGCCACCGCACTCACTTTTAAGCGAGAACCGGCGCCGTTGCGCGGCATCGCCGCAGCATCTGCCCTCCGCCGGGCAATCGCCTGCTCCAGGCGATCTTCAGCAGCCTCGCTGAGCGGCGCGGGCTGGTATGCATCCAGCTTGCGCAGGACCTCAGCGCCGTGCTGCAATAAGGCAGCGCGTTGCGCCGGATACTCATCTTCGGGGATTTTGCCCAGTTTGAAGTCAAAATCCAGCTCTTGCAAAGCGTTCAATACCTGGTCACGCTCTGCCATCAGAGCAGACAATTCGTGCTCTTGCTGGCTCACAGCCACTGCGCTGCGTTCGATCAAAGGTCGCGCTACGAACAAGCCCACCAAAACCAGCAGGCCGAGTATCAGAAATATCGAACCGATATCCATCTTTTATCCACCGCGTTCGTAATTATCCCACCGCCGGTTACTCATTGAGCAGCGGTTCGATGATGGCAATGATTTCAGCCTTCGAGTCGAAAGGCCCAATCTTCGTATAGCGGAGCACGTTTTCCCGGTCGATGATGTATGTTTCCGGGACGCCGCGAATGCGGAAAGCCTGTGAGATGCGTGTGCCGAGGTCGGGGCCATTGGGATAGGTAATGTCGAATTTCTTCAAGTAAGCCATCGCCTCCGGCTCGGTGTCCACGTAATCCACCCCCAGGAAGACCACTTCTCCGCCTGGCTGGTATTCGCGCCAGGCTGCTTCCAGGTCAGCCGCCTCCTGCTCGCAGGGAGTGCACCAGGAAGCCCAAAAATTCAATACCACCACCTTGCCCTGCAAATCGGTGAGATTGACCGTTTCACCCTCAAAGGTAGTCAACGTGAAATTTGGAACTCGATCCCCTTCCTGGACCGGGCCTTGCTGGGCGCGCCGCACACCCAATGCCAGCAATGCCAGCAGCGCCAGCACGCCCAACCACACCAACATCCGCCCCCAGCTCAGTGGTTGAGGTTTCGATGTTTCGATAATTGTTGTCTCAGGCAAGTTTGTCATGTTTGCAAATTTGCTCCCAGTCTGTAAAATCTCAGCGATTGCGCAGTTCTTCTTCCAGGCGGCGCACGTACTCATCCGCCGGAGACTGGAGGCTGCTGTTGCTCTCCGCCAATGGCAGTGCAGGCTGCTTCCAGGCGCGGAAGGCGCGGTACAGCATGAAAGCTCCCAGCAGTATGGCAAGCGGTGGAACGACATAGACCAGCCAGTTCAGACCGCGCGCTGGCGGCGTAGCCAGCACCCGATCGCCGTATTGATCGACAAAATATTGCTTGATCTGCGCCTCGCTCCAACCCTGGCTCAGCTTTTCGCGGATCAGCTCGCGCCATTGGGCGCAGGCTTGCGTGCCGCACACATCCAGAGGAATGTTCTCACAGACCGGGCAATAAAGCTGCTTGGCGATGGCGTTCACCTGGTCATCGGACGGCAGGCCTGGCTGAGGATCCTGTGCCAAAGCCAGGCCGGTGGACAAGCCAGCCAGTAAACAGGTCAGCAAACCGATCAATAAAAATTTCTTCATTCCTACTCTCCTCGGTTGCATTGCCCAAATCCTATGCCCTGGCGGCGACCAGCGTGCGGCGCACCATTCTGGCCTCAGTTTCGGGGTCTTTATCCGGCCAGGCAGCTACCATTGTACCCAAGATGAAAATGATACTGCCCAACCATAACCAGTTTACCAACGGGTTATGATACACCTTAAAGGTCGCCCCAGAGGCCGAAACCGGCTGCCAATCCACCAGCAGAACGTAGAAATCATCCTCCCAGGTGCTGCGCACGCCAGGGATAGTCATGGGCTGTTGCGACTCGTAATAGTAATCCCGGCGTGGGTACAGCTCACGGACTTTTTCGCCATCCTTGTAAACGCTGACCACGGCGCGCGCCACGTTGCGACCATCTGGGGTGTCGAAATTAGCCAGCTCATCGAACTGGATTGCAAAACGGCCGAGTGTCAGGCGCTCACCCTGGGCAATCGTGCCCTGGGTTTCGGTCTGAAAAAGCTCGATGCCAATAACACCAATCGCCATCAGCACCACACCCAGGTGAATGATGTAACCACCGTAGCGACGGCGGTTGCGCCCCATCAAGCGCCACAGCGCCAGCGGCAACGATTCGCCAGACGTGCGATGGCGGGCCAGCGCGCCGCGCCAGAATTCGTACAGAGTTACCGAAGCCACGAAAGCCGACAGCCAGAATCCCAACAGGGCGGCCCAATTGGTCACACCGCTGACGATCACGGCTGCCAGAACGAGCAAAGAGAAAAGCGCAGGGCGCCAGATGGCGCGTCCCAGCGTCTTGGCGGTCGAGTGCCGCCAGGCAGCCAGGGGCGCCACACCCATCAACAGCAATAGAGCAGCAAACTGCGGGCCTGTGGCGCGCTCATAGAAAGGCGGACCCACGGTCACTTTTTGCCCGGTGACCAGCTCAGAAATTAAGGGGAAGATCACTCCCCAAAAACACACCACCAGGATGCCCAGGAAGAGCAGGTTATTCAAAAGGAAGAGCGCTTCTCGCGAGAACAGCGAGGTCATCTCGGCTTCGGCCTTTAGCTCAGACCAGCGGTAGAGCAGTAAAGCCACCGAAGCGATCAACGTCAGACCGATAAAGACGAAGAACAGCGGGCCGATGGCGCTCTGAGCAAAAGCATGCACCGAAGAAAGCACACCCGAGCGAGTCAAGAAAGTGCCAAAGATCACCAGGTCATAAGTCAGGATAACCAGCACCATATTCCAGTGCTTGAGCATGCCGCGCTTTTCCTGGATCATCACGGAATGAAGGAAGGCAGTCCCGGTGAGCCAGGGCATGAAGGCGGCAATCTCCACCGGATCCCAGCCCCAATACCCACCCCAGCCGAGCACATCGTAAGCCCAACGTCCACCCAGCACCAGTCCAAGCGAGAGGAAAAGCCAGGCCACCAGCGTCCAACGACGGGTGAGGCGGATCCAGCGATCGTCGGTGCGCCCGGTGACCAGAGCAGCGATGGCGAAAGCGTACGGGATCACGAAAGAGACGAAACCCAGGTAAAGCATCGGCGGGTGAATGATCATCCCCGGGTGACGCAGCAGCGGGTTCAGCCCGCGACCATCTGGCTGGATGAGCAGCTCGGCTCCGGCTGGCGGAAACATGGCCTTAACGGGTTGACCAAAAGGCAGTCGCCAGATGCGTTCGAAGGGATTCTCAAAGAAAATGATCATCAACAGGAAAAAGGCCAGGGTAATCAATGCTACCACGATGACCCAGGGCAAGAACTCGCGGTCGCGATCCCATTTGCGCAAGGTAACCGCAGAGGCAAAGGCTGCCATCAGCCAGGTCCAAAACACCAGCGAACCTGCCTGCCCGCCCCACAGGGCGGTCACCTTGAGATACATCGGCATGCTGTTGCTGGTTACCGAGGCGACATACTCCACTTCGTAGTTGCCATTCACCAGCAGGTAGATAATGCTCAAGGCCGACAAGGTCAGCAGCGGAAAGGTCAACAACATGGCGTTGCGCGCACTGTCCACCCAGGCAGGCGCATTCCGGCGCGCGCCATAAACCGCAGCGAAAACGCCGTACAATGATAGCAGGAAGGTGATCACCAGAGAGCCATAACCAAGGTTTGCAATCATAGACATTCTCCGTATTCAGGCACCATCAGTAAGGAAATTGCAGGGCGAGGGGGAATAGTGACGTCAGGTCTCAATCATCAGCACTTAAGGAACGCCTGCCGTGAGGCAAGCGTTCCTGCCAAAGAAGTCCAAGCGGGTGAGCAGCAAGCGACTAACCGCTTTGTTCTGGAACGGCTTCTTCGTATTTCGTGGGGCACTTGAGCAGCAGCTCATCGGCGTAGAAGCGGCCATCCTCGCCAATGCGTCCTGTCATAATCGCCTGCGCTTCATTGCGTAGCAGGTCGGGCATCACGCCATTGTAGACCACTTGCAAGCGATTTCGGGTGGGATCCGTGACTGCTTCGTGGAGCACTTGTGCAAGGCCGCCCTGAGCTTCGATCTCTTTGTTGTCGCCAGGAACATGCGCCACCGTGAAGGTCAGCGTCAGGGTAGAGGCGTCATACTGGATCGAATCGCCAATCACTGCGCCAGAAATGCGCAGATCGCGCCCGGAGACGCTGCTGCCCTTGGCTTGTAGCTCATCAACAGTCAGGAAATATTGCGCATTGGCCTGGGTGGAAGAAACGATCAGGTAGATGACAGCAGCCACGATCAATAAGCCGCCGACAATGAATTTTGTTCGCCCCGCAGAGCGAACCGTTGATGTCGTGTTCAGCGTGTTTTCCATGTCGGTGAAAGTTATCCTCCGTAGGGTAGCTATTTCGCTGTGCATTTTTATGAGCGTAACCAGCGCCCTGCACACAGTCAGAAACAGGCTTAGAGTCTAACTTAGATTCTGGCACATATAGATTAATGATGTCTGAGATAAACGAAAAAAACCGATTAGAGCCTCAGCGCGCATCGATCAGGCCCGTGCGAATCGCGAATTTGACCAAATCCGCGGCGGAGTGCATGTCCAGCTTGCTCATGATGCGCTCGCGGTGACGGGCTACCGTTTTGGGGCTGATGCCAAGCTGTCTGCCAATTTGTGGATTAGTCATTCCTCCCGCTACCAGTTCTAAAACCTGGCGTTCGCGCTTGCTCAAGATGTCCAGGTCTTTTCCTCTCTCTGTGGTTTGAGAAGCGCGGCTTTCAGGGACATCGGATAACAGGCGGCGGTAATCGTCCAGCAGCCAACGCGCCAGGGCTGGCTGCAAATAAACCTGTCCGTTGGCCACAACCCGCACCGCGGCGACCAGCTCCTCTGCGGCAGCTTGCTTGGTCAGGTAGCCAGATGCTCCGGCTGCCAACATTTCGAACAAGTGTTGCTTGTCATCGTGCACCGTCAAAGCCAGCACCTGCACCTCAGGATAGCGCGCCTTGATCAACCGGGTGGCTTCGAGACCATCCATATCGGGCATACTGATGTCCATCACCACCAAGTCTGGATTCGTCCTTTCAATCTGCTCAATGGCCTGTGCGCCATTGGGAACATCTGCCACTACGATAAACCCGGGTTGTGCGCTGAAATACGCTTTGAGCCCGGTGCGTACAATCTCATGATCATCTACTAAAATCAGTCGAATGTCCTTCATGATCCATCCTCTGGCTGGTTTCCTTGAGATGTATCCGGTGTTGGGATAATGACCTCGACAACCGTGCCGCGTCCCAAAGCAGATTCCAACTGAAAACGACCGCCGACGGCAGTAGCCCGTTCTGCAATGCCCGCCAGACCCCAACGAGATTTGGAGCCCACGTTATGCGGCTCGAAGCCAACTCCCTGGTCAACGACCTTCAGGATCACCTGCTGTTGTTCGAAGGTCAAATAGACCCAGGCATTAGATGTCTGAGCATGACGAGAAATGTTCGTCAGCGCTTCTTGGGCGATGCGGAAAAAGACGGTTTCGATCACCGGATCCAACCGCCGGCGGTGACCCTGGATCTGCAAGTCCACCTTCAAACCTGCCTGCCGCGAGGCGTCATCCGCCAGGTATTGCAGAGCAGCGACCAGGCCCAGGCTGTCGAGTTGGGCTGGGCGCAGATCGCGCACCAGGCGGTGAATACCTTGGGACATATCCCGGCTCAGGGCATTGATCTGCTCCAGGATTTTGCCGGCCTCGGTGTCATGTGCAATCTTTTTCTGCAAAGCCACCAGATTCAAGGTCAGCGCAGTGAGAAACTGGGCTGTTTCATCGTGTAGCTCACGCGCCACGCGGGCGCGCTCATCTTCTTGAGCCATCACCGTGCGCTGCAGCAGTTCACGGCGCATGGCTTCTTTTTCTTCCAGGTCCCTTTGCGCCTGCTGCATCGCTTCCAGGCGCTGGCGGTGATCGGTCTCGAATTGCCAGCGACGCTCGTCTTCCACTACCTGGCTGGCGCGAATCATGCTGATTGTGATGAAGATCGCCAGCAAAGCTCGCACCATCTGGATGGGTATGCCCGTCCAGCGGATAAACGCAGCCTGGTTGATGAAATTGGCCGGAAACAAATCCGAGCGCGTCACAACAAGCTGCGTGCATGCGTACAGTCCGAAGCACAAAGCTGCCAGGTGTAAGTTTTGTACCAGGCGGAAGCGTTCGCGTTGGATCGTCGTTTGCGACGCCTGGCGGAAGAGAGCAAAGGCTGCCAGGCCAGCTCCTGGAACGGCTAACATATAACGGGCGAGGGCGTCTGCTTCTTCCAACTGTAGGGTCAGTTGGTGCTGGTGGCTGATACCAACCAGCACAGCAATGAAGGCATAGAGAAGCAAGAAGGCCGCGCTGAGAGCAGCATGGCGCTTGAAAAATCGATCGCTGGAAGGCAGGAATGTCTGCATGCCAAAGAAAATCAAGGCCGAGAAAGAAATCACCAGCAGGGTTAATCTCAGCCAGGGCGTCATGGGCAGAATCGGCAGTTTAAACCATTGGCGAATATGCAGGTACATCTCTAGCCACTCATGCATACCGTGGACAAAGCCGAAAAAAGCCAAAGGGCGCAGCACACGCGCCTCTGCCAGAAGCGGTGTCCGGCGCGACTCCAGCATCATTGCCAGGCCCATGCTGAAGAAAGCCAGGCCATATATAAAAAATATGATTACCGTGCGTAAATCGAATGTTTCAAGCACTTCTTTTTTTGGGGTGATTTACGTTATTTAAACGTTCATTAATCACCAATTAAGGTAAAATCATCTCATCTGATAGGCTGTTAGCCGTCGGGTAAATAACCCAACATATAGTAGTATAGCGACGAATATGCTCTCCTGCAAGCTGCTCCGTCGCCATGATTTTTTTATGTAATCATTTGTTATCGCAGCGCCTCCATTGGAGAGTGGTTCGTGAAAAAAATCGCCCGCTGGCTGAAAAATTTCTTCTTCCCCCCCGCAGGCGCGTCACGCTGGGTGCGCGTCATGCCTTACGTGGTCATGGGCATCTTGACCCTGGTGGTGCTGACGGGCAGCGCTTATGCCTGGGAATACACCAACTCTCCTCCCTTTTGCGGCGAAACCTGCCATACCATGCCGCCGGAATATACCGCTTACCTGACTTCCCCCCACGCCCGCATCGATTGCGTGGATTGCCACATCGGGAAGGGTTTTATCGCCACCCGCATCACCCGCAAAGCGGGCGATGCCAAGCACATTATCTCCCTGGCTTTCAAGGACTATGAATTCCCCATCCGGGCAGGCGACCTGCGCCCGGCGCGTGAAACTTGTGAGCTGTGCCATTCGCCGCAAAAATTCTCTGATGATAGCCTGCGTGAAATCCGCAGTTATGCCAATGATCGCAGCAACACACCCATCAGCACTTTCCTGGTGCTCAAAACCGGCGGCGGTAGCAAGCGCGAAGGCCTGGGACGCGGCATTCACTGGCACATCGAAAACAAGGTTTATTACCTGCCCACAGACCCTGAGGAGCAGGAAATACCCTACGTGCGCGTGGTGGAAGACGATGGCTCGCTCAGCGAATACGTGGACATCACTGCAGCAATCGATTCCCAATCCATTGATGAAAGCCAGTTGAAAGAAATGGATTGCATCACCTGTCACAACCGCATCACCCACCTGGTGCTGCCCCCTGCGGAAACCGTCGACGAGCTGATCACCCGCGAACAAATCTCCCGAACAATACCCGACATCCGTCGGGTAGCGATTGATGTCTATGGGCGCAGCTATCCGTCACTGGCAATGGGCCTCGAAGCGATCAACGGTTTGGAAGGCTATTATCAGGAGTATTATCCAGAATTCTATTCTGCCAACCAAGAACTGGTCAAAGCCGCCATTGCTGCCTTGCAGGAAGCCTACCGCAACAGCGTTTTCCCCGAACAAAAATCGGACTGGAACAGCCACCCCAATAATGTAGGCCACAAGAACTCACCGGGCTGTTTCCGCTGCCACGATGGCAAACACTTGAGTGCAAACGGCGAAGCCGTGCGCCTGGAATGCAATCTGTGCCATTCGATCCCGGTGGTTGCTGATCCAAACGATTTTGTTTCGAATATCGAGATCAGCCGCGGCCCGGAGCCAGAAACGCACCGCAATTCAAACTGGATTAGCCTGCACAATGAAGCCATCGATCCAACCTGCAGCAACTGCCACACCACTGGCAACCCTGGCGGCAACGACAACACCTCCTTCTGCTCCAACAGCGCCTGCCACGGCCGAGCCTGGGATTACGCCGGGTTCGACGCGCCGGGCCTGCGTGAGCGGATCATCGCCCAGCTTCCACCCATCCCCACTCCCGCTCCGCTGCCCGCCGAGGGCCCGTTGACCTATGAGGCAGTCATACAGCCCCTGTTCAGCACCCGCTGCGGAAGCTGTCACGGAGAAACTGCCTTGTCTGGGTTGAACCTGACTACCTACGAATCCGCCCTGAAAGGCGGCGCTAACGGGCCTGCAATCATCCCAGGCGATTCACAGAGTAGCCTCCTGGTGCAGAAACAGACCGCCGAAACCCCGCACTTTGCCCAATTGAACGCTGAAGAGCTGCAACGGGTCATTGACTGGATCAATGCCGGCGCAGCCGAAAAATAATTCCAGAGAATCGAATCGCCGCGACTTTGACGACCCAGCTCGGGTTAAGGAGCTTCAGCATTTTTGAGCATTAAATCGTGCAAATCAGTTACAGTGTGCAATTTGTCACTAGTGTTACGTGATAAATGCCACTAAACGCTATGACGGTTTATAGGCTATAAACAGTAGGGCAAGTGTCCCAATCTGCCCTATGACGATTCGGGAGTCCTGGTATCCTGGCCGTTATCAAGCTCTCCCTATCCTGACACAAGTGATGACACACAAAGGAGGTTGCGCGAAGAAAAGAACAAGCTATTGATCGATTGGTTGTGAGAATGCAAGTCAATTTCAATTGTGAGGAGATAAGCTATGCGGAACCGATATGTACTCTTTGGGGTACTGCTGGCAGCGCTGGCGCTGGTCCTGGCCGGATGTCAAAGCGCTGCGCCTGCCGAAGCTACCCCCTGCCCGACAGCGCCCCCTTGCCCAACTTGCCCCCCCGCTCCGGCTTGCCCGGACTGCCCGGAATGCCCGGAACCGGTGGTCAAGGATGTGCCCTTCGAGGCGCTGTGGATGGGCTCTGGCCACAATGATGCCGAAGCCGAAGCCTTCGTGCACTGGAATGAGGACGATCCAGCCGAAGTGCCAACAAGCTGCGCCAAGTGCCATAGCACCCCTGGTATGCTGGACTTCCTGGGCGCTGATGGCTCAGCGGCCGGCGCCGTAGACGTTGCGGCGCCCATCGGCACGACCGTGCAGTGCATCGCCTGTCACAACGATGCCACCATCAACAAGAGCAGCGTGGTCTTCCCCTCCGGGGCTGAAATCACCGGACTGGGCGGCGAAGCCATTTGTATGGAATGCCACCAGGGCCGCGCCTCGAAGGTCTCCATTGATGATGCTCTGACCAACTATGGCGTCACGCCAGAAACCCTGGACCAGGTGCCTGCGCCGGTCAATGATCGCCCGATGGGCTTCGTCAATATCCACTACTACGCCGCTGGCGCCACGCTGTACGGCGCACAGGCCATGGGCGGCTACCAGTACGAGGGTAAAACCTACGACTACAAATTCCGCCACGTGGAGGGCATCGAGACCTGCATCGGCTGCCACGATCAGCACTCACTTCAGGTCAAAGTCGAGACTTGCCAGACCTGCCATGAGGGTGTCGCCAGTGTGGAAGACCTCAAGAACGTGCGCATGAACGGCTCGCTGGCAGACTACGACGGCGACGGCGACAAAGAAGAAGGCATCTACTACGAGCTGGATGGCCTGCGCACCATGCTGTACTCCGCTATCCAGGCGTATGCCAAGGATGTCGCCGGCACCGGCATCGTGTACGATGCGGCTGCCTATCCGTACTTCTTCACCGACGCGGACGGCGATGGCGCCATCGATCAGGCTGAGGGCAACAATGTCGCCTACTCTAGCTGGACCGGTCGCTTGCTGAAGGCGGGCTACAACTACCAGGTTTCGATGAAAGATCCTGGCGCTTTCGCTCACGGCGGCAAGTACATCATTCAACTCCTGTACGACTCGATCGAGGATCTCAACACCGTGCTTCCCACGCCAGTAGACCTGTCCACCGCTCATCGCGAGGATCCTGGTCACTTCGCTGGCAACACCGAAGCTTTCCGCCACTGGGATGAAGAAGGCGAAGTCCCCGGCTCGTGCGCTAAATGCCACAGCGCCGATGGCCTGCCCACCTTCATCAAGAACAACGCCACCATCGCCACCCACCCGGCGAACGGCTTCATGTGCACCACCTGCCATGACGAAGCCAACTGGCCCGCCCTGTACACCGTCAACTCGGTGACCTTCCCCAGCGGCGCCAGCCTCACCTTCGGCGAGGGCAAGAGTGCTAACCTGTGTCTGCAGTGCCACCAGGGCCGCGAGTCCACCACCAGCGTGAACCGCGCCATCGGCAACTTCGCCGATGACGAGATCGCGCTGCGCGACGATGGAACGCCGGCGTTGTCCTTCCGTAACGTGCACTACTTCGCCGCTGGCGCCACGCTGTTCGGCACCGATGCCAAGGGCGCTTACGAATATGAAGGCAAGGAATACCTGGGCGCACACCCCCACGTCGCCGCTGGCTTTGACTGCTCGAGCTGCCACGACGTGCACGCTCTCGAGGTCAAGGTCGACACCTGCGCCGCCTGCCACCCGGCAGTCAGCCAGGGCCTGGAAGCCATTCGCTTCACCCAGGGTGACTTCGATGGTGATGGCGATAGCGCTGAAGGCATCGCCGGCGAGGTCGAAACCATGGCCGAGAAGCTGTACGAAGAAATCAAGGCTTACGCGGCTGAGAACTCGGTTGGCATCGTTTACAACCCGGCTTCCCACCCGTACTTCTTCGAGGACGCAGATGGCGACGGCAACGTGGACAAGAATGCGGAAGGCGCTGTCGTGCGCTACACCCAGTGGACGCCACGCTTGCTGCGAGCTGCTTACAACTACCAGTACTCGCAGAAGGACCCAGGCGCTTTTGCCCACAACGGCAAGTACGTGCTGCAGGTGCTGTATGACAGCATCCAGGACCTGGGCGGCGACGTAGCTGGCATGACTCGCCCGTAGTTTTCTGGAAATAGCCCAGTCGTTTTTCCAGGCTGAGCTGCAACAAAAAAATGGTCTCCTGGCGAATACTTGCCAGGAGACCAGCCTTTTTATTAATGGGCGTCACCAGCAAATCGATCGCCGATGACACACAGGTTATCGCAAATTACTCGATGCGCAATTTAGTACCGCAGGCCCGGCAGAAGCGGTCTCCAGGACTGGCGCGCCGTCCGCACTGGTGACAGTACACCTCGCCGCCCGGGGGGGACGCTGACATCATCTCCGGCGCATCCGCAGACCCCCGGCGCCGACGGCGCGGCTGCGGGCGCTCCTCCTTTTGTTTCCCCGATTGCCAGTACCACAGACCGCCGCCGACAATCAAGACAATACCCAACACAGCCAGCCCCCAGGGAAGGAAAGACATCAATTGATTGCGCCAGTCTGTGCTGCTGCCTTCAACCGGAGCACTGGGCTGCACCACCAGGTTCTCAGCGCTCAAGCCGCTGCCAGATTTGTTGTAATTCACCGTGATATTAAAGGTCTGTTCGGCGGGCATGGCCCCCACCTGAGAATTGTAATACACCAATCCATCCTGGCCGGCGACACCGCTACCCAGCCCTGGGGAGGTGCGCAGGTCGGTGGCGCCGAAAGGTTGCTGGATCTGGATAGTCATGGCCTCGACAGCATAGTCGCCAGGCCAGGTGAACTCGAACTGGCGTGCATCGCCCTGGATGGTCAGGCGCGGGTCGTAATACTCAATCTGCACTTCTGGCATCGTGGCAGTGAAAGAAATCTCCGCCCACTCTCCCGCCACCTGGCGATCGTAAGCCACGCTGAACAGCCCTCCATCGAGCTGACGCACAGCAACGGCATGTGGATCGCCCGCTACTGCCGGGATGCGCACACTTAAATCTACCGGCAGACTGACCGTGGAAGCCAGGGTGATGCGGTAGATCACCAGCACGCTTGGGCGATCATACTCAGGCCAGAGATCCACTTCCAGGGCGCTGAATGTAATTGGTGATTGCGCTTTCACCGGCGCTGCGATCGCTGCGATGAAAATAGCAATCATAGAAACAATCACAAAGAGACTGGTTTTTCGATTTGGCGGCAGATTCATCGTTTCATCTCCAAATGGAATACGCGCCGTACATCTTACCACGCACCTCGCCCTCTTGACAACAGCCCAGTAGGCCAAGGCTCACGGCCCGGCAATGGCGCGCCGCAAGCGTCGCGCCATTTCACCGAAGGCAGGCGAGTAGCGGATGTCTTCCTGACGCGGGCGATCGAAGCTCACCGGTAGGTCGAGCTGCAAGCGACCCGGCCGATGGCTGAGCACCAGCACGCGATCTGCCAGGAATAGCGCTTCGGATATGGAATGGGTCACCATGATGACTGTCTTGCGGCGCGCCTGCCAGATGCGCAGTAGCTCGGCGCCCATGCGCTCGCGCGTCAAAGCGTCCAAACTGCCAAAGGGTTCATCCATCAGCAGCAGGTCGGGGTCGTGCACCAGGGCGCGAGCGATGGCCACGCGCTGCGCCATGCCGCCGGAAAGGTCGCGCGGCAGGGCGCTTTCGAAACTCTGTAAGCCAACCAGCTCCAACATCTCTCGCGCTCGGGCGATAGCCGTGGCTATGGGAAGCTGCTGCAGTTCCAGGGGCAGGGAAACGTTCTGCAACACAGTGCGCCAGGGCATCAGATTGGCGCGCTGGAACACGAAGCCAACCGAATAGCGCGCCTCGGAAAGAGGTTTGCCGTAATACAGCAGCTCGCCCTGGCTGGGCACCAGCAGGCCTGCCAGCAAGCGCAGCAGAGTGCTTTTACCGCTGCCCGAAGGTCCTAAGACACACACGAATTCCTGTTGGAAAACAGAGAATGAGATCTCCTGCAGCGCCCGCAGACCGCCGTTGTCATTCGCAAAGGTTACGTTCAAATTGCGCACTACCAGGATCGGCGTGCGCTGATTGGCAGTTTGTTCGGATAAGTCTGCGTGCAAAGCGGTATCCATACCCGGATTTCAAGGCTCAACGAACTGATTTGTGAACGCCTGGGAAATATCCAAAGCCTGAGGTAAAAGCCCCATGTCGAGCAGCACCGTGTGCATGTTTTCCCAGGCTGCCGAATCCGATAGCCCCGGTGTGTCGGATTTCCAGAACTCGATAGAGGTCATCAGCACTTCCATCTGCACCGCCCGATCAGCCTGCTCCAGACCTTCGACATACTTCTTGCTGATCTCGTAAGCCTGGCCGGGGTCGGAAATCGTATCCGCCACACCATGCAGGAAAGCACGGATCATGCCTCGAACGAGATCGGGATTTTGCGCCAGGGTGGTCTCATTGGTCAGCAAACCGTTGGAGGCCAGGCTGACATAATCCGCCACCCGGATGACATCCACCGCGTAGCCTTTGGCGCGCAGTTGGATCGGCTCATTGGCTACATAACCAACCACAGCCTGCTCCTGATCTGCCGCCAGGGCCTCGACCTGGTTGAAACCGATTGAATCCAGCGTCACCTGAGATTCTTCCAAACCGGCTGCGCTCAACAGGGCGCGCAAGCCGACGTAGTTAGCGCCAAACAAGCCGGGAAGGCCGATGCGCTTACCTGCCAGGTCCTGGGGTGTGCGGATGCCCTGTTCCGACTTTGCCACCACCGCCACCGGGTAATCGTGAAACCAGGCCATCACATAGACGACAGGCAGGCCCTGGGCACGCGCCAGCAACACCTGCTCGCCAGATACCAGGGAAAATTGCAAATTATTAGCGCCTACCAGCGCCACGCCGTCGGTCTCGAAGCTGTAATCGAACTCGATCTCGATACCCGCCTGGCGAAAATAGCCTTTATCCGCGGCGACGTACAGGGGCGCGTACTGGACATTGGGGATATAGCCCATCGGCAAACGCACCGCGGTCAGCGGCCGGTCGGTGGTGATCACAGGCGTCGGCTTGTCATTCGCAGCAGAGAGCGAACCGCTGCAAGCGCTCAACGCAAACGCAGCCGCCAGCAGGGTCAGGATTAAGATTTTGTGCTGATTGGTCATCATTCTTCTCCAAGGATGAGTGTCGGTTGGTCTGGACGCTGTCGCCAGGAAAGCAGGCGCGCCTCCAGCCAGAGCACCACGCCGTACAGCGCCAGCGCCATTCCAATCAAGGTAAATACAGCCACGAACACCAGGGCTGTATCATAGCTGCCGCGTCCCACGCTGATCAAGAAGCCCAGGCCGCGGTCCGCGCCTGCAAACTCGCCCACCACTGCGCCGATCACCGACAGCGTAGCGCCGATGCGCAGGCCGCCCAGGAACACGGGCAGCGTTGAAGGGATCTCCAGGTAGCGGATCATCTGCCAGCGGGTGGAACGCAGCGAGCGCATCAATTCTTGCAGCTCTTCCGGGACAGAGCGTAAGCCCACGATGGTGTTCACCAGGACAGGAAAGAAAACAATCAGGGCGCAGATCAAGATTTTCGATAGCATGCCCGGCCCGAACCAAATCACCAGCAGCGGCGCAATCGCCACGATGGGAATGGCCTGGCTGGCGATGATATAAGGCGAGAGCACACGCTCAAAGGTGATCGATTTTGCCAGCAGGTAACCCAAAGCCAGCGCCAGACCCACCCCCAGCGCCAGGCCCGCCAGCACTTCGCTAAGCGTGACCAGGCTGTGCCGCAGCAGGCTGCCATCTTCCCACGCTAAAACCGCGCGCCCCCACACCTGGAGCGGAGAGGGCAAGATGAACGGCGGTAGGCCACTCCACCCGGCGACAAGCTGCCACACCAGCAAACCGGCCGACAAAACCAGTATCACCGAGTAGCGCGGCAAAGCCATCCTCAATTGCCGCGTCCAATCCAACTTTTTGTTGATTGTCATAGCCTGCTTACCCGACTCGCAAAGCGCCACAGAGCGAACCGTACGCTCCCTGTTGCACAATAAAAGCCCCGAAAATAAAAGTTTTCGGGGCGAGAGAGGCCATTATCGCGCCGCGACCAGAGACCCGCTGAAATAAAAACCGAAAACCCGCAGGTTTTCGGGGCATCAGCGACCGCGCCATACCTGGCGTGGGTTCAAGGTGACTTTGGGATCTAAACCCGCTCGCGCCAGGCGCGTTAACCGGTCACGACTAACCTTCTTTCATCCGGACTGTACCGTCGGCCCCGGAGTTTCACCGGATCGTGCACGCAACCTGCCCCCTGGCAGGCCTGTGCTCGCGGGCTTTACCGCCGGTCGGGAATTGGAGCGTCAACACACACACCGCACCCTGCCCCGAAGGTATTATGATATTGTGAAATAAATTATAACCCGCCTGCGGCTGGCGGTCAATTCTCAGAAGATTTCGAGGCGATCACTTTGATGAGCCCAAGTTGGGTACTTCTTTTGGCCGCCAGATGTGCAGCAGAGTGCCCTGCGGTTTAGTCTGCAGCTCTTTCCAGCTTTCCAGGGGCAGCGAAACGACCGCCAGCGCAGCAGTTGGAAGGCGCTCCCAGACGTCGCACAGCAAGCCCAACAGGTTTTCCAACCCAGGGTTATGGCCGATCAACAGAACTCGCTGGCAATCGTCGGGTAACTGCTTCAACACAGACAGGTATGTCTCGGCTTCTGCTGCATATAGATCGCGTCGCAGGCGTATCTCGCCGCTGTAACCGCTGCTTTGAACCACCAGCTCGGCAGTGCGCCGCGCCCGTAAAGCCGTGGAACTCAACACCAGATCCGGCAGCAAGTTCTCGGCGCGGAGCAGGTCGCCCATGCGCGGCGCATCGTGCTTTCCGCGCTTATTCAAAGGTCGATCATGATCATCCAGCTTGGGATCATCCCAACTGGACTTGGCGTGGCGCATAATCAACAGTGTTTTCATGCTAAGCTCCCTGATGGGCAGCGGGCTGCGATGCGATGTGCTCCCTCAATCGGTAGTGAAAATCACAAAAGGGTGCTCCCTGCATGATAGTTTGCGTGCGGGTCAAGATTATCTGCGGGTTGAAACCCTGTATCAAGGCGGCATCGCGGTTGCAAGACAGCAACACCCCCAACTCAGGAATTCCCAACTTTTGGTACATCTCCGCGTACTGGCAACGCGTCACGTGGAAGGCAAAAGTCTGTTCGCTTTGTTCCTGAACCTCGATCTGCAGCGCGCCGTCTCGCTTCCAGGCTTCCAGCGAGGCGGCAAAATGCGCCAGGCTGCAGCCGCCAATCTGGACGGCCAGTTGCTGGCCCTGTTGGGTGGCAACCTGCAGGATGACCTGACGGGCGATTTCCAGGACTCTCGGGCGGTCGAATTCTTCTCCCAGGGCCTCCAGCAGAGGCGCCAGGATGCGCGCCTCGATCTCCCGTCGTTTCAGGACTCCAATCTCATTCAGTCGGTCTTCAACCGCCATCTTAAGCGCCCATTTTCATCGGTTTGCACAGGTTGCGTTTCTTGCGCGCCACGCGACCACAGCGCCGGCAGACAAATTTGCCCTTGCGCACCAGCTTGATGTAATCATCCAACGAATCTTTGATAAAGCCTGCCTCTTCAAGCTTGCAGAGTGTGCGCTTTTCTTTCATGGTTAGCAGCATCCTCTCAGACGGCTTTGCCGTATCCGGGAAGTTCGAAAGTTTCACCGCCTGATCGAATCACATGGAAGGGCATCCAGGCAACGCCGAACAACTCCACCAGCACATCTTTCTTAAGCGGCGTGATGGTCAGCTCGCGGATATCGTTGACCACCTCGCTCCAGCGGCGATTCACGTCTTCCAGCGCCTGCGCCTTTTCTTTCTCCAGGGCAGCGATCTCTTTCTTGAAGCTGGCGATAGCGTCCAGCGATTCCTCGACATCCGCCTTGGCCTGCTCGGTCATGCGCCGCTTGGAGAGCGAAGTGGATATCTTGCGCGTGCTGCGCCGCTTGCCGAACAAACCAAGCACATTTTCGGCGTGGGTACCCCATTCTTCCATCTTGCGCTGAGAGAGTTCGGACTCGTCTTCGCGCAGCTCGCGTTCCTCGCGCTCAAGCTGTTGCTGCAAGCGCAACAGCTTGCGATCATAACCATCGGCGATTTTGGCAGCTTCGCTATCGCGCTGCTGGCGCGCCGCATCGGCGCACAGGCTGCGGAATTCGGCCTGGCCGACTTCTGGGCCTGCATAGACCTTCAGACTCTCATTGGCGCGCACCGTCACACGTGCCGAGCGGTAAACCCAGTCCTGGAAATCGCGCTGCATGGCAGCAACCAGCCTGGCGTCATTCAGCGGAGTTTGGGGGGCTTGGAAGCGCGCCCGGGGGTCGGGAGCCGAATCCAGGCTGCGCAGATCAATCGCTTCGCCAGGGTAATCTTCCCAGCGCACAACGCCTCTTCGATCCGGGTCGGGCACCAGGGCAGTCACTTTTTGCAGGCTGTCCAGGTTGTATTTCCTGTTGAAATAGCGCACTTCGGCTTGAGCCAGAAGAACTGGTCGATAGACCAATCCCAGGCTGAGCGCTTCATTGGGATAGCTGCGCCCGGCAGCCTGGAACGCCTGGGTGAAGGTCAGGTTATTGGGCAAAAAGTATTCAGCGATGCCCGCTGGCAGGGCCGGCCGGGTGGTGGAGCCCAGCTCGGTCTCGGGCTTCTCTGCCGGCGCTGGCTTTGTGCGAATAGGCTGTGTATCCGGAACGGCGGGCTGTGGAGCGCCGAGCGGCGCTGCGCCTACTGCGCCTGGCGGCGTGGGGGCAACCGCAGGCTGAGCTGCCGGCAAGCCAGCGCCCACCAACGCATTGAGCTGCGGAATCTGGTTGCGCGTCAGCGGTCCGGCCAGGTAGTTCATCGCCCAGCGGGTTTGGAAGAGCTGTGGGCGTTTTTCATGCACGTTATGCAGCAAGAAGACGCGTTTGCCCAGCGCTGAGATCAGGCGGTCGTATTCACGGCGGTCCATGCCGCCGCCTGTCGCACTTTCCAGACCGTCCAACAGGCGCTGCTTATCCTGATCCGTCTGCAACTTACCAATGAACCACGTGCCCGCATTGGACAGCGCCTTGTAATCCACGTCCACCGGGTTCTGGGTGACCAGCACCTGTCCCACGCCAAACGCGCGCGCTTGCTTGAGCATGCGCAGCATGCCTTCTTTGGAAGGAGGATTGCCTATTGGCGGCAGGTAGCCAAAGATTTCATCGAAATACAGCAAGGCGCGCAGGGTTGTGGTGCCTTTCTGTGAACGCATCCAGGTTTCGACCGCCGAGTACAACAGCGTGACAAAGAACATTCGCTCGGCATCGGTGAGATGCGCAATATAAAAAACGCAATGGCGCGGCCGGCCATCTTTGGTATACAGCAAAGTGGGGATATCCAGCGGCTGACCTTCGATCCAGGTTTGGAAAGCTGGCGCCGCCAGGATATTGTTCAAGAGCATCGCCAGGGCAAAGCGATCTTTCTCGGGGAAGAAAGTGTTGACATCAAACACACCCAGCCTGGTAAAGGGCGGCGTCTGCGTCTGCAGGATCAACTCGCTCAAGTCCAGATCCGCGCCGCGACTCCAGGCATGTTCGAAGATATTCGACACCAGGATGTGCTCGCGCGAGCGCACGGGGTCCAGATCGGTCAGGCCCACCAGCCCCAGGAGAGCAGTTACCGTGCCAGAGATTTTTTCGCGCAGTACCTCGCGATTGCCTTCCCAGGGAATCTCGGGCGCTTTGAGCGATGACAGGATACTGACCGGAATGCCGGCGTCCGAGCCAGGGGTATACACCGCAAATTCGGCGCTGCTCTTCAGCGCGCGCAGGCGCTGCGCATCGATACCCCAATCCGCCAGGCCATTGCGCCAAAGTGCAGCGGTGTCCTGCGCGGCCTGCTCCAGGCTCTTACCCTCCCGGCGAGCCTGGTCGGCATTCACCCAGGGCTGAAAATCCTGCGGCAGCAAATCGGGGAAATGCAGCAGCATGTTGGTGATGTCACCCTTGGGGTCGATCATCAACGCCGGGAAACCGTTTAAGGCGGCCTCCTCCAGCAAATCGACGCACAGGCCGGTCTTTCCAGAACCGGTCATACCCACCACCACCGCGTGCGTGGTGAGGTCTTCAGGGTCGTACAGCAGTGGTTGCCCGCTGCGCTTGCCAGCCTGGGGATCGAAGATTTCGCCCAGGTAGAATTTGCCTTGCGTGTCGATGCTCATGGAGCCTTAGCCTCCTCTAGCAAACAAAATATCCATACGCAATTTTACCCACTGTCTGGGATGAATAGGACCTCAGCAGAAATGGTAAAGTAAGCCACAAACCCGGCTCGATTTGCCATGTTTGACCAGGCTGAGCCAGGGAAAGCACACGCGCGTATTCCGATAAAAACTGCCCGGCGATGTAGGCATCGTGTATCACCAGCAGATTCTCATCGTTGGAGTCCTCTGCGTTGGAGCTAAAATTGTACGAGCCCGTCACCACAATTTGCTCATCGATGATCAGCACCTTGTGATGCATACTACTCGGGTTGCCATCCAGGCGCACATCGATGCCCGCCCGGCGCAGGTAATCATACTCGCTGCCGATGTTCGAAGCCACCTGATCACGCTCCATCACGCCTTGCACCGAGACGCCGCGCCGGGAAGCAGCTTGCAAGGCGCTTGCCAGGGGATCAGAGGTGAAAGAAAACGCCATGAAACGCACGCTGCGCTGCGCCGATTGCACCAGCTCTACCAGGCGATCAACAGTATCATCCTCGGGAGAGAAGAAAATATCCAACTGGACGCCTTCGACCGTCACAGAAGGGTAGCGGCTGGCAGGCGCGCCGCGCAGACCAAATTGATCATCCAGGAACATTTCTTCGAACTCGCCGGTGAAGTCTTCAGCCAGGCGAGAGGAGCGCAGACGCAGCAAGTTGTTATCGTTGCGGTAAGCGCCGTTCACGGTGAAGTTCATCGAGCCAGTCCACACTTCCAGGCGGTCGATGATCATGAATTTGTTGTGCATCAGGCTTTCGCGCCGGTCGCCCAGCACCTCGATGCCCGCCTCGATCAGGGCTTGCACCTCCGGATTAGAGATAAAGTCGCTCTCCGTCACCATACGCACCCTCACACCCCGGCGATGGGCGGCCAGAAGCGCGTCGCGCAGGCTCCACAAATCCAGGTCGTAAGCAGCCACATCCACGCTCAGGCGGGCAGCGTCGATCGCCTCTGCTAGCTTTTGGTCGGGGCCGCCGCGCAGCGTCCTGGCAGAAGGCGCGTTGGGATCAGTAAAATAGATAGTGTACCAATCGGTGGAAGGCGTCGCTGCTGGCGGATCGGCGCTGACGCCGCCAACCAGGGCGCGATAGATCAGCACAATCGCCGCCAGAACGATCACCACGATCGAACTGCCGCCGATCATTCGGAGTGTGGGTGATGAAGCGGTTGGCAGGGGTTTAGTCATACGCGTTTACGGGCAAGGCGATTATAGCAGAATTGCGCCTGCAAACCGCAAACGATCGCAAGTCTATCCTGCGAATCGCTAAAATGATGGTCATCCCGAACGCAATGAGGTTGAAGGTACCCACCGTGTCCAGGATGGCTGGGTGAAAAGCCTGCGGAATGACCGCCCGTTATTTAGCAGTGCAGCTGCTGGCAAACGTGCTCGATCAGGTGATTGATCGGTGAGATTATCCTAAATAAATCGGTCAATTGCGCTCTTTTTTTTCGCAGGGTAGAGATGACAAAAATGAACTGTTTTCAAATCAATACAAGCGACCAAAGCCGTTTATGTGTGTTAAACTTGCCTGCGAAAATTAATCGCTCCGCAATCCACAGGTTTGGAGAGCATCCTCATTGATCTTCAGAAAGCGAGCCTGTTATGCCTGCACAACGTGAAACCTATTCTGTCGAAATCGCTGGGCTGCACCGCGAGCTGCCGCTGTTCGAGGTAGCCCCTGGGGTGCGCATCGCGGTGCTCAATATCCTGGGCGACACCGAGCTGGTGCAAGCCTGTGCTGCCGCCCTGGCAAAGCGTCTCTCAACCCTGGAATATGATATCCTGGCAACTGCGGAAGCCAAAAGCATCCCCCTGGCGCACGCCTTGTCGGTAGAAACGCGCAAACCTTATGTGGTGCTGCGCAAGGTCTATAAACCCTACATGGGGGTCGCCCTTTCGGCTGAAACCTTGTCGATCACCACTGGCCAGCCACAAATGCTTTTCCTGGATGAGAAAGATCAACATTTGCTGCGGGGAAGCAGGGTGGTGTTGCTGGATGACGTGATCAGCACCGGCTCCACGCTGGCAGGTATGCAGCGCCTGATGGAGAAAGCCGGCGCACAGGTGGTTGGTGAGGCGGCGGTATTCACCGAGGGCGATCGCCGTAACTGGAACCACATCATCGCCCTGGGACATTTGCCTGTGTTTACCGCTCCCCAGGGGGATTGATCTCACGCGCTATCACCACGATGGGCCTGCCCTGCAGGTGGGTGAGAAAGAGCACTTTTTCGTTCGCTCCCTGAAGCCGCAGCTCCTGGATCAGCCGCTCTGGTTGGAGCGGTGAGCCGCGTTTTTTCACCGTAACCCGTCCCACGCCTCGTTGGCGCAGGTAGGCGCGCAGGCGCTTCAACTGAAATGGCATCCAGTCTTCCACCTGCCAGCAGCGCGCAAAGGGTGTGGGCGAGTGTTGGTGAGCGGTCAGGTAGGCGATGTCTGGATCAAGCTGGTATCCCTGGAGTCGGCGCCCCAAGATAGAAACCTGCCCCGCCCTCAGTACCGCCGGATCGGGCTCGTAGAGATAATCCAACGGGGCGCTGATCGGCAGCGGCTCTGGCGCGTCGCCGCTCTCTGAAGCCAGGGTATGCTCGCCTGGAAGCAGCGTAGCTCGTCGCCGGGCGCTGCGTAACGGCCCAAACCACAGCACGGCCTCTTTCAACTCGCCGCGCAGCGAGATGAACTCGATCTCTGCGTCAAACGCCTCCAATTCAACCAGGTCGACGCCGGGAGAGATCTTGACGCCTATCGCTGGAAAACTATCCTGCCAAAGGCGTAGAATTTCCAGGGGTGGTTGGTATTCGCGAACTGAAAAGATGCGCCTGCCTGCTGCCCGACGGGCCGGGTCGAAGAATAGCGCGGTTTGCTTGCCCTGGGATATCAAAGGCAGCGGCTCAGTCAAATCAACGCGCACAAAGCTCAACCGCGACTCGAGCTGCAGTGCAGCCGCATTGGCTTGCGCCATTGCCAGTCGTAGCTCATCCCGGTCGAGGCCTAAGACAGAAGTCCTGTGCGCCAGCGCCAGCGCGTCGCCGCCCACCGAACAACCCAGGTCTGCTACCAATCGAAAACCGGTGAAACGTCCAGCACGGTAAGAGGCCACCTCCCAGGAAGAGGCCTGCTCCAATGCCTGGCGCGTCAGGTACAGCTTTGCTGCAAAGGGGAATTTGCTTTCCGCCTCCCGGCGCAAGATGGCTGTTTCCAAAGCGGCATGCGCCACCTCAGGCGAGCAGATGCGCACAAGTCGCTGAAAGTGCGCCAGGTAGTCGGCTTCGCGCGGTCGCAATGCTTGCGCCGCTGCCAGGGCTTGCTGCCCGGGTGGCGCGAGCAAGGCTTTGAAGGCTGCCAGTTGCATGAATGTATTGTATCAGCCCTTAAAAAGAACAGCGATGGCGAGCAACGCCACCGCTATTCGATACTTTACGAATGGTCAGTATTTTGCTTAGTTCTTGCTGACGACCGACTTGGCTTTGCCTTCGATCATCGGAGTCTCGCCAGTGCGCACAGCGATGCGCTTGGGCTTGACCTCTTCAGCCTTGGGCAGCCGCAGTGTCAGCACACCGGCCTCATAGTTGGCCTCGATCGCATCGCCCTGGATACCGCGCGGCAGAGTAATCGAGCGAGCGAATGTGCCATAGCGGCGCTCGCGCAGGTGATAGCGGGTGCCTTCGCTTTCCTCTTCTGCCTTCACCTCGCCGCGGATGGTCAGTGTGTTGTTTTCAAAGGTCACATCCAGATCATCCGGCTTGATGCCAGGCAAGGAGGCCTTAACCAGGAACGCATCATCCTTCTCCGTCACATCCAGGGGCAGTTCCCACGTCCAGCCTCCGGTCAATTCACCCGGCTGGCCATAGAAGTAGCTGTCAAACAGCCGGTCCATCGTCTCGCGGATGGACATCATCTCCCGGAATGGATCCCAACGAATAAGCGAACGCATAAGCAACCTCCTTCTTCTTACCAACTTATCAGCTTATCAACTGTGCGCAGTATAGAATGTCAATGTATGAAAAAAATCAGCAAAATATATGAGGTGCATAAGAAAACAGCCCTTCCTGTCTGCATTGGCAGTGAAAGGGCTGTTTGCCTTCAGCGCTGATCGACTTAGTGGTGATGCCCCTCTGAATGGGCATGACCATGTTCCAGCTCCTCGGCGGTCGCCTGGCGCAAGCCAACCACCTGTACCGAGAAGTGCAGTTCTTTGCCCGCCAGGGGATGATTGAAATCGAGACGGATCGTTTTTTCGCCAGCCGAAACGATGACCGCATTCATCACATCGCCGTCCTCGTCTTCCATCTGAAGCTCCACGCCTGGTTCCAGCGGAATTTCAGGCGGGAATTCGCTGCGCGGCACATCGGCGATGGCATCCGGATCTCTCTCGCCGTAACCATCGCGCGGCGCGACGACGAAGGACTTAGTATCGCCGACCGCCATACCATATAACTGCTTCTCCAAGCCGCTGATCACCTGGTTATGACCTTGCAGGAATTCGATCGGTTCATGGTCTTCGGAGCTATCTACAACCTCGCCGTCCACCTTGACCGTATATTCCATGGTAACAACCATGTCATCGGCAACAACCTGGGATTTTTCTGGTGACATCATCTTTCTCCTATCCTGTTTTTCATCCGCATATCCGTTAGGTGGACATGAGCGGCCCCTTGCGGGAATAATAACTTATTCTAAAGGCACATACGGAATTGGGCAAGGTCTGGAGAATGTTATACTTGGCCTGCGCTTCATCTTTGTCCTATCCAATCAAGGTTATGGCCATCGAAACTGCTACCCCAAAATACGGTTCTCAGGCGCTGATGTACGCCACTCAATTGGTTTATCGCTCAGCAGCCTCACCGGAACAGCCCGGGCGCGGCTCAGCCACGCATGCCGAGGAGCGCGCCGCCCGTTACGTGCGCGAGCGGCTGGCGGGTCTGGGTGTGAGCGATGTCCGCAACCAGCCCTTCCAGGGGTTGCGCTCGATCTGGTTTTTCCTGGCTTTTGCCTTTGGCTTTGGGCTCACCGGACACGTGGCATTCTGGTTGCTGCGCCCGGCATTGGGCGGTTTCACCGCCTGGTTGGTGAGCAGCATTGGCTTTAGCTTTGGCTTTTACCTGCTGTGGCGCAAGTTCACTTTCCAGGATTACCCGCTGCGCAGCGCGCTGCCGCACGGCCCCAGCCAAAACGTCATCGCTGTCATTCCGCCGCAGGCGGAGGTGCGCCAGAGGGTGGTGCTCATTGGCCACCTGGACAGTCACCGCAGCGTGATCTGGTACGCGCACGACTTCCTGGTCAGCCTGTATCATTTTGCCACACCGCTGGCAATCTATGGCATGGCAGCCGCCCCGCTATTGTACGGGTTGTCGCTGCTGCCTGGCTTCTGGGTGCTGGGCTGGGTAGCAGCCGCGCTGGCGCTGTTTCACTTCTTTGCCTGGTTCAGCGGTGTCAGCGCCGACTTAGGACCTTACTCGCCCGGCGCAAACGATAATGCTTCCGCTGTGGGTACGCTGCTGGCCCTGGCAGAGCGCCTGCAGCGCCAGCCCCTGCAGCATGTTGAAATCTGGCTGGCTTTCACCGGCTGCGAAGAGACCGGCTGCGACGGCATGCGCGCCTTCTTAGAGGAACACGGCGCCAAGCTGGCAGACGCCCTGTTCGTGGATTTCGAGCTGGTCGGCATCGGAGAGCGCCTGGTTTACTTGCAGTCGGAAGGTGTGGCGCGGCGGCGAAAAATACCCGTTGCTGTGGAGAGCTTGATTCGAGAAGTGGGGGCGCCTCACAAACTGCAGCCAGTCAATGCTGGGGGCATGGGCGTCTTCACAGAGATGGGTGTCGTGTGGGAGCGAAGCCTGCAGGGCGTCTGCTTGCTGGCGCTCCGTGAAAACTCTTCGCACCTGCCCGAATGGCATCGCCCCAGCGATGCTCCGGACAGGCTGCAAGCAGGCACATTTGAAAAAATCCACGCCCTGGGCTGGGACATCCTGCAGCGCGTGGATCAGAACGTAAGCTCAGAAGACTGGGTGAGGGGAAAAGGTTAGAGCCCGGCGAACAGGTCGTGCTCTTTCAAACCAGGCGAGGGCGGCGGCTCGGCGCGCATGAAATAATCTTTGCTGCCAAACAGCAGGCGCGCCCAGCGCATGGGACCGGAACGCAGCGAACCACCCTCGAGCTGGCTGAGGTGGCACAGCGAGGCAGCGTCTTTATCGTTCAAGAACTTTCGGTAATCGATCACCGTGTGAGTGGGAAAATTGCCTTCCTCTACCAAGGAGGCCAGGTCAATATCTTGGTTGCGCCCAAAGCGGCGCGGATCACGACCAAACAACCGCAACATGCGCACCGCCATGCGCAGGAAACCTTTGGGAATCACATGGAAATACAGCCGGGCCGGCTGGTAGGGGGGCAGTTCATCCGGGTGATGCGGGTTGCCTGCCAGTCGGAACGCCAGCACCGTGGCTTTGTGGATGTGAATGTGATCGGGGTGCTTGTATCCGCCGATGGGATCGAAGGTCAGCACCACTTGCGGGCGCAGCAGCCGGATCAGATGCGCCACCTGGGCTGCCACCTGTTCCAGAGGCGCATTGATCAATGCCTGGGGGTGCTGGTTGGCAGCCATGCCGGGCATGCCCGAATCTCGGTAACCCAAAAAATGCACGCCCGCCAGGCCCAGCTTATCCGCTGCACAGCACAGCTCTTCCTGGCGGCGTTCGGCAATCGAACTGAAGCCTTCGAGGTACTGTGGGTCAACCTCGCCGGCCTCACCGCGGGTGGCGCAAGCCAGGTGCACCTGCACGCCTTGGCGGGCGTAGCGCGCCAGGGTGCCGCCCATGCCGAAAGACTCGTCATCGGGGTGAGCCAATACTGCTAAAATCACTCGTTGCTCTTGAGACATGCTCAAAATTTTACCATCCCTCAGCCAGCGCCTTAGTTTACACCGGGAAAGGTTAATAAATCGGCAAACTGGGGTCGACCTCTTTGGCCCAGGCGTTGATGCCGCCTTTGAGGTTCTTGATTTTGCGGAAGCCGGCGCTGAGCATCAGCTCCAGGGCGCGCGCCGAGCGCGTCCCGGCTTTGCAGAACAAGACGAACTCATCAGCGCTGTCCAGCTCGGAGAGGCGGGCGGCTAACTGTCCCAATGGGATCAGCTCAGCGCCTTCCAGGCGCGAAATTTCCAGCTCGTGCGGCTCGCGCACATCCAGCAAGTGGATGTTATTGCCCCGCTGCAGGCGCTGGGCTAGCTCGGTGGCGGTGATATCCCAGCCGCCGCCCACTGCCCCTTCTTCCTGACCAGGGAGGTGGTGACCGGGCACGCCGCAGAAGGCTTCGTAATCGATCAGTTCGGTGATTTCCGGCTCTGGGCTGCACACCTTGCACTTCGGGTTCTTGCGCAGCTTGACGAAGTCGAAAGACATATCCAGGGCGTTGTACAGCAGCAACTTGCCAATCAGCGGCTCACCGATGCCCAGGATCAGCTTGAGCGCCTCGGTGGCCTGCAGCGTTCCCACCGTACCGGGCAGCACGCCCAGCACACCGCCCTCGGCGCAGGAAGGCACCAAACCGGGCGGCGGCGGCTCGGGGAACAGGCAGCGGTAGCACGGCCCTTCTTTTGCATAAAAGACGCTCACCTGCCCATCGAAACGGAAGATCGAGCCGTACACGTTGGGCTTGCCCTGGAAGACGCACACGTCATTGGTCAGGTAGCGGGTGGGAAAATTATCCGTGCCGTCAATGAGGATGTCGTACGGCTCGGCGATGCGCATGGCATTCTCCGAGGTGAACGGCTCGTTGTAGGTATCCACCTGGATTTCGGGATTGATGTCCAACATGCGGGCGCGAGCCGATTCGACCTTGAGATGGTCAATAGTGGAGATGCCGTGGATCACCTGGCGCTGCAGGTTGGACCAGTCCACCACATCGTAGTCCACCAGGCCGATGCGCCCCACCCCCGCCGCCGCCAGGTACATGGCAACCGGCGAACCCAAGCCGCCAGTGCCGATCACCAGCACCGAGGCGGCTTTCAGCTTGCGCTGTCCTTCCAGGCCAACTTCGGGAATCAACAGGTGACGCGAATAGCGCAAGATTTCATCGTGAGACAGGTTTGGCAGCATGGCAATTTATCCACTTCCTCCAGCAATGCTGGGGATCAACATCAAACGATCGCCATCTTTAATCGCGGTTTGAAGACCTTGAAGGTCTTTGACATTGTCTTCGTTAACGAACAGGTTGACAAAGGGGCGCAGTTGCCCATCCCCATTGAACAGGTGTGGTCGCAGGCTGGGGTAACGGGAGACCAGGTCTTCGAGCGCCTGCCCAACCGTGGCGCCCTGGACGGTCACCTCGGTTTGCCCTTGGGCATAAACCCGCAGCGGGGTAGGAATGCGTAACGAAGTCATGAAATAAATTCCTCCTATGAAAGCAGATCTTGAATTTGCGAGAGTAGCTTCTCAACGGGCGCAACGCCGTGATTCACATGACGCGGTTTGCCGTGGGCGTCGATCACCAGCGTGGTGGGCACGCTCAGCACCCCCCACTGGCTGGCGAGCTCCGGGCGTTCGCTGGCGTCGATCTCGACCACTTCCAGGCGGCCAGCCACCATCTCGCTCAGGCGTTGGATTGCCGGTCGCTGCACAGTGCGGCAGGGAGCGCAGGTTGGCGAGGAGAAATAAAGCAACACAGGTCGCCCGCGCCGCGCCGCTGGTAGATTATGAGCATGGCTCCGAGCACGCGCCAGTACCAGGCGGTTCGCTAACCAGTAAAGCAATAAGCCACCGGCAATGATCGCCAGGGAAATCATTATACGCACAAACAGCTCAGAAGTTAACATTTCAGCGATTTCCTGTGAGCACGCACACTCAATTGCGCTGCGGGCGGGTTCCGGGGAAGACCCCGCCGGGTGGAGTCTTGTCGAAGCCGGGGACGTGCAGGCGGTTGAGCCAGTAGTAAACGGCGCAACCTGCGCAGAAGCCCGCGAACAGGTTGAGCGCCGCCAGCCCCACCACCAACCAGGATAAAGCCCAGCCGATGGCGGCCAAATCCAGGCCCAGGAAAATAAACCCCGCCCCCAAAAATATTGCACCTAGCCCCTGGGCAAAGCGGTGCGGCTCCGGGTGGTCTGCAAGCACATCTGGCTTCGCCAGCCCGAGCGGCTTGAGAACGCCGCGATACAGCGGCGAGAAGCCAGGTCGCCCCAGCAGCGTCCCAGCAGCCATGACTGCGGCAACCGCAGCCACCAGCCAGGGCTGGTTAAGCACAAAAGCCAACACCACGAGCACAATGATACTCGCCTGATTGACCTTCAAAGCAGTGTGATCGATATTGGTAAGCATAGCAATTCTCCCAAATCACAGTAAGATGCAAACACCGGTACAACAGCTCCTGAGAGCGATCAACCTTGACTGCCAGCGGCAGGGGTAATCTCTGTGATCGTTTCCTCCTGGAAAGTGGTGTGATCCTCGACCAAAACCCAGGAACGGCTCTCCGTCGCTTTGCCTGCCAGCACGCTGGTGATGATGTACGAGAACCAGGGCATGGCCCAGTCTCGGTCGAACTCCGAGGGGCGATTGGGATGGTCTGGATGTGAGTGAAACACGCCCAGAACATCCAGCCCCATGCCGGCAGCTTGCTGCTCGGCTTTCATGTAATCCTCGGCGGTCAGCAGGTAGCGGTTGTGGCGGGCAGATTCTTCGCGGGCATTTTCCAACGGCAGGATGGCTTTCACCATCTTGCGGTCGCCCTGCACATGCCCAAGCAGCAGCCCAGCGCCTTCGTGCGGGTAAGCGGCTTCGCCGTGGGCGTGAATTTGTTTCAGCACTTCAGAAGTGATCGTTAAGGACATACTTCTTGCCTCACATCATCTTTAGACGTTATCCTGCCACAAGGATTTGTCGCTCAAGTATTTATAGCCCGCGTCGGGGAAAACGGTCACCACCACGCCTTCATCAAGCTCGCTCGCCACCTGCAAGGCGGCATAAGCCGCTGCGCCTGATGAGATGCCCACGAATAAGCCCTCTTCACGCGCCAGGCGACGCACCATCTGGTAGGCGGCCTCGGTGGGAACTTCAAGGATGCGATCCGGCAGCGTTGGGTCGTAGATACCGGGCTTGATAGCCGAGGGGATGTGTTTGAGCCCTTCCAGCCCGTGGAACGGTGAATCGGGCAGCCCGGCGATGATCTCAATGTGCGGGTTGTACTGGCGCAGGTAGCGCGAGACGCCCGTCAGCGTGCCGGAGGTGCCCAGACCGGCGATGAAATGGGTGACTCGTCCCTCGCTCTGCTGCACGATCTCCGGTCCGGTGGTCAGGTAATGGGCCTGCCAGTTGGCGGGGTTATCATACTGGTTGGCGTAGAAATAGCGCTCCGGCTGTTCGGCTGCCATCTGGCGAGCAACGCGGATAGCGCCATCCGAGCCCTCCAGCGGATCAGTGAGCACCAGCTCAGCGCCCAGGGCGCGCAGGATGGCGATGCGCTCAGCGCTGGCATTAGCGGGCAGCGCCAGGGTGACCGGCACGCCCAGCGCCGCGCCGAAGGTGGCGTAGGAGATGCCCATGTTGCCGGAGGTCGAATCCAACAGGCGTTTGCCGCCTTCGAGCTTTCCTTCCGCCAGGGCAGTGCGCAAAATATTCAGCGCCGGGCGATCCTTCACCGAGCCGCCAGGATTGAACCACTCTGCCTTGGCCAGCACCTGTACGCGCTGCGGCAGACCCTGCGCCAGTCGCCTCAGTGGCAGCAGCGGCGTGTTGCCCACGGCACCTTCCAGGGCGCTGGTTGGCGGGGCAGAAACCTGCATTGGTGATAAGGTGGCCAGATCCATCGAATGACTCCAGTAAATTAATAAACAAAACGGCGTACAGACAAACAAAAAAGGGCGGCGGACACTGCGCACCAAGCGCATCCACGCCATGCGATCGGTTTCGCATGCGGGGTCGCAACCACCCTTCGCCAGTCTGTTAGCCGTTTCAGGCTCGAGACAGAAACTTTACGGGTTTCTTTTTGACGAGGCGGTGGCTACAAACCCCGCCTCAGACACATGCAAGTGCACATTAAACAAAACTCCAAACCAAGATTTTTATGATAAAACTTGTAATAATTATATCCGAGCTTGCGATCCTGTCAAGGGGGCGAGATCAGGGCTTTCACAAGATCGGGGCAAGTTAGTGCGGGCGGGAGAGATGGGCGAGAGGTCGGTATTCCAGGGCTTCCATCTGGGATAGCCAGAGCACAAGCCTGTCCACGAGCCTGGGATGTACAGCTACGATCCCAACGGCACCATGGCTCAGCGCAACACTGGTACCGTGCTCGACGACGGCGCCGTGCAGAGTGAGCACGCCGAGACGTCAGCCGGCAAGATTTTTCGATCCTACAGCACCTGCCCCAGGTCGATGCCGCGCGCTGCGGCGCGCTGGCGCATCCAATCCATCTCGGTTTCCGGGATAGCGGGCACATCTTCCGCAGGCCGCGGCACCAGCCCCAGGGCGCCTTCGGGGCAGGTCAGTACGCACACGCCGCATCCGGTGCAGCGATAGGCATCCACCTGGGCGGTGGTCCCCAGGCTCAACGCCCCAAACTGGCAGGCCTCCAGGCAGTCGCCGCAAGCCAGGCAACGATCTTCGTCCACTTGATTGACAAACGGCGAGCGTACCACCACATTGGCGATGCCCAGCTCTTTCAGGCCACGCAGCACCCCGCACGAACAGGTGCAGCAGTTGCAGATGTACCAGGTATCGCGCTGGTTGTTGCTGACCGAGTGCACCAGCCCGGCTTGGGCGGCGCGCTGTAAGGTTTCCAGCGCCTGCTCTTGCGTCAGGGCGCGCACCACCGGGCTGTGGTCAAAAGCGCCTGGCTTGCTGCTCAGCGCCATGCACACATCCACCGGGTGCTCGCAGGCTTCGCCGATCAGCGCTTTCTGCACCCGGCAGATACAGTCCAGCACACCCCAGGCCTGGGCATTGGCAACGATACCGGCGGCGCTGTCGTACGGGCGGATTTCCAACCCAACCTTCACGCTCTCACCAACTGGGATCACACGGTGCACCGGCGGGGCGACGCTCAGTATGCCGCCGAAAGCCTTGTGGTAGTAATCTTCGAACAGGCGCGCCAGCTCGGCGTCGATGCGCCCGATCTGCATTTCGTAGATGCCGACCACGAAAGGCAGCAGCCCAAAGCCTAAGCCGGCATCCGTGCGCCCGGCAGCGATCAGGCCGCGGCGCGCCATGCTCTTGAGCATCTGCCCAATCTGCTCGAGATCGCCGCCGGTGCGAGCGGCGATCTGCTCAGGAGACTCCTTCGTGAGGCGCAGTTGCGCTGCCAGCGCCGCCTCTTCGGGCGCGAACAGGCACGCCAGCAGGCGCAGCTCGCTGCCATCCTCAGTCGGCGGAAAACCATTGGGCAGGCTGTCCAGGCGCTGCGCCAATAATTGGTATGGATCGGCGGTCATTGCAACCTCCTCCTCAGCAAATCAGGCAGGTTGTCCTGTCCAATTCAGTCTTTTTTCTCTCCCGAGCCGATGCCCAGCGGCACCCACTTGGCGGCGTCTTTCAGCCGGTGCTGGATGCCGCCGCGATCGTGCAGCTCATCGAAGCCTTCTGGCTTGATGAACATCTGCTCGCCATCCAACAAACCGTGCACCCCCGTCTGTCCCGGCTCGGGACGCTTCTCGCCTTTGAACTTGGCTGCCATGGCAGGCGTATAGTCCACCGGCTCTTCATAGGTGGTTATGTAGCCCTCGTAATTGCGCAAGACGACCTTGTGATCCGACATGCTGATCAGGTAGTTCGGCGATACCGGTATCTTGCCGCCGCCGCCGGGCGCATCGACGATGTACTGCGGCACAGCGTAGCCGGAGGTGTGACCGCGCAGCCCCTCCATGATCTCGATGCCCTTGGCAACCGGCGTGCGAAAGTGCCCAGCACCTTCGACCAGGTCGCACTGGTACAGGTAGTAAGGTCGCACGCGAATGCGCACCAGCTCCTGCACCAGTTGGCGTTGAATGTGCACGTTGTCGTTCACCCCCGCCAGCAGCACCGCCTGGTTGCCCAGCGGGATGCCAGCGCGCGTCAGGCGGTCGGTAGCCTGGGCCAGCTCCAGGCTGATCTCGTTGGGGTGGTTAACGTGAATGTTCAGCCACAAGGGGTGATATTTCTGCAGCATATCGCACAGGTCGTCGGTGATGCGCATGGGCAAAAAGACCGGCACGCGCGAGCCAATGCGCACAATCTCAATGTGTGGGATCTCGCGCAGGCGGCTGAGGATTTCTTCCAGCACCTTGGGCGCCAGCACCAACGGGTCCCCGCCGGAGAGCAGCACATCGCGCACCTGGGGGGTGCGCCTGAGATATTCGAGCTGCAGCTCGAATTCGGCGCGTGAGAAAGTCGCCGAGGGGTCGCCGACAATGCGCGAGCGCGTGCAGTAGCGGCAATACGAGGCGCATTGCGTGGTGACCAGCATCAGCACCCGGTCGGGATAGCGGTGCACCAGGCCTGGCACGGGCGAGTGGCGGTCTTCTGCCAGGGAGTCTTCCATCATGGCTGTAAAAGGCACCATCTCCGCATCGGTTGGCACCACCTGCTTGCGGATGGGATCATCTGGATCATCCGGATCGATCAAGGAGATGAAGTACGGCGTGATATCCACGCGGAACAAGTTTTGAGCGGAAAGGGCTTTGCGCTCGCTGGCTGTCAGAGGGATGACCTGCTCGAATTCTTCGACGGTGTTGATGCGGTTGCTGAGCTGCCAGCGCCAGTTGTTCCACTTATCATCGGGAACATCGCGATAGATGGGAGCGCGCTTGGAAACAAATTCTCGTTTTGCCATGGGAATCTCCTTCTCGAATACATATAAATACCAGCGACTTCGGACCCGCTCACCTCCAACCGGGAGTTCACAAACCTGATCGCCGCTCCCCGGTGGACTATGGGCTCAACATCACTTCCAGGCTGGTCAGGTGAATTATATCGTTGATTACCTCATCTCCCTCGCTGACTACCAACAGAACGCGCATCGGATTGGTGATCGAGTAACTTATCTCAGCGCTAAAGGTACCGTAGCCGTTTACCACCGGCTCAGAGACATCCACCAGGCGCATGCCCACCTCAGCTCCCTGCGTGGTGATCAAGCGCGCCAGCAGTGGCTTATCGCTGGAAACGCGCGCCAGGCCCGAGATTTGCAGCTTACCGCCCTGGATCAGGGTGCGTTTGGTCGGCTCCCGCAGGATGATCGGCGCCAGCACATCCTGGGGCGGGATGATATCGGCCTCGCCCACCGAGAGCAGGATCAGCGGCACAGAGTTGAGCGCCACGGTGCGCTTGTACTCGTCATCCACGCTGATCTGCAAGCGACCTTCCTCGGCAGTAGCAGCGATCTCGAAATCCAGGTCGAGCGACATCACCGCCCAGGCGCCAACTGGCACAAAGTTCAAGGTGCGGATCTGGCGCGCCAGCAGGCGGTTGTCCTCCCCCAGCAGTTCGATACGCACCTTGCCACCGGCGCCTGGCTGAAGATAGGTGTAAAGGTGCAAAGGCGAAACCACCTTCGAATACGGCCCCAGGTTACGAATCTCGATCTCGGCGTTGGGAATTGCCGGGGTGGGCGTTGGCGAAGGTGAGGTTTGCGTGGTTGGCATGGCAGAAGGCTCTTGCCGCGTTGCTGTCCTGGAAGCTGCCAGTGGAGGCTTCGGTGTGGTGGTTGGAGCTGGCGGCGAGGTGGGCGTGGCTGAAGCTTCTGGGGTGGCAGATTCGGGTTGCGGTGTGGGCGTAGCTGTCCAGGAAGCGCGGCTGGCATCCAGCGTAAGCGCAATCACCGTGGGTATGTACGCCTCAGGCAGAGGGGTTGGGATTTGCGGTCGGGTGAAGGCGCTGCAAGCGCTCAACAGCAGGCTGAACACAACCAGCGTGCAAGCCAGGTACTGCACCGGCAGTGAATTCTTACGCGGCTCGCCCATCGTGGAAGCGCCTGCCCTCTGAAGGCCCGCCAGCGCCCTCATCCGGGCGCGTATTGGTTGATGATCTCCAGCAGGGTCTGCAGGCGGATGGGCTTATTGAGATAGGCCTGAGCCCCCGCCCTCTCCGCCCGTTCGACGGCGTCAATTGCCGGGCTGGCGGATAGGATGAACATCGGCACCTGCTGAGTGGCTTCCCTGCTGCGCAGCGTGGCGATCATCTGATCCCCTTCGGTATCAGGCAGACTCATATCCACGAAGATCAGGTCCAACTTCTGGTCGCTCGCCAGGTTAATCGCTTCCTGCCCCGAAGCGGCAACGTGCGGGTGATGTCCCAGCAGTTCTACTGCCCGGGAAAGAGTCTCCAGGGTGAGTGGATCGTCATCGATGAACAAAATATGTGCCATGTGTAAAAAGATTCTACCATTAAAGAGAAACGCGCAAGGGCAGGCGCTGTCAGAAGCGCCTGCCCTTGCAAAAGTGTCACGTCGCAGCGCTACAAGCCGTAGATCGCTCCAAATTTGCCTTGCAGGTAGCGCACGTAGGGTGCAGAGTCGATCTTCGAGCCGGTCACACGCTGCACCAGCTCTTGCGGCTCGAACTTTGCCCCGTGCCGGTGGATGTTGTTTCGCAACCAGGTCAGCAGAGTGGAAAACTCTCCGCTCCGGATCTGATCCTGTAAGTCTGGTATCTCAGCATTGATTCGCTCCCACACCTGCACCGAGATCAGGTTGCCCAGGGCGTAGGTGGAGAAATATCCAAAGTAGCCGTTCGACCAATGAATATCCTGCAGTACACCCTGGGCGTCATCGGGCGGGGTCAGCCCCAGGTATTCCTGCATGCGCGCATTCCAGGCTTCCGGCAGGTCTTTCACCGCCAGCGAGCCTTCCATGATAGCAATCTCCAGCTCCAATCGCAGCATGATATGCAGGTTATAGGTGGCCTCATCAGCCTCCACGCGGATCAGGGATGGCGCAACTTTATTGATGCCTTTGTAGAAGGTTTCCAGGTTTACCCTTCCCAACTGGCCGGGGAAGGCAGCCTGCAGGCGAGGGTAGAAATATTCCCAGAAGGGCAACGAGCGTCCCACCAGGTTTTCCCACAGGCGCGATTGCGATTCATGCACGCCCAGCGAGGCGGCGCCTGCCAGAGGAGTGCGCTGCAGGGCTTGATCGATACCCGACTCGTACAGGGCATGACCGGCCTCGTGCATGGTACCGAACAAGGCGGTATTCAGGAAATCCGGTGTAATGCGCGTGGTGATGCGCACATCATCGATACCGATGCTGATGGTAAAGGGATGCACCGATTTATCCTGGCGGCCGCGCTTCCAGTCATATCCAAAACGAGAAATCACCTCCACGCCAAAGTCCCACTGCGCCTGCCCGTCATACTCCAGGTGCAGGAAGCTATCATCTACCTGGGGCTTCTGGCTGATGGCCTGCACCAGGGCCACTTGCTGGGGGCGCAAGGCGTTGAAGATCGCTTGCACTTCGCGGGTCTTCATGCCCGGTTCATAGATATCCAACAGCGGGTCGTAAACATGCTCGTAGGGAGCGAACAATTCAGCGTAGCGCCGGCGATTGTCGATGATCTTCTCCAGAATGGGCTGGAAATGGGGAAAATCGTTCTCGGCGCGAGCTTTCTCCCAGGCATGGTAGCCCAGGGTGGTCAACTGGGCGAACTCCTCCACCATCTCGGATGGCACCCGCGTCTGCCGCTCATAGTGGCGGCGCGTCACCCGCACCAGGCGGGCGTTATCGCTGTCTGGGTCCAGCCCTTCTGCATAAGGCTGAAGCTCGTCCAACAAGCGCCCGACCTCCACGGAAGTGAATTTGACATGCGCCAGCTTTTGGATGGTTCCCATTTGATAGCTGCGGCCCTTTGCGCCTCCTGGCGGCATATTCACCTGGGCATCCCATTCCAACAGCGCTGCAGTGGTTTCCAGGTCACTGACTTCTGCCAGAATAGCTTTGAGTTGTTCGAGTTTCTTTTCCACGCTTACAGCCTCCTAAATAACTTAGAACTCTCCGAAAGTTCGAGAGATGTGGGGATGTTGCAACGCTGGCGCCGCAACATCCCCACATCCCAATAATTCCTGGTTAGATTCTTAGGCCACGCGCCAGCGCAGCGGCTCGCCACACAGCGCTCTGAGCACTTCGACTGCAATATCTTCGGCGACACGCTCCTGTGCATCGATGGTCTGCCCGCTGACGTGCGGGGTAGCGATCACGTTGGGGTGCGTTACCAGCGAGCTGGCGCCGGTTGGCTCCTGGGCAAATACATCCAGGGCTGCGCCGGCCACCTGCCCGGAGTTCAGCGCCTGCAGCAAGGCGTTCTCGTCGACCACACCTCCGCGGGCTGTGCAGATCAAGCGTACGCCTGGTTTCATGCGCGCCAGGGCAGCCGCGTCGATCAAGTTGCGCGTGGTCGCATCCAGCGGCACGTGCAGGGTGATGAAATCCGCCTGATCGAACAGGTCAAATAGATCCACCAGTTCGGCGCCATGCTGGCGCACCTGCTCCGGAGTGACCTGCAAGCTGTTGACCAGCACGCGCATTCCCATACACCGGGCGCGCTGCGTCACGGCTTTGCCAATGTTGCCAAAGCCGATCACGCCCAGGGTCTTGCCATTCAGCTCCACGCCCATCAACTCCTTCTTCGGCCAATCGCCGCGCTTCACCGCGGCGTCTGCCCAGGGGATGCGCCGCGCCAGGGCCAACATCAGCCCCAGGGTCTGCTCGGCGACTGAAATGGTGGTGGCGGTAGGCGCATTGACCACCACCACGCCGCACTCCTGGGCGGCCTGGAGGTCGATGTTATCCACGCCCACGCCTGCCCGACCAACCACCCGTAGGCGGGAGGCGGCTGCCAGCACCGCCGGGGTAACTTTGGTGCGCGAGCGCACGATCAAGGCGTCATACGCAGCGATCACATCCAACAGTTGACTGGCAGAAATATCCGGCATCTCATCCACCTGCGCGGCGGCGCGCAGGATGCTCAGCCCCTTTTGCTCCAGCCCATCGCTGATCAAAATTTTTAATTCAGACATACAATTTCCTCAATCACAATAAGTTATTCGAGCTGGCTCGCCCGGCAGGCAAGCAGGGCAGCAGCCCAAAACTGGATTCTACTTGATAATGCCCGAACAGCGGCCAGCAATTCATAAAATGATTACAATTAATAGACACCTGCTGTTTCCCGAGGAGTTTCATGGACCCATCCTTCATCCTGGTATTGATCACTACACCGTCCGCTGAGACCAGCCAGCAGATTGCAGAAGCGTTGGTTTCGCGCAAGCTGGCGGCCTGCGTCAACATCCTGCCGGGTATACGCTCGCTTTACACGTGGAAGGGCACCGTGCAGCAAGACAATGAACACCTGCTGATCGTCAAAAGCCGCCTGCAACTTTTCGATGCACTGCAGGCTGTAGTTCGGGAGATCCACCCCTACGAAGTGCCAGAAATCATCGCCCTGCCCGTGGTTGTTGGCTCACAAAGCTACCTGGATTGGTGGCAAGCGGAGACGACTGATGAGCCGTGAGTGGTTCGAGCAGCCCGTAGACCGTCGTGGCAGCGACAGTCACAAATGGCGCCGCTACGATCCCGATGTGCTGCCGTTGTGGGTCGCGGATATGGACTTCCGCGCCCCGCCGGCGGTGGTGCAGGCGCTACAGGAACGCGTGGCGCACGGCGTATTTGGCTATCCTTGCGACCCAACGGAGCTGCGTGAAGCGATCACCGCTCGACTGGCGGAGCGCTATGCCTGGGAGGTAGCTCCCGAGGCGCTGGTTTTCGTGCCAGGGGTGATCACAGGGTTCAACCTGGCGATCCACGCCCTGGCGTTGCCGGGCGGCGCAGCATTGGTGCAAACGCCGGTTTATCACCCCATCCTGCACGCCGCCGAAAACACGGGCGCCATCGCCCAGTACAACGCCCTGGTGCAGCGCCCGGATGGGCATTACGAAACCGACTGGCAGGCATTCGAGAAAGATATCACGCCCCAGACGAGCCTGTTCATCCTGTGCAACCCACACAACCCGCAAGGGCGCGTCTTTCGCCAGGATGAGCTGGAACGCTACGCCGAGACTTGCCTGCGCCGGGGAGTGGCGATTTGCTCCGATGAAATCCACTGCGACCTGGTTTATTCAGGGCACACGCATAGACCGATCGCCTCGCTGGATCCAGAAATCAGCCGCCGCACGATCACGCTGATGGCGCCCAGCAAAACCTTCAACCTGCCGGGACTGTACTGCTCCTTCGCTATCGTCGAGGACACGGAACTGCGCCAGCGCTATGTAAAAGCAGGTAAGGGATTGCTCAGCCACGTAAACTTGTTTGGCTACCAGGCAGCCCTGGCAGCTTACCAGCACGCGCAGGAATGGCTGAGCGAGCTGCTGGTTTACCTGCAGGAAAACCGTGATTTTTTGTATGACTACGTTCAGCAGAATTTGCCGGGCATGCGCATGGCGAAGCCGGAAGGCAGCTACCTGGCATGGCTGGACTGCCGGACGTTGAACCTGCAGCCCAACCCGTATGAGTTTTTTCTGAAGCAAGCCCGGGTGGCGCTGAATGACGGCGCCATGTTCGGCCCAGGTGGAGAGGGCTTCGTGCGCCTCAATTTCGGCTGCCCGCGCGCTACGCTGGTGGAGGCTTTGGAGAGAATGAAGGATGCAATGCAGCGACAGGCGCAGGCCTAAGCCTGCGCCTGTCGCTGCAACCTGTCTACTCATACCTGAGCGCCTCGACCGGCTCCAGGCTCGCCGCCCGGTTGGCAGGGTAGAGGCCGAAGAACAAGCCCACCGCCGCCGAGAACAGCGTCGCCAGCAGGATGGTATCCAGGCCGATGGCGGGGGTGATATCGGCGTTGTTTGCCGCGGCGATTTGCCCCACAACAAACGAGATTGTGTAACCCAGGGCGATGCCTACCAGCCCACCGATCAGGCTGAGCACCGCCGATTCGGTCAGAAATTGCACCAGGATATCCACTTTGCGCGCTCCAAGCGCCTTGCGCAGGCCGATTTCACGCGTGCGCTCTGTGACCGAGACCAGCATGATGTTCATGATGCCGATGCCGCCCACGAGCAATGAAATAGCAGCGATGCCGCCCAGGAAAATGGTCAACACACCGGTGATGGTTTGGGCGGTGCTCAAGAAATCCTGCTGCGTGAGAATGGTGAAATCATCTTTACCGATTTCGGTGCGATGTCGCGAGCGCAGGATCTGGGCGATCTCCTCCGCGGCGCGCGGCACCGCCTCAGCGCTGACCGCCTGGACGAAAAGCACATCTACCCGGTCACGCGTGGCGCGCCGGATCAGGCGCGACTGAGCTGTAGTAAACGGCACCACCACACGGTCATCTTCGTTGGAGAAAGATGAGCCGCCCTTGGATGCCAGGATGCCCAACACGCGGAAAGGCTGACCTTCGATGCGCACGGTTTCGCCCACCAGGCCCTGCGTGCGCCCGAACAGCTTCTCCGCCACATCTGGCCCCAGCAGCACCACCGAGGCCTGCCCCAGGATGTGCTCCTCTCGGATATAGTCACCCTCGGCCACGCGATCGTTGCGCACGAGGGCATACTCTGGCGTGGCTCCCAGGATGGTTGTATTCGCCACCTCACCGCCAAAGGCCACCTGCCCGCTGCCTTGCAACGCCGGAGCGACCGCGGCGACCTCCGGCGCCTGGAATGGATCGGCGATGGCGGCGGCGTCTCCCAGCGTGATGGGCTGCGGATTGCGGACATCATCGGTGCCGCCGCGAAAGACGAACAGCAGGTTGGTGCCGATGCCCTGGATCGAGCCAGTGATCGTGTTTTCTGCTCCCCGGCCGATCGAGATCATGGCGATCACGGCCGCTACACCGATGACGATCCCCAGGATGGTCAACCCGGAGCGCAGCTTATTGGCTGCCAGGCTTTCTAGAGCTTCTATGAAAGGCTGCCAAATGTTCATGATCAGTCCTCCACCACCACACCATCCCGGATGTGGATGATGCGCTGCGTTTGGGCAGCCACGTCGGGATCATGCGTGACGATGATCAATGTCGTGCCGCGCTCTTTGTTGAGCGAAAGCAGCAAGTTCATGATCTCTTCCCCGGAGCGAGAGTCCAGGTTGCCGGTTGGCTCGTCGGCCAAAATGATGGCTGGCTCGTTGACCAGCGCGCGGGCAATCGCCACGCGTTGCTGCTGCCCGCCGGAAAGTTCGTTGGGCCGGTGGTACATGCGGTCGCCCAGTCCCACCAGCTCCAGGGCGCGTTTCGCACGCTCTTTGCGCCCGCTTCTCACGCCAGCGTAACGCATGGGCAGTTCCACGTTGGCAAGCGCCGTGGTACGTGAGAGCAAGTTGAAACTCTGGAAAACGAAACCTACCTTGCGATTGCGAATTGCGGCAAGCTGGTCGTCGCTGAGGTTCGAGACCGGCTCACCATCCAGGATATACTCACCCGAAGTCGGCCGGTCCAGGCAACCAATCATGTTCATCAGCGTAGATTTGCCGGAACCGGAAGGACCCATGATCGCCACCACCTCGCCGCGCGCGATGCGCGTCGAGAGGCCGCGCAGGGCGTGCACTTCCACGTCGCCCATCTTGTACACCTTGGTCAGGTTTCTGGCTTCGATTACCCAATCCGTCATGGTTGACTCCAGCGTTATCCGTTAATTGCCGCCACGCACGAAGGGCGGCGGGCCGTTGCTTTCGAAAATCGTTGGGGGGTTCAAGATGATGGCATCCCCTTCCCGCAAATCGCCTTCCAGCACCTGACTGTCACTCTCCGAAGAAGCGCCCAGGACAATCTCCACCGGTTGAGGCAGGTTGTCTTTGAGCACGTACACCACCCGCTTGCCTTCCATGATACGCACAGCCCGGTTGGGCACCAGGAGCACATCTTGCAGCTCATTGACCACGATATTCACCGCCGCGGTCATGCCCGGACGCACATCCTGGTCGGGATCGATGAGCTCGATGGTTACGGTGAAATCCACCACACCCTGCAAACTATTGCCCACCAGCGATACTTCAGATACTTTGCCGGTGTATTCTTTATTGGGAATAGCGTCAAACACCAGGCGCGCGGTCTGTCCCAGGGCAATGCGGTTGATATCCACCTCCGAGACCTGCACATCCACCAGCAGGCGAGATAGGTCGTCAATACGAAAGGCACGCGTACCGGGTGCAACCTGATCGCCTGGCAGGGCGATCACCTCGGTCACCGCGCCGGCGAACGGCGCCACCAGGCGCGCCAGGTTGAGGGTTGCCTGGGCGGCTGCCAGCCGGGCTTCGGCTGCGGCGATGTCTTCCGGCGCAGCGCCATCCTTCACCCGCTCATATTCACGCTGGGCATCGGCTAGCTGCGCTTCCAGCAGCTTGATATCGGCTTCAGAGGGACCATCTTTAATGCGCTCGTAATCGCGTTGCGCCTGCAAAAGCTGGGCGCGGGCCGTTTCCAGGTTGGCTTCTGCCACTGCCCGATCGGTGGGGTTAGTAGTGCCCAACAGCGCGTTGTAGTTGCGCACCGCAGCGTCATACTGCTGCTGCGCCTGGGCCAGCTCTTGCAATAGCCGGGCGCGAGTGACATTATCCTCCGGGCGATTGGCGTAAGGCTCGTAGCGATCCCTTGCCTGGTTCAGGCGATCCTCAGCCAACACCACCTGGGCTTTAGCCTGGTCGATATCGGTCTGGCTGGCGGGCGAAAGTGTATTGCGCAGCGTGCGCTCGGCGTTCTCGACCATCTTCTGAGCAGTGGCAATGGCTTCCAGGGCGCGAGCCTGGGCCAGCTCCGGGTTACGTGCATCTTCCAGGGCCTGCTCGGCGCTCTCCAACGCTTGCAACGCCTGGGCAGACTGCAGGCGTGAATTCTTCAGGTCATCCAATGCGCGCTGAGCAGCGACCAGATCGGCCTGGGCCAGGATGACGTTCTGAGGAAGCGATGTCTGCTCCAGCACCGCCAGCACATCATTGGCCTTGACCGAATCGCCAACATGTACCTTAACCTCACCCACTGTGCCCGTCGTTTGCCAGGTCAACACTGCGGTCTGGTTGGCGCGCACCACGCCGGTGGCCCCCACCGTGGCAGTCAGGCTGCCGCGGCGCGCAGTCTCGGTCTGAAAGGCAGCCGAGGCTGCATTTTGCCCAGGGCGCAGAGGGCCGAAGAAATACAACCCGCCGGCTATAACGGCGATGACCACAATTCCAATGAACCACTTTCTCATACGATCCTCCAAATAAACCCTAATCACAAAAGCACGAAGGCGCAAAGCATGACCCGAAGATCACCATATTTTGCATCACGCTGGATGCGCCGCTTTCCGCTGCTACGGAGAGGCCGGATTCAACAGCAGTATGTCGCCCGGCTGCAAATTGCCCTGTAAAATTTGAATCACATCACCGGATGATGCGCCGACCTCGACTGGAATAGTCGCCGTCTGGCTGCCGCGCTGCACCGTCACCACACGCTGCCCATCTTCGAAGCGCAACGCCTGGGAGGGCACCAGCAGCACATCGTCCAGGCGCTCGACCACGATCATGGCCTCGGTGGTCATGCCGGGTCGCACAGACGCGTCCGCATCCAGCAGGCGAATCCTCACTTCAAATGATGTCACGCCATCGGTGGTATTGCCCACAGGTGAAACATAGCTGACCTCCCCGCGGTACGTGCGCTGCGGCACAGCCTCGAAGCGCAACGCTGCTTCCTGCCCAGAGCGGATGCGGTTAATATCGATTTCCGAAACCTGCACCACGGCAACCAGAGAAGACAGATCATCCAGGCGGATAGCCAGCGCGCCAGCGGAGGCCTGGTCTCCAGGCCGGATGTTCACCTGCGTGATCGTTCCTGTAAAAGGCGCTACCAGGCGGTCCATTTGCAGCGCCGCCTCGGCAGCTTTCAATCGAGCCTCGGCGGCCTGGATTTCTGCTGCATCGGGTCCTTGCCGCCAGCGTTCGGCGGCGCGGCGCGCATCTTCCAACTGCGCTTCCAAAACGGCGATTGTACCTGGCGTGGGTCCTGCCAGCAAACGTTGATATTGGCGCTGAGCATCTGCCAGCTCGGCCTGCGCTTTGAGCACATTCCCTTCGGCAATCAACACATCCTGGGGATCAGGCGGGGTCAATAAATCCTGGTAGCGCCGGTCAGCCTTTTCGAAAGCCGCCTGCCGGCTGATCAACTGCAGCTCCAAGTTTTCCAATATTTTGCGATACAGCGACTTGATATCAAAGAAGAAATACTTCGGCTGAGGACGATTGAGCTGCGCCTCGATGCGCTGCACCTGTTTCTGGATATCTTTCAACGCCCGTTCGGCTAGCAGGCGGGTGGCATACGCCTGCTCGATAGCCTGTGCAGGAGGCAAAGCGCGGGTAATCGCCAGGTCGCGTTCGGCCTGTTCCAACGCCTTCTGCGCCTGGGCGATAGCTTCCAGCGCCCGCGCCTGAGCCAATTCGGGGTGTTGGGCGTCTTCCAACGCCTGGCGAGCCTCTTCGACAGCTTTGTTCAATTCGGCGGCACGCGCCTGGGTATCGCGCAGCGCATCCAGCGCTTTTTGCGCTTCCAATCGTTCCGCTTCTGCCAGTATCAAACTGCGCGGCAGGGTATCGCGCTGAAGTTGAGCCAACACCTCGCCTGCCTGAACGCTTTGACCAGGTGCCACCAGCACTTGCTGCACTGTACCGGAAGTGCGCCAGGCAATCAGAGCAGTTTGGTTGGCCTGCAGCACACCGGCGGCATCCACCTGCACATCCAGGTCTCCGCGGCTTACCAGCCCGGTTGCCTGGGCGGCAACCCCTTCATCGCCAGCGCGCTGCGCCAGGCGTTGGGCGACCCGCCCGGCAGTACACCCGCCTGCAGCCAGCAAGGTCAATATCACAACAACCAGCATCCCACGTCGCATCAAAAGCTCAATCCTCCAACAGCGGCTGCAAGCTCCAGGGCTTGCCGCTGCCGAATCGGGTGAGTACCACCAGCCCAGTTCCCAGGCTGGCGAACAGCGCTTTGAAAATGGCGCCCAGGAGAGGCAGCTCAGCCAGGGCGAATGTGATCAGCAAGCCCAGCATCAAGCCATACAGCGGAGACAGGTGCTGCCAGCCGGCGCGTGCCAGCAGGCGGCGCCCCAGGCCGTAGGAAAGCGCCAGGTAGCCGAGCAGGGCGCTCACGAACAACGCCCCCGTCAGCAAGATGGTGAGCGGAAAGGTGGCCGCGGTCAGCGAAGCGCTGATCGCAATCGCCGTAATGACCAACGCCATCAGCAGGCCCAGCAAGGTAGCGCGCAGCAAACCGGGAAGGGCCTCCGGCAGCGAGCGCTCCATATACGCCATCTGGCGTGGGAAGGCAAACAGCGCCAGTACACCGAACAGGTACATAGTAAAGAGGGAAACCAGGGCAGCCGCCAGGGTCGGCTCGAGCCTGTCGAAAGCCAACCGGTGAACGAAGGGCGGCGGGCCGAAGCTGCCATCGCGCAGAAAGGAGAGTGAGCTCCACGGCTCCCAACCGAACATTGTGCTGGCAGCGATTAAAAACAGTGAGCCCATGATGCTCAACAGGATCAGTATCCGCCAACGGCTCATTCGAAGACCTCCCGTGGGAATAATAAATCCATCACCAAAATGGCGCTGAGCGCCAGCAAGATCAGGCCGGGCGCAGCCGGCGCGCTGGCGGGCTGCAGGCGACCCTGATAGGCAAGCAGCGCTTGCAGTCCTTCGGTGAGGTAGCTGCCGGCCTGGGAGAGCGGGGGGGCGAGCCCCTCGGTAAGCACGGCGCGGGCTGCTTCCCACAGCACCAGCAGGCCGTTCTGCGGCAGCGCCTTTTCGGCGATCGCCGGGCCATCTGCCGCCAGCAGGCTGGCCGCCGGCGCCAGCAGAACCACCCCAACCAGCGCCAGAGACGCGCTGAGCGCCATGCGCAGGCGCAGAGTGCGCTGTCGAACCTGGCGGATGTGTCTGCAGATGCGCAGCGCCAGTTGCAGCGCAGTATCTTCTCCCGGCAGCGGCTGGTTCACCAGCTTGTGCAGCAGCTCTTCTAGCTGGCGTTCACTCAAGCGTTTGTGCAAAGGTCGGCTCCTCTTCGACTTCCAGGCGGCGGCGCAGCAGCGCTTTGGCCCGGTGCAGATGACTGCGTATGGTATTGATCGGCAGCTCCAGCGCCTCCGCCATCTGGCGATAATCCATCCCGGCCTCATAGCGCAGGGAAATCGCCAGCCGGTAGGCTGGCGGCAGGTCTTCCAGAGCCCGCTCCAATGCCCGCAGCAGCTCGGCTTCCTCCACCAGCTCCTCCGGGCCGGGTTCGGGGTCTTCTGGGTAGCCACCCTCCGCTTCCAGGCTATCGTCCAGGAAGCGCTGGCGGCGCAACTGGTCGCGCCCCACGTTGAGGGCGATGGTGACCAGGTAGGGGAAGAAGGGCTTATCCGGCTGCAGGCGAGCCAGGCTGCGCCAGGCTCTCAGAAAGGCCTCCTGCACGATGGCTTCGGCTTCAGCGCTATCACTTGCCAGGCGGCGCACCACCCGGTACAAGGCTGAGGTGTGCTGCATGACCAGCGCCTCGAAGGCGCTGCCATCTCCCGAGCGGGCGCGTCGAATGAGATCTTGCTCGCGGAGGTGTCCATCAGCCATGACAACAGCAGCCTTCATAAAGAGTACGCCGCTTTGCGTAAAAAGTTTCGCTCATCGTCCCAGAAAAATCTAAACAAAACATAGACCAAATATCAACATTCAATTATACACGCAGATGACATCCTTGAGAAGATATGTGACAACCGTCACGAAAAATCATGACATCTGGGACTGAAATTAAACAATCATAGTCGTTATTATCTTAACCAGCGAAAGTCTACCAGGAAAGGAGCCTCGACATTATGCAATCCATCCCCAGCGAATTTTTAGCCATCGACCGCAAAGCTCGCGCCCGCCTTCCCTACCAGGAGATCGATCACCGCGCCCCCCAGGTGCGCATCTGTGATTTCGACGATGTGGTCATCCCACTAGATGAAGAGCGAGCCATGCTGGAAGCCTCACGCTGCATCCACTGCCCAGACCCTGCGCCATGCGTCGAAGCCTGCCCCACGCACAATGACATTCCCTCAGCCATGTGGCTGATCGAGCAGGGCAAATTCCTGGAAGCAGCCCAGCTCTATCGCCAGACCAGTTCGCTGCCTGAAGTGTGCGGCCGCGTTTGCCCGCACGAACAGCTCTGCCAGGGCTCCTGCGTGCGTAATCACAACCATGAGCCTGTGTTGACCGGCGCGCTGGAAGCCTTCGTGACCGATTACGAGCGCAAGGTGCACGGCGTGCAGGTGCCGGTGGGCGAACCCAGTGGCTACCGGGTGGCCATCGTGGGCGCTGGCCCTGCTGGCTTGGCCTGCGCTGAGCAGCTTGTGCAAAAGGGACACCAGGTCACCATTTACGACGCCAAGCCCGCCCCTGGCGGCTTGCTCACCTACGGCATCCCCAACTTCAAGCTGCCCAAAAACGTGGTCTTCGCCCGCTGGCAGGACCTGCAAGCCGCCGGCGTCGAATTCGTCGGCAGCACTTACGTGGGCAAAGACATCACCATCGATGAGCTTTTCGCCAACGGCTTCCAGGCGGTCTTCATCGGCGTCGGCGCTGGCATTGACGCCCCTATGGAAGTGCCCGGCGAGGACCTGCCCGGCGTTTACAAAGCCACCGAATTCCTGATCCGCGCTAACGTGAACCCTGAGCTGCTGCCGGAGAACCTGCGCGGTTTGCCCGACATTGGGTGCAAAGTGGTTGTGATCGGCGGCGGCGATACCGCCTCCGACTGCCTGCGCAGCGCCCTGCGCCTGGGCGCCAAAGAGGTCACCTGCCTGTACCGCCGCACCGAAAAAGAAATGCCCGGCGGGCGCAAGGACCGCAAGCTGGCGCGCGAAGAAGGCGCCCAATACCAGTTCCTCACCCAGCCGGTGCAGTTCATCGCCGGCGAAAATGGGCGCTTGGCAAAAATCGAATGTATCCGCATGGAGCTGGGCGAGCCAGACGCCAAAGGGCGCCGCAAACCCGTACCGGTGGAAGGCTCCAACTTCTTCGTCGAAGCCGATACCGCTATCCTGGCCCTGGGCTACTGGCCCGACCCGGTGATCGGCGATACCACCCCGGAGTTGAAGACCCACAAGTATGGCCTGATCATCACCGATAAGAAGAGCGGCGCCACCTCGCGCCTGGGCGTCTTCGCCGGCGGCGACGCGGTTACCGGTCCAGACCTGGTGGTGACCGCCATGGTCGCCGGGCGCCAGGCTGCTGCTTCGATCCACGAGTATTTGCAGTCGCTCGAACCCCAAACCGAGTCGCCCGTCGCTGCCCTGGCCTGATCCAGGCTGAGCGACGGCTTGACCTCCTTCCTCCTTTCGCTGCCGTGAGCGGCTCTCTGTGGAGCGTGATCGTTCCCAGGAGCCGCTCACAGGCGTTAAAAGGGGCGTGCAATCCAATAGGGGCGACCTGCCCGCGGCTTGCCAGCAGGAATGGCGAAGGAAAAACTGCGCCAGGGAGGTTTTCGCGCCGCTGGGTTGGAATCGCCACTCGCCGCGACGCAACGGCTTGTTGCAAGTCGATTATAATAAAGGTTCGTGCGCACCTCGGTGCTCCAGGCCGCCTGCTGGCGATCTGCTTAGCTCCGAACACACACCCGATGCAAAACCAGGTCATTCTATATGCAGCAAGGGATTTGTTCTGGGCTTTGCCCTGCCCCTGCAGAGTGACAGCAAACAGAAGGAACAACGAATTCCATGGATATGGGAACCGTTCAACCGGTTGATATCGAAGAACAAATGCGCGCCGCTTACCTGGATTACGCTATGAGCGTGATCGTGGCGCGTGCTTTGCCGGACGCCCGCGATGGGCTGAAGCCCGTCCACCGCCGCATCCTGTACGCGATGCACGATATGGGTGTGCGCGCCAATACACCCTACCGCAAATCCGCCCGTATCGTCGGCGAGGTGCTGGGTAAATACCACCCGCACGGCGACGCGGCGGTGTACGAGACCATGGCGCGCCTGGCGCAGGATTTTTCCATGCGCTACCTGATGGTGGATGGACAGGGTAACTTTGGTTCGGTGGACGGCGACGCCCCGGCAGCCATGCGCTACACCGAGGCGCGCCTGTCGCGCATGGCGGAGGAGATGCTGGCAGACATCGACAAAGACACCGTCGACTTTGCCCCCAACTTCGACGACTCGCTGCAGGAACCGGTAGTGCTGCCCGCGCGGCTACCCAACCTGTTGCTCAACGGCACCTCCGGTATCGCCGTGGGTATGGCGACCAACCTCCCCCCGCACAACCTGCGCGAGCTGGTCTCGGCGCTGGTGATGATGATCGACCGTTACGACAGGGTTGATGAAATTACGGTCGAAGAATTGATGGCGCACGTGCCCGGCCCTGATTTCCCCACCGCTGGAGTGATCGTCGGCGCTGAGGGCATCCGCCAGGCGTACGGCAGCGGGCGCGGACGCATTGTGCTGCGCGGCACGGCGCATATCGAGGAAATTGGCGCCAACCGCTACCGCATCGTCATCACCGCCCTCCCCTACCAGCTCAACAAATCCAGCCTGATCGAGCGCATCGCCGAGCTGGTGCGCGAAGGCAGGCTGGACGATATCACCGACCTGCGCGACGAGTCCGACCGGCGCGGGATGAGCATCATCATCGAGCTCAAGCGCGGCTCGCAGCCGCGCAAGGTGCTCAACCAGCTTTACAAGTACACGCCACTGCAATCCACCTTTGGTGTGCAGATGTTGGCGCTGGTGGACGGCGAGCCGCGCCTGCTCTCGCTGCGCCGGGCGCTGCAAATTTTCATCGAACACCGCCGCGAGGTCATCGTGCGCCGCGCGCAGTTCGAGCTGGAAAAAGCCCGCGCCCGGGCTCATATCCTGGAGGGCTTGCTGATCGCCCTGGCGCACCTGGACGAGGTGATCCAAACCATCCGCCAATCGCCGGACGCCGACGCGGCCAAAGAACGCCTGATGAGCCGCTTCAACTTGAGTGAGCGCCAGGCGCAGGCGATCCTGGATATGCAACTGCGCCGCCTGGCAGCCCTGGAACGCCAGAAGATCGAAGACGAGCACCGCCAGACGCTGGAGCGCATCGCCTACCTGGAAGACCTGCTCGCCAGCCCGCAAAAAGTGCTGGGCGTGATCAAGGACGATCTGCTGGAGCTCTCGGAGACCTACGGCGACGAGCGCCGCACGCTGATCGCCCCCGACGCCAGCGAAGATTTCAACGAAGAAGACTTGATCCAGGATGAAGCTGTGCTGATCAGCGTCACCCAGCGCGGCTATATCAAGCGTGTTCTGGCGCGCGCGTTCAAGGCGCAGGGGCGCGGCGGTCGCGGCGTGACCGGCCATGCCACCCGCGAAGAGGATGAGGTGGTCATCCTGGCGCCAGCGCGCACGCTGGACACGCTGCTGTTCTTCTCCGACCGCGGCAAGGTATATTCCGAAAAGGTGTACCAGATACCCGACGCCGACCGCACTGGGCGCGGCATCCCCATTGTCAATATCCTCAACCTGGAGCCGGGCGAGTCCATCACCGCCATGGTAGCGGTGCCGGATTTCGCCGCCGCCGAATATTGCATGATGGTCACCCGCCAGGGACGCGCCAAGCGCGTCTCGCTCTCCGAGTTCGCCGCAGTGCGCCCTTCTGGCTTGATCGCTATCAACCTGGACCCAGGCGACGAGCTGGGCTGGGCGCGCCTGACACACGGCGAGGATGAGATCATCATCGTCACCGAGCAGGGCCAGGCGCTGCGCTTCTCCGAAGCCGAGGTGCGCCCGATGGGGCGAACGGCGGCCGGCGTGACCGGCATCCGCCTGGCAAAGGGGGACCAGGTGACTGGCATGGAAGTGGTGGAAGAAGGCGGCGACCTGCTGGTGGTGACCACCGGCGGTTACGGCAAGCGCACACCGCTCTCCGAATATGCGCCTAAGGGCCGGGCCAACCTGGGCGTGAGGGCGATTGCCAAGGATGCAATCGAGCGCTTTGGCACAATCACCGCCGTGCGCGTGGTGCAGGAAGCCGACGACCTGACCATCATCTCCGCCAACGGTGTGGCGCTGCGCACCCAGGTCAAGGATATCTCTCGTTCGGGGCGCGCCGCCATTGGAGTGCGATTGATCAACCTGGACACGGGTGACAGCGTGGCCTCGCTGGCGCGCATCGCCGACTCCGATCTGCGCCGGGCAGGAGTGGACATGTCGTAGGGGCGGGCTTGCGCCGCAAAGCGCTATCGCCAGCGAACACACCGCCCAGGCCTTTCATTTGGATCAACCAGGGCCAAAACCCGCCCGCTCCATCTCAGCACGGCATTGCATTGGGAAAAGGAAAGTAACCCCCTAAGCAAGCTAAAGTGTGCAGAAGGTTTAGAAAGGCAGCACAACCCGCCCGGCGACCACCAACCCCAACACACCCACCAGGCCGACGATCAGCAGCAGCATCAAGGCAATCACAAAGCGCTGCGCGGGAGACATCCCCAGGAAATAGCGCGGCTGCACGCGCGGCGCCGGTTTTGCTTCCTCCTCTTCAAAGAAGGGAGCCGCGCCGGCTTGTTCGCGAAACTCATCCAACATAATGTCTCTCCTCCAGCCTATCACTCTGAGCGCAACGAAGAGTCTCAGAAGCTGTCTGTTGAGCTAAGTTTAGCCTATTTTGACGAACTGTCAACCGGGCGCAGGCTGACCTCACCAAATTGTACGGTGGTGAAATGACCTTCGCGGTCGCGCAGGCGCAGCGTTCCATCCGGATTCAAGCCGGAAAGGTAGCCCTCCAGCAGCGCGCCGTCTTCCTGGCGCACCTGCACCCATTCGCCGCGAAAAGCCAGGCGCATCTGCCACAGGCGAATGAAATCAGGCGAACCCACATAAGGCATCAGCTCGAGCAGCTTTTCCAGGATGGCGCGCAGCAGTCCCCAGCGGTCCACCTCTGCGCCAACCACCTCTTCCACGCAGGTGGCGGGAAAATTCAACCCCTCTGCTGGCGGCACCGAAACAGGCGAAACGTTGACGCCAATGCCCAGGATGATGGCCGCCGGCCGATCGCCCTGCCAGTGGGCTTCTGCCAGCACACCCGCCAGCTTCTTGCGCTGCGCCAGCACATCGTTGGGCCACTTGACCTGGGCGGGCAACATGGGCGGCAAAGCCTGGTTGAGTGTGTCGCACACCGCCAGCGCCCCCAGGGCATTGTAGGCCAGCGCCGCCTCGGCTTTGACCTCCGTCAGGATCAGGCTGAAAGCCAGCGCTGAACCTGGCGGGGTCAGCCAGCGCCTGCCCAGCCGACCGCGCCCCTGGGTTTGCTCATCGGCCGCTATCAGCGAGAGGTGCGGGGCGCCGCTCTCCGCCCAGCGCGCCGCCAGCTCGTTGGTGGAGGTGACCTTGCCGTAGTAGCGCAGCTTGCCCAAAGGCAGACCGGAAAGCAGGGATTCGAGCTCGAATTGGTTCATGAGAGCTATTATAATCCCCGTATTGGCTACTAAACAAAGGGTATGCCAATCGAAAGATTACGCGTCTCTGATCATAGCTTTCTCTAAATGCACCGAGGCTCCCCATGCCCATCCCCCTCAACCGCGCTCCCCTCTTCTGGCTCATCGCAGCCGCCTGGCTGATCAGCGCCCTCTACCTGGCTGCCAGCGGTCACCTGGCCTGGCTGGCCTTCGCCGGGGCGGCCGGCGCTTACCAACTGCTGCTGGCGGGACTGTCGGCGCGCCTGGCGCGTCCCGCGCTGGACGCGCCTGTCGCAGCGCCTGCGTCAAGCGTTTGGCGCCCCGCTGTGCAGCTTGCGCTCGTGCTGCTGGTGATTGTCCTCACCGGCCTGAGCGGCGCCGGGCTGCGCATACCCGGCTGGAGCGCCATGGTGGACGGGCTGAACATCCTCGGCGAGCGCACGCTGCCTGCCGCATGGGTGGGCGGGCCGGGTAACGCCGTGGCAAACCCGGCGCAGTACTTCGTCATCCCGCTGGTCTCGCTGCTGCTGCTGGGAGCGCGCCCCGCCGAGCTGGGACTCGGCCGCGGGCGCCGCGCCTGGCAGGTCTCGGCACTGTGGAGCGCGCTGCCGCTGCTCACCTGGCTGGCGCTGATGTCAAACGGCCTGCTGCCGCCAAACGTGCTGGCGCGGCGCCTGATCGGCAACAGCCTGCAAAACGGCTTCTTCGAGGAATTCCTGTTCCGCGGCGCGCTGCAAACCCGATTAACCCGCTTCATGCCACCGATGGGCGCGCTGACGTTGCAGGCAGCGCTTTTTGGGCTTTGGCACCTGGCTGGCAATACGCGCATGATGGGCGGCGACCCGCTCGCCGGGTTGGCGGCGTGCTTCGTTAGCCAGGCGATCAGCGGGCTGGCTTACGGCCTGGTCTTCAGCCGCACGCGCAACCTGCTCGCCCCATCCGTGGCGCACGTGATGATGAACGCCTTTGGGCAGACATTTGGGTGAGAGAGCGGAAACCCACCGCCTGCGTCTTCGATCAACGCCTTCTTACCTTTACCGATATCTACCGCGCAGGCGCGAAGGTTGATTCTACTCAGCGTTCTTGGCGGTTTGATTTCTTGTTTAGCCTTGATCGGCGCAACCGGCTTATTCTAGGCGCGCCTGCCTTCCAACTCAAAGCCGGGCAGGTGCGAGCGGCGTTCCATCCATTTCAGCAAGTAATCCAGCAAGAACACCATCACCAGATAGATGAGCGCCACCGCCAGGTAGGAGGGGATCGGCTGGTAGGTGCGGGCCGCCATCGCCTTGCCCTTGGCCATCAGCTCGGGGATGGCGATCAGGAACACCACCTCCGTGGATTTGAGCAGCGAAACCGGCTCGTTGGCCCAGGCAGGGATCGCCAGGCGCAGCGCCTGCGGCAGGATGATGTTGAAGATGACGCTCCAGCGCGACATGCCGATAGCGCGCCCGGCGATCATCTGCCCCTCGCCCACCGCCAGGATCGAGCCGCGCAGGTACTCGGCCTGGTAGGCGCCGGAATTCAGCCCCAGGGCGATGAAAGCCGCCCACTCGCGCGATAAGGTGACGCCCAGCCCAGGCAGCCCGTAATACAGCAGGAAAAGTTGCATCAAGAGCGGTGTGCCGCGAAACAGCTCGACGTAGCCCACCGCCAGGCCCTGCCAGAATTTGCCGCCATACTGGCGCCCCAACGCCGCCAGCAGGCCGAGGACGAAACCGGCTGCCAGCCCCTCTGCGGTCAACAGCAAGGTCACCCCCGCCCCGCGCAGCAGGTCGGGCAAGAAGCGCACGAACAGCTCGAAGAAGGCGATCATTTTTTCTCCTTCTTGCCGTACAGCTCGGTGATCTTCCACAGGAACTCGCGCGTGCGGGCGTGCTGCGGACGCTCAAAAAGCTCCTCCGGGCTGCCCTGCTCGACAATGCTGCCTTTCTCCATGAAGACGATGCGGTCGGCCACCTCGCGAGCAAAGCCCATCTCGTGGGTGACCACCAGCATGGTCATGTGCTCACGCGCCAGTTGCGCCATCACACCCAGCACCTCGCCGATCAGCTCCGGGTCGAGAGCTGAGGTGGGTTCGTCGAAGAGCATCACCTTGGGGTCCATCGCCAGGGCGCGGGCGATCGCCACGCGCTGCTGCTGACCACCGGAGAGTTGCCCCGGGTAGTGCCCGGCGCGGTCTTCCAGCCCAACGCGCTTCAACTCAGCCATCGCTTTCTCGTGCGCCTGCTGGCGCGGCATTTTTTTGACCTTGGTCAGCCCGACCATCACGTTGCCCAGGGCGGTCAGGTGGTTGAACAGTAGAAAGTTTTGAAAGACCATGCCGATCTGCTGGCGCACCTGGTCCTGGTTGGTGTGGGGCGCGGTGATCTCCTTGCCCTCCAGGAAGATTTGCCCGCCATCCACCCGTGTGAGCAGGTTCATGCAGCGCAGCAGGGTGCTCTTGCCCGTGCCGCTGGGGCCGATGATGACAATCGTCTCGCCGCGATGCACATCCAGCGAAATATCCTTGAAGATCACGTTCTCGCCGTAGATCTTGGTCACGTTTTTGGCTTGCAAGATGATAGGAGTATCCATGCAATGCTCCTGCGGGGGCTCACACCGGGTTGGTTGGCAAACGGGTCTTGAGAGCGAGGTAGTCCAGGCCGCGGTTGGTCAGGAAGACCAGCGCAAAGTAGATCAGGGCGGCGACGCCGAAAGCCAGGAAGGGCTGCTGGGTAGTGGCGCTCAACTGCTGGGCGCGACGCAGAATTTCTGGGACACCCAGGGCATAGACCAACGACGAGTCCTTGAGCACGATGGAGGCTTCGTTCGACCAGGGCGGGATCGCCAGGCGAATGGCCTGCGGCAGGATGATGTAGCGGATAGCCTGCAGGCGGGGCATACCGAGGGCGCGGGCGGCGGTCATCTGCCCGGCGCCCACTGCGGCAAACGCCCCGCGCAGGATTTCCATTTGGTAAGCGCTGCTGACGATGCCCAACGACAGCGAGCCCGCCCAGAAGGGCGAAAGATTGACAAAGGATGATCCTGACAGGATGAAATACAGGATAAAGAGCAGCACCACCGGCGGCACGCCGCGCATCAGCAGGCTGTAGGCGCCTGACAGGCGGGCGGCCCATTTGCCGCCATAGTTGTACACCAGCGCCAGCGCCAACCCGATCAGCAGCCCGAACGGCAGCGCCACCAGCGTCACGGCAACCGTGATGGCTGTGCCCTGGATGATGTAATTGAAGAAGTTTGAGAGCATGGGCTTTGGTGTTTCAGACCGCCCCCTCCCTTCGGGTTTCCCCCCAATTTCGCCTGTCACTCACTTTGCATTACGAACTTCCACAAGCGAAATTGGGGGGACGGAAGGGGGGGCTCTGTTTACTCGGCGAAGTACTTCACCGCCAGCGCATCGATGAAGCCCTCATCCTTGAGCTGCTTGAGCACGTCGTTGATTGCCTTCGCCAGCTCAGCATCGCCTTGCGGCAGGACGATGTTCATGGGACCGCTGGAGAGTACACCGGTGTAGACGATCTTCAGCCCGCCGACCTGCTGCGCCAGCGCCTTGGCGGGGATGGCGTCAGCCATCATCACATCGATGCGCCCGTTTTTCAGGTCCAGGGCAGCCTGGTCGGCGCGGTCATAGCGGAACAAGTTGGCCTCCGGCAGTTTGCCCTCTGCCACCAGGGTATCGGTCAGCCAGGAATCCTGGGTGGTGCCGGTCTGCACACCCACCTTGTAATTGGCGGCGTCTTCCGGGCTGGCGAACGCGCCGCTGAAGGATTCGGCTACCAGGAAGGCATCCTCGCCGGTGTAATAGGCGTCAGAAAAATCCACCACCTGGTCGCGTTCCTCGCTGTAGTTGAAAGCAGAGATAGAGATGTCGATCTTGCCTTCCTGCACGCCTGCGATCAAGCTATCGAAGGGCATATCCACCCATTCCACCTTCACCCCCAGGCGCTTGCCAATCTCTTCCATCAAGTCGATGTCGAAGCCAGTTTTGTTGCCATTGGCATCCACAAATTCGAAAGGAGGGTAATCGGCGCTGGTACCCACTTTGATCACGCCAGCCTGTTTGATCTGATCCAGGTGGCTGCCCGACGCTCCGCCGCCACAAGCGCTCAACAGCAGGCTGAACGCAGCCAGCAAAGCAGTCCATACAAAAAAGCGTTTCATTTTTGGTTTTCCTTTCTTCTCTCCACTTTGGGTTTGTTTTCCCGCTTTGAGCGGGCTTCTATAACTATAGCATAAGGCCAAGATTTTGCGCACTGCCGCTGGAAAAAAGCAAATTTCCAGAGAGGCAGATGCGTGCAAATCGGGCAGGGCACTCTGGTTGAACTCGCCAGCGCTTGTGTAACAAAGCACAAATTGACCTGGAGCACGCCTTCTGGATGTATAATGATTTTGGGGTTGAGAAAGGTCCAGCACGGTTTGCAGGAGGCGGACATGGAAAGAAATATTCCCATACTGGCAACAGGCTCGGGGGAGCTGGTCGGTTGGCGCGATCCAGACGAGAACCGCGCCTGGATACGCGAGAATAAGCCGCGCGGCCTGGTCGATAAGCGCATGAGCGTGCGGGAGGCGGTCGAGCGCTTCGTTCCTGACGGAGCTTACCTGGCGCTGGGCGGTTTCGGGCACATCCGCACGCCCATGGCACTCATCTACGAGATCATCCGCCAGCGGCGGCGCGGCCTGGTGATTGCCGGAAAAACCGCGGTGCATGACATCGACTTGCTGATTGGAGGCGGGTGCGTCAAAAAAGTGGAATGCGCCTATGCTTTTGGTCACGAGCTGCGCGGCTTGTCGCCTGCCGGGCGCCGAGCGGTGGAAAGCGGCGAGGTGCAGGTGGTTGCCGAGCTGTCCAACGCCGCTTACCAATGGCGCTTTTTAGCAGGAATGATGGGCGTGCCGTTTATGCCAGTGCGCAACATGGCCGGCACAGACACCTTCGAAAAAAGCTCAGCCATCCAGATCAAAGACCCGTGGAGCGGCAAGCCGGTCATCCTGGTGCCGGCCGCCATCCCCGATGTGACGCTGATCCACGTGCCGCGCTGCGACCGCTACGGCAACGCCCAGATCGACGGCATCCCAGTCGAAGATATCGAACTGGCGCGCGCTTCGCGCCGCGTGCTGCTGACCACGGAACAGATCGTGGACGACGATGAGATCCGCGACCACCCCCAGCGCACAGATATTCCCTTCTACATCGTGGATGCCGTGTGCGAAGTCAAGTACGGCGCCCATCCCACGCTGATGCCGTACCTGTACGCCTTCGACGAGCCACACATCCAGGAGTGGCTGCAGCAGGCCAAGACCCCGCAGGGTGCTCAGGCATACCTTGAGAAATACGTCCACGGTACGGCCGATTTCTCGCAGTACCTGGAACTGGTGGGTGGGGCAGCTACCTTGAAACGCCTCGAGCAGATCGAACAGAACAAGGGGAGGCAAACATGATCGCCCAGCAAGATTCCCACAAAATCGAAGCCCGCCCATTCGCAAAGCAGGAGTACACCCAGGCCGAGCTGATCACCTGCGTGGCTTCGCGCCTTTTGGAAGACAACCGTTCGGTGCTGGTGGGCACCGGCCTGCCCATGATCGCCTCCATGCTGGCGCAGCGCAGTCACGCTCCAAACCTATTGCTGGTCTTCGAGGCCGGCGGGATCGGGCCGCGCATTCCTGAGCTGCCGGTTTCGGTGGGCGATTCGCGCACCTTCTACAAAGCCGTCGCCGCCACCTCGATGCACGATGTGATGTCGGCTTGCCAGGCGGGTTACATCGACTACGGCTTCCTGGGCGCAGCCGCGCTGGACGCCTACGGCAATATCAACACCACGGTGATTGGCGATTGGGAACACCCCAAAGTGCGCCTGCCCGGATCGGGCGGCGCCAACGACGTGGGCTCCTTCTGCTGGCGCACGATCTTCATCATGCGTAACCAAAGCACCCGCACCTTCCAGAGCAAGCTCGATTTCATCACCACGCCGGGCTGGATCTCCGGCCCGGGCGCCCGGGAACGCAGCGGACTGCCGCATGGCTGCGGACCTTACCGTGTGATCACCCAGCTCGCAGTGTACGGCTTCGATGAGCACACCAAGCGCATGCAGGTGGTCAGCCTGCACCCGGGCGTGACGCTGGAAGATGTGCAGGCCAACAGCGAGTTTCCCATCCTGGCGCCGGCGCATGTGCCGGTCACCGAGCCGCCCTCGCCGGAGGAGCGCCGGCTGCTGCGGGAGATTGATCCGCGCGGGATAGTGCTGGGCAGGTGAGACCCCGCGTTAACGCTCGCGTAAACGCCTTGTAAACGCATAACTGCTAACATAGGGGCGCTGCTTTAGCCACAAAACGTTCGGTATTTCGCAGGAGCCCCTATGCTGCGCGGATTTCGCCACCAGCTCAATTCCTCCACCTTGCAACCCGGCGAGCTGCAATTGCGCATCGAAGACCTGCAGCTCAGCTTCGGCGGCGTGACTGCCCTGTTCAACGTCAACCTGGAGCTGCACCAGTCTGAGATACTGGCGATCATTGGGCCAAACGGCGCTGGTAAGACCAGCCTGCTCAACTGCATCAGCGGACTATACCATCCCCAAAAAGGCCGCATTCTCTACCACCGCGACGGCGAACACGACCTGACCCGCCTGCGCCCGCATCAGATCGCCCGCCTGGGCATCGCCCGCTCTTTCCAGAACATCGAGCTCTTCCGCCACATGACCGTGTTGGATAACCTGCTGGCAGGCTGCCATGTGCACATGCGCGCTAACCTGCTCGCCAGCATGCTGTACTGGGGACCAGCCGAGCGTGAGCAAATCGAGTTCCGCCAGTACGTGGAAGACATCATCGACCTGCTGGAGATCGAATCGATCCGTAAGCAAACTGTCGGGGCGTTGTCGTACGGTTTACAGAAGCGGGTGGAGATGGGCCGCGCCCTGGCGATGAAGCCTGCCATCCTGTTGCTCGATGAGCCCATGGCGGGCATGAACGCCGAAGAAAAAGAAGATATGGCGCGCTTCATCCTCGACATCAACGAGGAACACGGCGTGTCGATCGTCCTGATCGAGCACGATATGGGGGTGGTGATGGACATCTCCGACCGGGTGGTCGTCCTCAACTTCGGGCAGAAGATCGGCGAGGGCACGCCGGACGAAGTGCGCCAGAACCCGGTGGTGATCCAGGCTTACCTGGGCGAGGATCGCAGTGTGTTCCCCTTCAAGATGGCAGTCAACAACACCTCGAATAGGGGTTGAGCATGGCTGAGACGCTGCCTCAATTCCTGTTCGAGCATGCCCAGAAGACGCCCAGGCGCATCGCCTTGCGCGAGCGCAACTACGGCATCTGGCAATCGCTCACCTGGCAAGAATACGCCGAAAAGGTCAAGTTCTTCTCCCTCGGACTGGTGAGCCTGGGATTGCAGCCCGGAGAAACCATCGCTATCATCGGCGATAACCGCCCAGAGTGGCTGATTGCCGAGCTGGCTGCCCAGGCGGCAGGCGCCAAGTCGATCGGCCTGTACCAGGATGCGGTGGTCAAGGAGATGATCTACATCCTGAACCATGCTGGTGTATCTTTCGTGGTGGTGGAAGACCAGGAGCAGGTGGACAAAATCCTGGAGATGTGGCCCGAGGTCGGGGCAGATCGCGAGTCGTCCCTGCAGGGTGTGCGCAAGGTGATCTACTACGACCCCAAGGGACTGCGCAGCTATACCGAGAATTTTTTGGCATATTTTCCAGATGTGCTCGCCCTGGGGCAAATGTACGAGGTTCAGAACCCCGGCGAGTTCGAGCGCCGCCTGGCTGCCGGGAAAGGCGAGGACATCGCCATCCTCTCCACCACTTCCGGCACCACTGGCAACCCCAAGCTGGCGATGCTGACCCACCGCTCGATGGTGAGCATGGGGCGCAACCTGATGTCCGTCGACCCGCTGAAACCGGAAGATGAATTCGTCTCTTTCCTGCCGCTGGCCTGGATCGGCGAGCAGATGATGGTGTTGAGCTGCGGATTGCAGATCGGCTTCACTGTCAACTTCCCGGAAGAGCCCGAGACCGTGCAGCATGACCTGCGCGAGATCGGCCCGCGGGTGATGTTCAGCCCACCGCGCATCTGGGAAAACCTGGTCAGCCAGGTGCAGGTCAAAATCCAGGACAGCGCGTGGTTGAAGCGCCGATTGTACGAGTGGGCTATGCCAGTCGGCTACCGCATGGCTGACACCCGCTTCCGCAAAGAGGCGCCTTCCCGCCTGCTGCGGCTGCAATACCTGTTGGCAGATTGGCTGGTCTTCCAGGCCATCAAAGACCACCTGGGGTTGCGCCATCTGAAGCGCGCCTACACCGGCGGGGCAGCCTTGGGTCCGGACGTGTTCCGCTTCTTTCACGCCCTGGGCGTCAACCTGAAACAGATTTACGGACAGACCGAGATCAATGGCATCGCCGTGGTGCATCGCGACGGCGACGTCAAATTCCAAACCGTGGGCACGCCCATACCGCAGACCGAGATCAAAATCGACGAAAATGGCGAGATCTTGATGCGCTCGCCGGCGGTGATGGAAGGCTACTACCGCAATCCGACCGCTACCGCCGAGGCGCTGGTGGACGGCTGGTTGCGCTCCGGCGACGCCGGCTACTTCGACGAAGACGGGCACCTGATTGTCATCGACCGCGCCAAGGATGTGATGACCTTGCACGATGGCACCAAGTTCAGCCCTCAGTTCATCGAGAACAAACTCAAGTTCAGCCCGTATATCAAGGAGGCGGTGGTTTTTGGGGGCGACTGGCCTTTCGTAACCGCCATGATCAACATCGACTTTGGCAACGTGGGCAAGTGGGCCGAGAGCCGCCAGATCGCCTACACCACCTACACCGACCTGGCGCAGAAGCCGCAGGTGTACGAGCTGGTGCAGCGCCACGTGCAGCAGGCCAACGCCGACCTACCGCCAGCCGCTCGCATTCGCCGTTTCCTGCTGCTGCACAAAGAGCTGGACGCCGATGATGCTGAACTGACCCGCACGCGCAAGGTCCGCCGCAATCTGGTGGCACAGCGCTATGACGACCTGATCTCGGCCCTGTACAGCCAGAACGATCACGTAGATGTGGTCACGACCATCACTTACCAGGACGGGCGTACAGCGACGCTGCAAACCCGCCTGTCGATTGCCAGCGCTGACGCGTAGAACTTAAGACTGGAACACAGAGTGCACAAAGGAGGCGCGAAGTCCACAAAGGAATACTCTATCTTGGCGATCTTTGTGTTCATCCTTTGTGACCTTCGTGTTGATCTTTTTCGTTAGAGGACCTTCCTATGGAATTGTTCATCCAGCTCACATTGACCGGCCTGACCAACGGCGCCATTCTATCACTGGCGGCGCTGGGCTTCGTGCTGATCTACAAATCCAGCGATGTGATCAATTTCGCCCAGGGCGAATTTCTGTTGGTGGGAGCCTACATCACGTATGCGCTGATCGTCCAATTCGGGTTGGCCTGGCCGCTGGGCATGGCGCTCACCCTGGCGGCGGCGGTGGGGGTAGGTGTGCTGGTCGAGCGCTTCGTGCTGCGCCCCATGATCGGAGAGCCGATCATCTCGGTCATCATGGTCACGATCGGCCTGAGCAGCCTGCTGCGCGCTATCGTCAGCACCATCTGGGGCACACTGCCGCGCTCCTTCCCGGCTTTCATCCCCAGCCAGCCGGTGCGCATACTGGGCGCCACAGTTGGCGCCGACCGGTTATGGGCTATCGCTATCGCCGTGATCATGCTGGGATTGTTCACTGTCTTTTTCCGGCGCTCGCGCGAAGGGATTGCCATGCGCGCCGTGGCTGATGACCAGCAGGCAGCGCTGAGCATGGGCATCAGCGTGAAGAAGATCTTCGCCTGGGCCTGGTCGATCGCCGCTGCCACCGCTGCGATCGCCGGGGCGCTGGTCGCAAACATTGTCGGTGTCAGCGGCGAGCTTTCGGGCTTTGGCCTGCACGTCTTCCCGGTGGTCATCCTGGGTGGGCTGGACTCCATTCCTGGAGCGATCATCGGCGGAGTGATCATTGGCCTGCTGCAAACCTACACCGGCGGCTACATCGGTCAGGGGCTGAACCAGGTGATCCCCTTCGTGGTCTTGATCCTCATCCTGATGATCCGCCCGTACGGCCTGTTCGGGCAAGAGATCATCGAGAGGGTTTAGGGGCGGCAGATTGCGATCCGCCCACACAGGAGCCTTATGGAATCAGGCATATTCCACACCACCTATCAGTCCGACATGAGCCTGCGGCGCACGCACGCGCAGAAGATTCGCATCATCCTTTTCTTGTTGTTCATGCTCGCCTTTCCATTTTTCGCCAACCGCTACTACCTGACGCTGGCTAACCAGGTGGGCATCGCCACCATCGGCGCTATCGGACTGAATATCCTGGTGGGCTATACCGGGCAAATCAGCCTGGGACAGGGCGGCTTCATGGCGGTGGGCGCTTACGCGGCAGGCATCATGACCGCCCGCATGGGGCTGCCCTGGTGGGCGTCGACGCTCGCCGCCTGCCTGGTGACGGCGCTGGTGGGGGCAATCTTTGGCATCCCTTCGCTGCGGCTGAAGGGGCTTTACCTGGCCATTGCTACACTGGCGGCGCAGGAAATCATCCTGTGGACGGTGACGCACTGGGATGCTGTCACAGGCGGTGTAGATGCGCTGGTGGTGCCCAACCCCACCCTGTTTGGCATCCAACTCAACACCGATTTCAATTTCTATTGGGTGATCTGGGCCTTGGCAGGGCTAACCGCTATCCTGACGATCAACTTGTTCCGCACGCGCTTTGGGCGGGCCTTCATTGCCATACGCGACCAGGACATCGCCGCCGAAGTGATGGGCGTGGACCTGTTCCGTTACAAACTGCTGGCTTTTGCGGTTTCATCGTTTTTCGTCGGGCTGGCGGGAGCGCTCACCGCCCACTACCGCAGCATCGTCACCTGGGAGCGCTTCACCGTGGATGTCTCGGTGCTGTACCTGGCGATGATCATTATCGGCGGGCTGGGCTCGGTAACAGGCTCTTTCTTTGGCGCGACCTTCATGACCCTGCTGCCAGCAATCCTCACCAACCTGGGGCGAGCGTTAAAGACCTCCCTGCCTTTCATCGATTCGATCATCCCCTTCGTGCAGCAAGCCACCTTTGGTTTGGTGATTATCTTGTTCCTGGTGTTAGAGCCAGAAGGATTGAACAAAATTTGGCGCAACATCAAAGACTATTTCAGATTGTGGCCATTCAGTTATTGAGCCGGCAGACGAGGGACTGTCGGAGGCGGCGCCAGATTGGCCCCAATCGAGGAGGTGACCGGCGGAAATCATTCTTTCACTCAAGATAAGCATCAATTCTTTTTAGCCTTGGAGGAGGAAACCATGTGGCATCGAATGTTTAGGATTTCACAGCGACGAGCTCAGCTCGCCATCACAGTTCTCGTGTTTGCCGCAGTGCTGCTGTCTGCCTGCGCAGGCGGGGGCGCCCCGGCCGACACCACGCCGATCAAGATCGGCGCCATCCACGATCTGACCGGCGCTACCGCCGACGTGGGCACGCCCTATGCTGAAGGTCTGAAGGGATACGTCGAGTGGCGCAATGCCAACGGAGGCATCAATGGTCACCCGATCGAGCTGATTTCGGCGGATTATGCCTACAAGGTGGATGTCGCCGAGCAGCTCTATACCCAGTACGTCCAGGAAGGCGTGGTGGCTTTCCAGGGCTGGGGCACGGGTGATACCGAAGCGCTGCGTTCAAAAATTGCCGCCGATAAGATTCCTTTCATGTCGGCATCCTATTCGGCTAACTTGCTGGATATGAGCGCCGCACCCTACAACTTCCTGATCGGCACCTCGTATTCAGACCAGGCGATCATTGGCCTGCGTTGGGCGTTGGATGATTGGAAAGCTGCGGGAAAGTCTGGCGCTCCAGCGGTTGCCATCATTCACAATGACAGCCCATTCGGCCAGTCGCCGGTGGAAGACGCCAAGAAATTCGCCGAAGCCAACGGCATGGCGTTCACCTCGCTGCCCATGCCACGCGGCGCCACCGACTTCGTGGCTGAACTGGCGCAACTCAAACAATTTGGCGCCAGCTACGTGATCATCCAGAACGTCTCCAGCCCGGCGGCTGTGCTACTCAAAGATGCCGCCGCCCAGGGTATGAAGAGCGAGATGAAATTCATCTGCCTGAACTGGTGCGCCGATGAAATCTTCATCGGACTGGCGGGCGACGCTGCCGAGGGCGTTCTGGGAACCATCCCCTTCACCCCACCCAGCTCGCCTGTCCCAGGGCACAACGATCCGGATGCCTGGCTAAAATCCAAGGGGTCCAGCCTGGAAGAGAAGGGCCTGCACTTCTCTCAGGGCTGGTGGACGATGGCAGTCATGGCGGAAGGCATCAAGCGGGTGCTGGATGAGGGCAAGGAAGTCAACGGAGAGAACATCAAGGCTGCCCTGGAGTCGATCCAGAACTTTGAAACTGGCGGTGTCACATCCCCGATTTCCTTTTCTCCCACCAGCCACAAGGGCAACAACTCTCTGCGGCTATATGTGGTGGAAGGCGGTAAGTGGAAGCAGGTCAGCGATTTCATTTCAGCCGGAGACTAAGAAAGACATGCGGGGGCACGCCGGAAGCGCCGGCGTGCCCCTGAAAATGCCTGAGCGAGGCTTTACATGCTTAGCCTGAACAATGTCGAAGTGATCTATAACGACGTCATCCTGGTGTTGAAAGGCATGTCTATGGAGGTGCCCCAGGGAAAGATCGTGGGCTTGCTGGGCTCCAATGGAGCTGGCAAATCCACCACCCTGAAAGCCATCTCCGGGCTGCTCAAGCCGGAGAATGGCGAAGTGACCGATGGTAACATCCAGTTCGACGGCCAGGAAATCCACAACCGGGACGCCGCCGACATTGTGCGCCTGGGTATCATGCAGGTCATGGAAGGGCGGCGGGTGTTCGAGCACCTGACCGTGGAAGAAAACCTGGCGGCAGGCGGTTATACCCGGCGCGATAGCAGCAACCTGGGGCGGGATGTCGAAATGGTCTACGATTATTTTCCCCGCTTGAAGGAACGCCGCCGCCAGACTGCTGGCTACCTCTCCGGCGGCGAGCAGCAGATGCTGGCTATCGGGCGGGCGCTGATGGCCAGGCCCAAGTTGATGATGCTGGATGAGCCTTCCCTGGGGCTGGCGCCACTCTTGGTGCGTGAAATTTTTAACATCATCAAGCGCATCAACCAGGAACAGGGTGCCACCATCCTGTTGGTCGAGCAAAATGCCAACCTGACCCTATCGGTCGCCGATTATGCATACATCATGGAAAACGGGCGCATCGTGTTGGATGGCTACCCCGAAGACCTGCGCCAGAACGCGGATGTGCGCGAGTTTTACCTGGGCTTGACCGAAGTTGGGCAACGCAAGTCTTACCGCGACGTGAAGCATTACAAGCGGCGCAAGCGCTGGCTTTCGTAGGGTTACCCGCAGATTTCGCAGATGAACATCTCAGAACTGATCGCCCAGCTCTACACCCAGGCCCCAGGCTTTACCCGGCGCATGCAATCCGCCGGGCTTTCCCCGTCAGAACTGCGCACAGCAGAAGATCTCGAACGGCTGCCCGTGATGCGGAAAGATGACCTGGCTGCGCTGCAGGCTTCCGACCAGCCCTTCGGCGGTTTCCTTGCCTGCCCGCCGGGGAAGTTGAAGCGCATCTTTCAATCGCCAGGGCCAATCTACGAGCCAGAAGCCCAGCGCGCCGATTACTGGCGCTGGGCGCCTGCGTTGCGCGCCGCTGGTTTTGCGCCCGGCGACCTGGTATTCAATGCCTTCGGATACCACCTGACCCCCGCCGGCGCTATGTTCGAAGAAGGGCTGTGGGCGGTTGGCTGTACAGTGATCCCCGGCGGCGTCGGTAACCAGGAACAGCAGGTGCAAGCCCTGGCGGCGCTGGGGGTGAATGGATTCGTTGGGCTGCCTTCTTATCTCAAAGCGCTCCTGGACCGGGCAGAAGAGATGGGTCTGCCCCTCTCGCTCCGCAAAGCCTTCGTCACCGCCGAGCCGCTGCCGCCTTCGCTGCGCGCCTACCTCAACCAGCGCGGCGTGACTGTGCGCCAGGGCTACGGCACAGCGGAATGCGGCAACCTGGGCTACGAGTGTGAGATGCAGGATGGCTGGCACCTGCCGGATGATGCGCTGGTGCAGGTCTGTGACTTGAGCAGCGGAAAAGCGCTGCCCCCAGGACAGCCCGGCGAGATTGTGGCCACGCTGTTTCACAGGGAATACGCCCTGGTGCGCTTCGGCACCGGCGATTTGTCCTCGCTGAACACCCAGGTATGCGCCTGCGGGCGAGAGACGCCGCGACTGATGGGCTGGCAGGGGCGCGTGGGCGATGCGGTCAAGGTGCGCGGCATGTTCTTGCACCCGCGCCAGTTGAGCGCTTTTATGAGCCGTTTCACTGAGGTGGTTCGCTGGCAGGCGCTGGTCACCCGCCGCGAGCACAAGGATTACCTGGCTTTGCGCGTGGTGGTTGCGCCTGGCGCAGCAGGTGATCTTTCGGAGCGTCTTGCCCAAGAAGCTCGCCAGGCGTTGAAATTTCAGTTAACCATCGAAATCGTGCCCGAGGAAGCGCTGCCCAGTGGTTCGCCCGCTATTCGAGACGAGCGCACCTGGGAGTGAGAACGACCAGGCGAAGGGGCACACCGCTATCTTCGGTGTACCCCTGTCTCATCGCAGGGGTCAGCGCAATGGATGGATCACAAACAAGTAGATCGAAGATGAAGTATCCGATAACCCGCCGGGCCACGGCTCACCCGGCATTCGCCAGCCGCAGGTCTCCAGCACCAGTAACGGCTCGCCGGACTCGAGCAAGGGCGTCAGGTCCGGTTCCAGCTCGGCGGCCAACGCCAGTGCCTGTTCCAACGGCAGGGACAGGTAATGTTTCAACCGGGAAGCGGGGATGCGCACAACACTGGCTACCTGGTAGCCGGTGGACTGGAGATCTTCCTGCTGGATTTGCACCATTGAACCGGTAATCGCTTTCATCCGCTGGTATACCTGTGGCAAGGTGGCGCCAGCGCTATCGAAACCCGTGCCTTCCAGGGCGCGGCGCAGCGCCTCGGCTTCCCCGCCCAATCCAGAGTGCACACTGACGTAGGTCACAGGCGTCAGGTCATTTTGGTAGTATGCCGCTGTGCAGGCGCGCTGATCGCCGAACGGGCAGCGTCTCGCCGGGAGAAAATCGAGCTCAATGGGTTGGCCCGCATTCACCCGTTGGTTGTCGGGTTGGATACGAATACTTACCCGGGCGCTTCCTGGACTCAGGTCAACACCCTCGTAGATAAACGGTGGAGAGGCCAGCGTTGCCTCGGGGGCTTGCGCCAGACCGGCTGTGGGCGTTGGCAGTTCTGGCATGAATGGCGTGGGGGTATTGGGCCAGAACGGCGTGGGCGTCGCCTGCCATACGCGGCTCAGCTTGTTCAACCCCAGCAGGTCACGGAATCCCAGCCCGCCGGCCTGGGGGCGCACAAAACGCGTTGGCAGCGGCGAGGGGATCACGGGGGTGTTGGTAGGCGTCAGCGTGGGCAAGCCTGTGGCGGTTGGCGCAGGTGTGCTGGTCGCTGTGGGTGTATTGGTTGGCGTGGATGTGAAGGTGGGCGTAGGGGTAGGCGTGTCCAGCACCTGGTAGATGCGCAGGTTTTGGAGGTTCTGCCCACAGAAGAAATCGGTATCGTTGTATCGTGAGCAAGACGCCCCCAGGGCAGGCGGCAGCCAATCGGGCTGGATGCAGTAAACGCGCACCCGCCAACCATCTGGATGGCACAGGCGGAAGCGCTGGCGCGGATCCGGCACACCCGGCACCGGACCAATACCCATGTCGGCGCACACGGTCCAGCCATACACCGGCATCTCACCCTGCTGCAGCGAATGCGGCGCCAACAGCGCGCTCAGCTTGGCCGCTTCCAGTTCGGAGACCGGCGCATCCTGCGCCCCGGACGCCGTGTGGATGGGTGCGGTGATAGCTTGCATGAGCATCAGAATCCCCAAGCCCAGCACAGGCAGCAGTGCGGTTACCAGCGCAATCCGCCGCCTGAAAAACCCGGGCATTGCCGACCAACGATCCAACAACCGACGCAAACCGGGCCGAGCGAGCAAATAACGATAAAGCCATGCGGTAAAGTCTGATCTGGTCATAAGTCTCCGGCTCCTTAGCGCTGGCGGTAGCCAAGTAAACTGCCGAAAGTGTTTAGAGTAAATCGGCCATCGCGACGGCGGTTTACTCCAGCGTTTCGCCGGCGCTCGTTCACAATTTTGGAAAAACACTTCCGGCGAAACACCTAACCTGCCCTGCACGCATCACAGGGACACTTCTGCGAAAGTTTCCAGCAGTTCACCCACGTAGCGAAACATGCACGCGTAGGCAGGATGCAAGGTTCGTGCCGAAACCACGCCTGACCAGAACCAAAGATTCCCTGCTCGCCCGAAGCAGTTACAGGCCGCCTTGTGCGCTCAGCCGGCCAACTTCTTGGACGTCGACAGGTACGCCATCGATTTCCGTGGGAATCACATCTTCTTCAGCAAGCTGCCAATCGGGGAGCTTTTCAGTGACCATCACGACCAGGGCAACCTGGTCCGTTTGTTTGCCTGCCACGCGGCGGTAGCCAACCCCGACGCCAACCACATTGGCTTTCGCCATCAGCTCAGCCTGGTGCGCAGCGCGCACCAGGCTGGCCCGCTGCACCGGACTCAGGTCGCCAGCATTCTCAGCACTCATAGATCAACCTGTAAGCAATCCAATACTGCCTGGATCGGGTTAAGTATCGTGGTTTGCTCCGACCCGGCGAACAATAAACCGACCGCGTTGAGGGAATCGGCAGCCACCACCAACGAACCCGAATCGCCGCCCTGGGACATTGGCCCTGCGACAATCTGGTTCTCGAAGGTAGCCGTGCGCCCCACCCCGTAGCTAACGCTAACGGTGGCATCCAGCACATTGATTGTGCCCGTGGTCAGCTCGGTGGTGCGACCCGACTTGCGCACCTGCATGCCCAGGGTGGCTGGAACCGTACCGCTCACCACCCCGATTTCCAGGATCTCATTGAGCACATCCGTATCCACATCCGGGCGGGCGACAGCCGCGTCCACCAGGTTGACGGCCTGGGGATGCACCTGGATAGCCTGCAGGCGGTGGCTGGAACCAACCAGCTCTGCCAGGAAATTGGCAAAAGAGGCCACGCCCTGGGCTATGCCGCAGGTGGGTGGAGCAGCGCTGAAATCGATCGGGCAGAAGCGCAGCAGCGTGGCAATGCGGTCATTTGCCACGCTGCCGCCATCGGCTGGACCAGGCTGCAGGATGGCATCCCCCGGAGACGCATCGTTGCTGTTTGCCAGCACGTGGTTGTTGGAGAGAATCAAACGCTCGCCCGTTGTGCGGTCGCGCACCACGCAACCCAATGTCCCGGCGGTGATCAAGTAATGGCCAATGCTCACGCCGCCAGGAGCAGGGCGCCAGCGGGCTGTGCGAACTTGCTGAGCGCGCAGATCGCCCACTTCCACCACATCAGTGCGCACGCCGTTCACTTCCCGCGGTACCACCGCTTCGGCAGGCAGGGCAGCCAGGGGCAGCTTGCGCCGCACCAGCACAACCACACTCAGCTCGCCGGTTTTGACTTGCGCTGATTCTTTTTCGCCCACGCCAACGCCGACCACATTGGGCAACTTCAGCAGCACAGAACTGTGCTCCTGCTTGACCTGACGGACCTCTTCATGACTGGACATGATCGCCTCCGGAGGAATAGGATTGACGCATTTAGTATAGACAATTTTGGGCTGCTATGTCAACTATGAATATCCGCCAAATACTCCCCTCAAATCTTGCAATGTTCAATATAATTGACCGTGCGCTTTTGGCGTGAAGTTGGGGGTGTTTTTGGGGGGGGGGGGGCGCCCCACACACCCCCCCCCACAGGACACACACCCCCCGGGGGGCCGGGGGGGGGGGGGGGGTGTGGGGCGGGGGGGTG
>JAJUJL010000042.1 GCA_029265355.1 Chloroflexota bacterium | reverse complement strand
GATTGCGTGGCGACGGCTGCCTGGGTAGGCAGCTCGACCGGGGCAATGGCGAGCGGCGTTGGGGTGGGCGTTACCAGGTCGTCTGCTTGCGCCGGAACAGACTGCAGCAGCAGGGCCAGGATGACGAGCAGGCTGATGAGTCGATAGATGCGCCGGTTTGGGTTCATTTCCCCCTCCTCAAACGTCAAAGAAGGTTGGCTCGGGTATTGTCTTGAGAAGGTTTCCCTGGGGGGCTTTCCACTCGTTCCCCCTGGGTATTTTGATTGTTGCACATTTCTCTTTGGCAGTATAGTGACATTTGTCATCCCCCCCCCATATGACAAATGTCACTTGTGCAACTCGCCCGCGCATGTAAGCCTGGCGGCTGCTGGCTTACATTACGGAGCACTCGGGTAATTCAGATATGGATTGCCGCAGGAGGCTGGACCTCCCATACGCTCACGGCGTAATCGTGAAATACGTATAATGGTACACGATCTTGCCGTCCAGTATGCCCAGCGTGTCATTCCCGTTCTGCACTTGCCCGGTGTTGGCGACCGCCGTCCAGGTGAAGTGGCGCGAGCTGCCCACGCCGGAGAAACCGGTCAGCGTGAAGGCGGCCTGCGGCAGCAGTTGGCTGAACAGGTATTGGTACCAGGTGCGGATGGCTGCCAACCCCTGCACGGTGCGGGCAGCGTTGACGTGCACGGCATTGCTGGCGTATAAAGCCACCACCTGGGCCGGGTCGCGCGTGTTGAGGGCTTTGATAAACTTCTGCGAGATGTCTTCGGGCTGCGGCGGGGCGCCCCCATTGTAGTCGCGGATGGCGTTCCACACCTCCGGCAGGAAGCGGCGCGTGTTGGACCACTCCCAGAAATTGGCCGCGCTCAGGTTCAGCTCCCGGCAGGTCTGCAGGAATTCGGTCACTTCGGCGGGGGTGGGCGACCAACTGCCCGAGACGTAGGCCGCGCCGGTGGGGATGATCGGGCGGAATGGCACCATTGCCTGGAATTCCTGCACCGAGCGCCGTAACTGCGCCGCGGGGTTGTGCGCCATCTGCCAGTAAACCTGGGGCATGTTGTAGTCGCAGCCCTCCAGGAACTGCTTCCAGGGCACCTGCGGGTGGTAAGATGGGAAGCGGTAGGAAGACAGCGCCAGCGGCAGGTTGGGGAAGGCCGCGCGCAGGCGGTCCATGTACAGCGTCGCGGCCTTGGATTTGCCCGGTTCCTTGTATTCCACTTCCACGTCCAGGACAAAGCCGTCCATGCCGGTCTGGCGCAGGCGCTGGATGGCGCGATCGGCCTCGCCGGTGGGGTTGTTGCCGTACAGGTACTGCCAGCCCCAGGCCTGGATGCCCTGGCTGTGCAGGGCGCGCACCAGCGGCGGCACCAGGTCTCCGCTGGAGGGCATGTTATAGGAGTAGATACCGTCGGCGATCTTGATCAGCAGGTGGGTGAAGCCGGCCTCTTTGGACAGAGAGGCGATGGTGTTGACGTTGCCGCCCTCGCACTCCAGGATCTTCCAGATGAAATTCCCTTTTCCTTGCAATGTCATTGCGTCACTCCATGAACAGCGGTTTCCGAGGCGGCGGCCTGTCGGGTTCAATGCACCAGCCGGGAGGGGCTGAAGCAGGGTTTGTAATCGGCGCCCAGCACGAGGCGGTAGGCGGCTTCTTGCGCAGCGTCTGGCTGGGCGACCAGGCTGCTGGGCGAGAGGCCCAGGATGCGCAGCAGCGCCTGCGCGTCGCTGGCGTTCTGCCCGGGGGTGTAGTCGTACAGAATGGTTTGTGGCTGGCTGGGGAGCTCGCCGCTGAGCAAGCGGGTGCGGAAGCCAGCGTAGCTCAGGCGCTCTTCCACCAGGCGCGGCCAATCTGGGCTGCCGGAGGCGTTTTGGATCTCGACCAGCAGCGAGAGGCGCAGGTCTTCGGTGATGCCCGGCGGCGACATGGCCTCTTGCAGCAGCTCCTCGATCTTATCGCGGCGCGGCAGCAACACGATGGCGCCCCCGGGCGTCCACCAGGCTTTGACCATGGTGTTGTTAATGTAATAGGAGCGGATGCGCGGAGCGTTCAGGTTGAGCGCCATGGGCGCCAATGAGAGCAAGTCGTTGAGACCCATGTCGGTCTTAAAGGAGTTTTGCAGCTCCTGGTACAGCTCGGGCAGGCGCGGGATCACGTCGAGTTGCAAGGCGCGTTGATAGATGGCGCGCAGCAGCTCCTGCTGACGCCTACCGCGATCGTAATCATTGGATTTCATGCGCGAGCGGGCATACCACAGCGCCATGTCGCCATCCATGTGCACCACGCCTGGGCCAACGGTGTACATGTGCCAGTTGGCCTCCACCTGGGGGTTCAAACCGGGTCGTTTCAAGCGCCAATCGGTGTAGGCGCAGGCGATGGGAACATCCACGCCGCCCAGCGTGTCCACGATCTTGACAAAGCCGTTGAAATCGACGAGAGCGGTGTAATCGATGCGGATGCCCAGGTTGTAGCGGATGGTGTCCTTGAGCAAGCCCATGCCACCGCCAGGGTAGCGCGTGCGGGCGCCCTGCCCGTGGGCGGTGTTGATACGTTGCATGGTCCAGCCGGGGATGTAGACGAACAGGTCGCGTGGGATGGAGATGAGCGAGACCGAGTTCTGCGCCGGTCGCAGGGAGGCGATGATCATGGCGTCGGTGCGCAGGCTGCCCGTGCCGCGCTGGTCGGAGCCGACCAGCAGGATGTTGATGGTTGCTTCGGGGGCGGCGGCCTGGTCGCCCATCAGAGGCATGGGTTGAGGCACAGGCGTGACCGGCGCTTCGCTGGGCGGCAGGCGCACGGGGTCGGCGGGGCCGGGGGTAAATGCCAGGGCTGGGAAGTTGTTCTCCGGCGTGGGCGGCAGAGGGGTGGGCGTCTCAGTGGGCGGCGGCGCGACGGCGGGCAGGAAAGGGGTGGGCGAGGCGAGCTGGTCGCGCGAAACTAGTGGCAGGTTGAGCTGGTAGGTGGAGGCTGCCGGGGTGGCAGGAGGCAGGAATTCGGCGGTGGGCTGGGAGGAGGGGAGGTTGCAGGCGAGCTGGGCCAACACGAGGGAGAAGAAGAGAAATGCAATCCGCAGAGTTGACAGGCTCATTCGATGGCGCCCTGCCACCCTGGGGAAATCTATGCGCCTTCCACTTAACCTGTCATTGCGAGATGTTTCCATGACGCTGGAAGCGTCATCCGGTCTGGGAATGACAGATATGTCATGAGTAGGGAGCAGAGCGACCGAAGCAATCTCCCCGCTGGCTGCCAGCTCGCTATCCTGGCGCTGCGGGTTGCCATCCTGGGCTTCTCCTCCAGGGCATGCGTCGCAATCCAACCTACTGCCCACTGGTGACCTTGCGCAGCAATTGGATGATGGCCTGGCGGTCGGGCAGCAGCACCATGGCGCCGCCCGGGGTGATCCAGTTCGAGACTAGCTTGGGGCCAATGAAATACTGGTGGATGCGGGAGGTGTCGGCAGCGATCTGCGCCCCCAGCGGCAGCAGGGAGAGCAAATCGCCCAGGTTTAGCGTCGTGTTGACGTTCTCTTTGTAGATGTTGTAAAATTCCGGCGCCCGGCGGATGGCATCCAGGCTGATCATCCGATCGACAATGGCCATGAGCACTTCTTGCTGGCGTTTGTGGCGGGCGAAATCGCTGGTGGTTTTGCGGGTGCGCACGTACCACAGCACCAGGTCAGCGTTCATGGCCTGGCGACCCTGCTTGATGGTGATCCAGCGCCCGTTGTAGTAGTCGGAGACGGTCTCGCCGACGTTGACCTCCAGCCCGCCCAGGCTATCGACCACGCGCTTGAAGGACCAGAAATTGATCAGCACGTAGTGATCGGGGCGCACGCCGAAGTTGAATTCCAGGGTTTCGGCCAGCTTGTTGAATCCGCCGTGGCTCCAGGCGGTGTTGATGCGGTCCTGCCCCCAGCCGGGGATGGTGATGAACAGATCGCGCGGGAAGGAGACCAGGTTCACCGTACCGCTGGAGGGATTGATACTCGCCAGGATGATCACGTCGGTGCGGAAGCCGCTGCTGAAGGGGCGCTGGTCGGAGCCGAGCAGCAGCACATTGATCTGGTCGGGGGGCTTGGGCAGCGCGCCGGCGGGGATGGAGGGCTGGTCTGGCAGGGGCTGGATCACGGTTTGATCGGCGCCGGGAGGGGTGGGCGTGGCGGTGGGCACCTCGGTGGGGTAGTAGACGGGCGTGGGCGGGAGGGGTTGGAAGGGCGTGGCGGTGGGCGTGCCGGCTGCATTGGCCGCTTGCCCGGCGAACAGGCGTACGCTGGATTGCGCCAGCGGGGCTGGCAAGTTCACAGGCGCGTTGAGCGCTGGGGTGGCGCATCCGGCGAGCGGGCCGGCAGCGATACAGAGCAAGGTGATCCATAAAAGTGCTTTGCGAGAAGCAGTCATTGATCTCTGACCAGTTTTTTGATAGGTATAACGCTCACATGGCCAAAACCAGCAGGGAAGTTTCATCTGGCGGCCCGGGCGTTGGAGTATCGGTAGGAAGCAGGGTATGGGTGGGTTGAGGCGTGTCCGTCGACGGCGGTGGGGTCGCCGTGGGCGTGTGCGTGGCAGTCGGCGACGGAGCAGGAGTAAAAGTCTCCGTAGCAGGCGGCGTATTGGTTGGCGTAGCGGGCGTTGGGGGAGTGGGGGTGGCAGATGGGCGCACCACATCGGTGGGCGGCGGCGTGTGAGTGAAAGTGGGTGGCAGTGTGGGAGTGGGCGCGGGAACCCAGGGAACGTAAATCACCTGCCCGGTGCGAATGGTGGTGGAGGTCAGGCAGTTGCGCCGGTAGAGATCCTGCCAGGTGGTGTTGGTGGCGCGGGCGATGCTGGAGAGCGTATCGCCGGAGCGGATGACATAGCGCACCCAGGAAGAGGGAATATTTTTAACACATGCGACCAGGGTTTTGGTGGGCGGTTTGGATTGGGCGGCGGTTGCTGTTGCGGTGTGGGTGCTCGTCGGCGAGGCGGGCACAGCCAGGTCCACGTTGGGTGGGAGCTGGTCGAAGCTCAAGCAGTTGCCCTGGCGCAGCGCTTCCAGGCTGGTGTTGAATCGGGCGGCAATGTCCTCCAGCGTCTCACCCGGGCCAACCTGGATGACCATCCAGCCCGGCGGTATGGGACAGGCGGCGCGCGCCGCGCCGAAGGCGGTGAATGCAGAAGTGGGGGTGGGGCTGGGGGGCGGGACAGGCGTAGGGGTAAAGGTGGGCTGCCCGGGCCGCGGCGTGGGCAAAGCCGGCGGATTGGTGGCAGTGGCTGGGGCTGGCGCCTGGGCGCGGGGGATGCCGCCTTCCGCCAGGGCCAGGGTGATACTGCCCAGCACGATGATGACAGAGAGCATGGCTCCCAGCATGCCAGCGGCTGCCTGGCGCAGCTCGTGCATCAGGCAGCCTCCTGCCGCGGCGAGACGGCGGGTTGCACGGTGGACTGGTTGCTGGTGGTGTGTGTGCTGGCGGGCACCAACAGGCTGTAAGTGGCTCCGCCGCCGGGCTCGCTTTCGACCCACAGTCGCCCGCCCAGCACCTCTGCCAGCAACTTCAAGCGCGCCATCTCTGCCAGGGGCAAGCCCACACCGGGGATCGAAGCCCGTTCCACGGCCTCTCCCTCTGCGGGTATCTCGCTAACAAACAGGCGCGGCAAATCCTGGGGGCTGATGCCGCCGCCCTGGTCGGAGACCTGCACCAGGGCGTATTCTTGCTGGCTTCCGTCGCTGTGCAGGCAGACGCGCAGCGAGATCTGCCCCAGGTTTGGAGTGACCAGGCTGGCGTTTTCCAACAGGCGCTCGAGCAACTGCTGCAGCGCGGCCGGATCGGTGTGAAGCAAGGGCGCTTGTTCTGGCAGATCGACGCGCAGGGTGATATCCTTTTGCCGCAGGCGGTCGGAGGCAGCCATCAAAGTCTCATCCAGGATCTGCTCCAGGCGGACCCGATTGGCTTGCTCTCCACCTGGCAGGCTGGCCTGGGAAGCAACGATGATCAGCTCATCCACCAGGCGCGCCATGCGCAGGGTGGAGAGGCGGACGCGCTCCAGGAAGCGGCGCTGCAAGGCGCCCAGGATGCCCACTGTTTCACCCAGTAAGAAATCGGTGTAACCGATGATCGAAGACATAGGCTGTCGCAGCTCTTGCGCTATCTCAGTCACCTGTTGATTGTATGAGCCTGTGCTCTCCGGCGCCTCCCGCGATTGGGCTTTCAGTTCCTGGATGCGCTGGTCGGCGGTTTGCAGCGCCAGGGTGAGCTGGGCAACTTCCTCCAGAGCCAGGCGCAGCTCACCTTCCAGGTGAGCCGGCTGATGAGCAGCCGGGCGCAGCAATTGTTGGGTTGGAAGGGCGTCGCCCGTCTCGCTGCTGCGCTTGCCATTGTGGGGCAACCCCTCCTGCAGGGCGGCGCTCAATTGGGAGCGCAATTGCTCGACTTCGGCGCGCAGGCTGGCGATGGTTTCCTCGGCATCTGGTTTGCCGGACAATTCCTGGAGCAGGGCTTGCAGCGCTTGCAGTTCCTGGCGGGCGCGCCCGGCCTCGCTGCGCTGCTGCTCGAGCTGCTGGCGGGTTTCTTGGAGCTCGGCTTGCAGGCTGGCTGTCGTGGAAGAATGTTGCAAGAGCTGTGCCACCGGACGGGCCGCCTCTTCGAGGCGGCGCAGATCCTCTTCTTGGAAGGCTTTGCCGGAGTAGGGCGCCAGCAAAACCAGGCCGGCGATCACGCTTTTATCGGGCCCGAAAACCGGCACCGCGGCCACGTTGCCAGATTGTTCGATCTCCAGCAGCTCGGCCAGCCCGGTTAAGTCGGGCGAGGCGGAGTTGAAGGGCAGGCGCACACTGCGCCCGCGGCGGAAGGAGGAGGCGATAACCGGAATTGTCGAGCTGGTCAGTTGCGCTGGGGCGATGGGGCAAGCGCGGATCAGGTCGTAGCCAGCTAGCAAAGTCATGCTGCCATGGGCGCCTGGCGGGGTGAACAGCAGGCAAATATCGGTCAGGAAGGCATGGGAGACAGCGCGAGTGATAGCCTGGCGCGCTTTTTCGGGTTCGCTTTCGGTACCCAGCTCCAGGGCAGCCTGGAGCAACTCGGCGGCCGCCAGCGGGTCGCGGCGGTCGTTGAGCAGGCGCTGCGGCGCATCGGCCGCAGGAATTTGAGCCTCGCTCGCCGCCGGCTCCAGCGCGATGTTGGGTTCCATCTCTCTCGGCGTGCTTTTATCACCGGCCAAACGGCCAGGCAGAAGGAGTAGCAGGGGAAACGCAGTGAGCTGCGCCAGGCGCACCAGTGCAGGGTAATCGGATTGCAGATCGCCAGTATAGAGCTGCAGGGCGTGACCAAGAGCCAGCAACGCGCACATGGCCAGCCCCCATTCCCAACCTGCCGGGCGGCGCAGCCCCAACAGCAGCGCGCCCAGGCCAGCCAGCGCCAGGGCGAAAATATCCAGGCTAAAGGCGGTCCAGGAATTGTTGAAACTTTCTTGCAGCCCTTGGCCATTCCACCAGACCAGCGCCAGCAGCGAGCCGGTCAGCGCTAGCAAGCCCAGCAATGCTGTGCTGGCGTCGCCCAGGCGAGTGGGTCGTGGGAAAACCCACAGCCAGAGCAGAACCACCATCCCCAGCAGGGTGGATAGTCGGTCCAGGGGCGGCAGCAGTTGGCGCTCGTTGACCAATCCCTGCCAGCCAGCGCCGGCGGCTACGAACAGGCCCAGGCGCAGCGCGAGCAGCAGCAGCAGCCCGAACAGCATGCGCTGCCGAGGCGTTTGATTAGCGAAGCGCGGTGTGCTGCTGACAGCAATCTGCAGCGCACCGGCCACTGAGAATGCCAGCACCAGGTGATAGATCAGGTTGCCGGGTGGAATGACTAAAATGTTGATGATCTGTTGCAGAACTGTGTTCATCGGCGCATCGTTAAGATCGAATATCACGCGATTGGCGGAGGGGTGAGGGTGTTTTAGCCGGCGCAGTCCGCCAAAACACCTCCACATTCCAGCTCAATTGCGTAAACATTAAAGATTATAGCACGTGTGATCGACCTCGCAGTCAACAGTTGTGATAGATGCTTCCCCAGGGCCATCGCATTCGAGATGCTTTGGTCGTCTGGTCTCCAACACAAGTTCATGAAGGCTTTTGTCCGATCCTCAGCTCCAGAGGTTGACAAATGTTGGAATCTGAGTACAATAACTTCCGCAAGCCGAAGTGGCGGAATTGGCAGACGCGCTACGTTCAGGGCGTAGTGACCTTACGGTCGTGAGGGTTCAAATCCCTCCTTCGGCACTGACCTTCTCGATAAGAGAAGGTCTTTATTTTCAGCCTCTTTGTGGCACAAAGGTTGCAACCTTTGTGCCATGCTGCGTGCAACTCACGCAACATCCCCTTCTCCTCTCAAAAGGCCTGCATCAATGCTGGCAAATTGGGCTGAAACCCGAAGGGAGGGGGTAAACCACTTGCGCAGAGGGCCGGCGTGCGGTAAGATGAGACCATGAAACGATTGCGCTTTAGCTGGCGGTATGCCCTGATGATTGCCGGGGCGGTGCTAGTCACCTACCTGGTGATGGACTTCAACAGCCGGATGGCGGATTTACAGCGCCTGAGCTCGCGGCGGGATGAGGTTGCCTTGCAGGCCACCCAATTGGGGCAGACCCAGGTAGCGCTGCAAACGCAAATCGCCTACGCCACGTCCGAGGCCGCGGTTGCGGAGTGGGCTTATCAAGAAGGCTCCATGATCCGGCCCGGCGATGTGGCGGTCGTGCCGATACCCGCGGCAGCAACCACGCCCCAGGCGGCTCCGGTGAAGCCGGTTGAGCGGCAGCAGGTAGCCAACTGGCAAGTGTGGTTGTGGCTGTTTGTCGATCCCGGGGCGAGCAACTGAGCAGCCGGCATTTGCCGGGAAAAATTAGCGCTTTTTAAGCCTTTGCAAGCGCGGCTTGACGCTCTTCCAGCGGCGTGCTATAATCCTTACGCTCGTTCCAAACGGCACAACATTGCGGGGTGGAGCAGTGGCAGCTCGTCGGGCTCATAACCCGAAGGTCCTTGGTTCGAATCCAAGCCCCGCTACTATTCACGAACCATAGCTCGTAAAGCTATGGTTTTTCGTTTTACCCGACGGACTGCGGTGGCAGATCTCTCACAGAAAAGGAGAATTTGACATGAACCGCAATTCGTCAGGCTCGCTCACTCTCAACAAGGCTGTCACAGGCTTTTTGAACTTCAAAACAGCCGAAGGACTGGCCCAACGTACCCTCTATTCATAAGAGCGTATCTTGGTCAAGTGGGTTGAACACATGGGGGATTGCAAAGTAGCTGCAATCACCAGTCAGGACCTCAGCGGCTACCTGTCCTGGCTGCGCACCGAATACACCCCCGAACGATTGAATGGCAAGACCCACCCGCTTTCCCCAAAGTCTATCCGCAACGTTTGGATCGCCCTGTCCTCGTTTTTCAACTGGGCAAGCCAGGAATTCAAAATGGCAAACCCGATGAAAGATGTCCCCCCGCCGAAGGTTAAGAAAACACCCATCGAACCATTTACCCAGGACGAAGTCGAGCGCATGCTCAAGGCTTGCCTGTACACGCGCGAAGCAGATACCAACATGCGCCATAAATATGTGATGCGCCGGCCAACCGCCAATCGCGACCAGGCGCTCATTTTGGTTCTGGTGGATACGGGTCTGAGAGCCCTGGAATTGTGTTCGCTCAAGGTCGGTGATGTCGAGATCAAGCGCGGCAAAGTGGAAGTCAAGCACGGCGTCGAAGGGGGAGCCAAAGGCGGCAAAGGGCGCACGGTGTACCTGGGCAAGACAACCCGCAAAGCGGTGTGGCGTTACCTGGTTGACCGGGAAGATGCGGATGATCCCGATGCGCCGGTTTTTGTCGACCAGCATGGCCGGCATTTCAACCCGGGCTCGCTGCGCCAATTGATCAAAGATATCGCTGTTCGTGCTGATGTCAAGGATGCCTATCCCCACAAGTTCCGCCACACGTTTGCGATCACCTACCTGCGTTCAGGCGGCGATATTTTTACCTTGCAGTCTCTACTCGGCCACAGCTCGCTGGAAATGGTGCGCCACTACGCCCAGATCGCCGAGATCGATATTGCCCAGGCACACCACAAAGCCAGCCCGGCGGATAACTGGAGGCTGTGAATCGTCAGGATAGCGAAAGGTATAACTAAATCAGGTTTTATTCTGGAGCGTGGCAAACATCACTCCTTGCCTGACAACCGTGCCAGCAGATAGCGTACTCGCAGCACTAAGTCACCGGGTTTTAAAACTGCTACAGAAGGATGACCAGGCTGATAATGCCGTACGTTGAAAGTAGCCAGGAGACTACATTCTTCTCGTAACGCGGCAACCAGAATGGGCAAGTCTTCCGGATTAGCTAAACCAGCGTATTCGGCGAGTTCTGCTGGATCTGGATCGGCGACAACCCTCAGGCTACGGCTGACCAATAGCTGGAATGCCGGCAGAGCCTTGGGCATCTTGTCTTGCAGGTTGCGCTCCACTTCGGTAATCGCCTGGGTGGAGGTAACAGCCTCGATCAAAGTGAGTTCTGCCATGCGCAGAAGCAAGTTGCTGGCGCTGTGCTCGTTGGGAGAAGCAGCGCCAGCAAATAACACATCTGCGTCAATAAATAGGCGCGGCTTAGTAGTAGACTCTCTCTCAAGGGGTGTTTCCGGTTCCATACTTCTCCTGGACATAGCGCTGCCGCTGCTCGCGCAGCCCTTGCAACAAATCTTCGATGCTCAGACCAGCTTCCAGGCGCGCCTGTTCGATTTCGCGGGCCAACTCAGGGACCATGGGCACCATGGGAGTAAGAACAAAAACTCCGTCCAGATCGACCAGGCGGAAGATATCACCGTTTTCGATACCGTATTTTTCTCGCAGATCAGCGGGCAACGTGATCACACCTCGATTTCGAACCTGAATGACGACATCCATAACCGTCCTCCTTACTGTAAATCTGCAATTGCAGAAATTCAGTAAGAGTATACCATAAAATTTCATTCATGGATCGGATTGGATCAGCAGATCGATCTCAGCCTGGTGAGCTTGGTAAAACCTCAAAGCCGCATTGACCAGGCTTTCAGGCAAATCGTATTGAGCTGCGATCTCCGCCGGCGTCTCATTCCACTCACGGTTTGAAATCACGATCGTATGAACGCGGATGCCGGTTCCTCTCAAAACTGGAACCGGGATGCCAGAGGATCCACGGCGATAGGTTATACCAGGGAATTCAGGATCATCCAGGCTGGCTTTGAGCGCGCTGACCTTCTCTGCTACTGACCAGAGGATGAACTGGTTCAGCGAGACGCCTTGCTGCTTCGCGAGCACCTCAGCCTCCTTTTTTAGCTTTATCGGTAAATTGACAGTATATCTTCCAGTCACAAGATGGCTCCATTTGTCGTGTCTCAATAATAATGAGACTGTAAGGGGTGAAAATGGGCGTTTGTCTCAAAGATAGTGAGACTGCATCTCGAAGATACTGAGACCAGCCTACCTGTGTCTCAAATATATTGAGACTGTCCGAAACTCATCTCACAGTTGTTGAGACTGGCTTCGCGCTGCCTTTGTCTCAGGGATAATGAGACTGGCATACAATAACCTCCACAGTTTTGAATTTCAACAAAACGAAAAAGGAGGTCGATATGCCAGTCAGGAAAGTATCCAACCGGGGAGGGAACGCCATCGGCAGGTTTCCTTCCACCAAGATGAAGCGGATGATCGCGTTCGAGTCACTGCTCGAACGCGATTTCATCTACCTGCTCGACTATGACCCAGCCGTGGAATGGTTCGAGGAGCAGCCCCTGAGCATCGAATACCTGCATGAAGGCAAGCTGCTGCACTACACGCCCGACTTTCACCTGCTCGAAGATAGTCAGCACGCCCTGGTCGAATGCAAGCCGGAGCGGTTCGTCGAGACTGAGGAAAACAGGCGCAAATTTGGTGTGGCGCAGGAATGGTGCCAGAGGCACGGCTGGGAATTTCGGGTCGTCACTGAGCAGCAAATCCGCAGCGGGTTTCGCCTGCAAAATGTGAAGCTGCTGGCGCAGTATGCTCGGCAGAAGGTGGATAGCGCGATCCGCAGCAATATCTTCGCTTCGCTGCAAGAAGCAAAGACGGACATCTCTCTTCAGGCCCTTGCCCAGGTCATTGGCTCGCCTGTAGCCGCCAGCATCTTTTGCCTGGCCTACCAGCACGAGATCAGCTTAGCGCTTGACCAGGCTCCCATTTCAGGGACCACCATCGTGTCCCGGTCTTTGCGAAAGGAAGGGGGGCGATGAGCAGGCTACGCTTTTCCAGTGGCGCTAGGTTTCGCTGGCACGATGTCGCCTACCAAGTTGTGCGGCTGCTCCCCGGTGAGCAGGCGAACATCGAGAATATACTGACAGGGGCCATTTCCATTGTTGACATCAGCGCTCTGGTACACGCCTTGTTTGCTGGCGATCTGTGCTTCGTACCTGAGCACATCGCTGAATCGCCCCGTCTTGGGGTCGAAAAAACGCCTCTCAGCCTGTCTGATTATCCAGAAGAACTCGTTCGAGTGGCTCGTTACCGGCTGGAGGCGATCTGCCCGTTGCTTGAGTTGGAACGGCGCACCCGCACAGCCGTGCTGGACCGCGTGCTGGAAATAAAAGCCGCCCAACCCGAACAGAATGGACGCTCGCTGCAAGATTCGATCAGCGTGGCCGCTATCTACCGCTGGATTGGTGATTACGTGCGCAGCGGCCAGGATTTGCGAGCCTTGATCCCGGCTGTACACGCCCGCGGTGGAAAACAGCACTCGCGACTGCGTAGCGAGGCCGAAGCGTTGGTAGATCTGGTCATCCGGGACAAGTACAAGGTGCACGAAAAGGTCACCATTGACGATGTGCGCTGTGAGCTGGCCGTGCGGATCGCTGAAGAAAACCGGGTGCGCCCATCCGGAGAACAACTCGGTCTGCCTTCCAGAGCCACCCTGGCGCGCCGGATCGAGGCTTCTCAGGCCTTCCAGGAACATCAAGCGCAACGTCGGCGGAATTCTGCCAGAAAGACAAACGCCCAATATGGGCAAACACCCTACCCGAACCTACCCCTGGAACGCGTTGAAATCGATCACACCCGCTCGGATCTGGTGGTGATCGATGATCGCGACGACCTACCACTGGGACGGTTGACTCTGACATACTGCATGGATACGGCCACGCGCTACCCGCTGGGATACTACCTGGGCTTCGAGCCGCCCAGTTACCTGACAGTCATGGAATGTTTGTACCATGCCATTCAACCGAAGGCTGGGGTACGCCAGCAGTATGGCGCTGAACACGAGTGGCTAGCATACGGCATCCCAGCCACATTGGTGGTCGACAATGGCAAGGAATTCATCGGGCATGATCTGGAAGACGCCTGTCTTTTGTTGGGGATCGTGCTGCAATACACGCCGGTGCAAATGCCGCAGTTCAAGGCAGGCGTGGAGAGGATGTTTGGCTCATTGAACACCATGTTTTTCCATGCGTTACCTGGGACCACCTTTTCCAATCCCCAAGAACGCGGCGGCTACGACAGCGCCGACCAAGCCTGCGTGTATCTCAGCGAAGTGGACAAAATGCTGAATATCTTCCTGGTGGACATCTACGCTGAACGCTTTCACCATGGCTTGAATGGCATTCCGGCGCGCCGTTGGGAAGAGAAGGTTCAAACCGGTTTCGCCCCCGCGCTGCCGCCCAGTGCGGAGGAGCTCTTGATCTTGCTAGGCAGGACCACGACGCGCGTCCTGCACCACTACGGGATCGAGTTCGCCTGCCTGCGATACAACTGCGATGACTTGCTGGCCTTGCGTACTCGCTTGAAAGGGCAAGCCATCAAGATCAAATATCATCCGGCGGATCTGAGTTGCTTGTATGTCTTCGACCCTTTTGAACAGCAGTATCTCCACGTGCCCGCCCTGGATCAGGAATACACCCAGGGATTGTCCCTGTGGAAGCACCGCGTCATCCGCCAAGCGGTGCTGGAAGCCCAAGACAAGGTTGATCTGGTGGCGTTGGGACAGGCCAAGCGCAAAATCCAGCAGATCGTGGACGCAGGCCGCCAGCGTAAGCGCCAATCCACCCGGACGCGGATTGCCCGTTGGGACACCGCTGGAAAACCCACCCGCCAGGCGGCGATCGATCCAGAATCGGGGTCCCAAACGCCGGTAGTGATTCCCCCAGGATCGGTAGCCGCCACTCCAGTGCTCCTTTCCGGGGATGAAGAGCAGTGGGAGATCGGTTATGCGCCGCTCAGGCACGAGCAGGCGCAGCTGGCCGAAGAAGAGCAGGTGCAAGATGAATGACGAAACCCGCTCCTTACTCGCTCAAGCCAATACGGCGCTGATCCGCTACCCGCGCTTCAAGGCGCTGCACAACGACATTCGTGAATGCCAGGAGATGTCCCGCCTGGCCAATGAACCGCAGTGCATGTCGCTCGAAGGCGTGACCGGGGCGGGGAAATCCACCCTGGTGCAGGATTACGTGGCCTTGTTTCCACGTCTCGAACAAACCGACGGCGCCCGTATCCCGATCTTCTATGCCGAAACTCCTTCGCCGGTGACGGTCAAAGGCATGGCGGCCACCCTGCTGGCGCGCCTGGGCGATCCGGCCGCCCATCATGGCACCTTGTGGGCGATGAATTTTCGCCTGATCCGCTTGATGCTGGCCTGCCAGGTGGAGATGGTCATCCTGGACGACTTCCATCATTTGATCGACAAGGAGACCAACCGCATCCTGGAACAGGTATCGGACTGGCTCAAAGTGCTGATCAAAGAAACGAACATCCCCTTTTTGGTGGTAGGCATTGAAGGCAAAGTTGAACGTATCCTGGAAACGAATGCACAACTCTCGCGCCTGTTTGCCGTGCGCCAGATCCTGCAACCTTTTCGTTGTGATCCATCCGACGAGACCAGCCAGCAGGAATTTGCACGCTTTGTGCAGTATGCGGAGCAAGTGATTGGGATACCATTACCAGTGATGCTGCCCCGGCTAGATATGCTGCACCGCCTGCATTATGCAACCGGCGGTGTGGTCGGGAACCTGATGAACTTGCTGCGTTATGCTGCCTGGCTGACCCGGCAGGGCAACCAGGCAGCTATGACCCTGCCCATCCTGGCGACTGCTTTCGACAAGCGGCTGGCCAAACACATCAAGAAGTCCGCTAATCCATTCCTGACCACTCCGGATGAAGTGTTTGTCGCCGAGCCGGTGATGAACGACGGAAACCCAGTCGGAAAGCGGCGCCAGCCTTCGGTCGCAGAAGCGCTGCAGACCCGATGAATCCTGCATTGCTTCGACGCACGCAGTTGCTGCCGGGTGAGTCACTGGCCTCCGTGCTGGAGCGGCTGACGCAGCTCAACTATTATCCATCTGCGCGCACCTTGCAGCAGATTTGCCGCAACTGCTTGGAAGCGCCAGCGAACCAGGATGAACTCCGTCTCCCGCAATGGGTGGAAACCTTCCTGCAATTAGCTGATCTGACGCACATTGCACCAGAAGAATTGTTTGCCGCCAGTGACCACCGCTTTGCACCATTCTTGACCTCGCCACAGCAGCCGCCGGTGGAAATCCCTTGGACCGGGCTAAGTTCCAAAGCAATCTTGACACCCAACCTGGCGCGGGGGCGCCTTCGTTCGCCTTCGGCTGCCCAATACTGCCCTCGCTGTTTGAAAAGCGCAGCCTATCATCGCCTGAGTTGGATCCCAATCTCGTCAACTACGTGCCTGGAGCATAGCTGCCTGTTGACAAGCCGGTGCCCTCAGTGCCACAAGCCCATTTCCATTCAAGAAATCGTCTGGCAGCGCTGCCGGAATTGCCTGGCATGCTTGAGCTCGGCCAACACACTCTCTATTGAAGACGATGAACTGGGAATCCTGTCACAACATTCCATTCAATCCTGGCTTATGGATGGACATGTGACAAAGTCGCTTGATCCACCTTCTCAACATCCGGCCGTGCTTTACGATTTCCTGGAATACCTGGCGCGATGTTTGCTCCACCGCAGGAAAGATTGGCCGTCCCTGCCTGCACCGCTGGATGGATTGAGCACCCTTATGATCCCTTCCTCGTACTGGTCACAGGCTCTGACTCCCGATGGGCTGTTTCGATTGCTGAGGGCAGCTTTTACGGGCGTGACAAACTGGCCCAATGGCTTGTTCCGGTTTTTGGATGCTTACTGTGGTGTCACCCCATTGAATGATGTGCAGCGGCTGCGCTCTTTTCAACGCGATTGGTTCCAACCGGCCTGGAAGATCCCAAGCCTTGAATTCTTGCAGCAAGGCTATGTGGGTTACCTGATCGCCCGCAACCTTCCCCTCCCTTTTTCTCTGGTCAAGAGATACCAACACGTGGCGTGGTTTTCCGAACAGACTGGCTTGTGGTCCGAAGAACGAACCGCAGAGACCCTCAGCGTTTCGCTCGAAAGACTTCGCTTCGTGACATCCTGCGGGCCGATGGCAAAATTCCGGTGGCCTGGTTCACGAGCAGATACAACTCTATTCGAGCGTGACAAGGTGTTGACCCTGAACCGCAAATGGAGGCGGGGTTGGTCAGTCTACGAAGCCAGCTCCTGGCTCGGCCTTGAAAAGAAGGATGTGATTGAACTGGTGAAACGAGACGAGCTGATCCTGCTGGAAAACCGGAATGAGGATGAGAACCATTGGGTGATTTCCCGCAGCTCGGCCGATGCCTACTTCGAAAAAGTGGTTGCTCGGCTCGAGCTGTATCAGGGCAATCGACGTGACCTGGCTTGCTTGGGCGAAGCCTCCCACGAATCGTCCAATCTTGGAATTGATGCGGTTACTTTACTCCAAGGGGTCGTGGATGGATTCTTGCGTGCTTACAAGCGCGATCCAGAAATCCCGTCTTTGGGTCATACCTGTTTTTTGAAAGACATGACCTATTATTTACCCGACCTTTGTTATGCCAGGTACGGTTGGATCTCAGGTTATGTATTTGCGCGTGAAAAGGGATTTTTCCATCGCATTGTGATGGATTGGGTGGGCGCGGGTCTGGTCAAGCCTCAAAAAGCTTTCGGCCACCACATGTATTTTGTCCGCCAGGATTTGGAAGAACTTTGGGCTAAGAGCGTCTCCGCTTAATATGGCAACCGAAAAGAATTCTTACTTTAGTAACAGGTATCTATCTTTTGCTTCACTCATTCATCAATAATCTCTCATAACGAGAGGAAGAAATATCATATGTGCCACGAATTGCTGTTCGGTAAGGAAATAATTGAAAGCTGTTTCATTGATTCTTGGCCCACTGTTCATTGCTGGCGGATCGTACTCTTGAGCATTCACTGCCACAACACACACATGACAATTGGGGTCGGAATAATCCCACACAGGGCCACCGCTCTGACCTGGCATCATATCGTTATCATAAAAGAACAGCGTTGGTGTTGACGATGTAATACTTCCCAATGATGCCCACATTGTAGTTCCACCTTTATCTCCAGGGTAACCAGTAAGAGCCGTGGTTGTTCCTATCCCATCTCCTGAAACTATCTTAAAGCCTAGATTTCCCGTTCGTTGTCCAATTCTACATGCCAGTTTATAAACTCCATAATCATACCCTCCGTCGCCATTATCAAACCAGGGTGTGAGAACTGACTCGTTAAGTGTGCGACAACTGCCGAATGGCATAGAATTAGCATCATCTGTATTTAATGCTGGAGTAATGGTTACATTATAGGCAAATGTTTTCGTTCCGATAAAATTGTAAACACAGTGCCCGGCCGTTACTACTGTGCTGGGTCCTAACATCCAGCCTGTACATGCAAAAGAGTTGTTTGTATCCCATTGGCCTTCAATTTTCACAACAGTTGTCCAGGGAAACACTTTTGTGTCTTGTATCTGGAAGCGATTTTCATCACCAATTATTCGCAATGGTGCTGGATTATCGGAATTTTCTGGGTAGGTGGGTGAAACAAACACCGAATCTCCAATAATTGAAACCTTGTCGGAATATTGAGTCGCAACTTAGTTGAAATCGACGAAGTGTCCATCACTATATATTGCTACGACGCGATCTTTTGGTATCGGGACTAAAGTAGGCAATATGCCGCTGCTTGTTTGCCCACTTTCAGGTGGTGGGTATGCCGAATCCCCACTCGAAGAATCTTGGGGCAGCAGGCTTGATTCAGGTGCAGGATAAGGCTCGTCGAGAGGAATAAACGGAGCGACATCGGTTTGTGGCGGTGGATATGCAAATGTCGTTGTTCCACTTTTACCAAATCCGGCAACAAGGAAGGCCAGCAAACAAGCAAATACAAGCATCGTAAGCTGAAACAATGCCTTTCGGATACTTGAACGCGCCATCTTAATTTCCTTTCCCTATTTGAGTATTATGATTTCTATAGCGCTTGCCTGTACTGGATCCGATGTTTGAATTGGACCGGTAAAAAGCACTTCAACAGTTTGGCCTTCTTCGAGCAGGCTTGAATCGGCATCCATAAAATTTCCATCTGTTTTAAAATAAATATGTGTTTCACTATTGATGCCAACAATGGCTTTATCGTAGACTGTATCTGTTTCTTTACCCCCCTCGACCAGTATCCCAGTGATTTTGCCACCAGATGTATAGACATTGATAATTTGACCCCGTATATGAGGGTTTTTGGTTTCCAATTGTATGGGGGTTCTAGTAGGGGTTGGCGTGGGAGTGGTAGGTTGGCAGCCAATGAAAATTAACATCACAAGAACAATTGTTCCGACGAGACTGAAATTTTTCATCTCATCAATCCTTTCTTGTTCATTTCTGCGCTAACACTACATCGAAAAACTAGTACTATGAAAACTCATGGCATTTCCTTACAATTTTATTAAATGCCCACTTGTGAATTTTCCTGCAAGCGAAACTCTCATTATCACAGGTTTTAGCTGAACGATTACAAATGAAATCTCCCGACAAAACGCTCTGGAGGATCTTTTCATCATAGAGATGATTTGGGTCTACGCAACTTTAGTGCCTCAGGTTATTCGGGTAGGCTACAAGTTCGTTTTCGTCTATGCCAATCTCACTATGTTTGAGACAAATTTTGAGCCGCAGGCAGTCTCACTAACTTTGAGACTCCGGTCTCATTATCTCTGAGACGAGTCTCACTATCTTTGAGATCCTACACCATTTGTTGCCGTTTATTACATCGTACGTTACATCATCTCAACGTGTCTATAATTGCGTCTATATTGCCCATAATATTGCGTAATTTGGATTAGTATAATGTAAATTACGCAATGTATCATACCCCTGGTAACCGTCCAACTCCTCTTATGTTCTTTTGGCATCTTCAGGAAGAAATCGGAGTTCAATCCGGGCTCCTAAGGCAGCTGCGATCCGCCTAAGCAGTGACAGACTCGGAATTCGGCTACCGCTCTCCAACCTCGCAATGGTCGCCTCCTGAACACCAGCCATATCAGCTAGCTGCGTCTGGGTTAATCCACGCTCAATGCGCAATCTCGTGATTTGATAACCAGGCTCCAGTTCATTGAGGGCAGCAACGTACTCAGGATCTTTTTTCTGCTTGGCCTGCCAGTCCTTGAAACTGGTTATTGCTGCTTCGTCCCCGACGAATTCTTTAGCAGGTAGGGGTGGCTCCCTCTCCGGTTGTCCAGTCTCTGGGTTATGCGTCAATACCGCTTTGATCCGGCGATCCTCGATCTCGATCCAGACTTTGACGTATTCTCTCTCATTCTTCTCCCTGCAGCCATGGCACGGGAAACCTTCCTCGATGAAATAATGCCCCCAATGAGCCGGGACTTCATCGCTGATGAAGTACATTCGAAGGATGCTATCGAATGCCTTGGTTTGGATTGCCACCAGGCCGAGCTCTTTTCGCGTCCGCCAGCGCTCGATATTTTCGGGTGAGTCAAGCTGCTCGATCCACACCAGGATATCTTCCCGTTCGTACGCGCCTTCTCGCACGTTGTAACCATCCGCGCGTGCTCGCATTGCCTGGGTGTGGCGGAAGAACTCATCCCATCGATTTTCCGAAGGTTGCGTGTGCTTCAGTTCCCTTTCTTTCCATTCTTCACACTCACGCTTCGCCTGCTCCCAGGACAGCGGAGTGTGACGATACTGCCGGCCGCAGAAAGGGCAAACAAGTTCGGCATAGATCGTGTCAAACATTCCCATTGGAACCTGCCTTCCAGTAATGCGCATTATATTACGCCGACAATCGACTTGCGACGATCCTCAAGACTTTCGATAGATCAGTGTTCGACAATTGACTCAACAATCCATCGAATTCAGTCTCTGGCAGCGACAACGGAATTGCTGCTAATCCGGCAATGCGCTCTTTAACTTCTTCAGATAGGATTGGCGCGTAGATGCTGTCCGTGATCTTGATGTCATGATGCATTAAGTTCATCGAGACCGCTTTGTAATCTGCCATGGTCTGGGCTTTGAGGAGGCCGTAAACCGCGTGACCATGGCGAAACTTGTGGGCTGATTTATACGGCAGACCTGCTAGATCGAATAACTTCCTCAAACGTTTATCCAAGGCCTGGTGGCGATTCTTTCCCGGTTCGGACCCTTCCAGTGACTGACTGCCCCAACGTGCAGAGACAGGAGCATACCAGGGGGCAGTTGCCGGCAATTTTAGACGAATTACTTGATCCCAGGTCTGAGCCACTGCTAACAATTCCGGTATGGGCAGCAAGAAGGTCGTAGCGCGCTTGCCATTCTTCGTGACCACACCCAGCTCCGGCCACTGGCGCAGAGCCCTGCCCGGCAGATCAACTGCTGCAATGGGCAAGGTGGTGAAGGCGCTCGCCCTGGCGCCGGAGAGAAACAGCATCGCCGCGGCGGCTTTATCGCGCAGCAGCGCCAGGTCGTCCTCTTCGTGGGGGATGGCGATCAATTGCAGGACTTCTTCCAGTGAGACATACTCGTGTTCAGCGCTGGACTCTCTGACGCGTGGCGGTCGCAGGCTTTCCAACCAGGCTGCGCTCAAGGAGCCAAATTCCTTGGGATGGTTCTGCTTTGCCCAAATGAAAAACCGCTTCCCGGCCTCGATGATCTTCTTTTGGGTGACCGGCGTTAACGGCGTTTCTCCTTGCCGGCCGGGCAGATTGCTGACATACCCTGGGAACGTCGGGCGCAATTTGGCTGCCTGCTGAAATGGCGTCTCCCCAGCCCAGAGCAGCAGATGACGCAGGTAGAAGCGGTAGCGACCGAGCGAGCTGCCTGACAACTGGTAGATCTCTTCCGGATCCTGGAGATAGCGCCGGACCAGCAGGTAGTTACTGCGCTGAATCACGCCGCGCTCCCCGAGAGACTTTTCCGTTACAATGCGGGCAAACGCCCTGAATGTAAACCAACCTGCCGGTGGATGGGCGACGGATCGGGTGAAGCACCATTACGATACGGTTGCAGACCATACAATATCCCTCGCCAGGTTTGAGCCTGGAGCGAGGTGCTTTCTTCCGCTGGCTGAGCACCCAGGCAGCGAATGTCTGGCCATTGACCCAGATATGCCCCAGCCGGTCACGGATATGCGGCGCGCCGCGAAGCAACCAATCGCGCAAAGTCTGCTCTGGCATAGATAGCTCATCAGCCAATTCGCGAACCGTGTACAGCATGGGGAGCAGTCCTGGAGCTTTCACGATGACAATGTGAGACAGCTTGATGCAAGGATATGACAACTCTTGAGACATGGCGGTTACCTCCTGCAGAAATTTGTTGAGACTATTGTTATTGCTGCCTTTGTAACCGCAGGGATATCCCGTTGTCCATTTCCCAGATTATCCCGCTTTATCCCTTTTCTCACCTGTGTCGCGGCACCTGCTCTTCACCAAGCGACTTGCGCAGTAAGGTGAGCTGGTTCAGCACCGTCTTTTCCGTTTTGGAGGTGCGCAGGGCGATCTCTTTGGCAGTC
>JAJUJL010000060.1 GCA_029265355.1 Chloroflexota bacterium | reverse complement strand
GGCGGAGATGCCGCCCAACCCCCAGGTGTAGGTGAAGCGCAGCGCCGGAGCGGGGACGTTGGTGGGGTGCAGGTGCAGGATCAGGTTGTTGGCCACCGCTACCAGGCGCGAGCGCTCATCGCTGCGCTCGCGGGTGGTGTAAAGAAGTCGCTGTCGCAAAGGGATGCGAGGTGTCTCTTGAGTCATGGGATGCATTTCTCCTCTCTCTGCGAAATACATCTAAGGATTGCGGATCACCAATGGTAGGTGAACGGTGAACTGCGGGGCTTGCAAATTTTCCAGGCCGTGGTACACAAAGGCGCGCCCCATCTTGGTTTTTTCGTCTTTCATGTACTCCGGAGCGCCAACGATGACATCCGTGCAGCCATCTTTGTTGGTATCGCCGGCGGAAGAAACCGACCAGCCGAACTGAGTAGTGGCCTGGTTGCCTTGACCGTTCCACTCGGGAAAGGAGATCAGGCCGGTCAAGCTGCCGCGAAAGACGAAGGCTGCACCTTCATCGGGCTGGTCGTATTCATACATGGGAGCGCTGGCGATCACATCGCTGAAGCCATCCTCGTTGACATCACCCGCCGTAGCCACCGACCAACCGAAGTTAGCCCAGGCCTGGTCGCTGTCGTATTCCCAATCGGGAGTCTCTGGAAGGCCAGTAGGCGAGCCATGGTACACGAAAGCTGCGCCTTCGTGCTCGTGCACAGCGCTGCTATCAGTGAACATGGGTGCACCGATGACGACATCATCAAAGCCATCGTTGTTGACATCCCCGGCATTGGCAACAGCGTAGCCAAACCAGGCGCCTTCTGCAGGCACGTACAGGAACTGGTCTGGCGCCAGGCTTGGGCCAGAAGCAGAACCGTGGAAGACCAGCACCAGGCCCTGATCGGAGTAGGTGTTGTTGAAGTAGGGGGCGCCTACGAGCACATCGGCGAAGTTATCGCCATTGACGTCGCCAGCACTGCTGACGGCGTTACCCAGATTGGCATATTCTTGCTCTCCGATGAAGCTCCAATCAGGAACGACGCTCAAACCGCTTGCTGAACCATAGAACAGGAAAGCTGCGCCCTGGCTGGTCAGCCCTGGCGAAAAAGTGTTCGCGCCGATGAGCACATCATCGTAGCCGTCGTGGTTGACATCGCCAGCGCTGCTGACAGCATAGCCAAACTGGGCTTCTTTGACATTGCTCTCGTAAGTCCATGCGGGTGTATTGGAGAGACCGCTGCTAGATCCCAGGAACAAGTAGGCGATGCCCTCGCCAGCTTCGCCGTTTTTGTAGCGGTGAGCGCCGACGACCAGGTCATCGCATCCGTCATTGTTGACATCCCCAGCGCCGCTCACGGCAGAGCCGAAGAGCGAGCCGGAGAAACCGCTGGTATAGATCCAGTCAGGTGTACCAGACATCTCAGCTTGCGCGCCATAGTACACGAACACGGCGCCTTCGCGATCCACCAGGTTGCCAAACTTGCTGGCGCCGACAGCGATGTCGTCGTAACCATCACAATCCAGGTCGCCAGCCGCTGTCACAGCGTAGCCATACAGGGAACCCGTTTGATCGGGAAAGCCCAGCCAGTCTGGGAAATCATCCCAGGCTGGTTCCAGGGTGAGGATGCTGTCCACCAGGGCCGCAGAGGCGTGGTCGAACAACCAGGGGCCAATCGCCAGGCAGATCAGCAAAACTGCAGGAAAAATTGCGGTGAGCTTCATGGTCGTCCACTCTTTCGCCATGATGCAAGTGGGCGGGTAAGGGGCAGGCCACGGTTTGCCGGCCAGGCCTGCCCCTCGCCCGATCAGGTTCGGGTTACTTGTTCAACAGAATGCTTGGCATGCGCACCTGGTGAACGGTTTCAGCGACGAAGATATCGTAGGTCACAGTCTTGGACCAGTGACCCTCGTGGTCCTTGGCGCGGAAGCTGAAGCCATGCCAGCCGTTGGACAGTGTACGAGGTGGAGCTTTGAAGTAGCGATCGCTGCTGACCACTTCGCCATCCATCGTCCATTCGTACTCGACGATACCGTCACCGTCGCCCATTTTGTCAAAATCTTTGGCCCCTCCAACCAGGACTACCTCGAAGTCGATGTCAACAATTGGCTGTGGGACTGAGATCAACCAGACGGTTGGGGCATAGTCGGTGGTATCCGTATCAGCCACGTACATCAGGCGGCGGAACCAGATATCGCTGTCATAGATCAACTCATGCCCATCGTCTGTGATTTCTTCTTTCCACTGGTTCCAGACGTTGTAGGCGAAGGTGCCGCCGGGGTTGAGCACCACACTGGCTTCGCCGGAAAGGTCATCGGATGCATTTTCCAGCCATGGCCAGCGCGGCTCGACCAGCTCGCCATCATCATCGTCATTGGGGTAGTCGAACCACTCGAGCGTATCGCCGTAATCGGTCGCCCGGCTGTAGAACAGATCGAGCGGCACGGCCTCGCCGACAGCTACGGTGGTGTTGTCGCCGGTTTCGTACACCAGGTAATACTTGGAGGGGTCGATGGCCGCGTCATCTTCATAAGGCAGCACATCGTCCGAGGTGAAATTCAGCTTATCAGCGTTGGCAGTCAGCCAGTCGGTGCGAATGGTGGTGTACTGCTTGAGGCCGCCAGGTGGGCTGTAGCGGGGATCGAGAATGGTGACCTGATTGCCGGTCAGCAGCGACAGGTTGCGAGCCTGCTCGAACTCACCAGGTCCATAGCTCCAGATTTGAGGCACAAACTCTCCAGTGCTTTCGCCATAGTAGAATTCGAGTGCCTCCATGCCATCGCCGCCGAGCTCTGCCGGGGTTGTGGTCCAGGTCAGGCCGCCATCGAAGGAGCGCCGCTGATACAGGTTGTAGTGGTCGTTGCCAACCGAGTTGGCTTTCCAGTTGGGCGACCAGGCGTACATCATCATCACCATGTCGCCGTACACGAAGCCGCGGTGACCCTTGGCCACATCGTAGGGATTTTCCCAAGACTGGTCATCCAGGTCATTATCTGCCTCACAACCTTCGACGTTCGAAACTCCATCACAGTTGCGCCATTCGAGCACCTTGGGGAAGGCCTCGATCTCCTCGGGGATGGTGCCATCTTCCGCCACTGGAAAGTCATCGGCGCAGGAGTCATTATCTGTGCCGCCAGAGGTACAGGCTTCGATCGTGGTGGCCGAGATATTGATGGCTGGCGAGAGACACAGGCCCTGCAGGTAGTTGGGGTTACTACCATCGGTGTAGGCCCACTCGTCGCAAGCCATGTTCTCGTAGGCGAAGGGGTTGTCCACCGTAGGATCAAAGTCCTCGGGTACCACCAGGCGGCGCAGCATAATATCGGCCGGGCCACCCTGCCAGATCACACCCTGCTTGTAGATCAGTATCCCTGCCAGACCGCTCTTGTTGATCTCGGCATTGGTGATGTTGGCGATATTGTTGAGGGTCATGGCGAAACGGCGCGAGATCTCCGTCAGGTAATAGTCGTAGCCGGTGATCGGATCTTGCTGAATGTCGAAGAATTCGCCATCCGCGGGGCAGGTGGCATCTGGGTTGGTATCCGTGGTTGTGACAAACCACGGGCTGCACTTGGCAGGCTGGTTGAGCATGCCGCCCTGCTGCACAACGTAGGGTGAGCTATCAACGGCATCCAGGGTGGTGTTGACGTGCAGGTTGTACGGCTTGGCATAGTCAAAGGAGTAGTAGAACATATCCTTGCCGATATCGATTGGATCGTAGGTGCCATCGTAATCGGTGATACCCAAAGCCTTGGTTTCTTCTGCACCAAAGGATAGCCAGGCACTGGCGTCTGGAATGCCGTCGCCATCGTGATCCGGGGAGCCAGGCGGGGTGTAGGGTTTGATCACCATACGCACACGGCTGGAGCCGACGCGCCCGATCATCCAGCGTCCGTCCTCGGTGACGCAGATAGGCAGCGTTGTGCCGCCGGGGTTGACCCAATATTGTGTCGTGGCGCAGAAATCAGCGCCTGCCTCTGGACCGGTCAGGTTGTCGAAGAAGGAGACGATGTTGGTGTGATCCAGGTCGTCGATGCTGTCGAAGTCAACCCAGCAGAAGGGATCCTCCGGGGAATTGTTCGCACCCGCGGTTGCCCGGCACATATCGTTATCCGTGATGCGCACAGGCATGGCCATGGGCACGTAAGGCTTGGGCAGATCCATCTCGGCGCCCTTGAGCTCCTCGTATTCCTCGATCAACATGGCTTCGCCCGGCTCGGGCAGACCATCGCCGTCATCGTTCACCACGTAGTCGAAGTCGGCAAAGGTGATGTAGGAATACCAGATGTCTGTCTTGGCATTGACAATGGCGCCGGACCAACCCTCGCCAGGGCCGAGGCCCTTGCCGGGGCGCAGACCCTCGGGATCTTCCTGCCAGGTGAGGGCGCAGCCAGCGTTCTTGGCGCAGTCCACGGCTGGCAAGTTGGCATCGCGCGCGCCGGAGGTCAGCCGCTCAGGCTTGGTCCACACCACGTGCGTAGCTTCGATCACATCGGTGGTCTTGGGGTCGTCGCCGGGCAGCAGCTTGCCGCGCGCCGTCCAAACGCAGGAGTAGGGGATTTCACCGATCTCGGGGAAGCCCTGTTCGGTGTAATCCACGGATCCCTGGTTGCCGCTCACGCCGAAGAAGTCATACAGGTAGAGGGCGTTCTTGCCCCATTGATCTTCCAGGTCGCCCAGGTAGGCAGCCACCTCGGTGACGGCAGGATCCAAGGAATAGAGTGGTGAACCGCTCTCGCAGTACTTGGAGGCCCAAGCGACGAAGATTTTATCTTCTGCCACCTGGTGGACGACAGCGTGCACGTCGCCGGGGTAGGGCTGTCCATTCTTCAAGGTGAAGGAAGACAGGTCAGCCGAGCGCGACAGGTTCTCGGTGCGCCAGCTTGTGCCATCATCCAGAGAGTATCCAGTGAAGGCGTCGAAATGACCGAAGGTGATGCCACCCATGATGGAGGAGACACCTTCGGGCACGGTCAATTCATGGGCGCGGTCATCAATGTAGACTGTGAAGAGAGGCTTGGCGTAATCGCGTGGCTCGTAGGCTACCGTCCCGAGATCATCATCGAGTATGTAGTTGTCAACTGGAGCAACAATCCCAGCCGAGCTTTGGGCCGGAACGTAGAAGTCCATCATGTAGATGGCGGCCTTCTCGGTCTCGCCCTCTGGGGTTTTGGAGATATTGCGCCGGAAGATGACCCCATCTTCGGCCAATACACTTCCAACCACCAGGCTGGTCAGCATGATGGCTGCCAGCAGGATAAACAGGGTTCGCTTAGGTTTCATGTTCGATCCTCCTCTTTCATTACAGGGTGATTGAGCCAAGAAAGGTGATGTAGCGCTTCATCGGGTACGTTTTGCCTCCTCTTTTCTTCATGTAGTGGATGTGTATCTGCAACTGGTTCTGGGTAAAAAAAGTGTGCTGAGTGATAGCCCTGGTTAAAATTCGGCCAGGGAGGGCATGGTAAGCATTTGTTGCTGGTTAACAGAAACAGCCTCCGGGCGCTGCTCTATAAAATGGAACAGCTCACCCAGGTGCGAAAAATATTTGCACTCCCCGCTGGAAATATCCTGTATCGAAGCTCGCCAATCCGATTCGGATTCTTCTTTCCAAAGTCTTACAAGATACGATTGGTAAAAGTGATGTTTGTTCTTCATAGTTGTCTTCCCTCAGAGAGCGGTGCTTGGGTGGCGATTTATCAAGATTATTTCAAAGCACTGTGATATAACTGTTATGCAGCCGTTATATTTGCGTTATATTTACTGATCAGATATCTTAAATTGTCATTATTTTGAGATACTTGAGCTGGTGTGCCCCCCCAGAAACAACCCTCAAACCGCTTAGCCCGAACTCCCGTTAAGTTCGATTAAATTGAGGAAAGCCCACACTGTGTGGGCTTTCCTGGGGTCGCATATTCAGCGATTTCTGGAGTTTGTGTTGCTTGATCCTGCCAGCGCAGCGCTTTGCTAGGGCGCAGGCGTTTCACGAATAGTGGGCTCTGCAGAGGTCGGCGCGGGTGTTGCGCGCACAGTCGGCTCATCGGTGGCAGGCTGTTCCGGCCTGGTGACATGGTCTTCGTCTACCTCAGGTAACAGCGGCAGCGCAACCGAAGACTCCGGTGTGGGGGTGGGGATCAGCCAGGTGTCGGTGGTGTGGCAGTTAGAGCACTGGCCGCGCGGGTGCCCATCTGGCCGGGGATGGCAGGCCTTGCAGTTCGTGTAAGTGATATGGTCGAAGGTGATTTCCAGCCAATCCTCGGTGCTGTGGCAGGCGGAGCATTCTCCAGGCCAGTGGCCGTTGGGTGTTTCGTGGCAGGAGAGGCAGTCGGTGTAGTAAGTGTGATCGAAATCGATGATCCACCAGTCATAAGTAGTGTGGCAGTCGGAGCATTGCCCGGCATAATGTCCAAGGGAACTGGCGTGGCAGGCGATGCAGTCGGTAAAGTCGGTGTGATTCACATCGATCTGCTTCCAGGAGACGGGGGCGTGACAGTTGACGCAGGCGCCTGGGTAGTGTGCGGAGGGCGGGTTGTGGCAGGACTCGCACACCACATGACCCTCGTGAGAGAAGGAGATGCTGCTCCAGCGGGAGAAACCATGGC
>JAJUJL010000050.1 GCA_029265355.1 Chloroflexota bacterium | reverse complement strand
TTGTGGGGGCGGCTCGGGTGGTTGGGGGGGTTGGCGTGGTTGGGGGGTTTCGGGTGTTGGGGGCGGCGTTGGGGGGGCGCGCGCGCCGCCCCTACGCCGCCCCATCCCGCCGCGCCGCAAATCCGTGTCATCCGTGTCCAAATCCGTGTCGTGCTACCCAAACACCCCTGCCAGGTCCTCCGCCCGAACCCCCGGCATCTCGATCGCCTCCTGGGCCATCACCTGTCGCAAGCGCGCCTCGATCACATCCACGTCCAACGGCAGCCCATCCAACGCCGCCTCCAACTTTTGCAAACCGCTGGCAGGATAGATGAAAAAATCGCCGCTCAGATGCACGCCGGTCAGGCGCTCATTTTCCAGCCCGGCGGTCAGGCGCACCAACCCACCCGGCAGCTTCACCACCTTCTGGATCACGAACACCCCCTCGCGGATCTTCACCGAGGCATCCAACGTCGCCCGCCGGTCATTCAGGAACAGCCACTCGGGCGAAGACATGCTCAAGAACAGCTCGTCGGCTTTAGCCTGCAAGCGCGGCTCAGGCTCGCCCACTGGCGACAGCTCTCCAACCAACGGCGCCAGGCGGCGAGCCAGCTCCTGCGCCAGCGCCTGCGGTTCGGGCGGTTCGCCCAGCTCTTGCTTGAGCGTGGTCAGGTTGGCTGCCAGGCTCTTGTGCACCTTATCGCGGAATTTCTCATCCGGCACACGCAGCACGCGCGACATTTCTTCGAAGTTGAAATCCAGGATGAAATTGCCCACCAGCACCACCATCTCGCCGATCTCCGCCGCGCCGTTGCCGGAGATCTTGCGCCCATTGACCAGGATATCGTTCACCGGGCGGAAGATCGCCGGCGCCCCAAAATGGCGAAAGGTGTCCACCACCGGCTGCAAGAACTTCTGGTAAAAACCCGCTTTGTCCGCGGGCAGCGCCGGGTGCTCCTTGGGCAGCACAAGCTGGTAGAACAGTTGCTGAGAATCGAGGTACACCGCCCCGCCGCCCACCTCTCGCCGGAACACCGGCAGGCGCTGCGCAGCGGCGTACGCCAGGTCGATCTCCTGGGCTGCATCCTGGTGAAAGCCGATGCTCACATACGGCTCTGCCGGGCGCAGCAGAAACAGCGCCGGCATGCCCAGGTGTGCGGCAGCGTGGTAGTAGGTCTGTGAATAGCGCCAGGGTACCTGGTCGAGCCAGTAATAGTTCACCATCGATCACCTCGCCAGCGAGCGTTTGCCGAATTCCAGCCCGTGAATGCTGCGGCTGATGAAGTAAAACATGAAGTGCGAAATGCGGCTGAGCGGGATCCACACCAGCAGCGCATCCACCGCCAGCATGTGCAGCGCGTAAGCCGCCTGGAAGGGCAACCACCACTGCCTCGCCAGCACGAAGCCGCTCAGCATCGGCAGAAAGACCAGCAGCCAGTTGAGCCATTCACCCGCCCCGCTCAACAGGCGCAGCAGCGGATCGCGCAGGCGATTGACCAGCAGCGCCAGCATCGCCAGCAGCGCCAGCCCCGAGAGCCAACCCACCAACGGCTTGGGCAGCGCCGGCCAGCTCAGCGTGGTCAGCTCTTTCCACACCGCAATGTGCGCCTTGCTCAGGAAGAGCACCACCAGCAGCCCCAGGTGAAAGACACCGCCGGCGATGTAGGTGATCGGCGAGCGCTTCCAGGCGCTCTTCAACCAGGGGATGAAGGGCAACACCAGCAGGCCGCGTCCGAAGGACGCCAGGATGTTGCTGCTCTCCAGGCCAACCCCGCCGGATTTGATGGGTGGTCGCTGGTGGCGCCAGCCCGAGCGCAGCGTCAGCCCCAAGCGCAGCAACATTCCCAGCAGGAAAAACCACAGCGCGCCCTCGAAAAGTGGGCCGCGCGCCAGCCCCAGCAGCCCCAGCCAGTCGAAACCCGCCGGCGCGGCCGGGAGCACCGCAGCTGGCGCGGCTGTGCTCGCAGTGGTCGGCGGCGGCGTTTGGCTGGGCGTGTGGCTGGCAGTCGCCTGCAGAGCGGAGGGCGTCTGCGCCGCGCCGGTAACCGCCTGCCCGGCCGGCGTCTCGGTTGCCGGAGGCGCAGGCGTGGCGGTCGCGCTGGGAGAAGGCGTGTGAGTCGGCGGGCGCGCCGTCTGGGTCATGTGCAGTTCAGCCGAATACCTGGCTGCCTGCTCTTCGAACTCCGCCGGGTGGCAGATGGCGCAGGAGGCCTGTGGATTTTCCATCGGGTTCAGGCGAAGGCCCAGGTGGGCGGTCGCCTCGTCTTGCGCTTGCGGCTGCCCACCGTGGCACACGCTGCACAGGTCGCCGGAAGCGTGCTGCACGTGCCAGGACCCCCGCGTCGCCACCGGGTCCTTGGCCTGCACTTCGTGGCACTCCAGGCAAGAGCTGCCCGCCGCCCTCGCCGCGCTGGGCGGCGGCGTGAAGGACAAAGCCAGCGCCATCAGCACGGCGCCCACCGCCAGCCAGGCGCCGCCGAGGACCAACCCAATGGGTGTGTGCAAACGCATCGAGCGGTGCATGGCTTACTTCTTCAGCAAACCCTTCTCGCGCCAGGCTGCCACTGACTGCGCCAGCCAGGTCGCCAGCTCCGGTCCGTGCACCAGCCCCTGCAGCGCCGCCATGCCGCCTTCTGGCTCCAGCAGCACCAACCAGCCTTCGCCATAGGGATCGCGGTTCGCCAGCCCGGGGTCGTCGATCACCTTCTGGTTGATCTCTACCACCGTGCCGCTCACCGGCTGGCGCAGCGGGCCGACGTACTTGCCGGCCTCCATCGTACCGAAGGGCTTGCCGGCGGGGTTGTAGCGACCAGGCGGCTTCAGCCGCAGGTGGGCGATGGATTGCGCCGAGGACTGGGCGACATCGTCCAACCCGACGCGCAGCAGCTCGCCTTCCGGGCGCACCCAGAAATGATCTTCTACCTGGTAGTACAGGTCATCGGGTAGTGTATAGCCTTCGAATTCTGCCATAGACTCCTCCATATCGATGCCATGTCGCCGCGAGCGGCGGTTTTCCGCACTGCTCAGCGAAGCACTCTCCTGGCCAGCGTGGAGATGGCTTCCCTGCGCTGCGCGCTGGGCAGGACGCCCTCCTCGCAGGACAGGCTTCTTCCATCCAATACGCCCGCGCTGTTCGCTAGGGCGCGAAAATCACTCATCCACGACGCCCGCGCTGCGCGCCACGATCTCGACGATGTCCAGCGCCGGCCAGCCGCCGCCAGCCTGCTCCAGCACGCGCAGGCACTGCGGGCAGGCGGTCGCCAGCCGCTCAGCACCGGTGGCTTTCAACTTGCCCACCGTCTGCTGGGCAACCGCCCGGACGTTGTGCGGAGCGACCATCTCCACATCCCCCCCGCCGCCGCAGCACAGGCCGTTCTCGCGCCGCTCGCTGACCTCCACCAGGCGCAGCTCCGGTATGGCTTGCAGCACCCTGCGAGGCGGATCGTACACGCCGCCAGTGCGCGCCAGGTCGCACGGGTCATGGTATGTAAAGCTATGCGCAACAGGCTGCAATTGGATACGCCCCTCAGCGATCAGCTCCTCCAGCAGTTCGCTGGCGTGCAGCAGGCGCACCCCGGGCAGCAGTCGGGCGTACTCCTCCAGCCACATCAACCGGCAGGCCGGGCAGGTGAAGACCACCGTGCGCGCTCCTGCCGCCTGCACCGCCGCCGCATTCGCCTGGATCAACGCCTGCGCCTCGGCCAACATCCCCGCTGAGCGCAGCGGGAAACCGCAGCAGGCTTCACCTTCGCCCAACAGGGTGAAGTTGACTCCGGCAGCCTCCAGCAGTTGCACAAACGCCTCGGCGATGCGCTGCGTGCGTGGGGCAAAGGATGTCACGCAGCCCACGAAATAGACAATCTCCGCCTGCGAGCGCATATACAGGTCGGGCGGAGCGGCGTCCATGTACTCCACCCAGCCGGCGCGCTCGTATGCCGGGTAGCCGAACACATTTTTCTCCGCCTGCACGCTGGCTTTCATCTTCAGCAGGTTCTCCGGCGCAGCCCCCTGCTCCGCCAAGATGTCGCGCACCTGGTGCAAAAGCTGTCCCACGGCGATGCCCATCGGGCAGGCCATCGAGCAGCGGTTGCAGGTGGAGCAGGCAGCGAAGTTGTATTCCTGCCAGGCTGCCAGGTCAGCAGCGGTGAGGCGTTTTTCCAGCCCTAACGCCGCGGCAATGCGCCCGACCAGGCTGTGCCGCTGGCGATACAGGCGCTGCAGCAGCTCCAGCTTCCACACCGGTGAAACCTGCGGTGTGCCCAGCACAGCGTAGAACGGACACGCCCCAGCGCAGATACCGCAGCGCACGCAGGCTTCGAGCTGCGCAGCGACCCAACCGCCAATGGGAATCTTGGGTAGCGTAGTGTTCTTAATGTCAGTCGCCATTTGCATCGTGCTCCCTGCAAATGATTGTATACCTTTTCGCCGCCGCCTCCATGTAGGGGCAAAGCATCCGGCATGATCCGCCCGCTGCTGCCAGGACATCCACCGGCCGGATGCTTTGCCCGCCCCCACGCCGGCAGGCCCCTGGCAAATGCTCGACCCCTACGAATACACACCGCCACACGCCGCCTCCTGCCCTACGAAACCAGCAGCGCTTGCGCCACGGGCTCAGCCCGGGCAACCGCACGGCGCTCGAACACCCGGCAAAACGCCTCGATGAACGCCGCCTCGACCTGTTCGAAAACCAGGCGCACGCCCAGCTCGGCCTGCATCGAGGTCACCTGCCCGGCCGACAACCCACAGGGGTTGATGTAGCGGTAGAGCGCCAGGTCGGTGTTCACATTCAGCGCCGCGCCGTGAAAAACGACGCCGTCGCGCACCGCCAGTCCCAGGGCGGCTATTTTGCGCCCCTGCACCCACACACCCGGGTGCGTTTCGCTGCGCTCCGCCGCAATGCCCCAGCCAGCCAGCGTTTGCAGCAATGCCTCCTCCAGCTTCCACAGGTAAGCGTGCAGGTCGCTCTCGCCCAGCCACATCACCGGGTAAGCCAGCAACTGCCCGGGGGCGTGCAGCGTGGCGCGCCCGCCGCGCTCGGTCTCCACGCATTCGATGCCCTGCTGCGCCAGGGCCTGCTCCGCAAGCAGCACATCCTCCCTCCCCCCGCTCATGCCCAGCGTGATCACCGGGGGATGCTGCATGAGCAGCAGGCAGTCGTCCACCGCGCCATCCCGGCGCGCCAGGTGGCGGCTGCGCATCCACGCCAGCCCCAGGCGGTAAGGAACCAGCCCGGCGCGTATCACCTCCAACGTCTGGGTTACCATTTCGGCAGGTACAGCGCCTGTCCAAAGAAGGCTCGCCCAGCCTCCACCAGGCTCTCCGAAAGGGTCGGGTGGCCGCGCAGCGCCCAGGCGAAGTCCTCTGCCAGCGCCTCGAGCTGTATCGCCAGGGCTGCCTCGCCGATCAGCTCGGTGGCGCGGTGGCCAACGATGTGCACGCCCAGCAGCTTACCCAGCTTGCGCTCGAAGACCACCTTGACGCCGCCCACGGCCTCATCCAGCGACATGGCGCGCGGGTTCATCTCCAGCGACAGGTTGACCACCTGCACATCGTAGCCCTGGTCTTCGGCCTGCTCCTCGCTCAGCCCCACGCAAGCGGCTTCTGGCAGTGTGTAAACCACGCGCGGCAGAGCTTTGTACGACAGGCGGCGGTTGCCGCCCAGCGCGTTTTCCGCTGCAGCGGTGCCCTGCGCTGTGGCGACATACGAGTACATCGGCTCGCCCGTCAGGTCGCCCACTGCGTAGATGCCGGGCGCGCTGGTCTGGCAGCGGGCGTCCACCTGCACCGCGCCGTCCTTCAGCGCCACACCAGCCTGCTCCAATCCCAGCCCCTCCACCGCTGGCGCCTGCTTCGCCCACAGCAGGCGATCGGCGCTCACCTTCGTCTCGCCCTTGCGCTGCCGGATGGTCGCCGTCACACCATTGGCCTCATCCTGCAGTTGAGCGATCTGTGCGCCGGTCAGCACGCTCACTCCCTGCTCCGCCAGGATACTCTGCAAGCGCTGCCCCACCTCGTAGTCTTCGTTCGGCAGCAGCAGGTGCGCTTCTGTCGCCAGCGTCACCTGCACACCGAGCATGGCGAATAACTGGGCAAACTCCACCTCGATGTGCCCGCCGCCCCACACCAGCAGCCGCTCGGGCAGCTCGCTCAGCGAGACCGCCTGGCGGTTGGTGAGCAAGCGCTCGGTTTCGAGGGGCGGCGGCAGGCTGCGCGCCCCCGTCGCCAGGATGACGGCCTCGCCCTGCAGAATGCGCCCACCCACCTCGACGCGCTTGCCCCCCGCCAGGCGAGCTTCGCCTTCCAAGACCTGCACGCCGAAGGAGGACAGCAAACCGGCATTGCCCGTGCGCAGTTCTTCCAGCATGCCCGCCAGGCGCGCCTGGGTCTTCGCCAGGTTCAGCCGCGCCGCGCTGGTTTCGACGCCCAATTCTGCAGCGCGTCGCACCTGCTGCAGGCGTTCGGCGGCCGCCAGCAGCGAGGTGAGGGGGATGCAGTTGTAGTTGACACAGTTGCCGCCGATCAAATGCTTTTCGATCAAGCTGACCTGGGCGCCAAGCTGGGCGGCGCGAATCGCCGCCGCCATGCCGCCCGGTCCACCACCGATCACGATCACATGCGCCATGCACCTTGCTCCTTTGATCTAAACCGTCATTGCGAGCAGGGCGTTCTTTGCCCGACGAAGCCATCTCCTGGCAGGCCGGGAGACTGCCACGCTTCTCTCGCAGTGACATTCCCTGTCGTTGCCAACCCGGCGCTGGCTGACACCATCTCCCGCTATTTCTGCTGCATCAAATACGGGTGCGAGAGCACATCCGCCAGCGTTTGCAGGAACGCCGCCGCTGGCGCGCCATCCACCAGGCGGTGGTCGAAGGTCAGGCTCAGCACCATCATGAAGCGCCGGGCAATCTCGCCGCGGTGGATGACCACCTTCTCCACGATGCGCCCCACGCCCAGTATGGCGACCTCCGGTGGGTTGATGATCGGCGTGAAAGCGTCGACGCCGTACGCGCCCAGGTTGGTGATGGTGAACGTACCACCCGAAACCTCGTCGATCTCCAGTGCATCGCGCCGCGCCCGGGCCGCCAGGTCGCGCGTGCGCTCGCTGATCTGCCGCAGGTCGAGCTGGTCTGCATGCCGCAGCACCGGCACGATCAAGCCCTCATCCAGCGCCACGCCCACCCCGATGTGGATATCGCGGTGCAGCAGGATGGTCTCGCCCACCAGCGAGGCGTTCAGCCGGGGGTGGCGCTTGAGCGCCGCCGCCGTCGCCTGGACGATCAGGTCGTTGTAACTCAAATCGAAATCGCGCTTCAACCTCTCGCGCAGCTCCACCAGCTCAGTCACGTCCACTTCGGTGGTGATGGTCACCTGCGCCATCTGCTGCAGGCTGCTCAGCATGTTCTCAGCGATCATCTGGCGCATGCCCATCATGGGTATTCCCGGCAGGGCAGCGCCAGGTTCAGCCTGCGCTGGCGCAGCCGCTTCAGGCGTGGGGGGTGCAACCGGCGCCGCCGGCGCCAGGCCCGCTGCGCGCAGCACATCCTCTTCCACGATGCGCCCACCCGCACCGCTGCCGGTCAGCGCCAGCAGGTTGATCTTGTGCACCTCCGCCAGCTTGCGCGCCGCCGGGGTGACCAGCGCCTGCTCCAGTTTCTTCAGGTGCTCGGCGACGTCCTTCTCCGTCACCCGCCCCTCCGGTCCACTGCCGGCGATCCAGGACAATTCCAGCCCCGCCTCGCGCGCCATGCGCCGGGCGGATGGGCTGGCAAGCACAAAACCGCCCGCAGCCGCTTGGGCTGTCGCCGGTGCGGGTGCAGCAGCGGTCGCAGCAGCGGGTGCAGCAGCGGTCGCAGCAGCGGTCGCAGCAGCGGGTGCAGCAGCGGTCGCAGCAGCGGGGGTCGCCGGCGCCGCCGTCACCGCCATCGGCTCGGCTGGCACACCCGCCTCCTCGCCCAGCGGCAACGCTTCGCCTGGCTCGGCGATGTAGCCAATCACCGCCCCCACCGGGCGGTTCTCCTTGGCTTTCACGCGCTGGTGCAGGATACCCGCTGCTGGCGCTTTGAGTTCGTAGGTGATTTTTTTGGTGACGATGACGGCGATGGTGTCATCCACCGCCACCCTGGCGCCATCGGGCACAGCCCACTTCGCCAGCATGCCCTCTTTCATCGCCATTCCCAGTTTTGGCATGATGATTTTGGTTGCCATGCAGTTCTCCTGAAATTGCCCAAAAAAATTAACCGCGCAGGCGCACAGATCGCCAGGCTGATTTGCGCGCCTTGCGCCTTTGCGGTTATCCTATTTTCTCAACACTTTTTTCCGCGCCGCGCTCAGCAGCCCAGGCTGCCAGCATCTTGTCCACGTCCACCCACACCGTGATGGCGGCGTTGGCGATCAGCGTCTCATCGGTGCGGTCGCCCAGCTCCGGCTGAAACAGGCCATGCGCAATCATGCCGCCGCTTTCCAGGTGCAGGGTCTTCTTGCCAAACGGCAACGCCTCCAGCACCGCCTGGCGATCGACAAGCTCCGGGAAGGGGCAGGCAATGTGCATCTCGACCAGCATATCGTTGACATCCTGCAGGCGGGCGATTTCGATGAGTCCCGCCAGGCAGCTCCGCGCCACAGCGTCCTTGACCGCCTTGCAAGCTGCGCTGGTGGGGTTCTGCCCGTGCTGGTCCAGTCCCATGCCGAACTCCAGTATGAAACGCCGCAAGTTCTGCGCTCGTGCTTCCATCTTCGCCTCCTAACGGCAATCTTCCTGCGGGTCGCTGCACAGCCCCAGGGCGTGCAGCAGGCAGGCGCCCTCCGCCAGGGGCGGCAGCTCGGTCTTCACCATCAGACCCTTCTGGGCAGCCAGCTCCAAGGTGCGGTGCAGGTCGATCAGCAGCGGACCGTTTTCGGTCAGGCGCACGACGACCGCCTGCTCCTGCTCCACCACCACCTCGCGCTCGCCATCCAGCGCCAGGATCGAGGGAGTGAACTGCACGGGCACCTGCGCCCCAACCGGCAACAGTCGGTAGTCAGCGATGTGCATCGTCTCCACCAAACCCGGGGCGATCGGCGCGGTCAGCTCCAATGGGCCATGTCCCTCGTTCAACCGCAGGTACACGCCATGCTTGCGGTCCAGCCGGGCGCAGTACAGCCCGCCGCCGATGGACGACAAACCGATGTTGCTGGGCGAGGCGCGGGTCAGCACCACCTCGCGCACCTTGGACATATCCCACACCGCCCGCGAACCGATGAAGGCTTCCACATTGACCACCACATCCACCAGGGCGATGTCAATCAGCTCCTCGCCGCGCCACACTTCCAGGCGCAACTGGCGGGTGGTGGTTTGCTCCAGGGGCAGCAGGCGGCGCGCCACGATGCCGGCCGCCAGCCCGACCACGGTACCCTCGATCATTTGCGGGAAAACATTGTTGGTTCCGGTGGAGATGGGCATCAAGGGCACATCGCCAATCTCTTTCGCCACCGCCCGGTTGGTGCCGTCGCCGCCCAGGGTGACGATGGCGCCCACGCCGGCTTCGCGCATCAACCGCGCCGCCAGGGTGGAATCTTCCTGGCTGGCTTCCATCTTGATGGGCAGGGTTTCCACTGCCAGTTGGGTTTGAATGCCCTCCACCGCTCGTCGCCCGATGCCAAAATAATCGGGCATAAAGATCACCTTTTCCACCCCCACCGATTCCAATCCCAGCATCACCCGGCGCACGATGGAGACTTTTTCCTGGTTGTCGAACACCGAGCCGTGGGCAATCAGCCGGCGGATGTCCTTGCCGGATGCCGGGTTGGCGATGATCCCGATGCTGGTCACTATGCGCCTCCAATAGATTTTCTAAAGTTAATGTTGCTTCGTCGTTGCCCCCTACCACATTGGGAAAGGGGGTCTGGATGCGCCTCCAGAGGGGCGGGAAGATCCCCGCCCCTCTGCGCTGTGTTACCGACAGGCTCAGGCCGTCTCGGGCGCGCCCAGCACCGCGCGCACCGCATCCATGATCTTGGCCTCGCTGGGAATGAAGTGGGATTCCAGCGCCGGGCTGAATGGCACCGGCGAGAACGGGGCCGTCACGCGGCGGATGCCGGCGTCCAGGTAGTCGAACGCCTTCTCCGCCACCCGCGCCGCGATCTCGGCGCTGCTGCCGGCGTGCCCCACTTCCTCGGTCACGATCACCAGGCGGTGCGTCTTCTTCACCGACTCCAGGATCGTCTCCTCATCCAGCGGGGTCAGCGTGCGCGGGTCGATCACTTCCACGCTGATGCCTTCTTTGGATAGCTCCTCAGCCACCGCCAGCGCCTTGGGCACCATCGCCAGCGTCGCCACCACGGTCACATCCGTGCCCGCCCGCTTAATGTCTGCCTTGCCCAGCGGGATGGTGTACTCGCCTTCCGGCACTTCACCCTCCGTGCCATACAGCATCTTGTGCTCGATGAACACGATCGGGTTGTTGTCGCGAATGCTGCTGATCAGCAAGCCCTTGGCGTCGTAAGGTGTGCTGGGCAGCACCACCTTCAATCCCGGTACATGCATGAACCACGATTCCAGGCACTGAGAGTGCTGCGCCGCAGCGCTCATGCCCGCCCCGCACTCGGTGCGCAGCACCAGCGGCAGCGTGGCCTTGCCCCCGAACATGTACTTCATCTTGGCTGCCTGGTTGAAGAGCTGGTCCAGTGAAACGCCGATGAAGTCAATAAACATCAGCTCCACCACCGGGCGCAGCCCGGCAGCCGCTGCGCCGGTCGCCATGCCAATGATGGCGCTTTCCGTGATCGGCGTATCCACCACGCGCTTGGGGCCGAATTCGGCCAGCAGCCCGTTGGTCACGCCGAAAATGCCGCCGTAGGTGCCGACATCTTCACCAGCGACAAAGATCGTGGGATCGCGCTGCATTTCCAGTCGTAGCGCTTCATTCAAAGCCCCGGCATAGGTTAGCTTTCTCATGGCTGGCTCCTTTGCTACACCACGACCGCGGGTCCGGTGTAAATATCTTCCAACAGCTCGGATGGATCGGGCCACGGGCTCTCTTCAGCGAAGCGAATGGCCTCATCCACCCGGTCTTCCATCTCTTTGTGGATGGCCATGATCCTGGCATCGTCCAGCAGTCCCATCTTCTTGAGATTGGTCTCGAAGCGCGGGATGGGGTCCTTCTTCATCCAGGCTTCCAGCTCTTCTTTGCTGCGATAAACGGTGGGGTCGCCTTCGAAGTGGCCGCGATAACGGTACGTCTTGCACTCGATCAGGCTCGGGCCGTGACCGGCGCGGGCGCGTTTGATCGCTTCGGCAGCGGCCTCGTACACCGCTGTGACATCGTTGCCGTCCACCACCACGCCCGGCATATCGTACGCCGCCGCTCGGTCGGCGATGTCCGAGATGGACTGGTGACGTTCCTGGGAGAGCGAGATGCCGTAGAAGTTGTTCTCGCACACGAAAACCACCGGCAGCTTCCAGATGGCGGCCATGTTCATCCCTTCGTGCGTGGTGCCCTGGTTGGAAGCGCCATCGCCGAAGAAGCACACCGCCACATTGTCCTTGCCCTGGTATTTCAAGGCGAAGCCTGCGCCGGTGGCAATTGGAGGGCCGCCGCCGACAATGCCATTGGCGCCCAGGATGCCCAAATCGACATCGGCAATGTGCATCGAGCCGCCCTTGCCTTTGCAGTAGCCGGTGCGCTTGCCATACAGCTCCGCCATCATCAGCTTCAAGTCGCCGCCCTTAGCGATCAGGTGACCGTGGCCGCGGTGCGTGCTGGTGATGTAGTCGCCGGGATTGAGATGGGCGCACACCCCCGTTGCGACCGCCTCTTCGCCGATGTACAGGTGAATGAAGCCGGGCAGCTTGCCTTGGGCAAACAGCTCGCTGACGCGCGACTCGAAGACGCGGATTTTGACCATCGTTTCATAGATCGACAGAAGGGTTTCTTTGGGTATTTCTGACATGGTTGCTTTCTCCTGGTTTGGTAAAGACCGGTTGAAAAGTGAGCTGAACAGAAATTCATTGTCTTTGCCTGGCACCTCCTTCTCAAAAACAGGTCCAGAGCTGCTGCGTCGCTGCAGCGCTCCTTGCAACACCAGAGACCAGCCTCCAAGAGAGAAAAAAAACAGGCACCTGCCCACTGATCTACCAATAAAATCAGTGCCAGATACCTGTAAGACCCAAGTGCGTTCTTAATATTCTACAACGATATCCTTGCTGAGAAAAGTATCAGAAAGGATTAATATTTGTGATAAATCTTTAATGCTTCCGACGCTGCGCCCCCGCCGTCCATGGTTGGTCAACCTTGATAAATATGCTTGACAACGAACGTGATTTTCTGTACAATAGAATAGACATCTATAGACATCTATACTCATCTGTATACAACTAACCCGCCTGATCCCACACACAGGTCGCCCGTGCCCGCCATCGAACGCTCTGGACCCAAGCTCATCTACCAGCAGATCATCGCCTGGATACGCCAGCAGATCTCATCCGGCTTCTGGCCAGAGCACTATCGCCTGCCCTCGGAGCCCGAACTGGCGGCCCAACTGGGCGTCAGCCGCGGCACATTGCGCAAAGCCATCACCCAACTGATCTCCGAAGGCTTGCTGGTTTCCATCCATGGCAGAGGCACCTTCGTTGAATCGACCGTCATCGAGCAGCCCCTGGCCGAAGAATTGATCGCCTTTTCGGAAGCCCTGCTGGAAAAGAAGATCCCCTTCCAAACCCGCGTTCACCGCCAGGAGCTCATCCAACCCCCACAGCGCGTCGCCTCTTTGCTCTCGATCTCCCCTGGGCAGCCCGTCTTGTTTCTGGAACGGGTGCGCACCGTCGGCGCCCAGCCGGTTGTTTACCTGATCAACTATATCGCTGTGACAGACTGCCCGGGCATCGAGACCGTCGATTTCACACAGCGCCGCCTGTTCGAGACGCTGGAGGGTCGCTACAAACTGGCCCTCGGCTGGGGTCAGCGCACTTTCCAGGCCCAATCTGCCGATGAACATGTCGCCGCCATGCTCGAAATCAACCCCTGCGATCCAGTCATGTACATGGAACAGCTTCTCTATCTGCAGAACGGCAGCCCCATCGAACTCTCCAACATCTGGCTGCGAGGCAGCACCTTCCGCCTGTCGGCAATTGTTCAGCGCGGCCACCGCCGCGGTTTGGTCAGCAACACCATGGAATTCAAGACCTCCAGCGACTAGACGCCACTCGTCGAGCAAACGTTTTCGGAGGCCTTCATCTCACCCCAGGAGTCACCTTTGAGTACACCCAGTTCACAGACGACCCAGAGCGAGATCAACGCAGCCCCTGCCTCTTTGTCGCCCAGCCGGCTGCGCCGTTTTTTTTCTGCCCGCGAAACCGGCGTCTTCATCGCCTTGGTGGTCATGTGTGTGTTCCTGGCGTTCACCACACCGACCTTCCTGACCGTGAGGAACTTGCTCAACGTTGGCCGGCAGGTTTCGCTGCTCGGCATCATGGCGGTGGGCATGACCTTTGTCTTGATCTCCAAAGAAGTCGATCTCTCGGTTGGTTCGGTCTACGCCCTGGTTGGGCTGGGCGTGGGCATCCTGCTCCTGCAGCAGTACAACTTGTGGCTGGCCATCCTGCTCGGCTTACTGCTGGGCGCGGCGATCGGATTCGTCAGCGGGTGGCTGTCCACCTATGGGCAGCTCCCCTCGTTCATCACCACCCTGGGCATGTTGAGCGCGGTGCGGGGGATTGCCCTGCTGATCACCGATGGACAGCCCGTCACCATCAACGAATCGTTTGGCGTCAGCCCGCAGGTGATCGAGCAGTTCTACTTCTTGGGCCAGGGACAGCTATTCGGCGTGATCCCGATGCAGTTGGTGTTCTTCGTCATCGTGCTGTTGATTGGGTCGGTCCTGCTCTCCCGCACAGTCTTCGGTTTCCAGGTTTACGCGGTCGGCGGCAATGAAAAAGCGGCCCGCGTTTCAGGCATTCGCACGCGCTGGGTCAAAATCATGGCTTTCATGCTCATGGGTGTCCTGGCAGGCTTGTCTGGCATCCTGTCCCTGGCATTTCTACCGAGCGGCCAGGCCGGGCGCACCGGGCTTGGCCTGGAGCTGGACGTGATCGCAGCCACGATCATCGGCGGCGCGTCGCTGGCGGGCGGCGAAGGCACCATGCTCGGCACTTTGATCGGCGTGTTCATCATCGGTGTGCTGCGCAATGGACTGGTGCTGCTGGGCATCTCCCCGTTCTGGCAGACGACCATCATCGGTTTCGTGATCATCCTGGCAGTCGGCATCGACAAGTGGACACACAGCCGGCGCACCGGCTGACATCTACAATACGTTGGTAACTATTGAGGAGGTGAAGCGCCGCGGATATCCAAGAGTTTCCCATCTTCCGGGCTGGATCGGCGATTAGGAAGTGTGGTTGAGAAAGCGGCTGGAGCGAGTCCTGGAAACCCGCTCCAACCTGAAACCCCCTGCAAAATGGGTTTCTATCCCATTATAACCACAATTTCTCGACAAACTCCCTCCATTCGCCAGGCCTGCCCCAGGCAATTCGATTCAAAACCTACACATTGGAGGAAGAAAGATGCAACGCAACTCGAAATTCGTTCTGCACTTGCTGGCGATCCTGGTGGCAGCCTCGCTCCTGCTCACTTCCTGCGCCACGCCAACCACCCCCGCCCCGCAGGAACCCGTGACGACCGAGGCCCCGACTGCCGCGCCGCAAGCAACCGAAGCGCCCACTGAAGCGCCCCAAACTGGCTTTACCCTCAGCCCAGCCATCGCCGAACGCGTCGCCAGCGGCGCGCAGTTGGTCATTCGCGTTTCCTACCACGATGTCTCCAACGAGTTCGCCCCGCAGATCAAAGCCGGCGTCGAGAAAGCTGCCGCTGAGCTGGGCGTGGACGCCATCATGGTCGGCCCGGTCGGCGC
>JAJUJL010000064.1 GCA_029265355.1 Chloroflexota bacterium | reverse complement strand
TCCCAGATTATCCCGCTTTATCCCTTTTCTCACCTGTGTCGCGGCACCTGCTCTTCACCAAGCGACTTGCGCAGTAAGGTGAGCTGGTTCAGCACCGTCTTTTCCGTTTTGGAGGTGCGCAGGGCGATCTCTTTGGCAGTCTGACCGGACTGCCACAAGCGCACCAACTCCTGCTGGTCGTCTCGCAAGACCAGATTATCCCGCGGGAGATCCCGCGGGATATCCCGATCATCACTGTATTGTGGGTCAGGATCAGATCCTGCAAATGTTGGCTCAACTACGCTTATTCTCTCAATCGTTAGCCCATACACGGGGATCAACCCCAGGCTGCTTTGCAGCACGGACTGGATTTCCTGCAGGCATTGGATGCGAAACTGGTGCAGATAGCGCCCTAAAAAGCCAATGCCCTGACCCGGTCGCCTTCGGCGTCCATGATGCGGATGACCGCAGCCGGCGGTGGGAGCGCGTCCCGGATGGCTCTTTCGTGAAATTCGATCTCCGCTTCGGTTGGATACGCCGGCAGGCAGAAACGCAACAAAACCTGGCTGTGATCGACTCGATCCAATTCGATGCGTCCAATCAGCAGCCAGCGAGGCGAGTAGAGCTGAATTACATCGGCTGGATCACAGTGCGAAGATAACGCGCTGTTTTCACCTTGCGAGTAGGGGATGGAATTCATCAGCATGCTTTTGATCAGCGCGCTGCGGACAGTCGCCAGATCGCCCCCGATCACGAATTGAAAGGATGATAAAGTGGTTATCTCATCACTCATCATATCGCATGGCTCACTTCGCTCGCTCCACTGACGAGACATAGCTCTGGCGGGTCACATCGATCCGGTTGTGCCCCAGCTTGAGCGATGTTTCCAGCAATGCCTGGCGGTCATCGGCTCCCCGCGATCTCGCCCGATGGTATTCTTCCACACTGAACGTCTTGCGATAGCCATGGCTGGCCAGTTTATGGATGCCTAATTCATCGCAGGCATCGCGCACCAACTTTCGCGCCCGATTTGGCAACCCCAGCCGGTCGGCGAACAGGTGACCCGTTGGCTGTATGTCGGGCGAGTGCTTGAGTGCGGTCATGAATTCGTGAGCCTTGGGCGAGTAAGGGAACTTGCGTGGCTTGCCGCCCTTGGTGCGGTTCTTGTTCCCTTCTGGGTTCAGGGAGATCATCCCATTCGCCAGGTCGATATCCTGGACGCGCAGCCAGGTGGCTTCGCTGATGCGCAGCCCGCCGGCCCACATCACCCGGAGCAGTCGGGCGACGATGGGGTCCTGCGGAGCAATGTGCGCAATGATCGCCTGGGCTTCCTCTTCGGTGTAGGGGATAGGTTTCGGTTTCGAATGGAAACCGCCGGGTCCACCCTGACTTTTGTGGGGCAACAGCGGTGGAGCTTCCTGTGAAAAGATACCGGTTATACGGCAGGCGACATCCAGCTTACGCAGCGAGGCGCAAACGCGGGCAATCCTTCCACCGGAACGCTCTCGCTGTTCCAGCTCTTGGATATAAGCCAATGCCATCTCTTGCTTGACCTCGGAGAGATGTTTCACCTCGGGATAGTGGACGCGGATAAATCGCGCAAACTGGTGCACATCCGCCGACATGCAGCGCATGGTGCTGATGCCGGTGATCAGCTCTGCATCCCGATGGCGCCGCTTGGCTGTGTGCCGGCTGGCGCCAGGTTGAAAGATGCCCTGCAGGGCTTTCATCATCTGGTAGCCCAGACTGCCTGGGCTGTTTTTGCTCATCATGCACCTCCACAAATCCAAAATTACCGATGATCGGCTGGGTAACGCTTTTCCCATAGTTTCCTATTACAGCTTTCTGCTTCGCCAACCTCGGTAAGACAACTGCCAGCGGCGATAAAGAGCATCGCTTGCGCCTTAAGTTGCAACTCCCCTCTTAGGGGAGAGCCTGCAAAGATCGCAGGTCGATCGCTTGAGTGAGGCCCACGCTGCAGTTGAGCGACCCAGCGGCTAAAAATCAGCCGTAACTTCAGCGCGCTGCCCAACCGCCCGGCGAAAGTGCGGCTGGGGATGGGATAACGGGGAAAAATCTTTGCGGGGTACCTCCTTTTCCTTGTCAAATCGTTTTGTATCGGCTCTCCTTCGAACGTGCATTCTGGCTCACCGACCAACGTTTAAGTGGGAGAACCGATTGCCGCTAGGCAAAGTTAAAAAAAAGAAACCACACATCCAGGGGGAAATTTGACCTGCCAACGTATGGTTTCTGTATCACTGATATGTGGCGCTGAGTGCAGCGCGTTGGTAATCGTTACACAAATAATACCAGCGAAATCCGATTTGTCAAGCGTTTTTGGGCAAGACGAGACCTATGTCCCCTATGCAAGGGACATAGGTCCCTGCCGCAAATGTGCCCCAAAGTCATTAAAGTGCAAATAACCGATTACTTTATTTGCACTTTCTATACATATGAAAGACTATTGGATATGGTTGGCCTATATGATATAATCGTATTACGAATACCTTTCGATATGGAGTAGTAAGATATGGAAGCATCCACAATTACCTCGAAGTTTCAGGTAGTCATCCCTCGCAATATCCGGGAGCGATATAACATCAAACCTGGCTACAAGGTGGTGTTTATTCCCTTCGAGAATACCCTGCGCCTGGTGTTTGCGCCCCCAATCGAGCAAGCCCGTGGTATGTTCCCCGGCATTGACACCACGGTGGAGCGCGACGAGGAGGATCGCGTATGAATGTGGTGGATTCGAGCGGCTGGTTGGAATACTTTGCCGATGGCAGCAACGCCGACTTTTTCGCTCCTGCCATTACCGATGAAGCCAACCTGGTGGTGCCGACGATCTGCATGTTCGAGGTCTTCAAACGGCTCAGCCTGCAGCGGGGCAAGGAGGCAGCCCTGCAAGCCATGGGGATGTTGTATCGCGGTAAGCTTGCAGCTCTGACAGACGAGATTGCCTTGCAGGCGGCGCTGCTCTCC
>JAJUJL010000038.1 GCA_029265355.1 Chloroflexota bacterium | reverse complement strand
GGGGGGGGGGGGGGGGTTGTTTGGGCCCCCCCCCCCCCCAAAACCCACCCCCACCTACCCACCAACTGCGCAAGTCCGAAAAATAAAAGGCCACGGGGCTGTCCCGTGGCCTCAATTTCGACCAGAATAAAAAAAAAGAGCCACGGGGCAGGAGCACACCCGTGGCTTTGAGTTCTAGGTAACTGACCTAGAGGTCAACAGGCGCACTCCGCGAAGGAATCGACACGAAACCGCTGCTGGCAGCGATGCGTCGACCGATCATTGCGTAGTTGGTGTTTGCCATTAAACGCCTGTCCTTTCCTTAGAATTAGATTAACGAAGCAATATTATCACGGCTTTCCGGCGATTGTCAAGGAATTAATCCACGAATGGCGCATTTACTTTTTCATTGGCTACTATCCCATCGAAAATTGATCGCCGGCTGAAAACGTACCGGGCGGCTGCTGATATTCCCCTTAACTGCATAATCGAACACTTTGAATCCGGTATCGAAGCTTTGAACGATCCCGCTCTCATCAGTGTAAAATATCGTCCTTCCGTCCGGATGCCAGATTGGTCTGCTTCCCCTTCCTATAAAGATCGGTTCTTGCCCCTCTTCCATGGTGAACAGCTCCGGACCCTGGCTAAAACCAGAGCATTCGATCTCGGAGAGCGTGACAAATCCGACGTCATTAATCGGGGCTGGTTTTGAATTCGATCCATCTGGTTTGTCTGGATATTTACGATATGAAGCCCCGAGTCGCCTCCATCGGTTAGCCTGTTGAATAGGAACCCTTTTCGTACAGCAGCTTCGTGCCATCGTAATTCCAGCCGTACAGCGCGGCAACGCCTCCGATGCCTTGAAGCATGCTCGCGGCTTTTCCCGGTGAAAACAGCCAAACAATTCCCCGATCCAGCACTGCGGCGGAGACATCGCCGAGTGCGAACCGATTCTCTTCGAGCGCCTGGATCCTGGCGGGCAGCGGAGGAGGGGCAGGAGTGATGGTCGGGGGCGGGTAGGGTTGGCTGCCTTCCAAAGCGTTCGGCGTTGGGGGGGTGGCTTCCTCCTGGATGGGATAGGCAGTTTGTACCGAAGTGGCCTCCTGGCTGAATAATGCACGACCGCCTGGCCTGAATTGGTAGAGCAGGATTATCAGGAGAATAAAGGCTGCAATCGCGATGATTTCAAGGACTGGGCGGAGGAACAAAACTCTTCGTTTCATAGCGTATACCCCTAATTGGATCACAAACCGGCCGGATCATCAGGTGATAACAACTGTTGCTTAAAATTCTATTCCCAATTGAGAATTCGCTTCATCGCTGCAATTACCCCACCAATAGATAACCAGGTTCAAATCGACTATAGCATTTTTTTTCGCTGACCTGCAATATCATTTCATAATCATTCCATCCATGTAGATATAACGGCTTAGATTTTTTCGCTGCTTTCTTTGTGGTCTTGATTCTTGTCTTTGTGTTCTTTGTGTTGAAAATCGAGCTCGCAGGAGATTACCGCTGCTTGTTTCGATCAAGGTGCTGAGATGGTGTAATCGTCGATCACAGTTCCCCCGCGGGTGATGAACTGGAAGCGGATGCTGCGCGGCGTGGCATCTACCAGCATGGCGCCGTAGTCGTCGTTGTAGCGCACCTGGCTGCCTTCCAGGACAGAGCCGAACGAATAGATCGGTCCCCCACCCAGGCCGTTGACGAAGTAGGTCATGCCGTCGACTTGCAGCCGCTCATAAGTGTGGTCGTGCCCCGCCAGCACCGCGGTTGCTCCCCATTCCGTGAAAGGCCAGCGCATCCAGTCCACCGAGCCGTGGTATCCTGACGAATAGGCCGGGTGGTGCATGAAAACGATCTTCCAGGGCTGGGTCGATCCTGCCAGCGCGGCCTGCAGCCAGGCAGCCTGGGCGGAGCTGCGCCCGACCCCATCCGGCTCGCGCGAATCGCTGTCAACGGCGAAGAAATGCACCGGCTCCCAGACGAAATCATAATAACGCTCGTTGCCCGGCAAGGCAAAATAATCCAGGTAAGCCGCGGCAGAAGCCGTGTTCCAGTCATGGTTGCCCAGGGTGGGAAAGAACAAATTCTTCTCAGCTCCTGCGCCGTAACGGCCCTGGTACGGAGAAATGTAGCTGTGAAAGTACTGCCCGATATTGGCGTCGATGGTATTGGCTGCCCCATCCGGGTAGTTGTTGTCGCCGGTGGTCAGGATGAGATCCGGCTGCCAGCTCATGATCAGCGCCGCCACATCCGCTTCAGCCTGGCCTGCCAGGCCGTAATCACCGATCACAGCGAAGCGCACGCCCGGCTCTGGCGTGGGAGTCGGCCTTGGCGTTTCGGTCGCGGTGGACTGCACGGTGACGGCGTTCATCACAGCAGGCAGGTCAACCGTGCTGGTCTGCACAACGTCTGGCGATGCCGGGGTGGACAATGCTGGCAGCAACGGCGCGCTCCCGGGCGTGTGCAGCAAATCAGCCGGCGCGGAGCTGGTCGGCAACGCCGCGCAGCCTGCCGTCCACGATGCCGCCAGGAGCAGCAAAAATATGCCCGTTTTTTGCAGCAGCTTATGCATGGCAGAAAATCAAGGCCTGGCAGACAGGCGGTAGATGCCGCCGCCGTAATCCACCAGGTAAACCTCCCCGGCCTCATCTTCGCCGAAAGAGGTGATATTGAAGTTCGTTCGGAACAGCTCAGCGTTGCGCCAGCCCTGCGGGGTATTGAGCAAGCCCCAAACCAACCCGCTGCAGTAATCGCCATACAGGTAGATCCCCTGCCACTGCGGCAGGTTTGCACCGCGATACACATAGCCGCCCGTCACCGAGCAGCCTTTGGTGTGGTTGTAATCAACGACCGGATCGAGCATGGCAAGGCCAGCAGGCGGATTGCCCTGATAAGGTTGTGAACCCTCGCGGAAATTCCAGCCGAAATTCGCTCCCCCCGGGCTTCCGGCTGGCAGAAAATTGATCTCTTCCAGAGAATTTTGCCCGACATCGGCGATGTACAGATCGCCCGTCAAACGGTCGAACGAGATCCGCCACGGATTGCGCAGCCCATAAGCCCAGATCTCCGCCAGGCCGCCGCCACTACTGAATGGGTTATCCGGAGGCGCGGCATACGGCTGAGCCGCATCCACATCGATGCGCAAGACTTTACCCAGCAGCGTGTTGGTGGATTGCCCAGCGTTCAACGGATCGCCAGCAGAGCCGCCATCTCCCAGGCCCAGGTACAAATAGCCATCCGGGCCAAAGACAACCGCGCCGCCATTGTGATTGCGATAGGGCTGCTCGATGTTCAATATGGCCATTTCACTAGAAGGATCTGCGCGCCCATCCTGAGGGTTCGCCGCTTGGAAGCGAGCGATCACTGTATTACCATTTATATCGGTGTAGTTCACATAGAAATAACCGTTTTCGACATAGCGGGGGTGAAAAGCCAGCCCGAGCAGGCCGCGTTCGCCACAGCAGCTTATACGGTCGCTGATATCCAGGAAGGGCTCGGACAGCAAGCTGCCATTGTGCAGGATGCGTATCCGTCCCGCTTGCTCCAGGATGAATAAACGCCCTGAGCCATCGCCAGCATTTGCCAAGCCGATCGGATTCTCCAGGCCGTTGGCAACCTGATGCCACTCGAAGGCATCCGGGTTAGGAAATTCGACTACGGCGGTAGGCGGTGGGCTCGTTTGTGTGCTGGCTGGCGCAGTTGGTGAAGCCCAGGGCTGAGGTGCGCTTGTCGGGAGCGCCTGCATTGAGGTCGGGGCAACCGACGGCGCGCTTTGCGTGTGTGTCAGCTCAGCCGTTGGCGCCGCTTGCGTAGCGATGGTTGAAACGGGTGGGGTGGTTTGAGCAGATGTACAGGCAGACAGGCCAATAAACGCGATCAACACCCATAAGCATAAACGGGGATTACCCATCCTCACGGAACTCTCCATCTATGATATTTTCATCGTCCCTGGCATCCCGCCAATCACCGGGGATGACGCTGCGCAGCGCGCTGATGTGTTCAGCCACGATGCCTGGCGGGCAAAGCTCAACGAAAAGCGTGCTCCCCAACCAGATGACGGCAGCATCGTCAATCGGCCCTGGTAACAGGTCTGGAATAAGCAGGTAGACCAGCGACCCGATGGGCAAAAGTTTCAGCAACGGATTCACACGGGGATCAGCCATCAAGCGCAGGATCAGCTTGATGCGCAAGGACAGCTCATAGAAAACGCCGCCGGTGGAAGGGTTGATCTGGCGAGGATTTTGCTCGGACATAGCACCTCCAAACGCGGGCATTATACTATACCCAGCGCTGCCCAGGCTGAGAGCCGGATGAAAAGAAAACAGGCAAGCAGTTACCACGCTGCTTGCCTGTTTTTGTGCGCAGTGGGTTGGTTGGATTATCCAGCCTGTGCCCGGTTGACCACCGCAGCAAAAGCCTTGGGATCGCGCACCGCCAGGTCTGCCAGCATCTTGCGATTGATCGCAATCTGGGCATCCTTCATGCTGTGGATCAGGCGGCTGTAAGTGGTGCCATTCAGCCGGGCCGCCGCATTGATGCGGGCGATCCACAACTGCCGCAAGTCGCGCTTGCGAGCGCGCCGGTCGCGGTAGGCATACCATAGGCTTTTCAGCATGGCCTCGTTGGCGCGCCGGAAAAGTTTCGAGCGAGTGCCAAATTGGCCCTTGGTCAGCTTCAATACCTTCTTATGATGCTGACGCCGGTAAGGTCCTGTTTTTACACGTGCCATAATTTATTCTCCTGCAAACCCCTGGGCGCCGGTAGATCGAACTCTGTGCAGAGGCTCTCTCACCTGTTGCGAACACCCAACGGCTGCAACTAAGGGGTGGATAGGATAACGCCGGGCTGGTTCAGTCCAGGTAGGGGGCCAGCTCGCGGACGCGCTTGACGATCCCGCGTCCCTTGACGGGGATCATTTCATCCAGCAGGCGCTTGGTGCGCTTGGAGGTGCGGCGCCGCAGGTGGCTTTTACCGCCCTTGGTGCGTACCAGCACGCCTGTGCCCGTCAGGCGGAATCGTTTCGAAGTCGCCTTGTGGGTCTTGAGCTTATACTTTCCGGTTGTTGCTTTGCGAGGCACAGTCCAACTCCTTCACTTCACACAAAATTCCGCGGGACAAGAGCGATTTCACCTTGCTCTTGCCAGCCGCGGATTTTTTAGCGGCTCAATTTCAAGAGAAGTTTCAGCGCTACTTCTTCTTCGCAGGCTTGCCCGGCGCCAGCACCATCAGCATGGTGCGACCTTCCAGGGCAGGCGTCTGCTCTACCACAGCTACGTCCGAGAGTTCCTCGGCAATCTCTTTCAGATCGGTCAAGGCAATCTCCGGGTAGCTGATCTCGCGTCCCCGAAAGCGGATGCGCACCTTCACCTTCATGCCGGATTCCAACCAGCGGCGGGCGTCCCTGACTTTCAGGTCTCGATGATGATCGTTTGTCTTTGGGCGCAGACGGATCTCTTTGATCTCAATCTTTGTTTGTGCTTTGCGGGCTTCCCTGTCCTTCTTGGCTCGTTCATAAATGAACTTGCCGAAATCCATCACCCGGCAAACCGGTGGCTCAGAATTTGGGGCAACCTCGACCAGATCCAGATCTGCTTCTCGCGCCACCCGCTGCGCCTCCTGGATAGAGACCACCCCAATGTTCTCGCCGTTGGGCCCAATCAGGCGAACCTCTGGGACGCGGATGGTTTCATTCACACGATAATTTATTGCGCTGATATGTCACTCCTCTTTAGACAAAATTAATCTAACTGGCGGGATGCCAGCACCGGCGATGATACCAAATTTCAAGAAAATCGTCAACTGCAGCTTCTGACATCCGGACAAATGTTCGTCAACATCCATTTCCCGGGTCACTGCAAGCCCCGCAGGGGCGTGGCAATCCCCTGAATGATCGCGGACATCGCTTCGCTGTCGCTCGCGATGACAGCTTTATCCGAATTGTCCGAACTATTGTCGGAACTTGAGCAGCTCGCCGGCGCATTTATGGCTCTCCCTTCAGGCAGGGCTGCCCTGGGCAGGGACGTGCCCCGCCAACGTAAGGTAGGGTGGATTAGAACCATCAAGGCCTGCTGGCGCAAAGAGCCGCCTGACAGGCTTTTCAACCAGGCGATGCAGGGCCAAGACCCACCCCATCCTCTTACATAGGCGATATTTTGCCCGAGGGAGGGGGTGGGTTTTAGTCCTGGTGGATCTGCCCTGACGTGCGAGTCAGTCCTGCTCGTGCAAACCCGCTTCGACATTGGTCGGGCTGGAAAGCCTGGGCAGCGCTACAGGGTGACGCGTCTCAAGGATCACTCTCCCGCCGCGATATCCGCCCGGGCGCGGCGCAGGAATTCCGACACCGGCATGGCGCCTGGATTCTCACCAGACCGCAGCCGCAGAGCAACCTGGCCCTCTTCCATCTCCTTGTCGCCCACCACCAGCATATAGGGAATCTTCTGCCGCTGGGCATCGCGAATCTTAGCGTTCATGCGCTCGCCACGGTCGTCCACCTCGGCGCGCAATCCTTCGGCCTTCAGCATTTCCACCACCTGCCGGGCATATTCCAGGTGCCGGTCGGCGATGGGGATCAGCACCGCTTGAACGGGCGCCAGCCAGACCGGGAAGGCGCCGGCAAAATGTTCGATCACCACACCCAGGAAACGTTCCGTCGATCCCGTCACGGCGCGGTGCAGCACGACTGGGGTGTGCTCCTGCCCATCTTCGCCGATGTAGCTCAATCCAAGCCGGGCTGGCTGGATGAAATCAACCTGGATCGTCGAGAGTTGCCACTCGCGCCCTAACACATCGCGCGCCATGAAGTCGGCCTTAGGACCGTAGAAAGCGGCTTCCCCCGTGGCTTCGAAGTAATCCACACCGCTGGCATCCAGCGCCGCACGCAGCGCAGCTTCCGCCTTGCTCCATTTTTCGTCATCCTGGACGTATTTGCCGCCCTCGCCGCGCAGAGACAGGCGGACTTTGTAATCCGAAAAGCGGTAGCGCGCCAGCACCTCCTGGATGAGGTGCAGCGCCAGGGAGAACTCGCTCTCGATCTGCTCTTCCGTGCAGAAGATGTGGCAATCGTCCTGGGTGAGGGCGCGCACGCGCGTCAGGCCAGTCAGCTCACCGGTTTTTTCATAACGATACAGCGTGGCAAATTCAGCAAAGCGCAGCGGCAACTCACGGTACGAATGGCGCCCCATCTCCTTGAACAGCGTCATGTGGCTGGGGCAGTTCATCGGCTTGAGGCGAAAAGTGACATTCTCATCCACCATCGGTGGGAACATCGAATCCTTGTAGTTGTCGTAATGCCCCGAGCGGCGGTAGAGATCCTCCTTCACCAGGTGACCTGTCCAAACGTGCTGGTAACCGTAGCGCGTCTGCACCTGGCGCACATAGCTTTCCATGAGATAACGCAGCATCTCGCCTTTCGGCGTAAAGAGCGGCAAGCCCGGGCCAACCTCTTCCGAGAAATAGAATAGTCCCAGCTCTTTCCCCAGCTTGCGATGATCGCGTTTCTTGGCCTCTTCCAGACGCCACAAGTATTCTTCAAGCTGCTGCGGCGTCTCCCAGGCAGTTCCGTAGATGCGCTGCAGCATGGTATTCTTCTCGTCGCCGCGCCAATAGGCGCCTGCCACGCTCATCAGCTTCACCGCCGCCGGGTTGATCTGGCGCGTGCTTTCGACGTGCGGCCCGCGGCACAAGTCCACGAATTTATCGTGCTTGTAGATGGAAATTTCCGGCTTTTCCTTCAACGGATTGCCATATTCGTCGAAGCCGCCCTGCTCCAGACCAGCGATCAGCTCCAGTTTGTACGGCTGGTCGGCAAAGATCTGCCGCGCTTGCTCTGCAGAAACGACTTGTTTCTGAAAAGGGTGGTTTCCCGCGATGATCTGGCGCATGCGCTTCTCGATCGTCGCCAGGTCATCGGGGGTCAAAGAGCGCGGCAATTCGAAGTCGTAATAAAAGCCATCCTCTACCGGCGGGCCGATGGTGTATTTGCCGTCAGGGAACATTTCCAGAACAGCTTGAGCCATGACATGCGCCGCCGAATGGCGTATCCGGTAAAGAAAGGAGTTCTCGTACTTTTCTTGCTGTTTCTCTGCCATCACAACCTCCTCACACATGCCACCGAAAAGAGTGGCGATAAACAAAAAACCTCTTGCCCTGCTGGGGCGAGAGGTTGCTCACGCGGTTCCACCCAGATTCAGGCCGCCTCAGGCAGCCTATCTCTCGGAACCGATAACGGGGTCATCCGTTTCCCTTAGTGAGCCCGGCTGGGGCCGTTCAGGGTCACACTCACGGGTGGTTTTCAGCGGCACCACCAGGAGAAAAGTCTCAGTCTCAGCTTTTCTCTCCCTGTCAGGGGTTAATCCACTTACTCGTCCCGATCTTCGTGGGGCCGATATCGATTGTGTGGGCGGTATAGGACTCGAACCTACGACCTTTGCGATGTCAACGCAATGCTCTAACCAACTGAGCTAACCGCCCGCTTACCGCAACATTATAGCAGGGCAGCCAAAATATGGCAAGATGACGATTCAACGCGTCAACGAGGACAGGAAGTCTTGCAGCAGAGCAGCGACCTGCACGGGCTGCTCCAGCATCACCATGTGCCCCGCGCGGGCGACGATTTCCAGGCGCGCCTCAGGCAGATGATCTGCCAGGAATTGAACATAGCGCAGGGGTGTCATCTGGTCATCCTGTCCACAAATAACCAATGCAGGTTTCTGGATCTCAGCCAGGCGATCGGTCAGATCGAATTCCTGGCAAGCCAAAAAATCGCCGTACAGCACGGTTTGGCGTGTCTCCGCCATGCGCTGAGCCGCTAATTCTTTTAAACGTTCAGAGGATGCAGCGCTGAACGACCCTTCGATGATCAGATCAATCGCATTCTGAAAGGTTGTGCTGTGAGCGGTTTCTTCCAAAATTCTAGGGGAGACCTTCAAGCGCGCTGAAGTTCCCACCAGGCCCAGGCCCAGGACCAACTCAGGATGGTCCAACCCGATCTGGAGAGCTATCGCCCCACCCATCGAATGACCGACAACGACTGCCCGTGGAAGGAACAAAGACCGCATCCATCGCACAACCTGCTCGGCATAATCCGCTATGGATTGCTGACCACGGCCGGTCGATTTTCCATGCCCGGGCAGATCCAATGCTATCACCCGGTAACCAGCCAACCGGCGCACCTCTGCAGGCCAGTATAAATGATTACCGCCAGCTCCGTGGATGAGCACCACGGGAACCTGCTCACTTTGTTGATACTCGTGATAATAGATCTCGTCGAGTAGAGGCATGATCGGTCGTCATCCAAGGTCTAATCAAAAACACCTGAAGGCTCAGCGCCGCGTCCCTCGTGACGCGGCGTGTTGCAAAGCGGCTCCTGTCCCCAGCAGCAGACCTCCCAGTAACCAACCGGGCGCGCTCTGCAGAACCGATGAAAAATCTTGCCAGGTGAAATCAGGAGCAGAATGCCCATGTAAACCGGTCTTCACCAGCATGAGAATTATGGCCATCAATGGTACAGCCGCGCCCAGCAGTGCACCCAACCCAGGCATCCAAAGCGGAGCAAGGGACATTTTCGAGAGCCAATACACAGCCAGCACAGCGTTCAACGCCGCGGCAAGGAGCAGACTCCATGTCGCCTGAGTATCTTCAAATGGCAGCCAGGCCAAAATCGCTGCCAATATCAAGCCAAAAACCAGGCGTAAGCGAGCCTTCAGCTTCACGGTATGGCAGCGGTGCTGCCGCGACGCAGACGGTCTGCTGCTTCTGTTGTCAAAGGAATCACCAGGCTGACGCGTGTGCCGCGCCCCACCGCTGACTCCACCTGCAAATAGCCATTGATCAGCTCTGCTCGTTCGCGCATGTTGATCATTCCAAGGCTGCCGCGGTTTTCATAGTCAGCGTTGATGGTTGCAGTGTCAAAACCTGCGCCATTATCTTCCACCTCCAGGAGCGCCAATCCCTGCCCGGCAGGCTTTAATTGCACGCGGATAAGTTCAGCATTGGCGTGCTTGCGGGCGTTATTGACCGCCTCTTCGGCGATGGCGAAGATCACACCCTGCTTGCCCAGGTCAAGATCAGCGATCAAATCGCCATCAGCCTCGACCAGCACATTCTGGTCATACGTCTCTTTCATTTTTTCAGCCATGGCTTGCAGGGCAGGCACCAATCCATGCGATTCGAGCACCAGCGGCCGGAGCGTGAACAACATGTGGCGTATTTCTTTGGTTGTGCGGCGCGCCAGCTCCTCTATCTTGAGCAATTCCTCGGCTGAGATGACAGCATCCCGTTCAAAAATCCTGCGCGCCAGGTTTATCCGCATGGCGATGGCGGCAACTGATTGTGTGGGACCATCATGCAAATCCCGGGCAAGCTTCTTGCGGGCGTCTTCTTCGATCGCAGTGACGCGCTCTTTTTCCTGTTCCAGATCCCGGTACAGGCGGGCATTCTGCAAGGCAACCATGGCCTGGCTGGCGATCGCATCCAGGTATTCGCGGCGATCCTGGCTAAAATAGTCCTGCTCGGGGTGGGCGAAGAGCAAAACGCCGTAGGTATCCAGGCCGATGCGCAATGGGATGCAATAAACTACGCGGCACGCGCGCAGGGCGACTATTCGGCTCAATTCCGGGTCGCTGGCGATTTCCCAAGCTAATTGTGGTTGTCCATCATCGATGGCCTTCCCGATCAAGCCAGACGAACCTTGCAAGACAATGCGCGTATCGGCCGGCGTGAGTCGCCGGGATGTCGCCACGCGCAGGACCGTGGCGCCAAGCGCATCATGAGAATACATCAAGGCTGCGCTCACCAGGAGATGATCCGTAGCATCACCCCAACCCGCAGCGCTCAGATCAAGCGCCTGTTCCAGGACGCGTTCATAGTTGAGCGTAGCGCTCAAAGCCAGGAGCATTTTATAAATCGAACGTCGGCGTTCACGCTCGAGCTGCTGGGCTTTTTTTTGAAGGCTGAGCTGGTCGTCGCTGGCTTTCTCAGCTATGCTGTTCACCCGACGCCCAACCAGGCCGATCACCAACGCCAGACCGAGATGCAGCGCTGCGATGGGCAAGAACCCGACCACGGCTGAGCTTCGCTGGGCCAGCCAGGCCAGGCCAAATTGCACCCCCAGGTTCAACAGGCCAACGAGCAGAGCGCCGCGCAGCAAGTAGAACAGGCCTGCCGGCAGCACCGGCATCAGGCCAATCCAGGTGGGGAGGCCGCCTGTCCCCGCGGATAAATACGCCAGTGACTGGGCAATCAGTGTATCGAACAAGATCACTATCCAGGTGTGCAAATGGATACGGCGCTGGAAAGCCGCCAACACCGTCAGCACAGCGCTATAAGCAATCGCTACCAACAGGATGAGTTTTACCGAAATGGATACATCGCTCGAACCTGAAAGCGCCCAGACAGTACCACACAGAAAAATCCAGCGCAGGGTAACTGTGAGCCAGTCCTGAATCGAGAAAGCTCGGAGTTGAGGCTGCATAGGTCTATGATACTCGAAAAAATTGGTTGATACAAACATCCCGCTCAGCCGCCAAGCCAGGCTTCGAGCAAGGGGCGCACGGCCTGCAGCGCCATGGCGCGGTGACTAAGCCTGTTTTTCTGCTGGTCAGTCAGCTCTGCCATCGTGCATCCCAATTCGGGAAGCAGGAAAATTGGATCATAGCCAAATCCATGGCTGCCTCGCTCCTCAGGGATAATCTCGCCGGTACATTCGCCCTCTGCAAATTGACATCGCCCATCGGGATATGCCAGGGCGATTGTACAACGAAAACGAGCTTTCCAGGGACGTGGTTTGCCTTTCAGCAAGGACAACAGATACCCGCGCCGGTCGGCGTCGCTGGCGTTGGGTAGAGGTGAGAAGCGCGCCGATCTCAGGCCCGGTAATCCATCCAACGCCTCCACTTCTAGCCCAGAATCATCTGCCAGCGTCACTCGGTTGCTGGCTTGGCAAAATGCCCGCGCTTTCAATGCTGCGTTTTCCGCATAGCTGTGGCCTGTCTCATCGACTTCGATCTGAACACCTATGGCATCCGGTGTCAGCAATTGGCAGGGAAGATCTCCTAAAATCGCCTGGATTTCGGACAATTTGCCTGGGTTGGAGGTTGCAATCAAAAGTTCGGGCATCACCGCTCCATTTACAATAAATTTTACATGAATTCGGACAACATTCATGATATTTAGTAAAACTTGACGCTCGCCGGTCATTATGCTATAATCTCATCGCAATTACAATTTGCTTATCGTTTACAACGTGACGAACTTCCGCAACCCTCTCCGGCTAAATGTCGGGTTTCTGATCAACCAATCTGTCGGCTACAGCCGGGATTTTCTATTCGATTTACCCGAAATCCACCTATCACCAGACTTAGACTTGCGAACCCTGGCGGGCACGGTGCGCGTAACGCGCACAGCGCAAGGGTTGCTGGTCCAGACGCGCCTGCGCGCGGTGACCAATTCAGAATGTGTGCGCTGCCTGTCTGAATTCAACCTGCATCTGGAGGTTGATTTTACCGAACTCTACGCTTTTTCGCGCAAATCGATGGCTGAAAGCGGCTTGATCTTGCCAGATGATGCCCATATTGATCTCAGCCCATTGGTGCGCGAATACATGCTGCTCGAGTTCCCCATCCAGCCCATCTGTCGCCCGGATTGTCTGGGTCTCTGCCCCATTTGCGGTGAGAATCTGAACATTACACAATGCAGCCACGATGACGAACCAACCGATCCAAGACTGGCTATGCTCAAATCGCTGCTCGACGAGCCAGAATAGATCCGAAGATACGCAGCCACTGGTTCACCCCGCTCATCAGGAGGGAATGCATGGCACATAATGGCAAGTATCGTCCTGACGTTGAACTCCAACGTGCTCTTGTCGAACGCGCAGATACCCAGGGTTTCCTGACATTGGACGATATTCGCGAGATCTACGAGCAAAATGATCGCGCTCTGGTTCACACCGGTAAAATCGTTGCCTACCTGGTGCGCGAAGGCATCCAGGTTTTGGATACCGAAGAAGATTTATTGGACGCTCCCGGCTTAGAAGTTGAAGAAACCGTGCTATCGCACCATCTGGATCACGTGAATGCCAGCGATTCGGTGGATATCTACCTCAAGGAAATGTCCCGGGTACCTTTGCTGAGTCTGGAAGAAGAGGTTTCTCTGGCGCAGCGCATCGAACGCGGCAAGCAAGCGTACGCCGAGCTGGCCCACGCCAACGGGGACATGCCGCCTGCGCGGAAATCTCAATTGGAACAGGAAATCCAGGATGGGCTGCAGGCGCGTGAACACATCATCAAAGCCAATACACGGCTGGTGGTCAGCGTAGCAAAACGATATATCGGGCGGGGAGTGCCCTTCCTGGACTTGATCCAGGAAGGCAACCTTGGCCTGATGAAAGCAGTCGAGAAGTTTGAATACCGGCGTGGATTTCGCTTCTCAACTTACGCTACCTGGTGGATACGCCAGACGATCACCCGCGCCATCGCTGACCAGGGACGGACCATCCGCCTGCCGGTGCACATGTCTGATCGTATCCGGCGCTTACACCGGGTATCGCACGATATAGAGCAAAACCTGGGGCGCCCCCCTACCCAGGATGAACTGGCCGACGCCCTGGATTTGCCCCCTCAGAAGGTTGAATGGATGCTCCAGGTATCCATTACCCCCCTGTCTTTGGAGACCCCAGTAGGTGATGAGGAAGAGACTGAGCTGGGCATGTTCGTTGAGGATCGCCTGAACCCCGGGCCATCTCAATTGGTGTATCAAAAAATGTTGAGCGAGCGGGTAAACGAGGTGCTTGCCACACTCTCCCCACGCGAGGCGCGCATCCTGCGCCTGCGCTTTGGACTGGATGGCAACAGCCCCTATACATTGGAAGAAGTCGGCGCAAAGTTTGGCCTGACCCGGGAGCGCATACGCCAAATCGAGGGCAAAGCCCTGCGGCGTTTGCGCCACCCATGCCGCGCCCGTCAACTCCGAGAATACTTATAGAGCGCAATGAGCGGAACGTTTTGAGGCACTGGCAAGCGGCTGGCGAAAGGCCTGGGCTACGGGGCGTCATCGACTTGACAGAAGTGAACATGGAATTTAGAATCGGAGTATCTTGATCAGGCTGAAAGACGCATGAACCGCAACAATCGCTTTACAACCTCCGCAGCCACCTCCATGATGATGCGCATGGGGATGGTTGGGCGCGTCTGGACAGCCTGCAGGAGCGGTCTGTAGCCACAGGCTTGCTTGAGTTGAAAACCAACGGGCTGTCCTCTCCACGGGCAGCCCGTTTGTTTGCGCATCCGCCAGCCCGCACCATTCGTCATCATTGCCTTTAAATGACAGCATACCTGAGGAGGACACCATGGGAAACGACAAGATTTTAGTAGCGATCGCCTGGCCTTACGCCAATGCGCCCATTCATGTGGGGAATATCGTCGGCTCACACCTGCCAGGCGATATCGTGGCGCGCTACCACCGCCTGAAAGGCAATCGGGTGGTGATGGTTTCGGGTACCGATGCTCATGGCACGCCGGTGACACTGCGCGCAGACGCCGAGAACAAGCCCGTCGAGGAAGTTTACCAGCGCTTCCACAATCAATTCCTGGAGCTGTTCATCAAAGCAGGGATCAGTTACGACTTGTTTACCACCACCCACACCGAAAATCACTTCAAGGTGGCGCAAGCCATGTTCCTGGCGCTGAAACAAAACGGCTACCTGTACACAGAGACCAGACCCCAGTGGTATTCTCCTGGCGCCGGGCGCTTTCTTCCCGATCGCTACGTGGAGGGCACCTGCTACATCTGTGGATTTGAGGGGGCTCGTTCTGATCAGTGCGACCGCTGCGGCAACGTGCTGGAACCGGAGAAGTTGATTAATCCTCGCTCCAAAGTGGACAGCTCACAGCCAGAGCTGCGCGAAACTGAGCATTTTTACCTGGACCTGTCCAAGCTGGAGCCCGACGTGGCGTCCTTTTTGCGTGAGCGACAGCATTACTGGCGCGAAACCGTGATTGCTCAATCGCTGGGGCAGATCGAAAGCGAGGGATTGCGCCCGCGCCCCATCACACGCGACCTGGATTGGGGCGTTCCGGTGCCGGTGGATGGCTGGCAGGGCAAGTGCATCTATGTTTGGTTCGAGGCCGTCATCGGCTATCTTTCTGCCACTATCGAATGGGCGCAGGTGATCAACCAACCCGACGCCTGGCGGGAGTGGTGGAGCCAACCCGACGCGCGCGCCTTTTACTTCATCGGCAAGGATAATATCTTCTTCCACACCGCCATGTGGCCAGCCCAGCTCAAAGGTGCAGGCGAGGAATTCAACATTTTTTTCGATGGCAAGCCCGGAAAGGCGCTTAACTTGCCGTATGATGTGCCAGCCAACCAGTTCATGAACCTGGAAGGTCAAAAAATTTCTGGCAGCCGCAATTGGGCGGTATGGGGATTGGACTTTCTGAGCAGATATGATCCAGATCCGCTGCGCTACTACCTGACCACCAATATGCCAGAGAGCAAAGATACCGATTGGGATTGGCAGGAATTCGTCGCCCGCAACAACAATGAATTGGTTGCAACCTGGGGCAACCTGGCCAATCGCGTGCTGTCGTTCGCCTACAAGCACTGGGACGGGCGTGTCCCGGAGCCGGGCGAGTTGCGTCCAGAGGACAAGGCTATCCTGGCAACCGTCGAGGCCGGGTTCGATGCCGTGGGCGAGTTGCTGGAGGGCATCCGTTTGCGGGCAGCCCTGTTCGAAGCTATTCGCCTGGCGTCCGAGGTGAACCGCTACCTGGATACCGTAGCCCCCTGGTTCGAGATCAAGCGCGACAAAGCCGCGGCCTCCAGGTCAATCTACACCGCCCTGCGCGCCATCGACTCGCTCAAGACCCTGCTCGCGCCATTCCTGCCCTTCAGTTGCGAGCGCCTGCACCATTATCTGGGATATGACCGTCCCCTGTTCGGCAAACAGGTGATCGAAAACAGGCAAGACCGCCTGGGCAACCATAATGTGCTGCGCTATCTACCCAATGAAGCAACCGGCCAATGGAAACCCAGCGCATTGAAGCCCGGTCAACCCCTTAACCAGCCAGAACCCCTGTTCCGCAAGCTGGAAGACAAAATCGCAGAGCAGGAACGAGCCAGGTTGGGAAGCTGACGGATGAGAGCGCCGGGCGATGAGGCGCTGTGCTCTTTGCCCGGCGCAGCCTAGCGCACTACGGATTCTAGAAATTCTACGAGGACTTGTAGCGCCTGCTCCGAGGATTGCTCCTTCACGGCCAGCCGGTCGCCGAGCCAGACATACTTGTGCGCCCTCTCACCCCATGGCGAATGTAAACCGATCCAGGTCAACCCAACCGGTTTCTCGGGTGTACCTCCCCCAGGACCGGCGATTCCGCTCACCGAAAGACCCACGTCTGCACCGAGCGCCAGGCACACACCGCGCGCCATCTCGAGCACGGTCTCTTCACTGACCGCCCCGTAAGCTTCCAGCGTTGCTCGCCGCACGCTGAGCAGACGCTCCTTAGCGCTGTAGTCGTACGCCACCACTGCACCTAAAAAATAGCTCGATGAGCCAGGTACATTGGTAATTCTGTGAGAAATCAATCCCCCTGTGCAAGACTCAGCGACTGCCAGGCGCAAACCGGCCGCGCGCAACAACTTCCCCACGTAGACTTCCAGTGAAGGATCCATAGAAACCTGTTGGTCATTCATAGGTGGGTGCGGATGTGCAGGGCCATTGTGCTCATCTCAAGCTCATTGTCCTCTAAGGAAATCATTATAGCATTGATCGCTCTTCGCTTTCAGGTATGTTAAAATAACAGCCCGATGGAACTATCCGCGCAACTCACAGCGATATTGGATTCCTTGCCCACCCGCCCTGGCTGTTACCTGATGAAGAACGCCGCCGGCAAGGTCATCTATGTGGGCAAAGCCATCAACCTGCGCCATCGCGTGCGCTCATATTTCCATTCCAGCGCCCAAATCTCTCCGAAAACACAGCAACTGGTCAAAAAGATCGTGGATATCGAATGGATCGTGGTCGACTCCGAATTGGAAGCCTTGATCCTGGAGATGAACCTGATCAAGAAGTACCGGCCCCATTACAATGTTCGCCTGAAGGATGATAAACGCTATCCATACATCAAAGTCCATTGGGCAGAGCCATTTCCCAAAGTGACCGTCACCAGGCAGATTCAACAAGATGGTTCGCGCTATTTTGGTCCCTACACCAGCGTCTGGGCTGTGCATCAAACACTGGACGTGCTGCGAAGGATTTTCCCCTATCTGACCTGCGACCGCACCATCACTGGCGAAGACGAACGCGCCTGCCTTTACTACGATATCAAGCTGTGCAATGCGCCCTGCATCGGGGCAGTCGACCAGCAGAAATACCGCCAGATGATCGATGACTTGTGCAACTTTTTGATGGGTCGCACAGAGCCCATCGTATCGCGTTTACAGGCTGAGATGAACCTGGCAGCAGAAGAGCTGCGTTTCGAACGCGCCGCAGCTCTTCGAGACCAAATACGCGCCATCGATAGTGTGGTGGAACGGCAAAAAGTGATCTCATCCGATTATGTCGACTCGGACGTCATCGCCATGGCCAGATCCAATGGGGAAGCCTGCGTGCAGGTCTTCTTTATTCGCGGCGGGAAACTGATTGGAAGGGAGTACTTCTTGCTGGAGGGCACCGAGGCCAGCAGCGACAGCAACGTTCTGGAAGAGTTTATCAAGCAGTTCTACGATCAAACGCCGAACGTCCCTGAGCAAGTGCTGCTGCCGCAAGAGGTGGAAGAGGCGCACATCATCCGCCAATGGCTCAGCCAAAAGCGCGGCGATGACTGCCTGGAAATCCTGGTGCCGCGCCAGGGCCAACAACAAGAGCTTGTTCAAATGGCAACCGAGAACGCTGCTGAAACCCTGGCCTCGCTCAAAGCGCAATGGGAAGCTGATCGCCACCGCCAGACCCAGGCGCTGGCCGAGCTACAGGAAGCCTTCGGAATGACAGAGCCTCCCAATCGAATCGAATGCTACGATATCTCAAACACCCAGGGCACTGCTGCGGTAGGCAGCATGGTGGTATTCGAACGAGGCACACCTCAAAAGAAGCTCTATCGCCATTTCAATATTCGCAGCGTCACGGGACCAGATGATTTCGCCAGCATGGAGGAGGTGCTCACCCGCCGCCTCACTCGTTGGCAAGCCGCCCAGCAGCAGGCAGAAACCCCTGGCAAAAAGCCCGACCCCGCTTTCTCGCGCCTGCCAGATTTGTTGATCGTCGATGGCGGCAAAGGTCAATTGGGGCGCGCGGTAGCCGTACTGGAAAAATTCAACCTGCTGGGCAAGATGCCCGTGGCTAGCCTGGCCAAGCAAAATGAAGAGCTCTTCCTGCCTGGACGTCCCGATCCCCTGAGGTTGCCGCGCCAGTCGCAAGGCCTGTACCTGCTGCAGCGTATTCGTGATGAAGCGCACCGCTTCGCCATCACTTCACACCGTAAGCAGAGAACCAAAGAAGGCCTGGCTTCGCGGCTCGACTCGGTGCCTGGTGTTGGACCGCACCGGCGCAGGCTGCTGCTCCAACACTTCGGGTCGATCCAGGATATCCTGGACGCCAGCATCGAAGAACTGATCGCCGTACCAGGCATTACCCGAAACCTGGCCCAATCGATTAAAGATAACCTCGTATAAATCGCCTGGTAGACTCCAGGACTAACAGGGTACACCTTGTGCGTGGAGCACTACCAGAAAGGAGAAAAGCATGGCAAAGAAAAAATCTACCCTCAGCGAAAGGCAGCGCCGCCAGATCCGCATTCGCCAGATTGCCTTCACCCTTGTGGCCGTGATGATCATCATTGTGATGGTGGCCGGTATGTTTTTACAGAATTAGGGCGTACTGACCGGCTATTTGTCGATTAATCGCTGCACCATCGCAATAAATTCACGCACAGAAAATGGCTTCTGCAGCCAATCTACATCACCCTTCTCCAGCAAGTCCTGGCTGGCAGCATCCAATGGATGACCGGTGACAAACAACGCCTTGATCTCTGGCCTGGTTTGCCGTAAATTCTGAAAGAGCGCCAGGCCACCCATTTCAGGCATCACAATATCGCTCACCAGCAAATCAAACTTCCTCGGGTCTTGCCGGAGGATTTGCAAAGCCCGGCTGCCATTTTCGGCGACCACCACCTGGTATTTGTGCACCTCCAATAAGGTTTTCAGCGCCTCCAACGTAGCCGGGTCATCTTCAACCAAAAGGACGCGCTTGCCAGATCCATCCTGCAGCGGAGGAGTCTCGGCTTGCCCGTCAGCGGGCTGGATTTGAACCAATTTTGGCAGGTAAATCGTAAAAGTCGTCCCCGCGCCCACCGCGCTGCGCACTTCGATATGCCCGCCATGCTGCTTGATGATGCCATACACCTGCGCCAGGCCCAAACCCGTGCCTTGCCCAACAGGCTTTGTGGTGTAAAACGGTTCGAAGATGTGCGGGAAAACATGTTCGGGAATCCCCACGCCGGTGTCGCTCACGGCTACCCTCACCCACCAACCTGGCTGAAGATCAGGAAACTGAGGCGCATCTTTTGCCTGAATTTCAAATGTATCAACATAAAAGCTCAGCGTTCCGCCATCTGGCATAGCATCTCGAGAATTCAGCGCCAGGTTGATAAACACCTGCTGCAGGCGGCTTGGATCAGCGTTCACCCAATACTCACCAGGTGCGCATTTCAATCGCAAACGGATTGTCTCGGGCATCACGCGGCCAAGCATTTTCTCTAACTCTTTGATGAATGGCGCAAGGTCCAGCGCGCTTTGCTCCATCACAGCTCGCCGGCTGAAGTCCAGAATCTGGCGGATCAGGCTTGCTGCGCGCTGAACCTGCTGCTGGATGATGTCTACCCTTTCTCGGCTGGCGTCTCCCAGGTTTTTATCGTGCAGCAGCAAATCGGCATACACCAATATCGCTGCCATGATGTTATTGAAATCATGCGCGATACCGGCTGCCAATTGGCCCACGGTAGCCAGCCTCTCCTGCATCTGGATGCGCATTTGCGCATCGCGTTCTTGGGAAACATCGCGCAAGGTCACAATCCATTGATCAGATGCCGGTTTCATCGAACGTACCTGGGCTTCGAAATATAAGCGTGCCTGACCTGGAGCGGCGATCTCTACCGGCAGTTGACCATCCTGCCTGGAGATCAGCTCATGTAAATCAATCGCCCCCAACCGATCGACAATCTCAGGGTGGTCTGACCCGTTAATCAACTGCAGATAATGTCTCCCCAGCGGATTTGCCAGCAGCAGCCGCAGATTTTCATCCAACAGGCACACGCCCACCGGTAGATGTTCCACCAATCCCTGCAAACGCCGATGCTGCTCGGCGCGCACAGCAGAGATGCGCTGCATTGCCGCCGCAGCCTGCAGCGCAAAGGTGTCTAGCAAGCGCTGCTGTTCAGGATTGGCAGTCCAGCCTTCACCACCGGCAACAGCCAGAATTCCAAGCGGATTTTCATTAGAACCGATGTGTGTAAACACGAATGACAACGGCTGATTAAGCGCGGCTTGGGGACTATTGTCGGCTGGCTGCAGTACAGTCAGCTCCTCCGCGCTCGGGGTCGGTATTCCCTCGGGCAGCATTTGCAGGCAGCCTGACCAATACGCCTGGATATGGGCTAAATCACTTTCATTCAATGGGCTTGCGGAATACAGGTAGGAAACCCAACCGGTTTCGATTCTCAAACCGCCCATGACCAGGCGGCTATGCATCGCTGCCAGCAAGTGTTCCAGGAGCAAACGAAGCAATTCTTCGTAGGAGCTGGTAGAGCCGATCGCCTGGCTCAACTCATACAGTTCTCTGAGCTCCTCGGTGCGCCGCGCCACGGTATGCTCCAGTTCTTGGGCATGCTGGCGAATGCGCTGGTAGAGTACCGCATTCTCAATGGCGATCGAGATCTGATCTGCCAGGAGTTTGAACAAATTGCGATCCTGGTTATCCAATTTCATCGGAGCATCTGTTTCGATGTTAATCACTCCGATGACAGAATTCCCCAAGAATATCGGCACCGCCATAGCAGCTACCGTACCGGGCACGCAAGCTATAAAGGCGGAGTTCTGACTCACGTCAGGAACATAGATTAATTCTCCGCTACGCGCTGCCAGGCCGCTGATGCCTTGATTCAGTTGCAGGCGCTGGATATGAGGACAAGGCCCATGGAAAGCTTTGAGCGCCAGGTAATCCTCTTCGATCAAAGAGATGCGTACCTGAGGGTAGGAAAAAGTCTCTGCCAGTCGCGTTACCACCTCGTCCAGCAGCTCTTCGAGTTCCAGCCGCTGGTTGAATTTTTGCGCCAGCTCCTGAATCAATGTGATTTCCTTCAACCGGCGCTGAGATTGCTGGTAGCGATCTGCGTTCAGCAGCGCCAACCCAATTTCCTGGCAAACTGCGCTCATCAGCTCCACGTGGCCCTGGTTGAAGGCCCCCAACTGGCGATGCAGCACACTGATGACCCCCAGCAAGCGATCATCCAACAAGATCGGTACCGTGAGGGCAGAACTGATACCGCGATCGACCTCTTCGATGTAAAACCAGCGCTCATCCTGGTTGACATCATCCACATAAACCGCCTGGCGGTTGCGCGCTGCCCAACCGGCCAGGCCAACGTCCAGGCCTATGGTAAGCTTTTTCTCGAGATGACGCAGGGAAATATCCAATCTGCCATGAATAGCGCACATCCGCAAGGTTTCTTCTTCTGGATTAAAGATGAAACCCTGGGCAACCACCCCGCCAAAAGCGTTACAAGTCAATTCCACAGCCCGGTCAAAAATTGTCTCGGGATCCAAACTGGAGCTCACCGCCTGGGCAACATCATAGAGCAAACGCAAATGGCGGCGCTCTGTCGCTGCCTGTTCGAATAAACTGGCGTTTTCAATCGCAATAGCAGCTTGATCTGCCAGTAACCTTAGCAAGCGCATTTCACTTTCGGGAAATTCTCGCGGTTGGTCGTAAGAGATATTCATCACACCCACCACACGAGACCCGATCTTTAACGGCAAGCCAACAATGGCCCCATACCAGTCTGCCGGCGCATCCCGGTAGATAGCACTCTTTTTCATATCAGAAATCTGTAAAGGCTCGCCGCTGCGCGCTACCGTGTAGGTCAAACCGTGTGGTCGCGGCGCGGCCAACATCTCCCCGCGCTTGCCATCTGCATTCAGGGCTGCCCCAAACGTCAACCGCTCTTTGCTCTCACTATACAAAAAGATGTGCGCATTTCGTATACCAGGGAGCAGCGCCAGCACACTGTTCAGGATGGCATCCAGCACATCCACCAAATCCAGGCTGGATGTGAGGCTCAAGCTGGCTTTCCGCAATGCCTCCAACTCGGCCGCGCGTTCGCCCGCTGCCTCAAATAAGCGGGCGTTTTCGATGGCAATGGCAGCCTGATTGGCAAACGCCATCACCATTTCTGCAGTCTCTTGGTCGAACGCTCCTACACGCCTGGCGTCCACATTCAACATTCCGATGAAGCGCCCTTTAACCAGTAACGGCGCACCGATCCAGGAGCGGATGTGTTCTGTTCCTGGATAGATAACCCAGCGATCATCTTTATGGGTATCAGCAATCACAATCACTTCTTGCCCTAACCAATTGGCCAGCGTTTCACTGTCGCTCAGTTCCGCCACCACGCGGCGCACTTTTTCCAGGTCCTCGAAGCCACGGCCTGCCGCCAGGGTTAACTTGCCGCGCGAATCTATTAACTGAATGGACACACTATCAAACTGGACGACTTTACCCAATAAATCCAGGATCTTCTCAAGCAGTTGATCCAGGTTGGATTCCATGGTATGCAGGGCGCTCACTTGCTGAAGTGTCTGAGCCAACAGCAACCGAGAGCGTTCCAGGGCTAACAACCGAGCATTTTCAATCGCTCCAGCTGCCTGGTTAGCAAACAGACTTAGCAATTCCTGATCCCTCTGGGTAAAAGTGCGCTCGTCAACATCATCCATCACTTGCAGCACGCCGATCACACTGCCTTGCCAGGCCAGAGGTACGCTCAACACCGCCGAATAAATTGGTTCACGATCATACGCCAACGAGCGGTGCTCCCAATGACGGTAGTCATCGATAATCAAAGGTGCATTGCTGACCGCCACTTTTCCTGCTGCACCCTCGCCATACTTCAGCTCAGTCCCCAGGTAGCCGGGAGGCGCTGTGGGAAGTTCCACAACCAGCTTCACCACCTGACGAGCGTGATCGCACAAATACAGGCTGCCAGATTTGCTCTTCAACAAACGGATGGCGCGCTCCACCACGCGATCGAGAATTGCGGCAAGATCATGCTCGCTGATCACATCCACGGACAAGGCGTGAAGCTCCGCCAACTCTTCAGCCCGACTGCGCAAAGATTGCGCCATGTGCATGTGATCGGTGACATCTCTGCCAATGACTACCAGCCCCAAGCGCCCGCCATTGGCATCAAAAACCGGCGCCTTGTGAACATCAAATACCAGCTCTTCTCCGTCTGGACCGGAAATCCTCTCCACGAAATCATATTGCCGGCGACTCTCCCAGGCTAATTGATCGCTTTGATTGCACACCTGCAATAACTTCCGGCACTCTGGCAGCATTTCTATCAATTGAACGTCTGTTTTTCCCTGCCATTGGACGCCATCCAGGCGAAACAACCGGCTCGCAATCGGATTGGCGTACAACCAACGACCCTCGCCATCTTTCAGAATGACTGCGTCTGGAATGGCCTCGATCAGCGCCTGCAGTTCTCTTCGACTGTTATTCGAGAATTGCAAAAATGAAGCAAGTTTGTCTTGTTCCATGGATACATCTGCACCCCGCCCGGCAAGTGAGAATTCACCACCTGAGAGTGCAGCCCGGGCAATCCATTGGGCGGTTTCCAAGGCCTCGCTAAGCTGATCAGCCAACGCTTGCCAGACTGGTAAATCTACCATTATTAGATGCTTTGCGCTGATCACCAACACCGCATAAACTTCTTCTAAACGGGTTAAGGGCAACAACACAGCAGGTCTACCAGCGATGAGTAAGGCGGTCGATTCAGCGGTGGGCTCGAGCATACCCGCGAAAAGCATCTTTAACTGTTGGGAACCATTCGCCACAAATGCTGGTTCGCCGCTGGCGACCACCTGTGAGAAATATGGATCGCTTTCCCATTCCAGGCTGGTATTTTGGTTTGACGTATGTATCCAGGCTTTCGCCATGGCCCCAGCAGAGGCTGGCAGAATGAACTCGCCGATCTGCAGGGTACCTTTTGGGTCAACCAACCAACATAACGCCCCAAGGCAGTCCATCTCTCCCAACAGGCGGCTCAACGTGTGGTAAACGTGCTCTTTCGACAGGCGCGCGGCGCGATGCAGTTGCAGCGAAACCTGGCTCAAAGTCAGCGCCAGGCTCGCCGATGAGCTCTCTTGTTGATGGTCATATTGTGCCATTGTTTCTATTCCACAATAAATCGGTATCACGCTACAACTAGCCATATTATAGAGGAATCTTCCGTTCAAAAACCTGGCATAAATGCAAGCTGAATGTGATTAGTGTGAGTTTGGGATACCTGAGGAAGGTGGTTTATGGGGGGGTATCTTGGGCAACTTTACCCGCTATCACATCTCGACAATAAAATGCGACCGCCGTTGCGGCGGTCGCATTCCTGCAGCAGTTTCGGCTAATGCTGCCCCAAAAAGACTAGAACAAGCCCAATACCCTGCCAGTTTCCAGGTCGAGGTCCACATCGTAGAACACCGGGCGAGTGGGCAGGCCAGGCATGGTGCGCATCTCACCCAACAAAGGATACAGGAAGCCTGCGCCTACTGAGGCGCGAATATCGCGAATTGGAACGCGGAAGCCTTTGGGCACACCCTTCAGGTTGGGATCGTGGCTCAGGCTCAGATGTGTCTTGGCCATGCACAGGGGCAGGTTGGCAAAGCCCAGGCGAGTGTACAACTCGATCTTCTTTTCAGCTTCGGGCAGGTAATCCACACCATCTGCGCCGTAGATTTCCTTGCAGATGATCTCGATCTTCTCTTTGATGGAAAGTTCCAGCGGATACAAGAAGTGGAAATTGCTGGGCTTCTCGGCCGCCTTGACCACAGCTTCAGCCAGCGCGGCTGCTCCAGCCCCGCCTTCCATCCAGTGGCGAGCGACCACGGCATCTTCAGCGCCTGCCTCTACCGCCGCCTGGCGCACCAGCTCTACCTCAGCAGGTGTATCGGTGGCAAAGGAATTGACAGCCACTACAACTGGAACGCCAAAGCGCAGGGCATTCTTGATGTGGTGCTGCAAATTGCCCAGGCCAGCTCGCAGCAAGTCCAGGTTTTCATCTGTGTAGGCAGCATCCAGCGGCTTGCCAGCCACCACCTTGGGTCCGCCGCCGTGCATCTTCAGGGCGCGCACCGTGGCCACGAGCACGACGACGTTCGGAATCAGCCCGGAGTAGCGGCACTTGATGTCGAAGAACTTTTCCATGCCGATATCGGCGCCGAAGCCGGACTCAGTCACCACGTAATCCGCCAGCTTTAGCGCAATGCGGTCGGCGATGATCGAGCTATTGCCGTGAGCAATGTTAGCAAACGGCCCGGCATGCACGAACACTGGCGTACCTTCCAGTGTCTGCATCAGGGTGGGCTTGATGGCGTCCTTCATCAGCACGGTCATGGCGCCAGCGACACCCAGGTCTTCGGCAGTAATGGCCTCGCCGGCACGGTTGGTGCCGATGACAATGCGCCCAAAGCGCTCGCGCATGTCAGCCAGGTCGGTGGTCAACGCCAGGATCGCCATGATCTCGCTGGCAACGGTAATGTCAAACCCAGTCACGCGAGTCATGCCTTTTTCTTCCGGTCCCTGCCCAATGGTGATGGTGCGCAGGAACCGGTCGTTGGTGTCCACCACCCGGCGCCAGGTGATGCTGTCGGGATCGATATCCAGGCGAGCAAAGCGGCTGCGCTCTTCCGGTGTCAGCTCATTCGGATCGGTCTTATCGATCCCGAGCCGTTTCAAGCGGCGCAACATGGAGGGCGAAAAGCGGCGGTTGCCCTGCTTATCCGGCGGGCATAAGGCGTTGAACAGCTTCTGATCATCCGGCTGGCTGGCTTCATGGAACATGCGGGCATCGATGGCTGCCGCCAGCAGGTTATTGGCTGCGGTGATGGCATGGATATCACCGGTCAGGTGCAGGTTGAAATCTTCCATCGGGACAACCTGGCTGTAACCGCCGCCAGCCGCGCCGCCCTTGATGCCAAACGTCGGGCCCTGGCTGGGTTGACGAATACACGTGAATACGCGCTTCCCCAGATGCGCCCCCAGCGCCTGGCTTAACCCCACCATGGTGGTGCTTTTGCCTTCACCCAATGGCGTTGGAGTGATGGCGGTAACATCGATATAAATGCCGTCTGGAACATCTTTGAGGCGTTCCAGCACCTCAAGCTTCACCTTTGCCATGTATTTGCCGTGATATTCGATTTCATCTGGCAAAAGTCCCACCTCTTCCGCCACTTGGGCGATCGGCTTCAGCACTGCTTCTTGGGCAATCTCGATATCCGAGGGGACGGGGCGTCGCAAGTTGAGTTTGGTCGGCGTAAAACGACGGAGTCCGGGGAAATCTGGAGGTACGCTCATAAGTTTTTCCTTTCAGGGTCAATGTGCGGAAATATCCTTCGTATTGTGACAGATTTTGCAAATAGAATCAATTGAAACTCATCTTAATCGCCCATGCCAAGTGTCACAAACTTTATTCCAGGCGTAGCCACCGATAGGCATAGGGTGCCAGCGAGAGCTCCAAACGGTAATTTGCAACGCCTGGCCCGGGAGTCGAATTAAAGATATCGTATGTTGTCGCGGTCTCCAATCCTGGGATGAGCACATGCACCGGCTGCAGTTCGCCCGACAGGTTGTTGAGTATCAGGAGGCGTTCAGTGCCATCCGATCGCAAATAGGCGGCAACCGCATGGCAACCTGCATCCAGCCAGGTGAAATCGCCCCAACCCAGGATTGGATTGGCTTTCCGAAGCGAGATCAGACGCCGGGTGAAGTCAAGCAGCGATCCCGGTTGTGCTTGCTGGCTGGCAACATTGACCCTCTGTGGCCCGTAGGGTTCTCCCTGGATCATGGGGGCATAGAAGGCATCCACGGGCGCGCTGGAAAACCCGCCCTTTTCTTCGGGTAACCATTGCATCGGAGTGCGCACACCGTTACGGTCGAACAGCCAGATATTATCGCCCATGCCGATTTCATCGCCGTAGTAAATAATGGGCGAGCCAGGGAGTGAGAACAGCAGCGAGTTTGCCAGCTCGATCTTGCGCCGGTCATTGTCCAGCAGGGGCGCTAAGCGCCGGCGGATGCCCAGGTTAAGACGCATGCGCGGGTCGGGGGCGTACTCCTGCCACATCCACTGGCGTTCTTCTTCCGTGACCATTTCGAGGGTCAATTCATCATGGTTGCGCAAGAAGACACACCACTGGCAGTTCTCAGGGATGGGCGGCGTGCGTTTCAGGATCCATTCCAGGGAGCGGTTATCGCCGCGGCGCAGCGCCATGTAGATGCGCGGCATGACCGGAAAATGGAAGCCCATGTGGAACTCATCGCCATCCCCAAAATACTGGCGCACATCTTTAGGCCATTGATTGGCTTCTGCCAGCAACACCCGGTCCGGATAGTGCTGATCCAGGTAAGCGCGAATTTCCTTCAGATAGGCGTGTGTTTCCGGCAAGTTCTCGCAATTGGTACCCTCGCGTTCGTACAGGTATGGCACCGCATCGGCGCGAAAGCCATCCACGCCAATATCCAACCAAAAACGCATCACATTGAGCATTTCCTGGCGCACGGCGGGGTTATCGTAGTTAAGGTCCGGCTGCGATGAATAGAAGCGGTGCCAGTAATATTGCCCTGCCTGCGCATCCCAGGTCCAGTTAGAAGTCTCGGTATCCAGGAAGATAATCCGCGCCTCTTTATATTTTTGGTTGTCGTCGCTCCACACGTAATAATCCCGGTAAGGCGAATTGCGGTCGGCGCGCGCCGCCTGGAACCAGGGATGCTGGTCGGAAGTGTGGTTGAGCACCAGGTCGGTGATAATGCGCATGCCGCGCCGGTGAACTTCTTCCACCAGACGGCGAAAGTCATCCAGCGTGCCGTACTCGGGAAGCACACTGTAATAATCGGCGATATCGTAGCCATCATCTCGTAAAGGCGAGGGGTAAATGGGCAACAACCAGATGCAGTCCACCCCCAATGCTTGCAGGTAATCCAGCTTTTGGATCACGCCCGGCAGATCCCCATGCCCGTCGCCGTTGCTGTCATGAAAGGCGCGCACGTACAGCTCGTAGAAGATAGCGTTCTTGTACCACAGCGCGTCTCGGCTGCCCTGGGAAGACAATTTCACCATAGAAATATCACTCCCTTGATTTTGTCGAACAGAGAACAATTGCCACCGGACCCGCATGGATTCGGATCTCGGTGGCAATCATTCACGTAGAGATGCCTGAAAAAAGAACCCCTGGCACGCTCATAGGGTGAAAGCGATGCTACTCAATCTCTATCCCTTGACCGAGCCAGCCAGCATACCGCGCACGAAATAGCGCTGCAATGCAAAGAACACCGCCAGCGGCAACAACATACTGATAAAAGCGCCAGAGGTCAATAAATGCCAGTCCTGGCCTTTTTCGCCCACGATCGCCGCCAGCGCCATGGTGATCACCCGGTTCTTATCGCCCAGGAAAACCAGCGCTACCAGGTAGTCGTTCCACACCCACAGGAACTGGAAGATGGCGAACGAGGCAAGCGCCGGAATCGAGAGCGGCAAGATCAACCGTGTGAAAATTGTGAAGTTCGAGGCGCCGTCGATGAAAGCCGACTCGAGGATATCGCGCGGCAATGTGCTGATGTAATTGAACAGCAGGTAGATGGCCAGCGGCAGGCCGAAGCCAGTGTGCGCCATCCAGATTGCCAGGTATGTGCCATTCAATTGCAGTTTGGTGTAGTCCTGCAAAATCGGCACCAACGCAATCTGCAGCGGCACCACCAGCAGCGCCACGACCAGGATAAACAGTAAACGCCTCCCGGGAAAATTCAACCAGGCAAAACCATACGCCGCGAATGCCGCAATCAATATCGGGATGATCGTCGCTGGAACTGCTACGGCTACCGAATTCAAAAACGCCGTACTGAGATCGTTGCCCTTGCGCAGGATCTCGTTGCCGCTGGCATCCCGGAAGCGGATCTCTTTCCCAGACAGCGTATTGCGGTAGTTGTCCAGGGTCAAATTGGTGGAGAAACCCACCCACTTCTTTTCGCTGACAATCAATGTGCGCGTACGCTTATTGCCATACCAGGTTAATTTCCGTCCATCAGGCAGGGTAACGCCCTCGCGCCACTCTTCGAAGGTGGCTGTCACACCTTCGATGGTGATTGGCCCGTTGACATCTATCGAGGGATCTAGCTTAATTTCCCCGGATTGGACATCCGCGCGATGTGGGAACACTGCCCACCAGCCCGAACTAAAAATATCTTCGCTCTGGCGGAAAGAAGTGATAAATACTCCCAGGGTTGGGATGAGCCAGATCAGGCAGATCAGGATCAGGATCCCGTTGACGATCAGGCTGGAAAAAATCCGCTGCCGTGAATAGCTGAATGTCTTGGCTGCCATCAGAAGGCCCTCCTCTCCTGGAACTGGCGCAGGTTATAGATCATGACCGGGATCACGGCGATCAGCAAGATGATGGCAATCGCCGAGGCGCGACCAGCATGTCCATAAGTGAATCGCTGCAGATAAAACTCGTTGGCGATCACATTGGTGCCGTTATTGCCACCGGTCATCACCCGCACAATGTCGAACAGTTTCAGGCTGAAAATGATGATCGTGGTGGTCACCGTGATCAAGGTGCCCCGGATATAGGGAATAGTCACATTGAAGAAAGCCTGTATTTCAGATGCGCCATCGATCCTGGCCGCCTCCAGAAGCTCACCCGGCACGCCCTTGATTGCCGAGGAGATGATCACCATGGCATAGCCAGTTTGCAGCCAAACCATAATCACGATCAAGAAAAAGTTGTTCCAAGGAGGGATATTCAACCAGGGCTGCGACTGCCCTCCCAGGGCCAAGACGATCGCATTGAGCAAACCGATCTCTTGAATGCCAGAGCCTTCACCTTTGTAGGTGTAGATGAATTTCCAGATGACACCCGCGCCGACAAACGAGATCGCCATGGGCATGAAGATGATGGCCTTATAGATCGACTCGTACCGGCTACGATCTGCGAGAACGGCGATCAGTAAACCCAAACCAACGCTGAATGAAGTGCCAAAAATCATCCACAGTAAGTTATTGCGGAAAGCTTCCAGCATTACCCGGTCGGTGAGGGCGAAGATATAGTTATCGAGTCCAACCCAGGCCGTGCTGATGTTGTTTTGGAAACTGAGCAAAAGTGTGCGAAAGGCAGGCACAGCCAGGTACCAGGCAAGGATCGCAACACCTGGACCGACAAATACGAACGGTTGCAGGACGCGTGTCCATGCCGGCGGCAGTTGTTCAACCACCCAATTCGATACCAGGTACAGCAAGGCCACGCCGCCGACACCCCAGAGGATGGCGACCAGCACGATCACAATTTGGGGCGCCTGGCTGTCTCGCAGAAATAGAAATCCTTGCCACAAAACGATAAAGGTAACCACGGGTACGAACAACGAAATGAGCAGCCTGCCCAGATTCGCAGTCAGCCAGCCAAGCGCACCCGTCGGTTGCGAACGCATTTCCTTGGTTGTCTGCATGGATTAGCCCTCCAGGGTCAGCAAGAAAACGATGGCGCTGGAGGAGCAGGAGAGGTGCAGCATTTGCTGACCCTTCCTGCTCCTCCGTAGGTTACATCAACTTGTCTGAGCCTACCTCAAGCCCGGACAACAGGCTATTTCGGCCAGGACTCATCGATCTGCTTGAGGGCGGTGTCCAGGTCGATCGAGCCAGACACGTAGTCTGTCATCGCCTTCCAGAAGGAGCCAGCGCCCACTGCACCCGGCATCAGGTCAGAGCCATCGAAGCGGAAAGCCGTGGC
>JAJUJL010000040.1 GCA_029265355.1 Chloroflexota bacterium | reverse complement strand
TGGGGGGTAGGGGTGGGTTTGTGCGGGCGAAGTGGTGAGGCGCGGAGGGTGTTGCGCCGGGCCATGGACGACGGCCGAGATAGGCACCAACCCACCCGTGGCCGGGCGATGGCGGCGTTCGATGGTGTGGGCGGGTTTGGGTTCCGACAGGCGAGGTTGGAAGGCCTGAGGGGCGCGGCGGTTGGCGCAGGGGGTTGGCTGGTGCAAACCCGCCCCTACGGGGTGCGAACCTGCCCCGATGGGTTGCGAATCGGCCCATGCGGGGGCGGGTTTGGGCGAGCATGGGGGGTAGGGGTGGGTTTGTGCGGGCGAAGTGGTGAGGCGCGGAGGGTGTTGCGCCGGGCCATGGACGACGGCCGAGATAGGCACCAACCCACCCGTGGCCGGGCGATGGCGGCGTTTGATGGTGTGGGCGGGTTTGGGTTCTGACAGGCGAGGTTGGAAGGCCTGAGGGGCGCGGCGGTTGGCGCAGGGGGTTGGCTGGTGCAAACCCGCCCCTACGGATTGAAGGAGGTGTAATGTGGTCATGGGTATCATTCTGCACCTACCAGGGTCAGGCGCAGGTCGCCGGCGGCGACGATGCGGCTGGGCGGCACGTCGACGCGCTCGCCTTGGGGGGTTCCTTCCAGGAGCAGGTGCAGGTTTTGAACGTAATCGACGCCGGGCACGGCTTCCAGCACGGCGGCGACATCGGAAAGGAACACATCACGGCCAAAAGGCCAGCCCTCGCCCTGCGGTCCGCCGCTGAGCGGGTGCAGGAAAGCCTGCAGCGCCAGGCGGGCGGCGGCCAACGCCGGGCCAGCCTGGGCCGCGGAGCGCGGCGCGATGACCGCTTCCACGCCCACCGAGAGGTAATCGGGGCCGGCGATGGAAATTTGCCCGCCGATCGAAGCCGGCGTGCGCAGGCGCAGGTAGGCCAGCACCTGCTGGCGCAGTTCGAAGGAGGGCTCAGGGCGCGCTTCGGTAGATTGAGGCAGAATCACCAGGCGCACCCAGCCGGGCATTGGGCGACCGTCGGGATGGGTGACCGGCAGGGCGCGCGCCACGGCGACCGCCGGGGAGGCCTCGCGCGCCAGCCATTCGTAGTCGCTGAGGGTGATGGCCTGCTTGCGGTGGCGGATCGACTGCGGGCCGCGGCGATGAACGGCCGGCAGGGTCTCAGCTTCGGCGCCGCCGCCAGCCGGGCGTGGGTTGCTGACGCCCTGCGCCAACACGCCGCTCAGGAGCTGGTTGACAGCGCCGGTGGGCAGGTTGCCTGCCACGCCGCCGCCCGCACGGTAGGAGCGCGCCAGGATGTTGTTGACGCCCGTGGCGGGGATGCGCCCATGCTTCCCATCGCCGAAGCGCACCTGCCCCTGCGAGCGCTCGATCACGTAATGGCGGTCTTCGGGCCCGGAGAAGAGCAGGTGCGGGCGCTCCTGCCAGCGCACCCAGGCCTCGCGCACCTTGCCGGTGGCGCGGTCCCTGACCGTGCGCAGGTCGGCTTCGGTCAAGCCCTGGCGCAAGAGCTCGCGCTGCAGGATGGGCAGCTCGACCTCGGCGCGAGCGCCTTCCAGCTCGCGCACCTCGATCACCTGCCCCGCCAGCACCGGCGAGCGGCGCATGAAATAGGCCTGGCGAATCTGCCCGTTGCTGGAGCCGAGCAGTTCATCATTAACTGTCTGCACCTGGCGCGCCCACACCGCGTTGGCGTCGATGGCTGCCAGGGTGGGCGTGGGCGGTTCGCCGTCGGTTTGCAGGCGGGCGCGCAGCCAGGTGCGCGGCACGCCAAAGCGCGGCAGGTCAGCAAAGTTGAGCGACCCCCCAGCAAATTTCTTCTCCAGGGGCGTTTTCATGGTCAGGATATTGCCCGAGACGGATTCCACGGTGGCCAGCTCGCCGTCTTCGCCCTTGGTCAGGTAAAGCAAGTCGCCGGGCTGGTAACGCGCCGCCTGGCGGGCATCCGCCAGGGTCACCTGCAAATCGCTGGTCTGGATGATGGAAGCAGCGGGTTGGTGCGGCACGCCAGGCCACAGCACCGAAACCGTGCCCGGCAAGCGCAGGTATTCGGTTTCGTCCTCGACACTGAGCGGCAACCAGTTGGCGCCATCGTGATATTCCCAGCGCAGGGGCGGATTCTGCGAGCCATCGCCGGATTCCTGGACATCCAGGTACAGGCCGATGCGATCGGCGGGCAGCGGGCGATCGAAACCCAGGTAGAGAGCCGGCGTGGGGTCGTCCACCGGGCTGAAGGGGGCGAAGGTGTCGCCGCGCCAGCCGGTGTTGCGGGTGTGATCGCCCCATTGGAAATCGTTGTATGCCAGGCAGGTCTGGGGTGCTTCCTTGGGCGAGCGGTACAGGTAGCCGACGAAGAGCTCGTCCAGCACGGGCGGGCGCGGCTCGATGATCGGCACAAAGTTGACGTTACCCTGCTGGTCGGTCCAGGAGACCAGGCGCAGGCGGGAATAGGAGCCTTCCGCCTGGCGCACGCGCAGCCACATACCGTCGGTGCTGTTGACCTGGTTGGCTTCCCAGCTTTCGGGGACGGTGAAGCTGACCTGGCCAGAGGCAAGCAGGTTGGCCGGGTCGTTGGGGCTGGGGTCGCCGTCTGGGTCGCTGGCGCCGGAGGGAAAGAGCGCCAGCCAGCGCGAGCCATTCCAGTACTCCCATTCCAGGCGGGGCGGCGTGAGGGTGGGGGCAAGCACGCCCGCCACCGCCGCGGCGCCGACGTTGTTGAGCTTGTCCAGCTCACTGACCACCAGGTTGGCCTGCGCCAGGGCATTGTTGACCGCCGTGCGGGCTTTGCCGATGCGCTCTTTCAAATCGTTGTACCAGGTCAGCGGGTCGCTGACGCTGTTGTCGAAGAAGCTGGGCAGATCGCCCGTCAGGAAGGTCGCCGGGTTCTGCGCCACCACCAGGAAGGCGTCCACCTCGGTCTTGAGGTTGTTGGCGGCGACCACGATGTTGGGGAGATTGAGGATGCCGGCATTCAGCGCGGTGGTCAACAGGCTCAGCCTGGAGATCACCCGCGCGCCGGAGGCAGCGAGCTGCGGCGAGAGCGTCGTGGCGGCGTTGACCAGCTCTGCCGTGACCGCCGCGCTTTGGACGAGCTGGGCGAAACCGCCGAACACCGCCGCCACGGGGTTGATGATGCCCACGAAGGCCACCAGCACGTCCAGGGCGTTGATCTTGATGGCGTTGATCACCAGGTCGAGGGCGTTCTTGGTGGTGGTTTTAGCCGCTGTGTACCAGGTCTTGGGGTCTGAAGCGAACAGGGTGGAGGGATCCGCCAGCCAGTTATTGTCATTGATCTCTTTCAGCAAGCGGGCGGCTTCTTTGCCAGCGTTTTTGGCGTTGAGCACGATTTGCTTGGCGTTGTTGACATTGACCTGGTAGCCTTCGCCCTGCAGGTCGGCTTCTTCCTGGGGGGTCTTGCCGCGGGTGAAGCAGATAGTCACCTCGGCCTTGGGCTTGCTGAAGGCCTCGGCGCAGGAGAGGTAGAAGGCTGAGCCGGCCTGGGGGTTGGTGCCCAGCGGCTGGAAGGTCTTGGTCAGATCGAGTTTTTGGGCGTCGGCGAAGGCTTTTTCGGGCAGCAGACCGGGGTCGCAGGCGCCGGGCAGGCTGCGGTCGATGACAGTGGAGATGGCGATGCGATCCACCTGGGGCGGCTCGACGCCGGGCTGAGGCGGGAAGGGCTGCGCCAGGCGCGCCCGGATCCAATAACCGGTGACGCCGTTGACTTTGGTGGGTTTGGTTTCGGCGCAATCGGCGACCAGGCGCACCATGCCTGAGCGGCTCAGTCCCAGGGTGCCGTCGAAACTCTCACCCGGTTCGTCGGTGGTTTTGAAGTCTTTGAAGCCGCGCCACACCTCGCCATCCCAGTATTCCCAGGCGAGGCTGAGCGGTTCGGGAGCCGGCGCGCCGAGCTCGAACTCGACCTCGACCGAAGATTTACCGGCCAGGGCAAAATGCACGTCGTGGCGCAGGTACAGCTCGTGCGGGACGGGCAGCAGCGGTTCGAAGAGCCGGAAAGGCTTGCGCCCCATGGCGGCGACGGAGTGGCTGGCGTAGGCGTCTTTGCCAGGCCAGACGGTGACCACCTCCGCCAGGCGCGCCTGGGTCAGGGCGATGTCGCTTTCCGTTTCGAAGGTGAGCGGGTCGGGCAGGCCTTTGACGGGCGCGCCAGCTTTGCTGCCCGCCGGGACGCGCCCGTCGCCGAGCGAGGGCAGCGGCTGGAAGACCAGCGGAGCGCGCGCCCCCTGCGCTGGGATCAGGTTGATACCCAGCAAATCCAGGAAGGCCAGCTTATTCTTGTCCGGAGCCTGGTTGATGCGCTCGACCAGCACTTCCAGGTAGCGGGCGTAGATGTGCAGCAGCGCGCCGCCGGACCCTTGCACACCCGGGATCCAGCCGGGGGCGTAGGAGGGGATGCGCCGCAAAAGCTCATCGAAGAGCTGCTGCTCTTCCCTTTGATCCAGTATGGGCGTGGTTTTCTTTTTCACGGTCGCTCACCTTCCAAAAGGTAGAACGGGTACACCAGGTTATAGAAGGTGTTGGTCAGGCGCACGCGGTAGCTGACTTCGATCAGCAGCAGGTTGCGCTCCTCCGGGTTGGTGCTGACCTTGACGCTTTCCACCAGGATGCGCGACTCCCAGGTGACCAGCGCCAGTTCGACGCGGTGCTGCACCAGCGACATGGTGGTGGTGTTGAGCGGCTCGAAGACCAGGGCGTTCAGTCCGGCGCCAAAATCGGGGCGCATGACTCGCTCGCCGGGGTTGGTGCCCAGGATGATGCGGATGGATTGGCGGATGTCTTCTTCGAACTCCGCCATGGCGATCTCGCCATCTGCGCCGGTCTTGACCGGGAAGCCCCAGCCGCGACCCAGGAAGGCTTTGTCCTGGCTTGATGATTGCATGCTTCAGTCCTCCTCGGCTGGCGCTGATGGGTGAGCGCCAGCCAGCGGGGCAGCTCAGCCGCCGATGATGACGGTAAAAGCGCCAATCACGATCGGCGCGCCGCAGGCGGCAGTGTCGCCGACTCGCGCAGCCGGTCGTCCACCGATCATCACCGTGGCGCTGCCGACCACGATGGGCGTGGGCGGGTGCGAAGCCGGCGGCGGAAAGGCGCACGAGTGCAGGTCGCCGACCACGGCGGCGGGCATGCCGCTAATCAGCACGGTGGGCACGCCCGGGCCGGTGATAGTGCCCGGGTGACCGCTCATATCACCTACTCTGGCTGCTGGGGGCATAAAAGACTCCGTAAATTAAATCGAACCGCCAAGGCGCAAAGTTGCGAAGCTTTATCTATCTTTGCGTTCTGTGCGTTTTCGCGGTTAATCTGGTTTGGTGACACGCAAGGTGATTCCATCAATTGGAATTCTCCTAATTAATCTTTACCAGGCCGGCCTGGATGCTGCAGGTGGCGCCGCCTTCGACGCTGGTACTGGCGCTGCCTTTGATGCTGATGTTCAAGCCTTCCAGGGTGATGCTGGGGGCTTTCAGCTCCAGGGTGGCGGCAGCCTGCAGGGTGATCGAGCCGCTGACGTCCAGGGTCACGGTGGCGGTGCCGCCAGTGGTGGAAAGCTGGATCTGGGTGGCATCCATTTTGATGGTTTGCTGGGTGAGGGTGGTGATGGTGATGCTCTGCAGGGTGTCATCGAATTCCATGACGTGCCCCAGCGGTGTGCGGATGATGCGCTTGGCGACCGGGTCGAGCGGGCTGGCGGCGGGCGGGGTATCGGTGGCGTTCCACAGGCAGCCGATGACGAAGGGCTGGCGCACGTCGCCCTGCTCGAAAGCCACCAACACCTCGTCGCCCACCTGGGGGATGAAGTAGGTGCCGCGGTTCATGCCCGCCAGCAGCACAGCGACGCGCGCCCAGGGTTCGAAGCCCGGCAGCCAGGGCAGCTTGAGCTGCACACGTCCCCCGCCGGTGGAATCCAGGTTGCTGATCACCTGGGCGACTGCCACGCCGTAGATGCGCGTCTCGGTTTGGGTGCTGGTGGACATTTCGTCAATGAAGGTAGGCATAGGTCAGAGTCCTCGATGCGATCCCTGATTACAGAAGCGGATATTAGCCCCACCACGGCAGCCGACATCACCCCGTTGTAGGGGTGGGTTTGTGCGGGTGAGGTAGTGAGGCGCGCCGAATCGCCGGTCAGGCCTGGTGGATGGGCCACCCATGGCAAAAACCCACCCGGTCGGTGGATACGGGCTTGCCTGGGGGAGGGGGCGGGTTTTGGCCCTGGTGGACAGGGATGGAAGGACTGAGTGAGGCAGTTCCTGGCGCGCGTGTCCTGCTGGTACAAACCCGCCCCTACACCTGCTGAGAAGGATATTTTGGGGTTTCATCCAAACGGTCCTTTCAAGCTCAGCGGGGCGGCGCCTTGCTCGGGCAAGGGGATGGAGCCGAACCAGATCTCCTTGCGCACGTCGAAATTGGTGCGGTAGCCGCCCGAATCGATGCTGTGGGTGGCGGAGGTGACCCGGTAGTAGCCGCCGAACTCCTCGCCGACGCCCTCGAGCTGGATGACCGCGCCGGGGCGGATGCGCGGGTCGCCGATGGCGGAGCCGGAACCGGTCAGGCGCTGGTTGAGCCTGGGGATCAGCTCGCTGATCAATTTGCGCGGCGCCGAGACAGGCGTGACCGGCTCTTTGATCAGGTAATCGCTGGGACCAGACTGCATGGGAATCACCGACGGGCGCACGTCCAAGGTCAGCGAAGCCTGGTCCCAATCCCAGCCCAGGGTGACGGTAAACTGGGTCTTGATCGCCGCCACCCACACGTAGGCGGAGACGGAGGCGAGCTGCCCGACCGTGGTCAGGCGCGGGTTGAAATCGATCAAACCGTGCCCGTACTTGAGCGACACTTCCGGCGCCAGGCGGTCGAGGGGCGACATGAAGCGCAATTGGAAGCCGCCCAGCGGCCCGGAGTGCTCGATGAACATTTCCCAGCCGTTCTCCTTGGAGATGCGCTTGAGGAAGTCGAAATCGCTCTCTTCTGCCTGGTGGCGGATGACCTTCTGCCCGCTGTCGGTGTCGGTGACCGAAACCACCGCGCCGGCGCCGCCCAGCAGGATGGACAGAGCTGCGCCGACCGGATCCAGGATGGGAACCAGGCCGTTTTCGGCGGAGACGATGCCCGCGACCGCCGGGTCGGGCAAGGCGAAATTGGTCACGGTGGAGATGGGAATGGCAAACCAGCGCACTTTGGTGCCTTGCTGCAGGCGGTTGATGCGGTCCTGCGCCACCACATTCATCACCGGCACGCCGCTGCTGGGGAAGGAGGCGGTGTGCCCGACGATTTCACCGCCAAAGACCTGCACCAGCGGGTCAGGAGCGTAGCCGATCTCCAGCTTGAGATCGTTCTCCAGGCGCAGCAGGGGATGATCCAGCCAGCGCATGTTTTCGTTCAGCAAGCTCAGCTCCACGCGGTCGGAGCCTTCCAGCGCGGAGGTGAAGCTGAGGCTGGTGATCGAGGCGCGCAGGGCGGCGGGGGCTGGCTCGCCGTTGATCAGGACGCGGAAATCAGGCGCAAAACGGGTGTTGGCCATTACTGGTACACCTCGCCGCTGTCAGGGTCGCGGAAGGGCAGGTTGGGCACCAGGAGCTGCTGCCCGGTTTCGAGCTCGAAAGGATTGGCTATCGAATTCAGGATGGCAATCGGTCGCCACAGGGCAGGGTTGCCGTAGGCGCGGTTAGCGATGGCGCTGAGCGTCTCACCCTGGGTGACCACGTGCAGGCGGGTGTAGGTGGAGGTCTGGCGCTTGATCTCCTTGGCTTCCTGCTCGAGGGTTTTGAATTCGTTGAAAGTGACCTGCAGGCGAGCGCGCACAGGCACGCCATCGGGGCGGAACAAGATGAAGCGCTGCGTGGCGCGCGCCAGCACGCAGGTGAAAGAAAGCGAGCCCCAGGTGAAGAGCAGCACCGGCGGGGCGTGCGTCTCGGGATCGATGTTCATCAGGTCGGTCACTTTGCGGGTCAGGGTGCGCACGTCGTCGCTGGCGCTGTTGAGCGTGCGCCCACCCTGGCGGTGCTCTTCGTAAGTGTCCAGGAAGAGCTCCATCTCCAGGGTTTGCAGGTTGCCGTGGACAAACTGCAGGATGGGCGAGCTGAGGCCGGGCACCCCGATCTGGGCGTAGTTGATATCCTTGGAGAGGGTGTACTCTTCCGGGTTGAACATCACAGGCGTTTGATCGCCCGTATTGGTGTTGGTGATAACCGCTTTTTCCAGGGGCATATTCACGTCCTCCCGAACCGTTCGCGGTTGGCGATGATGCGCCGGTCGATCTCCTGGATGACCTGCTCGGTGACGCGGCGCAGCTCAGCCGGCGGTAGACCAGCAGCGGCGCGCTCGACTGCCTGGGCGCTGCTCTGAGCCGCGGACATCTGGCGTGACGCGGCGTCCGGCTCGACGTTGTTGGCGCTGCCGGGCGCGCCAGGAGTGGGCGACGGGCGAGCGATCAGCGGGACTGGCTGCTGCATGGGCAGGGCAGCGCTGGCTGGCAACGGTTGCGCCGCTGGCACAGGGAACCTGCCAGGAGAGAGTTCCAGGCGCGTATGGTTGGCCACCTGCAAGCGGTTGAGGGACTGCAGGTAGGTCATGTGCAGGCGCGCCGGTTCTGGCGGGTAGGGGGCCTGGCGCAGGGCGAGCGCCGGGCTGCCCAGCGGCGGCGCGGCAGCAGTTTGCGCCAGCGATGGGGCAGCGGGCGGCAGGCGCATCTCCAGCGAGGGACGGGCGGCGCGGTCGAGGCGCTGGCTGAGCAAAAGCGACATGCGCAGCGCCTGGGGTAGACCATCGAGCTGGTTGGCGTGCAGGTACTCCAGGCCCAAGCCGCGGCGCGGCTGGCGGCGCAGTTCATAGCGCTGCAAGATGCGGCCTGACAGCGCCTGGGCAGCCAGGCCGGCGCGCCTGGGTTGGGCTGCGCCAGCTCCCCTGCGGTGTGACGGTTTTAGCCAGCGGATTGCAAATGCCTTCAACTGCCTGCTCCTTGGTTCATTTCGCGCTGGAGGCCATCTTGCGATGGATATCCGAGATTTGCTGCACCCAGGTGCGCCTTTCGGCGTGCTCCAGGCTCAGCACCTCTTCACGCGGCCAATGAAAGTGATACGCAACGAAGGCTACCTCCTCGTGCAGCCGGTCGAGGGGGTAGCCGATCACCCCCCCAGGCTGTCGAGCTCCACTTCGAACTCGTGACCGCACCTGGGACAGGCTGCCGGAACGCTGGACTTGCCGTACAGGTTGATGCGGTTGTACAGCTCCTGCAGGTAAGCCAGGTCGGCGGCGTAGAGGCCTTCGATCACCTTGGGGTTGACCTGCGGCACCGAGCCCAGGCGGGTGACCACGCGCGAGAGCAGGATGATCACCAGGTAGGCCTGGTTGGACTGCACGCGAGGATCCTTCAAGGGCAGGATCTCATCGGCGGCGGTCGCCAGGCGCATGACACCCTCGCGGTGCAGCGTGCCTTCATCGTCCTGGTAGCCGATGGGCAGGGTGAAGGCGTATTCGGTCTGGATCATACTCACGCCCTTTCGATGCCCTCGTGCGCCAGCTCCAGGGTTTCGATGGCGACATCGGTGCCCTTGGCGCTGAAATCAGGGCCATCCCACTTGCTGGGCCAGGCGTTGAAGAAGTTCCAGCGCACCACTTCCTTGCCCTGCAGGTCGAGGACGATGATCGAGCCGTTCTTGCGGTTGATCTTGCCGTTGACCACATCGCGGAACCAGTCGTACAGCTCGCGCGAGTCGGTCAGGCCCCACTTGAGCACGATGTTGTTGTACTTGGTCATGCCCGGCAGCTTGCGCACGGTGCGGTTCTCGCCGCCCTCGCGATATTCGATGGGGGTGTTGTCGGCGCCAAAGCCGGTGCAATCGGTGAAGCCGGCCTGGGTGATGCCGTCGATCTCCACCAGGAAGTTGAAATTGCGGTATGGGTCTACCCGCTGTCCTGTTGCCATAGTTGCCTCCTGCTATAGTTAATCTGCATGATCTTGCACGGGCACGGCTGTGTGCTGACCATACCCGGCTGCTATCATCTTGCCGCCGTGCCCCTACGGGCATCTCGCCTGGCTGCGGGCACGGCTGTGTGCTGACCATGCCCGGCTGCTATCATCTCGCCGCCGTGCCCCTACGTCGCCGCTGGGCCGGAGATCTGGCTGATGCGGAAGATGACGAACTCGGCGGGCTTGACGATGGCCACGCCGATCTCGGTGACCACGCGCCCCAGGTCGCGCACTTCGGGCGGGTTGGTGGTCTCATCGCACTTGACATAGAAGGCCTCTTCGGGGGTGGCGCCGAACAGAGCGCCGTCGCGCCACACCACGGTCAGGAAGCCGGTCACCGAGCGGCGGATGCGCTGCCAGAGCGGCTCGGCGTTGGGCTCGAACACCACCCACTGGGTGCCTTCATCGATCGACTCGCGCAAAAAATTCATGAAGCGGCGCACGCTGACGTACTTGTACTCGCCGTTGGCGTCGCCGCCCAGGGTGCGAGCGCCCCAGACGCGGATGTTGCCGTTCAGGTTGCGGATGACGTTGATGCCGGCGGGGTTGAGACCATCCTGCTCGTTCTTGCTGACCAGGTATTCCAGCCCCAGGGCGCCGCGCACCACCTCGTTGGCGGGGGCTTTGTGCACGCCGCGCTCCTGGTCGACGCGGGCGTAAATGCCGGCCATGTGCCCGGAAGGGTGAACGTAGACGCGTTTACGGGTTTTGTCGAAGGCCTGCAGCGGGTCGCTGACCTGGATGCGTGGGAAGTACAGGGCGGCGTAGTCGCTGTTGCCCACCGCGCCTTTGATGGCGTTGACGGTGATGGTGGTGGTGAGCTGCCCATCCAGTATGGCGAAGCGGTCGCGCAGGTTCTCCTGCTTGCAATGGTCGATGAGCTTGGTTTGCACACCATCGTCCAGCGCGCCGGGAGCCAGCACCAGGGCGATCTCGTCGATGGCCTCGAATTTCTTGAGCGCCGCTTCCACCTGGGTGGCGTCGTCGAGGTCGTTGACGCGAATGACGTAGCAGCGCGTGCCGCCGTTGTTGAAGAAGCCGTACACACCGTGCGCCAGGGTCTCGTTGGCGGACTGGAAATCGCCGAAATTGATCTTGAACTGCTCCCAGTTGGTGACCAGGATCGGGGTGTTGACCGCGGCCAGGGTGTAGTCGCCGCTGCCATCCGGCTTGGCGGGCATCTTGAAAGCCGAGCCGCCGGGGTTGGTCTTAGTGGTGTCCACCACGCCGACAAAACCGGCTGTATTGGTGCCGACGCCGGCGATGGGCGGCGTTCCGGGGACTTCTTCCACGTAAACGCCAGGGGATAAATACTGTGCCATAACGTCCTCCTTCCAGGATCTCTATCGGATTCTTGTTAGGTCGATTGGGGAGTGGTCGCCCTTCCACCAACCGCGCAACTCATAACTGAATATCGTACTGATGTAAGACTGTCGGCGGCACCGGCACCACTTTGCTGGCGCTGCTGCCGCCCTTGCTGGCTTGCAGGGTGTAGTTGCCCGTTTTCAAAATCGACAGGCTGTAGCGCCCCTGGGCGTCGGTGGTGGCGCTGAGTCCCAGGGAGGTGATGGCGACGGTGGCGCCTTCCACGGGGTTGCCGCCCTGGGTGACCACACCGCCGATCTGGATGCCCTCCTCGATCTGGGCGCCCAGGGTCTGCGGGGCGAGCAGTTTTTTGTAGATCAGCTCCTTGCTCTCCACCGGCGGTCCGAAAGGCGCGGCGGGCGCCAGGTCGAGGGCCACGGTGGCGGTGAGGGTGAATGCCGCTCGGGGCGGGATGCCCAGCGCGCTCCAGAACTCGCCGATATTGAGGCGGTTGTCGGGCAGGGCGGTGAAGAGCGGCACCGGGAAGGGTTGCCCGGGCAGCAGCGCCCCAGGCACGACCGGGAAGCGGCTGAACCAGGCCAGCGCCAGCGCCAGCAGCTCGTGCTCCTCGGCGATCTTGTCTTCCCCATTCTCCGCCGACCAGGCGGTGACCACGTAGGTGACATCGACGCGCACCGGCGGTTGTTTCTTGGTGAAGACCCCGGCGGAAACCTGCAGGATCGGCTCCGGGTCGCGCAGCACGCGGTTCTCCTTGACCTCCAGCAGGAACAGGTTGATGGTGGCGCTGTTGGGGTTATAGGTTTTGGCCGGCGTCTCGAAGGATACGTCGGCGTTGCGCAGCGTGAGCGGGGCGGCTGCGTCGTCGAGCAGGGTTTTGAGGACGGTATCAAGTGTTTGAATCATGGTCAGCTCTCGAAGAACCGATCGTAAGTATCCTGAAGCAGGTGGAGAGCAGATTCTCTGGTGTCCATTGAATCTCTATCGCATCGGGGAACACTTTGCACATGACAAGCGCTGCGACGGTTACACTGCTGTGCTCGAGCGGCCTGTTCCGTCTGCTTAGACTGATATCCAGGCTCAGGTGCTCGCCGAGAGCCTTGGATTGAAGGAATATCAACAAGCCTGTGCTCGTGACAGAGGAGAAACGCACCGGCTGGGTGCAGTCTATTTCCAGGGCAGCCACGGCCACGGCAACACCATCTCGTATGGTTCTTTCCAGCTCGATCAGGTGTTTACGGCTGAGGGGTAGCAACGACGGCTTGCCAAGGCGGCATCTGGCAAGGAATGAGAAGAAAACGATCAAGCCAAATGAGCCAGATGCAAAGATCTGCAAGGGTAAGCGAATGGGTAGGGGCGTCAGAAATGCTGCGATTGCCATGCTGGTCACAACTCCCAGGCATGTCCATTGAGCTTCAGAGAAGGCCAGAAAATAAGGTCGATTGTCTCCGCGGAGAAATTCCAATCCGAAGCGCCCCACCGCATAGCCTGCCAGAAAGAAGCCCAGAATTTCGCCCGGATGGCGCGGAAGCAGATAAAGAATGATTTCTCCGCCCAGCAGAGATCCGAGCAAGAGCGACTCGAATGCTTGAACCGGTAGCAAGCGCAGATCGATCAATCCTGGAGGCGCATTTTTCCAGATCAGCCACGGGTATCGCACACCCCAGGAAGCAGGTTTACCGTGGCAGCAGCCAGATGACAGGCATCCGATTCGACCGAACATCAGAAATACCGTCACACCGATGATCCATTGGTCGAGGAGGCTGCCCATGGGATGACGCAACAAACCCAGGATCAATAGATTTAATCCCAGGATGAGCACGAAGTGCTCGAGCAGAACACCGCGTGTATACCCAAAAATTTTCTGAGAAGCGCGACGGATCAGTAAGATGCAGGCATAGTCGAGACTGGTGACCATCACAGCGATCGCTAGGTTGTCTTGCTCGCGAAATGCAAGCGCCCAGAACAGCAGCGTACCCGTTGCAAGTCCTACCGCGCCCCAGGTGTGCCAGCTCGAAACCCTGCGGCCCAGGAAGGTGTGTCTCAAGCGCGGCAGCCGCTCCAGCCGGCTCTGGAACCAGGCCTGGTAGGGGCTCCGCCCTGGTGCAACGCTAGATGCGCAGAGAAAAGGACGAGGCTTACTGGATAACATACCGTTCATAGTTTTCCGGTTGCAATCCTGGATATTTTTTTCATGGCTGCCTCGTCGCCCCGGTATTCCTCCAGCAGCCGCCGGTAGAGATCTTTGGCATAGTCTTCGTTATCTGATTTCAGGGCCGCCTGCACCAGCACAAGCTGATACTCCAACCACTGATCTCCGCCTTTTTCCAGGTAGAAGTCATACAGCTCTCCGCCGAATTCATAGACCAGCGTGGGATCTTTCTGAAAAGTCTGCAGGAAGAGATCGAGAGCCTCATCCCTGCGACCAGCGAGCAGCAGCGTATCCGCCAGTATGCCGAGCAGTTTGGGTTGGTCGCTGAAATGTTGCGCCATACTTCGCCAGAAGGCGATGTGCTCTTCGTATTCGTTTTGAATTTTGGTGTATTCCCACCCATAACCGCCGCGCAGCTCATGCTCAAGCAGGCTCAGGCTATCCTCCATCAATCGATCCCAGCCGCGCAGAACTTGCAGGAGTTTTTCGAGCAACACCTGTGTATTCACAAACTGGTTACGCTGTTCAATGACCTGCTTGAGAGCACGAGCTTGATCGGACAACCTAGCCATGACTACTGTTCTCCCACGGTTGCTTTTTCGGTTTCTGGCGACGTTCCCGGTTCTTCTTCTGTTGCTTCCTCCTCTTCGAACAATTCTTTGATGGGGATTTCTTCGCTGAGCGTCACCGGCGTCCACTCGATCCGGCTGATGCCGCATGCGACGGTCTCGTGCTCCGACTTTTCGCTGGCAGACCAGGGCGTGCGGCTAAAACCGGCATCCACAAACTGCAATTCGACGACATGGCTTTCTTCATATTCCATGCTCGGATCCGGGCCGCCAATTTCCATCTGGCTCAACCTGCCGAAGCGGTAACTCACATTGACGTAAATCTTGGCATCCGGATCGGCTTCGAGCAACGCGTCCAGTTCATCCATTTTTGCTTCCAGGGCCTCTTCGAGACGGGCACGCACTTTCGGTTCCTCTTTTTCGAGATCTTGTTTGATCTGCTTTTCTTCCAACTGTTTATAGAACTCGGCGAGATATTTGCTTAACAGCCATTCGACAATGATGATCGCCAGTAAGGCGGCAATGCCCTTGGCGGTTGTTTTAAAACCTTTACTCTTCATGCGACCTTTGATGCTGGTCCAGCGGAATTTTTTAAGCACACGTTGGATATCGAATTTCTTAAGCTTCAACATGCGCAACGAGTGAAAGCGCTTGGAAGACTCCACGCCTTTATCGAAATGGATGGACCACACCTTGACATCCTTGAAGACCTTTGCGTCGAGCTTCATAAACGATTTCACGGCATTTTTGAGCGAGGGACGGGGCGGTTTGTAGTGACCAGAATGGTTGTCGATGTGGACGATTTTGCCGCCCTGGATTTCCACCATGCCAGCCGCCTGGACTTTGGGATTCTGCCCACCGATCAAGGTGGGATGCGGCATGGCTTCGCCCATGCGCTTGCCGACGATGATTCTTCCATTCTCGTCCACCACGTACATGAACTTGCCATTGTCAAAGCCGCCAGTCACTTTACCATTCTTGACGATGGTGGAGAGCTCGGTGGCAGAGGGGTTCTTGGCGTAGCCGCCTTTGGCGGCGTCGTACACGTTGCGCTGCACGCCGGACTTGGGATCTTTGAAGACCCGTTTCTTATCGCTCTCCAGCATATCCGCTTCGACATCCGGGTAGAGGAAGACGGCTTGGGCCTGACTGCTGACTTGTGGGCTGCTTCGTCCCAGCTTCGCACCCTCTGGTCGTGAAGCCAGTTGCCGTCCACTGGCGATCTGAGCCGCGGCGTGCTCCGCCTGGCGCTCGAGCGGGTGGTTGCGCGGAGCGATCGTCAGCTTACCCGACGGGGAGCTGGCCGGGGTACTGCCGCGCTGTTGCTGGACATGCGCCAGCTCGTGGGCCAGGAGGCGCTTTCCGGAAGGCGTGTGGGGCTGGTACTGCCCTGCGCCAAAGACGATCTGACTGCCGGAGGTGTAGGCTTTGGCTCCGGCTTCTTTGGCTGAAGTGGCCGCCTGCGGGTCGGTGTGCACGCGCACCTGGCTGAAATTGTCTCCAAAGGTGGCCTCCATCGAGCGGCGTGTGTCAGCGTCCAAAGGCTGTCCACCCCCGCTCTGCAGGGTCTGCTGAACGGAAGGCGGCGCTTCATTGCCCGAATTGGGCGAGGGCGCGGCTGCTCCAGCCAGCAAGACGCCCACCGCCCGGTTTCCCGCGGCGCGCTGCAGCGCCAGCAGGGAATCGACCTGCGCGCCGGCCTGAATGGGCTCGCTGCGCGCCGGCGGCGCGGCCTGCTGTTTGACTGGCGGGGTGACGCTCTTCTCAGCCATGCCTGCTCTGTTTCATGGGTTTCCCTTCTTGCCCAGCTTGCTGACGGCGTCTTTCTCGGCTTCTGCCAGGTTTTTGCCGTGCCCGATGACCAGCGGGGCATCCGGATTGCTCCAGGCGACGTTGAAGGCGCTGCTTTCGGAGCCGTGGATTCTCTGGTTCGAAATGTAGTGTGAATCGCTGCCTTTGGAAACCAACGCCACGGCGTGGGCGTCGTTGTAGGAGACCGAGCTGCCGGTGGTGATGGGGGCGTCCTTGATACCGACCAGGATGTCATCCACCTTGTAGCCAGCTTTGCCGAACAGGGCCACGCCCAGGCGCACGAAGCCGTCGCAATCGGTGAGCAGGTTCAGGTTGTAGGTGATCTTACCGGAGTAGACCTTCTTGGTGCTCATATCGGTGGCGACGATGTCACGCGGGGCGTGCTCGAAGAAGGCGCCGGCGTAATCTTCGTAAGCTTTGACGATGTCTTCGTCCTTGGCCTTGGTAGCGCCCAGCCTGGTGAAGTAGGCTTCCACCTCGTCCGGGCCGGGCGGGTATTTCTTGGGGGCGGCGCCTGCCTGTGACATGCTTTCCATGTAGCGCAGGCGCGCTTCGGTGGCGTTGGCGACGAACATCAGGTTCAGGCCTGGGTCGTTGAAGGCCAGGTCTTTGAAAATATCGGTGAAGTCCTGCGGCAGGCCTTTGTACAGGTCAGCGGCTTTTTCGAACTGCCCACCGGCGATCTCTGCCCGCCCGAGGATGTCCTTGTTTTTATCGGCAAAGGCGGACTGCACCTTGGCCAAGCCGCCCGACTTGGCGCCAGCCGCCTCGGCGTAGACCGCCACGGTCTCCATAGCTGCAGCGATGCGCTCCATCTTGGCTTTGCGCTCGCCGGTCTCCTTGGCGGCAGCCTTCTTGAGCAGCTTGACGCCGTCGCGCAGCAGCTTGGGAGCGGCTTTCAAGTCGGTATCCTTGCCAGCGTCGATCTTGGTCAGGCCAGAGCCAATCAACTCGCCGGCTTTTTCCAGGTCGCTCTTGGCGGCGGCTTTGGGTTTGTCCTTCGGTTTTCCTTTTGGCTTGGGTTGGCGCAGAGCGACGCCGGGCGGCTGCGGCTGGAGGGTGTGGGCGACTTCGTGGGCCAGGAGGCGCTCACCGCCAGGCGTGTGTGGAGCGTATTCGCCGGGGCCCAGGGCGATCTCCTGCCCGTGGGTGAAGGCGCGGGCGCTCAACGTCTCAGCCGCCTGGGCTGCCTGGGCGGAGCGATGCAGGCGCACCTGGCTCAGGTCTTTGCCGAAGCGCTGCTCGAAGCGCTGGCGCAGCGCGCCGGGGAGCGGCTCGCCGGGCTGTGAGAACAGGCTGGAGCGCCTGTGCGCCGGTGCGGCACTGGAGGAACTGGCCGCCTGGCTCGGGGAGGTCTGGTCTGCCATGCGCTGGGCGTCCTGCTCGAGCGGTTCGTGCTCCTGGGAGGGGCGCAGCAGGGAGGCGGTCGCCTGGTTGCCGGCTGCGCGCTGCAAGTCGAGCGCCTGCGCTTGCTGGGGAGGCAGCTTTGCCGGGGTGGAGGCTGGCCTGGGCTTGCTGCTGGCGCGCTGCGGGGTTTCTCTTTGGCTCTGCGGCTGCTGCTTGCGGCTCATACGGTTTCTGCTCGCTCTGCTTCGGGATAAGTCTTGCCCATCTTGTGATACTCACGGCGCACGGCGGTGAGCAGGTGCTGCTGGGTGACGCGCCCGCCATCCTGAGATGCCAGGTAGGCGGCGGCCAGGGCGATGTTGCGAATATTGCCGCCGCTCAGGCGGAAGCGGCGCGCCAGCCAATCGAAATCCAGGCGGCTGTCCAGGGGCGCCTGGGGAGGCCAAACGCCCTGCCAGATGCGCCGGCGAGCGTCTTCATCCGGGAAGGGGAAGGTGATGACGAAGCTCAGGCGGCGCATGAAGGCTTCATCCAGGCTCTGGCGCATATTGGTCGCCAGTATGGCGGCGCCCTCGTACTGCTCCATCTTCTGTAAAAGGTAAGCCACCTCGATGTTGGCGTAGCGGTCGTGGGCGTCCTGCACTTCGGAGCGCTTGCCGAACAGGGCGTCGGCTTCGTCGAAGAAGAGGATGGCATTGGAGTCTTCGGCGGCGGAGAAGACGGCGTTGAGGTTCTTCTCGGTCTCGCCAATGTACTTGCTGACCACGCGCGCCAGGTCGATGCGGTACAGGTCCAGCCCCAGGGAGGCGGCCACGACCTCGGCCGCCATGGTCTTGCCGGTGCCCGGTGGGCCGGCGAACAGAGCGGTGACGCCGCGCCCCAGGGACATGCGCTCGCCAAACCCCCATTGATCCAGGACATGCTCGCGGAAGGTGACGCGGGCGGCCATCTCGTGCAGTTGGGTGAGCGAATCGGGCGGCAGCACCAGGTCGTCGAAGCGTTGGCGGGGGGTGATCTTCTGGGCGACGGCCTGCAGAGCCTGGCCGGCTTGGGCGCGGGCGGCGGCAAACCAGGCCTGGCGGCTGGGAGCGGCTGCGGCGCGGGCGGGCTGGTTGGCTGCCAGCATGACGATAGCCCCGCGCACCTGCCCGGGATGCAGACGAAAACGCTGGGAAAGCTCATCCAGCAAGCCGTCTGGCAGGGGCAGGTTGCCCTCGGCGGCGGCAGCGCGCCAGGCGGCGCGGCGGGCAGCGACCGTTGGAATGTCGAAGTGGAACTGGGCCAGGCCGATGGGCTGCTCGGGGTGCGGGCGCCAGGGCTGCGCGCCGGCCAGGATGAGATCGGCCTGGGATCGAGCGATGAGGTGATGCAACCAGGGCTGGTCGAGGCAGGCATCCACGCTGCTGAGCAGCGCCAGGGCATTGTTGAACTCGGCGCTGCGCAGGAAGAGCTCCACAGCGGGAGAAGCGCCCAGGGGCGAGTCGAGCAGCGCTGGCAGGGAGGCGTGCAAGGCGGCTTGCCCGCGCCGCCCCGCCATGAAGCGAGCGGCTGCCAGCAGGTCGCTGCCGGGGAAAGCCTGGAAGTGGGCGCGCACTGGCTGAGCATGGCTGAGCGACTCCAGTTCGGAAAGCAGCGCTTCGGACAGCCAGGAGGGCACGGAGGGTGGGCGCTGGGCGGCAGGCTCCCACTGGCAAAGCTCCGCCAGGCGCGGGTCAGGGCCGTCCGGTCCGATTAGAAAGCGCACCAGGCTCTCGTCGAGCGCCAATGCGCTGCTCAGCAAACTGGCGCCGGACGCCATCCCGGCGGCAAATGGCTCAAGCCGCGCCAGCCTGCCAGAGAGCAGCGGCGCAGACGGCGAGAAGCGCTCCCGCAGCAGCAGGCGCGCCTCGGGAGCGCCTGCCAGCAGATCCAGAAGCAGCGCCACCGATGGGCGGCGGCGGGTGACATCATCTTGCAGGTAAGCGTAGATGCGCTCGTAGCGCGGCTCGATCTCTGGCGCCAGGGCAATCCACAGGGCTTGCAGGTCGAAATCGTCCAGGCTGAAGCGCTGGCGCAGCCATTCCAGGCGGGCGATGCCAGCGGTGAGCAGGCCTGGCAGCGATGGGCGCGGTGGCGGGTCGAGCAGCGCTGCGCCTGGGGCGCGCGTCGCCAGGCGCTCGATGTCTTCGCCGCTCAAGTACAGGCCGCGGAAGGGGTCGCTGGCAGCCTGAGCGCCATAGGCTTGCTCGGCGGCGGCCAGGGCCTGGCGCAGCAGGTGGTCGAGCGCCTGCAATCCCAGGCGGAGCTCGGCGAAGGAGGGGCGCGGCGGCAGAGCGCTGTGCTGCTCTGGCGCGGGGAGGGCTTGTGCAACGGGGTCGGTGAGCGGATTGCGCGTCATAGTTCGATTTGCGGCGCATCTTCAGATGTCCGCACACACATTCTAGCCAGGGCTGCTCACGCCAGCATCACTCAGCTATCACAAAAGCCAAATTAGGACTTATTGACTATAATAAATCCGCAATTGATTGATTATAAATATTTGGTTATAATGAAAATTACGCCGCACTTGTTGTATCAGTCAGATGTAAATATTTGTCTCTGTATCACCTGGGGGTTTGCCAGCCGAGCGACCGTTGCAGAACGGTCGATGAGTTAATACCCTGGAGGAGTTGACCGGAGGTGTCGCGCCGGGCGCAGGGCAATGCTCACTGAAGCGAATACGATTTCACCGCCAAGACGCGAAGACGGGTAGAAGTGCTCAGCGGGTGCAAAGGGAAACGCTGAAAACCTGTGGATTTTCGGTTGCTGGCAGGTCGCTTTGTGAGCTTTGCGTCGTTGCGGTGAGCTTGTTGATTTCAGCGGCATCACGGATGAACCAGGCGACGTTTGAGCGTGAAGAGAGGTGCAAGGATGTTGCGAGTTTATCTCTTCGGCAGTGTGCGCGTTCATTACGACGAACCCTATCGTGAGATTCACCTGACGCGCACCACGCAGGCTTTGCTGGCATACCTGATCTTGCAGGGGAGGCGACCTTGCCCGCGCCAGGTGTTGGCGGGCGTCTTTTGGGGCGACAACGATGAGGCTTCGGCGCGCAACTGCCTGAACACGGCGCTGTGGCGCATGCGCCTGGCGCTGGAAGACGCGCCTGCCTGCCGCGAGTCGATCCTGATTTCCACGCCGAGCGGTGAAATCTGCATTAACCCGGACTGCCCGGTGTGGGTGGACACGCTGACCTTCGAGTCGGCGCTCAAACCGATGTTGGCGCGCCCGGCGAGCGATCTGCTGCCAGCCGAGGTCGCCGGGCTTGAACAGTGCCTGGACCTCTACCAGGGCGAGCTGCTGGAGTCTTTCTACGAGGATTGGGCGCTGCGCGAGCGCGAGCGCATGCGGTTGCTGTATCTGAACGCCATGGAATGCCTGATGCACTGCTATTGGGAGCGCAACGAGCTGGAGCGCAGCCTGGAGACCGGTTTGCGGCTCCTGCGCCACGATCCGCTGCGCGAGGATATCCACCGGGCGATGATGCGCCTTTACCATGTCACGGGGCGCCGCGCCCAGGCGCTGGTGCAGTACGAGCAGTGCCGCGCTCTGATCCAACAGGAATTGGGCATCGCGCCCATGCCGGAGACGCAGGCGCTGGCGGCGAAAATCCAGGCTGGAGAGACTCTGGAGCATGGTGCGCCCGTGTGGGCTGGCGCGAAGGCTGCTCAGCCGGTCACTGCGCTTCAGAAACGAGCTGCTGCAGCGGCGACGTTGGAGGAAGTGCGCGATCGCCTGTTGCAGGCGCAGCAGACTTTCAACCTGGCGCAGCGGGAACTGAACGAGGCGCTGGAGTTGCTGGGAAAGGTGAAGTGAGCAGGCGGTGATGATTTGGTGAGAGCGGTTTGTTAAACTCACTGCAACCGAGGCTGCATTGCAGTGAGAGATGTCCTTACCTGAGAGCGAACGTCACACCTTTATTGTGCGATTTTGGCGGCAACCGCGAGAAATCGAGGGACAACCGCCCGATTGGCGCGGTTCGATCGAATCTGCCGCCGGGGGAAAGCGGCGCTATTTTCTCACTTTTCAGGAGATGATCTTGTTCATGGTGGAGGCGATGCAGTTGGGGGAGGCGGATTTGCGCGCCTTAATGCGCAGCGAGGCACACGACGCGGATTCCGAAGCGGAGACGCAGCCGGATCGGTGAGCCATTGGGGACATCACAGCGGGGTGCAGGTGGTGTGATCCTGGTTTATATGGATGTTGTCCGAACATTGATTCGAAGGTCAGACAGAGGCCTTTCGAGCGCGGCGCTCTCGGAGTATAATTCTGGCTATCGCGCGTGACGGAGCCCTGGATGAGCTATGTCGCCTGACCAGAAAGAGCTGCTGCGGGTCGAAAACCTTTCCAAATCCTTTGGTCCGGTGGAAGCATTGCTGGGAGTCAGTTTCGCGGTTGAGCCGGGCGAGGTGCTGGGCGTGGTTGGGCAGCGCGGCTCGGGCAAGTCCACGCTGTTCCACCTGCTGAATGGGGTGTACCCGCCGACGCACGGGGAGATCTACTTCGAGGGTCGGCGCGCGGTGCTGCGCAGCGCCTACCAGGCGCGCGCCCTGGGCATCGAAGCTGTCCACCAAAATCCTGTTTTCGCCAATAACCTGAACGCGCTGAACAACATCTTCCTGGGGCGTGAGCTGTGCCGGGTGGAACGCTTCAAGCTGTGGCCCAAGGAAGGCGAGATGCTGGAAAAGGCGCGCGCCTTCCTGGCAGATTTCGACCTGCCGATCGACCTGGTGAAGCAGTACCCTGCAGACCTATCGAACGAGCAGCGCCAGATACTCGCCATCGCCCGGGCGTTCAGCCGCCCGTGCAAGCTGCTGCTGCTGGATGACGCCCTGGCCGCACTCTCTTTCCAGCGGCAGCAAAAGCTGCTGGCGCGCATCCACGAGCTCTCGGCGCAGAACGTGGCGGTGATCATCAGCAGCGACGATCTGAGGCACATCTTTGATGTGACGCAGCGCATTTTGGTGTTGTACCCGGGGCGGCAGCCGGCGCTGCGCCAGACCGCCGAAACCACGCCGCGCGATGTGGTTGAAATGATCGTGGGCAGCAACCGTCAGGAGCAGATCACACCGGTGATCTGGGCTTTCGAGAATTACCATGCCGCGCAGCGCCAGGCCGAAGAGCTGCGCCGCACCCAGTACATGTTGACCGAAAGCCTGAAAGCACAAGATTCGCTCAATCGCCAGTTGATCGAGCGCATGAACGACCAGATGCAATCGCTGGATCGCCTGAACTATGCCCTGCAAGACGCCAACCGGCGGTTGATGACCGAGCGCGAGGCCGAGCGCAAAGCGCTGGCGCGCGAGCTGCACGATGAAGTGATCCAGGATTTGCTCAGCTTCAACTACCAGCTCGAAGAAGCGGAAAACGATACGCACGATGCGGCCGTGGCGCAGACCCTGGCCGAGATTCGGAGCGGCATCCGCTCACTGGTCGCCAGCCTGCGCCAGATCTGCAGCGACTTGCGCCCGCCGACGATCGACAGTCACGGTTTGCCGGCCGCGATTCGCTCGCTGGCTCACCAATGGGAAGAGCAGAGCGGCATCAAAGTGGATCTGAAGATCGACAAGGAGCTGGGGCGGCTGCCAGAGACGATCGAGCTCTCGGTGTTCCGCATCATCCAGGAAGGCCTGAGCAACGTGCGCAAGCACTCCGGCGCCTCCAGCGTGCAGCTCTCTCTGAAGCGCAAGGCCAACGCCAGCCTGGTGGTGCAGTTGGTGGATAACGGCCATGGATTGCAGCAGCCCATCAACCTGGGGAAGCTGCTGGCGGAAAAGCATTTTGGCTTGTTGGGGATCAGCGAACGGGTGAGCCTGCTGGGAGGAAATATGCAGGTCGGCTCGCCGTCCAACAGCGGCATGGAGCTGACCATCGAAATCCCCAGCCCGTACCCGGTGATTGGGGAAAATTGACGAATTTCCTGGGCGCGCTCGTCAGGAATTGAGCGCGTCCTCCACCAGTTGCCTGACGGTAGCGGCGTCGATGTCCTTCTTGTCCAGGAAGGCGACCGCTCCAGCGCTGAGTCCCAGGCGGCGGAACTCGCGGTCAGGGTAGGCGCTGATCAGGATCATGCGCGTCTCTGGCGAGATGGCGTGGATGCTGCGGGCGCAGGTGATGCCATCTTCCCCTTCGAGCACGACATCGATGAATGCCAGGCGGGGCTTGACTTGCTGCGCCAGGCGCAGCGCTTCGGCGGCATCTTCGGCTTCGAAGATCACCGCCGCTGGGCTGCTGCGACCCACCATCTTGCCAAGCTGGGCGCGGTAGCGAGAGTTGTTTTCCACCAGCAGCACGGCGAGGGCTTCTGGCGCTTCGGGCAGGCTGACGATCGCCGGCCGGTCGGACTTCAGCGCCGCCAGCAGCTCTGGGTGCTGGTGGGCGTAGTGATTGGCTTCCAGGCGGCTCTCCACGCCGATGGCGCGGTACAGGGCGGTCAGGTGATTCTCCACGGTCTTGACGCTCAGCTCCATCAAATCGGCAATCTTGTAGTTGTTGTAGCCCTGGGTGAGCAAGTAGAGGAGCTGGCGCTGGCGTCGGGTGAGCGAGACGGGCTGCGCGGGGTTGCTGGCGGTTGCCTGGTAGCCGATCAGGCGATCGACCAGCGGGTCTGAGATCCAGCGCCCACCTTCCAGGATGCGCTGCACGGCCTGTTGCAGATCGGACAGCGGCTGGTCTTTGAGATGGTAGCCGTTGACGCCCGCAGACAACAGACCGACCACGTAGGATTGGTCATCGTAGGCGCTGACCACCAGGATCTTCAACCCCGGATACCGGTGACGGGCGTGCCGGACGAAGGCCACCGGCTCGAAATCGGGCATGTTGACGTCCATCACCAGCAAATCCGGGTGGACACGCTCAAGGGCGGCAGCCAGTTCCTGCCCGCTTCCGACCTCTCCAACGATTTCAATGCCGGGTAAGCTGGCGAGGGCGTTGTGCAGCCCGGCCCGGATCAGGGCATGATCATCTGCCAGGAGGGTTCGGGTGGTGGGCGTCACCGTTCAACCTTCGATATTGGGGGAAATCCCCCAATGCTGATTGGGGGGAAAATCGGATACATAAAGGGGGATAAAGGGTTGAAGTTCGATCATCGGGTCAATAAAATTATACTGTACGCAGAAGGCCCCGTAAAGAAGAGGAAGGTGACACGCGACTATAGATCCCTATCTCGAAGCACCCTCGAAGCTTTTCCCATGACCCAAAAATTTTAAGGAGGATTGTAATGACCAAGAGAAATTCGCTCTACATTCTGTTGGCGGCGCTGTTCATCCTGGCGAGCATACTCACCGCCTGCGCGCCGGCCGCTCCGGCGACGGAGGCCGCCCCTGCTGAGCCTGCCGCCACGGAACCGCCCGCGGCAGAGCCTGCGACTGCCCTGTCGGTGGGTATCGTGCTGCCGACCAAGGATGAGCCGCGCTGGATCCAGGACGAGACGCGCTTCAAGGAAGCTCTGAACGCCGCTGGTTACCAGGTGGAGATCCTGTTCAGCCAGGGCGACTCGGCCAAGGAGAAAGCCAACGTCGAATCGCTGATCACCAAGGGTGTGAAAGTGATCATCATCTGCCCGCATGA
>JAJUJL010000046.1 GCA_029265355.1 Chloroflexota bacterium | reverse complement strand
GGGGGGGTGAATCACAAAAAACAACCCCAGGCGAACAAAAAAATACACCCCAAAAAAAACCCCCCCCCCACAAAAAAACCCCCCCCCCCCCCCCCCCCCCCCCCAAAAACAACCCCCAAATAAACCACTTTCCTTTTTTATCCCGAACTTACGTAATATAAATTTGCGAGCAGATACAGAAATCGATCTCATGGCTTTCCAACGCATCGTCATCAAATTGGGCACCTCCTCGCTCACCGCCGGCAGCGAGCGCCTGGCGCCGCCGCGCATCATCGAGCTGGTGCGCCAAATGGCGGAGCTGCGCCGCAGCGGCTGTGACCTGCTGCTGGTCAGCTCGGGCGCCATTGCCGCCGGGCGGGAATGGCTCGGTTTTCCTCAGCTTTCAAAAGATATCCCCAGGAAACAGATGCTGGCAGCCGTGGGACAGCCGCGCCTGATGGCGCTGTACGAGCAGCTCTTCGGCCTGTACGGGCTCACCATCGGGCAGGTGCTGCTCACCCGCTTCGACCTGAGCGACCGGCGGCGCTACCTGAACGCCCGCAACACCCTCTCCGCCCTGCTGGCGCAGGGGGTGCTGCCGGTGATCAACGAGAACGACACCGTCGCTACCGAAGAGATCCGCGTGGGCGACAACGATAACCTGTCGGCGCTGGTCGCCAACCTGGTGGAGGCCGACCTGTTGGTGCTGCTCACCGACCAGCCCGGTCTGTTCACCGCCGACCCGCGGCGCGTGCCAGAGGCGCAGCTCGTAGCAGAGGTGACCACGCCCGACATACCCGAAGCGCTTTGGCAGGCGGCGCGCGGCCCCGGCGGCAGCCTGGGCACCGGCGGCATGCTCACCAAGCTGCAAGCTGCCGACCTGGCGCGCCGCTCCGGCGCCATGGTGATCATCGCTCGCGGCAGCGACCCAGACGTGCTGCTGCGCATCGGCGCCGGCGAGGCGGTGGGCACGCGCTTCCACCCGGTGGCATCGGCGGTGGAGAGCCGCAAGCGCTATTTGCTCACCGGCGGCAGGCGCAGCGCCCGCCTGGTGATCGATGAAGGCGCCGCCAGGGCGCTGCGCACCGGAAGCAGCCTGCTGCCTGTCGGGCTGGTCAAGGTCGAAGGGCAGTTCGAGCGCGGCGAGCTGGTACGCGTGGTGGACCAGTCCGGGGTCGAGCTGGGCCGCGGCCTGGTCAATTACGGCGCATCAGACCTGGTAAAAATTGCTGGCAAGCGCTCGCAAGAAATCGAGTCCCTGCTGGGCTACGCCTACGGGGACGAGATCATCCATCGCAACAACCTGGCGGTATTATGAACCTGAATGAAATTGGCAGCCATGCAAAAAAGGCAGCGCGCAGCCTGGCGCGCGCCGCCGCCGAGCAAAAAACGCAACTCCTGAATTCCCTGGCGGATCGTTTGCTGGCCAGCGCTGAGACGATCCTGGCGGCAAACGCCCGCGACGTGCAGCTTGCTCGCCAGGCCGGGTTGGCGCCAGCTTCGATCGACCGCTTAATGCTCAACCCCCCTCGCCTGGAGAGCATCGTGGCTGACCTGCGCTCAGTGGCGCAGATGCCCGATCCGGTGGGCGAGATCATCGAGCAGCGCACGCTGCCCAACGGCTTGCGCGTGCGCCGCCAGCGTGTGCCGCTGGGCGTGCTGGGCGTGATCTACGAAGCGCGCCCCAACGTGACCATCGACGTCGCCGGGCTGGCGCTCAAGACCGGCAACGCGGCCATCTTGCGCGGCGGCAGCGAGACGCTGCACTCCAACCGTGCCCTGGTGGCAGCGGTGCAAGCCGCGCTGCTGGAACACGGCTTCCCGGCGCAAGCCATCCAGTTCATCGACGATCCCGACCGCGCCCTGGTGCACGCCCTGCTGCAACTGCACGAATACGTGGACATCATCATCCCGCGCGGCGGGGCCAAGCTGCACGCCTTCTGCCGCGAACACAGCCGCATCCCGGTCATCACCGGCGGCATCGGCATCTGCCACCTGTTCGTGGATGCCTCCGCCGACCTGGAGGCCGCCCTGCCCGTCATCCGCAACGCCAAGGTGCAGCGCCCGACGGTGTGCAACGCATTGGACACCGCCCTGGTGCACCGCGACGTGGCGGCGCAGTTCCTGCCCCGCCTGGTCGAGTACCTGGAAGCGGATGGGGTGACCTTCCGCGCTGACGCTTCCGCGCTGCCGTATTTCCCAGACGGGCTGCCCGCCAGCGTCACGCCCGCCGGAGAAGGCGACTTCGACACCGAATGGCTCTCGCTGGTGCTGGGGCTGAAGGTGGTCGGCGGGCTGGACGAAGCCATCGCCCACATCGAGACGCACAGCACTGCCCATTCGGACGGCATCCTGACCGAGGATGAAGAAAACGCCCGCCGCTTTGTGGAGCAGGTCGACTCTGCGGCGGTGTATGTCAACGCCAGCACGCGCTTCACCGACGGCGCGCAGTTGGGACTGGGAGCGGAGGTGGCGGTCTCGACGCAGAGGTTACACGCCCGCGGGCCGATGGGGCTGCGCGAGCTGACCACCTACAAGTGGGTGATCGAGGGGGAGTACCATACGCGAGGGTGAGGGAAGCAAGGGTAAACGATGGCAGCGATTTAGGTCCCAGGCAATAAGCGATTGCCCTGGTGAACACCGCCGTCCACGAATTTTTCACGAAAGGCTGCCGACGTGCGCCTGAGATTACTCAGCAAACCCGGCAATCCCATAGCCTGCCTCGACCAGCTCCTTCAGCCGCTGGATGAAGCGCGCCGCCGGCGCCCCGTCCACGATATCGTGGTCGAAGGTGACCGTCACGCACAGGATTTCCCGGTTTTCGAGCTGCCCGTTCACCAGCGCCGGTCGCTCTGCCACGCCCCCCAGGGTGATCTGCAGGGTGTGGTTGGAGACGGGTATCCCCCAACCGCCCCCTTTGCCAAACATGCCCACCGAGGTCAGGGACACCGTGCCGTTCATCTCTTTCAACCAGTGCGGATTCCTGAAAAGCATCCCTAAAAAGAAGCGCCGGATGAACGCCGGCAGTAGCACAAACCAACCGATGAAACCAGCCTCCCGCCCGCCTTCGTGCCCGGTCTGAAAAGCCCGAATTTCGTCGTGGATCTCGCGCAGGGTCTTCTTGTTCACCGCCCGGATAATGTGAGGGCGGATGATCTTGCGCCCCTCCACCTCAACCTCGAACATGGTGTTCACGTCCACGTCGTCGAAAATGACCAGCTTTTCCCAGGGGGCGCGATAGGCGTGCATGTGTTTGTTCATCTCAACCGCTTGCCCCAGGCAAGTCATAATGAATGCTGTGAAAGAGAGCGCCTCGCCGGTCTTCGCCCGGTGCTCGCGTATCAGCCGGCGCGCCTGGGTGACATCCATTTCCACCAGCCCGTGAATCAGGTGCTTCTGGCGCGCCAGGCGCCCGCCATCCACCATCAGGCGGCGGATCTTTGGATAGGGAATGACCTGGTAATCTGAGTTGGTCTCTGGCATTATCCTGCTCCCAGCACTTGTTGAATAATCTTCACTGCATTGCTCACACCATCCTCAGAGCGGATTGCTTTTCCGATATTCTCGGCCTGCTGCTTTATTCTCGGATCGGTGGTCGCCGCCTGGATCGCCTCAGCCAGTTTGCTGGCGGTGAGCTGCCTAGCGCGCAGCGGTTGCGGCCCGGCGCCCAGTTCCTGCACGCGCTTTCCCCAGAAAAGCTGGTCAAAGCTGAAAGGCACAATCACGCTCGGTTTGCCACCCCGCAGTCCCTCGGCGGTCGTCCCGGCGCCGCCGTGGTGCACAACCGCCGCCATGCGCGGGAACAGCCAGCCATGCGGGGCGGCGGCGATGACGAACACATTCGCAGACGCCTTGATCACGTCCATACCGCCCCAGCCGGTGGCAAGCACGCCCCTACGGCCGCTTTCTGCCAGCGCCTGGAGCACGAGCCTGGCGAAGTGTTCCGGCCTGTTGCCCACCATGCTGCCAAAGCCAACATAGACGGGCGCTTCACCCGCCTCCAGAAACGCTTCTAGCTCCGGAGACGGACGCCAGCCGGTGGGGATACCCGGGAACCAGTAGCCGGTGATGTGCATGGTCTCGGGCCAGTCCTTCGGGCGTGGGATCACCGTCGGGCTGTAGGCGCCCAACAACAGCGTAGAGGTCAGCACGCGGTGAAAGTCAGCGCTCTTCAAAGGCCGCAGTCCGAAGCGGCTGCGGAATTCGTTCACGAAGGGACGGTACCACTGCCAGATCACCGCCAGCATGGCGAAACCGGAGAAGCGATTGAACAGCCGCCCGAGGTTCCTCTGTATCGGCCAGCCCGCGGCCGGGAAATCGCCGCTCGGCAGCACCGGCGTCGGCTCGACGTTGATCAGCGGTATGCCGCGTATCTCAGCGATCGTTTTGCCAAAGGGGGCGAACACCGCCAGGGTGATAAGCGCATCCGCATCTGCGCAGGCTTGCAGGGCGTCTTCCGCCATCTGTATCGCCACCTCGCCGACCATCTTGCGCATGGCAGGTATGGAGCGCAGCGGGTTAGCCCCCCCGGTTTCCATGAATTTCCGCCCGGTCTCGCCCGCCATGATCTGCTGAACGTCGCCGCGCAGAGGATGGAAGGGCAATCCATGCGCCTGAACAAAATCAGCAAAGTTCTGCGGAGCCGCCAGGAGCGCCTGGAAGCCGGCCTGCTGCAGGCCCTTCCCCAATACGAGGCAGGGCTGGATGTCGCCCTGGGAGCCGGCGGCGAAGATCGTGACGCGCATCTCAGAACCCCGCCAGAAAGCGAGCCGCATCCTGGATCCAGTGAAAGGCAATCGCCGCTTCCAGGCTTCGATAGCGCGCCAGCAGGGTGGGCGGCAGCCCCCAGAAGATCAGCACCACCAGGCCCATCCCGATGGCGGTCAGCGGCGACTGGACGAATAAATCGTCGAAGTGAGAAAAATTGTGGACCAGCAGCGCCAGCGCGCCGGAATACCAGGCTGCCGCGCCGGGCATGGAGCTGCGCAAAATCAGCCACAGCAGACCCCACAGCGCAAAGCGGTAAACGACTTCCTCGACCACCGCCGGCTGCAGGGCGTCCAGCAGCGCCGCGGCCGGGCTCTGCCAGGAAATGGGCCGCCCCTGGGTGTACTGCAGGGCGATCACGTTCAACACCGCCAGGGGGAGGCCAATTGCCAGCCCAAAGAGAGCCTCGCGCCCGGCGCCTGCCGCGTCCCGGTTGGCTGCCCGGAAAAGGACCGGCCCTCCCTGGCGCATGATCGCCAATCCGCCAAGCGCAGCAATGAAGGTGAAGATCCCTCGCAGCCACGCCTGACCGGCATGGCTGCGAACAATGCCAAAGAATGGATAGGGCGAATAAAGCGTGGCGAAGTGCATCCCCACACCGATCATCGCTCCCAGGCCTGCCGCCAGCAGCCAGTCGCCGCGCCTCAGTTTTTGATAATCCTTCAATAAAACCGCGAGCGAACCGGCAACCGCGAGCGTATCGAACAGGTGAAAAAGGCGTGGCGCATCGGTCTGAGCCGCCAACACCGTGCGCCCGATGAAAATAACCAGGATGCCCGCGGCGAGCAGGATGAATACATGGAACCGGGGGGCTTTATCATTCATAACATTATTCTACACGACCTTCAGACCAGCCTGTCACTCAGCAAGAAGCAGGCTACAAACGCTTCGTAAACAGCCGTATAACACCAACGCCCAGCCACCGGCGCCGTGTCTGGAAATTCGCGAAGGCCTGTTTCGCGATGTCTTTGTGGGGTGTATGGACGGGCAATGCCCGTTCATACACCCCACAACTACCCGAAGCGCGCATCTCCTTATAATCAGGGTAGAAATCCGATTTCATCCAGGATGACCACGCCCGCCGGGGAACGATCGAAAACGAAGCGAATCTCGACCAGTCGGGCGGGGTTGAAGCGCGGGTTTTGCGTCGCGAAGCTATCCAGGCGAAACTGGAAGGTCTGGAAGACCGCTTCGGAGGGCGGCAGGGCGCTCATCCAGGCTGCCTTGCCCAGGTGAACGCGCAGGGGCGGTTGAAGCAGGGAAAAGCGACCGAGCGGCAGGCGGGCAATCTCTCCGGCGTGATCCACCAGCTCCAGGGTCAGGTCGAGCGGGGCGTCGTTGCCTTTGGGAGGGCGCTCCTCGCCGGGCAGAGGCGATTCGTCAGCTTCAGCCAGGGCAAAAGTCAACGCGGATTGCGGTGAAAGGACGAGGTCGCCTTCGGGCAGCGTCAGGCAAAAGCGGGGCGCGCCTGGCGCAGAGGTGGTATCCCAGCCGAGATAGGCTGCGCTGGTGTGCGAATTACCCCAGCGCAGCGGGACGACTTGCTCCCGCCAGAGAGTTAACCCCTCCCCATGCAGAGAAGCGCCTGGCAGGCTGGTCGTCTCCAGGTCGATATCTTCTTCGAAGGCGGCAATCCGAATGGCGCTGGAATCCTGATACTGGCTCAGATACAGCGTCTCTGGCAGCCAGGCGCGAGCGACGCGCGGGTCGCGAAACAGGGCATGGTAGCCTGCCTGGCCATGCAGGGTGGCTTCCATGAAGGCAGAAATGAATACTTTAGCGGCCTGTTCCTGCTCTTCGGCGGGCAACAACGCGCCCAGGTTGAACAACTGGCGGGCAGGCCCCAGCATGTCACGCCGCCCCCAGGCGCGATTGAACTGCCCATGATTAGCGCCATACAAGTAAACGGTAGATTTGAAGCGGGGTTTGCCATCCAGGAATTGCAGGCGGTTGTATTGCCGCAAGCCGCTAAAACTGACCACGTCCATATCGTGTGCGCCGTGCAGCACCAGGTAATTGACATCCGCCAGCGGCAGGGGGCGCTCGCCGGGCAGGTATTGACCATCCACCGGGGCGAGGGCGGCCACGGCGCGGATGCCGAAGTTGTAATCGAAGCGCAGGGCGGCGTTCTCCGGGTGACAGGGCAAGCGGTTGAAGGCAGCCGCAATCGCTACCGCTTCGCCGCCGCGCGAGTGACCCACCAGCCCGATACGATCGAGATCGACGCGCCCGTAGAATGGATTGCCCGGGGTGACGCTCCAGGCGCGCCACTGCTGCAGGTGTTCCAGAATCAACCAGGCGCGGGCGTCGTTTTCATCCTCCAGCGGAGCAAGTAAGCCAAAGTCAGCAGCGAGCGAAAGGTTGAGAAAGTTTTCATCTATCGCAGTGACGATAAAGCCCCGGCTGGCGAGCAGTTCGGCCAGGTAGTCGTAGCCGTTTTCGGAGGCGTCTTCCATGGGATGATTGCCATGCACGACGACGATGAGCGAGAATACCCCTTCTCCATCGGGATACCAGACGCGGGCGTTGAGCGGCATGTTTTCGGGCCCAAAGCCCCAATACGCCCGGCGGATGGCAGACCAGCCATCGAGCAGTTGCGAACCATCCACCGGGGCGGTGAGCAAAGCGGCCTGTGCGCCGTATTCCGGGCGGCGGTCGCTCCCGCTGCCGTAGGTCAGCGTTTGGACGGGGTACTCGCCCGGCAGGGAAGGATCGGGCAAGTCGAGCGGAGCGACGTATTGGGCCGAGAGGGCTGCGGCATTGACCGGCGGCTGGACAGGGAAACCATCATCGATCAAGATGGCTCCACCGCCGGTGAGCGCGATCAGCCCGATGAGCAGCATTGCCAGGGCGGTTCGGCGCTGGCGGGCGGTGAGACCTGGCGCCAACAGGCTGGCGAGCGCCGCGCCGAGCAGGGAGACGGTCACGATCAACCCAGCGAGCAGCGCCAGCAAGCCATAAGCCAGGGGCAATGCCAGGTAGGCCGAAGCCAGTAGGGGCAGGGCGCCAAGCGCCGCCCAGCCAAAGCGCAGCGGGAAACGACGCAGGATCCAGCCGAGCAGCAAGATCAACCCACCGACCAGCGCGCCAAAAGCCAGGCCGCCCAGCCAGCCCAGGGCAAAAGTCAGCGCTCCAGCAGGGGCAAAGCCCTGACAGGCCAGCGCGCCCCATAGCAAGGCGGCGCTCAACCCCACGCCCCAGGCGGCGCCCGTCCAGGCGCGGGCCGGCAGGCGCAGGGAGGTAAGAAGAGCACGGCAGCGGGTAAACGCGAACGACATGGTCAGTCTCCCCCAACAGCTTCCACCAGCAGGGTTTCGAGCCAGACGCCATCTTCAAAGGCGCGTTCTTTCCAGCCGGGCATCAGGCGATCGAGCAGGCAGGCTTGCGCCATGCCGGAGTAGTAAAAGCGCCCATCGCCTTCATCATCGTACATGCGTGGCATTTGATCGAGCTCCTGTTTCCAGCGGGTTTCAAAGCCCTGGTAGTGGTCGAAATCGGGCAGGGCAGCCGTTTCAGGGAGTGGGGTATAACCTGCCAGTCCACCCTGCCGCCAGGTTTCCAGTTCAGCGTAACGCGCTAAGCCTTCCAGCCATTCGCGCTGTTGCTCGTAGACGATCAGTTCAGCTCGAAGATGGGCGGATTCGCGGCGGGCGGTGCGCAGCTCCAAAAAGCTGCGCACTTGCGTGGGAAGCGCGGTGGGGTCATCGGCGCGCAGGATTTCGGCCAGCAGCGCCAGTTCTGAATACCAGTCCGAGGCGAGCGACTCATCTTGCCAGGGATAATGCTCGTCCAGGCGGGCAGCAGTTTCGGCGGCGGAGAACTTCTCCGGAGCGGAAAGACCCTGCCAGGCGTGGAAAGATTCGTGCGCCAATGCAGCGATGTATTTGTCGTCGCTGCCCAACAGCAACCCGACAAACAGGCGGTAGGGGAAGAGTGGGCGCAGGAATCCCGGCAGGTCGGCGCGTACGGTTTGGGCGAGTCGGATCTCCATCCATTCGCGGGTTTGCAGACTGGACACCCAGTATTCTCCCACCCGCACGGCAAAGTTCTCAGGGTCGACCCCGGGAGAGAGCGGTTGAACATAAATGACCTTTCCCTCGAAAGTATCGCCCTCCAGGGTATTCCACACCCCGCCTTGTTGGACGCCCGCCGGAACTTTGAGCCAACCCGTAGGCGGCTGGGCGGGATAGCCAAGCAAGAAGGCATAGCTTTCGTTGTAGGCGATAGCGGGCAGTTCCGCCGCGCCCCAACCCGACCAGACCGAATCACCCACTGCCCGGCGCAGGTGAAAGAATTCCGCCAGGCGGGCGAGTTGGGCTTCGTCCAGCATTTCGGGCTGGGTTGATGTTTGCGGCAGGCCGAGGTTGCTGAGCGCTGATAGCGCCACCAGGCCAATGCACAGGCCGGTGATGGAGAGAATGACCGTGAGAATAATTTTTGGGGCTTTTTTCATGGCATTGATTTTCCCAATTAAGTGATATTGTTTTGTTCCCAAAACAGCTCAGCCACCTGGTAGAAGGCAGCAGGGTTCGACCACAGGAAGGGACGCTCGATGTAAGGATGGCCAGCTGTGCCAGCCAGGTATATGGAACAATTGGGGATGAGATCGCTCAGGCGGGCATATTCGCGCGCCAGGTTGGGCAGCACCGGGTCTTGCAAGTGACCGGTGAGCAGGGTGGGACAGGGGATAGCGTTGATGAATTTTTCTGGGATGGCATAGCCTCCCCGCTCAGCCATTCTGCGCAGGAAGCGGGTATCAGCATCAACCAGGGCGCGCCAGTTGGCGCCGTGCCAGGCTTCCAGGCGGTGGGCGTTGCGAACATAGAAGTGTTCCCGCACATCCAGCCAGCGGTGCAAGGCGCGGGCATCATAATCTGCCAGCAAACTATCGGCTACCAGGCTTAGCGGGCGCAATCGGTGCAGGGCAGCCTGTCGACCCGCAAAGTGGAGCGCAGCCAGCGCCCCCCCGCCAATCCCCAGCACATGGCAGGCGGTGATGTTAACCTCCGCCAGCAGGTGACAGGCCAGGTCAGCGCGGAAACCGAAATAATCCACTTCCAGTTCGTCGGGATACAGCCAGGCATGGCTCGATGCTCCAAAGCCAGGATAGTCGAAAGCCAGCACCTGAAAACTGGCCGAGAGGCGGGTGATGTCCTGCTCGTAGGCCTGCGCGGCGTGCAAGTTATCGGGAAATAGGAGCAGCGTCTCACCCGTTCCGGTGAAGGTGTAGTGAATTTCAAATTCGCCAAGGGTTACGGTGGTCATGCAGTCTCCGTCAATTACAGTCAAGTCCTTTGTGAGAAGCTCCTTCTTTGCTCGCACACTCATCTTATGCCAACTGCCCGTAATAGTCATCCGGGGGACAGGCAGTTAGGAGGCTATCCGATTGGCGGGATTTTTACCTGGTCAAATGAGGAGGCGGTTCATGTGATCTCAACTTCCATAATCCCAGCTTTTTCACCGAGCAAAAGGGTCAGGTTCTTTCGGATGAAGGCGCTCTTACCGTTGTTCTGGTCGCTGACCAGGCTGCTAACCAGCACCGGCAGGCAGCGCGAGCGGGCGACATCTCGCGCTTCGCTCAGGACGCGCTCCAGGTTGCGCGGCGTGAAATGATAGATAAAGAGGAGAAAATCCAGCCCATCGGTGGGGATGTGTGCGATGTGCGGCAAGTCGAAGCAAATCAGGACAGAGAAGCGTTTATCACCCAGGCTGAACACTTTCGGCTGCTTGCCGGGCAAGATGCCCGCCTTCTGCTCGGTCTCATCGGGAAACAATTTGCAGTAGGATTCCCCGCCCGGTAAAAGCTCACAACAATTGCGCAAGCCGTCTTCGAATAAAACCAATGAATTGAGCAGCAGAGATTTGCCTGGGGGGATGGCAAACTGGGCTTTCTCACGGGCGCAGGATTCTGCCCAGGCGCGCGGGTTGGGTGTTGTCTCTAAAGTCAGGGAGCCGGTCAATGCGTATTCAGGCAGGACAAGCAATTCGCCTTCGGCTTGCTCGATCAGGCTTTGAATCTGAACGCGGTTGTAGGCAATCTCGCCGCGCTGAATGTGTGGCTGAAGGAGGGAGATTTTCATCGTGATTTATCCATCCACTTCTGCATGCGTTGATCGGAATGTTCGTGAACATTCATCGGCGCGGTCGAGACTGCGCCCGGGTAGTTCAACGGCTAACTCGCTGGTTTCATCCTGTGCGAACAGCGTTTGATTCGATTGGGCGGAATCTCGATTACGATCGGTAGCCTGGTTGCTGTGGCGCAGTCCATCAGGTTTGGCGTATTTCCAGTTCAGGATGCGGCTGGAGCGTTCGGAGGTCATGGCATGAAGTCAAAACGCAGAGCAACCTTATTTCTTGGAAGCTGGCACGGTAAATAGCCAGGTCAGCACCCCAGCGTAGAGCAAACCATCGGCAAGCAGTTCCAGTCCGTGAAACAGGCGCATTTGCCAGGGAAACCAGTAAGCGGTGATGACGGCCATGAAGCCGGTGCAGGCAAAGATGGCAAAGCCCAAGCCAAGCCACAGGGCGCGGCGCGAGCCGTTCCAGCGAGCGATAATCGGCAAGCTGACCAGCAGAAAGAGCAGGCTGCGCGCCAGCCGCAGGGGGATCATCTCTCCCCAGGTGGGGGTAGTCAGTTCGTATTGCCCGGTGACATAAAAATTGCCAACCAACGGCTGGACGAGCAACCCGAAAGCAAAATAAATCAGCGGGTAGGCCAGCAGGGCTGCCGCAATGCGCCACAGCCAGCCTTGTAAATCCGGCGCAGCAAATGCCGGCGCAGGGGCTGCTCCTGGCGCAGGGCGAAACAGACTGACGACCATCCCGCTCAGGAACAAAGCCGGCAGCAAGAAGTTGAGCATAGTGAACAGCCCATTTTCAAGCGAGGAGACTGCGCCGGTCGTCATGAAAAAGAAAGACTCCAGCACCATGCCCACCGCCGCAAAAACCCACACGAACATAGAAAGAATGGACCAGCGCACCAGCCCTTTGGCTGGCAGGCGGCGAGAGAGCGGGGCAAGCAGAGCAGCCAGTATCATGCTGCCCAGCAAGAACCAGAGAGTAATCGTGCCTGCATCGGTTCCGGCGGGCATTTCGGGCGGCGCAAAACCAAGCAGAGGAAGCAATATGCCGCTGAGCGCCATACCTACGAAGAAGGCCAGCGCGCAAAGGGGAAGTTTCCATAAGAGCAAGAGCAGGGATGTGCGTTTCATAGATCTCCTCGTATGATGTGCTATGGCGTAGTTTCCGACTTGATCATATACCATGCGCCTATCGGATACACCCGTAGGAAGGAGCAATCTGCTTTGCCTGCTTGGGGAGTTTTGAGCCTGGTCAGTTGGCGAGGTCGGCTTTATCGAACGGGACGAACGTCTGCAATCCAAACCGCGTGAGCGAGACCGCGCCCAGGCCAACCGCGGCGACAATGATTCCGAGCAGGCCGCCAACAAGCGGAAGGGATGAGAGCAGCCCAAGGGCGAGGGCGAAAGCCAGCGTGCCAAAGAATGCTGATGTGGAGGGAGAGAGTGGAAGCTTCAATACCTGAACCGCAAGCCTGCCCACAGTCACTCCCAATCCGACCCATCCGAAAACAACCGCCAAACCAAGGGCGACCAGCCCGATCAGGGTGATTGGGATGAGCAGAATGGTGTAGGCCATCGTCACCAGCAAAGAGATGCCGACCACGCCAACCAGTAATCCCACCGAACCACTCACCAGGCTGTGCCGGGCAGCAGCCTGGCCGACGCGCGCCACACCGCCTGGGTAAATGCGCCTGAGAAAGATAGCGGTCAGGCCGAGCAGGATGGCGTTGAGCAAGCTGCGGAGCAGCGTACTGCGCAGGGATGGGGGATCTTGTTCGGGAAAATCGGGAAGCGAGATTCCGCTTCCGGTGTAAGTGCGGCCCTCGATAATAGAACCAGGCGCCGGATCGTATGTTCCACCGCCCAGGTTCAAGTTACCACCCAGGCGAGCCGAGGGGCCAAAGTGCAGTTCTCCACCCAGGAGGGTGACATCCCCAAATATTTGGCCTTGCACATCCAGTTGCCCGGACACCAAATGGGCGCTGCCCCGCAAGCTGGCATCGGGAGGTATGGCGGCTTGACCGCCAAGCACAAGCAGGTCTCCGGGGTAGTTGCCGTCCAGTTCGTGGAGACCATCGGTGATGAGCGTCACCTGATAAAGACCATCCGAATCACAGGCAGTCAACAGCAGGGACAAGGACACAAGAAGCATCAGCAAGCGAGCGTGTTTCATGCAGTCTCCGTTTTTCGGGTGGGCAGGATGGATAAAATCAGCAGCGCCAGGAAGAGAACCATTGCCAACGAATCTACCACCTGGATGTGGCGCTCGAGCGAGAGCGCGTCTCCCCAGGCGAGGGCCAGCCCTGTGCTCAGGAAGGTGGCTGTCCAACCGGAGAGCGCTACACCCAGAGCGGCGTTGATGGGAATCGTATCTGGCGTGGAAAGGTCCGCCCAGATGGCAAAGTTCAGCACGGTGTAAAGACTGACCGCCAGGGCATAAAGCATAGGCATCGAGAGCACGCCGCTCTCGGCTTCGAGCCGGATGTGAAAGCTGTATTGCAAGTGAGTGAGCGCGAAAATGCCGAAGACCCATAAGAAGAGCGAGCGCAGGCGCAGGGATGAATAAAGCGCCCCGGCGGCCATCGCGCCGATAACGTGGGTAGCGGCGATGAACAGGCGGATGTTGAAGTCGGGCGATTGCCAGGCACTTTCCATGTACAGCGGGGTTTTGAGCAGGCGCATAAAACCCAGGCTATCCACGAAGTAGATGCCAAACATGGCGATGATGAATCCCCAAAATTGCTTGCGCGAAACCCCGCCGCGCCTGAAGCGTCCGCTGGCGAATTGGGGGAGCAAATGCTGCGTGGCAAGCGCATCGAGCCAGGGATGGCGGGAGAAAGCCAGCCAACCGATGGCTGGCAAACCTGCCAGGAGCAAGAACAGCGAATTTCTGCGGAATGCCTCGAACTGCCATTCGCTGGAGAATCCCGCCGCAGCGCAATACGCCAGGCTGGTGACCAGCGCCGCCGACCAGCCGCGCAGGCGCACCGGCACGAGATCGGTGGTCATGGAGAACATGACTGGCACGCCAACCCCCAGCGCAAGCGAGGCGCCTGCCAGCCAGAGCAGGAATTCCGCCTCATTCTCGATCAGCGGGCAGATGAAAGTCAACCCAGCCTGAAGGGCGACGATACCGCAAGAAAGTTGCAGCTTCAAGCGGAATCGCCTGCCCACCCCCTTTTTCCACATCCAATAACCAACAAGCAGAGCAACCCCACAGGTCGCCAGGGCAAGCAAAGCCATATCCCTGGCAACCGCAGCGGAGGGCAAGCCCAGCAGGCGGGCGCCAAAATCCTCCAGTCCAAGCTGGACGAAGGTCAGATTGTAGTAGTAACCCGAGGCCATCATGGCGACGAAAAGCAAAAATCCTAAGGCTACGGGTATATCCCGTATTCTGTTGAGCAGCCTGATTTCGATGCGAGAAGTTACATTTGAATGCATCACTACCAGTTCTGCAGATACGCCAGCAATTCTCTGTAATCTTTCACGCGCAGGACGGGCTGGCTTGCGGCCCTGGCCGCGCCGAACAGGCAGGTTGCCATGCCGGCCGCCTGCCCGGCCTGGATATCACTCTCGCCGCGGCAGATCATCATGGTTTCAGCCGAAGACAGGGCATGTTTTCGCAGAGCGGCAAGCAGGATGGCTGGGTCCGGTTTGCAAGGGTAACCCTGCTCGGCGCTATAGATGTCAGCAAACAGGCTGTCCAGCCCGTGCGCGGCGAGCAGTGCGCGGGTGGAATCAACCTTGCGGGCGGTGACCATCAGGTTCAGCCCACCCTGCGCCGCAATCCAGGCGCAGACTTCGCTCGCGCCGGGGAAGGGCGGCTGACGTTGTGGCGGAATCTGGCGATAACGTTCGGCAGAGCGCTGACGCAAGATGGCAGGGTCGAGTTTGAAACGTATCGCGAGCGTATCCACGCAATCATCCAGCGACTTCCGAGCGAGATCGTCCACCAAATTCAGGGGAATGACGTATCCCATCTCGTTGAGCGATTGGCTGATGGCGTAGGTGATGGCGGGACGGGTATCGAACAGGACCCCGTCGGTCTCCCAGATCAGATGCCGAATCACGAGCTTGCTTTCCTCATGAGAACCAGGCCAGGATGCCCAGCAGAAGGGAAACTGGCAGGCGCGCCAGGGCAACTTTGCGCCAGTTCTGATCCCCGGCAATGGACGAGACAGCCGCGCGCCCCTGGGGGTTGAAGATCACCAGCGCAGCTTTCAAGCCCCACCCAAGCGGCAGGATCACCATCAACACCCAACCTGCCCAGGTCTTCGGCGCGGCGTTCATGAAGTGATAGAGCGCAAAGAGATAAAAGCCAATCAGCAGGATGCTGGCCGCCACGAACCACCAGGGACGGCGTTCGCCCGCATAGGCGGATTGTTCCACCGCCTGCCAGCGAGCGCCCATCAGCGCTATGGCGATGCTGGTGAACAAGGCAGCGCAGGCGAGAAAGTAGCCGAACAGTTTGATGTAGAACATAGGAGACTCCTTTTCAGAAATTGGAATTTGCAATGGGGGTTTCGCACCTGGTCAGTTGGGCAGGCTCACAGGAGCGCACCCTGCCAGTAACGCAGTATGACAAGCGCCAGGAAGACGGCAACAAACAGATAGGGAACGAATGTTTTGTTCTGTAATGTGATGGCAGGCCCGCGAAAGAATTGCAGCAAGGTAGCGTACACCCCGGTGAGCAAAGCCAGGTAGGGCAGGAAGCCGCCGAAAGCGCATGGCGACAGTCCGTAGATGAACCCCTGCGTAGCGCGCAAGAGGCTGAGTCGCCAGGGCTCGCGCTGTCCGCCCAGGAAGCGATATACCAGAAAAACAATCGGAATCCAGATGAGCGAGATGATGAACATCTCCAGCATGATGAGCGCCATTGCTAGCGGGTAAGAAAACGTCCCAAAGCGCGGCAGGAGGGTATCGCGCCAGTAATGATACACGTCCATTTGCGCGCCAAGCGATGCGTTGACCGGGGTATCACCGGTCATTCCCGCCCCCCAGGCAATCACCGAACCAAATGAAAGCCACAGCGCGAGCAGGCACAAATGCGCCAGCGGTCTGCCCCACGAGGTTTCATCACGCAGGGTTTGGAAGAAGGTTTCGGGGTGGAAGGTGGCTTGCCAGTTTCGTTTGAAAAATAACATCATCTTTGTTCTCCTTTCCCAAATATTTAAAATTCCATTCGCTCCATCCTGAGCAGCGCCACGCCGCTGAAGATCACGCACCAAATGAAAGCGGCGGTAAGCGGCGCCCACAGCACGGCAGGCGGCGCGGCCTGGCTGTTGGCGAGCAGCGCGGCAACTTTCGGCAACATCCAGGGGGTGACGTACAAAAGCGGCTTGAACAGCGAGCCGAGCAGTGCGCCGCCCAGCGCGGAGCCCAATCCCAGGCCCAGGATAGGCGCGCGGCTGCTGAAGATTGTGCCAAGCGCCAGGGTCAGGGTGAGGTAAAAAAGCGTGTGCAGTATCATCGCTCCCACACCCATCAGGAAGGGCCATACCGGAAACGCCGCTCCCAGGCGGATGGACAACAGCCCATAGCCGAGCGAGGCAGGCAAACCCACCAGCAAAACCAACACTGCAAGGCTGTTGGCGGTTAATTTGGCAAGCAGGTACGCCGGGCGCGTCACAGGCTGGGAGAGCAGCCATTCCATCAAACCACTTTGCCGTTCTCCCAAAATGACATCCTGGATCAGCACAATCACGCCAATCGCCAAGGCCACGGCGCCAAACTCAAAGAGAACGCCTGTCCCCATCTGCGCCAGGTAGCCGGTCAAACCGCCGGCGCGCTCGACCTCTGCCGGGTTTGCCACGCTGGCAAATGTGGGAACAAAAAGTATGTTGACCATCAATCCGCCAATCAACCCTGGCCAGATCATGGCGTTGAGCCACCAGCGGCGAGTTCCCCACCAAGCGCGGCTTTCCTTGTGGAACAGGTTGGCAAACCCGCGCAGGCGGCTCCACTCTGCCATGGGGCGAACTTGCAGGTTAGAAGTCATGAGAATCTCCTCGCACAATTTCCATGAAAACTTCTTCCAGTTCATATTTTTTGCGGCTGAAATGGGTCACGGTGACTGCCGGGTCAGCCAGCGCACAGCGCAGCAGCTCCGCTTCAGCAGCAGTCTCGTCTGCGACGTTGACCAGGTAGGTAGCATGCCCGTTCTGCTCGCTCAGGCGGATGTGTGTCACCCAGGGCAGGCTCTCCAGGCGCGCCGCGAAATTCGGTGGAGCGTTCCTGAGGGTCAAGGTGTAAACCGCGCCATCTTTGCCGCTCAAAATCTGCTCGATTGGCCCGCTGGCAACCACCTGCCCATGATTAAGAATGGCAACCGCATCGCTGACGCGCTGCACATCATCGAGGATGTGCGTCGAGTAGAAAATGGTGGCCTGGTGACGCAAGCGCTCCATGATTTCCAGCACCGCCTGGCGCCCAAGCGGGTCGAGCGCGGCAGCCGGCTCATCCAGGATGAGCAGTTCGGGAGAATGGATTTGCGCCAGGGCGATGCCGAGCCGCTGTTTCTCGCCGCCCGAAAAACCACGAATGGGGCGATCCGCTTTCTCGGTCAAACCGACCAGTTCGAGCATTTCATCACAGCGCGCCCGCACACTGGCAGAGGGAGCGCGAAAAAAGAATCGGGCGGCAAATTCGAGGTTTTCACGCGCTGTCATGTAGTCAATGAAGCGCGGCTGCTGGGGCAGGTAGCCGATCCGTTCCCGGATGGCGATGCTTTCGCGGACCACATCCAGCCCAAAAATCGTTCCGCTGCCGCTGCTCGGGTGCGCCAGGCCAAGCAAGATTTTCATGGTGGTTGTTTTCCCGGCGCCGTTGGGACCGAGAAAGCCGAAGATAGAATTGCGCGGCACCTGCAAATCTATGCCTTTCAGCGCCTGCACGGCGCCAAACGTTTTTCCCAATTGGCGCGTTTCGATGACGTTGACTTGATCCGACAAGACCATTGTTATCTCCTCGTGAGTTGCGCTAAAGCCGGAGTCGGCAGACGCGCTGTTTGCGCCAAAACTGAAAACTCCCCTGCAAGCTGGTCCATTTCATCTCGGGCAGCCAGGCTGTGGCGCAAAACCAGCGTATTGAAATGCTTTGTTTTTGCCCAAAATGCCAGGCTTTCCACAAGCGCAAATTTTGGCAGGCGCTTCCAGAACATCAGCATAGGCGGCGTAATCGCTACACCTGACTTTTCCAGAACATCGAACGATTCGCGAATGGCCTCCACGGTCAATCTCAAAAGAGGTTTGGACGCGCTTAATAAAACGCCCGTCTTTTCAGCTTGATAGATGGCTTGCGCCAGGGGGCTGACCCAAGCCACATGCGTTTTCTGCCATGCGTCCATGTTGGAGCAGATGGCAACCGGAAAGCCAGCCTGCTTGAAAATCCGCGCCACCGTCTGCAAGCGCGCGGTTTCGCGTCCATCTAATTCAGCCAGCGTCGTCGGTTGGAAGAACCTCGGCGCTAGAGCGTAGGTCACGACGCCATTATCCAACGCACCGCCTGCCCCGGCAAATCCCAACATCAACCGTTCTCGACCCACTGCGTTAACCCAAGACTGATATCCAGAAGGATTATTGACCATCACCAGGATATTGGGTGTGCGCTTGTTTTTGCCGACAACAGCGAGCGCGTCATCCACTTGATTCTTTCGCACGAGCACGATGATGTAGCCATAGTCATCGGACGGCGAGAACGTCTCAATGGCCTGCAATCGGACAACCGACCGCTTACCTGAAAAGGCATGCTGCAAGACGATCCCCTGCGAGCGGATTTCCTGCAAGCGCCTTCCGCGCGCCACGATGC
>JAJUJL010000028.1 GCA_029265355.1 Chloroflexota bacterium | reverse complement strand
CTATGGACCACATGGAGGAGGTAACGGTCCCACAGGTAATTGTTGATAATAGCCTCCCGAACTCAGGATTTGACCTTTGCGGAATGTGAATTGATATCCCCATTTGGCTTTAGATGAATAAGTCCCTATTGTCAGTTCAACATCGCCAACTGTCAAACCAGGCAATTGTCCTATTCGTCGATTTAAATAACCTGAAAATGTTGAGATTCCTATTCCGAGCAAAGGATGAAGGGGCGCAACGGCACTCGCAATTGCAGCTGCTATCCCCATGTTTCGAGCATCAACATCATCCTCTGTAACTGTATTAACCGAGTAGCGAATGTCTCCAATCGTTGCACGTACAGCGATACCATTTCCATCAGCGACGAATCGGACGACTCCGATCCCATTCCGGCATTCTGGCCCTGGCAGAACGAGAAAGCATTATTCAGGATGTTAAGGTTCCAACCCTCAAGAATTGACGTAAGCTAAACTGGAGGTTTTTTCACAGGCAAAATCGCGATATAATGATCTCACCCCAAAAACGGAAGACGGACGGGCTGGGTTTCCAGTTCGTTCGTCTTTCATTTTCGGGTTTTTCAATCTTTTCCTCACTATTAAGGACAGTATATATCCAAATTCAATTTTAGACCTAGAGAAGCAATCCTCTCTAAAAGCTCGGAGCTTAAACTTAAACCATCATGACTTGTTGGTAATATCCAGAAACAACTTATTTCCGCATCAATATTCTTAACATCCATTAACTCGAGTAGCCTGTGTCTAACTGGCTCAAGTTGATTTATGACCCACTCAATATGCGATGCTAGATCTGTAGAGTGGATTCTTTCATCGGATGTCAATCCCCAAAATCCATGAGGCCATCTCTTTTGTTCTGTACGTTTATCACCACGCTTGAAACTCCTCGAGGGGATGATACCAAGCTGTTCTGTTACCACCTGTGGGTCTAATTCTTTGCCTCTTAGTATAAAGGTGGCATAAATACGAGTTGTGTTTTCGTTTTTGGGCATAGTTTCTCTACTCGTCGTCTAAATCAGCCTCCGGTGGCTCGTCAACAGAATCAGCAGCATCAATTGGTTAGACTCCCTTCTTTATCAGATCAGCCATAGCATCTAAGATCTTTTTGGGTACATCCACATTAGCTGGGATGCCATAGGCATCTTTATAAATGTGTACAGCCTCCCGATATGCAATGCGCTCGGCGTCGGACAAACCTGGAGGAACATATTCGCCTTTCGCAAAAAGCGCATTCAATCCGTTCGATGCCGCTTCCCCAGCTTCATACATCCCATTCGTCACAGCCTCTCGAACGCCCGGTACAGCAAAGTATAAACCCACTACAATCGCAGTAACACCAATTGCTACCCACCCAACTGGCGTGATCAAGGCAAGTGCAGCAAGGATGGCAAAATGGCCGCTGGGATCTACATACCGAATCGGATTGTTCAGCGAATAAGCATAACGGTCGAAAGCGATGGAATTTGTGGGAACAGACGGGAGTCGAAAATTGGGGTTCTGTAGCCTTGTTCTATTTTCCTGGTTCAACTGATCTAAGAGCTGATTTTCATGATAATCGACAGTCAAGGGAGAGTAAGTGGAAGCACCTAGATATCCAACTGCATTCGGGTTTCCACCTTCTCCTGTTCCAGGTACAATGGGGTCAGGCGAGATGAATCTGCCCAGCTCGCTGTCGTACCACCGGGAGCCCATCTGGATTAACTTAATGTAATCTTCCTTACAATAAACGTGAAGCCAGACGTGGGTGGCGTTCTTGGGTACCACCATCATGCCGCTCAACGAATAGGTGTGCCAGGGCGTCATGCCAGTCTGTGTCGCCAGGATGGGGACCGGCGAGGTGACGCCATCATTAATCCCGATCTGCGCCTCCGTGACATTCCCGCTGCGCGTGCTGAGCTGAACACCCACCTGGTAGGCTGCGCCCGGCTGCATCAGGTTGGCAGGCAGCTCCATGTAGGCCTGGCCCGTGATTTTCAACCTGGGGTTGCCGCTGATCACCTCGCAGGATGCCGATCCCCCGTTATAGCCTTTCATGTTAATGGGTTCCCAACTATCGGTGCTGCTCACCCACTGGCAATCCGTGACCAGTTCATACTGCTTTCCCTGCGGCGTACCCATCGTCTCGTACCAGGGTTCGGCCTCATAGTCGTAGCTCACCTGCCCGCCGTAGCCGTTGTTCACCTGGGTCAGGTGCAGGCTGTCGCCATAGGTGAAGGTGGTGGACGGCAGGCTGGCGTCGTTGTTGGCGCCGTATTCCTTGAGCTCCTGCAGCGCCAGCGTGTAGACGTTGGTCTGCCAGGAATGGTTGGGGAAAATGACGGGGGTGTTGGCGTAGACGAAATCATATTTCCGGATGGTGACGCCGTTGTTCTCGATGCGCACCGCATCCAGGCGGTATTTCATGTAGAAGTTCAGGTCGCCGGTGCTGGTCCAGGCGCTTTTGTAATCGCTGCGGCTTTCCCAGTCGAAGACCACCCGGTACTGCCCGTGGGGGTATTCGATGGTTTGCGGGTACACGGCGATGGCGGTGTTGAAGATAATGTTCGAGTCGCAGGGATGCTTTTTGTTCTGGTAGTCGGTGAAGTAGGTGAAGGTCAGCTCTTGCTGGTGGATGTTGCGAATCTTGTACAGCGACCAGCGCCAGGTAGTGGGGTTGGTGGTGTAGTTGCCATTGCAGCTATAGTGATAGCCGGAGGGGTATTGAGCGCGGGTGGCGGCGGTGGCGCCAAAGCTGTACTGCGTACCGCTCTTGTCCCAGGCGTTCCAGGTATCGTTGGCCGAGTCGTACTGGATGCGCCAGAAGGTTTCGTCGGTGGTGTGATAGTAGCCATCGGCGCCATTCAACAGCAGGCTGGATACCCCGGCAGCCGAGATGCTGAAAGTGTCGTCGCCCATGTAATCGGGTGTGCCGTGCTGGTCGCGCTCGATGGAGCCGGTGTCCAGCGCCCAGCCCATGCCCACAAAGGAGGCCTGGGTCTGGGCGGCGATGGCGTTATCCACCGCCTGGGAGCTGTAGCTCAGCTCCAGGCTGGGCTGCAGCCCGCCCGGTCCGGGCGGCGTCCACAGCGGCAGCGAGTAGCTGGCGGCGCCGGTGAACTGCGACACCTGGAAGGCCTGCAGGCTGGGCAGGCGCCCCGACTCCCAGGTGCTGCTGGAGATGTCGAAGACGGTCAGGTGATCGGTGCTGGCGCGCAGCACCTGGCTGTCCGTGAAGACCTGGCTGGGCAGCGACAGCCATTCCGCCTGGGCTTCGTCGTAGTAGTACAGGCGCAGCCAGGCTTCGTTCTGCTCGAATAATTCGTAGCCGGCGTAGCTCACTTCGATCGTCAGCGGTTGGGCGAATTTGCGCACTTCCTCGCCGCTCTTCCGCCCGACGGCCTGGATCTCGAAGGGCTGCCCGCTCAAGGACTGCGGCGGGCGGGCGGCCAGCGAGGGGTGGCGCACACGCACGGTCAGGTCTTCTTCCACAGCTCCCTTGGGGAAGTGTACCCGCACCTGGTCGTTGAAGCCAACCGCCTGGCCGCCTTCGACGGGCACCCGGTTGAAGCCATCTTCTTGTATCCGGAGCGTGGTTGAATACACCCGCTTGCCTTCCAGCAGCAGGCTGGCCTGGAAGGCGTATTCCCCTTCCGCATCCGCTGGTACGTTCCATGCTGCCGCCTGCGCCTGGCTGTCTGCGGGGAGCGCCAGCGAGCGGGTGGTTGGGTCGAAGGCTCTCGCCAGCTCGCCGGCCGGCGAAAAAGCGGGCGGCGCCAGCAGCTCGATCTGGAAACTTGCCCGCTCCGCCGGCAGGTTGAATAGCTCCCAGGCCAGGTTGAGCGGGTTGCCGGGGATGTATTGAACCGGCTCGCTGAACAGGGTCAAGGTGACCGGCGCGGTCTTGGTCAAGACCGGGGCGGGCGCAAGCGTTTCGACCGGCAGGGTCTGGGTGGGAACCGAGGTTGGCGTCGGACTGGGCAGGGGGATCTCGGTGGGCAGCGGGGTTGGCAGAGGCGTCTCTGTCACCGGCGCCGGGTACGGATTCACAGTTGGTGTAGGGGTGGCTTCTGCGGTGGGAGTAGGCGATTGCGTGGGGACGGCTTCCTGGACAGGCAGCTCGACCGGGGCGATAGCAGGCGGCGTTGGGGTCGGCGTTACCAGGTCGTCCGCTTGCGCCGGAACAGACTGCAACAGCAGGGCCAGGATGACGAGCAGGCTGACAATGCGGTCGATGCGCCGGTTTGGGTTCATTTCCCCCCCTCAAACGTCAAAGAAGGTTGGCTCGGGTATTGTCTTGAGAAGGTTTCCCTGGGGGGCTTTCCACTCGTTCCCCCTGGGTATCTTAATTATCGCGGAAAATGAAAAAAAAATGGGACTTCGTTACAGTTTCGTATGAAAAATGTCACTACCCGATTTGCCGTTTCTTCCACAAGCACGGGTTATGGGCAGGTTTTTGCTCTGACCAGCCCAGATGAAAGCCCTGCAATACCGCTCTCCGCGCCCACATCCCTTGCCCGCACAAACCTGCCCAAATTCACCTCTCCGTTCAATCTGACACAAAAATCCGTTGTCATCTCGCCTCCCGTCTGCTACAATCAGCGCATGTCCTGGAACCTGCTCGGTCACGAATGGGCCGAAACCCTGCTCAAAGAACAAATCGCCCACTCCACCTTGGGCCACGCCTACTTGCTCAGCGGCGCGGAGGGCGTCGGGCGGCGCACGTTAGCCCTGCGCCTGGCGCAAGCCATCAACTGCCCACAGCCCATCGCCCCCGGCGAGCCCTGCCGCGCCTGCCGCACTTGCCGGCAGATCGAAGCCATGCAGCACCCTGACTTGAGCATCGTGCAGGCGGAAGAAGGCGGCAGCACCCTCAAAGTCGACCAGGTGCGAGAGTTGCTCTACTCGCTCTCGCTCAGGCCGTACGACGCTCGCTATCGCGTCGCGCTGTTGCTGCGCTTCGAGCAGGCGCACAACTCCGCCGCCAACGCTCTGCTCAAAACGCTGGAAGAGCCGCCCTCCAACGTGGTTATCATCCTCACCGCCGACAGCCCGGAGAGCCTGCTTCCCACCATCGTCTCGCGCTGCAGCGTGCTGCGCCTGCGCCCTGCTCCGCTGGATAAGCTGCAAAAATGGCTGGAGCAGGAGCACGGCATACCCGTCGAGCGGGCGCGCGCTCTGGCGCATCTTTCCGGCGGGCGCACCGGTCAGGCCCTGCGCTTGCAGGGCTCGCCCGAGCTGTACGCGGAATACGCCAGCCGACTGCAGGATCTGCAAAAGCTGCTCCAGGCCGGGCAGGTGCAGCGTTTTGCCTACGCCAAAAGCCTCTCCGAAAAACGCCCCCAGGCCCGCGAGCTGCTGCAGGTGTGGCTCTCCTTCTGGCGGGATGTGCTGCTCACCTCGCTCGGCAGCCGCGCCCCGCTGGTCAACCTGGACCATGCTCCTGCTATCCAGGCCCTGGCATCGGGGCTACCACCAGAGACCATCCAGCGCACGCTTGAAGCCCACCAGCGCACCCTGGACATCATCGAGCGCAACGCCAACCTGCGCCTGGCGCTGGAGGTGCTCATGCTCGACCTGCCGCGTGCCTGACGCTTTTGCCAACCGTTGGCAAGTTCAATTGTGCTATACTCTAGGAAATTGGGAAGCTGCCCGGTCCGGGTAGATGCGGTCGAGCAAGGCATCTGCATGTTTGGAAGAGCCAAGGAAAAAGAAAACCAATCCTCGCGTGCGTCGCTGGAGCTGCTGTACAATATCAGCCGTGAGCTGGCGGCAGCCCTCGATCTGAGAACCGTACTGCAGCGCGTGCTGTTCCTCTCCATGAAATACGTGGGGGCGATCAGCGGCAGCGTGATTGTGCTCGACGCCTCCGGCCAACCCGTGGAATCGGCCATTATCACCGGCGCCCAGGTTCACGATCACACCACCCAGCAGTTGCGCATCACCTTTGAGCGCGGCCTGGCTGGTTGGGTGATTCGCAACCGCCAGGCAGTACTAATCCCCGATACCAGCCGCGACGAGCGCTGGGTGCGCCGCCCCGACGACGCCGAGGACCGCACCGGCGCCAAGTCCGCCGTCAGCGCACCCATCCTGGCGCGCGAAGAACTGGTGGGCGTGATCACTATGGTGCATTCCCGCCCCGGTTTTTTCACCCACGATCACCTGGCGCTGGTGCAATCCATCGCCGACCAGGCGGGCATGTCCATCCTCAACGCCAGGCTGTACAATGAAAGCCAGCGTCACGCCAGGGTCATGTCGGCCCTGGCAAACTCCTCCGCCATGATTTCCAGCAGCGTCAGGCTGGATGAAGTTCTGCAGCGCATTCTTGAACAAACCATGCAAGGCTTGCGCGTCGAGGTCGTTTCGTTAGCTTTGCTGGATCCCAGCGAGAAAGAGCTGGTCTACCGCGCTACCACCAATAAGCACGGCGAGAATATCGTTGGCTACCGCCTGCCGGTGGGCCTGGGCATTGCCGGCTGGGTTGTGCGAGAGGGCGCCGGCGTGATCGTACCGGATGTCACCACCGATGAGCGTTTTTACCCGGAGATCGACCGCCAGGCAGGCTTCCGCACGCGCGCCGTCGCCTGCGCGCCGATCCGCCAGCAAGGCAAGATCATCGGTGTGCTGCAGGCGCTGAATCCCCTGGATGGACAGTTCGATGCGGATGCGCTGAGCGTTTTGACCGGCATTGGCAGCCTGGCAGGCACCGCCATTCGCCACGCGCAGCTCTTCGAAAGCTTGCAAGAAGCTCACCGCCATTACCTGGAGCTGTTCCAGGATAGCATCGACCCCATCATCCTGACCGATTGGCAGGGCAATATTCACGAAGCCAACCGGCAGGTGACCGGCCTGACCAACCTGGATATCAACACGCTGCGCCAGATGAATATCCACGATTTGCATGTGGTGGATGCCGACAGGCTGGGGAACGATTTTTGTGAAGTGGCTAGTGGAAAAACCATCTCCTACGAGTGCACCCTGCGCTCTGCCGGGCAAAGCACACCCGTGCAGGTGTTTGTGCGCAAGCTGCTTTTTGAGGAGGAGGTGTATTTGCAGTGGATCCTGAGAGACATCACCGAGCGCAAGAATTTCGATGACCTGCGCAATGACCTGCTTTCCATGATCTATCACGATTTGCGCTCACCGCTGGCAAATGTCGTCTCCAGCCTGGATGTGCTCCAATCCATGCTGCCGTTGGACCAGGATCCCTCCCTGCGCTCGCTGTTGAATATCGCCATTCGCTCTGCAGAGCGCATCTCGCGCCTGACCAACTCTCTGCTGGATATCCGCCGGCTCGAAACCGGACAGCCCATCGTCAACCAGCAATTGGCTTCGCCGACTGAGCTGATCCAGGACGCGCTGGAAGCAGTGCGCATGATCGCCGAGGGAAAAAATCAGCAATTGATCAGCGAGATCCAACCCAACCTGCCTGATTTGTGGGTGGATGCGGATATGATCCGCCGAGTACTGATCAACCTGGTGGAAAATGCAGTCAAATATACGCCCTCGGGCTCCGAGATCCACGTGGGAGCGCGCCAGAGCGGCGAAGGACGCCTGGTGGAGCTGTGGGTGCGCGACAATGGCCCCGGCATCCCAGTCATTGATCGCGAACGCATCTTCGATAAATACGCCCGCCTGCAGTCGAAAGACGGGCCAAAAGGGTTTGGCCTGGGCCTGGCTTTCTGCCGCCTGGCGGTTGAAAAACACGGTGGTCGCATCTGGGTTGACAGCGAAGGCTCCCGCGGCTCAACATTTCACTTCTTGCTACCTGTGGCGCAAGAACATTCAAAAGAAAGATTGGCCGAATCCGGCTGACATTGCTGAACATTATGGAATTGATCAAACGCGGTATCTTTTACGAAGACAGCTACCTGGGGGTAACCCTGGGCGCCCTGGTTTTCCCCAAGGGCATCATCATGATCGACGCTCCGTTGCGCCCGGAGGACGCCCGCTCCTGGCGCTCCACGCTGATGAACCAGCGCGGCGGCACCAGCCGGCTGATGATTTCGCTCGACTCACACCTGGACCGCACCCTGGGCGCCAAGGCGCTGGAATGCACCATCCTGTCGCATCAAAAGACCGCTCAAACCTACCGCAGCCGCCCGATGATCTTCAAGGGTCAAAACCTCGAAACCGGCGCCGATTGGGAGACCTATAGCGAGGTCATCGGCACCCGCTGGGGCTCACCCGATATCACCTTCACCGACACGCTGCGGCTCCACTGGGGCGGGCCGCTGGTCGTCCTGGAGCACCATCCCGGCCCCACACCCGGCTCCATCTGGGTAGTGATACCGGAGGAGAGCGTGGTTTTCGTGGGTGATTTGGCGCTTCAAGAGCAAACGCCTTTCTTTGCTCACGCCGACCTGCCCGCCTGGGTGCAGGCGTTGAAACTATTGCAACAGAACTGTACGGGTTACACGATCGTCAGCGGGCGCGGCGGTATCGTGAGCGGGGAGCAGGTCAACCGCCAGATCGAGGCCTTCGAGAAGCTCAACAGCCGCATCCTTAAACTAGTAGAAGAGAATTCGCCCGCCGAGGCCACCGAGGAGCTGATACCCGAGCTGCTTGCCGCTTTCGACCTGCCTGCCCGCCAGCGCGACAAGTTTACCCAACGCCTGCGATACGGGCTGGTCCAGTATTACAACCGCCATTTCGGAACCGTCAAAGAGATCGAAATGGAATCCTATGAAGAAGAACCGGAATAACCTCGCGCCGGCGCCGGGCTGCGAGTTCCTGCAGGAATGGTCATCCCGATGAGCGACAGGCCCTACGACTTGATTTATGAGCTTTATCGCGGCAGCCTCGTTGAATCTTGCCATTTCGGCGCCGTGGCGGTCGCCAATGCTCAGGGAGAGTTGGTCGCCTCCTGGGGAGATGCGCACACCACCGTTTACTTGCGCTCTTCCGCCAAACCTTTCCAGGCCATTCCCCTGATCGAACGAGGCGGCGCGCAGCGCTTCGGCTTCAATGCGCAAGAGATCGCCGTGATGTGCGCTTCGCATGCCGGCACCGACGACCACGTGGCAGCCGTGCGCAGCATTCAATCCAAATGCGCCGTCAGCGAGGAAGACCTGCTGTGCGGGGTGCACCCCATCTCGCATCAGCCCACCCTGCAAGCCATGCAGCAGCGCGGCGAGAGCCTGTCTCCCAACCGCAACAACTGCTCAGGCAAGCACAGCGGTATGCTGGCGCTGGCGCGGCTGCTGGGCGCACCGCTGGCAGATTACATCAACCCCAATCATCCCATCCAGCAGCTCATCTTGCAAACTTTTGCTGAATTCTGCGGATTGGACCCGGAGCAGGTCATTGTGGGCATCGATGGGTGCTCGGCGCCCAATTTTGCCGTGCCTCTCAGCAGGGCAGCGACCGCCTTCGCCCGCCTGTGCGCGCCCGACTCGTCCGGCCTGGTCTTCAGCTCAGCGCGGGTGCGAGCCTGCCATGCGATCACGAATGCCATGAGCACCCACCCCGAAATGGTCGGCGGCCCAGCCAGCTTCGACACCACTCTCATGCGCACGCTGGCTGGCAGGCTGGTCGCCAAGGTCGGCGCAGAGGGCTTTCAGGGCATTGGCTTGCTGCCCGGCGCTTTGTACCCGGGCTCGCCAGCGCTGGGCGTTGCCTATAAAATCGCCGACGGCGATTTGAAAAGCCACACCCATCCGGTGGGTGATGCTCACGGGCAGGCGCGCCCGGCCATTGCCATCGAAATCCTGCGCCAATTGGGCGCGCTGCAATCCGCAGATCTGGCCGCCCTGCAGGAATACGGACCCGCATTCCCGATCTACAACTGGCGCGGCCTGCCGACTGGCGAAGGTCGCCCGGCATTCAAGCTGGTCATGCACCATCCGGCAGCCGCGCTCCAGCCAGCCTAGCTGCCCACAGGAAAGCCCATGTCCCACACACAGGCAGACCTGGCGCTCAATATTCACCAACGATTGCTGGAGCATTTCGGCTACCCGGAATGGCGCAACCCCTTGCCGCCGCTGGATGAGCTGGTCTCCACCATCCTCTCTCAAAACACCAACGATGTCAATCGCGACCGGGCGTTCGAGTCGCTTCGCCGGCGTTTTCCCACCTGGGAAGCAGTGCGCGACGCCCCCGAAAACGAGGTGATCGAAGCGGTGCGACTGGCTGGCCTGGCCAACCAAAAAGGCCCGCGCATCCAGGCAGCCCTGCGCTCCATCACCGAGCAGGTGGGGCGCCTGGACCTTGAATTCCTGCGGGATATGGAGGCCGAGCAGGCGCGCCAGTGGCTGCTGCAGTTTAAGGGCGTCGGTCCCAAGACCGCCGCCATCGTACTGCAGTTTTCCCTGGGCAAGCCCGCCTTTCCCGTAGATACGCACATCTACCGCGTCAGCGGGCGCCTGGGCCTGCGTCCCGCAAAGATGAGCGTCGAGCAAGCCCACGAGCACCTGGCCGCTTTGCTTCCCCCAGAAACTTACTATCCAGCCCACCTGAACCTGATCCAGCTTGGCCGGCGAGTCTGCCACGCCCGCAAACCGCAGTGCCCTAGCTGCCCGCTGAACGACCTGTGCGCTTATGCCATTACCCAGCAGGCAAGCGAGCAGCCCGGTTAGTCCAGCATGGTGAATGGACACCTTTTAGCCGGCAGGAACGCATCGAGATGACACACAACCCACCTCAACTGGAAAACTCTCTAGAAAGCCTGGCTCAGATGAGTATAGCCCTGGCAGAAGCATTGGAGTATCCTCAACGGCTGCAACATTTCCTGGAGCAGCTCTGCACCGCCGCCAGTATCCCAGGCGCTTGCATCCTCCAACTGGAAGTGGATGGCGAAGCTGTCAATTGGCTGGCAGGCGTGGGACTCAGCCGCGACGCTTTCGAAGCCTCCGCCCCGCTTCAGCAGTGGCTGCGCAGTCGACTGCGAAATAGCAATGGCCCTGGCGGGGAAGATGCCGCTGTGTTGGCGGTGCACTCCTCCGGCAGCCTGGTCACCGCCTTGTATCTACAGGCGATTACCCCACAAGCTATACCTTTGGCGCGCGCTGCAGCAGCCGCGCTGTCGCTCGCCATCTCGGCCGAACAGCTTCGACAGGAAGTCGAACAAGCTCACCAGGCGCGGCAAAAGTTCGTCTCTGTGGTCACCCACGAGCTGCGCATTCCCATGACCTCTATCAAAGGCTATACCGACCTGTTGCTACAGGGAATCGTCGGCCCGCTGACTCCAGACCAGCAAAACTTCCTCACCGTGATACGCAACAACGTCGACCGCATGTCCGTCCTGGTTTCCGCTCTCTCGGATTTGAACCGCATGGAGACGGCTCGTCTGCGCATCAATCTGGCGCCGCTGCAACCCCAGGTTTGCATCCAGGAAGCAGTGCAGGCTCTCCACGCCGCACTCGAAGAGAAGCGCCAGCGGCTGGTGATCGATGCACCGGCTGACCTGCCCGCCGTGCAGGCAGACCAGGCGCGCCTGGTGCAAGTGCTCAGCGCCCTGCTGCACAATGCCCACCTCTACAGCCCGGCGAATACAGAAATCGGGTTGGCCGCCAGGGTGGAGGCTTCCCAAATGGTCATTTCGGTGCAGGATCATGGCGTAGGCATCAGCCCACAGGACCAGCCTCGCATCTTCGAGGCTTTCTTCCGATCAGAAGACACGGCGATCCGCGAGCACCCAGGCTGGGGCTTGAGCTTGCGCGTTGCCCGCGGCCTGGTGCAGATGATGCAGGGCCAGATGGGCTTCGAAAGCCAGCCGGGGCAGGGCAGCAGATTCTGGTTCAGCCTGCCGTTAGCGGTGCAAAGGGAGGCTTGATCATGTACTCATCCTCGCCAACCAAAACAAAGCGCCCAAGCGCCCGCAAAGCAGGAAAACGCTATCCGTTGTTGATCTACCAGCGCTATATGGATCGCCTGTGGCAGCCGACCCTGGCGCTCGGCCTGCTGCTGGCCGCCATCTGGGCTTTGGCCTGGTTCACCCCAATCTCCATCCTGCAGCCCGGCAACGAGATGTGGCTCTTTGTTGGCGCAGCCGGTTGCCTGTCATTCTCTCTCTTCGCCCTCTTAGCCCGCCGGGTGGCCTATCTTCAATTTCATGGCGACCACCTGCGCCTGGTGACGCCGTTTCTGCGCCTGAACATTTCCTACCGCCGCATCCGCAGCGTGCGCTCGGCGGATTTCACCCAGCTCTTCCCGCCCCAGAAAAGCAGTTGGGCCGAGCGCAGCTTCCTGGAACCTTATTACGGTCGCACTGTGATCGTCGTTGAACTTAGCGCCTATCCGCTGCCCCGCGGTCTGCTGCGCCTCTTCCTTGCCCCGCAGATGTTTTCCCGCCAGGTGACGGGATTTGTGCTGATCGTACCCGATTGGATGAGCTTCAGCACAGAGTTGGACTCACGCGTGGATGAGTGGCGGCGAACCCAGTCGCGCTGAGTCCCTATCCTTTTTTGATCTTAGCTGACATTGCGAGACCAGCCTCGGGTGTTTTTTACCCGCCTGTGCTGGTCGTGGCAATCTCCTATCAGATCATTTTGCGTGGCCCACATCGTGCGAGCAGCTTATTCGCCGGACGTTTCCCCGCTTTGCCATTGAAAAGTCCGCCTGTGGATTGGCGATAATCCCAGGCGCTGCAGCGCTTGCCGGTGCGCGGTTGTGCCATATCCCTTGTGCCGCGCGAAACCATAACCCGGATGGACAAGCTCATAGGTAGCCATCAACTCGTCGCGGGCGGTTTTTGCCAGCACCGAGGCGGCGGCAATGCTCAGGCAGCGCGCATCCCCCTTCACCAATGCATATTGCTCCACCGCGATCTCCGGTAGTGTTACGTAATCGATCAGCAGGTGGGTGGGGACGACAGCCAAGGCCTGCAATGCCCGCGCCATCGCCAGGCGGGTTGCTGGGGCAATGCCCAGCGCATCGATCTCCTGGTTGGTGGCCATGCCGACGCCCCACGCCAGGGAGATCGCTTTGACCCGCTGCGCCCACAAACGTCGCGCCATTGGGCTCAGCTTTTTGGAGTCATCCAGTCCTTGCAGGTTGCCTTGCAGATGTGGATCAGGGGGGAAGATCACCGCGGCTGCAGCAACGGGTCCGGCTAAGGCTCCCCTGCCAGCTTCATCCAACCCGGCAACCAGGTGAATACCTCGCTGCCACAAGGCATGTTCCCACGCGAAGTCCGGTGCGGGCGGCAGGTCTGTTGGGTCGATGCGCTGTGCTCTAGGCTTGCTAGTCGTGTGGTTCATACCAACCCCGTGCAGCATTCCAACGGATAGTCAGCAATTCCACAAACATGCGCAGCGAGTCCTGGAACAATCTGACTTTGGTATCGGGGTTGAAATACCAGGGCACTGGCACTTCGGCAATACGGTAACCGCGCCGCCGGGCGATGAAGAGCACTTCTACATCGAAAGACCATCCGCTCAGGCGCTGCGCCCGGAACAGGTCTTCCGCGGCGCGTGCCTTAAAGCACTTGAACCCGCACTGCGTATCGTGCAAACCTGGCAGCACCATCCAGCGGATCATCCAATTGAAGATGCGGCCAACCAGGTGGCGATATTCCGGCTCACCATAACGAACCGCTCCCGGGGCTTCCCGCGAGGCAATCGCGATATCGGCGCCGTTTTGCAGCGGGGCAAAAAAGCGGTTGATCTGGTCGATAGGCATGGAAAAATCCACATCGCACATAAAGCGGTATTCGCCCTGGCTTTCCAACATTCCCCGCCTGACAGCCAGTCCTTTTCCGCGCCGGCTCTCGTGCAGCACACGCACCCCGCTGTGGCATCGGGCGAATTCCTGCGCCAGCGCCAGCGTATCATCTGAACTGCCATTTTCCACCACCAGGATCTCAAACGAGTAAGGCTGTTGCTGCAGATAGGTGTACAGGTTCTCCAGCGCTGGCGGTAGCCTATGCTGCTCATTGTGTACCGGAATGATGATAGATAGGGTTGGATCGGACAAAAAAGACCCTGTATTCAGTAAGCTCACAGATTTGCCAGCACGAAAACCGCAATTGCGATCAGAATCAACAGGTTGACGACGATCAAGCCGATAATGATGGCCAACTGCCTGGTTGAGAAAGGCAGCTTACTGCTGAGCTTTCTCATCTGCTTATCGGTTACCTCCACGATAACAGGCGGCTGTTTTGAGCCAGGCGATCCTCGCTCATCCACGAAGGAAAAAGCATCTGCCTGGCGGAGCTGTTCCTCGGCGGCAACCGGGCTCTCCGGGCTGGTATTTAGCAGGGCGATGATCTCCTGGATTTCTTCCTGGTCTAAGACTGAGCGGCCCTGCAACAAACTATTGGCAAAGCGCTCCATGGCATCTACCAATACAATGCGCACCACCGGCCTGATCTGCTCAACATGGGTGCCAGGGTTGGGAAAGATCAGCACTGGTTCGAATTGAGGTAAAGCATGCCCCCGCGCTGCCAGGAAGGCGTTGACCGCCTTGGCCATCAGCGCCACCCGGGCGATCGGGTTGGGTTTTACCGGCCTGTAGATCTGCACGCGCTCGTCCAACTTCTCCCACACCTCGCTCTTCGCCCTGAACACGCCCCGTGTAGCGCTTGGGTACAGCACGCGAATGCCGGTCGGGCCAAGCAAGATCATGGGAATCGGCACATCCAACCCCTCCAGTTTGACATTTCGCAGCAGCGTGTATTGATTATCCAACACCTGCCCCAACGCCAGCAGCACCCCTTCCTGCGCTTGCATATCCTTCTGCCACTCCTCGCCTAATCGCAGGCGTTCAACGACCGAACTCAAAGGCGAGGAACTTTTCACTTTGTCGGTGCGGGGGGCGCAATCGACGATCTTCATACCCTTTGCTCCCAAGATTGATGCATGCTCTTTTAGCCTGTCAGAGCCATTGAAGCGGCATCCATGCAGAGTCCCGCGGGCGAGACGCGATCCAATGGTTCAAAAGTTGCACATTCTGGTCCAGCAGGCGCTGCCAGAAATCCAAAAGCGATGAATATGGAAGGCGCGAAAATATTTCCCGCTCCATGAGGGTTTCGGAATTCAGCAAGCGGTAATACTGCTCGGCTGGAATCCCCTGGCGTGCCGCAAACACTTCTACGGTCTGCATCGCCGCGCCGGGTTTCAACTGCCCGCACAAATAATCGCGCCACTGCTCTATGTGCGTGTCCTGCACAAACGGCAGCCAACCCCGCGGTTGCAAACGTTCCATGCGGTGCTGTGATGGCAGATCCTGGATCAGTCCCGGTAGGATCTGGAAATCCAGGTAGGAACGCAGCACGTTGTGCAGGTATACGCGCTCACTTGGACTGCCCCACGTGGCATCCTGCCCAAAAACCGGGTTGAACAATATTTTGACCCACATCCAATCTGCCAGCAGGTGACTGGCATAGCCTGCAATGAAGGCCGCCCTATCAGGCTCTATCCTGTCCAATCTCCGCAAAGATGGATGTGCACCGAACATCACCTCCCAGGGATCACGATCCTGGGGGTGTAGCGGCAACTCAAAGAAGTGCGTCTCCTGGCGAGGCTGGCCGGAAACCGTTTGCACATCTGGGGCGGTGTTCCCCAACAGGAAGGCGGAGGCGTATTTCTGTAGCAACTGCGCCGCCTGAGGTGAGAGATCCTGGCGCATGAGCACCTGGCGAGCGACAGCGAGGTGATAAAAGGGCGTGGGCATGATCAGGAATTATATGCTGAATACCTCATCTGGCAAGGGAAACGGGGCGAAATAAATGTGGAGTCCGTCAAAAATACAGGAAGTTCCAGGCAGAAACAAAAGGCCGCCGGTAGATTTTGCCCGGCGGCCTCGAGTGGACGAAATTGCATTAGACCAGCGGTACGCCTTTGAGCATGTCGCGGTTGGCAGACTCGTCGCCAGCCACCACCACCTCACTCCCGTTGGCAACCACCAGGCGCAGCGGCGCAGAGATCTCGAAAGTGCTGGCGTTGCGCAATACGCGCTGCCCGGCGTAGTAATTCTTACCGGATTTCAAGCGCTGGATCAACTCTTCGCGCGAGATCAGCACATGATCAGAATAAGTCGGGCCGCGCCGCTCATAAGCTCGCACCCAGGCAATTTTGCCATCTGGCTTGTAGCGAACCGCCTCTACCACGCCATCTAGCTTCAGCTTTGCCATCTGATTCCTCCTGTTTTTAAAAAGAGTCGGGGCGGGCGGACTCGAACCGCCGGCCCCCGCGTCCCAAACGCGGTGCGCTACCGGACTGCGCTACGCCCCGAACATCTTGAGTATAATGCGAATGGTTCTGAAACGTCAAGTCAATTGGGAATCAATTACTGAAGATGATCGGCAGGTTATATCCACCATGCTTCCCGCGCTCCTGCATGCCCATTACAGTCTTTATAACGACGATCTGCACTTCTGGTCCAGCTTAGCCGCCCAGGCTGGCGAGCCATCCCTGGAGCTGGGCTGCGGCACAGGCCGAGTGATGCGCGCCCTATCCCAGGCCGGACGGCGCGTCATCGGCCTGGACTGGGACGCGGCTGTGCTGGCATTTGCCCGCCAGGCCAGCGGTGATGGCTTGCGCCTGTTGAGATGCGACATGCGCCACTTTCACTTTGGTATCCGGTTCGCCTTCATTTACTCACCCTGCAACACCTACAGCACTTTTACGTCCGCCGAGCGACGCATGATCTTGCAGTGCGCTGCCGCCCACCTGCAACCCGGCGGCAAGTTTGCCTTCAGTATCCCCAACCCGCTCTCCCTGCAGCAGCTCCCACACCATGCCCCTCCCGAAGTGGAAGACACCTTTCCCCACCCCGCCGATGGCGAACCAGTTCAGGTCAGCGCAGCCTGGTCGCGCAGCAAGAACCGCTTCAACCTGGAATGGATCTACGATCACCTGCTGCCTGATGGCAGGATCGAGCGCAGCATTGCCATCACCAGCCATGACCTTTCTGGGCCAGCCGTCTATCGCCAGGAGCTGCAGCAAGCAGGCTTGAGGGTCGCCGGTGAGTACGGAGACTATGACTTGAGCGCGTTCGACGATGCAGTATCGCCGTACCTGATCCTGGTCGCTGAAGCAAGCCAATAAACCAACTTCCGCACTGGCAGGGGTTTCTAATAAAACGCCAATATTGGTCATTTACGGTTCTTATACGGGTAAATTATGATCTGGGCAATCTACGAAGAATGCAACCAAAATTTACCTGACCTATAGGAGTTTAGAGATGACCTTATACGTTTCCCCCTACCGCCGCATGGCCCATTTCCGCGAAGCAGTCAACCGGCTGATCGATGAAAGTTACACCGAGGCTCAGCAAGAGCGCGAATTAGCCCTGGCAGTGGATGTGCGCGCTGAGGATGAAGCCTTCCAGATCACCGCGCTGGTGCCCGGCATCGACCCCGAAGCTCTGAGCATCGAAATTCTCAACAATACCGTCACCCTGCGCGGCGAGTTCCCGGCTCGCAAGGAAGAAACCGGCTATATGCTGTGTGAGCTGCCCACCGGTCGCTTCACTCGCTCCATCACGCTGCCCACCGCGCTGGATGCTTCCAAAGCCGAAGCCAATGTCAAGAACGGCGTGCTCACCCTGCGGGTGCCCAAAGCCGAATCCCACCGCCCGCGCTCGATCAAGATCACTACCAATTAATTCCATTCGAAGCCAGCGCTTTATCAAACAAATAGCATCACACCGCCCAAGAATACCCTCCCTTGCCACCACCGGCAAGGGAGGGTATTATGTATAAGAATCCGTATCAGCGCCGACAGGCAATGCCTGTCCTTGCGCATCCAAACGAGATCTTACACAGTATGTTCGGATAGCAACTGGAGGCCGCAATGGATGACCTTTCTCACAAAGATAGCCCATCACAGTCCAATAGTGAAGTGAAGCGGGAAATCCCCGGCGCTGATTCGGGTGTGAATCAAGCGGCTCCGCCACCGGCTGCGCCCCCCTCCAAACCTACTCAGCCGCTGCGCGTCCGCTTGCTGCGCTGGACACTGGGCGTGCTGCTCTTATTTGCACTGGGTTTTACCACCGCCGTGGTGTGGTTGTATCTGCCCATGCGCCAGCACGCCACGCAGCTCCAACGCCAACTGCAGCAGTCAGCCCAGCAACTGGAAGCGCAAACCGGGCAATCGAATGAGCGCATTGCCAGCCTGGAGAGCGAAGTCGACCGCCTCAGCCAGGTTGAATCTCAAAATGCCGATCTGCAAAGCCAGCTAGCAGAACAGCAGCTCCACAGCGCGATCCTGGCGGCGCGCATGGATGTCTCCGCGGCCCAGCTTGCCCTGTCCCGTGATGATCCGGCTCGCCTGCGGCTGGCTTTTGTAAGAACCCCAGAAACCTGGGATCAAATATCTGACCATCTGAAACCTGATCAACGGAAGATTGTGGAAGATATGCGCAATCTGATGGAACTGGCGCTAGAATCCGCCGAGGGCGAACCAGCGGCTGCCGAATCGGCGTTGGACCAGCTTGCTGCTAGCCTGGTGGAACTGGAAAACGCCTATTTTGCCCGGCCTTAAAACTTCAGAAACAAACGCACCGAGGTTTTCGCATTGGACACGATCGCGCTCTTCCGCTTCGGCAGCCTGTGGGGGGTGATTTTTGGAGCGGTGTTCTGCGCCGCCACACTGATCATCGGTAGCATCAACGCCGCCATGCTGCTCAACGATTATCCTCCAGATGTGCGCACCGCCTTTGGCCCGATGAGCGCCACCCTGCGCCGACAGGCGCAGATCGCCAGCCTGCCGCTGCTTACCGCTTTGCTGCTGGTGATTGTGTTGGCCCTGGCTCAGCTCAGAAGACTCACCGGCGAGCTGGAATGGCTGCCCACCTTCATCGTCCTGGTGGTCATTTTCCAGATCTGGAACCTGGTCGATCTGCTCATCCTGGACTGGTTTCTGCTGATGACCCTCCGCCCGCGCTTCATGATCCTGCCTGGCACTGAGGGACTGGCAGGCTACCGCGATTTCGGCTTCCACTTCCGCAAATTCCTCGCCGGCATTCTCTTCACCTTACTCCTTGCCGGGGTGAGCACTGCCGTCGCCATGCTGGTGGAGGCGTTGATCTAAAGCGTTGACAAATAGGGTGGGGCGGAGATGAACCGCCCCACCGCTCGCCGTTTTCTAATACCTGAGCAAAGCACCGATGGGTTGGCTCTCTTCCAACCCCATGTTCTCGTGCAAGACTTCAACATCTCCCCCATCCTGCCACACTTTTCGCACCGCTAATTCTACTGTGTCCGGTATGTGCTCAAAGTTGCCGTTACAGAACGGACAGCGTTCGAGCTCCTGGGTGGTGATGTAGTCGCATCCCGTGCAGCGCAGTCCGGGAGCACGGTAGCCATCTCGAATGACCAGTGTTTGCACACGCCCCTCGTGCACGGCTGCCAGCGTATCATCCAGGCGCACAACACCGCCACGCCCTTTAGCCGCACCGGTGATTAGCGTTTCCACCAGCCGCTGCTCTCGACGCTGCTCTGCCTCCTTCCCGGCCTGCATGGCGCGCTCGTACACTTCCACATGACTGGCGGTCATGCTGATGGGAAACGTACCCACCACCAGGCTCTGCCAGGCTTTTGGGAGAAAAGAACGAAACGGAATTACATTGTCTTCGGTTCCGCCTATCAAGACTCTGCGCACCTGGTTTTCAGCAAAAAACTGGGCAGCATACTCTGCAGCCTCTTTCAGATTGCGCTCGGTAACCTCCTCCATGTAATTGGTTCTGCCGGCTACGCCGCCGCGCCGGCCTGGCGCCTGGGATGCCCCGCCGCGCTTGGTGTGGCGTACCTCCTCTCCCATGACCCCATCTTGCTCACGCAACTCTCCCAGGTGAAAATAGAACAGGCGCGCCCCTTGTTTGTCTACCAACACCACACCATACCCACCATAGGAATCAAACAAATCTGCCAGCGGCTTTACATAGGGGCGGTTTCCAACCCGTAAGCGGCTGCGCAACGGGACCGCCAGCGAGTAAGCCCTGAAAAAATCGTCGGCGGCGCAAGAAAAGACCGCCACGCTGCGCCCAGTCCAATCGAATTCGTGTTCGAAATATCGCTCTACCGCTAATTGGTCTTCCGGCAGTTTCACCTCTTTCAGCATGCTGCGCAATCGCAGTCGCTGCGTCTCAGAGTTGTCTGCCGGGTCAAGGTTAAAGTAAATGCTGAGGATCGGAGCGGAGCTTTTATATTCCAGCAGGTCGTGCAAATCTTGATCTCTGAACATACAAACCTCCTTGTGAGTAATGGATCGACTCGCCTTTGAAAAGCCGAGAAAGGTCAGAATTCTTGACGGCTGCCTTCCTGCAACTCATCCAGCTCCTGTTCTATTTCTTTACGGGCTATCTCCCCCTGGTTGCACTGCCCGTCGAAATCGCACGATATCAAGATAAGCGCGCCAGTTTTTGGAACAGCTCGCGCTGTTCTGGCGTGAGCTGTCGCGGCAGGTGAACTTTGGCGCGGATATACAGATCGCCGCGCTTATCGGGATTCTTCAAGTTTGGCATGCCCTGCCCCGCCAGGCGGATGGTTTGCCCGGGCTGGGTGCCAGCGGGAATTTTCAACACCACCTGACCGCTCATGGTTGGCACGGAAACCTCACCGCCCAACACTGCCTGATACAAGTCAATATTAATATCCGTATATAAATCATCCCCATGCCGCTCATATTGTGGATCGGGCAGTACATCCACCACCAGGTAGATATCGCTGCTTTGACCACCGCGTCCCGAAACAACGTTGGGCAAGCGCACCTTTGTTCCGGTACGGGCGCCAGGTGGGATACGCACTTCCAGTCTGCGGCCATCAATTTCGAAGCGGCGGGTGGTGCCGTGAAAGGCCTCATGCAGGCTGATCGAAACACGCTGTTCGTAGCGAGGCGCTTCGCTCCGTCTCTGCCGCACACCACCTGGCATGCCTTCACTACCCATATCCGGAAACCCACCCATGCCCCCAAATATGCGCCGGAAAAACTCGGAGAAGCCGCCGCCGCTTTCCCCGAACAGGTCATTCAGATCCCCGTATTCCACGCGCACATTGCCGCCCGCTGGCTGGGTCGTGAACCAATCATTCCAATTGAAATTTCCTGGGCTGCCCCCGTGCTGCTGCCAGCGCGAATAAGACTCGCCTAGCTGATCATAGCGGCTGCGCTTCTCAGGGTCGCTCAAAACCTGGTGGGCTTCGTTGATATCCTTGAACTTCTCTTCCGCTTGTTTGTTTCCCGGATTTTTATCCGGATGATATTTCATGGCCAGTTTTCGATAGGCACGCTTGATCTCTTCCGTGCTCGCGTTTCGGTCCACCCCAAGAATTTTATAGTAATCCTTATAGTCCATGTGACGCTTCCCAGTTCCGATAAATCAAGCTTACACAGCCTCAATGCATGGGGCTGCGTTCACCTTACAATCATTTTATGCGCGTCCTACCGGCTGAGTCAAGCATTTGTGACGCGATCTAATACAAATCTAACCAATGGGCCTGGTTGGGAGAAAAACAGTACGCCTAATTTTCAGCCACCATCCTCTCAAAAATGTTAATTTCCCCATTGCAGCAATGCCGAAAATTCCGTTTCCATGCTATCATACAATTTATGACTGCACCCAAAGAGCGAATCCTCCTGGTAGAAAACGACCCGATCATTAGCGACCTGATTGCTCGCCAAAGCTTGCAACCGCTGGGATATCGCGTTCAGGTGCAGCGCTCCGCCAACAGCGCCATCCAAGAGGCCTTGCGTATTTCGCCAGATTTGATCATTACCAACCTGACCCTACCCGGATTAAGTGGCAAAGATCTTCTGGTGGCACTCACGGCCCAGGGGCTGGATATACCCGTGATCGTGATCGCCGAGAAGGGCAGCGAGAATGATGTCATCCAGGCTTTTCGGGTTGGCGCCAATGACTACTTGAGCTGGCCTGCCCGTGAGGCGGAGGTGGTCTCTGCGGTTGAGCGCGTTCTCAAGCAGGTGCGCGCCCGCAAAGAGCGTGAACAGCTCGAAAAGCAGCTCAACCAGCTTAACCAGCAATTGCAGCAGCGTGTGCGCGAGCTGACCACTATCTTTGCCATCGGTAAAGCAGTCACTTCGGTGACCGATCAGCGCTTGCTCTTCGAAAAAATCGTTGAAGGTGCTATGTACATCACCGAGGCTGATATGGGCTGGCTTTTGGAACGCCAGGAGCGCAGTAAGATTTTCAACCTGGCAACGGGACGCAACCTGCCTAAATCGATACAAGGCTTGATCGGTCAAGCCTGGGATGATGGCATCAGTTCTCTGGTGAGCGTTTCCGGCGAGTCGCTCTCCCTGCACGGCGAGCCGCTCAAACGCTTCAAAGTTTCCAGCCTGGGCGAAGCGGTGCTCATCGTACCGATCAAAGTCAAAAATGAAGTCGTCGGTCTATTGACCGTGCTACGCAAGGCCGCCAAAGCGTTCGGACCGGGCAACCAGGCGCTGTTGGAAGCCGTCGCCGATTATGCCTCGATTTCCATGGTCAACGCACGCCTGTTTCGCGCCTTAGAAGAACGCGCCCACCACCTGCAGCACGCGGTTGAGGTCTCGCGCCATGAGTTGCAACAGCGCGAGGCCGAATACCAGCAGCTACGAAGCGACCTGCAAATTCAGCTTGGCAGCGCTGCGGAAACGCTTCTCAACTTGCTGGTGGGAGAAGACGCTCGCTTGAACGCTACCCAGAAGGCGTTGCTGCGCGCCTCGCACGAGAAGATCAGCCAGGCCCTCAAAGAATTACACGATGCCAGCCAACCCCGCAAGGTTTGAGCCGGCCCGCGCCTTATGATCTCTGGCGGGAAAAAGATGATCAGCAAAGTTCTGCTCTATATCTCAGATGCTCAAACTGCCGGGTTGATTGAACGCGCCATCCCCCGTCCTGCCGGTTACGAAATCATCCAAACCGACAGCATCTCGCAGCTACTCGAACTCGTCGCTGGCGCTGCTCCCGATATGGCAATTATGGATGCCAGGTTCAAAGATCACAACCTGATCCTGGATGAAGCCGCAGCGGTACATGAGCACTCTCCTCAACTGCCCATCATCCTGTTGGTCAACAGCATTACCGTTAACTTCGCCCTGCAAGCCATGAAGGCCGGAGTGATTGACCTTCTGGCAGATCCCCTTCAACCCAATCAAATCGCCGATGCTGTTCGCGAGGCAGCGCGGCGCAGCAAGCAGCAGCGCGAATGGGCGCGATCGCAAGAACGCCGGGATACGCGTTCCTTAAAGCAGCGCCTGAGCAACCTGGAGGCTTTGCAACAAGTGGGGCAAAGGATCATCTCTCAGCTAGATATGGATGTCGTCTTGAGCTCCATCGTTGACGCCGCCGTTGAATTGACCGGCGCCGAGGAAGGCAGTCTGCTGTTGCTCGATGAAGCGAGCGGTGAGCTGTACATGCGCGCCGCTCGCAATTTTGGCGAAGATTTTGTGCGCACCTTTCGCCTCCCCGTGGAAGATACACTCCCCGGGCAGGTGCTCCGTTCCGGACAACCATTGATCATTGATGCCAGCTCTCCGCAGAAGATCAAAACGGAATACCTGGTACACAACCTGATTTATGTACCGATCCGCTTGCAAGGGCGCGCCATCGGCGTGCTGGGTGTCGATAACCGTCAGAGCGGTAAGCCATTCAACGAATATCACCTGGCGCTGGTCACTTCACTGGCAGATTATGCTGCCATTGCCATCGAAAATGCCCGTCTCTACCAGCAAACCAGCATTGAGCGCAATAAACTCCAAACCATCCTGACCAAAATTCACGATGGTGTGCTGGTCATCGACACAGATCAACGGGTGATGTTGGCAAACCAAACTTTCCAGGAGATGTTTGGCCTGGAAGGCAGCGAGGTGGAAGGAAAGTCGATCCAGGATGTGATCAGCCATCCAGATTTGCTGAGCTTGCTGGAAGATCACCCCGAGACCCCTCAGCGCAGAGAGATCACTCTCGAAGATGGTCGTGTAATGATCACCCAGGTCACGCCCATCCCGGTGGTAGGCCTGGCAGTCACTATGCAAGATATCACCCACCTCAAAGAGCTGGATCGCATCAAGAGCGATTTTGTGAGCACCGTTTCTCACGATCTGCGCTCCCCTTTGACAGCCATCTTGGGATATATCGAATTGATCCCCAGGGTTGGACCAGTGAATGAACAGCAAAAAGAATTTATACGCCGAATCCAACTCAACGTTCATAGCATCACCTCGCTGATCAACGATCTGTTGGATTTGGGGCGCATCGAAGCTGGCTTTGACACCGATAAAGAGCTACTATCACTCTATCCGATTTTGCGTTACACCGTGGAAGCCCTGCAAGCTCGTATGCTGGTCAAGAACCTGGCTTTAGAACTAGATGTGCCCGATGATTTACCCAAGATTCTGGGCAATCCGGTGCGCCTGCGCCAGATGCTTTCCAACGTACTCGAAAATGCCGTCAAGTACTCTTATCGGGATAGCCAAATCCTCCTGCGCGCCCGCGCCGAGGCGGGCCAGATTATCCTGCAGGTGAGCAACAGCGGCCCCGGTATCCCCCTGCCAGACCAGCCCTATATCTTCGATAAGTTTTACCGTGGCAGCAATATCTCTGAGGATGTCCCCGGAACGGGCCTGGGGTTGGCGATTGTCAAATCCATCGTCGAGAACCACCAGGGGCGCATCTGGGTTGAATCGACACCTGGAAAAACGACCACATTCACGATCGTTTTACCTGTGGCAGCTTGATATTCAATTAACGTGATTGGCCAGAGAAAGAGAGACCCATCCCTCCGATGATTTAAAACGCCTCCGCCGGGGCGGTGAGGGAGAGACCCGGCGGAGGCTTTCGCCAAAGGAGGAAACAGCGATGAGCATCAGGAGATTATCCCGACATCCCGTTTCTGTAAATATCATACACCATCATCAAATTAAATGTCATTGCCAAAGGTAATGTACCATACGTGATTTTTATCACAATCTTGGTGGCAACCCCAGCAAACCAGGCGTAGTACTGATGAATTCTGGCTCAAAGCGCTTAAATCCAGTCGCGCTTGATGAAGACCAGCACCAACGTGATCGAGATCAAGAAGGATAAGCCCAAAAGCCCAGCGAACGCCGCCGGGTGACTCTCAAATGGCAAGTGCACATTCATCCCAAAAAAGCTCGCTACCATGGTTGGCATGCTGAGCACAATCGTCACCGATGCCAGCACCTTCATCACGCCGTTGAGATTATTCGAGATGATCGAAGCGAAAGCATCCATCATGCTGCTCAAGATATTGCTCGAGATGCTGGTCATCTCAATCGCCTGTTGGGTTTCGGTCAGCACATCCTCCAGGAAATCTTCATCTTCTGGATAGCGGCTGAACAAATCGCTGCGCTGGAGGCGTTTGATCATCAATTCGTTCGATTTCAGCGCCGTGGTGAAATAGGTCAGGCTCTTCTGATATTTCAAGATTTCGAGCAGTTCCTTGTTGCGCGTTGATTGCTGCAATTTATCTTCCAACGCGTCCACTGCACGATTGATTTCCCGCAAATAAGTCAGGTATTTTGCCGCTGTTGCCAGCAATAAGTGCAAAATAAACCGGTTGCGCTTGGCAGTATTCAAAGTTCGCACACGTCCGGCAGCGAAATCTCGCAAGATTTCATTCTCTTGCCGGCACACCGTGATCAGGTGCTCCGGCGTCAACACGATCCCCAGGGGCACGGTGATGTAGGGAATATCCGCTTCGCCTCCCTGGAAAACCGGTATGCGCAACACAATCAGCATCTCGCCATTTTCACGTTCAAAACGCGAACGCTCATCGAGATCCAATGGATACATCAGGTAGTCTTGGGGGATTCCCAGGCGCTGCAGGTGTTCAATTTCCTGGTTGCTGGGGTTGACCGCATTGATCCAGCATCCGCTGGTGGGTTCAGTTAGTACTGTCAGACCGGCTTCGTTTTGCTTGTATGTCGCGATCATCGTTCATTCTCCCGCGGGCAACTGCCCGCATTGCAGAGTATTTCAGGGTGGTTGATCAGCTTCCCGGGCGCGGGAAAGTTTCTTCATAGATTTCGTATCAGGAGGTTTGTCGTCGCTCACCTGTGCACTCCTTGAACCAGTACGGATAAAAAAAGCTTCCCGATTTCAGACTCTCCGAAGGGAGCCCGCTTATCGGGAAGCTGATACGCGTTTAAGCCTCTCCGCCTAAGCCAGAGCTCCTCGGGTACAACTACGTTTATAAGTTCGCTCAGAACCAGCAAGATTGCCGGCTCGGCGACCACAGTCCAGGCGAATATTGCAATCGTTCATTGTATACCTATCACTACCATAGTTTAATCCGCAAGTTTGAATTAAGCAAGAACAGATTTTCAGCAAGCCCCAGCCCATACTCATTGGCGCGCTCTGATGCGCAGATACGCCTTGGTGATTTCCTCCGCAATTGCCGGAATTAGCGCCAGACTCAGCACCACCACCCATTCCTTTGCCGACATGAAGTGCGTGTTGAAGATGGGCTGCAAGAACGGCACGCTCACCACCAACAGCAACAATGTGATCGAGACCAGGACTGCGTATTGCATATAGCGGTTTGAGAACAGCCCGATACGGAAAACCGACTGCGTTTCCGAACGCACCGTGTAGGCGCGAAACAGTTCGCACAAAGACAGGGTCACAAAGGCCATGGTTTCTGCCGTTTGCACATCCACGCCGCGCCAGTCATACTGGAGCAGTCCCAGCAACGGATTGACACCCGCTGGCAGAGCAGCAGACTCGCCCAGGTGCCAGAGCAGCCCCATGGCGAACGCTGACAACGTGGCGCCAGTTTGTGTGATCGTTTGGATCAAGATGCCCAGGCGCATAGAACGATTCACGATTGGCTCGCTGACCGGTCTGGGTGGCCGCTGCATGACATCCGGATCGCCTTTTTCCATCGCCAACGCCAGCGCAGGCGCGCCGTCTGTGAGCAGGTTCAGCCACAGAAGTTGGATGGCGGTCAGCGGCGCCGGCAGCCCTGCCAGCGTCGCCAGGAAGATGATCATGATCTCTGCCACATTGGATGACAGCAGGAAGAAAACGAACTTGCGAATATTGGCGTAGATGATGCGTCCCTGTTCGACCGCTGCGACAATACTGGCATAGTTGTCATCGGTCAACACCATATCAGCGCTGCCTTTTGCGACGTCGGTGCCGGTGATACCCATCGCCACGCCGATATCGGCCCGCTTGATCGAGGGCGCATCATTCACGCCATCGCCAGTCATTGCTACCACCTCTCCGCTAGCGCGCAGCGCCTCCACGATACGCATCTTATGCTCCGGCGAGACGCGTGCGAACACGTCGGTATACGCCACCTCACGCGCCAACGTGGCGTCATCCATCTTGTCCAGGTTTGCTCCCGTCAACACCTGGTGCCCCGGCTGCAGCAGGCCGATCGACTCGGCAATGGCGCGGGCTGTATTGGGATAATCTCCGGTGATCATCACCGTGCGGATGCCCGCCCGACTGGCATTCTTCAGCGCTGGGGGCACTTCTGGGCGCGGCGGATCGATCATACCTGCCATGCCCACGAATATCAGGTCGCGCTCCAGTTCATCGCTGTTCAATTCCTCGGGCAGTTCAGTCACCAGGCGGTAGGCCATGCCCAGGACCCGCAGCGCATCCTGAGTCATCAAATCATTGGCCTGCAAGATGCGCATACGCTGTGTGTCATCCAATGGCACCGGCTGGTCGTCCATGCGCTGGTAATAGGAGCATTTCCCGAGCACCACATCCGGAGCGCCTTTCACCGTTACAGCGTACATCGTCTTGGGATGTTCGTCCTTGAATGGAGAAATGTCCTCAGTACGCGGGTCATGCAAGGCATGAATAGTCAGCATGGTTTTGCGGGCAGAATCAAAAGGAATTTCCTGCACACGCGGGTAGGCTCGCGTAAGTTGGTGACTGTTGGCGCCCGCCTTTGCGGCTGCCACCACCAGGGCGCCCTCGGTGGGGTCGCCCACCATGCGGTAAGTGCGCTTGCCTGCCGTTTCGCCCGAAATTTCAAGGTCAGCATCGTTGTTGAGCGCAGCCACCCACAAGGCAGTCAACGCAGCCGGGTATTTGCTCAGATCGACCGGTTTGCCATCGATCTGAAAATCCCCATTGGGCTCGTAACCGCCGCCTGAAACGCCGAAGAACTGCCCATCCGCCCAAAGCCGTGTCACCGTCATCTCATTTTGCGTCAGGGTGCCGGTCTTATCCGAGCAAATCGTGGTCGCCGAGCCAAGCGTTTCTACCGAAGATAACCTGCGGATCAGCGCGTGCCGCTTGATCATTTCGCGCATGCCCAATGCCAGGCTGATGGTCACTACCGCGGGTAGCCCCTCCGGTACTGCGGCGATCGCCAGGCTGACTGCAATGATGAACATCTCCAGCGGCTCGAAGCCTCGCAGCCAACCTACAGCGAACACCAGCCCGCAGATCGCCAAAGACGCCCATCCCAGGATCCTGCCCAACTCCTCCAGGCGCTTCTGGAGCGGGGTCGGTTCCTGCTGAACCGACTGCAGCATCTCGGCAATCATACCGATTTGGGTTTTCATTCCTGTAGCAACGACCACGCCTCGACCGCGCCCGTAATTGACCAGCGTGCCCATGAAGGCGGTGTTCTTGCGATCGCCCAATGGGATATTGGCTTCCAGGCGCAGCGTGGCGTCTTTCTGTACGGGCACTGATTCACCCGTCAGGGCAGCCTCCTCGATGCGCAGATTGACCGCTTCGATCAAGCGGATATCCGCCGGCACAAAGTTGCCTGCTTCCAGTAGCACCAAGTCTCCAGGCACAAGCTGGCTGGCTGGCAATGTTTTCCGCGATCCGTCGCGTATGACTTGCGCCTCCGGCGCGGCCAACTTGCGCAGGGCTGCCAGGGCTTGCTCAGCGCGCCGCTCCTGGATCACACCCAGCGTGGCGTTCAATACCACGATCGCCATAATCGCGCCCGCCTCCACATAATCCCCCAACACAAAAGAGATCGCGGCTGCTACCAGGAGCAGGATCACGACAAAATTGTTGAATTGTTCCCACAGCATCTGCCAAAACGTGGTCGGCGGCGCCTCTGCCAGCTCATTGGGGCCAAATTGCTTCAAGCGGCGCTCCGCTTCTTCGCTCGATAGTCCATGATCCAGGCGTGTGGAGAGCTGGTCCAGGAGCACGTCCCGGTCCAAGGCATGCCATGCATTTCCGTTTTCCTTTCCCTGCCGGTTCATCACCTCAGGGGAGAACTTTTCCAGTGTCATTGAACTCTCCATCCAGATTTATTTTCTGGAATAGAGCCGGTTTTCACCCTGCTCTCTTCCAAAGCGCATATCATTTTAGATTATAGCATCGGATTGAGATTGGGAAATTTGTCACTTGATATAAACCCCTCATGACAACTGTCACTAATTTTTACGAAACCTTTGCTATAATTTCCCCAATCTTATTCATCCATAAAACCGGGCTGAATGCACACGCCAACCCAACAAAAAAGCAGGGAGATTCCGACAAATGACTTATCAGCACGTAACTGTACCCACCGGAGGGGAGAAAATCACCATACAGGATGGCATTCTCCGGGTGCCTGACCACCCAATCATCCCCTTTGTCGAGGGAGATGGCACTGGCAGAGATATCTGGCGCGCCTCAGTGCGTGTTTTCGACGCGGCCGTGGCTAAAGCCTACGGAGGTAAGCGCAAGATCGCCTGGATGGAAGTATATGCCGGCGAAAAAGCCTTCAACAATTTCGGCACCTGGCTTCCCGACGATACCGTGGCTGCCTTTCGCGAGTTCCTCGTTGGGATCAAAGGACCCCTCACCACCCCGATTGGCGGCGGCATCCGTTCTCTCAACGTCGCTTTGCGCAAGGCGCTCGACTTGTACGTTTGCCAGCGCCCGGTTCGCTACTTCAAAGGCGTGCCCTCGCCGGTCAAGAATCCCGAGCACGTCGATATGGTCGTCTTTCGCGAAAACACCGAAGACATCTACACCGGCATTGAATTTGAAAACGGCACCGAGGACAACCGACGCTTCAAGGAGCTGCTCAAACAGCACTTTCCACAGGAATACGCCAAAATACGCTTCCCCGGTAGCGCTGGCATTGGTCTCAAACCTGTCTCCCAGGAAGGCACCGCTCGCCTGGTGCGCGCGGCTATCCGCTGGGCGTTGGAGAACAAGCGCCGCAGCGTAACGCTGGTGCACAAGGGTAACATCATGAAATTCACTGAAGGCGCCTTCCGCAATTGGGGCTATGAGCTGGCCGAGCAGGAATTCGGCGACCAGGTCTACACCTGGACGCAGTGGGAACGCACTCGCGACGCACAGGGTGAAGAGGCCGCCAACGCCGAACAGAGCGCCGCCCTCAAAGCCGGTCGCTTGCTGATCAAGGATGTCATCGCTGACATCGTCTTCCAGCAAACCATCACTCGCCCCCGCGAATTCGACGTGCTGGCCACTATGAACCTTAACGGCGATTACCTCTCCGACGCCCTGGCAGCCCAGGTGGGTGGCATCGGCATTGCCCCCGGTGGCAATATCAACTACACGACCGGGCACGCTGTCTTCGAAGCCACCCATGGCACCGCGCCGAAGTATGCCGATAAAGACGTGGTCAATCCCGGCTCGGTCATCCTCTCCGGCGAAATGATGCTGCGCTACATGGGCTGGCACGAGGCTGCCGACTTGATCATCCAGGGCATGGAAGCCGCGATCGCTGCCAAGACCGTCACCTACGATTTTCACCGCCTGATGGATTCCGCTACCCTGCTCAAGTGCTCCGAATTTGGGGACGCAGTCATTGCGAAAATGAACTAACCGGCAGAGACAGCGAGATAGAATAAAAGCCTTCACACCCCTAGGTCAGATGACCTGGGGGCTCTCGACTGGCAAGGTGAATATCGCGCTATCCGGATGGAATGCAACGATCCAAAACTCACTCCGGCGCTGATCATCAACCCGATATAAAACATTCCTTGGCCCCTCTCCTGATCGCACTGCTTTTCTTCGCCGCGGCGCTGCTATATGCTTCCGTAGGAAATGCCGGCGCAACCAGCTATCTGGCGGTGATGGCCTTTTTTGGATTCCCACCAGGAGAGATGAAACCTACCGCATTGGTCTTGAATATGGTCGTAGCAGCCGTAGCTGCTTACAAGTTTTACCGTGCCGGGTATTTTTCCTGGCGCATATTTTGGCCTTTCGCGATTGCATCCATCCCTTTTGCCTACCTTGGGGGTGGGATTCTGCTCCCAGCATCAATTTATAAACCCATGATCGGTCTCGCGCTGTTCTATGTGGCTTATCGCCTCTTCCGAATGCCGCCCGCGAATGGCAATCCTGGCCAAATCCAAATTGCACCTCTTTGGGCGTCGCTGGCTACCGGCGCGGGCATGGGATTCCTGGCTGGGTTGACAGGGATTGGGGGCGGCATCCTGCTGAGTCCATTAATGCTACTCGTGGGTTGGGCAGACGCCCGCCAGGCCGCTGCTGCAGCAGCCGTTTTTAACCTGGTAAACTCGTTTGCGGGACTTGCAGGACACCTGGCGATCATCTCCAGCCTGCCTGCTGCATTACCGGTGTGGGCTTTGACCGCCGGATTGGGCGGCTGGATCGGGGCAGAGTATGGCAGCCGAAAGCTGGCCACACAGCGCTTACAGCAAATCCTGGCCATAATCCTGATCATAGCAGCTATCCGTATAGGTGTACCATGAACGCCAATCTTCGTTTCAGCTTGGGAGAATTTTCTGGCGCATTGGCCGACCTGGGTGTAATGCTCCCGCTCGTTCTGGCGCTCATTACTCTCAACGGCATGGACGCCACAGCTGTTTTTGTTGGTATTGGGTTGGCATATCTCTTTGTTGCGCTGGTGTACCGCCTGCCAATCCCGGTCCAACCGCTCAAGTCGGTCTCAGCGGTGGCCCTGGCATTAGGCCTGGCGCCAGCAGTGATCGTCACCGGGGCCATTTGGAATGCGATTGCCTTCTTAAGCATGAGCGCTTTCAAGCTGGATCGCTGGATACACAAGGCGTTTCCCAAGCCTGTGGTGCGCGGCATCCAACTGGGGCTGGCCTGGTTGTTGTTCAAATCTGCCTGGACGCTCATCCAAAAGAGTCCAGAGGCCTGGCCGGGCAGCCTGCCTGTGTTAGGACAAAGTGTCGGCTGGCAGTGGATCCTGGCAGGGGGAGGAGCTATCATCTTAGCATTGATCTTAACCCGGCACCGGGATATGGCCGCCCTGGGGGTGGTCGTCTTCGGGATTAGCGCTTCCTTGATAAACTTCGGTTTCCCGTCGCTAACGTTCCAATTCACCTTACCCAAGGCGCTGCATCTGGTCCCCACCTGGCAACAGCTCTGGCAGGGATTGTGGTTATTAGCCATTCCACAAATTCCACTCAGCCTGGGCAATTCGATCTATGCTACTGCCGACGCCGCCCGCCAATACTTCGGCAAACAAGCTGAGCATGTTACCGAACGCAAGCTGATGTTCAGTATGGGCGCGATCGATGCAATGACCGCGGTCTTGGGCGGCGTGCCGCTCTGCCATGGATGCGGTGGATTAACAGCCCACTATCGGCTCGGGGCGCGCTCGGGCGCCGCTCCGCTGCTGTTGGCAGTAATTTTCCTGGTTCTGGGTCTGTTTGGGGCGCAAGCCAGTATGCAGGTGTTAAGCTTGCTGCCTTTCCCGGTCTTGGGGGTTTTGCTGGCCTATGTGGGGTTCCAACACATGCTCCTGGCGCGTGATCTGCGCGGCTGGCAAGCCTGGTTGACGGCGCTGCTTGTACTGGCATTGGCCATCTTAACTGGCAACCTGGCGATTGGCTTTGCTTCGGGAGCCGCCTTCTACTATTTATGGGAGTTGATTTTCCGATATTTCTGGCCTGTGAAACGAGGCCATTAAACATTCGCAGGCGGAGCGCGCCACCACCAAGAGTGGAAGGCCACAACAGGACATCCAGCGTTATCTGCCGTTCATAGGATCATCGACCTGCAGCTCACAAGTGACCCATTTGGATACCTGGTCCAGAAGCCGGTGAACTTCGGGCTGGATCAAATCATGACGCGCAGCGATGTATTCCACAACACTGCGCGTCAAGGCGACTTCGGTTGCGCTGCGTAGCTCCTGCCTACTATTCGGAAGGCTGCGCACAGTCAAGCAGCCATGATTCTTACCTACGGCGAGGATATTGCACGCAGGTGGCAGGTATCATTCATAGATACCAGGGTGTAATCACCACCCTCGGCTTCGAACACATTTATCGCACAGGTATCTTGTTTGATTCGCCAGAAACGCTCGTTGCCCAGTCCTAACACCCCGAGGAGGATGATGCGGTTGATCACTGTGTGACCCACCAGGACAAACGTCTCTCCTGCGTGGCGCGCGACTAGCTCGTTCACTGTTTGCATGGCGCGTGCGCGGAGATCGGACAGTGTTTCTCCGCCCGGAATGTGCGCCAGGCCTGGTCTGTTGTACCAGGCATCCACTTCATCCGGCCAGCGTAGGCGAGCTTCTTCCGGAGTCAGGCCTTGCCACTCGCCATAATCAATATCAGTCAATCCGGGATGCTGCATCACTTGCAGTCCAAAATGTTTTGCAATAGCCTCGGCGGTTTTGACTGCACGGGAGAGCGGGCTGGTGTAGACAGCGCCTGGTTGCCACTCACCGGCCACACGCCTGCCGGTGGCTTCCGCCTGGGCCAGGCCGATCTCATTCAAAGGAACATCGGCCCGGCCTCTAAAGCGCTCGATGCGGTTCCATTCGGTTTGGCCATGGCGTACAAGCAGGATTCTTGTTTTTTCGGACATCGGTCGATCAAACAAGCTCAAACGCGCACTCATGGCGCTGCAGTCGGCGTCGCCTCAACCGGCAGGAATTCCGCCGGCAGCGTTAGCCCGGCCGCTTCCGCGGCGGTGTTGGGCGCCCCGCCTGCTATCCATTTCTCCCAGATCAAAATCAGTTCCGGTTTGAGCGCCTTGGTGGGCGGCATTGGCCCGCCGGCTTCGATCTCCTCGCGATGCAGCATGCGGATGGTGTTCGAACCCAGATCGCCCGCCACGACATTGGGAGCATGGTCGCCGGTGGTCATGATCTCGTTGTAATCGCGCATCAGGTAATTGTTGTTCTTCTTGCCGGGGCGGTGGCAGGAGACGCAGTAACGTTTGATCATCGGCTGGATGTGCACCTCATAAGATGGCACCTCGCCCTCTGCCAGCGCGGGCACGGCGCTTGCCTGCGCAACTTCTTGGGGCAACTCGGCGCGGTCGTCCCAGGTGTAACGCATAAAGTTCACCACGGCAATAATGTCACCGCGCCGTAGTTCGCCGCCATAACCCAATCCAAAAGGCGGCATTCCCAGGTCGGGCTGCCCATAATCGATGATATTGAACAGCGTCTCATCGGTAAAGGTGTACATCACATCCCTGGCGTTGATCGGATCCAGCACCACGCCTTCCAGGCCTTCCACGCCGGTGATTTCGCCGCCCTCGCCCTCCGCCCCGTGGCACTCCACACAATGCACACCGTACAGTTCTTCGCCAAGCAATATTTGCTCTGGGAGCGTCGCCGCCACCACCTCTTCTTCAGCGGCCGGCGGCGTCGTTGCCACCGCCATAATGGTCAGCGCCACCATACCGACTACCACCACCGACATGATGGTCACACCCAACCGCCGTTTGCGCCAGTGGCGGAACGGCGAGCGGTCGTAAAAAGGCAACAGCAGCAAGGCCAGCACTGCAATGGTCGGCAGCACGGTTGTGCCAATCCATTCGATCTGCCCAGGGAAATACTTCAACAGCTCGAACAAGAACAAGAAATACCATTCCGGGCGCGGAATATAAGAAGAGTCCGATGGGTCTGCAGGCGGCTCGTTGGCAACTCCTACAAAAATCGCCAGTCCCACCAGCAGTATGAACAAAGCGAACGATACCAGCAGGTCCTTATAGATGATGTCTGGCCAAAACTTCACGCCTTTGGCTTTTTCGGCTTTGTATTTCTCGATGAGCTCTTTTTTTTGCTCTTCGTTCACCCCTGCCTCCTTTATTCGCCTTCTTTGGGAATGTTCGAAATGCCCAGGCGAATCACCAGGTACATGTGCACCGCGATCAGCAGTAGGATAATGGCGGGCAAGAACCAGATGTGCACCGCAAAGAAGCGCGCCAGTGTCACCGCGCTCAAATCCGTTCCACCGCGCAGGATGCGCTCAATAAAACTGCCGATAAACGGCGCCGTGCCTGGGATTTCCGTGCCCACCGTGGTGGCCCAATAGGCTCGCTGGTTCCACGGCAACAGGTAGCCGGTGAATCCCATCCCCAGGGTAGTCAGCAGCAAGAAGACGCCTGTCAACCAGGTCACCTCACGCGGATATTTATAGGCGCCGAAGAAGAAGGTGCGCAGCATGTGAATAAAGACAAACAAAACCATCAGGCTTGCCCCCCAATGGTGAATGCCGCGGATCAACCAGCCAAACGCCACACCATTCATGATGTACTGCACACTGTCGTAAGCATGATCCGGCGAGGGCACATAGTACACCGTCAAGAACATACCAGTCACAGCCTGGATCACGAAAAGAAACAATGAAGCGCTGCCCAGCGTATACCACCAGTTCACCTTGGGCACTTTGCGATCCAATACCGTGTTATAGATCGCGGTCAGCCCCAGGCGCTCATCTAGCCAGGTAAAGACACGCTCTGCCATGCTCAACTCTCCTTAAAAAAGAACATCAAGTTGCCATCTTCGATCTTGGTTTCTTCATACCTGATCAAAGGTTTGGGCGGTGGTCCGGCAGTGACGCTGCCATCCTGCCCAAAATGCCCATCATGACACGGGCAGATGTACTCCTGGGCTTCATCTTTCCAATTCACCCGGCAGCTCAGGTGCGTGCACATGTTCGAGAAAATCGTATATTCCGTCTCACTGGTGCGCACCACATACACACCGTAGCTGTTGACCGTCTTCTCCCAACCATTCACTTTGCTGCGTGTAAAGCTGAACAGGGTCGGTTTGCCCACCGGGTATTTCTCCAGCGGGCCGACCGATATCCAATCTTCATTCTTTTGCACCCTCAACGCCGGCGAAATCAGGTAACCGATCGCCGGCAAGCCCACGATGGCGCCCATGATGGTGCCCAATGCCGCGGTCACAATCTTTACGAACTCGCGCCGGTCCAGATGATCGCTCATGCTTCAATCCTCTCTATCGAATCGTTCCGTGAATTGAGAAGCAAATTCTATCCTGAAATGCAAGCCCTGGCAGGTTAATTTTAGACGAAAGCGGGGTGATATGATAAGGACATCTGAAACCAATAAACTATGATTATTGTCACTTTTCGATTTACAATCGAGTGTAGAATAATACATGAGTTGTAGGGCCTTCAATGGGCAGCGAAGGTTGAAGCGCACCCATCCCTGCAGCCAGACAATACAAAAGGAGGCGTCATGAACCGTCGGGTAAGTCTAAAAGAGGGGCTCAAATACCAGGGAGGCGGCCCCATGCTTTCCTGGCTTCTTCACCGCATCTCCGGCCTGGCGATCTTGTTATTTGTCGGCCTGCACGTCATCTCTTCATTCTTCATGCAGCAGACCGGCAGCGACCTGGCGACCAATCTCAATATCATTTATGAATCCTGGATCTTCCAGATCCTGGTCACCTTCATTGTCATCTTCCACGCCCTGAATGGACTGCGCATCGCTATCCTGGATATCTGGCCTCGCTTCCTGGTCTATCAGCGGGAGGCCTTGTGGTTGCAGTGGTTTATCTTCATCCCCATCTATGGACTGACGATTTTCATATTGATCCAGCGCAATTTGAGCGGCGGCTGATCGACGAGGAGTGAACCCCATGCGTTCCCGCAGTGTGCAACCTGCTTTTTCATTTGAATACATCATGTGGATCTTCATGCGCATCTCCGGCCTGGCGTTGATCCTGCTGGCAATCGCCGGGGTGAGCGGCGCCTTCATCATGGGCGCCCGCACCCAGGTGGACCTGCCCACTTTGATGCGCTGGACCTTCTTCCCCAACCCCAACCATGTGATCAACAGCGAAATCCCAGATGTCGCGGTTGGTTGGGCCACCGCCTACTGGCAAGTGATGCAGATGCTGATCATCTTCTTCGCGGTCACCCACGGTTTTAACGGCCTGCGCAACGTGATCGAAGATTACACCGACAAGACCCTGCTTCAGCCGTTCGTGCGCGGGCTGATCTTTCTGCTGTGGCTGTTCGCCCTAATCGTCTCCATTTACGTCATCCTGGCATCCTGATCGAGGAGCTGTTGAATGAATACCCACCAATATGATGTGATTGTAGTTGGCGCAGGCGGCGCCGGGCTGATGGCAGCCTTGTATGCCTCGCGCACAGCCAGCACGGCTGTCCTGAGCAAGCTCTACCCCACCCGCTCCCACACCGGCACCGCCCAGGGCGGCGTCGGCGCTGCGTTGGGCAGCCAGGAAGAAGACCACCCCGAGTGGCACACGTACGATACCGTCAAGGGCAGCGACTACCTGGGCGATCAAGACGCCATTGAATTCATGTGCAGCGAGGCCGTCCCTGCGGTGTATGAGCTCGAGCACATGGGCTTGCCCTTCTCGCGCACACCCGACGGGCGCATCGCACAGCGGCCTTTCGGCGGACACACCAACAACGAAACCGGCAAACCGGTGCGGCGCGCCTGCTACGCCGCCGACCGCACCGGCCACATGATCTTGCAAACCCTGTACCAGCAGTGCATCCGCAACAAAGTGCAGTTTTACGATGAGTTCCACGTGGTTGACCTGCTGCTCAACAACGGCGTCGCCGTCGGCGTCGTCGCCATGCAACTTTCCACAGGTGAGTTGCACGTCTTCCACGCCAAGTCGGTCATCTTTGCCACCGGCGGTCACGGGCGAATCTGGAATATCACCTCCAACGCTTATGCCTACACCGGCGACGGCGTCGCCATCACCTTGCGGCGCGGCCTACCAGCGGAAGACATGGAATTCTTTCAATTCCACCCCACCGGCATCTTCAAGCTCGGCATCTTGATCACCGAAGGCGTGCGCGGCGAGGGGGGTGTGCTGATCAACGACAAGGGCGAGCGCTTCATGGAAAAATACGCCCCCCGCGTCAAAGACCTGGCTTCCCGTGATGTGATCAGCCGCGCCATGTACCTGGAAATGCGCGAAGGGCGCGGCATCGGCGGCAAGCGCTACATGTACCTCGACGTTCGACCAGAGACAGTCAATCGCTACGCGGCGCTGGATGGGCGCAAACGACCGGATGGCTCCCCGTACGTCGTAACCGCTGAAGAGATCCTGAGCAAGCTGCCTGACATCATCGATTTCTGTCGCACCTACCTGGGCGTCGACCCCGTGCAGCAACCCATGCCCGTGCAGCCCACCGCGCACTATGCTATGGGCGGCATCCCCACCAACAAGTACGGCGAAGTGGTAGTCGACCCGCAAAACACCGTCCTGCCCGGCCTCTACGCTGCCGGTGAGGTGGCCTGTGTCTCGGTGCATGGCGCCAATCGCCTGGGTACCAACTCGCTCCTCGATATCATCACCTTTGGCAAGCACGCCGGCTTGCGCGCCGCCGAGTTCGCCCGCAGCGCCGGCTTCCAACCCCTGCCCCCTGACCCAACTGGTTTCGCCCGCCAACAGTTCGAAAGCCTGCGCAACAGCAGCGGCACGGAGAGAGCGATCGACATTGCCAATGAGATGAAAACCATCATGGATGATCACGTCGGCGTCTTCCGCACGGAAGAGGGCATGCAACTGGCCGTGGAAAAAGTGCGCGAGCTGCGCCAGCGCTATCAGCATGTGCGCGTCGGCGACACAGGGAAGATCTATAACACCGACCTGCTCAACACCTGGGAATTGGGAAACTTGCTGCTCCTGGCTGAGGTGACCGCTGTTTCCGCCCTGGCGCGCAAGGAAAGCCGCGGCGCCCACGCTCGCGAAGACTTCCCCAAGCGCGACGACGTCAACTGGCTGAGACACACCCTGGCATGGGTCGAAAACGGCGCTGTCCGCCTCGACTACAAGCCGGTAGTCATCACCAGGTTCCAGCCCAAAGAGCGGGTTTACTAGAAAGGGTGAGCTGCCATGCAGGTAACATTGAAAATCTTCCGCTTCAATCCTGAAACCGACAAGAAACCCAGCTACAAGACCTACCAGGTGGAGGCGCAGCCCACCGACCGCGTCCTCGACCTGCTGGAATATATAAAATCCACCATCGATGGCACCCTGTCTTTTCGCCGCTCCTGCGCCCACGGCATCTGCGGTTCAGACGCCATGCGCATCAACGGGCGCAACCGACTGGCGTGCAAAGCGTTAGTCAAAGACCTGGGCAACCGCATCACCGTCGAGCCTCTGCTGGGCATGCGCGTGCTCAAAGATATGATCGTGGATATGGAGCCCTTCTTTGAGAACTACCGCCAAGTGATGCCGTACTTCATCAACGATGAACCTCCGCCGGCCCGCGAGCGCCTGCAGAGCATTGAAGAGCGCGAGCGCTTTGACGACACCACCAAGTGCATCCTGTGCGCTGCCTGCACCACTTCTTGCCCATCCTTCTGGGCCAATGAAAAGTATGTCGGCCCGGCTGCCATTGTCAACGCCCACCGTTTTATTTTCGACAGCCGCGACCGGGCAGGCAAGGAAAGGTTGGATATCTTGAACGGGCAATTTGGCGTCTACCGCTGCCACACCATCTTCAATTGCACCGACGCCTGCCCACGCGAAATCCAGGTGACCAAAGCCATCGGTGAGGTAAAGGCTGCGATCGCGACCGGCAAGCTGGATTAGCGCCTGGCTGGCGCTCGTTTCCTACCAGCATCTCATTTCTTCCGCGCCGCCTTGAGAGAGGCAGGCGCGGAAGTTTTTTCTGCTGGAACTATTTTCATCACAATTTCGTCTTTGAAAGGTTCACAGTAAACCGCAGAAAGTATATCGAATATCTCCATGTTAAGATCGGCGGTTTACACCAGGGTTTCGCCAGCGATTATCAGCAAGTTTACTGAATGACTGCAAGCGAAACACCGTATCCTCGCTATCACATACCGGAGTCTCGTCATGAAAACTTCCTTTCTCGTCTTATTCATCGCAGTATTTGCTATCACAGCCTGCGCCTCGCCTGCACCCGCGGGTCCTCAGGAAACCCAGCCGCCCGCTCAGGTGACCAGCGCAATTTCGGGCACGCCCACCGGAACGGTCGCGCCCGAGCCCAGCCCAGCCGCAACCCAGGCTCCTGAACAGCAGCCATTGTGGATCGTGTACACCGGAAGGGATGGCAACCTGTACCTGCTCGACCACACCAACGGTGAACAGCGCCCGATCACCAGCGACGCAGCCGGTTACAGCGGCAGCAACCCCAGCCTGAGCATCCAATACATGAGCGCTCAAGTCTCCAGCGATGGGCGGTTCGTTGCCTACCGCCGCGAGGTGGGCAAACCGGTCGCTTCTGGCCTGGAATTCACCTTCGAGTTATGGGTGTACGATATACTCACAGGGCAGCCGCAGCTACTGGCAGAAAATATGCCCGCCGTCGGGCTCGCCTGGAAACCACGAACCCACTTGCTGGCTTTCGGCTTGCAGACCGAACCCGACTACTTCTCCATGCGCGGTCAAATCGACTCCACCAAGGCCAAAGGTATCTGGGCTATTGATGTCGATAGCGGAGAGAATGTGGAGCTGGTGCCGCCTCAAAATGGCTTCTCGCTGGTCCAACCGCAATGGTCACGGGATGGGCGCTTCCTGGCTTTCGATGAAGTGACAAACTACGAAGGCCGTGGCAACTTCGCCTACTATGACTTCGAAGCTCAGCAGTACGTGCCTTTCGACAAGGCGCTCGGCATCTACGACTGGTCGCCAGGCAGCGATACCCTGGCCTATGACTACCTGACCTATGCGCCATCCGGCGAGGAGCGCATCCACCTGCGCCCCAGGCTGGAAGACACAGAGACGCCGCTCTCCCCAGATTACCCGGCTGGCTACGCTTTTTGGCCGCGCTTTTCGCCCCAGGGAGACCAAATCGCCTACCTGGCGGAGGTCAACGATAACGATGCAGAGCAGTACAGTTTGTTCGTTATACCGATTAGCGGCGGCGAGCCGCGCCTGTTAGGGACTTTTCAGCAAGCCATCTACCCAAGCTGGTTGCCGGATGGCAGCGGCTTGATCCTGGGGAGCGGTCCCTTCGAAGCCCGCCAGGTGATCGAAGTGTCGCTGGACGGCTCCAGCCAGGTTCTGGCAGACGGCGACGCCCCGGCGCTGGCGCTACCACTCCCATAACAACCGCTGGGTGGTTTTGCACGGTATTGCCGTGCAAAACCACCCAGCTCCTCTCACTTGCCTTCCCCCTCACCCGATGCTATAATCGCCTCGTTGCCCCAGTAGCTCAAAGGATAGAGCGAGGCTCTCCTAAGGCCGAGGTTGTGGGTTCGACTCCCGCCTGGGGCGCTGAGATTAATTTTGCGTAAATTTTCTCAAAACCCTTGCATTTTTTAGAGACTTGTGTATAATAAAAATCGTTGAACGTCTGGGTGCCCCCCTCACCCAGGCGTTCAACATTTAAGCGCCCCGCACGAAACGAATTTCAGACAAACACAAATCTGGTATGGAATTCGTATGCAGAGCAGAATTCAATCGACTTAAACTTGTATTATGCCAGCCTACAGGGTGCCCCCCTCACCCTGTAGGCTGGTTTTTTCTTTCTCGAGAGAAGCTCCTGCTGGTCATTTTACTGCCTGTCTTCTACGACTTCACCGGATGCATTTTGTTTCCAGCGCGCCAGGCGAGCAATCGCAGGATCGGCGACCACGGCTCCTCCACGCACCGTAGCGCCAATGACCAGCGCAGCGCTGACAATTACCAGGTTCTTAATGATGTACTGTCCCTCCAGCGTTGGCGCATAGGGGATCACCGCAAAGACTTCTTGGGGAAAGAAAAACACCGGGCTGATTGTGCCAATCATCTGGGCAAATAAGAGCAGCAGAGTCGCCCGCATGAATTTCCCGAAGATCAGGCCCAAACCAATCAGGCTTTCCCAGGCTGCCAACAGCCACAAAGCCGTATCTGCGGGGATCATGCCCAGCGTCAGACGCTCGATCGTGCGCACTGCCAGGTCCTCCGCTGGGCTCATTCCTGGGAAGAATTTCAGCGCCCCAAACCACAAAAACACGATCCCCAGGCTGGCGCGCAACAGCACAATACCATAGCGCGCCATCCACGCTGTTATCGCCACATCCAATTGCATAAACCTGGCGGAAAATCGACGCCAGTTTCGTCTCCAGCCGGTCATTTTCACACCTCTAAATATTCACATGCTGCGGCAATCGCAGCGCCAGGCGTCCCTCCACAGCCTTCACCAGCCCAGAGATATTTCTCGGGGTCGGCCCTCCCTCGCCGCGCCACACCACGTTTCCAAAGCGATCTATCAATAAAATGTATACCGTATCTTCACTCGGTAATCCCAGGCTCCCCCGGAAAACCGGCTTGTCCACAAACAATGTGATCGTGCGCTCGCGGGCGTCCACCTCCGGAATACCGGCGCGCATACCGGCATTGATCACGTCTTGGAATTCTGCGCTCATTTCCTGGATCACCGGTAATTCATAATAGTGCACAGCCGCGTAATGCGCCTCCAGCCCCTTCACCAATGGCAGCCAGGCATTTACCATCAATTGATGCCACTGTGCGAATGGGATGAACAAGATGTTCAGCTCACCCTCCAGGTCTTGCGGCAGGCTCAGCAGGCGCTGCTCCAGGTTGGATGCCAAAAGAGTCGGGAATTTCAGGTGCAGCTTCATTGCATTCACCGCTGGATGATTCGGCGCAGATAGCGCCGGTGCGTCATTGTTGCCACCGGGATCTTCACGGGGCGCGACAATTGCTGCCCGGATCTCATGCGATCAATCAAAACCCATGCAATCAATATCGCTATCAGTATGCTGTACATTGCAGCCTCCAATTCCGATAAACCATCTTCTTTGTCATCTCGAACTCATGCATCTAAGTAAACCGCCGAAAGTGTTTGGAGTAAATCGGCCATCGTGACGGCAGTTTACTCCAGGGTTTCACCGGTGCTCGTTCACATTTTGTAAAAACACTTCCGGCGAAACACCAAGCAACTTATCATCGTGTCAACGACATGTAGCTAGTCTATCCCATTGTTTATATAATGTCAATATATTGTATATTTATATTTCATTAGAAACTTGACTTTCACCTGCATGCATGCTAATATATATACAATATCTAAACACACCGGGGAAATTCGATAGCCCCCAACAAAACGAGCAAATTGCACAATTTTTAGAGGTATTTACAGATGAACACCCCCCGCACTGTCATATCAAACGTACTCGTTATTGGCTCCGGCGCAGCCGGTCTACGCGCTGCCATCGCCGCACACATGTCTGGCGTCGAAGTCTTGGTGGTCGGAAAGCGTTTACGCAAAGACGCCCACACCGTCCTGGCAGCCGGCGGCATCAACGCTGCCTTTGGAAACGTTGACCCGCAAGACAACTGGAAATTCCACTTCGCCGATACCTGGCAAGAAGCCTACCAGCTCGCCAATCCTCGCATGATCGAGATCATGGTGATCGAGGCGCCTCAGGCGGTCACTGAACTGGCCGGCTGGGGGGCGCGCTTTGCCCGCACGCCCAATGGCCTGCTGGACCAGCGCTTTTTTGGCGCTCACCGCTACCGGCGCACCTGCTACGCCGGCGATTACACCGGGCGTGAGATCATGAACACACTGGACAAAAAAGTTATCGAGCTGGGCATCCCAGTCCACGAGCACCAGTACATCACCCGCCTGCTGGTGGATGACCAGGTTTGTTTTGGCGCCCTGGGCTTCGATATCAACACCGGCGAGCGCACCATTTACCTGGCGGACGCCGTGGTGCTGGCTGCCGGCGGGCACACCCGCCTGTGGCGCCGCTCCTCGTCCCGTCGCGATGAAAACACCGGCGACGGCATGTACCTGGCCCTCCAGGCTGGCGCCTTGCTTTCCGACATGGAGCTGGTTCAATTCCATCCTACGGGTATGGTCACGCCCGAAGATTGGGCTGGCACGCTGGTCACCGAGGCCGTGCGCGGTGAAGGCGGCATCTTGCGCAACAACCTGGGTGAGCGATTCATGACCCGCTACGACCCTGTGCGCATGGAACTATCCACTCGCGACCGGGTCGCCCTGGCTGTCTACACCGAGATCATCGAGGGGCGCGGCACACCCAATGGCGGTGTGTACCTGGATATCAGCCATCGCAGCAAAGACCACATCCTCGAAAAACTACCGCGCATGTACCGCCAGTTCCTGGAAGCCCAGATGCTGGATATCTCCACCCAACCTATGGAAGTCGCCCCCACCGCGCATTACTCGATGGGCGGCGTGGTCATCGACCCTGATACCACCGCCACCCGCACCCAGGGTTTGTTCGCGGCCGGTGAAGTGACCAGCGGGCTGCACGGCGCCAACCGACTGGGAGGCAACTCGCTGACCGAAACCCTGGTCTTTGGGCGGCGCGCCGGGGAGAACGCGGCCGCCTACTCACGTTCCCTGCATAGCCAGCTTCGTTCACCGGCTGTCATCAAATCCGCCGTAGACGATCTGGATAGCCTCATCCGCGAAGGGAAAGAGCTTGCTCGACCCTTGCAACGCGCCTTACGCAACAATATGTGGGAAAATTGCGGCGTGGTGCGCTCCGAAGAGCGCCTGTCGCAAGGCTTGCAGAAGATCAACGAGCTGAAATCCATGGCGGAACAGGTGGATGTGCGTCCAAACTCGGAAGGTTACCGCGACCTGGCTATCGCTTTGGACCTGCGCGCCTCTTTGGTCGTCGCCGAAGCCACCCTGTTGGCTGCCCGCGCCCGGTGTGAAAGCCGCGGCGCCCACCAGCGCTATGATTTCCCTGCCCTGGATCCTGCCATGCAGGTGAATTTCGTCCTCAGCCTGGAGAACGAGGCGCTATCACTGCACCCCGAGCCCGTCCCACCGCTCCCGGACGGGTTGCTGCCAGAGATTGAGACTGCCGAAGAATACTCTTTGGCCGGGCGGCTGTTGGAGTGACGCCGCTGCGCCTGGATGGTAAGCAATCCTCCTGCCGGATCATCGGTGGTGGCATCGCCGGGCTCATCGTCGGCAGCCGGTAATCGGCTGCCGACTTGCAGGCGGTGCTGCTGGACAAGGGGCGTTGCGTTAGTAACCGCCTGGCAAATCGCCGCATCGCCTGCGGCGTATTCGCTCATATCGAAGCCGTCCACATCTCCCGTCAAGCCACTGCCGAGCATTTGCTCACCGCCCTACGATGGTCGGCGTTTACGGCCGCGTCGGTGAGCCGGGTCTTCCGGATCATTCTAACGCTTCCAGAAATTGTTGCGCGGCGGCCTGGATTCTCCGGCGTTCATCCCCATCCAGCCTGGAAAGGCCCAGCACATTCGGCCCCATGCGCGGGTTGGCGCGTAACTGGCTTTCGTGCTCGATCAAGAAATTCCAATACAGGTAATTGAATGGGCATGCTTCCGCTCCTGTACGCTGGCGGTGGTCAAATATACAGCCCTGGCAGTAATCGCTCATCTTATTGATGTAGTTCGCCGAAGCGATATAGGGTTTTGTGCCTACCATGCCGCCATCGGCGTGCAGCCCCATGCCAAACACATTCGGCGCCATCACCCACTCATAGGCATCCACGAAGCTCGACAAAAACCACGCATTGACTTCCTGTGGATCGACTCCCGCCAGCAGGCAAAAGTTGGCTACCACCATCAGGCGCTCGATGTGGTGGGTGTAGCCATCCTTCAGGGCGCGCTGGATGGCATGCCGCAGGCAGTCCATCTGTGTCTCACCATTCCAGAAAAATTCTGGTAGTCGGCGCTGCGCCTGCCAGAAATTCTGCCGCTCCAAGTCCGGCATCAGCCGCCAGTACTGCCAATAGATGTATTCCCGCCACCCAACCACCTGCCGGATGAAGCCTTCCACGGAATTGATCGGTGCATTGCCCATCAGGTAGCGTTCTTCTGCTCGACGCGCAACGTCTAACGGCTCCAACAAGCCCAGGTTCAGGTAAGGAGACAGCCTGGAATGAAACAGCACTGCTTGCTCCGCGCTCATGGCATCCTCATAGGCGCCAAAAAGCCCCAGCCGGTGATCGAGAAAATCTTGCAGCGCCTGCTGCGCCTGGGCATGCGTCACAGCCAGGTCAAAACCGCTCGCTTCACCCGTCCCAACTCCGGCTTGCTCGATCTCGAGCATCACTTGCCGGGTGATCTCATCTGCCTCAAAGCGCTGAAACGCGGGCGCCGCTATCTCCTTAGGCAATGGCTTGCGATTCTGCGCGTCGTAGTTCCATCGTCCTCCGATCGGCTCTCCGTCTTCGCTCATCAGCAACCGGAAATGACGCCGCATACGACGATAGTAATTCTCCATCACCACCCGTTGCCTTCCCCCAGCATCGGGGAAGGGATCATACCTGCCGCTTAAGAATTGGGTATTTGCCAATACCCTGATCGGGATTCCCAGGCGCTCTGGCAAGCTGTGCTGAAAAAGGCGACCGCGGTATTCGCTGGCCGCCATGGTCTCCAACCACTCCGGACGCTGCTCGGCAACCTGCGCTTTCAGCCCACTCAGCGCATCCGCCGCAATCCTGTAATCCACCTGCCAGCCGTTTGCCCGCAGATACCCGGCGTAATGCCGCATGGCGCTCACCAGCAGGACCAGCTTCTTGCGATGGTATGGCAAGCGCCGCAACCGCGCCTGGGATTCCAGGATGACGACTCGTACCCGGGCTTTATCCTCCTGGTACGGGGCAAGCGCCGGGTGGCATGCCAGCAGTTGGTCGCCTAGGATCCAAACCGCGATCGTCATCAAATGTCCAGCAGCCCCTGGTGTCCATCGGCGTAAGCCTGCAGGATGCGCACTGCCACATCCTGCGCCGCCAGATGGTGCGGCGGCAGCTTGAAAGGCACCTTATCCCAAAATGGCGTATCCACTGCGCTGGGGCGCACCACGCTCACCCGGCGGCGAGTTTCCTTGCGCACCACTTCCGCCAGCGCTTCCAAACCGGCTTTTGCGGCGGCGTAAGCACCCAGGCCTGGCAGACGCATGCGCTCGCTGACCGCGCCCAGGTAGAACAGGTGGGCGTCTTTTGCCAGCAGCGGCAAGCTGTGGTGCGTCGTCAAATAGGCGCCCGTAAGGTTGGCATCCAGGATGCGCCGCCAATCCGCCAGCTCCATTTCGCCCACCGGACGGGCAGCGATATCCCCCGCAGCATAAACCCACAGGTTTACCTCACCCAGCTCCTGCGCGGCGGCGTTGACTGCCGTACGCACGGAAAAATCATCGCCCACCTCTGCATCGATGGCAACCGCGCCGCTCTGCTCCGCTTCGCTGCTGAGCCTTCCCAGGGCCGCAATCTGCCAACCTGCCTCCAGCAGCATCGTCACCAATGCGCTGCCAATCGCGCCACCTGCGCCCCATATCATTGCATTTTGACTCATCTCATTTCTCCGATCATTTCATTCGTATTGTAACTGCACTGCGCACTTTCGACTGATCTTATCTTGTTGAGTGTGCTTCGTGAACCTCAATGAGAGCTTGATAAGAATTGCGATTCGCGCTTGACAATGTACAGGTTTTGTCTATAATACTTTATAATAAGTATACCAAATATATACAATATATGAAAGGGAATGAGACGTGAAACGCTTATCGTTAGTTAGCTTGTTCGTACTGGTAATTGCTTCTCTCGTATTGGCTGCCTGTGCGCCTGCGGCTACCCCAGTTGCCACTCAGCCACCCGCCCCGACGGCAACGGCAGTCCCCCCGACCCCAGCTCCGCAGCTTTCGGACATCGTTGACACCGCCGTAGCCGATGGTCGCTTCACCACCCTGGTAGCTGCCGTGCAGGCTGCCGGGCTGGTGGACACCCTCAAAGGTGAAGGCCCCTTCACTGTCTTCGCCCCCACCGATGAGG
>JAJUJL010000014.1 GCA_029265355.1 Chloroflexota bacterium | reverse complement strand
TTACGAGAAGCTGCTTAAGGTAACCGACCTGGTTGTGATAGGTGTGGTAGAAGCCGAGGATGGTCTCATCATCCATGGCTCAAGAAATGCTGAAGACCGCAGCCAGCCTTCCGAAGGCCTCTACGGTATCTGCACCGTGTATCGTGTGCGCCTTGAACAGATAATATACGGAAAAGCTGGCGATGAATTGCTGCTGTGCCACGGCGGCGGCATCTTGCCCGCCGAGGCGGTGAAGGGGGAGACACCCAGCGAAAGCGAGATCCGCCAGGTGATCGTTGGCAACGCCGGGGTGAAGTACATTCCGCTGGAAATGGGGCGCAGGTACCTGATGTTCCTGCACCCGCTTGACACGCAGGAGTATCCGATTGACGGCTATATTTCCAACCAGGTCTTCGGCCGCGCCGGAGCCCCCTGGCTATTTGATCTTAGCGATGAAAAAGCAGTGCGCGCGATCGATGTGGACGAATATGTGGAAAATATATTTCCTCCCCGTCCGTTAGAGGAGATGATCCAGCTCCTCCTCGGCGCGGCGCCGTATCCCGCGCCGTAATCACGTCAGCGGAGATCTTCTTCCCCCGCCTGTGAAGAACAGCCAGGACACTTAGAAAAAAAGATCAACACAAAGAACACCAAGGAAATGCCAAGGGCACAAAGTTTAATTTCTTTGTGCCCTTGGTGTGCAACCTTTGTGTCCTTCGTGTTTTAATCTTTTCCCTTCGCAACTCGGCGTGAGCCACAAAACCCCCACTACCCCAGGATGGTATAATTCAATTGTGAAACCTATCCCCAGCAGTGCCGACAAAGGGAGAAACCCGCTGCATGAAACTGCATGAATACCAATCCAAACAAATTTTCAACAAGTACGGCATCCCGATTCCGAAAGGACGGGTGGCGGCTACCGCTCAAGAAGCAAGGCAAATTGCTGAAGAACTCGGTGGCCGCGTTGTGATTAAATCACAGGTGCTGGTGGGAGGGCGCGGCAAAGCCGGCGGCATCCGCCTGGCAAAGTCCGCCGAGGAAGCCGAGAACCTCGCCACCCAAATCTTGAGCATGGAGATCAAAGGCCTGCCAGTGCGCAAAGTGCTGGTGGACGAGGCCGCCAGCATCGCCAGCGAAATCTACCTGGGCATCACCAACGACCGCGCCGCCCGCCGCCCGGTGATGATGGCCTCCGCCGCCGGCGGCGTGGACATCGAGGAAGTAGCCGCCAAAAACCCTGAAAAGATCATCAAAGTGCATATCGATCCCCTGCTGGGGCTGCGCGACTACCAGGCGCGCGACATCGCCGCCAGCATCGACCTGCCGCGCGAGCACTGGCGCATCTTCGGCCAGATTGCCCGCGGCCTTTGGGACGCCTATGTCGCCTGCGACGCCACGCTGGCGGAGATCAACCCGCTGGTGATCACCGCCGATCGGCGGATAGTCGCCCTGGATGGCAAGATGGTGCTGGACGACAACGCCCTGTTCCGCCATCCAGACCTGGCGGAGATGCGCGACCTGGATGTGGAGGCCCCCTCTGAGATCGAGGCCCGCAAGTACGGGCTATCCTTTATCAAGCTGGATGGCAACATCGGCTGCATGGTCAACGGCGCTGGGCTGGCAATGACCACCATGGATATCATCAAGCTGTTCGGCGGCGAGCCGGCCAATTTCCTGGATATCGGCGGCGGCGCCAGCGCAGATAAGGTGGCTGCCGCGCTGCGCATCATCCTGAGCGACCCGAACGTCAAAGCCGTGCTGTTCAACGTATTTGGCGGCATCACCCGCGGCGACGAAGTGGCGCGCGGCATCCTGGCTGCCCTGGCGGAGGTCAAAACCAATGTACCGATGGTCATTCGCCTGGTGGGCACCAACGCCGAAGAGGGGCGCCGCATCCTGGCCGACGCCAAAATGATCACCGCCGAGACGCTGGCCGACGCAGCCCGCAAAGCCGTCGCCGTCGCACAGGCAGCTTGAGGTAGGGAGAAGGTTCAACATGAGCATCCTGGTCGATAAACATACGCGCCTGCTGGTGCAGGGCATCACCGGCAATGAAGGTCTGTTCCACACCATCCAAATGGTCGAATACGGCACCAACGTGGTCGCCGGCGTCACACCGGGCAAGGGCGGCGAGTGGGTCTTGGATGGCAAGATTCCGGTCTTCGATTCGGTCAAGATCGCCGTGGACACCACCGGCGCCAACACCAGCATCATCTTCGTGCCGGCGCGCTTCGCGCCCGACGCCATCTACGAGGCCGCCGACGCTGGCCTCGAGCTGATCGTGTGCATCACCGAAGGCATTCCCGTGCAGGATATGATGCGCGTACGCAGCTACCTGGACCAAAAAGGTGTGCGCCTGGTGGGCCCAAACTGCCCCGGCTTGCTCACCCCCGGCGAAGCCAAGGTGGGCATCATTCCCGGCGATATCGCCATCCCCGGCAACGTGGGGGTGGTCTCCCGCTCTGGCACGCTGACCTATGAAGTGTTGTATGCGCTCAAGCTGGTGGGCATGGGTGTGAGCACCTGCGTGGGCATCGGCGGCGACCCGATCAACGGCACCAATTTCATCGATTGCCTGCGCATGTTCGAGGAAGACCCTCAAACCGAAAAGATCGTGCTGATCGGCGAGATCGGCGGCACCGACGAAGAAAAAGCCGCCGAGTTCATCAGCGATTACCTGACCAAGCCGGTGGTGAGCTTCATCGCCGGGCAGACCGCCCCTCCCGGCAAGCGCATGGGGCACGCCGGGGCGATCGTCGAGGGCGGCGCTGGCACCGCCGTCGAGAAGGTCAAAGCGCTGCAAGCAGCGGGGGTGCGGGTCGCCAGTCACCCGGAGGAGATCCCCGGCCTATTATCCTAGACGGCGAGGGCTTGCAGCCTTCCGGCGGGTAGGGCGGGTTTTGGTTTTGATAGATGAAGAGCAAGGCCTGAAATAAGCTATTCCTGGCGAAGGCTTCAGGCCGGTACAAACCCGCCCCTCCTGAAACCGACCATGCCGGTTACTTAAACGAAAAAGAGGCGCAGCTTCGAGTTTGCACCTCTTCCCCAGGCAATGCTTTGACCGCTTACATGTGAGTCTGGACGTACTTCACAGCCTCGCCGACGGTGGTGATCTTCTGGGCGTCTTCGTCCGAGATCTCACCGCCGAACTTGTCTTCGAAGGCCATGATCAGCTCTACCAGGTCCAGTGAGTCGGCCTCCAGGTCCTCGCGGAAGCGAGCATCCATCGTGATCTTCGATTCATCTGCGCCGAGCAGATCCACGATGATGGCTTTGATTTCCTCGAAGGTGGTGTCAGACATATTCAAGAACCTCCTCATTTCTTGTCAGGTCGATTTGAGCAATTGTAATCCCACAAGCCGATCTGTCAAGGCGCAGTGCGTCAATTCGGGTCAAATCGATCACATTGACAGCCCATGATCAGGCTGGTAAGATAACTTCACCTCACAGGAACACCACAGCATGTCAAAAGTTACGCAGATTGGTTCACGGAAAGCAGATCATATTCGTATCAACCTGGATGAAAACGTGCAATCCGGGCTGACCACCGGGCTGGAGCGGTACCGTTTCAACCACGCCGCCCTACCGGAGATCGACCTGGAAGACGTGGACCTCTCCCAGGAGCTGTTCGGCAGGCGCGTCGCCGCGCCGCTGCTGATTTCATCGATGACCGGCGGCACCCCAGAAGCTGCGCAGATCAACCGCACCCTGGCAGAAGCCGCCCAGCAGACCGGCATCGCCATGGGGGTGGGATCACAGCGCGCGGCCATCGAGCACCCCGAGCTGGCGAGCAGCTTTCAGGTGCGCCGCTACGCCCCGGATATCCTGCTGTTTGCCAACCTGGGCGCCATCCAGCTCAATTATGGCTACGGCGTAGAGCACTGCCAGCGAGCGGTGGATATGATCGAGGCCGACGCGCTGATCCTGCACCTGAACGCCCTCCAGGAAGCGGTGCAGCCGGAGGGCGACACGCGCTGGGCGGGACTGCTGAAGAAGATCGAAACCGTCTGCCGGGCGCTGCCGGTGCCGGTGATCGCCAAGGAAGTCGGCTGGGGTTTCTCCGAGCAAGATGCGGCTCGTCTGGCAGACTGCGGCGTGCGCGCCATCGATGTCGCCGGGGCGGGCGGCACCTCCTGGTCGCAGGTGGAAATGCACCGCGCCGCCAGCGAAAGCCAGCGCCGATTGGCAGCGGCGTTCGTGGATTGGGGCATCCCAACCGCCCAGGCTATCCTGAATGTGCGCCGGGCTGCCCCGGGAATGATGATCATCGCCTCCGGCGGGCTGCGCTCCGGCGTGGACATTGCCAAGTGCATTGCATTAGGGGCGCAGATGGGCGGGATGGCGGGACCGTTCTTGAAGGCCGCCGCCCGCTCGCTGGACGACACGCTGCAAACCATCCACGAGCTGCAGCGCGAGTTGCAGGTGTGCATGTTCGCCGCCGGCGCAGAGAATATTTCCGAATTGCAGCGCACAAAGCTGCTCAATATCGCTGCAAGCAATGGGACGGCTCGATAGTCCCTGACTGGACAATCAGCATGGGAGGCGTGCATGGCGCTGGATGAACTTGCCAGACAATACCTGCCAGAAGTGGAAACCGAGCTGCGCCGCGCTGTCGCCATAGCGGGCGGGGAAGGGCTGGAACACCTGGAATATATGCTGGCCTACCACATGGGCTGGCAGGGGGAGGGCGCCCACCCCAACGCCGGCGGCAAGCGCATCCGTCCCCTGCTGCTGTTGCTGACCACCTCCGCCGTTGGGGGCGATTGGCAGGCAGCGCTGCCCGCTGCAGCGGCGGTCGAGCTGGTGCACAATTTCTCCCTGATTCACGACGACATCGAAGACAACAGCTCGCTGCGGCGCGGCCGCCCCACCCTGTGGTCCAAATGGGGCGTGCCCCAGGCGATCAACACCGGCGACACAATGTACACCCTGGCGACGCTCGCGGCGCTGCGCCTGCAGGAGACTCTGCCAGCAGCCGCTGCACTGCGCTGCGTGCAGGCGCTGACGCGCGCCTGCCTGCAGCTCACCCAGGGACAGTACCTGGATATTTCCTATGAACAGCGCGGCGATTTGAACCTGGCGGCGTATTGGCCGATGGTGCGCGGCAAGACCGCCTCGCTGCTCTCCGCCTGCGTCGAGCTGGGAGCGGTGGCGGGAGGCGCCAGCGACGAGACGATCGCACAGCTCAAAGATTTCGCTGAGCACCTGGGGCTGGCTTTCCAGGCGCACGACGACCTGCTGGGCATCTGGGGCGACGCAGCGCTGACCGGCAAATCTGCCGACAGCGACCTGCTCTCGGGCAAGAAATCTCTACCGGTGCTGTACGCCCTTAACCAGCAGGGCGAATTCGCCCACCGTTGGGCGCAGGGTCCCATCCGCGAGGATGAAGTGCAGGCGATGGCCGTGTTGCTGGAACGCGAAGGCGCCCGCGGCTATACGCAGGAAACTGCTGCCTGCCTGACCGAGCAGGCGCTGCGCTCGCTGGAGCAGGCACAGCTCAAAGGCAATGCTGGCCTGGCGCTGCGCGAGCTGGCGGATGCGCTGCTCAATAGACGTGCATGACCCCCACCCAGGTGATGCTAAACAAATTCCATGAAGACCTGGTTGCCCAGCAGGCGAGCTCGCTCGCTCAAGCGCAGGCGCTCGCCCACCCGGTCGCGCCACTCCAGCAAGCCCAGGCGCAGCAGGCGCTCGATCTCACGCCCGTAAACGGCTTGCAGCTCTTGACCGAAGCGCTGCCGGAAATCCTGGGCTGAGACGCCTTCTTCGGTCAGGCGCAAGCCCATCATCATCCATTCCCCCATTTGTTCGCGCTGCGCGGGCTGCTCAGCGCTGGCGTTGGCGGGCGAACGAGGAAAATCCAGACGCGGCTGTGCGGCGCCTGGATCGCCTGCCGCCTGCATGCGCTGGATATAGGCGGCCGGCGCCAGCACATTGGCGGTGTGCACGCCGAGAGCGTAGCCGTGCGCGCCAGCGCCGAAGCCCAGGTAGGGCAACAGGCGCCAGTATTGCAGGTTGTGACGGCAAGCCAGCGGCTGTCCATCCTGCCCCCGCCGCGCCCAGTTGGATATCTCGTACTGCACGAAGCCTTGCTCTGCCAGGCGCTGGCTGGCGTATTCGTACATCTCCGCCGTCAGGTCTGGGTCGGGCTCGGGCAACAAACCGCGCTCGTACCAGGCGCGCATCGGGGTGCCGTGCTCCAGGCTGAGGGCGTACAGCGAGAGGTGTTCCGGCCCCAAATCCAGGGCCATCTCCAGCGATTCTCGCCAGGACTCCAGGCTCTGCCCGGGCAAGCCAAAGATCAAGTCCAGGTTGAGGTTATCGAAGCCCGCCCGGCGCGCCCATTGCACCGCCTGGAGCACATCCTGGTAACCGTGCTGGCGCTCCAGCAACAGCAGCTCACCCGGCTGGGCTGACTGCATCCCCAGGCTCAGCCGGTTAACGCCCAGGCCGCGCAGCCCCTGCAGGTATTCCAACGACAGCGTGCCCGGGTTGGCTTCCAGGGTGATTTCCGCGCCGGGCAACAGCTCGAAGCTCTCCCGCGCCGCCTCCAGCATCGACCCCAGCTCGCCAACCGGCAGCAGCGAGGGCGTGCCGCCGCCGAAAAACAGGCTGTGCACCGGCAGGCGCTGCCCGAAGCTGCGATCGATCCAGCGCAGCTCGCCGCACAGCGCCTGCACATACGCGGGTATCAGCGCCTCCAGGCGCTCGTAGGTGTTGAAATCGCAGTAGGCGCAGCGGTGGCGGCAGAACGGAATGTGCAGATACAGGCTGTAGGGCGGCACATGCGAGAGTATACCATGCCCCCCGACCTGCGAAAACGCGCCGCGCAAGGCTAAAAGGCTGGTATAATCCGCCAAGTCCCAGACCGCAAGCGCTGATACCTGGTCGCGGACCCAATAAGATGAATAGAGAATCCACTTCCAAAAGAACCAAAGTATGTCCAACCTGCGGCACGCGCCTGAGCGAGGATGCAACCCGCTGCCTGGTGTGCGGCACAGAATTGAGCGTCGCCGATACCGGGCCGCGGCCATCGCCCGCCGTGCGGGGCAGCCGCATGCCCGAGGTGACCCTCAGCCTGCCGGCGGTGCTCGCTATGCTGGTGGTGTTCATCGCCATTGGCGGCGGGCTGGTCTATTTCGCCTTGCGCCAGCCCGGGCAGGCCGCCGCGCTGCCCGATACCCCCACCCCCACCGTCACCCTGACGCCCACTGCGACCATTACGCCCACCCCGGTGACGCCAACCGTCACCAATACACCCCAGCCCACCCCCACGCCACAGACTTACCGGGTGAAACTGGGCGACACCTGCTCTTCCATCGCTTTCAGTTTTGGGGTTTCCATCCAGAGCATCGTGCTGCTGAATGACCTGCCAGCCTCTTGCGATACGCTGTTCGAAGGCCAGCCATTGCAGATCCCTTACCCCACGCCGACAGTGACACCGCAGCCCTCGGCGACGCTGAGTGCGGCCGAGGCCACCGAGGCTGCCTGCGAGAAGATCGATTACACCGTGCAGGATAACGACAGCCTGAGCCGCATCTCGGCGGATTACCGCGTGCCGATTGCCGTGCTGAAGGAGTACAACGGCCTGGTGAACGACGTGGTGCGCTCTGGGCAGCGCCTGGTGATCCCGCTGTGCGAACGCCAGCTCTCCAATGTCACCCCCACGCCCACCATCCCTCCGCCCTACCCGGCGCCCAACCTGCTGCTGCCGGCAGACGGCGCGCCCTTCACCAGCGTGGATTTCCCCATCTCGCTGCAGTGGGCGGCGGTGGGCACGCTGCGCGAGAATGAAGCCTACGCCGTGAACCTGGTGATCGTCACCGGCGGCCAGGAACAGCGTCTGGTGGAATACGTCACCGGCACCAACTACCTGGTGCCTGCCAGCTTCCTGCCCACGGTGGACACGCCGCACGTCATTCGCTGGACGGTGGTCACCGTGCGCCAGACCGGCACCGACAACGACGGCAATCCCATCTGGGAGCCGGCGGGCGCGGTGAGCGACCCGCGCGTCTTCACCTGGACCGGCGCAGCGGCGGGTATCATAGAAGCCACGCCCACGCCGTAAAATAAAAATGGGTGTTGGTAAAAGGGCAAGCCCTTTCACCAACACCCAAAATGTTCGATCCGCAAAATCAGGGGGTAGCCTTGGCCTTAGCGGCGATCTGCTCCAGCATAGCGGTAGTCAAAGACTTGGGGCGCTCGATCGGCTGACCCAGGGCACGCGCCCAAACGGCGTTGGCGGTCACGCCCAGCGCCCGCCCCACGCCAAACATGACGGTGTAGAAATCGAATTCCTTGACGCCGTAGTGATGCTGCAGCGTGCCGCTGATGGCATCCACGTTGGGCGATGGATTTTTGGCCTTGCCCTGCTCGATCAGCACCGCCGGCACGATCTCGTTGACCAGCTTTGCGATCTGGAAGATCTCGTCGTCGGGCATGTGCTTTTCGGCGAACTCGAACTGGGCGGTGAAGCGCGGGTCGGGGCGGCGCAGCACCGCGTGACCGTAGCCGGGGATGACGCGCCCGGCGTGCAAGGTATCCCAGGCAAACTGGCGCATCTGTTCGCGGGTCGGCACGCCATTGAAGCGCTTGTGCACATCCAGCAGCCAGGCTAAGGCTTCCTGGTTCGCCAGCCCATGCAGCGGGCCAGCCAGGCTGTTGACGCCTGCCGAGAAAGCGTAATAAATATCCGACAGCGTGGAAGCCGCCAGGTGGGTGGCGTGGGCGCTGGCGTTGCCAGACTCGTGATCCGAGTGCAGGATCATGTACAGGCGGGATAGATCGCGATAGCCAGGCTGCGCGACGCCCAGCATGTGAGCGAAATTGGCGCCCCAATCCAGGTCGGGGTCTGGCGGCGTGTAGACGCCGTTCTTGTACTTCAGGCTGTAGATAAAAGCGGCGATGGCGGGCAACTTGGCGGTCAGGTTCAGGCTATCCTCCAGCATTGGCTCCCAGTATTCGCTCTTTTTCATGCCTTCATGGTAGCGGCGGGCAAAGACCGAGGTGTTCTGCAGCGAAACGATGGCGGCGGAGAACATCATCATCGGGTGGGCGTCGCGCGGCAGGGCGTGCAGCAGGTCAAAGACGTACTGCGGGATGGCCGAGCGCGCTTTCCACTCGTCTTCCACCAACAGCGCTTCGGCCTCGCTGGGAATCTGCCCAATCAGGAATAGATAATACAACCCGCCCACGTAAGGTATCTCAGCGCCGGCTGGCTTGGGCAACTTCGCCAACACTTCGGGGATCGTAAAGCCGCGAAAGCGAATGCCTTCGTTGGGATCCACGTAAGAGATGTCGGTGACCAGCGCCTTGACATCGCGCATGCCGCCGTAGATCTGTCCGATGGTGACTTCGTCCACTTTGACATCGCCAGATTCTTTCAGCAGGCGGGTGACGCGCTCGCGCCATTCGGGCAAGATTTCTGCAAATTTCTCTTTGAGGCTCATGGTGATTTCCTTCCTGAAATGCGTGTTGTAGATTGGCATAGCCAATCTACAACACGCAAAATCAATTTAGAGATTCAATTTAGCGATGTTTTCCGCCACGCCAGCAGCCGATTTGCGCAGGGCATCCAATTCCTGCTCGGTCAGCTCGTACTCCCACACCTTCTCGATGCCCCGGCGGCCCAACTGCACCGGCACACCGAAGAAGATGTCTTTCAGCCCGTACTCACCCTGCAGGTAAGCGGCGGCAGGCACCACCAGGTGCTTGTCCTTTAGAATGGCATCTACCATCTGCACGATGGCGATCGAGGGGGCGTAGAAAGCGCTGCCGGTCTTGAGCAGCGAGACGATCTCGCCGCCGCCCTTGCGGGTGCGATCCACGATAGCTGCCAGCCGGTCGGCAGGCATGGCTTTTTCCAGCGGCACGCCGGCGACGTTGGAGTGGCGCGTGAGCGGCACCATTTCATCGCCATGCCCGCCCAGCACGTAGCAATGGATATTTTCGACCGACACGCCCAGCTCCATGGCGACGAAGGCGCGCATGCGGGCCGAGTCGAGGATGCCCGCCTGCCCGACCACGCGGTGAGGCGCCACGCCGGTGACTTTCATGGCCAGGTAAGCCATCACATCCAACGGATTGGTTAAAATAATGAAGATGGCCTCCGGAGAATACTTGATCGTCTCTTCGGCGGCCTTGCGCACGATGTCGGCGTTGGCGAAGAGCAGATCGTCGCGGCTCATGCCCGGCTTGCGCGGCAGCCCGGCGGTGATCACCACGATGTCCGAGCCGGCGGTGGCTTCGTAGGAGTTAGAGCCCACGACGCTGACGTCCTTGCCGATCACCGGCAGCGCTTCTTGTAGATCAAGGGCTTTGCCCTGCGGCATGCCCTCGACGATATCGACGAGCACGATATCCGCCAGCTCGCGCTCCGCCAGCCAGTGCGCGGTGGTGGATCCGGTCATGCCCGCGCCGATGATAGAAACTTTGTTTTTCATTTTTTCTCTCTCCAGGCGAATGAATTAAAAAACGTGGGGTTTGCCGGTAGAATTTTACCATTGGCAAACCCCACATCGCTTTTTAGGGTTGGGTCAGGCTGGGTTCGGTTTCCTGGGAATGCTCTTCCAGGAAATGAATGGCGCGCATGGCGGCGGCAGCCCCCATGCCCGCCGAGGTGATCACCTGGCGATAGACCGGGTCGGCCACCTCGCCGGCAGCAAAGACGCCAGGATAGTTGGTCTCCATCAGCTTGTTGGTCACCAGGTAGCCGCGCTCATCCATCTCCAGGTAACCCTCAAAGAGCTGCGTGTTGGGATGATGTCCAATGAAAATGAACACGCCATCGGTGGGCAGCTCGCTGACTTCGCCAGTTTGCACATTCTTCAAGCGCACCGCATTGACCTTGTCGTCGCCCAGGATCTCGGTGACCACGGTGTTCCAGATGAAATTGATCTTCGAGTTTTCCCGGGCGCGCTTCTGCAGGATGGCGCCGGCGCGCAACTGGTCGCGGCGGTGGACGATGGTCACCGAGGTGGCATAGCGGGTGAGGAACAGGCTCTCTTCCAGGGCGCTGTCGCCGCCGCCGACCACGACCACTTGCTTGTCTTTGAAGAACCAGCCGTCGCAGGTGGCGCAGTAGGAGACGCCGCGCCCGGTCAGCTCGCTCTCGCCGGGCACATTCAGGTGGATGGGGGTGGCGCCGGTGGTGATGATGATCGTCTCCGCCAGGTAGGCGCCGTTGTAGGTGCTCACTTTGTACGGGCGCTGCGAGAAATCGATGGCGGTGACGGTGTCGTACTCGATGCGCGCTCCGAAGCGCTGCGCCTGTTTCTGGAACAGCTCCACCAGCTCCTGCCCGCCCACGCCTTCCGGGAAGCCGGGATAATTTTCCACGGTGTGGGTCAGCGAGACCTGACCGCCCAGCTCCATACCGGTCAGCACCAGCGGATGCAGGTCAGCGCGAGCGGCGTACAGCGCCGCCGCCAGCCCGGCGGGGCCGGAGCCGATCACCAGCACTTTAACGCGCTCCCCCTCGGAGGGTTTATTGGAGGATAGATTCGCCAGGTTGAAAGCCATGCTAACTCCTTGCTCAGTCGTTGATGATCGCCAGCAGGTCGTCGGCGTCCATGATGATGTGCTCGACGCCTTCCAGCTTGATTTCGGTGCCGGTGTACTTGGGGAAGAGCACTTTTTGGCCGACTTTGACCTTGATTTCATCTTCGTCGTCGCCAACGGCGACCACGAAGCCGGTCTGCGGTTTTTCCTTAGCGGTTTCGGGGATATAGATGCCGGTCGTCGTGCGGCCTTCGCCTTCTTTATCCGGGCGCACCAGCACGCGGCTGCCCAGGGGTTGAACTTTGATGTCGCTCATGTTTGGTATTCCTTCCAATGGGTCGAATAGAAATTTGGCGCAAATCTGGCATTTGCTATTTTATCAGATGCGCTGAGGGGGCAAACGTTGCATTAGAATTTTATTAATTTCGGTTTGTTATAGATGAAACGCGGGCTGGTAGCATCCGCGGCGGGGCTAGCTGCGCAGCCTGGCTTGCGCGGCGCGGATGCGGTCTACGTGGCCACGGCGGAGTATCTCAAGCTGCCCCTGTGCACCCTGGACAAAGACCAGGCGAGGCGGGCAGGGTACCGGGTGGAAATTAGGTACTGCGCCACTCGACCAGTATTCTTACTTCTCGGTTGAGCATTAAGTCTCCTCAGATATCACGAGCGTCCGATTTCCCCTCAGAATTCTCCATTCCCCCCATTTTCGCCTATGGCGAAAATGGGGGGCCAATTTCACTCCACGTAATCCAGCCACTCCTCCGAATGCTTCCCCTCCCCGTGAATATTCGCCTGGAAGGCCTCCTTCAGTGCGCGGGTGACCGGTCCCACCCCGCCGCTGCCCACCTGGCGGTGGTCGATCATGCGCACGCCCACCACCTCGGCAGCCGTGCCGGTGATGAACACCTCATCGGCGATGTAGAGCTGGTCGCGGGTGATGCCGCGCTCGAGTACGCTGATGCCCATATCGCCCGCCAGCGTGGCGATGGCGTCGCGCGTGATGCCCTCCAGCACCAGCGCCAGCGGCGGCGTATAGATCATGCCGCGGCGCACCATGAACAGGTTCTCGCCGGTGCATTCCGCCACGTAGCCCTGTGGGTCGAGGATCACCGCCTCGTCGTAGCCGGAGCGCAGCGCCAGGGTCTTGACCAGCATCGAGTTGACGTAGTTGCCCGCCACCTTGGACTTGGTCATATTGATATTGGGGTGCAAGCGGGTAAAAGAAGAGACCATCATGTGGATGCCGGTGGTTCCGGCTTCCTTGCCCAGGTAGGGACCCCATTCCCAGGCGGCGATGCCCAGGCGCGAGCGGGAGGCGTCCATATTCAGCCCCATCGGACCCTGCAGGAACATCAGCGGGCGGATATAGCATTCATTGAAGTTATTGGCGCGGATCACGTCGTGCACGGCGCGGCGCATCTCATCCACGCTGTAGGGGAAATCGCGCACGCCCAGGATGTGGATCGATTCCAGGAAGCGCACCAGGTGCTCGCGCAGGCGAAAGACCGCCGGGCCGTGCGCCGTGCTGTAGCAGCGAATGCCTTCAAAGACGCCCATGCCGTAGTGCAGCGTGGGGGTGATGAAGTGCACAGTGGCCTTCTCGAAGGGAACCAGCTCGCCGTCCATCCACACGTATTCAGATATCATCCAATCATCTCCTTTTCTTTATTGTGTCATTTTGAGTAACACCACAGCGCCATGGCGCATTTCAACCTGGTAGAAACCTGTCATTGCGAAGGAGCTGGTGAAGCTCAGCTTCGCACGGCGACTGAAGCAATCTCCCCACCGGCAAGGGGACTGCTTCGCTTCGCTCGCAGTGACATAATGGTCGCGAAGGAGCGCAGCGAAGAATCTTACTTTCAGGCCGGGCAGACCCTTCGGTTGTGGCGAGAAGCATAGCTTCGCTGCCCCCTGAGGGTGACATCTTTTATGACCTGCGCCGCCCCGCCAGCAGCAGCCACAGCAGGCTGAGACCCGCCCCGCCCAGCAGCGCGGCGGCAAATGTTGCCTCACCGGCTGTGTACAGCAGCACGCTGCCCAGCAGCAGGGCGGCAAAGATCACGCTGGCAGCCACCTGGCGCAGCGCGCCTTCCAGACGCTCGGTCTGGCGGGCGACCTCCGGCGTGCGCACGGCGATCTCGCCGCGCTCCAGCTTGCCCAGGGCTGCCTCCAGCTTGAGCGGTCCCGCCAGCACGGCGCGCGCCAGGTTCTTGATCTCCTCGAACCAAAACTCGCGGTTGGCCTGGGCTTCTTCCGCCATCAGCTTGCGGGCGTAAGGCTCCAGATGCTCCCAAACATTGAAATTGCGATCCAGGCCCGTGCACATGCCAGAGAGGATGCCCACCGCCCGCGCCAGGAAGATAAAGTCCTGCGGCACCTGGAAAGGCAGGCTGAAGATCAGCTCGCGAAATTCGCGGGTGAACTGGCGGATCTCCGCCGGATCGATGTGGGTCAGCTCGGTCATGTTCTTGCCCCAGAAGCGCTCGAACACGCGACTGCCGGCTTTCTCGATCAGCGCCAGGTCAGCGCTGGGTAAGAGCACGCCCAGCGTCTGGTAGGCGCGCACCACGCGGGCGGCGTCCTGGGTGCCCACGCCGATCAGCAACTCGCGCAGGCCGTCCTTGGTGTGCGGCGGGACGCGCCCGACCATGCCAAAATCGACAAAGGTGAGCTGCCAGGGACGCTTGCCGGCGGGCTGCCCATCCACAGCCTGCGCTGGCTCCAGGGGTTGGACGAACAGGTTGCCGGGGTGTGGGTCGGCGTGGAAGAAGCCATCCTCGAAGATCTGCTGCAGGTAGGTGTCCAACAGGCGCGACGCCACCTCGGCGCGGTCGATGCCGGCAACGGTGATGGCCTCGTAATCGGTGATCTTGATGCCCAGCACATTCTGCAGTGTGAGCACCCTCTTGCTGGTGTGCGACCAGATCACGCCCGGCACGCGCACCTTGGGATCATCCTTGAAATTGGCGGCAAAGGTCTCAGCGTTGCGCCCTTCGGCCTCGTAGTCGATCTCTTCGTAGAGGACTTTGGTGAATTCCTGGAGCAGTGCGGGCACATCGGCGCGCCGGCTGATCGGGCGGTAGCGCTGCAGCCAGCCACCGACGGTGTCCAGCGCCGCCAGGTCGGTGGCGATCAGCAGCTCGATATCCGGGCGCTGCACTTTGACCACCACGCTGTGCGTTTCCGGCGAGGCATCCGCGCCATCCGGCAGCGCCGCCCGGTGCACCTGCCCCAACGAGGCGGCTGCCAGCGGCTCAGGATCGAAGTTGGCGAACTTCTGCGCCAACGGCTGCCCAAATTCGGCTTCCACCACCCGGCGGATGTCTTCGAAGCGCTCGGGCGGCACCTCGTCCTGCAGGCCGGCCAGCTCGTCGGTGACCTCGCGCGGCAGCACGTCCACCCTTGCAGATAGGAACTGCCCCACCTTGATCAGCACGCCGCCCATCTGCACCGCCAGGGCGCGGTAGGCGGCTGCCGCTCTCTGCAGGCGCTGCGAGCGCGTGCGCCGCGCCCAGGTCCGCAGTCCCAGGCGCGGCAAGAATAAATCCCAGAACGCAAAACCGATCAAGAGGCGTGCGAAAAAATTGACGATGCGGCGGTAGCGGTGGCGTATCATCCCGTTAGGATTATACCCGCGCTTGTGATTTGGCACACAGCCTGGCGGACTGCAGGTACCAGAGCCATTACAAGAAAGGTAATGTCGGCGCGTGCGGCAGTTCTCCGCCCTGCTCAGCGCGACAGCCCCCGGCTGGCAAGGGAGATTGCTTCCCCCGGCAAAAAGCGCCGGGGCCGCAATGACCTGCCTATCGAAGCCCGTAGGGGCAAAGCATCCGGCCTCGCCAACCGGTCAGCCGCGCGCCGCTCTCCAGCCGGATGCTTTGCCCGCACCCAGCAAAAAGCGCCGGGGCCGCAAGAACCTGCCTGGAAGCCCGTAGGGGCAAAGCATCCGGCCTCGCCAACCTGCCTGCCGCGCGCCGCTCTCCAGCCGGATGCTTTGCCCGCAAATGCTGCCTGGGCTCTTTGTGAAAGCTATGCTTGCAGGTATAATCCCCGCATGATGAGCAACGAGGCTTTCGACGATGATCTGATGCAATTCCCCCTGCCCTACGCCGTGAAGGTGATGGGCAATAACCAGGACAATTTCACGAGCCTGGTGTTGGCGGCGATCAATCCTCACGCGCCGGAGGTGGATGAAGCGGCCGTGAGCAGCCGCCTGAGCTCAGGCGGCAAATATATCTCGCTCACTATCTCGTTCACTGCCCACAGCCGCCCGCAGCTCGAGGCAATTTATGCCGCCCTGGGCGCTATGCCCCAGGTAGTGATGGTGCTGTAGGGGGCAGGTTTTTGTTCTGACAGACCCGATCGGAAAAGCTGAGATGTGCTGTACCCGACAGGCGAGGCTTGCTGGTGCAAACCTGTCTCTACGAGGTTTTTATTTTCAGACGATCGATTCGCCGCTGCAGGTAGGGCATGAAATGCCCGGCGTAGCGCTCCCACAACTCGGGCAGCATCCAGTCGTTGCCGGTGACGTGCTTGCGGCAGTGCGGCGCGCCGCAGGCGCAGTCGAATTCGTCGTAGGGGCTGCCGTCGCTGGTGGCGTAATCGAAACAGATCTCCTCGCCGGGGGCAATGTCACGCAGCGCCACGATGGAGATTTGCCCGCTCAAGCCTGCGTTGGCATCGCAGGAATGATTGATGTAATCCGCCGGCTCGGGTTCGCCCAGCGTCACCTGGTAGAGGCCCTCCTCCACCTGGATGCTGTGGCTGCGTTGCTGCTCGGTCAGGGTATACAATTCTTCTTCGGTCACGATGGCGCCGCCCCAGCACAGGATCAATTCGCCACGCTGGATCGGCTGTGTGGCGTACACTCCCCCGCCGCCTTTTTTGTGATTGGGCCTGGCCTCGGCCTTGGGAGTTAAGTAAGATCGAGTCTCTTTCAACGGATTATCTTCTCCTGGGAATGGCTGCGCAGGGGCAGCGGGTTGCAAACTGTGTTGAGTTATACAACATTTTGCCCAGGTGCGCAATGGCTTCGGAAACTTCTTGCAGAGCCTTAACAACGTCGCGGTGAGGAGGACGCTTTTTGCTCGACAGCCTGCCCAGAACACTGCGGAGGGAAGCGTTCTCGCGCAAGCCAGGGGATGGCTTCAGCCAGCAAAAAACGCTGGCTTCGCAGTTGCGTGTTTCAAAGGCTGTTTCTCTCACTTTGCGGCTCATCAGATTTGTAACCTGCCAGCCAGCCAAATTGTGGTATCCTACCAGGCATGTCCGGTATGCCGAGCAGCGCATTCGCTGAGTTGTATTCCCTTTTCGAAGCCCCCATCACAGCCCTGGACTGCGGCAAGAAGTGCGCCCCGTACAATGAAGGCGGCGCGCCTTTCTGCTGCGATACGCGCCACGCCGTGCCCAGCGCCTACCGGGAAGAATGGCAGTTCTTGCACGCCCATACCAACCTGTGGCATGAGTGGCAGGGGCCAACGCCGGAAGAGACCGAGCGCCTGCGCCGCCAGACGCCCGAGCACCAGGTGCTGATCGAGTGTCTCGGGCACAGGCTGTGCCAGCGCGGCTATCGCTCATTGACCTGCCGCTCTTTCCCGTTTTTTCCCTACATCACCCGCCAGGGCGAATTTGCCGGGCTGTCGTACTATTGGGAATACGCCGATCGCTGCTGGGTGATCAGTAATTTACAGGTGGTTTCGCAAGAATACCGCCAGCAGTTCATCCACGCTTACGACTTGCTCTTCCAGCGCATGCCCGGCGAGCTGGAAAACTTCCGCCGTTTCTCCAGCAGCATGCGGCGCTCATTCAGCCAGCGCGGCGAGCAAATCCCCCTGCTGCACCGCGACGGTTCCACGTACCTGGTCAGCCCTGGCGATGGGAAGCTGCTCCCGGTGAACGCCCACGAGCTGCCCAGGTTTGGCCCGTACGCCGTGGCGGCGCAGTTGCCTTTTCCAGATGAGATTCAACCCGTGGAAGCCGAGCTATGACCGCCGCCAGCGCGCCTTCCGAATTCACCATCCAACAAGGCTTTCAATCCGACCGCAGCAGCCCGCTGCGCTGGATACTCTCCCATTTCAGCCGCCAGTGGTACCTGGGCGTCATCATGCTGATCGGCGCCGTGGGCAACGCCATGCTGGCGGCCGTGGTGCCGGTGCTCATCGGGCAGGCCTTCAACGCCGTCGTGGCTTCCCCACCGCAGACCCATCTGCTGGGACGCTTTGCCCTGCTGATCGTGGTCTCGCAAGTGGTGCGCGCGGTGCTGCAACTGGGGCGCAACTTCGGCGCCGAGCTGATCGGGCAGCGCATCGAGCGCGACATCCGCGCCGAGCTGTACACCAGCCTGCTGGGCAAGAGCATGACCTTCCACTCTCTGCAGCCGGTCGGCGATACCATGGCGCGCGCCACCAATGACGTGCGCGAGATCAATTTCATGTTCAGCCCGGGCATCAACCTGGTGATCGGTTCAGCCAACTTCTTGCTCATGCCGATCCTGTTCGCGCCCCGCTACCACCCGGCGCTGGCGCTGGTGCCGGTGCTGTTCTTGATCGGCTATATCCTGGCGCTGTGGCAGTACCTGGCCGAGTTACGCCCGATCACCAACCGCGTGCGCGAGGCTTTCGGGCGGTTGAACTCCCGCCTGGCGGAGGCCATCGACGGCATCGAAACGGTCAAGGGCATGGCCCAGGAGCAAAGCGAGGTGGCGCGCTTTGGCACCAACGCCCGCATGTACCGCAACTGGCAGGTGAAGCAGGGCGATATCGAGGCGCGCTTCCTGCCGCTGCTCCTGCTCGGCCTGGCGGAGGGTGGAGCCTTCCTGCACGCCCTGCTGCTCTTTCGCCAGGGGCTGCTGGATGTCGGCCAGGTGGTGGGCTACATGGGGCTGATCCAGCTCTTCGGCTTTCCCACTTTTGTCTCTTTGTTTTCTTACTCCCAGGTATCGCTGGGGCTGGCGAGCGCCAGGCGCATCCTGGAATTGATCAACCGCGAAAACAACCTGGATCAAAACTTGCAAGGCTACAAGGGTCCGCTGAAAGGCGAGATCGAATTTCGCAACGTCAGTTTTGCTTACCCCGGCGCTGACCCTGCCTTGCAAGATATTTCATTTAAAGTGGAGGCCGGGCAGACGGTGGCCATCGTTGGGCAAACCGGCGCTGGCAAGACCACCCTGGTCAAGCTGGTCAATCGCACTTACGACGCCACCCAGGGGCAGGTGCTGGTGGATGGCGTGGATGTGCGCGACTGGAACCTGGAGGCGCTGCGGCGCAACGTCTCCATGATCGAACAGGACATCTTCCTGTTCTCACGCAAGATCTCGGAGAACATCGCCTTCGGGCAGCCAGACGCCTCGCCGGAAGCTATCCGGCAGGCGGCCCAGGCAGCCCAGGCGGATGATTTCATCAACGCTTTCAGCGAAAAATACGACACAGTCATCGGCGAGCGCGGTGTGACCCTCTCCGGCGGGCAGCGCCAGCGCCTGGCGCTGGCGCGCGCCTTCCTGACCGATCCGCGCATCCTGATCCTGGATGACTCGACCAGCGCCATCGACTCCGCCACCGAGGACCGCATCCAGCGCGCCATCTACGCCGCGGCGCAGGGACGCACGACGCTGATTATCACCCACCGCCTGTCGCAGATCCGCTGGGCGGACCTGATCGTGGTGCTGCGCAAGGGGCGCATCGCCGCGGTGGGCACGCATGACGAGTTGATGGCTACCTCGGAAGCCTACCGGCGCATCTTCAGCGAGTAGCCGCAGGTCCTAAAGCCTGCGAGGGAGCAGCATGAGCTTTTTCAGCAACCTGGAAACCGAAGGCTACGACCGCCAGTACACCGACCGTGAGCTGGTGCGGCGCATGGCCAGTTACTTTCGCCCGCACGCAGGCAAACTGGCATGGATCAGCCTGTTCCTGCTGGCGCTGTCTGTGTCAGGCGCAGCCTCGCCGTGGATCGTGTCGCGCGGAGTGGACGTGGTGCGCCTCAACCCGAGCCTGGCGACCATTGCACTGTACGGCGGGGCGATCCTGGCCCTGGGCCTGTTCAACTGGTTTGGCAACTGGCTGCGCCGGCGGCTGACCGTGCGCGTGGTCGGCGATGTGGTGCTCGCCCTGCGCAACCAGGCTTTCGCTGCCACTGCGGAGCACGACCTGTCCTTTCACGATGAATACGCTTCTGGGCGCATCGTTTCGCGCATCACCTCCGACACGCAGGATTTTGGGCAGGTCATTTTGCTGGTCACCGACCTGGTCTCGCAGTTCGTCCAGGCTCTCATCCTGGGCGTGGTGCTTTTCAATATTGATTGGCGCCTGTCGCTTTACCTGATTGGCATCCTGCCGATATTATTCCTGGTGGCGGTCGGCTTCCGCAACCTGGCGCGCGTGGTGACCCGGCTGGGCATGCGCGCCATGGCCAATGTCAATGCAGCGATAAAGGAAACCGTGAGCGGCATCAGCGTTGCCAAGAATTTTCGCCAGGAGCAGTCGATCTTTGCTGAGTTCGACAGCGCCAACCAGCAATCCTACCAGGTGAATGTGCGCCGCGGCTTTGTGCTTTCCCTGGTCTTTCCCACATTGAATGCCCTGGGCGGCGCCGCCATGGCCATGCTGGTGTACGTCGGCGGGATGAGCGCCGCCGCCGGCGCCGTCTCGGTGGGCGCCTGGTATCTATTCCTGCAAAGCCTGGATCGCTTCTTCTTCCCGGTGCTCAACCTGTCAGCCTTTTGGGCGCAGGTGCAGGCCGGTCTTTCCGCCGCCGAGCGAGTTTTTGCCCTGATCGACGCCGAGTCAGCGGTCATCCAAACCGGCTCCGAGCCTGTCGTCGCCTCGCCGGGCGAACGCCTGCGCGGCGAGATCCGTTTCGAGCACGTCTGGTTCCAGTATTCTCCCAACGAAGCTGTCCTGCAGGATTTCAGCCTGCACATCCGCCCGGGTGAGACCATCGCCCTGGTGGGACACACCGGCGCCGGCAAGTCTTCCATAGCCAAGCTGATCGCCCGCTTCTACGAATTCCAACGCGGGCGCATCCTGGTGGATGGGCGCGACATCCGCTCACTGAACCTGGCCGATTACCGCACGCACCTGGGCATTGTTTCGCAAGCGCCGTTTTTGTTTTCTGGCACCGTGCTGGAAAACATCTGCTACGCCTGCTCGCACGCCGCCGATCCCAGCGCAATCGAACGGCTGGCGCGCCGCATCGGCGATGGCGAATGGCTCGAGACCTTGCCAGATGGCTTGTACACGGAGGTGGGCGAACGTGGGTCGCGCCTATCCATGGGGCAGCGCCAGCTCATCTCGCTGATGCGCGTCCTGGTGCAGGAGCCAGCCATCTTCATCCTGGATGAAGCCACCGCCAGCATCGATCCCTTCACCGAATGGCAGATTCAGCAGGCGCTGGATCTGATCCTGGCGAACACCACCAGCATCCTGATCGCCCACCGCCTCTCCACCGTGCGCCGCGCCGATCGCATCATCGTCCTGGAAGGCGGGCGCATCATCGAGGAAGGCAACCACGACCAGCTCCTGGCGCAAGCGGGACACTACGCCAGCCTGTACAACACTTATTTCCGCCACCAGAGCCTGGCGTATATCGAAAACGCCCGCCGCCTGGCGCAGGCTCCATAAGACTGGCTCGATCGTATTGTTCAGGAGTGCACCGTGCAGGCTCCCTCATTAGTGGAAATTACTGTCCGCCCGGGGAATCCCGATTTTTTGAGTTTCCCCTGGCATCTGCCCCTCAAAACATGGCAGGCGGAAGGCGTGCTGCTCGAAGAGCTGCCAGCCGGGAATTCCCGCCATCCGGTCATTTTTGTCAATGTGAGCGACCAGCTTTTCGCCCTGAAAGAGCTGCCTAACGGCGCCGCCCAGCGTGAATACCAGGCGCTGCTCAAGATGGAGAACCAGCGCCTGCCCTGTGTCCAGCCGATCGGCTATGCGCGCACCAAAACGCGCTTCGGTCCCGCCAGTGTCTTGATCACCCGCTACCTGGACTACTCCCTGCCTTTCCTGGCTCTGTTCACCGGCGACCGCATGATCAGTTACCGGGCTCACCTGCTGGATGCGATTGCAGGGCTGATGGTGCAGCTTCACCTGGCCGGCGTCTATTGGGGCGATTGCTCGCTTTCCAACACGCTGTTCAAACGCGACGCTGGCGCGCTGCGCGCTTACCTCGTGGATGCTGAAACGGTGGAAATCCACTCCCCCGAGGATATCCCCCCGACCCTGCGTCACCAGGACCTGGTGATCATGGAAGAAAACATCAATGGCGACCTGGCAGACCTGGGGGCGGAGATTTACCTGCCCAACCAGATCTACCTGACCGCCGCCGGCGCGTACCTGCGCCTGCGTTACCAGCGCCTGTGGGAAGAAATCACCCAGGAGCAGGTTATCCATCCCAATGAACATTATCGCATCCAGGAGCGCATCCGCGCCTTGAACGACCTGGGTTTTTCCGTCGGCGACGTGGAGCTGTTCACAACCGGCGCAGGTGACCAATTGCGCCTGCGCGTGATGGTCACCGACCAGAACTTCCACCGCGACCAGTTGCAATCGTTGACCGGCATCGAAGCTGGTGAACGGCAGGCGCGCAAAATGATGAACGAGATTTTCGAGATCAAAGCCACGCTGTCGAAAGTGAATAATCGCAGCATGCCGCTCAGCGTAGCCGCCCACCATTGGTTGCAGAACATCTATCAGCCAACCCTGGCGCTGCTCAAGCCGCTGGAACGGCCCGACCTGGATACCGCTGAGCTGTACTGCCAGCTCTTGGAGCACAAGTGGTACCTGTCCGAGCAGGCGCAGCACGATGTCGGTCACCAGGCGGCGTGCAGCGATTACTTGAGGCGTTTTCCCAATTTCTAGCACCCGCCTTTGTAAATAGCCATGGCACGCACATTTGCACCACAGAAATTTCAGCCGCTAACGATCTGGTATGCCCTGCAGGATCGCTTTGCTCCGGCAGGTGTGCTGGCATACCAGTTGGTGGTCATCCTGGCATTCTTGATGATCCCCATACTCGGCATCCGCTGGGTGCAACAGCCTTTCCTGGGCGCTTTTGTCGAGCACACCCGCATCATCAACGGTTCAACCCTGGCGCTGGCCGGCGAGCGCGCAGCCGGCCAGGCGGGCGAGCGGCTGCCGGTTGGCGAGCAGATCGTCGCCGTGGACGGGAAAGAGCTGTCGCCCACTGATAGCCTGTCACAGGTGCTGAGCGCCTACCAGGTTGGAGAGCGCATCGAGATCGTCACCCAGGCCGCGGATGGCAGCCGCCAGGCGTTGAGCGTGACGCTGCAACGGTTGTCGCTGGTAGACCAGGCGACCTACTTCATTCTGCCCTATCTGATCGGCTGGATCTACCTGGGCAGCAGCCTGTGGGTCTTTGCCCTGCGGCGCTGGGACCCCACCGGCAGGGCGTTTGCGCTGTTCGCCGCAGCCGTGGCTCTCGGCGTCGCCGGTTTGTTCGACAGCTACACCACCCATGTGCTCACACCGGTATGGACCTTCTCGATCGCCCTGGTCGGCGGCAGCCTGATCAATCTTGCCCTGCTGTTCCCCGAAGAATCGCCGCTGGTGATGCGCTATCCCTTCTTGTCATGGAGCGGCTATGTGCTGGCAGTCGCGATTGGCGCGGCCGCCATGCCCACCATTTATGATTTTGACCGCCCAATGGCTTATCTGCTCATGTGGCGGCTGGAATACGCCTTTACCGGTTTGGCAGCGCTGTTTTTCTTGGCCGCCCTGCTGCTGCGCCGCTACCGGGCGCAATCGCCGGTGGCGCGCGAGCAATCTCGCCTTCTGCTGTGGGGTTTTGGGGCTTCCTTCCTGCCGCTGGCCGCCTGGGGGCTGGCCAGGCTCCTGCTCCCGAACCTGGGCTTCACCCCTTACCTGCTGGTCTTTGTGGCGATCTTCCCATTGGTGACCGCCTATGCCATCCTGCGCTACCGGTTGCTCAGCACCGATACCATCCTCAGCCGGGCTACGGTCTACTTATTGATGACCGTTTTAGCGGTCACCGGTTACGCACTGCTAATCAGCGGATTGGGCATCGCTGCGGGCAGCGTGCTGCCTGCCAACCAACCGATATGGATCGGCCTGATGGTCTTTCTCCTGGCGCTGGTTTTCAACCCCCTGCGCGATTGGCTGCAAAAACAGGTCGACCGCTCCTTCTTCCGCGGGCGCTCGGCCTACCAGGAACAGTTGCAGTCCTTCAGCCACGAGCTGACCGAAACCCTGGAAATTCCCCGCATTTCCCACCGGCTCTTCGAAGCCGTGCAGGCCACGCTGGAGCCCGCCTCCTTCCACCTGTTCATTCTCGACCCACAGAGCGAGCAGTTCATTGCCACTGCCGACATCCGCGGCAAGCTGACCAGCGACCTGCGTTTTTCCTCCAACAGCGCCATCGTGCAGACCCTTTCCCAACGCCGTTCGCCGATCTTCCTGGGCGGTACAGACACCATTCCCGTGGCCATGCAAGCGGAGCGCATCCGCCTGGTGCTGTTGGGGGCGATCTTATTTGCTCCTTTGCCTGGTCAGCAGCGCCTGGTGGGGTGGATGGCGCTTGGACCGCGTTTATCGGGCGAGCCCTACACCAACCGCGACCTGGAATTCCTGGAGGCCTTGAGCGACCAGGCCGCCCTGGCCGTCGAGCGCGCCCAGGTGATCGCCAATCTCGAGCGCCGCGTGCGCGAGATGGATGTGCTCTCGCGCGTTGCCCAGGGCGTGAACATCACCCTGGCTTTCGATGACATGCTGGAGCTGATCTATGCCCAGGCGTATGTGCTGTGCCCGACGCGTGACTTTCGCGTCACATTGAAAGATGAGCATGGGCAAGCCCTGTACCATGCTTTCTTCCTGGAAAACGACGAGCGCCTTTCTTCGCGGGAGAATACGCCCCTGCCGCCAGGTCAGGGGTTGGAGGCGGTGGTGATTGCCAGCCGCCGGGCGCTGCTCTGTGAAGACTACGAACAGGAATGCCGCCTGCACAACGTGCTGCCAGACGCATCGGGAATCTTTGCCTGGGCGGGGGTGCCGCTCAACGCCGGCGCAGAAACCATCGGCGCCCTCAGCCTGGGACTGCGCGAACCCACCCAGGCGCTGACCCAATCCCAGCTCGATCTGCTGCAGGCCATTGCTGACCAGACCGCTGGCGCGATCGTCAAAGCCCGCCTGCTGCATGAGACCGAACGCCGCGCTCGCCACCTGGCAACGCTCAATGAAATCGGGCGCACCCTGACCTCCACCCTGGAATTGAAACCGCTGCTGCAGAAGATCATGCACAGCGCGGTGGAAATGCTGGACTGCGAAGCCGGCAGCTTGTTCATGGTGGACGAGCAGACCGCCGAGCTGGTTTTCGAGGTGACCGTTGGTCCAGTTGCCGCAGACCTGGCCGGGCAGCGCCTTCCACAGGGCACGGGTGTGGTTGGCAAAGTCGTCGCCACCGGCCAGCCGGTCATCACCAACCAGGCGGCCAGCTCCGCCGCCTGGTATGCAGAGCCTGACCGCAAAACCGGTTTTATCACTCGCGATCTGCTGGCGGTTCCCTTGAAAGTGAAAGACCAGGTAATTGGCGTGCTGGAAGTGATCAACAAGCGCAATGGGCTGCCTTTCAGCCTGGAAGACCAGGAACTCTTGACCGCTTTCACCGGGCAAGCCTCGGTCGCCATCGAGAACGCGCGCCTCTACACCCAGACCGACCAGGCCCTGGCAGCCCGCGTCGAGGAAATGTCGGTCATGCAACGCATCGACCGCGAGCTGAATGCCAGCCTGGACCTGGAACGCAGCATGGATATCACCCTGCAATGGTCGCTGCGCCAGTCGCGGGCCGAAACCGGGTTGCTGGGATTGCTCGAAAAAGGCGATGCCGGGCTGCGCCTGCACATCATGGCCAGCCAGGGCCTGCCGTCGCTGGATAACCAGGCGGAGGCTGGCTCGGAAACTGGCGGGCGTCTGTACCCATCTCTGGAGGTGAGCGCTCTACCCGTCCTGAATGCCATCGCGGATGGCAACCCGGCGCTGCTCACACCGGACCAGGCGCCTTTCGCAGAACAGGTCGGCCTGCTCGCAGGCAGCCAGAAGCTGCTGGTGGTGCCGGTATCGCGCCAGCAGCAAGCCGTCGCTTTGCTGCTGCTGGCTTCCTCCCGCCCGGATGCCTTCCCGCCTGAGACGATCACTTTCCTGGACAGGTTGAGCGACCACGCCGCCATCGCCATCTCCAACGCCCAGCTCTACGCCGACCTGCAGGCTGCCAACAGCGCCAAGACCGAGTTCGTTTCGCTGGTTTCGCACGAGCTGAAGACCCCCATGACCGCCATCCGCGGCTACACCGACCTGCTGGCGCAGGGCGCGGTGGGCGCGGTCAACGAAGCGCAGGCCAGTTTCCTGGGCACCATCCGCGCCAACGTCAGCCGCATGGCCACCCTGGTCTCCGACCTGGCGGATGTCTCGCGCATCGAGTCCAACCGCCTGCGCCTGGAATACAGCGCCATCTCGATCGCCGAAGCAGTGCAGGAGGCGGCGCGCACCACCCAGGCGCAGATCGAAGCCAAGTCGCAAACCCTGGTGCTGGATGTGCCCGAAAACCTGCCGCCCGTGTGGGCGGATGCCAACCGTGTAATCCAGATTCTCAACAACCTGGTCAGCAACGCCAACAAATACTCGCCAGCGCAGGCGCGCATCACGGTCACGGCGCGCAGCGAACGCAATTTGTGGGACGAAAAAGGCGCCCCACAGGTAGTGCACGTTGCGGTGGCAGATACCGGCTACGGCATTTCAGCCGAGGATCAGAAGAAGATCTTCCAAAAGTTCTTCCGGTCTGATGACCAGAACATCCGCGAATCTCCCGGCACCGGGCTGGGGCTGAACATCACCCGCCACCTGGTGGAGATGCAGGGCGGCAAGATCTGGTTCGAGAGCGAGCTAGGGAAGGGCACCACCTTCCACTTCACGATACCGGTAGCCGCCGCGTAGGGGCGCGGGCGGATCCGACCGTGCCAGGTCGGCTACGGATAGGGGCTGGGGGTTTGCGGAGGCGGGTAGGCGCCCCGATCGGATGTTGAGGTGGCTGCCAGGGGAACAGGTGTGGGGGATTCGATCGGCTGGGGCGTCTCTTCTACGATGCCGGTGATGATCGGGGCCGGCTGAGGGTACCAGGCGCCTTCGAGGCTGTCCGCCTTCCATGAAAATTGTCTCCCTGTCACAGTATCTTCCAGGTATTCTACCAACGGATTCCCGCTGGAGTCAGTGATCAACACGCGCGCCAGGGTGATTCTCGTTCCATATTGGGCGTTGATCGCTTCGATCTGGGAGCGGACGCTCCAGATAAAAAGGGTGATTTGTTCTTCATCCACTTCGTCGCCGCTTGTACCGGTAGAAAGATGCAGGGTGAGCAGTTGGCTGTTCTCGCGTTCTGCGGCGAAATCCAGCACATCGACCTCCAGCAGTGCCAATCCCTTCAAATCGAGATCGTTCTTGACGATCTCTTTCGTCTGAAGATCATCCAATGCAGAGGGAGGCGCCGGGGTCAGTTTCTGAAATGGATCATCAGGATTTAAATATCTCGTCTGGCTGGTAACCACGTCACCTTTGGGCGTCACCTGATTTAGGTAGTAGCTCGCAATGCGGAGATCGTAATTGAGGTAAGCCAGATCCAGTTCCCGTCCGGCAATAAATCGGTTCCACATATCCGCCCGCACCGACTGGTCATCACCTCTACCGGCGCTTTCCAGGATTAATTCAACTTCGAGTGGAGATGATTTAATGACAGTAAAGCTCTTAACCGGGAGACCCAAATCTACCAATCTTTGCTCCAGCGTCGATACGTTGCTGGTTTGCGGATCCCCTCGAGGGCGAGTCGCAAGGGCGATGCTGACAATAGCAATCGCAATGACCAAAAATAATGACCAACTGAGCAGTTGGATAATATTTTTTTTCATGGCTGGCCTCGCAAACGTCTCATCGGATCACGATTGGTAAAAAATATTCTATCCCATCCCCAGATTCGCCGCCAGAAACGCCCAGATATCAGATTGCTCGGCGATCAAGATGGCCGTGGGTTTGCCAAAACCGTGCCCGGCGCGCACCTGGATGCGGATCAACACCGGATTCTCGCCGGTGTGGGCCTCCTGCAGCGCAGCGGCAAACTTGAACGAATGCCCCGGCACGACGCGATCGTCGTGATCGGCAGTGGTGACCAGCGTCGCCGGATAGTGCACGCCCGGGCGCAGGTTGTGCAGCGGCGAGTACTTGAACAGCGTCTTGAACTGCTCGGGGTCGTCCGAGCTGCCGTAATCGCTCACCCAGGCCCAGCCGATGGTGAACTTGTGGAAGCGCAGCATGTCCATCACACCCACGGCAGGTTGGGCTGCGCCGAACAGCTCCGGTCGCTGCGTCATGCAGGCGCCCACCAGAAGACCACCGTTGGAGCCGCCCTGGATGGCTAAACGCGCCGGACGGGTGATTCCAGCGGCAATCAGGTGCTCGGCGCAGGCGATGAAATCGTCGAACACGTTTTGCTTCTTGTGGATCGTACCGGCTTCGTGCCAGGCCTCGCCGAATTCGCTGCCGCCGCGCAGGTTGGCGACCGCCAGCAGGCCGCCCATCTCCAGCCACGCCAGCCGGCTGACGGCAAACGCCGGGGTGAGGGCGATGTTGAAGCCGCCGTAGCCGTACAGCAGGGTTGGGTTGTCGCTATCCAGCTTGATATCTTTGCGGTGCACCAGGAACATGGGTACCTGGGTGCCGTCCTTACTGGCAGCGAACACCTGGCGGGTTTCGTAGGGGGAAAAATCGAAGCGGATGGGAGGGGTAAAGATCGCCCGGCTGGAACGGCGGTCGAAGTCGTATTCGAAGACCGTCATCGGATACACGAAAGAGCTGAACACGTAGAAAAGCTGCCGGTGGGCGCGCTCGCCGCTCAGACTGGGGCCGTAGGCCGTGTTGACCGAGCCCAGCGTGGGGAGATTGACCTCGCCGTCCGGCGAGCCATCCAGGTTGTAGAGCCGGATGACGTGGTGAGCGTTGTGCAGATAAAGCGCTGCAAAGCGCTCCCCCACCAGTTTAACTATCTCGAGAGTGTCCTCGCCCTCCGGGATCACCTGGCGCCAGTTTTCGCGGCCAGGCTGGCGGGTATCGATGGCGATGAGGCGGGCGCGCGGCGCGTCCAGGTCGGTGCGCAGGTAGAAGAGTGGCCCGTCGTTGCCCACGAAGTGGTAAGCGGCTTCCATCTCGGAAATCAGCTCCACCACCGGCCCGCCGGCTTGCAAATCCTGGTAGAACAGGCGGTTGCGCCGGTCGGTGCCCTGCCAGACGTGGATCACCAGGTAATTCCCGTCTTCAGAGACACTGGCGTCGAAGCCCCATTCCTTCTGGTCGGGACGCTCGTAGACCAGTCGATCGGCAGACTGCGGGTCGCCCAGGCGGTGAAAGTACAGCTTCTGGAAGTAATTGGCCTGGGCGAACTCCTCCCCCTCCTGCGGGGCATCGTAGCGGGCGTAGAAGAACCCGGAGCCATTCGGCAGCCAGGCTGCACCCGAAAACTTGCTCCACTCGATCACATCCTCCAGGTCCTGGCCGCGGTCCACGCTGCGCACCTGCCATCGCAGCCAATCCGAGCCGGCCGCGCTGGTGGCGTAGGCCAACCAACGACCATCTTTGCTGACTGACCAGCCGGTGAGCGCAACTGTGCCATCGGTGGAGAGCGTGTTGGGATCGAGCAGCAGGCGCGCTTCGCCCTCCAGCGAGTCCATCACGTACAGCACATCCTGGTTCTGCAAGCCGCTGTTGCGCAGTTGGAAGTAGCGCCCACCGTGCAGCTCGGGCGCCAGCGCCTTGGGAAAGTCCCACAGCTCGGTCAGGCGCTGGCGAATGCGGTTGCGCTGCGGCAGCGACTCCAGATAGCTGAAGGTGACCGCGTTCTGCGCTTGCACCCAGGCCTGTGTTTCGGGGGAATCGGTATCTTCCAGCCAACGGTAGGGGTCCGCCACGAGCGTACCGTGGTAGTCATCCACCTGGTCAACTTTGCGGGTCTTGGGATACTGGAATGCCATTTTGTGCTCATCTCCTTGGAGCAAGTTATTCGATCGTCATTGGCGTCAGCTCGCCGCGCAAGTTGTGCGAAGCCAGCCGGCGCGCCTCTTCGACGCTTTCGCCGCGACCCAGCAGGTAGTACAGCTTGGCCAGAGCGGCTTCGGTGGTCATATCGTGCCCGGACACCACTCCGGCGCGCGCCAGGGCAGATGATGAGGCGTAGCCGCTCAAATCCACCCCTCCCACCAGGCACTGCGTCACGGCCACCAGCACCAGCCCCGCCTGGGCGGCATCGTGGAGCGCCTGGATCAGCGCAGTGTCGCGATCCGGGCCGGTGCCGCCGCCGTAGGTCTCCAGCACGACGCCCTGGAAGCCGGCACTCAGGTAGGCGTCGACCGCCCGGGCGCTCAAACCGGGCGTCAGCCGCAGCGCGCCCACCGAACAGTGGCTGATCTCCCGCACCAGCAGCGGCGTCTCCAGCGGGGGGCGAGGTCGCACCGCGGCCCAATGCAAACGAATGCGGATGCCCGCTTCGCCCAGCAGAGGGTAGTTCGGCGAAGCGAAAGCCTCCATATCGCTGGCGTTCACCTTCGTGGCGCGGCAGCCGCGCATCAATTTGCCCCCGAAATACAGGCACACCTCGGGGATCGGGTAGCTTGAGGCGATCAGCAGGGCTGTCACCAGGTTGTCTACCGCATCGGAGCGCACCCTGCCGACGGGAATCTGCGAGCCGGTCAAGATCACCGGTTTACCCAGCCCTTCCAACAGGAAAGCCAACGCCGAGGCGGTGTACGCCATGGTGTCGGTGCCGTGCAGCACCACAAAGCCATCGTAGCGCGTATAGACAGCCTGCACGGCGCGCGCGATCTTCAGCCAATCCTGGGGGGTCATATTGGCCGAGTCGAGCAGGGGCTCGAATTCCTGGATGTCATAATCGGGCAGGGCAGGGTGCTGAAATTCGGGCAGCGCCTGCATTTGGGCGCTCAGGTAGCCGGGGGCGGGGGCGTAGCCGTCTGGCGTCTCGCGCATGCCGATGGTGCCGCCAGTGTACAGGATGCAGACGCGAGGTTTATCCATGAGGGTATTATCTCATAAAACACCCCCTCCCTGCCCTCCCCCATTTGCAAAGTACGAAAATGGGGGAGGGAAATTTGGGTTGCGCTTTGCCCCATTTTCACAAGGTCAAAATGGGGGAGGGAAATTTAATTCTCCCTCCCCCAAAAGCCAAAAACGGCTTTTGGGGGAGGGTTCGGGGAGGGGGTCGTCGCCCCGATAAAAACACCCTTTGGGGAGCATTTGGTGGAGGTCACGCCGCCTGCGGCACCTGCGGCAGGTCTTTCATCGCCTCAGCCACTGCGGCTGCCGGATACTCGTAATCTTGCAGCTTGCCGCTCAGGTAATCTTGGTAGGCTCCCATATCGAAGTTGCCATGCCCGGACAGGTTGAAGAGGATGATGCGCTTCTCACCCTTTAACTTGGCATCCAGCGCTTCATCGATGGCAGCGCGGATGGCATGGGCGCTCTCCGGGGCTGGGATGATGCCCTCGCTGTTGGCGAACTGCATGGCGGCTTCGAAGGTCGCCAGTTGTGGCACCGCCACCGCCTGGATGAGCCCGGCATCGTACAGGGCGCACAGGGTGGGCGCCATGCCGTGGTAGCGCAAGCCGCCAGCGTGGATGGGCGGCGGGACGAAGTTGTGCCCCAGGGTGTGCATCTTGACAATCGGCGCCATGCGAGCGGTGTCGCCGTAATCGAAGGTGTACACGCCCTTGGTCATGGAAGGCGTGGCCTGCGGTTCGACTGCCACCAGGCGAGTCTTGCGCCCGCTGCGCAGGTTCTCCCGCAGGAAGGGGAAGGCGATGCCGGAGAAATTGGAGCCGCCGCCCACGCAGCCCAGCACCACATCGGGGTATTCGCCCGCCAAATCCATCTGCTTGAGCGCTTCCTCGCCGATCACCGATTGGTGCAGCAGCACGTGGTTGAGCACCGAGCCCAGCGAGTATTTCTTGGCGCCGCCGGAGGTGGCAGCCACTTCCACCGCTTCGGAGATGGCGATGCCCAGCGAACCGGGCGAATCTGGGTGCTGCGCCAGGAGCTGGCGACCGTAATGGGTGCGGTTGGTGGGGCTGGCGAACACCTGCGCCCCGTACATTTCCATCATGATGCGGCGGTAAGGTTTCTGGTTGTAGGAAACCTTGACCATGTAGACTTCGATGTCCAGGTCGAACAGCTTGCCGGCGAAAGCCAGCGACGAGCCCCACTGCCCGGCGCCGGTCTCGGTGGTCAAAGCCTTGGTGCCAGAGATCTTGTTATAAAAAGCCTGGGCAATGGCCGTATTGGGCTTGTGCGAGCCGGTGGGTGAGACACCTTCGTGCTTATAGTAGATATGCGCTGGCGTGTCCAGCAGCTTCTCCAGGCGGCGCGCCCGGATCAGCGGGGTCGGTCGGTAGAGCTTGTAAACCTCGCGCACCTCCTCCGGTATCTGGATGTAGCGCTCGGTGGAGATTTCCTGCAAGATCAGCTCCATGGGGAAGAGCACGTTGAGAAAATCCGGCGTGACCGGTTCCATGGTCTGCGGGTGCAGCACCGGGGTGGGCGGCAAGGGGTTGTCGGCGTTGATGTTGTACCAAAAGCGCGGCAGGTCATTTTCACTCAGGTTGAAACGGGTACGGTCGTTCATGGGGATCCTCCTTTAGAAAAATGTAAACGATTGGATTGTCTTATGCAACGTCTGGGGATAGGTGTGAGAATCAAAACGCGCCCATCCCCATGGGGACGAACGCATCAGTCCGTGGTGCCACCCCGGTTAGGCTTGCCGTCCGCTCTTTAACGAAAAATCCCGCCGGTGATGCGACGGGGTTTGGAGGCCAGCCTCACTCTGTTCGGGTACGGCCTTGAAACCAGGCTTATACCCTTTGCCCATATAACGGGGGCGATTCCGGCTCAGGCTAGTTGACGCTCAGCAGGAGGTCTTTCGCCTTGCAACTCCGAGGTCCATTCGGTTGCGCCGTACAGGCGGGGTTCTCACCAGCTCCCGCTCTCTGGACTGCCGCTGCGCAGCCTACTCGTCCTCATCCCAGTCTTTGGCTGTTCGATTGGTTGGATTATACGAGATTGCGAGCGGATGTCAAGGGGAATACTAAATCAAGCGCATCTCTTTTGCGCGCAGCGCGGCCTGGGTGCGGTCTTCCACGCCCAGCTTGTCCAGGATAGTGGAGATGTAGTTCTTGACCGTGCCTTCCGCCAGGTAGAGCTGGGCGGCGATTTGTTTGTTATTCGCGCCTTGCGTCAGCAGCTTGAGGATTTCCAGCTCGCGCTCGCTGAGCGGCTCGGGCAGGCGCTCGACCGGCGGCTGCACCGGCTCTGCCAGGCGGGCGAACTCCGCCAGCACCTTGCGCGCCACCGAGGGCTCGATCAGCGCGCCGCCGCCGGCGACTTTGCGGATGGCATCCGCCAGTTCGGCGCCTGAGACATCCTTGAGCAGGTAGCCCTGGGCGCCGGCGCGCAGTCCATCGAACACGTAGGCGTCGTCGTCGAAGGTGGTCAGGATGATCACGCGCGCCTCGGGCCAGCGTTGGCGCAGGCGCTGGATGGCTTCCACACCATCCATGCGCGGCATGCGGACGTCCATCAGCACCACATCCGGCAGCAAGCTGGCATAGGCTTCCAGCGCTGCCAGGCCGTCTTCAGCCTCGCCCACCACTTGCAGGTCGGGTTCCAGCTCCAGCAGCGTGCACAACCCCTGGCGCATCAGGCGCTGGTCGTCAACGATCAGCAGGCGGATGTTTTCCATCGTTTCCTCGCGGTGTTTTAGAGGTATCAGCTCGCGGCAGGCGCATCACCAGTCGGCTGCCGCCGCCTTCCACAGTTTCCAGCGCCAGGTAGCCCCCCAGGGCAACGGCGCGCTCGCGCAGCCCGCGCAGGCCAAAGCCTATGGTTTCGGGTGATGGGTTCCCCGAGACACCTATCCCATCATCGCGCAGCTCAAGGCGCAATTCGCCCGGCTCGCACCCCAGGCGCAACCAGGCCTGCCTGGCCTGGGCGTGGCGCTGCACATTGGTCAAGCCTTCCTGGGCGGCGCGGTAGATCGCCAGGCGCTGGGAAGGTGTGGTTTCGCACATCGTCTCGGGCAACTCCAGGTGCACCTGTAGCTCGCTGGCGGCCTGGAATCCCTGCACCAGGCGGGTGAGCGCTTGCGGCAGAGACAATTCGATCTCCAGCGGGGCGCGCAAGCGACCGACTGTCTGGCGCAGCTCCTGCAGTCCCTCGCGCACCTGTTGGCGCGCAATGCTAACCAGCTCAGCGGTTTTAGCGGGGTCGCGCGCCGCCAGGCGCTCGGCAGCCTCGAGCTGCACCGCGGTGCTGGTCAGGCGGTGACCGAGCGTATCGTGCACCTCCCGCGCCAGCCGGTTGCGCTCCTCCACCGCCGCCAGCGTCTCCACCTGCCCGGCGTATTCTTCGAGCTGCACGTTTTTGGCTCGCAACTCGACCAGCAAACGCTCGCTGGTTGCCTGCGCCCGGCGCGCTGCGCTGAGCGCCAGCGTGACAAAGCCGAAGAACAGGTACCCACCGGTGTAGGTTGCCAGCCCACCCGCGACGCCTGCCCAACCACCAAGCCGGAGCAGATACCAGGCCGTGAAAACCGTGAAGGCGCCAATCCACAGCAACAGACCGCGCAGCGGGTTGTAGAGCGCGGCGCTGACGCTCAAGATGAAGAACAAGACCAGCAGCGAAAACCCCACGCTGGTGACCGCCGCCAGGTAGCCCACAATCAGCGCCTGGGCGCCGATCAGCAGGTTTGCCGTGCGCAGCGCGTGCGCCTCGCCATCTTCGGCTGGCAACCGGCTGTGGAGGGCAGCGAAGACCCCCAGCAGCAGGATCACTTGCCAGCGCAGCAAGATGCGGTCCACCAGCAGCACAGCGCCAGCCGCCGCGCCGGCGGTGGTTAAGTAAGCGGTCAGGTTGAGCAATGTGTTTTGGCTGGTGTGACGCATGTGTCCATTAAACCATAAAAGTGGGGGAGCGATCGGTTTCCGATCGCTCCCCCAACCAAAGAGGGGATCAGGCCTGCACTGCGGCAGGAGCTGGCTGGGGGCGCTTGTCCCACAGCACCAGGAGGATGGCGCCCAGGCCAACCAGTATGGCGAGAAGCTGCAGCAGACCGCCGACGATGGGCAGCGAGATCAGCACAGCCAGCACGATCAATCCCACCACCGTGGCCCAGTAGCGGTTATCTGCCGAGGCAGGGCTCAAGCGCTGCAGCATCCAACGCCCGCCGATGTAGGCGACGATCGCCTGCGGCAGGTAACCGAGCATCAGGAAGAAGAGCACCGTCACGGCGCCCAACCCGGAGAGACCCAGGGCCAGCGAACTGCCCAGCAGACCGCCCAGCGTCAGGGCGCCGAAAATGATTGCCACCAGGATGATCAGGCCCAGCGCTACAAGCCACAGTCCCGGGAAGGCGACCAGGCCAAGCAGGCCAACGCTGAAGGAGGGCAGTGGGCGCTCTACCAGCCGGCGAGCGGGCGCCAGGATCCAGGCGGGGAACAGCCAGGCGACCAGCAGTCCGACCACCAGCAGGGCGATCATGCGGCGCACGTTGTCCAGCAGGCTGGAGGCCACACCATCGTTGCGGCTGATCTCGCGCGATACCTGGGCGTCGACCGGAGGCTGCCGGTACTGCACCTGGGTAGAAACGCTGGAGGGCACGCTCTGTTGCGCGGGGCTGGTGTATTCCAGGCTGCCAGAGATTTTGGCGCCTTCACCGAAGGTCAAGCCCGATGGCACAGACGGCATGGCCGGGGTGTCTGGACCAAGATAAAAGGACGGCGACCAGTAATTGTCATGGCTGTCCACGCCCAGCGAGGCGTCGCCGCCGACAGCGCCTTCCAGGCGGATGCGGCTTGCGCCTGCCATCAGGTTTTCAGCGATATCGCCGGAGAGCAGCGCCTGGCCTGCGCCGATCAAGAAGGACCCGCCGACCTGGCTGCCAGCCTTGCTCTCAACGCTGCCTGCGCCTCCGAAAGCGTCGTCGGTGATGCGCGCTTCAGAGCCCAATGTGACAACAGCCGCGCCAGAAAACAGATCGTCGCCCACCGCGCCGTTGATGGTCACGCTGCGCCCGGCAACCCACAAATCGCCGGTGACGGTGCCATTGATGATCACATCCCGGGCCGCGACCATCAGGTCGCCGTTGATCGTGCCATCAACGATCACTTCCGTGCCAGCCAGGTACAGGTCGTCATTGATCACTTCATTGGCGCCGATCACAATGCGGTCGCCGCTGCGCCCATCAAATGCCAGCGCTGCCGGTGCAAAAACCAGCGAGGCCAGCAGCACCAGGCTGAAGATGGCGAGAAACTTGCGAGAGGTTTTCATGGGAATTTCCTTTCATTCACTCACTCGATAGACTTTGGTGTTGGTGTTCCAACTGTGCCTATCTTACGCGCCGGTGGTCATATTTGGCAGTGCCGCTGGTCATATCCGGGGTCACATGACGACGATGTCGAGCGCAGCGAGGACTCCCGCAGAGCGAGTGACAGGCGCTTGACCCCACCTGGAATGACCGTGGGCAGCGATTCGCTCAAGTTCAGATAATCGCTCGGACCATTATTCTGACACGGTGTTCCTCGCCAGCGACAGCGAAGTGATCTCCGCGATCGTCCAGGGGATTGCCACGTCCCGGCGGGGCTCGCCATGACCCGTAAAATGGTGGTTGTCCGAAGGTTGGCGAATCATGCTTGACCCGCGCTTCTTCTTTCTCTATACTGAAAGTGACGATCGATTCGCCCACCGGTGAAAGGAGGGATCATGCCTGCCAGTAAATTGACAGAGTTCTTGGACAACCAGCATGTCAACTATCGCGTGGTCGAACATCACACCCCTGTCTACACCGCGCAAGAGATCGCCGCCGCGGCGCACATCTCCGGCAAGCAGCTTGCCAAGACCGTGATGGTCAAGCTGGATGGCAAGCTGGCGATGGCGGTGCTGCCGGCCTCGCAGCGCGTGCACCTGAACCGGCTGCGCGAGCTGACCGGCGCGCAGACTATCGAGCTGGCGCGTGAAAGCGAAATGAAGGCTCGTTTCCCGGATTGCCAGGTTGGCGCGATGCCGCCCTTTGGCAACCTGTATGGCATACCCGTCTATGCCGCCCAGACGCTCAGCGATGAGATCGAAATTGCCTTCTGCGCTGGCACACACACTGAGCTGGTGCAGATAGCGTTCGAGGATTTCGCCCGCCTGGTCAAGCCGACGATCCTGGACTTCGCTTACACACCCGCCTGACCAGGGAGCTGTGCTTCACTCGCCATCGGTTGCCAGCCGGAGGATATAGCTGCCGTGCGGGGCCAGCTCGGGCAGCGGCATATACGCCTGGAAGCCGCCAGAGGCGTTCGACACCGGAGCAATCGCCTGTCCCTCACCGAATAGCAGCGTCGCCCCTGGGCTGCCCTGCAACGGGCCGTCTGCCAGAGACAGCTCATAGCTGCTGACCGGCTCGGATGCGAGGTTGACCAGCACCAGCAAGGCCTCGCTGTCATCATAGCGCAGGAAGGCGTACACCTGGGTGGTGCTGCTTTTCACCAGCGCCATCTCGCCGGTGCGCAGGGCGGTATGCTCTGCGCGCAGGTGCAATAGTCCGCGGTAGTGGTAAAGAAGCGAGTGCGGATCCTCTGCCTGCACGGCCACATTGACGGTGCTGGCATCGTTGTTCAGGGCTTCCCAGGGTGTGCCACTGGTGAAACCGGCGTTGGCTGAGCTATCCCACTGCATCGGCGTGCGGATGCGCTCGTCCGGCTTGACGCCGCGCATGCCAATCTCTTCGCCATAGTAGATAAAAGGCACGCCCGGGTTGGTCAGCAGCAGCGTGGCAGCAATCTTCGCCTGGTCGACATTCTTCAACAAGTGATTGATCACCCGGTTCTGGTCGTGGTTGGTCAAAAAGGAAGCGTACTGCCCGCGCGGGTAGGTTTCCAGCACGCGCTGTTGCACGGTCACCAGTTGATTATTCTCACCCCTCTTGGCAGCCTCCAGGATAGCTGTCGCCAGGTCGAACTCGAAGCAAAAGTCCACCTCGTCGCCAATATAGGGCGCTACCGCGGCGCTGGTATCCCACACCTCGCCCACGGTCAGCGCCTGCGGCGAGAGGGTGTGCACAAAACGGTAGAAATCCTGCAGCCAGGCGTGCGTCTCAGGTGTGTTCTGCTGAATGGCGCCATCCTCGATCAGGTGACGGACAGCATCCAGGCGGAAGCCATCCACACCCATGTCTCTTAACCAGAACTGGATCACATCGCGCATGGCCTGGGTGACATCGCCGTTGCGGTAGTTCAAGTCGGGCATACCCTCCCAGAACAAGCCATAATAATAGCTATCGCCCAGCGGATGCCAGACCTGCGAGCCCCACGGGCTGGGAAAGGGAATGGGGCTGTCATCCCAAATGTACCAGGAACGGTATTCAGAGCCTGGATTTTGCGACTCGAGGAACCAGGGATGCTCGCTGGAGGTGTGGTTCATCACCAGGTCGACGATGATGACCATGCCGCGCTGGTGCGCTTCGGCCATGAGCTGTTTGAAATCCTCATTGCTGCCGTAATCCGCCTCGATGGTTTTGTAATCGGTGACATCATAGCCGTGATAGCTGGGCGACTGGGCCACCGGCATCAGCCATAAGCCGGTGACGCCCAGGTCATCACCGGTTTCGGGGTTGCCGTCGTTCAGGTAATCGAGCTGAGAAATCAATCCTTGCAGATCACCAATGCCATCGCCGTCGCTGTCTTTGAAGCTGCGCACAAAGACTTCATAAAAGATGCGATCGTTCCACCACGGCAAACCGCCGCTGCCCAAGGAAGGCGGCTGGCTGGGCGCTGGCATGGGCGTGGGCTGGGGTGGGAGCTGAACACTGAGCTCGGGAAATTCAGACAGCTCTTTAATCGTGAAAGCCCAGGTAGCCTCCCCGGGGTCAAGGAATTCCGGGCTGGTGGCGACCACGTAACGCAGGGTATGCTTGCCCAGGGTGGGCTTTTCGATGACCACGTTCCACAAGCGGAAGGTACCTCCCCACACATCGATCGGCCCGAAGGCGGGCAGATCGATGGGTTGATCGTCGAGATAGAGCTTCCAGTGGAGCGCCGACCAGTTCGCATCTAACTCTGCAGCCGTGTTGGCTGAGGCAAGGACACCCACCCCATTGCCGATGAACAGCGCCTCGAATGCCGGCACATCACAATTCCGTATCCGGGTATCGCGAACGTCGCTGACGATAGGATCGCAGTAATCCCAGATGTTGGTGGACACGCCGCTCTCATCGGCTGCTGCCACAAGTCGCATGCCCTGGACTTCATCGCCGGGTTGGACGCCTTGCTCAACCGTTTCGGCGGTGGGCGAGGGTGGGATAGCCGTCGGGGATGGCGGCAGTGGGGCCGAGGTTGCCGTGGCTGGAACGGGTGTTGGACTGCCTGACGGCGAGGTTGGCGCGGCGGGTGAACAAGAAACCAGGCCAGCGCACAGCACGACCAGAGCGAATACCGTATGTAACTTCATTATTTGCCTGCCTTTTAATCGACGCGGAGAAGGAGCGCAGCGCGCTATCAGCATCAGTATAGACCCGATTTTAGATCGGGGAGCAGATCCTGCGGGTGATTCTGAATGAAGGGACGGTAAACCTGATCGCCTCACCTCACAGAGCGAATGGCGGTCATCAGGGATTGCTAAAAACACAGGCGAGAGCGAGTTAAGGCGCAGCCTGGCAGGATAGCTCGCTGCGCAGCTTTTCCAGCAACGGAAGCTGGGGCGGGGGAATCTGCGCGTCTGCCGCGATTCGCTCCCACAAGCGGCACACCCGCGGGGCGAGATCGTTATCGGCAGCAAACACCTCTGCGCTGTGCTGCAGGGCGGCCTGCCAATCGCCGGTGCGCGCCTCGGCTTCGATGAACACCAAGCGCTCATGGCCATTCCCAGCGCGATACCCGCCATTCTCGGCCTGCTCGCCGAGCTGAACGATCGCCTGCCAGTCGCCTTGTTGGCGAGCCAGCTCGGCTTTCTGGTAGTAGTAGCACCAGCCATGCGCTGGCTCACGCCCGAATAAGTCGGTGGGCGGGTATTCCCCGGCGGCAGGTTGCGCCTGGATGCGGCTCAGGTTCGAAACTGGCAGCGCCTGGCGGGTGATCTCCGGCAGCTCTGGGTTGTCGACATCCTCGGGTGAAAGCACCCACAGGCAGCGCCCAGCGCCAGGCTTGTAATAGATCACCAGGCTGTCCAGGCTGGAGCCGCGGAAGCTGAAGGTGCGAAACTCAGGTGTGAAGGTGCGCCCACGCCCCAATCGCGACACCACCGCTGGGCCGATATCGTGAAACAGCTCCAGGAACCAGTAGCCCACCTGGCGGATGCCATAAGGCTGCGGATAGAGCAGGTTGAGCGTCACCGCGGTGGGGTTGCGCCCAACATAGGGAAACAACTCGTCTGCAGACAGGATGGCGGTGTTTGGCAGGATGTAGGGCGCACGCCAGTAGAGCTGCCAGTAAAAATCGTTCTGGCGCAGCGTGGAGCGATAGTAAGTGACCGCATTGCGCAGGTGAAACCCTGCTGCCAGGCCAACCAACACCGCCAGAAGCGCCATCTTTTGAATCCGGCGAGGTGTGAACCACTCCAGCAAGGCAACGATCAAGATGCTCAGACCAAACATCCCCGCCAGCGCAAAACGCCCGCTGTGCAGCCCGACCAGCGCCTGGCGTTCGATCAACCACACCGGCAGCGGACCCAGCAGCGCGCCGAGCAGCCCCACCAGCAGCGCTTGCCGCACCCATCCATCGGGCTTATCATCCTGAGGGAGCGTGGCTCGCTCAGCGGCTGGAGATCCTCCATCCAGGCATTTTAAGAACCAGAAAGTCAAGCCCGCTGTCACAACCCCAAGCGCCAGGGAAGCCAGTACAGTGAGATCAGCCAGCTCCAGATCTACCGGATTGATGGTTTGGTACCACGCCCCTACCAGGTTGTTGACCATATCCTGCAAGCTGACCTGTAAGAGCTGTACGCTGGTTGTGAATGGGCTGGCGAGCAGGGCGGATAATAGTTGCGGACGATTAGCCTGGGCCAGGTCATCAGCAAACGCCAGCCGCCAGCCCAGCGCCAGGGAAAAGACCAGCAGGTAAGGCAACCACAGCCTGAGCCACTGTCGCAGGCGACCCTTCCAAGATGGGTAACTGTCGGCGAGGACGATCCACAATATCAGCGGGCGCAGCAGCTCTAGCCCCCAGATATACTCCATCGTCAGCATGTGCACGGCTGAAGCCGCTAGAGCAATTCCGTTCAGCCATAACCAGCCTTGCCTGCGGCGCACCGATTGCAACATCAAACCCAATGAGAGAAAATACAAACCAAAGCAAATCCAGTGTTGGGAGAATGCCAGCGCCACCGGCTGGTCGGTGAACACCGGGTAGACGGCAAAAAGCAGCGCCGCCCATACCGCCTGGCGGGCGTGCTCAGGCCATACCAGCTTCAAGCACCACCACATGCCCGCTACCGTCAGCCAGCGCAGCAGCAGGGTGAAGATGTGCCAGGTCAGCGGCTGGGTGCCCAGGAATGGGATCGTAACCAGATAGGTCCAGGCCGAAAAGGGGCGTTCCAGGCGGTAGTAATCCCAGAAGACGCCCACCCCCTGCAGGCGGCTCGCCAGCACAATTGGCCAGTCGTCCCAGTAAAAACCCAGCCAGGGAATCATCAGACCGAAGCTGAGCACCAGGAGCACCAGGAAGACCAGCAGAGCGGGGAGGCTGCGGCGAAACGGGTTTCTTACCATAGACGGGTATTATACGTTATCAACGCCGGACGCGCTGGGGCGAAACCAGTGTCCACGTTCACCGTGCACCAGCGTCGGAAGGTGGTGGAAGGGCAATCGCGAACGATACTGCCGGGTGAGTCTGCAGGTCTACGGAGACGATCTATCAACCACGTTCCTCAACTGCTCGGGGTCGATTTCGTAGACCAGATAAGCATACGCCACCGTGTCCACCGGTTCGAAGTTTTCGCGCAACCACCTGAATGTCTCAGGCTTTGCCGTGATACCGACAAGGTTGTTTGCGCTCACCACCACCCTTCCCGCGGTTGGGAGCGGTGGATCGATGATCGTATCGGGATGAAGCTCTCGGTATTGGCTGATATACCAGCCCACCTGCCCCCAATCGAGGTTCGAATCGGCCAGGATTTTGTATGCCTGGCGCCGGTCGGGCATCAGCTCGTTGAAGTACGGAATGTAATGCGGAAAATAGCTCAGGCTGGTTATCATCAGATAGCCTGCCAGCCCGCTGATAACCAGCCAGTGCCGTCGGCCAAATCTTTGCCAGCCTTGCAACAAACCTGCGCAAAAGAGGATCAAAAATGGGAAGATCACCAATAGAAATCGAACGCCAAGCTGGGCACGGTTAAAGAAATTAAAATATGCGAACAGGTAGACCGCCGGCGCGAGTAAGAACAGCTCCCGCTGACGGAAACTGCGCTTCTTGTCTCCGGTGAAAAACAAGAGGAGAGAGAGCAAAAGGGCCAGCTGCAGTGGAATAGGAGCCTTGTAGAGGAAAACAATCAAGTAGTAATTGTTAAAACCTGCTGCGCTCAGCTCACCCAATAGATAGATATTTCCATACCCTTGACCGGTGCGTTCGCGATAGAGCACGTAATCCAATCCCTCCAGGTAGGGATAGGGCAGCGGAACGGGAAAGTCTTTCAGTGCCCGAAGCCGGGCCTGGTTTTCTGCAAATAACTGCGATCGGAATCGATAACTGCCCAGCGGCGTCAGCGTGCGGTTGAAAAGAAAACCTGCATTGATGACCAGAAGGCTGATCAATCCTGCAGTGAGTGCGAACAGGAACGTGCGGTAGAGATAGCGCTTCAAAGATGCTCCGTCACGGCGCTCGATCCAAACTTTCAGATCCGGCGCATCATAAGCGAGCAGCATCAGCGGCAGCAGCGGATAAAGAAACACTGACGTATACTTCGCCAGTTGTGCTAACCCAAGGGTCAGCCCGAAGTAGAATAAATGCTTCCAATCCCTGTACAGGCAGAATCGCCAGAAGGTGAAAAGGCTCGCCAGCGCCATTCCTGTGGCGTATATATCGGTAGTGATCAGTTGCGAATGAGCGGTAATGTTCGGCTCGAAGACATAGAAGAAGAGAGCGAACAACGCCGGGACTTCTCCGTACAATTCCCGTGCCCATCGGAAAACCAGAACGCCCACCAGCGCACTGAACAACACTGTCGCAAACCGGGCGGTGATCGTCGCTCCAAGCGCTGAATGCAGCCAGCCTCCGGGTAGGTACTCGGCCAGCCGCCCAGGGAGCGCGTTCAGCGCCGAGAACGGCATCTTGCTGTCGTCAAAGCGGTCCGAATTCAGCGACAGGATCTGTTTCCCATAACGCAGGTGTTCCGGCTCGTCGTAGGTCAGCGTCAGGTTCCAGGCACTGGTCAAATTGATCAGCAGAAAGATCGTCAACATCAAGCCTGGAGCACGCTGCAGCAGTGTTCGTGTCACTCCTGGTGCGTGGATAAGGTGCATAAGTTACTCCCCCAACAAAATCCCTCTCAGTTTCTCACCAGCTTGAAGAAGGATGTTGGGTGCGGATTATCCCGATCGGCAGGCAGCGCTTCCTGCTCCACGATGCTCCACTGCCCTTCATCAAACTCAGGGAAATGCACGTCCGCTGGCAGCACAGCGTGCACGCGCGTCAAATACATGCGCCTGGCGTACGGCAGGGCGGCCGCGTACAGCGCTGCGCCGCCAATAACGAAGACCTCTTCCTCACCCGCCGCTTCCGCCAGCGCCAGGGCGGCATCTAAGGAATGCACGACGCGGCAGCCCGGCGCCTGGAAATCTTTCTGGCGGGTGACAACAATCATCGTCCGCCCGGGCAGAGGTCGCCCAATCGACTGGTAGGTCTTGCGACCACAAATGAGATGGTGCCCCATCGTGAGGCGCTTGAAGCGCCGCAGGTCTGCCGGCAAACGCCAGGGAAGCCCTCCCTGCCAGCCAATGCCGTTCGCCTCGTCGAGGGCGGCGATCAATGAAACGATCACACCGCAACCTCTGCCTTGATGTGCGGATGGGCTTGATAATTGCTCAGCTCGAAGTCTTCATACCTGAAATCAAAGATCGAACGCACCCGAGGGTTGAGATGCATGGAGGGCAGCGGATATGGCTGGCGGGTGAGTTGGAGGCGCGCCTGTTCGAGGTGGTTCAGGTACAGGTGCACATCGCCAAACGTGTGCACGAAATCCCCAGGCATCAGATCGCACACCTGGGCGACCATCATCGTCAGCAGAGCATAAGAGGCAATGTTGAAGGGCACACCCAGGAAAACATCCGCCGAGCGCTGGTAGAGCTGGCAAGAGAGCTTCCCATCCACCACGTAGAACTGAAAGAAAGCATGGCAGGGCGGCAGCGCCATCTTTGGAATCTCGCCAACGTTCCAGGCGCTGACAATCAGCCGGCGCGAGGCGGGATTGGTGCGAATTTGCTCGATGAGCGAGCTGATCTGATCAATCGTCTCGCCATTGGCGGTGGGCCAGGCGCGCCATTGGGCGCCGTACACCGGGCCCAGTTCGCCATTTTCGTCTGCCCACTCGTTCCAGATGCGCACCCCGTTCTCTTGCAGGTAGCGCACATTGGTACTGCCCTGTAGAAACCACAGAAGTTCGTGGATGATGGACTTCATGTGCAGCTTCTTAGTGGTCACTAAGGGGAAGCCCTGCTGCAGATCAAAACGCATCTGGTAGCCAAAAAGCGAGAGCGTGCCCACGCCGGTGCGGTCGCTCTTTGGAACGCCGTTATCCAGCACATGCTGCATCAAATCCAGGTATTGTCTCATCGCGGCCCTCCCTTTTGTTCTGATGGCTCACGAATGCGGCCAACTTATCGCTAATTTGGCTATTATAATCGTCTTATGGGAAATTTCTTGCGCCTGCTCTTCGACTGGCTGGTGGACTCTTTCCACATGTTCTTCGATCTGCTGGCGCTGAATATTGCCTGGCTGCTGCTGTGCCTGCCGGTGATCACCGCTCCGTCAGCGACCCTGGCGTTGTTTGCGGCTGCGAATCACCTGGCGCACGAAGGCAGCGGCAGTTGGGGCGTCTTCTGGCAGGGAATGCGGCGCGATGTGTGGCTGGCGCTGCGCTGGGCGGCTGTGAACCTGGCAGTTCTTGCCATCGTAGCCTCGAACCTGGGTTTCTATGCGCAATATGAACAGTCCTGGTCGATCTGGGTGCAAGGCGTCTTTATCAGCCTGGCCTGGGTATGGGGCTTGCTGCAACTGTACGCCCTGCCGCTGTTGATGGAGCAAAGCGACCGCCGGCTGCGCGTCGCGTACCGCAACAGCCTGGTCCTGTGGGCGCGTCAGCCGGGGTTCGCTTTCGGTTTTGGCGCAACACTCAGCCTGGGGATGATCCTGGTCAGCGTGTTTTTGGGCGCTCCCTGGCTGGTGGTCGGAGCAGCGTTGGCTGCCTACCTGGCAAACCGGGCAGTGCTGCAACTGCTCGAAAACGAAGGTTAAGCCAGGATCGCTCGCGCCTGCTCAATATCCTTGTGAATTTGCTCCAGCAAAGCCTGTACACCGGGAAAACGCTGCTCGTCGCGCAGGCGCTCAATAAAATCCAGGCGCAAGCGATTGCCGTACAGGTCTTGATCAAAATCCAACAGATGCGCTTCGACATGTTGGCGGGTGGCGTGATGGTCGAAAGTGGGTCGTGTGCCAATATTGGCAACCGCCCGGTGCACCTGCTCGCCAAGCGCCACCCGACACGCATAAACGCCGGAGCGCGGCACCAGTCGTTCGCGCCACACCGCGATGTTGGCCGTGGGAATGCCGATCGTGCGCCCACGACCATCACCGGGTACCACGCTGCCCCACAGGCTAAAGGGTCTCCCCAGCAGGCGGTGGGTCATAGTCACATCCCCTTGCTCGAGAGTACGCCGCAACCAGGTGGAGGAAATGATTTGCTCACCCTCAGTGACAGGAGGGATCACTTCGACGTGGTAATCCATCTCCCTTCCCAACTCGCGCAACCGGAGGACATTCCCCTCTCGGCCGCGTCCCAGGGCGAAGTTTTCACCCACAAACAAGGCGCGCAATCCCAGATGCTGCTTGAGCATCTGCATAAATTCCTGCGCCGACAGAGCCGCGGTTTCCCGGGTGAAGTGATAGGTGATTGCCAGGTCGACCCCCAACCCCGCCAGCAATTCCACCCGCTCCTGGGGTGTGGTCAGGTAAAGCGGGTCATTGCGCCGGCCCAGCACCACAGCCGGGTGTGGGTAGAAACTGAGCACCGCTGCCTTACCCCCGGCGCGATGCGCCTCCCGCACCAGCGTTTGGACGATCGCCTGGTGACCGCGGTGCAAACCATCAAACGAGCCAATGGTCAGCCAGGTGTTTTGCAGGCGCAGATCATCTAAGGAGCGGTAGTGTTGCATAGACAGCGGCGGTCAGGAGAAAAACACCTTACGCGGCTGCCACTCGCCGGTCTCATGATCGTATTCCATCAGCGCCACCAGGTCGCCCTGCTGGCTGACGGCGCGCGCTTTGCCCTTCTCATTGGATGCGCCTGCTACACGGTGCCCATGGCGCACCAGCTCGACTTCATCGGCATCCAGCTCGATGGCGGGCCAATCGGCCAGGGCTTCAGCCGCGGGGATCAGGTGGCGGTACCAGTCGCCAGCGTCGAAGGATTCCTGCAGGCGGCGGAGCGGCACGGCATCCCGCAGCGTAAACCGGCCGCTTTTAGTGCGCCGCAGCCCAACCAGGTGAGCGCCGCAGCCCAGCTCTTTGCCCAAGTCGTGTGCCAGCGAGCGCACGTACGTGCCGGATGAACAGTAAACGTCAATGACCACTTCCGGCGGCGCCCACTCCAACACCTCCAGGCTGTAGACCTGGATGGTGCGCGGTTCCAGGTTGACATCCTCGCCCTGGCGCGCCATTTCGTAAGCTTTTTTCCCCTTGACCTTCACCGCAGAATACGGCGGTGGCACTTGCACAATCTCACCAATAAATTTCTCAAGCACCTCGACGAAGCGGTCTTCCGTGATGTCATCCACGGAAACTTCGCTCGAAGTGAATGTTCCATCTGCATCGTAGGTATCCGTGGAGCTGCCCAGCCGAATAGTCGCCTGGTAACGCTTATCGGACGCTGAAACATATTCGCTCAGGCGAACCGCAGGACCGACCAGCACCACCAGCACACCTGAGGCGCGCGGATCGAGCGTCCCGGTATGTCCTGCACGACGGATGCCGGTTCCCCGGCGAATGACCTGAACCACATCGTGGGAGGTCATGCCGATGGGCTTGTCGACAACCAATACCCCCGATACTGCGTTTTGCATTTGATCTGTCATTGACTACTCTCCGAAACGATTGGATGATGTTGGCGCAGAAGTTGAATCGTCTCTTCTAATACCTGATTCTGTACCTCGATCAAGGCACCTTCAATTTCCGCTCCGGAGGCCGCCGGGTGGCCTCCCCCCCCAAAACGCAACGCCAAGGCGCTCACATCCAAACCCGGCTGAGCGCGCCAGCTTATTTTAATCCGATTGTCCGGTTGTTCAACAAAAATCACCGAGATTTGCGCACCTTTAATGGCCGAGAGGATATTCACCAGGTCAGCGTCATCACGACCGCTATAACCGGCATGCTTGCGATCCTCCAGGCTAATCACAGTCCACACCACGCCATCCTGGCGCGCCAACTTGGATAAGCCAGCTCCCCACATGCGCATGGCTTCGAAGCTGCGCTGGGTCAGCGCTTGAAAATACAGCGCGCTGAGATCAGCGCCAAGCTCCATCAGCCCAGCCGCAGTGCGCATCACCCTGGGGGTGATATTGGAGGTGCGAAAACCGATCGTATCCGTGATCATACCCGTCAGCAGAGCGCTGGCCGAGGCCTGGTCCAGGGGAAAACCCCACCGGGGCAGCAGGATGGCCAGCATCTCGGCTGTTGCCGCGGCAGAGGTATCCACCAGGTTCAAGCGCGCAAAGTTCAGGTTGGTCACGTGGTGATCGATATTAAGATCGGGTTCACGGTAACCATTCAGCGCTGAGCCCACGCGGCTCAGGTCTGAGCTGTCCAGCACCACCAGCATGTCGAAATCACCCTGAGCGCGGTAGGCGATCAGCTCACTTCCTGGCAGATGCTGCAAGCTGGATGGCACACCATCGCTCGATACCATTTGCACCTGTTTACCAGCCGCCGCCAACGCCAATCCCATGCCCAACAACGAGCCGATCGCGTCGCCATCCGGACGAATGTGAGAGGCCAGCAAGATGCGCTGCGCCTGGTGCAGGGCTGCACCCGCAGAGGCGACCACCGTATCAATCATTTGGAGGGTCCTCAGCGGGGTTATCGCCCTCTTCATTTTGCAACGAAGCGATCAAGCGCTCGATGTGCTCGGCGCGCTCGTAGGTCGGATCCCAATGAAAGCGCAGCCGAGGGAAGGTGCGTAGTTCTACCCGCTGTGACAGTTCCCGGCGAATAAACCCCTGGGCATGTTGCAGTCCTTCCAGCACTTCCTTCGCTCGCTCAGAGCCCTCAAAGGCAGAGATGTAGATATCTGCAAAGGCCAGCTCGCGATCCACTTTCACCTCGGTTACCGAGATACCAGACAGTCGCGGATCGGAGATATCCTGAATGAGCATCTCCGACAGCTCTTCTCTCAACCGGTCCGAAATGCGCTGTAAGCGCAATTTTGATACCACGTGTTTCTCTCCAAGCCATCTTTCCAAAGGCAGTGCACACTGCCCTTGCACAGAGACATGCCTGCCAAGACCTGCCTCAGGCAACTGCTACCTTTTCGGTGACGAAACACTCCAGCTCATCGCCAACTTTAAAGTCATCAAACTGTTTTACCGAAACGCCGCACTCAAAGCCAGTGCGCACCTCGCGCACATCTTCTTGCAAGTGCTTGAGCGACCCGATCGGGCCTTCGTGTACCACGCTGCCATTGCGCAAGACGCGAATGTAAGCGTTGCGGCGCAGCTCTCCACTCGTCACCAGGCATCCAGCAACATTGCCGAGCTTCGAAATGCGAAACACGGCGCGCACCTGGGCGTGACCGATGACAACTTGCCTTTCTTCCGGCTCCAGCATACCCTTGAGCGCTTTTTCCAGGTCCTCGGTCAATCGGTAAATGATATCATACAGGCGAATATCAACGCCCTCAGAATCTGCCAGTCGGCGGGCGGCGGTATCAGCCTGCACATTGAAGCCAATCACAATCGCCTTGGATGCCGAAGCCAGCATGACGTCATTTTCACCAATATTTCCGGTTTCAGCATACAGAATATTGATCTTAATGTCGCCTTTGCCCAATTCATTCACTTCATGGATGATCGGCTCCAATGAGCCTTGCACGTCGGCCTTGATAATCAGCGGCAGCTCGCGCACATCTCCCGATTGGAAACGATCGAACAACTGCTCAAGGGTCATCGTATTGCGCTGGGCGCGGGTCGATTCGCGCTGCTGTTGAATGCGCTCTGCCACGATACTGCGCGCATCGCGTTCGTTCTCCACGGTGCGGAAAATGTCACCCGCCTCGGGCACATCGCTCAGTCCCATTACAGACACTGGCGTCGAAGGCCCGGCTTTGCGCACACGGCGGCCACGATTGTCAAACATGGCTTTCAAGCGCCCATACGTATTGCCTGCGATGACCACATCGCCAACTTGTAGCGTGCCGTTTTGCACCAGCAGCGTCGCCAGTGGACCGCGCGTGCGATCGCGCTCGGCTTCGATCACCGTACCTAACACCTGCCCGTCCGGGTTCGCCAGGATTTCCAGGTTGTCAGCTACCAGCAAGATCGCCTCCATCAAGTCATCCAGGCCAATTTTGCGCTTCGCCGAGAGAGGCACCACAATGGTATCGCCATCCCAGTCGTCCGGCACCAGGCCAACTTCTGCGAGCTGCTGCTTGAGCCGGTCCAGGTCGGCATTGGGTTTATCGATCTTGTTCGCTGCCACAACGATCGGCACCTTGGCAGCGCGGGCATGAGCGATGGCTTCGCGCGTTTGCGGCATGACGCCATCATCGGCTGCCACCACCAGCACCACCACATCCGCGCCCTGCGCGCCGCGAGCGCGCATGGCGGTGAACGCGGCATGACCAGGCGTATCCAGGAAAGTGATCAGCCTGCCATTATGCTCTGCCTGGTAGGCGCCAATGTGCTGGGTAATGCCGCCGGCCTCGCCCTCCACCACATTGGTGTGGCGAATGGCATCCAGCAGCGTGGTTTTACCGTGATCGACATGACCCAGGATGGTGACAACGGGCGGGCGCGGCACCAGCTTGGCAGGGTCTTCATTCATGATCACCTGCCGCCACAGAGGCACCTCCCCCAGGTCCTCTTTGATTTCTTCTGCTATGGTCTCCAGGCTGGCTTCAAACCCCATTTCAGCAGCCACAATAGCCGCCGTATCGAAATCAATTTGCTGGTTGATGTTTGCCATCACCCCATTCGACATCAATGTTTTGATGATATCAATGGGACTTGATCCTAAAGACACTGCCAGCTCTCGCACCGTGATGCTGGAGGGCAGTATTATGCTTTTGTTTTCATGCCCGTTTTCGCTCATTTGGCACCTCCATACTTTTGCAGCCTGTAAGCTTTGTTCCGATGGAAACCGCGCCCGCACGAGCGTGAGAGGCATGGAGAGATTCTCGCAGTTCAGTCGTTCATCGCACGATTTCCTGGCTGTTCATGGTCATTCAAGAGCCAGCCAGCTCCCCTGAAAAGTGTGACCATCTCCAGACAGCAGTACTGTCAATAAACTGAAGCCGCAGCGTCTCCGCATTCATGCCAATGGTCCTTGTGCTTCGAAGGACTCGTCCGAGAGCGTATCAGCAAAAGCCAACAAGCGATCAATATCTTCTTGTGAAATCTCTGCGCGCAACGCCTGGGCCAGCGCGCCTTTGATTCCTTTCATCCAACAGGATCGCTGGTTGTGCAGATAAGCACCTCTGCCCGCCAGTTTACCCGTTGGATCAACCACGACACCCTGTGGTGTGCGCACAATACGGATCAATGTGCGCTTCGAAAGCACCGCGCGGCAGCCTACGCACATCCGTTGAGGAATGTGTTTACGATGGGTCTCTTTCTTAGCCACCTGTCACTCGATACCGGGCTCGCAGTAGCTCGAAAAAGAGCTACCAATCGTCGCCCCATTCCTCGTCGCCGCGTTTGCGCTTCTTCTTGTAAAGCACAACATCTGCATCCGGATCGTATTCCGCTTCCACAAATCGTTTCTTCTTCTTTTTCTTCTTCTTTCCCTTTCCGCCAGCTTCTTCCTCATCTTCATCTTCGTCTTCATCGATGACGGCGAAATCGATGACATCTGGCGTTAAGGAGAACAATTCATCCAGCGAAGAGGTTTCTTCAACTGGCTCGGCAGCCGTAACCGCAGTTTCAGCTACAGCTTCCAGCTCTGGCGCCTCAACCGCTGCAAGCGCTTCTGCAGCCTGCTCTTCGGCGGCGGCTACAATCTCGCGCTCTACCACCTTGCTTTCAAGAACAAGCTCGCCCTCGCTTAGCTCGCTGGTAACAGCTTCCGTTGCCAGCTCGGCTGCGGATTCAACGGCTGGCGCAAGGGCTTCAGTCGCCACAGCTTCAACCGCTGCTTGCGCTGCCTCCGGCGCCGCCTCCGCCTCAGCAACCGTTTCGGCCTCCGCTGCCGGCGCTGGCAAAATGCCTTGCTGCTGAAGTTTCTCGATAGCGTTCTGGATATCGGTCATGGTGCGCGGCCCAATACCGTTCAGGCGCAGCACTTCGTTCTCGTCCAGTTTCAATTGCAACAGCAGGTCGCCAACCGTGGTGTACCCTGCGCCGCCCAAAACGGTAGTCACGCGCGGCGAAATACCCAGGTCTTCCAGCGGAATTTTATAGGCTTCTTCGGGTATGTCCACCTGGGAGACGCGCTGGCGGTACTCTTCAGCGCGCAGGTCCTTCTGGCGCTGCTGGATCAAACTGCGCTCGACGCGATCCACAAACTGGCTCAAAACAGTGTACTCTTCCGGCATCACCGGGCGCCCTTCGGCCTTTTTCGCCAGGATGGCGCTGACCTGCGCCAGCACATCGCTTTCCTGTTCCAGGATTTGAGCGTATTCCGCATCCGTCTGCACCTTGTGCAGCGTGTCCGCGGCGGCTTCGGGCAGACTCTTGATGTCGATGCGCCAGGCCGTCAGCTTGGCTGCCAGGCGAGCATTCTGCCCATCCCGTCCAATGGCCAGGCTGAGCTGGTCTTCTGGCACAACCACCGTAGCAGTCTTAGCGCCCTTGGCCTGCTCGTTCAAGTAAACACCGGTGACCCGCGCCGGGCTGAGCGCCTTGGCGATATAGGCTGCGGGGTCGGGGTTCCATTCGATGACATCGATTTTTTCGTCGTTCAACTCACGGACAATGGCCTGGATGCGCACGCCGCGCACGCCCACGCAGGCGCCCACGGGATCGACGCCGGGCTGAAGCGCAGCCACGGCAACCTTGGAGCGTTGCCCGGGTTCGCGAGCGATCGAGCGAATCTCCACCATGCCGTGATAGATTTCAGGCACTTCGTTTTCCAACAAACGCCGCAGGAAGTTGCGATGGCCGCGCGAAAGAATGATCTGCGGGCCGCGCGCCTGGTTCTTGACCTCCAGGAGCAGGGCGCGCACGCGATCATGCACGCGGAAGCGCTCGCCTGGCACCTGCTGGTTGCGCGGCATGATCCCTTCCGCTTTCATATCCAGCCCCAGGGTGATTCCCTGCGCATTGACCGCCTGCACCACACCGCTGACGATCTCGCCGACCTGCTTGCTGTAAAATTCCATCTGGGCATCGCGTTCGGCCTCGCGGATGCGTTGCTGGATCACCTGGCGAGCTGTCTGCGCGGCAACCCGCCCGAAGTTGCGCGGCGTGGTTTCGACCACCACCATGCCGCCCAATTCGGCGTGCGCGTCGACCTTGCGGGCTTCTGCCAGGGAAACCTCGGTGCGCGGATCTTGCACTGTTTCCACGACTTCTTTCTCGGCTGAGATCGACACCCGACCGGTGTCGAGGTCCACTTCTGCCTCGACCAGTTGAGCGCTGGAGGCGCCCACCGCTCTGCGGTATGCCGCTACCATCGCAGCCTGCAACGCCTCGCGAATCACCTCGCGCGGCAACTGCTTCTCTTCCAATACTTCATTAAATGCCAGGACAAACTCGTTCTTCATACAATTGCTCTCCAACTCAGAGCATAAAATGTGTTAACCCTCACTAAGAAGAAAAGTGGGGGCTGCCCACTTTTCGTTGCTACCGCATCTTTAGCTGTGACCTACCCAGCCCACATTTTAGCACAACTGGCGCCAGCCTGCAAGTACTTGAACGGCGTCACGCCGGCACTCTAACAATATTTTAACATACCGGGGCAGCAAAATTTCAGGCATCCGGAGCTGAGAGGCGCTTTTCCATGCGCCAGGCGGGCTCGTGCATGTGCTGGCGCACACCGCGGTCATCGATGTAGGACCAGCGTCCCTCTTCAACCGCTACGATCCGGTAGCCCAGCCGTTCATATAAACGCTTTGCCTCGCCATTATCACGGCTGACATTCAAACACACCAGGCGAAAGCCGCGCCGGTACAGATCGGCTTCCACCGCCTGCATCAAGCGCGTGCCAATGCCGTTGCGGCGGTGCTCACGGCGCACACGCAAGCCATACACATAGGCGCGGTGTACGCCATCTGCCAGCTCCTTGCGGGATGAAACGAGCTGCACAAAAGCTTGCGCTACCAGCCCACCGCCGGGCTGCTCCACCACCCAGAGCAGCGCATGCCCGATACGGGCGCTCTCAAAAGCCTCCTGGTACAGGCGGCGGAAATGGGTGTATTCGCCCTCCCATTCCATAGCCGGCAGGTCATCGCGTCGGGCCTGGCGGATGAGGAGACTTGCAGCAGCATGAGGATCCTTCGAAACGCTTTCCATCGCCCTGACCTGATCAACGGCTGATTGCCTGTGCCAGGAGCAGCTCCAGGCGTAGCTGCTCTTGCTCTTCAGATTGGATCTCGCCATCCAGCCAGGCGGAGCGCAATTCCTGCAGGATCTCTTTATAGCGTGGGCCGGGCGGCAAGCCGCGAGCGCGCAGCGCATGCCCATCAGTGTGCGGGGATATTTTGCGCCAGCGCGTCAGGTAAGTGATCAGCGCGCCCCGCACCTGCTCACTTTCACTGGCAATGTACACGCCCACCAGCGCGGGGAGAGGCGCATCGTCCAGGCGAGCGGTGATCACGCTGGGTTTCTGCCCGGCGAGCGCAGGCAACTCGCCCCACAGTTCGACCGCCGACTGCACCAGCTTGCGCATCTCGGCGGTGAACTTCAAACGCGCCATCAGGCTGGCGGCGTGGCCGGGCGCCAGGCGCAGCATCCACAGCAGGTAAAGCAGTTTCTTGCGCTCCAGGCTGTTGAATGCTTGCAGCAAGTCGGCAGGCATGGACTCATCCTCCAGCGATAGCAACCGCTGCAAGCGCACCTGCAGCCATTCATCCCACACCAGGGCTGGGTGGATGGCGGTGAGCACACCCAGCTCTGCCAGGCGTGCCAGGATCTGAGCCAGGCGCGGTTCGGCCAGGATCGCGTCCAGTTCGTGGCGAATGCGATCACCCGAGATGCGATCCAGCAAAGAAAGCGCCTGGCGCAACAACTCCAATGTGCGCGTCTCGATGCGGAAGCCGAAGCGCTGCTCGAAGCGCACCGCCCGCAAGATGCGTGTAGGATCATCGACGAATGAGAGCGAGTGCAGCACGCGCACCAGGCCCGAACGCAAGTCAGATAGCCCGCCCCAATAATCTTGCAGCTCACCGTAATGTGCGCCATCCAGGCGCACTGCCAGGGTATTGATCGTAAAGTCACGGCGGTGCAGATCCAGCTTGATGCTGCCGCGTTCCACGGTGGGCAGGGCCGTGGGATGGGTGTAGAACTCGGTGCGAGCGGTGACAAAATCCAGCGCTGTGGGCAGGTCGCTGCGCGCCAGCTTATCGGCCAGCTCAGGGCAATCCGCTTTGAAAAGATCCAGGCGGAAGGCAGCGCCGCGCCCCAGCAACCACTTGGCGGTGCCAAAGCGCAGGTGGCTGGTCACCCGCCCGCCGTAACGCGCCGCCAGCGCCTTCGCCAGGGCAATGGCGTCTTCTTCCACGACAATGTCGAAATCCAGGCTGGGGCGCTCCAGGATCAAGTCGCGCACGAACCCGCCCACAATGTACACCGCGGTGCGTTGCTCCTGCGCCAGGCGAGCGACGATGCGCAGGAGAGCCAGCCTGCCGGGAGGCAGCGCCTGCTCCAGGCGCTCTGCCAGGCTGCGGCGCGAGGGAAGGCGCGGCCGCGGGGTGAGCGTTTTCAGCAGATCGGTGCGCGTGACAATGCCAATGATCCCCCCGCTGGACGGATCGACCACCGGGATTTGTCCCCAACCGCTGTCGGTCATCACTTGTTGCAGATGCTCAATCGAATCATCCGGGCGCACGGTGAAGCTGCCAGCGTTCATCAACTGCCCGGCGGTGATCTTCAGATTGTGCGAGATTGCCCGGTCGACATCCCTGCGGGTGAGCAGCCCAATCAGGCGATCTTGCTCATCGACCACCGGATAGCCTTCATAGCCATAGCGCTGCATGCGCCGGGCTGCCTCTTGCACCGAGGTATCCTGGCGCAGCATCTGCGGACCGCGCGACATGATCTGTGACACGCGCACCGCCGGCTGCACGTGTTCGGGCAGCAGGGACAGCAAGCGCTGGAGAACCGCTTCGAGCGGGATATCTTTGACCAGGGCTGCGGCTGCGCGCTCGTGCCCACCCCCGCCAAACTGCGCCAGGACCGCTGACACATCGATGTCATCCGAGGTCGAACGGGCAATCATCTGGACCCCGCTGCGGGTTTTGATCAGCACAAAGAGCGCATCCGGGTCGAGCAGATCACGCAGCTTGTGGGCGATGGTGGATAGTTCCTCGTCCACCCCCTGCGCGTCGCCAGTCGCCACCACAATGGTGTGTTCGTTGATCGGATAGCTCTGGGCGGCGGCGCGCAGCATTTCATAGAGCGCCTGCTGCTCGCTGGAGAGCGGGTGGTTGAGGTAGTCCGAGGCGATCTGTAAGCTGGCGCCCTGCTCCAGCAGATAGGAGGCCGCACGCAGGTCGCGCGCCGTGGTGCGCGAGTAGGTCAAGGAGCCGGTATCCTCGTAGATCCCCAGCAGCAGCAGCGTGGCCTGCACGCTGCCCAGCAGCACATCCCGGTCGCGCAATGCCTCGACAAAGACGGTGGTGTTGGCGCCAGTGCCCGAGACGGTGATCTCCCAGCCTGGCGGCAAATCATCACGCAGGGGATGGTGATCGACGACGTGCACGCGCGTCTCGGCGCTCATGCCTTTGATGCTGGTCAGCGATTGGGTATCCACCAACGTCACGGCGTGCACCGGCTGGCTGGGCAGGTGGCGCGCCTCCACGAAAGGCAGGTCAGCCCCGTAAAAGGTCAGAAAAGCGCGCACGTTGCGGTTCAGCTTGCGCGAAAGCACCGGCACAGCGGTCTCGTTGAGCAGGTGCGCGCCGAGCTGGGAGGCGACCGCGTCAAAATCGGCCTGTTCGTGGGTCAGGATGACATGCATAGCAGCGTTCCTGAGTAAATTTTACCTGAAAAAGCCTGGATGACCTGTCCAGGTCTGTTGTGAAGAATCCGGTAAGCCGATTTCTTATCTTCCTCCGCTTCTCCCGCCCAATCGTGGCTATAATAGGCCAATCAATCGCAAAGGTCGTGCAGCTATGGAAACACTCGAAAGTTTATGGAATGAACTGCTCTCCCGCCGCCCGCAACGCATCCGCCGCGCCTTCGCCCGGCTCAGCCACGAAGAGCAGCAGTCGGTGCGTGCGCACCTGCAGCGCATGGTCGAGGAAGCCGGTTGGCACGCCGAGCAGGTTCGCTCAGCCCGGGCCGCGCTGAAGGCACTGGCGCAGGAGGATGAGGCATGAACGTAGCAGAGCTGACAGACGCCATGCACGAGTTCGTGCGCGCTATGGGCTGGTACGAGCCAGATTCGCCCCGCCCGCAGAGCCTGCGCAACCTGGCGATCTCGCTCAACCTGGAGGCCTCCGAGGTGCTGGAGCATTTCCAATGGAATGAGGCCTTGGAGAATCGCGAAGAGCTGGCCGGCGAACTGGCGGATGTGGCGCTGTACTTGCTGCAGCTCGCCAGCCTGGCGGGCATCGACCTGGAGCAGGCCATATTAGCCAAACTGAAGCGCAACTACCAGCGCAAATGGGATTGAGAGGCAGTATGCACATCACCGTTTTTGGCGGCTCCCAGCCCAAACCGGGCGAGGCCAGCTACGAAGAAGCCCTGCTGCTGGGTCGGTTGTTGGGCGAACGAGGCCACACTGTGATCACCGGCGGTTATATCGGCGCCATGGAGGCCGTGTCGCGCGGCGCTGCTGAGAGCGGCGCGCACGTGATCGGCGTGACCTGCGCCCAGATCGAAGCCTGGCGCCCGGTCAAGCCCAATCCATGGGTGATCGAAGAAGTGCGCCGCGAAACGCTGCTCGAGCGTCTACAAACCCTGATCGAATCCTGCCAGGCTGCCATTGCACTACCGGGCGGGCCGGGAACGCTGACCGAGATCGCCCTGACCTGGAACCTGTTGCTGACCGCCGCCATCCCCCCCATCCCGCTGATCTTGATCGGCGCTGGCTGGCAGGCGACCTGGCAAGCGTTCTACCAGGCGCTGGGTGAATACGTGCCCGAGAACCAGCGCTCATTTTTAAGCTTTGCGCCCAACGCCCACGCCGCGGCGCGCATGTTGGATGAGCTATGCCCGCGGTAGAACTGGTGCGCCTGCAAAATGATACCCGGCGCCTGTTGGAACACTTTCACGAACCGCCGGTCTTTGTTTCTATGCTGCAGGAGCTGCTAGAGTTTTTCTCAGACCGCACCGCACGCGCCGGGCAGTCAGGAGCGCCCCGCCCGTTGATCCGCGCTTACAATGCGCCCCGCCACCTGCATACCTACATCACTCGCGAAGCTTGCAAACAGGCTGCCCAGCAGCCGCAAGCTGGGCTGGCGCTGGCGAAAGCGCTTTGGGCGGCGGATTACCTGGAGCTGCGCCTGATGGCTGCCGCAATGTTGGGCAGCCTGCCACCCTCGCCGCCTGGGCCCCTGCTGGAAGTGGTCGACGACTGGTTGGCGCAGCAGCCGGAAGCACGCCTGCAACAAGCCATCCTGCACGATGGGCTGGCAGGCCTGCGCCGCCAGCATCCGCAGGCGCTGTTGGCGAAAATCGAGGCCTGGATCAAAAGCAGCCGCCAGGCCCTGCGCCAGACCGGGCTGGCAGCCCTGGCGATCATGGTCGATACCATACCGCATGAGGTGCCGCCGCAGACTTTCGAGCTCCTGCAGCCGCTGGTCTACCAGCTTCCGGATGAGCTCAAGCAGGATGTGCTCGACCTGGTGCGCAGCCTGGCGCGCCGCCTGCCCGCGGAAACCGCTTTCTTGTTGCGCCAGGCGCTGGATATCCCCAACAACGCCAAGCCAGCCTGGCTGCTGCGCAATGCCCTGCACAGCTTTCCAGCGAGTATGCAGCCAGCTTTGCGCGAGAGATTGCGCGAAGCCACGCGTTGAGCGCCGCGCGATAAGCCAGATGAAAAATCACTGCCGCATGCTGTTTCCCTGTTTATGGTATAATTCGTCCGCTTGACTAGCCCTACCAGCGGCGTAATCGCTGCGGGTATGGAGACCTGCTCAGGAAATCTACGTTGAAGGAGTTAGCAGACGTCATGTCTATCGATAAAGAAACCAAAACGGAGTTAATGAAGGAGTTTTCCCGGCACGAGAAGGATACAGGCTCGCCCGAAGTTCAGATCGCGATCCTGACCAATCGCATCAACCAGCTCACCGATCACCTGCGCGCCCACCGGCACGATGAATCATCGCGCCGCGGCCTGCTCAAATTGGTGGGACATCGCCGCCGGTTGTTGGCATACGTTCGCCGGAATGACTTTCCGCGTTACATGGCCCTCACCGAGCGGCTGAACATTCGCCGCAAGTAATTTGCTCTCCAGCAAGATCACACGACTACGGAGGTTGGCTCAGGATCAGTGAGCAAGGATCACTGATCCTGTTTCACGTTTATCTTTTTATGCACTCACCCACCGGTTAGGAATTGAGAGGCGCCAGCAAGCGCCCAGGCGCAGCTTACTGGCGGCTCTCAGTCCCTGACCAGGTGGGAACAAGATAGGAGAAAATTGAATGAAACCAGAAGGATATAAACTTAATGCCACCGTTGGCGCCAAGACGTTTACCTTTGAGACGGGTAAGCTGGCCCAACAGGCGGGCGGCGCAGTTACCCTGCGCCTGGGCGATACCATGATTTTCGCCGCCGCAACCATGGGCGATGTGCGCCCCGGGATCGATTTCTTCCCGCTCACCGTGGATTATGAAGAGCGCATGTATGCCGGAGGCAAGATCCCGGGCTCGTTCTTCCGTCGCGAAGGTCGCCCCACCGAAGAAGCCATCCTGACAGCGCGCCTGACCGACCGCCCGCTGCGCCCGCTCTTCCCCAAAGACCTGCGCAATGATGTGCAAGTCATCCTGTATGCCTTTTCCACCGATGGAGAGAATCCCATCGACATTTTGGCGGTCAACGCGGCCTCAGCCGCGCTGATGATCTCGGACATTCCCTTCGGCGGACCGGTCGGCGCAGTGCGCGTCGGGCGCATCGAAGGACAGTTCGTGCTCAACCCCACCTATGCCGATATGGAATACTCCGACCTTGACCTGCGCATCGCTGGCACTCGAGACGCCATCTTGATGGTGGAGTGCGGCGCCAATGAGGTCAAGGAAGACGTCATGGTTGCGGCGCTGGAATTCGGACACCAGGCCATCCAACCCCTGGTGGAAGCTCAGGAAGAGATGGCTGCCAAAGTTGGTAAGCCCAAGCGCGCCTACACACCCTACGCGCTGGATGAAAGCATCAAAGCCAGCGTGGCTGCGCGCGCCATGCCCGCCATCCAGGAAATCCTGGACCAACCTTACGAGAAAGCCCGCTTCTACGACTTGATCGAAGATGAACGCGACGCGCTGGTCGTCAACATGAGCGCAGAAGACGACGAGCTGGCCAGCCCGGTCAAGGAGGCCTTCGACGCAGCTTTCAAGCAAGCGGTGCGCGAGCGCATCCTCAACCAGGGTGTGCGCATCGACGGGCGCGGCCTGACCGACATCCGCCCGATCTGGTGCGAGGTGAACGCCAGCCCGCGCGCTCACGGCTCTGCCATCTTTACCCGCGGGGAAACGCAGGTGCTCACCATGGCGACGCTCGGCACGCCGCGCGAAGCCCAGGAGCTGGACAACCTGACCCCCACCGAAACCAAGCGCTACATGCACCACTACAATGTCCCGCCCTTCTCCACCGGCGAGGCCAAGATGCTGCGCGGCGCTTCCCGGCGCGATATCGGGCACGGGGCGCTGGCGGAGCGGGCTTTGCTGCCGGTCATCCCCTCCGAAGCCGATTTCCCCTACACGCTGCGCCTGGTGTCGGAGGTGCTGTCTTCCAACGGCTCCAGCTCAATGGCCTCGGTGTGCGGCTCAACACTGGCATTGATGGACACCGGCGTACCGATCAAGGCGCCGGTGGCTGGAGTCGCCATGGGATTGATCAAAGAAGGCGAGCGTTACGCTATCTTGACCGACATCCTGGGCGCTGAGGATCACCTGGGCGACATGGATTTCAAAGTTGCCGGCACCACCAAGGGCATCACCGCCCTGCAAATGGATATCAAGATCAAGGGGATCACCCCCCAGATCATGTCCGAGGCGCTGGAGCAGGCGCGCGTGGCGCGGCTGGCGATCATGGAAAAGATGATGGAAACCATCTCCGCCCCGCGGCCAGAGCTCAAGCCGCACGCCCCGCGCATCACTGTGGTCAAGATCCCGGTGGATAAGATCGGCCTGATCATCGGCCCGGGTGGAAAGACCATCCGCACCATCCAGGAAGAGACGGGCGCCAAGATCGATATCGGCGAAGATGGCTCAGTGTTCATCGCCACCGCTGATGGCGAGAGCTCGCGCATGGCTGTTGAGCGCATCGAAAGCATGACTGAGACGCCGGTCATCGGGCGCATCTACACCGGGCGTGTGGTGCGCGTCACCGATTTCGGCGCCTTCGTCGAAATCCTGCCTGGCATCGATGGCATGGTGCACATCTCCCAGCTCGACAGCCAGCGCGTGGAGAAGGTGGAAGATGTGGCTGCAGTGGGCGACGAATTGACGGTGATGGTCACCGCCATCGACGACGCGGGCAAGATTCGCCTCTCCCGCCAGGCTGTGCTGGAAGGCTGGACGGCGGAAGAGGCCCAGGCGCGCGACTCGCGCCGCAGCGGAGGCGGCGGAGGCGCTGGGCGCTCGGGCGGCGGGCGTCCGGGTGGGGGCGGCGGTCGGCCTGGAGATCGCCGTTCGCAAGGCGGCGGGCAGCGCCGGCGCTAAATTCAGAGATCGAGGGTTGTGCGCGGTTTGAGCGCGCACAACCCTAAAAAATTTTTCCCTTATCGTGAAATATTTCACACAGTGCCGCTCCAAGCGCTTGCGTGAAAATCAAAACAGAGGTATTGTAAAGAGAGGAGCATAGCAGACACCATGAGTACAGAACTTCGTATCGATGCCTTACTTCCCGCTGAAATGGCGCGCCGCGCAGAATACCTGGGCGTGCGCAAGGCTGAAGCCGGTGTGTTGCAGATGTTCGCCCTGGCTGTGCTGGCGGGCGGCTTCATCGCCATGGGGGCGGTCTTCGCCACCACGGCTGCCGCAGGCGCCAGCGGTGTGCTCCCGTATGGCGTAACCCGGCTGATGGTCGGTCTGGTCTTCTGCCTGGGTCTGATCCTGGTCATCGTCGGAGGCGCCGAACTGTTCACCGGCAACAACCTGATCGTGATGGCCTGGGCCAGCGGCAAGGTCAGCACCCGCAACCTGCTGCGCAACTGGATCATCGTCTATATCGGCAATTTTGTTGGCTCGCTGGGCACGGCGCTGCTGGTATTCCTGAGCAAGCAACACACTTTCGGCGGCGGAGCCATCGGCCTGGCAGCTTTGAACATTGCCAACAGTAAAGTGCACCTGGGATTCCTCCAGGCGCTGGTGCTGGGCATCTTGTGCAATGTCCTGGTGTGCCTGGCGGTCTGGCTGACATTCAGCGCCCGTAGCACGGTTGATAAGATCGTCGCCATCATCTTCCCCATCGCGGCTTTTGTCGCTGCCGGTTTCGAGCACAGCATTGCCAATATGTACTTCATCCCTGTGGGATTGCTGATCAAGGATTTCGATCCCGCCTTCACCGCAGCCAGCAAGCTGGATCTTTCGGGGCTGACCTGGGGGGCATTCTTCGTCAACAACCTGCTGCCGGTTACCATCGGGAACATCATCGGGGGATCGCTGCTGGTCGCAGCGGTCTATTGGGCAATCTTCTTGCGGCCCGAACATACCTAAATAAAGATCATCACGGGAGACAAGCGCATGAAAGCTTACGTTCTGATGAAAGTACGCACCGGTGAAATTCGTGACGTGGTGCGCACAGTGCGCCGTGTGGAGGGCGTCAAAGAGGCCAGCATGACCTTTGGTCCGTACGATGTGGTCGCCATCATCGAAGCGGATGACGTGCGCCACCTGGGTAAGATCCTGGCGGTAGGCATCCAGCCCATCCCCGGCATGCAGGAAACGCTGACCTGCCTGGCAGTGGATTTCGAGTAATCGATCGATTATACTTGACTGGTCGGCAGCCTGGGCATGGGCGGTCCAGGAATGCCCAGGTATTCGCTCAGCGCGGCGCGCAGGGCGGTTCGATCATCCCAGGGATATTCGATCTCGCCGAAGCACATCGATTGCTCGTGACCTTTGCCCAACGCCAAGAGGATGTCGCCCGGTTTCGCCAGGCGGACGGCAAAACGCAGCGCCTCGCCGCGATCTGGGATGCGCCAGAAACTGCGCCCTTCCACGCCGCCTCGGCTGCGAGCGCCGGCAGCCATCTCTTCGAGGATTGCTTCCAAAGATTCGGTGCGTGGGTCTTCGGCGGTCAGCACTATCAAGTCTGCTAGCTCGGCGGCGGTCTCCGCCATCATGCGTCGCTTCAAGCGGTCGCGCAGCCCTGCCGAGCCGAAGACCGCAATCACCCTGCCGTTTCTCCCCTGGCTCTCCTGGATGTGGCGGGCGGTTTCCAGCGCGGCGCGCAGGGCGTAAGGGGTGTGCGCAAAATCCACGTATGCCAGGAAATCCATCCCCAGGTCGATGCGCTCCATCCTGCCTGGCACCGGCTGCACCGCCGCCAATCCCTGGCGGGCGGCTTCAGGCGAGATGCCCAACCCGATCACGCAGGCTGAAATCGCCGCCAGGCAGTTCGAGACGTTGTACAGGCCGTGCAAAGGTGTGTCCACAGCCAGGCTAAAATCCGGCCCGCACACCTCAAAATGCAATCCGCTGGCGCTGGTCTGTACCTGCGAAGCACGCACCTGGGCCTGTGCGCTGACGCCGTACGAGACGTTCCGTACCCCCGCCTGCACAGCCTCGGGAGCAGTCGCCAGTGAGCGCAAGTATTCATAGGAGCTGTCATCGCGGTTGAGAACGGCCAATCGCGGGTTGCCGAAAGCTTTCTTGGCGGTCTCCGCCAGGGACGTGAACAAGCGTCCCTTGGCCTGGCGATAAGCTTCATACGTGCCGTGGTAATCGAGGTGCTCGTGGGTAATGTTGGTGACCACCGCCACGTCGAATTCGCTCTCCGCCACGCGCTGCTGGTGCAGGCCGTGCGAGGTGGCCTCCAAAACTACGTGGGTCTGACCGGCGTCCAACATGGCGCGCAGGTAGCGCTGGACATCGGGCGCTTCGGGCGTGGTGACGTGAAAGCCAGTATCTTGCTCTTGACCGGCGATCCGCGCGCTGACCGTGGACACCATACCTGCCTGGAGACCGGCTGCCCGCAGGATGTGATAGATGAGCGTGCTGGTGGTGGTTTTACCATCTGTGCCGGTGACGCCCAGCACGGTCAGTCTGCGGGCGGGGAAATCGTAGAGCGCGGCAGATAACCTGGCCAGTGCGGCGCGCCCGTCCACGGTCATGATGTAAGGCACACTCAAGCCTGTGATTGGCTGAGAGCCGACCACCGCCACCGCCCCACGCGCTACCGCATCGGGAATGAAGCGATGACCATCCACGCTCCCCCCTGCCAGGGCGACAAAGATACTGCCGGGCTGCACCTTGCGGCTGTCCAGCACGATGGCCTGAACCGGCGCGCCAGCCTGCGGCAGCGGGCCACTCAGGCGGGCATCCGGCAGAGCAGCTATCAATTCAGAGAGGGTTTTCTCAATCACTGCGGTGGGCCAGGTGTATCACTTACTGCGGTTTAAAAATAAGCCATACGACACTTACAAACAAGCATCGTATGGCTGTCATTCGATTGATGACCGGCGCGACCCCGGCACGCAGGTAGTTTAGTGCAGGGCGGCGCGCAACGTTTCCAACTGACCCGATACCGAGCCGTCCAGCACTTTATCGCCGACGCGCACCACCAGGCCGCCCAGGATGGACGGGTCGACGCGGAAGGTCACAGTTGCCTGCGCTCCGATCCTGGCGAGCACATCTTTCTTGACCGTTTCCTGCTCGGCGGGGGTGAGCGGCAAAGCGCTGGTCACCTCAGCGGAAGCGCCGCTCAGTGCGCTGCCTTCCAGCAGCACAACTTTGCCGGATTTGACGCCGGAGAAGAACTCATCGATCAGGGCGCGCTGGCGCTTCTCATCCAGGGCTTCGCCCACCAGGCGCTGAGCGGCAGCCATGCTCAGGGCAGCGATCTGGCCGCGCACATCCGCCAGGACGCGATCGCGCTCCAGGGTGGCTTCGGCGGCCGCGCTTTCACGCAGCTTGGCAACCTCCGCCTCGGCCTGCGCCATCACCTCACGCGCCGCAGCGGCTGCCCGCTCGGTGGATTCACGCACTTTCTGGTTGGCTTCCGCCTGGGCCTTGGCAATGATCTCGCGGGCTTCTTTCTCTGCGTTGGCGCGCGCCTCGGCAGCGATACGAGCATCTTCCAGGCCCTGGGCGATGATATTCTTGCGGTTTTCAAGCATATTGGTGATCGGCCGGTACGCCCAGGCGTACAGCAAGGTCGCCAAAATGGTGAAATTGAAAACCTGAAATAAGAAAAAACCCAGGTTGATCCCTAATGCAGCCATTTAATTACCTCTCTGGCGGTTAGGCGGCGAAGATGATGATCAGCGCCACAGCCAGGGCGTAGATCGCCACGGCTTCAGCGAAAGCCATACCCAGGATCATGTTGGTTTGGATGGTGGGGGTAGCGTCTGGGTTGCGTCCCATCGCCTGCACACCGCCCGAGGCGGCAATGCCCACGCCCACGCCCGCGCCGATAGCGCCCAACATCGCCAGGCCTGCGCCCAACACCTTCATACCCGCGATAAAAGCTGCTGCATCATTCATGGTAAGTCTCCTTCGTCCTCTGGTTTTGGATGTATGATTTCATTAAGGTTTAGTGATGCTCTTCGGCGTGATGGCTGACCGTGGCCCCGCTGATGAACACCGTCGCCAGCAGGAAGAACACATACGCCTGGATCGCGCCAAAGAATACTTCAAACAGATACAGGAAGGGCGGCACCACAATGGCGGTCAGCGCGCCTACAATGGAGAGCAGCAGCGTGCCCGCAAAGATGTTGCCGAACAACCGGAAGCCAAACGACAGGATCTTGGCAAACTCCAGGATGATTTCCAGGAATCCCACCCCAAAGTTGATCAAACCAAAGATACCGCCGCTGACCAGTTGACCCACCGGCAGGTACTTCGAGAAATACGAAGGCCCCAACGCCCACACGCCGTAGACCTGGGTCAACACCACGGTGATCACCGCCAAGGCAAACGGGAAGTTCAGGTCGGTGGCAGAGCCGCGCAGGAAAGGCACCACCTCGCAAGCAGTGCACATCTCCTTCGCAGCAGCGCTCTCTTCGCCGTGCGCTTCGCCGCCAGCAGCCTCACCGTGCTCCTCGCCATGCGCCGCGCCGATGACAGGGTGGTTCTTATCCAGGCCGTACACCGGTATCGAGCCCAGGTCGAACAGCTTAACCGGAGCGTAGCCGGTTTTACCTTCGTGAATTTCTTTCATGTAGCCGATGGCTTCATAGCCCGGGAACAGCTTGGTCATATTGGCAGCCAGCACCAGCAAAAAGATGGTGGCGACCACCGGAAAGATGCGCGGCGCCCATTTGCCGGCTGCGCCCTTCACCGAATTCCACAGGAACTCCACCAGAAATTCGAAGAAGTTGTACATACCGGAAGGCACCTGCTTGCCGCTCTTACTGAACCGGTAAGCGCTAATCGCAAACAAGATCAGTACCAGGTCGGCAATCAGCGTTGCCAGGATGGTATTGGTGATCGGAAAGCCGGCGATCGAGATCCCGGTCGGCTCAGCGGGCAACACAACCACCGGACTGATCGGTTTTAGAACACCGATGCTGCCAAACGCTGCATAGCCGCCGATCACAAACAGGGCCAGCACGATCCAGCGCTTCACCGGAGTTCGTTTCTTAGGCGTTGCCTCAGTCGTCACTCGTGTCCTCCTTTGAAAAATTTGTCGGCGAGCTTTGCCGCGACCCGGATGGCAGGTCTCGCACTGCCCGCAATGCTACCCACACGGTTAAGAATAAAGAAAGTGGCGCGGAAGCTACCACCAGGATAACCGTCAGAATTGGCTTGGTGCCAAAAACTCGGTCCAGCCATAGGCCGCCGAACACCGACAGCAAAACAATGAATAAAGTGATCCCCGCTACCTGCAACCCGACCTCACCGAACTTCATCGGAATGATGGGCTGGGCAGGTTTGTTTTCTGGCGTTTTACCGGCTTGGCTCATGGCGCACGAATTTTATCACAGGCTTTTTGGCATCGTCAACCAACTGCTGTCGATTGACACGCCAGCTTCCCTAAAACAGCGCCGCTGCCGCGCCGCTGGAAAAGCTGAACCAGGGAGCAAACAGCGTGCCAATCAACAGGATACCGACGCATAGCACCAACAGTCCCAGGGCATAGCCGCCGGGTACCGGCATCGGCTTGTCCTCCTCCTCAGAGCGGTACAAGTACACCACTTTCAAAACCGTCAGGTAGTAGTACAGGCCGATGATCGAGTTGAGCACACCGATGACCGCCAGCCAAATCAGGTTCACCTCCACCGCGGCAGCGAAAACGGCGAACTTGACCACGAAACCGCCGAAGGGCGGCATGCCCGAGAGCGAGAGCAGCGCCACCAGCAGCACCAGCGCCAACCAGGGCGAGCGACGGCTGAGCCCGGCATAAGAAGCGATCTCGTCGGAGCCAGTCACCCGTCCCACCGCCGCCACGGCGCCGAAGGCTGCCAAATTGGTGACCACGTAGGTGATCAGGTAGAACACCACGCTGGTTGCGCCCAGGGTGGAGCCAGGCATCGAGATCGCCGCCACACCGATCAGGGCGTAGCCAGCATGCGCGATGGAGGAATAGGCCAACAGGCGCTTGATGTTCTTCTGGCTGAGCGCGAAGAAGTTGCCCAGCGTCATGGTCGCTACCGCCAGGGCGGAGATCACCGCACCCCAATAAGGCTGGATGCCAGGGAACACCGCCATCAAAACCCGCACCAGAACCGCAAAACCGGCGGCTTTCGAGGCGGTCGAGAGGAAGCCGGCCACCGGCGTTGGTGCGCCTTCGTACACATCTGGCGCCCAAAACTGCAGCGGCACGGCGGAAATCTTGAAGGCAAAACCAACCAGCACCAGCAACAGGCTGCCGAAAACCGACGCCAGGGAGAGCTGTCCGGCCTGCGCCAGAGAAGCCAGCTCGTAAAGGTTGGTGCTGCCGGTGAAGCCGTACAGCAGACTGAAGCCGTACAGCATGACCGCCGAGGTCATCGCGCCAAACAACAGGTACTTGAAGCCGGCCTCGGTGGATTTATCATCCCTGGTCAGGAAGCCGGCCAGCACATACAGCGGTATCGAAGTGGTCTCGATTGCCAGGTAAAGCATGACCAAATCGGCGGCTGAGCCCATCAGCATCATGCCCAGCGTGGAAGCCAGCAGCAGCAGGTAGTACTCGCCGCGCTTGCCCACTTGCGCCAGGTCCATGGAGAGCAGCGAGGTAGCTGCTGCTGCGAACAGGGCGGTCAGCTTGAAGGCAAAGCCCAACCAATCGTGGCGCAACATGCCGCCCCACATCAGGCGCGGTTCGCCAGCCGGCATGGCCACGGCGAATCCCACCAGGATGATAGCTGTCAAGCCGCCAGCAGTGAGCCAACCCAACCCACCGCGACGCTCCTCGGGCAGCGCCAGGTCCAGGCCCAGCACGACCAACGTCAGCACCACCAACAAAATTTCGGGCAAGACTGCCACGTACATCCAGGGTTCGAATGCGATCGTCATAGCTTATGCACCTCCCAACAGGCGCAAGACGTTGTTCACGCCCGATTCGACCAGCGGCACCATGATTTGCGGGTAGACGCCGACGCCGATCAAAATGACGGACAGCACCACCAGGGCCAGCTTATCCAACACGGTCACATCCGTGATATGCCCCTCGAATTCTTCAGGGAGTTGCCCAAAGAAGACCTTGCTGATGATGCGTATGATATACGATGCGGTCAGCACAATCGAGATGGCTGCCACGATGGCGATCCAGGGATAGGTCGCCCACACACCCATAAAAATGGGAAACTCAGCAATGAAGCCCGAAAAACCCGGCATACCCATCGAGACCAGGCCGCCGATGATGAAAGCCACCGCCACCACCGGCATGAACAACCGGAAGCCTGAAAGCCGGGGAATTTCGCGCGTGTGCGCCTGGTCATAGATCATACCGACCACAGCAAAGAAGAGAGCCGTCATCACGCCATGCGAGAACATCTGCACACCGGCCCCGATCATGCCCTCTCGGTTAAGCGTGGCAAAACCCATCGCCACCAAACCCATGTGCGATACCGAGGAGAAACCGATGACGTATTTGAAATCGTTCTGCACGCTGGCGATGTAGGCGCCGTAGACCACGTTGACCAGCGTCAGCAGGATGATCCAGGGCATGTGCGTCTTGGCGCCTTCCGGAAGCAGCATGATGCCGACGCGCAGGGCAGCGAAAGCGCCCAGCTTCATCAGCACACCAGCGTGGAACATCGAAACCGCCGTGGGTGCAGCCACGTGACCATCCGGGCTCCAGTTGTGGAAGGGGAAAATGCCGCCCAGCACAGCAAAACCGAAAAAGACAAATGGGAAAGCGATGTTCTGGAACCAGATCGGGAAGTTGGCGCCTTCCAGGGCGAGCATATCGAAGGTCTTGAGGCCCGACATGAAGTACATAGCCAGCGCGCCGACCAGGGCAATCACCGAGCCTACGAACAGGTACAGCGTCAGCTTCATGGCGGCGTATTCGCGAGTCTCTTTCCAGCCCCAGATGGCGATCAACAGGTACATGGGGAAGACGGCGATTTCATAGAAAAAGAACAGCATGAACAGATCTAACGCAACGAATACGCCGAACACGCCGGTTGCCAGGATGAACAGGAAGGCGAAGAACTCGCGCGGCCGGTCGTCGATCTTCCAGGAGATGAGCACACCGGTGAACATGACTACGCCGGTGAGCAGCACCAGCGGGGCGCTCATGCCATCCACGCCCACATGGTACGAGATGCCCAGGTCGGGCAGCCAGGCATATTTCTCGACAAACTGGTAACCGCCTTGCGGCAGATTGTACGAGAAATACAGCCAGATCGAGAGCGCCAGCGAGAAAGTGGCGGCTGCCAGGGCTGTGACGCGCACTTCGGTCTTGCGGTCGGCGGGGAAGAGCAACAGTAGCACGCCCGCCAGGATGGGGGTAAAAACGATGAAACTTATGATTGGAAACTGCATTCAGCACCTCACGCTAAAACAGCACGCTAGAATAGCGCTGTAACCGCCCGGTTGATCACGCCCAGGATCCAGTCCGGGTACACGCCAATCCACAAGATCAAGATCATCAGGGGAACGATGACGAAGACTTCACGGGCGTTGATTTCGGTCAAATGCCCGGCCCACTTTTCGTTCAACGGCCCGTGCAGCACCTGGCGGATACCCTTCAAAATGTAAGCGCCGGTGAAGAACAGGCCGATCATCGCCAGGGCGGTGTAGACGCTGAAAATGGGCCAGGAGCCCCGCACCACCAGGAACTCGGAGATGAAACCGTTCAACCCCGGCAGCCCGAGCGAGGCCATGGAGGTAAACATCAAGATAGCCCCGTATACAGGCACCAGTGGGAAGAGTCCTCCGTATTCGTTCAGATCGCGGGTGTGGGTGCGCTCGTAGATCACGCCCACCAGGAAGAACATGCCAGCCGCCGACAGGCCGTGGTTGAACATCTGCAGCACAGCGCCGTTCATCGCGATGTGCGCATCCTGTGTGCCCGCAGCAGCAGCCGCGGCGGCGATGCCCAGCACCACGAAACCCATGTGATTGACCGAGGAATAGGCCACCAGCCGTTTGAAGTCACTCTGCCCGAAGGAGGCCAGCGCGCCGAAGATGATCGCCATCACCGCCAGGAAGGCCAGCGCCCCGGCGTAGGTCCTGGCTTCGGTGGGATACAGCGGCAGCACCAGGCGCAGAAAACCATACGCGCCTAGCTTGAGCAGCACGCCCGCCAGGATCATCGAGCCGGCGGTGGGCGCTTCGGTGTGGGCGTCCGGCAGCCAGGTGTGGAACGGCCACACCGGCACCTTCAGGGCGAAGGCGATCGTGAACGCCCAGAAGGCGATGCTCTTCACCACGTTGATGCTCAACCCAAACAAGGGCTTATCCAGGCTGGGCCAGATGCGGTACAGCTCCATCAGGTCGAAGGTGCCCGACACCACGCCGATCATCTGGATTGCCAGCAGCAAGCCCAGCGAACCCGCCATGGTGTAGATCATGAACTTGAACGAGGCGTAAGCGCGGGCTGGCATCTTGCGCCCGCCCCACACGGTGCGCTCGCCCTTCTCGCTGCCCCACTGGTTGATCAAGAAATACATTGGCACCAGGCCGATCTCCCAGAAAACGAAGAAGAGCAGCAGGTCCAGCGCCAGGAACACGCCCAGCATGCCCGTTTCCAGGAACAGGAACAGCATCATGAAGGCTTTCACCCGGTCCTGGATGCCAAAAGAGGCCAGGATCGAGAGCGGGGTGAGCAGTGTGGTCAGCAGCACCATGGTCAGCGAGATGCCATCCACACCCAGGTGGTAAGAAGAGTTGATGGCAGGGTACCAGGCGGCGCGCTGCTCGAACTGGAAGCCAGCCTGCGTCGAGTCGAATTGGAACCACAGCGCCAGTGAAAGCGCCAACGGGATGAAGCTCAGCAAGAAAGCCGCCCAGCGGATCAGGCTCTTGTTCTCACCTGGCAAGAAAAACAGGATCAAGGCGCCCAGGGTTGGCGTGAACAATATCAGCGTAAGCAGGTAGTTATTGACAATGAAATCCATCGTTCGCTCCTCGTGCCTGCAGCCTAGGGTGTCATTACCAGCAGGTAGTAGAACAGGGCGCTGAACGCCGCCAGGCTGACCAGCGCCATGATCATGTACTGCTGCACGCGGCCGGTTTGGATCACTGGCGGGAAGACGCGGCCCAGCCATTTCATCGTGTCAGCCAGCTTATCCGCCAGCCCGTTGACAATTGGCTTGTCGATCGCATCGCGGAAGAAATTGCCAATGCGCCCGGTGATGTACGCCACCCAGTGCAGGAAACCGTCGATCACACCGCGATCCATCCAGGCCGAGGTGAAGGATTCTGCCAGCCAGATCGCCGGCTTGATGAAGATACGATCGTACAGCTCATCGAAGTAGTACTTGTGGCGCGGCAGATGGTAGAGGCCGCCCAACGCTTTCTCGGCTGCGTCCACGCGGCTCTGGGAATAATTGCGGTACGCCAACCAACCAGCGTACAGGCCGCCCAACGCCACCACCAGCGAGGTGAGCAGCGGGATGATGTTGAATTCCACTGCCTCCGGGTGCTCGAGCAGCGTGCCGCCAACGAACTCGTGGAACCAGTTGGGAACCAGGCCGCCGATGACCGGAAAATGCTCGGGGATGCCCACCCACCCTGCACCCACAGCGAAGACCGCCAGCACCACCAGCGGGAAAGTCATTGTCCAGGGCGTCTCGTGAGCGTGTTTGGCTTCTTCGGTGCGCGGCTCGCCCAGGAACGTCATCGTGATCTGGCGCATGGTGTAGAAAGCGGTCAGCAGCGCCGCCAGCGCCAGCGTTCCGAAGACCACGTAATGCCCGTGCCCCCAGGCGTCCGCCAGGATTTCATCTTTGGACCAGAAACCCGCCGTGACCAGCGGGAAGCCCGACAGAGCAAATCCGCCGACCAGAAAAGTCCAAAAAGTGATCGGCATCTTGTGGCGCAGACCGCCCATATTCTTCATATTCTGCGGATCAACGCTGTGATTGCCGGTGTGCAGCACGCCGTGCTCCATGCCGTGGATCACCGAGCCGGAACCGAGGAAGAGCAGCGCCTTGAAGAACGCGTGGGTGATCAGGTGGAAAGCCGCCGCCACGTAGGCGCCGATGCCCAGCGCCGCCACCATGTAGCCGAGCTGCGAGATGGTGGAGTACGCCAGGACGCGCTTGATATCGTCCTGGGCCACGGCGATCGTCGCCGCAAACAATGCGGTGAAGGCGCCGATGATCGACATGACCAGCATCGCCGGTGTGGCGGCATGCTCCGCTCCAGCCGAGAGCAGCGGGAAGATGCGGATCACCATGTACACGCCGGCAGAGACCATCGTCGCGGCATGGATCATGGCGGAGACTGGCGTGGGGCCTTCCATGGCATCCGGGAGCCAGACGTGCAGCGGGAACTGCGCCGACTTGCCGACGGTACCGATGAACAGCAGGATACCGATCAGCGCCGCTGCCGAGAGCCCCAGGAAGCCCGAGCTGTGCTCCGCCAGCATGTGCAACGTCTCAGCGTTGTAGAAGATCTCGCGGTAGTTGAGCGTGCCGGTCTGGGAGTAGAGATACGCCAGGCCCAGCAGCATGAACACATCGCCCACACGCGTGGTCAGGAAGGCTTTGATCATGGCGGCGCGGGCGGAGGGTTTGCCGTACCAAAAGCCGATCAAAAGATAAGAACATAATCCCATGATCTCCCAACCCACGAACAGGGTGAGCAGGTTGTCGGAGACCACCAGCGTGTACATACCAAAGGCAAATAAGCCAATGAAAGCAAAGAAGCGCGAGTACATCGGCTCAACCGATAGCACGCGGTGCTCATGCCCGTGGGCGTCTTTCACCGTGGCGCCGTGCGGCGGCAAACCAGGCAGGTCGTGGTCGCCCTCGGGCTGCCCGTAGTTGTGGTAGCCGACGCTGTAGATGAAGATCATCAGCACCGTCCAGGCGACAAAGAACAGCGAAGCAGCCGAGAGCGGGTCGATCTGCACGCCGATGCGGAAATAAGTGTCGCCGGTTGCCAGCCAGGGGATCGAAGATACGAAGGGGTGCTCTCCAAAGTGTTCAACCTGGATGGCGCGGAAGAACACCACCATGCTGCCCAGCCACGAGAGCAGCGCGGCGCCCACCGCAATCGTGTGGCTCAGCGCCTTGCTGCGCGTGGTCAGCAGCGTAATGATAAAAAACGCCAGCAACGGCGGAAGGGGGATCAACCAGATGATGAGTTCAGTTGCCATTAATCGTTCTCCTGCGGACCGGGTGAATTAGAACTTCAACAAGTCGATGTCGTCCGCCACGACCGTGTTGCGCCGGCGGTAAATGGAGATGACCAGCGCCAGGCCAACAGCCACTTCTGCAGCCGCCACGGCAAACACCATCACCGCGAAAGCTTGCCCGGCGATTTGCGTCGGCGTGATGTAGCGCCAGAAAGCCACCAGGTTGATATTGACCGCGTTGAGCATCAGCTCGACCCCCATCAGGATGGCAATCGCGTTTCTGCGCGCCAGCACACCGTACAGGCCGATCGAGAAGAGCGCTGCAGCAAAAACCAGGAAATAAGATAACGGGATCATACCGCCTCCTGCCTACTTTCGTTCCCAGGCGACCATGATGGCGCCGATCAGAGCAGCGGTCAGCATCACCGAGGCCACTTCGAAGGGGATGACGTATTGCTCTGGAGAAACCAGCGCCATGCCGAGCTGGCGCAGCGGGTCGGCGCGCTCGCCCATCACCGGCGCCTGGGTGAAGAAGTTGCCCCAACCGGAGAAGATCCAGATCAAGCCGCCGAAGAGCGCCGCAGCGATCACCAGAGCCCAGGGCCAGGCAGCATTGGTTTGTGGGCCAAAATCCTGCTGCACGCGGCGGGTGAGCATAATGGCAAAAATCATCAAGATCGAGATGGCGCCGATGTAGATCACCACCTGCGCCACCGCCAGGAAACCGGCGTTCAACAAAACGTACAGCACAGAGATGCCAAAAAAGGTCATGATCAACCATAGGGCGGCGTGCACCAGGTTGCGCGTGATGACCACCATCGCCGCTGCCCCCAGGGTGATCACCGCCGTAATCAAGAAAATGATTTGTAAAGCTGTCATAAGCCTCCTCCAGGATCAGGGCGTATGAATAAAAAATACAGCCTGGTTCAGGCGCCCTGCGAAGATACCGGCGCCGCGGGCGGGCGGGCAATCGGTCTCGGTTCCGCCACCCGTTGGCGCTCTTTGCGCGCCCGGGAGCGCAGGATTTGCAAGGTGACCCAGGCGATGACCAGGTTCGCCGCCAGCAAGACCAGCACATACACCCAGGGTTGCACACCCACCAAGGCCTTATCCAGCAGTGCAGTAACCACCAGCACCACCAGCGATAAAGGCGTCAAGAATTTCCAGTTGAGGTTGAGCATCTGGTCGATGCGTATGCGCGGCAGGGAGTATTTGACCCACATGATCACCCAGTACAGGAAGAATGCTTTGGCGAAGAAGTACACAATGCCAAGCAGTGGGAACGACTCTGCGCCAGGGCCACGCCAGCCGCCCAGGAAGAGCGACGCCACGATGCCCGAGAGTGTCAGCGCGTGCAACAGCTCGCCAGCGTAAAACAAGCCAAACTTCATGCCGGTGTATTCGATGTGAAAGCCTGCCACGATCTCGGACTCGGCTTCCACCAGGTCGAAAGGGGCGCGTCCCAGTTCAGCGATCGAAGTGATCAGCGTCAGCAAAAAGGCGATCGGCGCCACCAGGATGAACCAGTAACTGTCTTGAGCGTTGACAATCGAGTTGATGCCCATCGAACGCGCCAGCAGCACCGGCACGAGCAAAGCAATGACCATCGGTACTTCATAGGAAACCATCTGCGCCACGGTGCGGAAAGCGCCAATCAGCGCATATTTGTTGTTGGACGCCCAACCGGCCATGATGATTCCCAGGGTGCCCAGCGCGCCGACGCCGACGATGTACAGCACGCCCACGTTCACGTCGGTGCCCACCACCGTTGGGGCAAGCGGGATGACCGCCCACAGCAGCAGCACGGTCGCCAGCGCCATGATCGGCGCCAGGTTGTACACGATGCGATCAGCCCCCACTGGAGTGATATCCTCCTTGATCAAGAGCTTTATCACGTCGGCAAATGGCTGGATCAAACCAAACGGTCCCAGGCGGTTCGGACCCAAGCGATCCTGGAAACGCGCCACCACTTTGCGCTCAACCCAAACCAGGAAGATATCCACCAGCAGCACCGCAGTCGCCAAAGCGCCCACACCCAGCAGCGCTTTTATGACGATGATCAAGGCCGGCGCCAGCCCCCAGCCGGCCAGCAATCCATCCAACCAGAGAGAAATCGCAGTTATTGGATCACCCATAGAGTAACTCCTCAATAATCAAACTAAAAGGCTGAAGGTGGGGTGGTTGCACCGTCGCCATCAGCCTTTTACGCTTTTCGTGAAGTCAATTTACTCCCACTCCAAAGCGCCTTTGCGCCAGGCAAATATTAAGCCGTCAACCAGCAGGAAGATGAAAAGTATGCCTGCGACAACTGCAAATAAATCGAGTTGTTCGTAGGCAACAGCCCACGGGTAGAGGAAAACGATTTCCACATCGAAGATCAGGAAAACCAGGGTGAACAGGTAGTACTGGACGCGGAACTGCACCGAGGTATCGCCGACCGTTTCGATGCCGCATTCATAAGTCTGAGACTTGAGTGGATTGGGTTTCCGTGGAGCAATGATTCTGGGGATGACCAATGCAAGAGCCGGAAATACAGGAGCTAAGACAAGAAAAATGCCGATGAACAACCAATCGTTTAGCATGAAGGCTCCTCAAAGAGTGATTGGGTGCAGTGCGCAGCCACAACTGCCTATACGCACAACATGTACAGACCGGCGCCCTTATCAGGTGTCGCCGCCTGCACATGCCCCGCGGTCAACGCCCGTCATTTTACCATACTCTGCGCACTTTTTCACCATCCATTAACCTTCCCACCGCGGTTTATCGGTCATACTATAGATGGCTGCTCCAGGCGCTGGGCAGGCTACGTCCAACCCGATGCCCTCTCTCTATCGCCCTTCCTGCTCAGCTCGTGAACCTCTTGCCATGCTTCGAGCGTATTGTTGGTGGATTGACGTATATCAAATGACCGGGATGTGGGGGTGTTGCGGCACACCGCACCGCAATACCCCCACCTCTCTCGAATATTCGGATGAGTTCTAAACGGACCAGGTGAGTTGATGAGATCGAAACTTTCTTCTGCAGCCTACCGGCGGTGGTGGGATTTGCCCAGCCTGTTACTCCTGGTGGTGCTGTTAACCACCGCTTATTCCCGCCTGGTAGCAACTGGCTGGACCGAAAACCTGAACATCACCGGCGTGATCAGCTACCTGGGCGCCGCGGCGGGCGTCGCCCTGGGCGCCAGCCTATTTCAGCCGCGCACCGCCATCCTGTTGGCCAGCATCTACGGCGCTTTCCTGGTGAGCTGGCGCATTGGCCTGCTGGTGGGTGAAGATATCACCTGGAGCGAGCGCCTGCAGATCATGGGCAGCCGCCTGTTGGCGATTTTCTCCCAGCTTTCCCGCCAGCAAGCCGTCACTGACAATTTCTTGTTCCTGGTCTTGATGGCGCTGCTTTTCTGGTCTTTGAGCGCCTACGCCGGCTACCAGATGGCGAGACATGGCAACCCCTGGCGCACCTCCCTGCCCATGGGTCTGGCTTTGGTGGTCATCCATCACTACGACGCCTTCTTGCCGGGCCGTGTCTGGTACCTGGTTTTGTATCTGTTCTTCTCCATCACCCTGGTGGCGCGCCTGGCGTTTCTAAAATACCAGGAAGGCTGGCAACAGTCCAACACCTATATGCCCCCTTACCTGGGCGTGGACTTCGTGCGCATCGCCCTGATCGTCACCACATTGCTTCTGGCGCTTTCTTGGGCAGCGCCCGCCCTGGCAGACAGTGTGCCGGCAGCCCGCGAGCTGTGGCAACGCACCATTCGCGGGCCTTTCACCGAATTTCGCAGCATTTTCGATAACGCGTTTGCCTCTTTGCGCTCTTCGGTCGGACTGGTCAACGACTATTATGGACCCAACCTTTCCCTGGGTCGCGGCAACCGCTTGACCGATGAAGTCGTATTGACGGTGCAGATTCCCGAAGATGCGCCAGCCAATTTGCGCTTCTATTGGCGAGCGCGCACCTACGATCATTTCGATAATGGCTGGAGCAGCACCGATCTTTCGACGCGCCTGTTCGACGCCGGCACGCTGCGCCTGAACTTCCCCGACATGAGCGATAACGCTGCAGGAGATTTCCTGTTCGTCTTCACCACCGGCAAGCCCATTTCCACCTTGTTGACCCCACACCAGACGATCTGGGTCAGCCGGCCTGTCAGGCTGGAATTGAACGCCAATCCAAACGGTTTCGCCGATGTATCCACCATCAGCGCTTCGCCCTCGCTGCGCGCCGGCGAGGTCTACAGCGCCAGGATTTCGTTCAACGACGTCACCGTCAAGAAGTTGCGCGAGGCAGGCCGCGAGTATCCGCAGTGGGTCACTGAGCGCTACTTACAGCTACCAGACTCCATCACCCAACGCACGCGCGACCTGGCGCAGCAGCTCGCAGCGGGCAAAGAAACCCCCTATGATATCGTTGTGGCGGTCACCGGCTACCTGAGAGCCAACATCGAATATACCGAGAGCGTACCGCCCTTGCCCATCGACCAGGACCTGGTGGATTGGTTCCTTTTCGACACAAAACAAGGCTTCTGCAACTATTACGCCACCGCAGAAGTCGTTTTGCTGCGCTCGCTGGGTATACCGGCGCGCATGGCTGCGGGTTATGCCCAGGGGGAAGACCTGCCCAATGACGCAGGCTACCTCGTCCGCCAGCGAGATGCGCATGCCTGGCCGGAAGTCTATTTTCCCGGCATCGGCTGGGTGGAATTCGAACCCACATCTTCCCAACCTGTGTTGGTGCGCCCGCTCGGTGAAACTGTTGCCCCGCCGCCAGGTGAGGCGCTGCCTGGGGACGAGCTGCTTCCGGAGGATGAACTGCCGCTCCCGCCGCAAGATAACCTGGATAACGCCGCTGGCGAGCAGGCGTCTGGCAACCCTGCGCTCAATTTGTTGGTGGCGGTCCTTTTGCTAACGCTCTCCGCGGCGCTGGTTGCCCTGTTGATCCCCATCATGCGCAGGAGCCGGCTGCACGAGCGCCTCCCGCCGTTGCCCATCATCCTGGAGAGCAGCATCCGGCGCATTGGCCTGCAACCGCCAGCAGCCATCCTCAAATGGTCCACGCTGGCGCGCCTGGGTCCACTTCCCCGCGCCTACCAGGAAATTAACCTGGCCCTGGGGCGCATCCGGCGCAAGCCCGAACCCAGCGCTACGCCAACCGAGCGCGCGGCCGTGCTGACCAGGGCGCTCCCTGCCACCCAACAAGCTGCCTGGGTGCTGGTGGAAGAATACCAGAAAGCCATGTACGGCAATGCCCAGCAGGTGGACCTGGCAATCGCCACGCATGCCAGCCGGGAGATCCGTCGCTGGTCGCTGCGCGCCTGGTTTCGAAACCTGCTATCCGTGGTGGGCGGAACGCCAGACTCACGATCCTAGGGCTGGTGGTAGAATCCACATCAGCGCCACACCTGCACCCCAATCGATGCCAGCACCCAGGCTGGCAGATGCTATCTTGCGATATTTGATGTCGCCGGGCGCCCGAGAGACTGCATGGAAGAACTGCAACTCCAGAGCGAAGATTCTGCTGATACCCTAAGCCATTTGCTAAAGCTCGCTGAACAAGTGCGCAGCCATCTGCTCAAGCGGGAGCGCACAGCGCCGACGCTGCTGCTCGAGCAGTTGAGCCAGCTCATCCGCGGCTTGAAAGAGCTACAGGTCAATCGCACGCCAACCTTCCATGCCAGTGAGAACCTGGTGGCGCTGGCTGGCATCAGCCAGATCATCAACTCCACCTTGCAGCTCAATGAGGTGCTGCGCATCGCCATGGACATGATCATACGCCTGACCAACGCCGAACGCGGCTTTCTCATGCTGCGCGGCGCAGACGGCAACCTGGTCACACGCGTGGCGCGCAACTGGTCGCAAGAATCCATCGCCCCTGAAGACTTCGCTATCAGCCGCACGGTGATTGCCCGGGTGCTGGAACGCGGCCAGCCGCTACTGACCACGGACGCCCAGGAAGATCCCCGTTTTCTCGGGCGGCAGAGCGTGATGGCTTACCAATTGCGCTCGATCCTGTGCGTGCCATTGAAACTGAAAGACCAGATCATCGGCGTCATCTATGCCGATAACCGCATGCACACCGGCATCTTCACCGAAAACGCCCGCGAACTGCTGACCGCTTTTGCCAACCAGACGGCCGTGGCGATCGAAAATGCGCGCCTGTTCGAGTCGGTGCGCTCAGCGCTGGCCGAAACCACCGAGTTGAAAGCTCTGATGGACAATGTCTTCGAATCCATTGCCAGCGGCGTGATCACCACCGATGAGCACAACCGCATCACAATGTCGAATCGGGCGGCGCAAGAAATCATCGGACAGCCAGCGGATTGGCTCAAAGGCCGCGCCATCGAACAGGTATTTCCATCCTTTGGAGAATCCCTGAAGCAGTACATCCACATGGTGTGCAAGACAAACGCCAACATCATCGGCGTTGAAGTTGAGGTTACTCTGCCTGGCCGGCCTCCAGCCAACCTGAGCCTGAATCTTTCCCCGCTCAACCGCGCTATCCAGGGCGCGCCGGGAGTCGCCATTGTGCTGGAAGACCTGACGGAAAAGCGCCGCCTGCAGTCGCAGAGACGCCTGTTCGAACGCATGGTTTCGCCAGCCGTCATCGAGCAAATCGACCCAGAGCAGCTCAGCGTGGGCGGGCGACGAGCTCACATCACTACCCTGTTCGCCGATATTCGCGATTTCACCCACTTCAGCGAGGCGCATGATCCAGAGCTGCTCGTGTCCGTGCTCAATCGCTACTTGGCGGCTGCCGCCCAGGCTGTGCTCGCCCACCAGGGCACCATCGACAAATTTCTGGGCGACGCAGTCATGGCCTGGTTCAATGCGCCCATTCCCCAACCCGATCACGCCTTGCACGCCGTGAAGGCCGCCCTGGAGATGCAGGCAGCGGTCAGGCGATTGCATGATGCACTGCCAGAAGAGCACCATCTCTCGCTGGCGGTTGGCATCCATTATGGCGACGCGGTTCTGGGCCTGGTGGGGACTGAAGAACGCCTGGATTACACCGCCATCGGCGACAGCGTCAACACCGCCAAGAGAATCCAGGAAAATGCCGCTCCAGGGCAAATCCTGATCAGCGCCGATGTGCTCAAGCAGATTGGCGAAGGGCTGCGCGTGCGCCCGGTTGCTTCCATCCCATTAAAAGGCAAAAGCCAACCCATGCAGGTCTACGAAGTCCTGGGGCTGGCTTGAATTGAGCACCTGGCCAGGCGGCAGCCGGCGCCACACGCGCCTGGACCGGGCGCGGCTCATCAGCAACGCATCAGCGGCGCAGCTCAACCCGCCAACAGCGACCGATAGGCGTCGGCGAACAGAGCTGGCGCGCCGCCGGTGTGCCAGAACAACACTTGCTCGCCAGGGGCAAATGTGCCGGAACGCGCCAGGGCAATCAGGCCTGCTGCGGCGCGCCCGGTGTAGACCGGGTCCAATAATAACCCTTCATGCTTAGCGAACAAGCGAATCGCTTCCAACTCCGCCTCGCCAGCCACGCCATAGCCCTGTCCCAAAAACTCGTCATTGACCAGCACCTCATCAGCCAGCAAACGGATGGGCTCACCCAGCAAGTCGGCGGTTGCGTTTGCCAGCTCAGCCACTCTATGGCGCAGAACATCAGCTTGCTCATCGATGCTAATGCCCAAGATCTTGCCCCGGAAACCAGCCAGTTTCGCGCCCAATGCCAGGCCCGCCTGTGTGCCGCCCGAGGATGAGGCAAATACCACCCAATCGGGTTGCACACCCTGGGAGAGCAATTCCTGGAAGGCCAGCACATAGGCCGCGGCGCCGGTAGCGCTGGAACCGCCGTAGGGCACCAGGTAGGGGCGCCGACCCACTTCCCAGGCGTTTTCGAACACCTGCCGCAGCGTCTGGTCGCGCTGCGCACGCTCCGTCCACACCAGCTCTGCGCCCAACAGCCGATCCAACAACAGGTTGGCAGACGCTGGCTGGTCTGGCTGCCCTGCCAGCACCAGGATGCAGTCAAAGCCAAAGCGGGCGGCAGCAGCGGCGGTTTGCCGGCAATGGTTGGACTGGACGGCTCCGGTGGTCACCAGCGTGCGCGCGCCATTGGCCTGAGCTTCGGCCAGCAAGAGCTCCAGCTTGCGCGTCTTGTTGCCGCCAAAAGCCAGGCCGGTAGCGTCGTCCCGCTTGACCAGCAGGTTTGGTCCTCTCAGAATCGCTGCCAGCCGTGGCAGCGTCTCGACCGGAGTCGGCAAGTGGGCAATCCGCAAACGGGGTAACTGTTTCATGAGCGCCTCCTTTGAAGTCACACTCCCGCTGAAATCTTGGTGCGCCTGGCGCCGCGGCGCCGCATCCATTCGAGAACCTGCGGCAGCCATTGCTGGTACACGCGGTACAGTAGCGGGGAGATGGGCAAATCCCAGGCGCCCAGGCGGCGCACAACGCTGGCGCCCAGGCCCTGTTTGAAGCGGTACACGCCATACATGGGGTCTTGCGAGTTAAAATTATCCGGCGCGCCCCACAGATCGTACACCGAGCAACCCTGGGCTCGCGCCCAGCGTATCGCTTCCCATTGCAACAAATAGTTCGGCATCGCCTCGCGATGTAGATCGCGCGACATGCCGTAGAAAAACCAGGCTCTACCGGCAAAAGCGAACAAAATCACACCGGCGACTGCCTCGCCTTGAAGGCGCGCGATCAAGGCCTGAGCCAGGCCCGCCCGCATGAACGATTGCCACAACTGCAAGTAATAACCCTCTTCGCGGATGGCGAAGCCATCTCTCAAGGAAGTTTCGGCGTACATTCGGTAGAGCAGCGGCAGGTCAGCTTCAACAGCGTGGCTCACCGTCACCCCTTTGCGCTCAGCCAGGCGCAGGTTGTAGCGCGTCTTTTGTTTCATACCCGCCAGCAAGGCTTCTTCATCGCGCCTCAAATCCAACAGCATGGAATTCCTGAATTGCACCTGCTCGCTGGAAAACTGCCAGCCCAGCGACTGCAACGCCTGCGCCACGAGCTGTCCCAGTGGGTCTTCGGTTGAATCTGCTTCGCCGGGAACGCCCGTTCCCAGGCACACATCAGGGTCGATTTTCAGGAAGATGGCGCCCTGGCGGCGAGCAAAATTAGCCAGGTCGGCCAATACCTGGCCGCGCAGCCGTGCATCTCCCCATTCATCCAGCAGCGGACCCTTGGGGGCGTACAGCACGCTCACCGGCAACGCCAGCCCAGCCAGGCGTAAGCGGCGTTGCAGCACCACGGCCGCCGCACGGCAGCGCTCGAGCGCAGGAAATGGCTCTTGCAGGTCGAGCTGTTTGAAGATCAAACCTGCCGCAAGATCTTGCCAGACGAGAAAATGCTGCTGCCAGCCATAGGCGGACTTGAACTGCGCCCATTCCCAGGTCTGCAGCACATGCGCCTGGGGGAAAGAAGCCGCCAACTGGTTCCAGCCAGCGGCAAAGGGCAGCGATGAGAAAACGCGCTCATGCATGGGCATCGCCTTTGCACGCCGCTTCAGGCGCTGCGCCGCCGTATCCACCAGCGGTAGAAGCGGTACAGCCACGGCTGGTAAACACGGTCCCACGGCCCGACCGAACGGCGCAGCTCGCCGCCAAAGCCGCGCTTGAAGCGATACACGCCCCACAGGCCATCGCGGCGCTGATCGAAAGCAGCTTCCAGGGTTGGCTCGTCCTCATCCGGTACACCCCACAAGTCATATTCCAGGCAACCTTGCTGGCGCGCCCAACGCATAGCTTCCCATTGCAACAGATAAGTGGGCATTTTCTCACGCTGTTGGTCAGAAGAAGCGCCGTAGAGATACCAGGCGCGCCGCCCGCGGGCAAACACCATCAGCGCCGCCAGCGGCTCGCCCTGGTATTCTGCCTGCAATAGCTCGCATTGCCCCTGGGGGTGAAAAAGGTCGTAAGCGCGTTGGTAATAGGCCAACGAGTGCACACCAAAGCCATCCCGCTGGGCAGTGACCTGCGCCAGGCGTGCATAGGTCTCGAGGTCCTGGCTGGGATGAACCTGGAGGCCTCTTTTCTGCGCCAGGCGGATATTGTAGCGCGTCTTCTGCTTCATGCGCTGCAACCAGGCCTGCTCGTCGCCGCTCAAATCCACCACGATTGTGCGCGGCGGCTGGATAGAATGCGCGCTGGGGAGGAAGCCGGTTGGCGGCGCCAACGCAGAACCGAGAACCGGCTCCCACAGGTCAGGCTCCACCTTCAAGAACACCGCTCCTTGCCCCCGGCATACGGCGTCCACCGCCGGCCAAAGCGCTGGCCAGTGCTGGTGTTCTCCCAGCGGACCGCGTGGGATGTACGCCAGGCTCTTGCCGAAAAATAGCTGGCGAAACAGCACCAGAGCCCCGGTTTTCTCCTGGGCAAGATACACCGCCCGCCAGCCAAAGGCGCTCTTCAATTCGCCCCAGGCGCGTGTCTGCAGCAGATGCGCATCGGGATAATCGCTCAGGAACTCATCCCAGGCCTCGGGCGATACAGGCATGCTCACACCATCATTCATGCGGGGTTAGAACTAAACGATCGAGGTCAGGTCTGGAGGCGGCGTCGAGCGCACCGCAGCCCCCGGAATGAACTCGTCCAGGATGCGCACGATCGCTTCCTGGTCGCCTTCGCGCGCCAGGTGGATCAAATCATTGATCGTGCGACGCAGCGGCAGCCCGCCCAGGATGTCTTCCTGATCCAGCAACACGATGTCGGGATGGGCAGTGGGACGATAACTGGCCCATTGATCCCACAACTCCTCGCGCATCTTCTCGCCTGGGCGGATACCGGTAAAGATGATCTCGATGTCTCTGCCCGGCTCCAGGCCCGAAAGGCGGATCAGGTCTTCTGCCAGGTCCAGGATACGCACCTGTTCACCCATGTTCAAGACGAAAACTTCGCCGCCCTGTCCCATGGCCGAGGCTTGCAGCACCAGGTGCACCGCTTCTGGAATGGTCATGAAATAGCGTTCCATATCCGGGTGCGTGATGGTCACCGGGCCGCCGCTGGCAATCTGCTGCTTGAAGATGGGGATCACACTGCCGCGGCTGCCCAGCACGTTGCCAAATCGCACCACCGAGAAGGCCCGCCCCGAGCGGTTGGCAGCGTCCAACACTTGCAACTCAGCCAGGCGTTTGGTGGCGCCATACACGCTGGTGGGTCGAATGGCCTTGTCGGTAGAGATCATCACGAGGCGTTCCGTGCCAAAATTGACCGCCACTTCGACCAGGTTGCGTGTGCCCAACACGTTGTTCAATATCGCCTCTTCAACGTTGACTTCCATGAGCGGCACGTGCTTGTGGGCTGCGGTGTGGAAAACCACCTGCGGTAAATGACGTTCGAAGACCACGTTCAGGCGGTCCAGATCGCGAACATCGGCAATCACAGCATGCAGCGGCATGGAGGGAAAATTGGCCTCCATCTCCAGCAACGTCTCGAAGATGCTATTCTCCCCATGCCCCAGCAGGATCAGCTCGCCGGGACCCCAGCGCGCAACCTGGCGGCACAACTCCTTGCCGATCGACCCCCCTGCACCGGTGATCAAGACACGTTTTCCCGTCAGGCTTGCGCCGACGCCGGCGTTGTTGATTTGGGTGGTTTCCCGCCGCAGCAAGTCGGTGATTTCCACCTCGCGCAGGTGACTGACATTGACTTTGCCGCCGATCAGCTCGTACAATCCCGGCATGGTGCGGAAAGCGACCCCCCGCGCTCGGCACAGGTCTGCCACCTTGCGCACCACGCGGCCAGGCGCGCTGGGAATAGCGATCACCACTTCATCGATCTGGCGCGAGGTCACCTCGCGCGCCAGGTCATCCAGTTTACCCACCACCGGTACGCCGTGAATTTGCTGCTTTTGTTTGCCAGGATCATCATCCAGGAAGCACACTGGGGTGAAGTTCAGCTGGCGATTCTTCTGCATTTCGCGCACCACCAGCGCGCCAGCATCGCCCGCCCCCACCACCAGGACACGCTTGCTGCGCTCGATGCGCTCCCCCGATCCACCCCGGGTATCTGCCAGCAGGCGCACCGAGAAACGCAGGCCGCCTGCCAGCACCAACGAGAGCAGCCAATCGATGGGCAGCGTCGAACGGGGGAAATTCGGCATGATCTCCAGGGCGCGCAGGATCACCACCACCACCGAGACCAGCATGGAGGCGGCGCTGACTGCCAACACAATCAGCCACAATTCTTGGGTGCTGGCGTACGCCCACAACCGGCGATACAGACCAAAAGCAAAATACACCAGCGGCTTGACGATCAACGCTACCCCAATCAGCCAGTACGCCTGGGGCAGGTAATAAACAAACAAAGGACCCAAATCCAGGCGCAACGCAAAACTGCCCAGGGCGGCCACCACGATCAAGAACAGGTCGCCCAAAAGCAGCAACCGGTTGCGGGGAAAGGTTTTACGTTTTGCCAAAAGGCTGGCAAAGAAATGGCGCATCGCCATAGGAAGTTTGATATTCATGCACGCACCATGTTATCGACCTCGCAAACCCAGCATGGTCTGCGGCGTTCGCAGCAAAATGAGAAAATCCATCGCCAGGTTGCGGTGCTTGATATAGTACAGGTCGTATTCCAGCTTATCCATGGTTTCCTCGATCGTGGAGGCGTACCCCATGTTGATCTGCGCCCAGCCAGTGATGCCCGGTTTTACCAGCAGCCTGGCGCGGTAGAAGGGCACGTGGCGCTGGAACATTTCTACCAATTCCGGGCGCTCGGCGCGCGGCCCAACCAGGCTCATCTCGCCCATCAGGACGTTAATGAATTGCGGCAACTCGTCCAGGTGCGTTTTGCGCAGGAAGCGCCCCACCCGGGTGGCGCGAGCATCCCCTTCGCTGGCCCATTTGGGTTTACCATCCGACTCGGCATCGCGCCGCATGGTGCGCAGTTTGATGATCTTGTAAGGCTGCCCGCCGCGGCCGGACCGCTCCTGCACGTAAAATATTGGACGGCCATCATCTAGCAGGATCGCCAGGCTCAAGAAAGGCAGCAACACCAACAGCAGCACCAATCCCACCAAAGCCCCCAAAATATCGAGCAAGCGTTTCAAAAGCTCGAAGATGCTGCTTACCCGGGCTTCGTCAACGAACGAGCGCAAAATCCAATCCGCCTCCAGGTGACGGATGGGAACCCTGCCGATCAAATCCTCATATAACCGCGCCATGCGCAGAATGTCCACTCCCGACTCCTGGGCATCCAGCAAGGCTTGAAACATACTGCCCTTCATCTCTCCAGAGATCGCGACAATGATGTCGGAGACATTTTGATCTGCGATGATCTCCTTGAGCTGGGCGCTGGTGCCAATCACGCGATGCCCCAAGAATTCCACACCCTGCTTCTCGGGATCATCGTCCACGATGCCCACGATGTAAAACGGCGGCGGCCACAGGTCGTTGATCACCTGCAGCATGGTCTGGCCGGACTTGCCCGCCCCTACCATTAGAACCCGGCGCATCAATTGAGGGACGGTGAAGATGCGAATATACAACCAGCGCCAGGCCAGGGTCAGCACCGAAGCTGCCACCAGGAAGCTGGCAACCCCGCGGCGCGGCAGCAAGGAGCGCGGCGGGTCAACGTAATAAAAATACAGCACCAGGTAAGCAACGAAACCCAGCAGCGCTGCCATGGCGACGCCGCGCAACGTCTGACGCCAATCGCCTGCTCGGTGAAGATCATACAGCTCGAGCAGCAAAAGCAACCAGAAGAAGGGCAACAGATAGAACCAGGCCGGAACGCGCTGCTGCAGAAATTCAAGGTTGAACTCGATGAAACGCACTGAGCTGCCCCAATAATAGATCGACACACCGAGGGAGAGCAGCGCCATTACGAAATCGCCCAACACCAACAACCCCCGGCGCTCACCCAGGCGCAGCATCCAGGGTCTAGACTTTCTCACCTTTGATGGGAAATTTCCCCTCATCGCAGCAGGCTCCAAAGCAATGCGCTGCCCCAGGCCAGGTGCATGCTGGCAATCGCCAGGGGTAAACCAATGATCAGCGCAGGATTCCGCCGCCGCCAGGCCTCGACCAGACCAGCCAGTAGCAGCACGAACAGGTAAGTCGTCATCTCGATCAGCAACAGCCACCTGGCTGCTGGAAGCCATAGGGCAACGACCGCCAGGGCCAGCAAACTGAACACGAACGCCGGCGGTAGAAATTGTCGCCAGCGGATAGTTTCCGGGTAACGACGCAGCATACGTCCTTTCCAATAACCATAACGCCAGTACTGGCGTAGCAATTCTACCAGCGTCGAGCGGGCGTAGTACGACGATCGAATCTGCGGATCGAACCACACTACCCCGCCCGCTCGGCGGATACGCACATTGAATTCGTAGTCTTCATTGGTCAGCAGGCTCTCATCGAATTTGCCAACCCGCTCGATCAGGCTGCGTTTGAATGCGCCAAATGGCACGGTGTCCACCGCTTGCGGCGCGCCGCCAAGACGGTAACGGGCGTCTCCCACACCCAGCGGATGAGCTCCAGCAGCGGCGATGGCCTGCGCGATCCAGCCCGAGCTGCCCGGCTTCACCTGCCAGGCGCCGCCAACGTTATCACCCAGGCCAGCGCTCAAAGCCCTCACGCAGCGTTCGATGTAGTCCGGCTCAGGAGCGGAGTGGGCATCCAGGCGCACAATCACATCGCCGCTCGACGCGGCAATCGCCAGGTTCAGCGCCGCAGGAATAATCTTGCGAGGGTTATCCACAATGCTCACACGCAACTCGGGGTGGGTTTGGGCAAAATTGCTGATCTCCTGCCGGGTGCCATCCCTGGACATGCCGTCGGCGATGATCACTTCCATGTCGCGGCATGGAAATGTTTGCCGGAAAATCGCATCCAGCAGCGTGCCAATGGTGGCCTGCTCATTGTAACATGGGACGATGATGGAAACAGTGGGCATTCGTTCAACCGGCGGCGGGTGCGCCCATCTTGCTAGCCTGCGACCACCGCCACAGCCTCGATCTCTATCGCCGCGTCCCTGGGGAGCCGGGCGACCTGAACTGCCGAGCGCGCCGGGAAATCCTGGCTGAAAAAGGTTCCATAGACGGCGTTCATCCGCGCAAAATCGTTCATATCCCGCAAGAACACGGTGGTTTTCACCACGTGTTCCATTGAGCTGCCAGCCGCCTCGAGCACCGCGGCCAGGTTGGTGAGCGCCTGGCGGGTTTCAGCCTCGATCCCCCCGGGGACAAGCTCCATCGTCTGCGGGTCCAGCCCAAGCTGCCCGGCGGTGAATACCAGGTCGCCAATCCGGTTAGCGACCGAGTAGGGACCGATCGCTTTGGGAGCATGTGGGGTGTGAATGGTGTGTTTGATGGGCATGGAATTCCTCCACAAACAGGCTAATGAATCACTCGAAGGTCAACAGCTTAAGTATATCCTGTAATGCCGCCTGAAAGATCTCATCCATCACCGGTTGAGGCGCCTGGTAGGGACCCCCAAAGGAGCCATCCCCGTATGCCTGGCGGGCTTCCTGGGCGCTCAGCAAGCCAGGGATGCGCGGCGGCGCTTTCTCGCCATCTGGCAAATCTGCCACGCGGGTGAAGGCAAAGGCTTCCAACCAGTTGGCGTGGCTGGGCTTGAGCCCATGCTGTTGGGCAACGCTGACCACGCTGTGCGACGTCCACCAGGCATACCAGGCCAGGCGCAAGCCATCGAGTTGGTTGGCAAGCTCGTACAGGCGGGCGCGAGCGCCATCGTTGCCGCCATGCCCGTTGAGCACCAGCATCCGCCGGAAACCCTGTCCATAGGCCGAGCGCACCAGGTCTTCGACCACATCCAGCAGGGTCGAGGCGCGCAGGCTGAGCGTGCCTGGATAACTGAGAAAATAGGGCGAAGCGCCGAAATTGAGCGGCGGCGCTATCAATATCCCAGTCTGCTGGCTGGCAGCGTCGGCCAAAGCCAGCGGGATGCGCACATCGCTGAGCAGGCTCAGGTAACCGTGCTGCTCGCAGGCGCCCAATACCAGCATCAGGCGGTCATCTTGCTCCAGATACTGCTCGACATCCATCCAGTTCAAATCTTCGAGGCGCATTCGACCTCCGCTGATCCACTTAATTCATAGAGATAGATTCGCCAGGGCGAATCTTGATCCTCAAAAGTCGCCAGCCAAACCAGCCCCAACTGCCTGGCATTCAGAATCTTTACCGCTGAGAAGATATACTCTCCTCCCAGGGCTTTGAAGGCGCATGTATTGATTTGTAGATCGCTCACCTGGCGGTCAAGTTGTTTCGTAGAGATGAAATCCGGTATTTCACTTGAAAAAAGGTAAACCCTGCTTCCCCAGCCATCGTAATAGTCTTTCCATCGCTGGCTTTTTTCGAGCTCAGGTGCGATCACCTCTCGAAATTGGGATTTATACGCATGTGGATAACTGGAGAAATAGCCGTCCAATGTGTAAAATCCATTGTACTGAGCAATGCCTGGATGGATACCCAGGCTCACCACCCGGTAATCTGGCTTGGGCCTTCCAATGTACTCGCTGATTTCTTGAAATAAGTCTTCTGAATAAAACTGGCGATAGGAAATTGCCTGGTTGCTGGCTTCCCGGATTTGATCGAGAAACTTCAGCATCGGTTGGGAGATCTCCTCATTGCTCAGCAGGTTTGCCAATATCTGGAAGATCAGGAAAGCATGCGCGATAAAATACCACAGCCTGGTACTTTGTTGGGAGCGCAAATAAATGACGGATAAACTGATTGCAAAGATGATGTACCAGACCGTTTGGTTCAACCAATAAAAACGACCAAAATCAAAAGCTGAAAATGCGCCCAGGGTTTGTTTGAGAGGGGTCAGGACGTTCCAAAAATAAACACCATTGCTGATGGCAAAGATGATCGCCAACGATAGCCACCCCACCAGCGATCGTCGCCAGCGTCTGTCTTTCGAGAAGAGCGTCACCGCGAACGCCGCCGGCCAAACCAAAGCCAGGATCACCCGGTGGTTGCTCGCTGCATGATAATGCCCTTGAAATAACAGCACAATGAAGTTCAAAAACACTTCCGGAGAAGACTTTGTGTAAATATTCAAATCGCGGACAAAGCGGTGCGAGGTGAAGGTGGGATCAAAGAATAAAGCGCGAAAAAAATCGAATTCGGCGACGATATTCAATGTGACCATCAGCGTGAGCGCCTTCACAGCCCGCCACGGAACTTTCGACCTCTTATACCCATAAAAGACGATCATCCCGGCAAAGACTGCGATGGCGTGCGGCATTGATAAAAACAACATCGAATAGAACGGGAAGATGATGAAAGGCAGGTAATTAAAGTTCGAAGACCGCTCAGAGAACAGGTTCAAGAAGGCAAATAACAGCAAGGGTAAGCCTGCGGTGGTCAATCCATACATAAAATAGAATGGCAGTAAGGAGAAACTCAGCGCCACACCCCAGGTGATGTGACGGGCAATGCCGGGATGCGGCAGATCTTTGAGGATGTGACGCCTCAGCAGCCAAAACATCCCAAGGAAAGCAACCAGGCGGATGATGATGTAGTTGATGGTGTAAGCGGTGAATTTCGGCAGGAGCGCGTACCAGAGGGTCAGAAAGCTGAAGCGAGATGACAGGTGGGCCAACGGCATTCCATTGATCAATTGATCCACCTGAGCATCTGCACGAAAATTGAGAAGCTGCCCTGAATTCACCAGCGCCAGGCGCAAGGCGACCATCGAGTCAAGATTATCGTGAATGACGATGTGGGCATCCTCTCCATAGACGAGGATGGGCAGCAGGCTGAGGAGAAAGATCAACGGGTAAACCCAATACCACCCTGACCCCCACAGGTCTGAGATCAGTGTCCTGGCTTTAAGCCAATGTGTGTTCGCCATTACGCTGTTAACCGCAACCATCGAGGGAGGCTGGGCCAGTTGAGAAAGGTCCAGCCTCCATCGATTGCGAGACACCTTTTTTGATCTTAGCTGTCATTGCGAGATGTTTCCATGACGCTGGAAGCGTCATCCGGTCTGGGAATGACAGATATGTCATGAGTAGTAGACCAGCTCACCGTGCAGGTCGTGGCAATCTCCGATCAGGTCATTTTGCGTGGCGCACATCGTGCGAGCAGCTTATCGGCAGAACTCAAGGGATATCGAGCGCGCCTTAAGCCTGCCAGCGCATCACTGAGGGCTGCCGATGCGCCTTCGAGCGGGTCAGCCGACCAGGTTGATCAGCCGGCCCGGCACATAGATCACCTTGCGCGGCTGGCGGCCTTCCAGGTGCTTCTGGATCGTTGGGCTTGCCAGGGCCGCAGCGCGGGCATCCGCCTCGCTGATATCCGCCGGCACGGTGATGCGGTCGCGCAGCTTGCCGTTGATCTGCACGATCAGCGTGATCTCATCTTCGGCAGCAGCAGCTTCATCCAGCTCAGGCCACGGCTGCTGATGAATGGAATATGGCTTGCCCCAGTAAGCCCACAACTCTTCCGCCACGTGCGGCGTCATGGGCGCCATCATCCGCAGGTAATAGTCCAGGGCTTCAGCCCATTGCGGTGTGCCGGCTGCGCCCAGCTCGCGTGCTCTGTACAGCTCGTTCATCAGCTCCATCAAGGCCGAGACGATGGTATTGAACTCGAACTGCTCGAAGTCGCGGGTCACTTTGCGCAGCGTCTGGTGCACCTTGCGGCGCAGTTCACGCAACACCTGGGGATCCGGCGATTGGGCGGGAGCGGGCGTGTGAGCGGTCTCGGTCACCAGGTTCCACGTGCGGCGGATCCAACGCACTGTGCCCTCGATGCCGTTGCTGTTCCAGGGAGCGCCCATATCCCAACGGGCAAAGAACATCAGGTAAGCGCGCACCGTATCGGCGCCGTAACGCGCCACCAGGTCATCGGGTGAGACGACGTTGCCGCGGCTCTTGGACATCTTCTCCGAGTCCTCGCCCAGGACAATGCCCTGGTTGCGCAACTGCACCATGGGTTCGGAACCCTTCATGATGCCCATATCCCGCCCCGCTTTGTGGAAGAAGCGCGTGTAGATCAGGTGCATGGTGGCATGTTCGATGCCGCCGGTGTAGGTATCCACCGGCATCCAATAGTCGTACTCCCGGGGATCGAACGGTCCCTGGTCGTAATCCGGGCTCAGGTAGCGCAGGTGATACCAGGAGGAACACATGAAGGTGTCCATGGTATCGGTCTCGCGCTCCGCTGGCTGGCCGCAGATTGGGCAGGTGGTCTGCTTCCAGGTGGGGTGCAACTTCAGCGGGCTTTGGCCAGTGGGCAGCCACTCCACATCGTCGGGCAGCAAGACGGGCAATTGCTCATCGGGCACATCCACCGCGCCGTGCTCTGGGCAGTAGATGATCGGTATCGGCGCGCCCCAGTAGCGCTGGCGTGAAATCAGCCAATCGCGCAGCTTGTAGTTGATAGCCCGCTTGCCGCTGCCGCTCTCTTCCAGGTATTTCACCGCCCGGTCGAAAGCCTGGTCGCCAGGCGTGCCAGTCAGCGGGCCGGAATTGACCATCGTGCCGTAAGCGGGCACCGCTTCGGGCATGGTCGCTCCGTCCAGGGGCGGCATATCCTGCGGCTGGATGACCACGCGCACTTCCAGACCATACTTGCGGGCAAACTCGAAGTCGCGCTGGTCGTGCGCTGGCACCGCCATGATGGCGCCGGTTCCGTAGGTCATCAGAACATAGTCGGCGATCCAGATGGGGATGCGCTCGCCGTTGACCGGGTTGATGGCATAGCCGCCGGTGAAGACGCCGGTTTTTTCTTTCTCCACCGACTCACGCTGGATATCGGTCTGGCGCACGGCAGCCTCCACATAAGCCTGCACAGCAGCCTGGCGATCGGCTGTGGTCACCTTGGCCACCAGGGGATGCTCAGGCGCCAGCACCATGAAGGTGGCGCCCCACAGCGTATCCGGCCGGGTGGTGAAGATCTCCAGCGGGTCTTCTTGCTCGGTGTGGAAGATGACCAAAGCGCCCTCGGAGCGCCCGATCCAGTTGGTCTGCAGCAATCGCACGCGCTCGGGCCAATCGATGCTCGAGAAATCCAACAGCTCTTCGGCGTAGCGCGTGGTACGGAAGAACCATTGATCCAGCTCTTTGCGGATCACGGGCGTGCCGCAGCGCTCGCAGTGGCGGTCATCGCCCCACACCTGCTCGCGCGCCAGGGTGGTGTTGCAGTTCGGGCACCAGTCCACCGGAGCGCGCTTGCGATAAGCCAGGTCGTGCCGGTGCAATTGGGTGAAGAACCACTGCGTCCAGCGGTAGTATTTCGGATCGGAAGAAACGGCCTCGCGGCGCCAGTCGAACATGGCGCCCATGCTGCGCAGTTGGGCGCGCATGCGGGCGATGTTGGCGTAGGTCCATTCCTTGGGATGGATACCACGCTTGATAGCGGCGTTCTCCGCCGGCAGGCCAAACGCGTCGAAGCCCATCGGGAACATGACGTTGTAGCCGCGCATGCGCTTGTAGCGAGCGCGGGCATCCGAAGGCGTCATGGCATACCAGTGACCGATGTGCAGGTCGCCAGATGGGTAAGGCAACATGGTCAGAGCGTAGAACTTGGGCCTGGAATAGTCTATATCGGCGTGATACAGCCCATCCTGTTCCCAGCGCTTCTGCCAGCGCGGCTCGATCTCTGCGGGGTTGTAAGTGGGTAAGTCAGTCATTGTTGATCTCCATGAAAAGCGATCCATCCTCTGTTGTGCGATGGCCGCCTGAGTATCTGTCAGGGTTTCCGTGCGATTATAACCAGTCTGGGCGATTCGAAAGATACCGGTTCGCCCTTCCAACCGCCTGCAGCGCGCTCCAACATCAGCCCAACTGATTGCAACAAGGCGAGCATTTCGGTCAGGTTGTAGAGGCGGATAGCGAAAGGCCGCTCGCTTCGCTTGCCGTTGCGCAGGATAATGCGGCGGTTGATCCACAGCCCTTGAACAAAGTCGAAACTGCTGCGGTCGATCATCAGGTTGCCTTCCTTTTCGGTGACCATGTACGGCAGGAAGCCACGCGCCATCGAATCACGGTTGGGTGTATCGAAGCACAACAGACCACCCGGTTTCAGCGCGCGCGCCGCGTTGGCCAACACAGCCGCGTTGCCAGCCTCATCGAAATAACCGAAGGCGGTGAAGAGCAGCAATACTCGGTCGAACATCGCCTCATACGCTATCGCCCGCATATCCGCCTGCTGATACTGCACCTGCACGCCGCGCTGCTGTGCATCCTGCCGGGCGAACTCCAGGAAACCGGGGCTGAAATCAATCCCTGTCACCTGGCAACCGCGCTGCGCCAGGCGGTTGGCATGACGCCCAAAGCCGCACGCCAGGTCCAACACCTGCATACCGGGTTGGATTGCCAGCAGCTCGACCAAAGCATCAACTTCAGCGTCGCTGCGCGCCTCGGTCAGGCTTTCGCTATAAAAGTACAGGTAATCATCTACATCGAAGACCTTCTCCAGGTCAAATAGCGCCTTGCCAATCATTGCGAACCTCCTGAAAGCTTTTCAATCTGCTCCATTCAGGAAAGCGCTTTTCGCTTGGAGATGGAGGAGGGGCGCGAGAAGGCAGGGCCAGCTCCGGCTTCGAGGCATGGTCTTCGCTTGTGGAAACATCTCGCACCTCCTTCGCACCGGATCGGCAGTCACCCAGGGCTGCCGGCATAAACAAAAATCCCCCGCCCGACAGGGACGGAGGAAATCCGCGGGACCACCCTGCTTGCTCGCCAGAAGGCGAGCCGCTCGGATCGCGCTAACGGGCGAAACCCGCCGGAAGCTCAGGAAGCGCTGGCTTCGTTCACCGCCGGGGCGTGCTGTTCGCTGCAGGCGAGTTCGGCCTCGGAATGTTTCTCCGGTGCTCCACTTGCACACTGCCGGGCTCACACCTCGCTCTCCCGGCTCGCTGTAGGATGGCGTACTACTCCTGCAATCGCCTTATAAAGTATGGAGTGGACCCAGTGGGATTCGAACCCACGACCTTCTCAATGCCATTGAGACGCGCTCCCAACTGCGCTATGGGCCCCCAAGTGTACAGGATTGTACTCGAATTGACGATAACCGTCAACCAGTGGACCTGGAGGGATTCGAACCCTCGACCTCTTCAGTGCGATTGAAGCGCGCTCCCAACTGCGCTACAGGCCCAGAGCGAAGGAATTGTATCCTCGAGGCGGGTGGATGTCAAGCCTCTACCAGCCCATCGTCCCCGGTTCGCCCTTGAAAGGTCCGACCACATCTTTTGTGATCCAGCCGCCGTAGAACCTGCCCGGCTGGGGCGTGACCCGCTCGCCGTCCACGGTGCAGGCGTCCATCAGGGAAGCGTAGAAAGCAACATAACCGGCAATGGCGGTGAAATCCGGCGTCGGACTGGGGTAGCACCAGGCGGCGTTCTCGGCGCGCCGCTCGCCGACTGCCACATGGTAATACGAGGCCTGACCCTTCCACTCGCAGAAGCTGGTGCGCGGCGATGGCCGCAGGTACTGCATCTGGATATCCGCCGGCGGCAGGTAATAGACCGGCGGGTGGCTGGTTTCCAAGACCCGGTAAGCGCGCCGGGTCCGGGCAATGATCACCTGGTTGAACACCACCTGGATTTCACGCCCGGTGCTTTCGAGGCGAGGCGGGCGTGGGTAATCCCAGACCGATTCTTGACCGGGCGCGGGGATGATGCGCTGGACTTTCATGTCTCTGACCTCAATTGGCGCTGAAGCTGCCGATGGCGTTCTTCTTGCGCTTCTCCGCCAAAACCGCCAGCAACGCCAGCTCGCGGCGCAGCCTCGCCAGGAGAAATTCGACCAACTCGGGCGCGCTGGCTACTTCCAGGATCTCCTGTTTGTTGCTCTCCGGGATTTGCAGCGCAATCGCTGCCAGGTAGCTCAGCTCCACCGGACTCGACGGTATCTGGCCGGCGTCGAAGACGATGTCGCTGAGCCGCGCCAGGTTCTCCAGGTATTCCTTGAGCAGCATGCGCAGTTGCGCGCCGGCCGGCTGCAACACTCGCTCCTGATCCTGGAGAGGGAACAGCTCAACGGAGCCGACCAGGTAAGGCCGGCTGTTGTAATCGAACTCCACCACCCGAAAGCGCTCGGCGCCCACGCTCAGGATATTCATGCGCCCCTGGGAGAGCTTCTGCACTTGCGAAATGCGCGCCATGGTGCCGATGGCATACGGCTCTGCCAGCGGGCCATGCGCTTCCACCCCTTTGCGGATCAGCACTACGCCAAAAGGCTGCCCTTGCTGAATGCAGCGGTTGATCATCTGCTTGTAGCGCTCTTCGAAGATGTGCAATTGCAGCGGCATACCTGGAAAGAGCACCGTATTGAGGGGAAAAAGAGCCAAATTAAAAGGGGTCATTTCGTTCTCGCATCTGGAACGCAATACCTGATAAGAATTGTCATTATTTTAACATATTCCTGGCAGGTTTACGCAAATTTCTCCGCGCCGAGGGCAGCGATTTATGCGCAGGCAAGTTGTCACTGAGAGTCATCACCCAGGAAACCCTCGCCAATCGAGCCATGCTTTGTAGGGGTCAAGCATTAGCCACAACCCATCGAGACAAGATCAAACTGCCCCCGGCTAATGCTTGACCCGCCCCCCTCCGCCATTCAGACCAGGTGTTTCGCCGGAAGTGTTTTTACAAAAATCTGACAAGCACCGGCGAAACCCTGGAGTAAACCGCCAACGTGATGGCCGATTTACTCTAAAAACTTTCGGCGGTTTACTTAGCACTACGGGCGGCTTCGCTGGACAGGTAAATCCACCTTCACAGGCTAGAAATCTGCTCCACAACCGTCTGATCCGAAGGCGTGCTGGGAGCGAGTCTGGACGGCCCATCCCGTACAGGTGGGGGAGGCAAGGTGCATTGGGGAGCATATCTGGGGGTGGTGAGAGTCCATTTTGTGTGTTTTGTATGATGTGTCTGTGCGAATTGCACCCCAATTGCACCCGAAACGATGTCATTCTGAACGAGCCCTTCTTAGGCTCAGGGCGAGTGAAGAATCTGAATCTACATGAATTTGGATGCGGTGACCGGCGAGTCCAATCCAGAAACGAGCAAAAGAAGGCGCTCCATGCTGGTGTATTCCCCCCTTGTGGCTGGTGTGATCCCCTGGTGCAAACCCTGATTGCCTGGTTCATACCCCCTGGTGTGAAGGGGTTTGCACCTGGTGCAAACCGGGGTAACGGCTTAAGGGGGGTATGCACCATTGGTGTAATCATAGCCCTAGCGAAGCAGGCGACAGCTTGCGATAATCCTGGCAAGTGTCGCGGAAATTGCTTGTTGAAAAACGCGAATAGTGATGTATAATATTAACTGTAGATATTAGGAATTACAGTTAATTTTATTCGGGTGCTGATATGAGCGAAAATGCCTACACTAAGGCCATCGAGACATTCCGCAACCACAGTGGCTTGCTTCGCACGCAACAGGCAATCGATGAGGGGATCGCACCGCGCACACTCTACCAGATGCGTGAAACGGGTGCAATCGTGCGTGAAAGCCGAGGTCTATACCGGCTTGCAGATACCGAGCCCGGTGCGTATTTTGACCTGGTTCAAGTTGCTTTGAGAATCCCCAAAGGAGTGATTTGCCTAATATCAGCTTTATCTTTTCATGGATTGACCACTCAGATTCCTCAACATGTTTATATCGCCCTTCCAATAAATTCAGAGAAACCGAGGATTGAATATCCACCTATCAGAATATTCTGGCTTTCTCAGAAAAGCTATTCGGCTAGCATTGAGGAACATGAGCTTGATGGAATATTAGTAAGAATATATGGGATTGAGAAAACTATCGCAGATTGTTTCAAGTTTCGAAACAAAATTGGTTTGGATGTGGCCTTAGAGGCATTGCGAGATTACGTAGAGCACAAACACCTCGATATTGATGCCTTGTTATTTTTTGCTAACCTTAATAGGGTTGAGAATGTTGTACGTCCATATTTAGAGATGCTTCTCGCGTAGGATAGGTACATCTTTACAAAGATGCATCTTGTTTGAAAATAAATCAGATGATCAATGAGGGAACGCAATGGCAATTCATGATGTACCCAAAGGTTATGCAGCATTAGAAGAGCGAAAAAATATTGGCGCCCATTACACTCCAACTTTGTTATCAGATTTTGTTGCAGCTCAAATCGTAAATTATCTTTCGTCTCGAACGAAGAGTAACGTAATCCGAGTGCTGGATCCAGCAGTTGGTGATGGTGAATTATTAATTTCTATCGTAAAAATGCTTACCGATCATGGATTCAAAAATCTGCAAATATTTGGATATGATACTGATCCACATGCCATTCAATATGCAAAGGAGCGAATAGAAGGGCATTTTCCAAGTATTCAGGTTCAATTGAAAAATGAAGATTTCTTACAAGTGGCTCTAAGTTATACCTATCTGGGTCTTTTCAACCATCCTGGAAATCAATATGATGTAGTTATTGCAAACCCTCCTTACGTTAGAACCCAAGTAATGGGAGCAAAAGAGTCCAAGATACTTTCTCGTCAATTCAATCTTTCTGGAAGGGTTGACTTATATCATGCTTTTATAATTGCAATTTCTAAAGTAATGTGCCCTGGGGGTATTGTCGGTATTATTGTGTCAAATAGATTTATGACAACCAAAGGGGGAGAAAGTGTTAGAAATGGAATCAATAAAGAATTTAATGTAATTCATGTTTGGGATTTCGGTGATACACAATTGTTCGAAGCTGCGGTATTGCCAGCAGTATTATTATTGGAGAGGAAAAAAGGAGATAATAACAATGGTTCTCCGAAGTTTACATCAATTTACAGAACAGATAGTGATAAATTCACCTTTCAGAGTCAGAATTGTATTGATGCACTTAAGTTCGATGGAGTAATAAAAACCTCAGATGGTAGTTTTTTTGTGGTAAAGCATGGGGAATTAGCAATAGATCAAACAGCAGATGGTTTATGGAGATTGTCAAACGAATCCTCCGAGGCATGGCTCGATAAAGTTGAAAAATTTACGTTTTGTACGTTCGGTGATATTGGAAAGATACGAGTAGGTGTAAAAACAACAGCAGATAAGATATTTATTCGATCAGACTGGGAAGAAATCCCAGAAAATGAAAGGCCGGAGGTTTTAAAACCATTAATTACTCACCATATCGCGCGCAAATATAGGGCTTTAGAGGTAGACAGAAACTATCAAATTCTATATACACATCTCAATCAGGGTGGAAGTCGAGTTGTAATAAATTTGCAGGACTATCCGAAAACAGCAAAATATCTAAATCGGTATCGGTCTATTTTGGAGAAACGGGATTACCTTGTTTCCTCTGGACGACATTGGTTTGAAATATGGGTTCCACAAGAGCCTGCATTGTGGGCAAAACCCAAAATAGTTTTTCGAGACATTTCTAGTACACCTACATTTTGGATGGACTTAAGTGGTGCAATTGTAAATGGGGATTGTTACTGGCTTATTTCAGAAAAACCTGAGAATGATGAATCATTATGGCTGGCATTAGCGGTAGCAAATTCGTCTTTTATTGAATCATTCTATGATTTTAGGTTCAACAATAAGCTTTACTCTGGAAGAAGGCGTTTCATGACGCAATATGTAGAAAAGTTTCCGATTCCCGATCCAAAACTATCCAGCTCTCAAAAAATTATCGAAGTTACCAAGCAAATTTATAATTTGATCCCAAACCCAATTGCAAACGAATTGGAAATAGAATTAGACCGCCTTATTTGGAATGCATTTGGCCTCTCAATCGAAAAAATTTCGCGGTAATGGTATTTGCAATTTCCGATTAATAACTTTACCTTGGAATTGTGAAAACCTAGTAAAAAATGCCTCACCGGTTGTGAGGTATAGATGTGTTAATTTTACAATCGAGCCATCTGTTTCAGCATAAAAAATAACATATCTAATGTCACAATGACGTATCTGGATATGAGAAATTCTTGGTAAATCAAGGGGTTCAATACTGGTTGGTAGTACAAGACCAAGGTCTATTGTGGGTGAAGTTTGAAGTTTAACTTCTAATAACTGGTTTCTTATATCAGGAAATTGACCCGTATCGTGATAATTTCCATATCCCAAAATTTCACAAATACGACGATGGAGCTCTGCTCCCCTGTTACGATCCTGGTCACGCCCGATATCAACTAAGGTCTGCCCTAACAATGGCTTTAATAGATCAAAAATCGTCTGTATTGGTAATAATCCGTTGGATGACGGTGGTGAGCTCGGATCAATGCCAGTAAGCATAACTTTGTAATCTCTACTGATAATAGGCAATAAATTATCAGTATCTAATGGGGCTATCAATTCGTGCGACTCCAGCCCTGGAATTATTCGAGCTTGGTATTTTTGTGTTAATGTTCCCGTAGTGTCTAATTGAGCGAGCATCTCACCAGTGACTATCTTGACCTTCTCTATAACATCAGATGCATTCAATCGGATGATCACATATCTCCTTGATGGTGCGATATCCTCATTCCATATTTGGAGGTTATTAGATTTCTGGACATATGTATCGAATGATTGCCCCGGAAATCGTGGTTTAGTTTTTCTGAAGGATGTTGGTAATGGATATCCAAGTACTCTGCAGACAGCTTGCTTTACCACTTTCGATCGGGTTCGAAGTGGAAGGTCCTTCAATGATAATCCAATCAAGCCCTCGTTGAGTAATCTTTCAAGTTCTGGTGTTGGGATCCAGTAATCCGGATCACCTGGATCTATTGGATCGTAAATTGATAGACCACGATCTGCAATTCGTTTAACATAATTTTGTTCATTATCGTAGCTATGGTACATTAACGAATCCCTTTATGTAGAAATGCTGATTTTTTATTTTGTAGGTTAACCCTTATTGATGTTAGGCTATTTTGGCCCCGAAAGTGTAGGTGTACTTGTTATGGCAAATTATTCAACATCTGGCTTTGAATTAAAAACAAAGAATTCATTAACAGGTACCCCCAATGCTTTAGACAAGCGTTCAAGGGTAACAAAAGAGGGAGCACGAATACCCCTCTCCATAAGGCTGATAAAATCCGCAGATAGATTTGCAGCTTCTGCTAGGCGCTCTTGCGTCATACCTTTCTGCATACGCAGTTCAACAAGCCGTTTACCAAAATTAATCGCAAGGTTAACCTTCGGTGATTTCATCCGTTGAATCGTACTCAAAGTACGGCAAATTGAACACCGACTCACAGTACGACTTGGCTATATTTCGGGATATTCGCGCTTGATATTCATAATGGTTTCGGTATAATGTCACCAAGGTAATAATCTGTGACTTATACGTTGGCCGGATACTCCCACTGGGTGAGTTCTCCGGCGTTTGTTTTTTTAGGAGGTGTGAAGACCATTCCCATCTAACCGAATAGAGTATTATCGTCATCTGAATAATCAGCATCTGTCTTTATACGTCGGCCGGCGATTTCCCACAGGAATGGGATCGCCGGCCGTTTTGCTTAATGACCAGGAAGGAGATGCTATGCCAAACCAGGATGTCACAACCGAGATCTGCCTGCTGAAGGGCAACGACGTGGCGCGCCTGCTCAATATCAGCCGGGCATTCGCCTACCAATTGATGCGCCAGGGCGAGATCCCCACTGTGAGGATCGGCAATGCGGTGCGCGTGCGCAAGGAAGACTTGCTGGCGTACATCGACCACAACCGTCGGGATTTCGGATACTCAAACCGAACATGGCCTGAGCGATGATCGCCAAAATTACCTAACCGGTGGACGCTATTTACTAGAACAGATTTGCTATCTTAATGGTTCGGTGTTACAATGCGCCTAGGACAGAGCACCTTAACAACTGAACAGGAAAATCTGGATTGGACTCGTCGGTTCGCCGCTTCCTGGAAAGGAAGGAAATCACATGGCGAAACGACGAGGTAAGAACGAGGGCACGCTGTACCAGCGTCCCAACGGGCGCCGGCGCGCCCAGGTGTGCATCGAGGGCAGCCGCGCCAGTTTCACGGCGGACAGCAAAGCCGAGTGCCAGGCCTGGCTGCGCAAGATGCTCGACCAGGCCGGGCAGGGCTTGAACTATGCGGGCGGCAAGATGATGGTGGGGGAGTATCTCCAGGTGTGGTTGGAAAATAACCGGGCTTCACTACGTTTGAAAACCCATGACCAATATCGTCGGACAGTTGAGAAGCATCTCCTCCCCCACATTGGAAATACCCGCCTGAAAGACCTGCGCCTGGAGCGCGTCGAGCGCTTATACGCCTCGCTGCTGAAGTCCGGCAGCGGTGTGCGCACGGTGCGCATCGTGCACGCGGTGCTGCACCGCTCACTGGAAAAAGCGGTGCGCTATGGCTTGATCCTGCGCAACCCGACCGATGGGGCAGCTTTGCCCCAGTACAAGCACGCTGAGATGATGGTGCTGGACGAGACCCAGGTCTCGCAGCTCCTGGTGGCAGCCAAAGGCTCGCGCCACGAGGCGCTCTACCACCTGGCAGTCACCACCGGGATGCGCATGGACGAGCTGTTCGGCTTGCGCTGGTCGGACTTGCATTGGGTGAGTGGCAGGATAACCGTGCGCCGCCAGGTGCAATATGTGCCCGGTCACGGCTGGAGCTTCGTGGAGCCGAAGACGCGCTCCGGACGGCGCACGATCAAGCTGGGCGAGGGCGCTTTGCAGGCTTTGCGGGAGCATTTGGAGCGGCAACAGGGAGAACGGGTAGCAGCCGGGGAGCGCTGGGTGGAATTTGACCTGATCTTTCCATCAAAGAGCGGCACGCCGCTGGACCCGAGCAATCTGCGACTGGACTTCTCCCGTGTGCTGGGGCAGGCTGGTTTGCCGAAGATCCGCTTTCACGATCTGCGCCACACGGCGGCATCGCTGATGCTCAACCACGGCATCCCGGTGATCGTTGTCTCCAAGATTCTGGGGCACTCCAAGCCCAGCATCACCATGGACATCTACGGTCACCTGTACAACGAGATGCAGGACGAGGCGGCGCAGTTGATGGATGATTTGGTGACACCGATAGCCCTCACCCCTTCCCCTCTCCCAGCGTTGGGAGAGGGGAAGGGGCCGGGGGTAGGGGTGAGGGCGATTTGCACCCAATTGCACCCGAAAAACGAAAGCCCGCTCGAAGAGCAGGCGAAGCCCCCAGATGTGGGGGTGAAGCGGTGAGATCACCGCCAGATATGGCGCCCCCGGCGAGATTCGTCGGCATGAATGCCGCACCCACAACCGTCTGATCCGAAGACAGCCTTACCCCTTCCAGTCCGCGCGGCAGGGTTCAATTGGCGCGCAGCGGGATATTTCGCTATAATCAGGCAGACCGGCGGGGTTCGCCAAACCAGTTCATAGGAGAACGAGATCATGTCCGACACAAATTTCTCGCTGCGCATGTCACGCCTGGCGCTTGGCATGCAAACCTCGGGCTTGCACGCCCTGGCGCTCAATCCGGGACAAAGCCTGACCTACCTGACCGGGTTGCAATTCCACCTCAGCGAGCGTCCGGTGCTGGCGCTGTTCGTGCCGCACATGCCGCCGGTGCTGGTAGTCCCTGAGTTGGAAGCCGCCAAAGCCCGCCACCTGCCCTTCGCAGCGCAGGTTTTTACTTACGGCGAGGATCCAGCCACCTGGCAGGCGGTTTTCCAGCAAGCCTGCCTGGCAGCCGACCTGCATTCCGGGCGCCGCGTGGGCTACGAACCGCGCGCCATGCGCATGCTGGAGTATGAGCTGCTGGTTGCGGCTGCCCCGGGCTGCACTTTCCAGGCGGCGGCCAGCGTTGTGGCCGACCTGCGCGTGCGCAAGGACGCCAGCGAGATCGAATATATGCGCAAAGCCGTCCAGATCGCCCAGGAAGCCCTGGAAGCCACGCTGCCGGCGATCAAGATCGGCGCCAGCGAGCGCGAGATCGCTTCTGAACTGACCTTGCAGGTGCTGCGCCGCGGCTCCGACCCCACTTTGCCCTTCGCGCCCATCGTCGCCGCCGGCCCCAACAGCGCTAACCCCCACGCCACGCCCACCGAGCGCCGCCTGCAGGAGGGCGATCTGCTGGTGATCGATTGGGGCGCGGCCTATAACGGCTATTTCTCCGATCTCACCCGCACCTTCGCCGTCGGCAAAGTTGACCCAGAAATGGAGCGCATCGCCGCCATCGTCCTGGAAGCCAACGCCGCCGGAAGGCGCGCTGCTGGGCCAGCGGTGCTCGCCAGCAGCATCGATCACGCTGCTCGCCAAGTGATCGAGCACAGCGGCTACGGCAAGTATTTCACCCACCGCACCGGTCACGGGCTGGGCATGGAAAGCCATGAGGAGCCCTATATCCGCGCCGATAACCAGCTTCCGCTGGCGCCCGGCATGACCTTCACCGTGGAGCCGGGCATTTACCTGCCCGACCGCAATGGGGTGCGCATCGAAGACAATGTGCTGATCACCGATAGCGGCGCAGAGTCGCTCAGCGACCTGCCGCGCCAGTTGCGCGTGGTCGGGTAGCGGAATGATCATCCCAACAGCCGAACCGTTTTTCTTTCCCGGCGGTGAAACGGGCTGCCTGTTGGTGCACGGCTTCACCGGCACACCCAAAGAGATGCGTTGGCTGGGGGAATACCTGGCGGGTGAAGGCTTCACCGTGCTGGGTCCACGCCTGGCAGGGCATGCTACCCAACCCGGCGATCTGCAGCGCACGCATTGGCAGGACTGGCTCGCCAGCCTGGAAGACGGTTGGCACCTGCTGAAGGGAACCTGCAGCCGGGTCTTCGTGCTGGGGCTGTCCCTGGGCGGGGCGTTGGCCCTTCTCTTCGCGGCGCGATTTCCGGTGAGCGGTGTGGTGGCAATGTCCACACCCTACGCGCTGCCTCCTGACCCGCGCCTGCGCTTTCTCCCAGTGTTGCGCTGGTTCGTGCCGAGCGTGCCCAAAGGATCACCGGATTGGCACAATCCCCAGGCAGCGCTGGATCACGTCGAATACCCGGCCTACCCCACCGCCGGCATCCTGCAGTTGCGCGATTTACTGGATGTGATGCGCGCCGAGCTGCCACAAATCCAGGCGCCAGCGCTGTTGGTGCACTCCTGCCTGGATCGCTCGGTTGAGCCGGAAAATATGCCAAGACTGTACCAGGCCCTCGGAAGCCACGAGAAATTCATGCTTTGGCTGGAAAATTCCGGGCACGTGGTCACCCGCGAACCAGAGAGAGAATATCTCTTCGACGCCATCAGCCAATTCATTCGCAGCAAGGCAGAGCCGCACGCATGAATCGCGACCTGATCTTCATTGGGCTTTCGCTGTTCACCTGGGGGTTGGGTGAGAGCACATTTTTCTACTTTCAGCCGCTTTACCTGCAGCAGCTTGGCGCCGACCCGGTGCGCATCGGCATGATCCTGGGCGCATACGGCTTTGCCAACATGCTGGCGCATATCCCCGCTGGCTACCTGGCAGACCGCATCGGGCGAAGGCAGGTGATGTGGGCCGCCTGGCTTTTGGGGTTGCTGGCAGCCTGGATCATGGCGCTGGCGAATAGCTTGCCCGCTTTCATCGCAGGTATGTGGCTGTACGGCTTGACCATGTTCGTGGTTGCGCCGATGAACAGCTACGTGGCAGCCGCCAGCCGTGGCATACGCCCCGAACGGGCGCTGACCTTCGTCTCCGCTTCCTACAGCCTGGGGATGGTTATCGGCCCGGTGATTGGCGGCGCGATCGGTGAAAGCGCCGGCTTCAAATCCATCTTCATGCTGGCAGGCTCGATTTTCGTGCTTTCCACCGCCTTTATCCTGTTTATCCGCCCGCAGCCGGTGGAACGAGCCAGCGCAGTGAGCGCGACCGGTTCTTCGCGCCGCTACCTGCCCTACCTGGCATTCCTGGGCATCAACACGCTGGTCGTTCTCGCCTTGTACCTGCCGCAGCCGCTGACGCCCAATTACCTGCAAAATCAAATTGGCCTCGGCGCCGCTCAAATCGGCAACCTGTACGCGCTGAGCAGCATCGGTGTCGTGCTGCTCAACCTGACACTCGGACAATTGGACGGGCGGCTCGGCTACCTGCTGGGGCAGGTCTGCGTGGGCCTGTATGCCCTGCTGGTGTGGCGCAGCAGCGGCCTCCTCGGATTGGGCGCCGGCATGCTGCTGCTGGGCGGCTACCGCTCGGTGCGCGTGCTGGCAGCCGCTCAAATCCGCCGGCTGGTGCCCTCGGCGCGCATGGGGCTCTCTTTCGGCCTCTCCGAAACAGCCAGCGGCCTGGCAACAGTGGTTGCGCCGGTGCTGGCCGGATACCTATACGCAATCCAACCCGCCTCGATCTTCCGCACCGCGCTCATCCTGATCGCCGCATCGGTCTTTATCTCCGCGCTCTTCTTCCACCTTTCCAACCGCTCGCCACGGGCGAGCGCCCACCCTGAGGAGGTTTCCAATGCCATCCGACTGGATTGAACCCGGTATTCAATGGATCCTCGCCTTGCAAAGCCTGGGGGACTGGTTGGCGGCGCCAATGCGCGCCATCACCTTCCTGGGCAATGAAGAGTTCTACCTGCTGGTCGCGCCGGTGATCTACTGGTGCATCAGCGCCACGCTTGGGCTGCGCATGGGATTGTACCTGATGGTCTCCGCCGGTTTGAACAGCGCCTTCAAGCTGCTGCTGCACGGGCCGCGCCCCTTCTGGGTGAGCAGCGAAGTGAAGGCGTTGGTGATCGAAACCTCCTTTGGCGTACCCTCCGGGCACTCCCAGAACGCGGTGGTGGTGTGGAGCGTGCTGGCGCAGGGCGTCAAACGCTCTTGGGCCTGGATCGCCGCGGCGCTCATCATCTTGCTGATCGGCGTCTCGCGCATGTACCTGGCGGTGCATTACCCGGCAGACGTGATCACCGGCTGGAGCGTGGGCTTGCTTCTCTTGCTGCTCCTGCTGCGGCTGGAAGCGCCGCTGGCGCGCTGGCTGGCAGCGCGCACCCCCGGCGACCGCGCCCTGGCAGCCCTGGTGGCTTCGATGGTCATGATCATCCTGGGCTCGCTGGCGCGCCTCAGCCTGGCAGGCTGGGAGATGCCGCTTCAATGGCTGAAGAATGCCTCGCTGGCGTCGCCTGGTGAGGCGATCAACCCTTACGCTTTGGATGGGCTGATTGCCAACGCCGGCGCCTTCTTCGGCCTGGCAGCCGGAGCCATCTGGATCCAGTCCCGGCGCGGTTTCTCCACCTCCGGGCCGCTGCTGCAGCGCGCCTTGCGCTACCTGGTGGGCGTGATTGGCGTGTTCGCGCTGTGGTACGGCCTGGGAAAGATCTTTCCCCGCCAGGACGACCTGCTCAGCTATGGTTTGCGCTACATCCGCTACGCGCTGGTCGGCCTTTGGGTGACCGGCCTGGCGCCCGCCCTCTTCGTGCGCCTGGGCCTGGCATCCGCGGGAGAAGCCGCAGAGGCATAAAAAAAGCAGGCTGTTGCCTGGAAATTCCAGGCAACAGCCTGCCCTGGCTCGCGCCAGGGACGGCGAATTATTCTTCCTTGGCGGCTGCCAGCTCTTTCTGGCGGGCAGCAATGATCTCCTGCGCCAGGTGCGCCGGAACCACCTCGTAGCTCGAGAACTCCATGGTGAACACACCGCGACCGCCCGTAATCGAGCGCAGGTCGGTGGTGTAGCGCTGCATTTCAGCCAGCGGCACGGTGGCGGTGATGATCGAGCGTCCTTTTTCGGTATCCATACCCTGCACGCGCGCCCGGCGAGTGTTCAGGTCGCCCAGCACGTCGCCCATGTTGGCTTCTGGCACCACGATGCGCACCGACATGATCGGCTCGAGCAGCACCGGTCCAGCGTCTTTGACCGCCAGCTTGAAGGCTTCTCGCCCGGCGATTTCGAAAGCGACTGGCTTTGAGTCGACCGGGTGTTCCTTGCCGTCATAGACCGAGACCTTGACGTTCTTGATCGGGAAACCCGCCACAGCGCCTTCCTTCATCACCGATTTGATGCCCTTTTCGATGGCGGGCATATAGCTGCTGGAAATGGCGCCGCCGAAGACGTCGTTCGAGAAGGCGTAATCGTCTTCTTTATACGGCTCGATGCGCATGTGCACTTCGCCAAACTGCCCTGCGCCGCCGGTCTGCTTCTTGTGACGGTACATCGCCTGGCCTGGTTTGGTGATCGTCTCCAGATAGGGCACGCGCGGCAGCTCGGCAACCAGGGAGGTCTGGAACTTGGCTTCCGCTTTGCGGATAGCGACATCGATGTGCTGGTCGCCCATGCCTTGCAGGATAGTCTGGTTGGTGGATGGTTCCTGGTGCCAGGTGAGGGTCATATCTTCCTCGGCCAGGCGAGTCAGCGTGGGAGAAATTTTTGCCGAGTCGGCCTGGGTCTTGGGCGACACAGCCACCTGGTACAGGGCGTGCGGGTACGTCGGAACAGGAAGGGTCAGAGGGTGGGCGCGATCGCACAGGGTGTCGCCGGTGCTGGTCAGGCTGAGCTTGGGAACGGAGGCAATATCGCCGGCGTGCACGGTCTTGATGCTGATCTGCTCCTTGCCGCGCAGCAGGTGGACAGTGCCCAGGCGCTCTTCGGCGCCTTTGGTCTGGTTCCAGACACGCGAGTCGGATGTGATCATACCGGAATAGACGCGGAAATAGGTGATCTTGCCCACGAAGGGATCGGCGGTGGTTTTCCAGACATAGGCTGCCAGAGGACCGTTATCACGCGGGCTGAGCTCTTCGATGCCATCTTTGCCCTGCGCCTGCGCGGGAGCGGCTTCAGCCGGCGAGGGCATCAGGTTGATGATCGCGTCCAGCAGGGACGCCAGCCCAATCTCAGCCGAGCCGGCTGCCACAAAGACGGGGGCGAATGCGCGCGCTAACACGGCCGCCTTCAAACCGCGCATGATCTCCTCGGCGGTCAGCTCCTCGCCCTCCAGGTATTTCTCCAGCAGGGTATCTTCGCCTTCGGCGGCAGCTTCGATCAACTCCATGCGGGCGGACTCGACCTCATCCATGTATTCCGCGGGGATGTCTTTGGCAGTGCTGCCGTCGCCGGGGTAAGCCTTCAGGGTCAACAGGTCGATGACGCCCTTGAAGTCCAGCTTCTCGCCCAGGGGAAGCTGCACAGGGATCAGGCGCACCTCAGATACCTCCTGCACCGACTCGAGCGCTTTGCGGAAGTTGGCGTTTTCACGGTTCATCTTGTTGATGATGACGAAGCGCGGCAGGTGAAACTGGTCGCAGTAATTCATGGCGATCTCGGTGCCCACTTCGGCGCCCGCCACCGAGTCGATCAGGATAAGCGCCCCGTCTGCCACACGCAGGGCGGAAATCATCTCGCCCACAAAGTCGGTGTAGCCGGGCGTATCCAGGAAATTTATTTTGACGTCTTTGTACTCGACTGGAATGACCGAGGTTGAGAGCGAAATTTTGCGGCGGATTTCTTCCTCTTCGAAATCGGACACCGTTGTGCCATCTTCCACCCTGCCCAGGCGCGTGGTGGCGCCGGTGAAGTGCAAGAAGGCTTCGGCCAGCATGGTTTTGCCCGAACTGCTGTGAGAAGCCATCGCGATATTGCGAATGTTCTCGGTGGTATATTCTTTCATTTACAGGGACCCTTCCTTGATGAAATCGTCGTTACATAGTTCGAGGGATGTGGGCTTCCCACCAACTGTGTAAGCCAGATGAATATTAAGCCGAGTATCGATTTTAAGGTATCTTGGCGAACTTGTCAAAGTGTGATTAACTGACCTTCGGACAACATCCATTTCACGGGTCATAGCGAGCCCCGCAGGGGCGTGGCAATCCCCTGAAGGATCGTGGAGATCGCTTCGCTGTCGCTCGCGATGACAGCCCTATTCTAATTGTCCGAACTATGGTCTGAACCTCAGGTGATTAAGCCTGGAAATCTCGTTCGCGAACAATCGCTCAGGTCAAGTAAAATAGCCCCAAGATTGATCGTGATGCTGCGCAGTATCTTCTTCTCACTCTGGTATCTGCTTCGCAAGCCGCCCTGGGATACCGGCGTCTCGCCGCCAGAGCTGCTGGCGCACATCGCCAACCACCCACCCGGTAAAGCGCTCGACCTGGGCTGCGGCACCGGCACCAATGCCATCACCCTGGCAAAGCACGGCTGGCAGGTGACCGCGGTGGATTTCGCCCTGCCAGCAATCCAATCGGCGCGCGCCAAGGCTCGCCGCGCCGGCGTGCAAGTGGACTTCCGCGCCGCAGACGTCACCCGCCTGGAAGACGTGCACGGACCCTTCGATCTGGTGCTGGATATCGGCTGCTTTCACACCCTGGACCAGGCTGGCAAACAGCGCTACGTGACGAATCTGAAGCGACACCTGGCGCCAGGCGGGGTATTCCTGCTGTATGCTTTTTTCAAAGAACCTGGAGCGGAAGGCAGTGGATTAACCCCGGCAGACCTCGACCTGCTGGACGACGCCTTGCAGCTCGAGCAGCGTGTGGACGGCACCGAGCGCGGGCTGCGCGCCTCCAGTTGGTTCACTTATCGTTTATGAGCATCGGAATGAAGATTCTGTTTTTATTCCTGGATGGCGTTGGCCTGGGCGAAAACGACCCGGCAATCAATCCCCTGGCAAAGGCTGAGATGCCGGTGCTGCGCGGCCTGTTGGGCGGCGGTGCGTTGGTGGCTGCCTCAGCGCCCTGGCACGGCGCGCGCGCCAGCCTGCTGTCCTTGGACGCCAACCTGGGCGTACCAGGCGTGCCCCAATCCGCCACCGGGCAGGCGGTGTTGCTGACCGGCATCAACGTGCCGGCGGCAATGGGTTACCACTATGGACCCAAGCCCAACCCGGAAGTCGCCGGTTACCTGCGCAACGGCAACCTCTTCAGCCAGCTTCGCCAGGGCGGCAAACGCGTCTCCTTGTTGAGCGCCTACCCGCCGCGCTACTTCGAAGCCATCCGCTCGGGGCGGCGCTTGTACTCCGCCATCCCTCTGGCTGCCACCAGCGCCGGGGTGAACTTGATGACCCTGGATGACCTGGTTTCAGGGCGAGCGTTGGCAGCCGATTTCACCGCCCAGGCCTGGCACACGCACCTTGGGCTGCCGCAAACCCCTCTGCTCACCGCACGGCAGGCCGGGCTGCGCCTGGCTGAGCTGGCGGCGCAAAACGATCTGGCGTTTTTCGAATACTGGTTGAGCGATTACGCCGGTCACCACCAGGATATGGACGGCGCCTGCCGCTTGATGCAGGATTTCGACCAGGTGCTGGCGGGTCTGCTGGAAGCCTGGGATGACCAATCCGGGCTGGTGCTGATCACCTCCGACCACGGCAACATGGAAGATCTCTCCACCCGCCGCCACACGACCAATCCGGTGCCAGCGCTGTTAATTGGCAGCGCAGAGCACCGCCAACGGTTTGCACAGCATTTACACGACCTGACCCACGTCTACCCTGCCATCATGCGCAGCTTGCCCGGAAATGCTCCGAACCCATAAACCAATGAACAGAGCCCGTCACAAACGATGAACCCCCGCTCTAGAAAAGGTTCGGCAGAGTGAAGCTGGATACCGCCTTGCTCACTTCGCTCTCTGCGCTGGCAGCCGCTGCCCTGTGGGGGGCCGGTGACTTCACCAGCGGGATCGCCGCCCGGCGCGCCGGCATTTTGCGCGCTGTTTTGCTCTCCTACAGCGTTGGGTTAGCCGCGCTGGCGATCGTTGCCCTGGCGGGCGGTGAAAAGCTCCCCCATCCCTCCGACCTGGGGTGGGGCGCCCTGGGTGGCCTGGCCGGTATGGCAGGCCTGGGCTTTCTGCTGCGGGGATTCTCAAGTGGTCGGATGGGAATCGTGGCGCCGGTCTCAGCGCTGCTGGCGACCGTCATTCCGGTGGTCTTCGACGCCTTCGCTGAAGGGTTGCCTGGCAACCTGCAGCTTGCCGGTTTCGGCTTGGGGATGGCGAGCGTCTGGCTGCTTTCCCGCCCGGAGAAGCTGCGAGGCCGCCCGCAGGGGTTGGGCATGGCAGTGTTAGCTGGCCTGGGTTTTGCCGGGTTCTTCATCGCCACCGATCAGGTGAGCGACAGGGCGGTTTTCTGGCCTCTGATAGCTGGCCGCGCTGCTTCCTGCGGAGCGATGCTGTTATTTGCGCTGCTCACACGGCGCCCATTGAGCATCCAGCGCTCATTGTTTGCGCAGATTGCCATGGCTGGTGTATTGGATGTGGGCGGCAACCTGTTTTTCCTGCTGGCGACGCAATACGGGCGGCTGGATGTGGCGGCAGTCTTGGGGTCGCTATACCCGGCAGTGACCGCCCTGCTCGCCTGGTTGGTGGTCCGCGAAAGCCTGGCCCGTCCACAGGTCGTCGGAGTTGGCGCAGCCATTTTGGCAATTGTGCTGATCACCATCTGAAAACGACCCTGGAAAGTACCACGCGCCAGGTGAATTTTTTCCCTCATTGATATATAATTAATTCAGGAGAGAAGAAACACGTGCCAAAAATTGCGATTGTCACCGATAGCTGCGCCAGCATCCCTGAGCCAATCTTGAACAGCCTGAACATTCACTGGGTCGCCTACTACATCCACCGCGGGCAGGAAGTGCTGCGCGACCTGGTGACCATCCAGCGGGACGAGTTTTACCGCTGGCTGCCAACCGCCAGCGCGCTGCCCACCACCGCCAGCCCCGGCCCCGGCGATTACCTGGAGCTGTACCAGCGCCTGGCTGAGGAAGAAGGCTACGAGCAAATCGTCAGCATCCACATGACCTCCAAAGGCAGCGGCGCTTACCAGGCTGCCAAAGCCGCCCAGTCGATGATCGCTGAGTTGCTGCCGAAGCTGCGCGTGGAGGTGATCGACACGCTCAATGTCTCCATGTGTCACGGCTGGATGGTGATCGAAGCCGCCCGGGCTGCCCTGGCAAACAAATCCATGGAAGATATCCTCGCCCTGGTCAAGCGCATGATTCCCATCACCCACATGTTGCAAACCGCCGATACGCTGAAGTATCTGTACATGGGCGGTCGCATCGGGCGAGCCAAGCACCTGGTGGGCACCTTGCTGAACATCAAACCTATTATCAGCATGGACAATGGGGTGATTGTGCCGCTGGGCACAGCCCGCAGCCGCAAGCGCGCCTATGAAATGATCGTCGAAAAAGTCGAGGCGGCGGTTGGCTTCATGGGCAAGATCAAGGTCGCTTACGTGCACGCCGCCGCGCTGGGCGAGATCGATAAGCTGCGCCAGATGCTGGAGAGCCGTCTGAATGCCGTGGAAACGATCATCAGCGAGCTTTCGCCCGCCCTGGGCGTGCACACCGGGCCTGGCACCGCTGGGCTGTGCTATTACCCGGTCGAGGCCTGAAAAGTTCCACACCCGCTTCGGAAGAATCAGAACAGGAGCTGCGCAGAGGCAGCTCCTGTTCGTCTCAATTCAAGGCCGATGCGTCAGACCCCGGCAGCCTCTTTATGCTCGCGCACCAGCTCGCGCCGCAAGATCTTACCCACGGTGGTCTTGGGCAGCTCAGAGCGGAACTCCACATGGGTGGGCACTTTGAACTTCGCCAGCCGCTCCTTGCACCAATCCTTGATCTCCTCCTCGGTCAGCGTCTCGCCGGGTTTGACCACCACCCAGGCCTTGACCGTTTCGCCGCGGTACGGATCGGGGATGCCGGCGACGCCGACTTCCAGCACCTTGGGGTGATCCATGATCACCTCTTCCACCTCGCGCGGCCAGACCTGGTAGCCGCCTGGTTTGATCAGCTCTTTCTTGCGATCGACGATGTAAAAGTAACCATCTTCATCCATACGCGCAATATCACCGGTGTACAACCAGCCATCGCGCAGCGTGTTGGCCGTCTCCGTGGGCATATTGTGATAGCCCTTGAACACCTGCGGGCCGCGAATCACCAGCTCACCCACTTCGCCCGGCGGCAGCACGGTCACTTCATCCTCCAGGCTGATGATGCGCGCCTCCACATCTGGCAATGGCAGGCCGATCGAGCCGGTGCGGTTCTCCCCCAAGAGCGGGTTGCAGTGGGTGGCCGTGGGCGCTTCGGAAAGGCCATAGCCCTCGAAAACGCTTCCACCGGTCAACGCCTCGAACTTCTCCTTGGTTTCGCGCATCAGAGGAGCCGATCCAGAGATGCACGCCTTGATTGTGCTCAGGTTGTACTTCCCCGCCAGCACATCCGGGTGGTTGTTGATGGCGTTGTACAGCGTTGGCACGCCGGGAAAGATGGTGGCTTTGTATTTTTGGATGTTCTCCAGCACATCCTTGAGATCGCGCGGGTTGGGCACCATCACCATTGCTGCGCCGGTACGCATGGCAAACAGCATGCCAGCCACCATACCATAAACGTGGAACAGCGGGATCGCCATCAACAGGATTTCTTTGCCATCCTCGACGTTGACCATCCAATCGTGGATCTGCAATGCATTGGCCACCAGGTTACGGTGCAGTGCAATGGCGCCCTTGGAGATGCCCGTGGTGCCGCCGCTGTATTGGAACAAGGCGATATCATCGGCAGTGACCGGCACCTTGGGGCGATCTTCAGGCTTGAAGCGTGCGATCAGCTCTTGCAGCCAGACATCGCCCTCTGCAAGCGTCACCCGAAATCCACCTTTCTTTTCCTTGGTGAGTGTGAACAAGAAAGACAGCACCGGGGGCAGCGCCTCTTTGATGTTGGTGACCACCAGCTTGCGCAGTTTGGTCTTGGGCTGCACCTGTTTGATGAGGTTGTAGAAATTGCTCATCACCAACATGACTTCGATGCCCGCATCGTTGAGCTGGTGTTCGATCTCGCGCGGGCTGTAGAGCGGGTTGGTAGCCACCACCACGCCGCCCAGCTTGAGGATGGCGAAGTAGGCCATCACAAACTGAGGGGTATTGGGCATGAAGATACCCACCCTGTCCCCTTTTTTGACTCCCAGAGACGCCAGGCCAGCCGCTAGACGGTCGGTGATCTCATTCATCTCCTGGTAACTGATTTTTGCGCCCTTGAAGATCGTGCAGGTAGCCTGGGGCATCTTTCTGGCATTATCTTCCAGGTACTGATAGACTGGGATATCGGGATATTGAATGGTATGCGGTACGCCTTTGTCATACCGCTTGAGCCAGGGCCTGTCTTCCATCTTCGCCTCCAGGTGAAGTTATATGATCAAACTGATTGAATAGAGAGTCACACGGTAACAATAGTATAAGTTTTTCTTCAATGATTGTCAAATGCTTAAACAAAGCCGGTTAAATTTACGAATATCGCAATAAATATCTCGTTCTGGGCAGGTCCACCGCAACGGGGCGCCGCTCGACCACGCTCAAAAAATCGAGGTAAAATCGCCTGCATTGTGATGAAGGTTTTTGGGGTGTTTTGGCAGGTGAAGTTCGCTGAAATCTCCCGAAAATCAAAAACAGTACATCAGGAGAACTACGAATGAATTCATTCTTCATCCCCGAAAGCGCCATGGCGATCTTTGCTCATCCGGACGATATCGAGTTTTCTTGCGCGGGCACGCTGGCGCGCTGGGCGCGAGCCGGGACGCGCATTGCTTACGTGGTGTGCACCAGCGGCGATGTGGGCATCGCCGAAGCCGGCATGACCAAAGCCCGGGCGGCAGAAATTCGAGAAGCCGAACAGCGGGCTGCCGCTGCGATCACCGGCGCGCAGGAAGTCACCTTCTTGCGCGAGCCGGATGGCCTGCTGCAAGCCACGTTAGAGCTGCGCAAGAAACTGGTGCGTGAAATCCGCCGTTTCCGACCAGAAGTCGTGATCACCGGCGACCCGACGGTCTTGTGGGTTGGCGACAGTTACATCAACCATCCCGACCACCGCGCGGCTGCCACCGCTGCCCTGGATGCGGTCTTCCCGGCAGCCGGTCAACCCAACCTGTTCGAGGAGCTGGCAGCAGAAGGATTACAGGCGCACAAAGTGCGCAAAGTTTACATCACCGGGCGGCACCAGGGGGAGTTATTCGTCAATATCGGAGAAACCATCGACATCAAAATTGCCGCTCTGCGCGCTCACGCCTCGCAGATGAAAGATTGGGATCCCGAGCCGCGCATCCGGGAGTGGGCGCAAGAGCGCGCCAGGGGCCTGGAGATGCCCTACGCCGAGAGCTTCAAGGTGATCACCCTGGTCAGCGATGAAGATTGGGAAAAGCACCAGGGACGGGTGCCGCCCTACCAGGATTAATCGATCGTGGGGTTGGAGATCATCGCCAGCCAACCCCACGCAATATTACAGCATGCCGTAGCGCTTCAGCGCCGTGTCCAGGATCATGTTCACCAGGTAGGTGTGGTCAACGCCTTCGGCTGCCGCCTCGATCACCAGGTCGGAGACCCCCGGCGAGAGGCCCGGCAGCGGGTTGATCTCCAGGATGTAGGGTTTCCAGTTATCGTGGGCATCCAGGCGGAAATCCACACGAGAGACATCATGAGCGCCCAAGACGCGGAAGACCGCTGCCGTCAGCCAGTTCAGTTCATCCACCATCTCAGCATCCAATGGGGCGGGGCACAAGTAGTCGAGCTGGTCTGCCAGGGCAACTTTCAGGCGGTTGCTGTAGACCACATCCGTGGACTCAAACGGTTTCAGATTAACTTCCATTGGCGGGAAGAAGCGCAAGCCGGCCTGGATGCGCGGCGCGTCTTCGTCTTCCGGAAGCCGCCGGGCGACCGGGCCGATCAAGTTGCCCACCACCCCCACGGTGACTTCACGCCCCTCGATAAAGCGTTCCACCAAAGCAGATTGTTTGTAGCGCTCCAGGATATGACCCACCTGCTCGCGAAGCTCGGCCTCGTTGTGCACGATTGACTTCGCCGATACACCCATGCCGGTTCCCTCCCGGCTGGGTTTTACAAACAATGGGTAAACCATATCGTCGTTGACCGGCTCATCGACGCGTTCAAAGCTCTGAAAGGTGGGCGTGGGCAAATCGTGGTAAGCAAGCACGCGCTTGGTCATGGGCTTGTCCAGCGCCAACGCCAGGGTCAGCACTTTCGAACCCGTGTATGGAATCCGCAGCATCTCCAGTATGGCTGGCACTTGCGCCTCGCGTGAGTCGCCAAAATGTCCCTCGCAAATGTTGAAGCAGATGTCCGGTCGATAACGCCGGATCGTATCGAACAGGGTGATATCCCCTTCCAGGAACTCGCAGTGATTTCCACCCGCGCGGATCGCATTCACTAACGCCTGGATAGTCTTTTCTGAGTCCAGGTCATCCCATTGGTCCTCTGGCATGCCCTCGAACTTAGGAGCATTGGACTTGAGGTTGGCGAGCAAAGCAACCCGAAATTTCTTCATGTCAAAAGACGCCTTTCTTCGATCAAGATGTACGGCTGTCACGCTCAGGTGCAGCCAGGTGATGCGCAACACCATCGATATCGACCTCGCGCCAGCCGGTTTGCTCATCGCCAACCAGCAAGCGTGCTCTTTTGATTTCATTGATCAAATCTTCGAAGAATTTCTGAATCTGCGGGTAAGTGATCCCACCAGGCGAGGTTGGGCTTTCTCGCTCCCAACGCCTCTTCACCTCCTGAGCCCTTCTCTCCACCGAGGATCTCAGTTGGCGCAAACGGCCAACTGCTGCCGTATCGCGGTAAAGCGTCTGTTCCTGAAGCTCCCATTTGCGCAGCAGGGCAGAGAGCTCTGCCTCGAGCGCCTGGATACGGGTCTGCTCCAGCTCGGCCTGGCGCTCGATCTGTCCCAGGCGTTCCGCCAGCGAGCGGTAAGCCACAGCCAGTTCACCATAGCGGCGCACAACCCAGATAGCCTGGGCTGGCTGTGAGCGAATTTCAAGCCAGCGCGCCTCCAGGCGCTCCATTTCGGGCAGCAGCCCTTCGAGCGAGACGCCATCCGGGGGCCAGCTCCTGCGTCCTGAGGCGCGTGGACGCAAGTTTACCAGCCGATCGCGTGCCTGGCGTCGCTGCTCTTCGGCATGCTGATACGCCTCCACCAACGGCTTCTCCACGCGCTCGCTCAATTTTGCCAGGGCAATGCGACAATCCTGCCACAAGTCATTGCGTGGCTTCAATTGCGGCACAATCTCCTCCAGGCTGAGGCGCACATCCTGGCGCCCTTTTGCAGCGACGCTGGCCTGGATGTCCTGGCGCAGAATATTTCGGGAGCGCTCGATTTCCACATCCTCCAGGTGAGCAATTTCCTCTAAACGTTGCAGCTTTCCAGCCAGCTCGGTTTTCATGCGCTCGATATCCTGGTTGATCGAATTCAGCCATCCGGCAGCCTGGCGTTCCAGTTCCTGCACCAACTGTTCCACCGCGCCGACCTTCTTCTCCAGGCTACCCTGGCGGCGCTGCTCCAGCGCATGCCCGTTCTGTTCCGCTTCCCGGCGCATAGCCTCAACCTTTGATCGGCTGATCTCCCCCAGCAGCTCATTGCCAGAGCACAGCCCCAATACCTGGCTAAGCACCGTGCGCAGCGCATGCAATCGATCGCGAGCAAGTTGCTCACCCTGGCGCAATTCTGCCAGGCGCTGTTCGACGGAAACCAGGCGCTCTGCGAGCCGCTGCTGAGCCTCCACCAGGTCTTCGACGCTGAGCAAATAGTCCTGCAGGTCGCTCTCCAGGATGGGATGCAGCTCATCGGGGGGAAGCAGGCTGCGCAGTCGGGACTCGTGGGCGAGCAAATCAGCCTGCAGGGTTTCCACCTGTTCCTTGCGCGGCCAGTTCACCGGGGCGTAGCTGTCGGCCTGGCTGGCGATGGTTTGACCAGCCTGCATGGCTTTCAACGCCTGGTCTACCGGTAAGCCTTCCAGCAAACCAGCCAGCCGCTCTTGTTGGGCCAGGATCGAGCGGCAATATTCATACAGCTCGTTCTGCTCTTGGCGCAATTGGTGAATCGTCTCAAGTTGCTCAGCCACCTGGTCGAGGCCGCGCGCCTGGTCTGGCGCGCCAAGGCTGCTCATCTGGCGGTTGAGCGCCACCAGGCGCTCGCGCCCACTTTCCCATTGCAGCGGCAGGCGAGAATGTTTGGCTGCTTTGGTGAACACATCGATGAGCTGCTGCTGCAAGGAAGCCGCCTCTTCCAGCAGCGCGGCCAGGCTGAGAAACTGCCGGCGGCCCTGGCGCAACTCGATCGACACCTGTTCCACTTGTTTCGATAAGCTGGCAGCTTCCTGCGCCAATGGTTTTAGGCGAGCCACATCTGGCGCGCTCAGCTCGCGCAAAAGCCCTGCCGATTGGCTTTCAAGTTCTTTCAGCCGGGCGGCCTGTCGCGGGGCAGCCAAAGCTGGCGGCAACGCCGCGAGCTGTTGCTGGCAGGCATCCAGACGAGCCTGGGCGCTCGCCGCAGCCCGGCGGGCGGATTGGTGCTCCTCTACCCAGGCAGATAACCGCCCACCCAGCGCCTCGACTTCAGGCTGCACTTCGGCGATTATCGCGTAGGCGTCGGCGATCAAAGCCGTGTCTGCCTGGCGCAAAAGCGCATCTTCATCGCGGCGCATGAACACATCGGGTATCTCTGCCAGGCGCTCTGCCAGCGCTTCTTCGCGCGCCACCACCTCTTCGAATTGTGCACCTGCCAGGCGATTGTCGATCAATTCATCCAGCAGCTTGCCAATTTCGGCGGCAGCGGCCTCCACCTCCTGCACGCGCTGCGCCAGGTCTTGCCCGGCGTTCTGCATGGAGCTAAAGTATTGCCTGGCGGCATCTGTCATAGATTCCAGTTCAGCAACCGAAGCCTCTAAACGCCTGGAATCACCTGCCATGCGCTGCCACTCCCCCCAAAAGAACACCGCACCCAGCAGTAGCTTCCCCCAACCATAGCGGTGAGTTCGCAGCCGCTCCTGCTGCTGGACATAGGCCTGCTTGAGCTGAGCAGCAAAGTTTCCTGCTTTTTCCAGCAGCGCGGCCAGCTCAAGCTGGCGCGTGCGAAAAGGTTCGCGCTCCAAAGTGAAATATTGAGCTGACAATGCGCTGATTTCCCGCAGCGTTCCGCTGGCGGCATGAATGCGGGCCAACAACGGCTTCAGGCGCAGAAATACCTCACGCTCGATCCCCCGCAGGCGGAGCGCCAATCCCACCAACACAATCAGTATTGCCAATGGAATGATCCATAGGCCTGATTCTAGCAGTGAGACGCCATTCGATTCGGCCATTTGGGTTCATTATAACTCGCGTGCAATGGTTTGATGGTTCTCTCGCCAGGCTTTTGTTTTATCGGTTTGCGGCAGAGGCCATCCTCCCCAGCTTCGCCCCTTCCTTTTTGAAATGACGATCCAGGGATGACCGCCCTTTGCGTGACTAAGTAAACCGCCGAAAGTGTTTAGAGTGAATCCGCCATCGCGACGGCGGTTTACTCCAGGGTTTCGCCGGTGCTCGTTCACGGTTTATAAAAACACTTCCGGCGAAACACTTAAGAGGAAAAGCAGCTATACTTACCTGGAGGACGGGGTTCGCAAGTGTGAACCTGCTATCTGCGCAGTCTTTGGTGAAATTTCCGCCCCTCAATCGTATCTTTTTTGCCCAGGCTGCGACTTAACAATATAGCATGAACGCACCGGACTCTGCGGATCAGAGGCGCTGGTTGTCAGGTGGATATACGATCTAATCACATCAGCAAGGAGAAACCGATGAGTAGAATTTTCAATCCAATCTATCGCCTCGCGCAATTCATCCAACCAATCATCCTTTCTCTGCTCATCCTGGCGTTGGCGCTGCGCAGCTCAGGCGTGCGCGCTGCCAGCGGGGATCTGGATACCACGTTCGGATTGAGCAGCAGCGGTGTAAATTTCACCAACCTGGGCGGAGGTGAAAAGGCTTTCGGCATTGCCCTGCAAAATGACAATAAAATCGTCGTTGTCGGCACCGACAACACCCATTTCGTCGTGGCGCGCTACACCAGCGCCGGGCTGCTGGATACCGCCAGCTTCGGCAGCGGGCTGGGCTATGTCACCACCGCCATCGGCGATGCAGCCACGGCATTCGATGTCGCCATCCAGAGCGATGGAAAGATCGTTGTCGCTGGCACTGCCGCAACCGGCCCCAGCACTTACTTTGCGGTAGCGCGATATCAGACCAATGGGCAACTGGACACCACGTTCAACAGCACCGGTATTGTTACCTCAACGCTTGGCACGGGCGTCAACGACGCAGCCCATGCCATTGTCATCGACACAAACAACAAACTCCTGGTGGCCGGCAGCGTGGACCGAGATTTCGCCGTGGTGCGCTATACCAGCACCGGCGCGCTGGACACCAGCTTCGGCAGCGGTGGACTTGCAACGGCTGATTTCATCGGCTCCAACGATGAGGGGTGGGATCTAGAAACCACCAGCGACAACAAGATCCTGGTGGCAGGTTTTGCCGACACCGGTTCATCGGATGATTTTGGGGTCGTTCGCTTCACCCCCTCCGGTAACCTGGATACCACCTTCGGAGGCGGCGATGGCATCGTTAACACCGATTTCGGCGGCCAATCCAATGACCAGGCTCTGGGTATGGATTTACAACCGGACGGGAAGATTGTTCTCGCCGGACTGCGCACACCGGCTGGCGGGGGGGCTTCGACCGATTTTGCCCTGGCGCGCTACACCGCGGACGGTTCGCTGGACCTGACCTTCGACAGCGATGGCCGCGTGGTCACCGACTTCGCTGGACTCGATGAAGAAGCGTACGACGTGCATGTTCAGCCCACCGGGCGCATTGTGGCAGTTGGCTTCACCTTCAGCAGCGGCGCCACCGTGCAAGATTTCGCCCTGGCGCGCTACCTGTCCAACGGCGCGCTGGACACCTCCTTCGGCGCCAGCGGGCTGGTCGCCACCAACCTGGGCACCCAGCTTCCCGAAAATAGCAACACGCAAGATTATGCCTATGCTGCCGCCATTCAACCGGATAACAAAATCGTCATCGCCGGACTGACCGACTATCCGGTTGCCAGCGGCGACGATAACCTGGCGATCGCCCGCTACGAGTCGCCCAACACGGCTCCGACGGTCGCTAACTTTAGCAAGAGCGGAACAGAAGATACCACCCTCAACTTGAGCGCCGCCGATTTCACCGCCGCGTTCAGCGATGCGGACGGCGACACGTTGCAAAAAATCCAGGTGACGTCCCTGTCGGCGAATGGCACGCTCAAGCTCAACGGCGTCAATGTCACCCTCAACCAGGAAATCATGGTTGGAGAGCTGGATAACCTGGACTTTGTCCCCAACAGCAATTTCTTCGGCTCCACCAGCTTCTCCTGGAATGGCTCAGATGGGCTGGACTACGCCGCGTCTGCTGCTTCTGCCAACCTGACGTTCAGCGGGGTCAACGATGCCCCGGTGCTGAATGCGATTGGCAATCAAAGCGGCAATGAGCTCAGCCTGATCACTTTCACCGCCAGCGCCACCGATGTCGACGGCGACACCCTGAGCTACACAATCGACGCTGGCGCACCCAGCGGCGCCAGTATCAACTCAACCAGCGGGGTCTTCACCTGGACGCCCACCGAGCTTCAGGGACCGGGAGTGTACAACGTCACCGTGCGGGTGACCGACAATGGTGTGCCTGGCTTGAGCGACTTCGAAACCATCCAGATCACCGTCAACGAGGTCAATACCGCGCCGGTGCTGAACGCGATCGGCAGCAAATCGATCGCCGAAGGCAGCCAGCTCACCTTCACCGCCTCAGCCACGGACAGCGACGTGCCCGCCAATACCCTGAGCTATTCCCTGGGAAGCGGCGCGCCAGCCGGCGCCAGCATCAACGCCGCCAGCGGAGAGTTTACCTGGACGCCGGGCGAAGCTGAAGGCCCCGGTGTCTACACCGTCACCGTGCAGGTCTCCGATAACGGCAACCCTGTCCTGAGCGACTCCGAGGCTGTGCGCATAACGGTCAGCGAGGTAAACGTCGCGCCGGTGCTGAATGCGATCGGGGATCAATCGGTGAGCGAAGGCGTTGAGCTAACCTTCACCGCCTCCGCCAGCGACAGCGACTTGCCTGCCAATACATTGACCTACTCTTTGGATGCTGGCGCACCCACGGGAGCCGCCATCAACGCCTCCAGCGGCGTCTTCACCTGGACGCCCGGGGAAGCGCAAGGACCCGGCAATTATCCCATCACCGTGCGCGTCACCGACAGCGGATCGCCAGCGCTGAGTGACAGCGAAACGATCACCGTCACCGTCAGCGAGGTGAACCAGGCGCCTGTCTTGAGCACCATTGGCAATAAAACCATTGGCGAGGAAAGCCTGCTCACCTTCACTGCCAGCGCCAGCGACGCGGACCTGCCGGCAAACAGCCTGAGCTACTCGCTCGACCCGGGCGCGCCGCTGGGCGCCAGCATCAACGCCGCCAGCGGCGAATTTACCTGGACGCCGACTGAAGACCAGGGCCCGGGTGTGTACACCTTGACGGTGCGCGTCGCCGATAACGGCACACCGGTCCTGGAGGACGCCGAGACGCTCACCATCACGGTCAACGAGGTGAACAAAGCCCCCACCCTGGCTGACATAAACAAGACGGTAGCCTTCACTGAAACGGTGGCTTTTTCTGCAGCGGACTTCGTCGCCGCCTTCAGCGATGCTGAAGGTAACAGCCTGGTGGAGGTCAAGATCACCAGTTTGCCGGCTTACGGCGTGCTCACCTTGAATGCGGTTCCGGTGGTTGTGAATCAGGTCGTCCCGGCAGCCGAGCTGGGTGGGTTACTGTTCACCCAGCAGAACGGTTGGTTTGGCGCCACCAGCTTCACCTGGAATGCCTCCGATGGGCAGGATTACGCCGTCTTGGACGCCCAGGCGCTGATCACCGTTGGTTCGCCGCCCGGCGCGGTGTACCTGCCGGTGGTGATGTTGCGGTATTGAGAATACACCCCCTCCCTGCCCTCCCCCATTTCCACAGAACGGAAATGGGGGAGGAAAAATAAAGGCTTCTCTCCAAAAAACGGGGGGGGGTGGATGATTCAGGCTGAGGAAAGATTCCCTGCCTCCCCCCAAAATCCGCACTCTGCGGTGGAGAAAAATTCCCTCTCCCCAAAATCCGCATGGTGGATTTTGGGGGAGGGTCAGGGGAGGGGGTTGAACGTGTTCCCGCTACAGAACGCTTAATGCAGCGACGAACAGAGCCCCTCGACCCATCGCTGCACAGCGTTCTCCAGCTTATCGATGACCTTCGCATCCACAGAGCCGGGGCCGGCTTGCACCCATTGGATGCGAGGGTCATCACGCTTGAACCAGTTCGCCTGGCGGCGCACAAAGACGCGCGTCTGGCGCTTGATCAGGGTCACTGCCTGCTCCAGGGTGAGCTCGCCGCGCAAGTGCGCCGCCAGCTCACGATAGCCTATCGCAGACAGGGCTGGAGAATCGAGAGAATAGCCAGCTCGCAGCAGCCCAGCAACCTCCTCCAGAAACCCGGCTTCCAACATCGCCTGGAGGCGGGCGTCGATGCGGGCGTACAACTCCTGGCGCTCACGAAACAACCCCAGCATCAATACCTGGTAAGGCGACTCGCCTCGCTTGCGTTGCTCGGAAAAGCGCCTGCCGGTGGTCAGGATCACCTCCAGGGCGCGCACCGTGCGGCGCAGGTTGCGCGGGTCAATGGCTTCGGCCGCCTGGGGATCGAGCAGCGCCAGGCGGGCGTGCAAACCATGCGGCGTGATGCGCGCAGCCAGCGACTCCAACGCGGCGCGCAGGCGCGGGTCTGGTGCAGCGCGAGGCGCCTGCCAGCCTTCCAGGACAGCCCGCACGTATTGACCAGTGCCCCCCACCAGCAGCGGCAGGCGGCCGCGCAGGTGAATACCTGCGATTGCCTCCGCTGCCGCTCGCTGAAAATCTGCCAGGCTCCAGGTCTGGCCTGGGTTAGCCACGTCGATCAAATGATGAGGCACGCCGCGCCGCTCTTCGCTGGTGGGCTTGGCGGTGCCGATATCCATCCCCCGGTAGAACAAGCGCGAATCGGCAGAGACGATTTCCATGTCCAAGCGCTGCGCCAGGGCGACCGCGGCCTCGGTCTTGCCCACCGCCGTCGGACCCACCAGCGCCACCAGCGGTTGCTGTTTGAGCAAGTCAATCTTCGGCAGCTGCGACATCTTCGAAGTGCAGGATCTCGGGCGGGCGCCCGTCAGGATAACGGCGCACCGCGATCATATCCATGCGCCAGGCAGACTGCGCCTCGGGCTGCTCCAGCATGTAGGCCTCAGCGGCGGAGCGCATGTGCGCCAGCTTGCGCGGCGAGATGCTCAGCTCGGGCGGCCCCAGGCTGTTGGAGGCGCGGGTGCGCACCTCGACGAAGATATACTGCTCCCCCTGCCTTGCCAACAGGTCGATCTCACCATAGGGTGTGCGCACATTGTGCGCCAGGATTTCGTAGCCCAATCGCCGCAGGTGCTCGGCGGCTTGCTGTTCACCCCAGCGTCCCAAGGATTGGCGATCCATTCAGTTGACCCACCTATCCCACGCACGCATCAAACGGCTGCGCCAGGTGCGCCGGTCGGGGATCGTCGTGTACACCACCCCCTGGTACAAGTCCAACATCTTCTGCACCGTGTTCTCGATGGCATAACGCTCCACCTGCTGCCAGGCTTGCTGCGCCATGCGTTTGCGGTTTTCGTGGTCGGTGATCAAGCGCACCATCTTGGCGGTGAACGCTGCCAGGTCTTCCTCTGGCGCCAGGTAACCCGTGACGCCGTCTTCGATCGTATCACCCACCCCCGGCGAATCAATGCCCAGCACCGGTAACCCGGCTGCCATCGCTTCGATTACCGTTAACGGGTGCACTTCGGTCACCGAGGCAGTGACAAAGGCGTCTGCAATCCTCATGTAGTTGGGCAACGTGTGGTAGGGAATCATGCCGGTGAACTTAACTCGATCGGTCAATTTCATGTACTGGACGCGATCCTCGAGGTTATCGCGCTCTGGACCATCCCCCACCAACAACAAGCCGATATTTTCGTAAGCCAGGGCTGCGCCGGCAAATGAACGCAACAGGAAAGGCAAATTCTTCTCAGGACCCAAGCGTCCAACGTAGATCAACAAAACCGTGTCGGGAGAAAAGCCGAGATCGGCGCGCAAATTGCCAGCCTCAGCCTGGCGGAAAGGCTTCAAATCGACTCCATTGGGCACCACTTCGATGTGCACATCCACACCATAGCGGCGCAGCACATCGCGCATGCCTGGCGATGGTGAAATGACCAGGTCGCAAGCGCGGCAAAATGCCGGCAGGTAAGCTTCTATGGCTGTCTCGCCAATCACATCCGGCAGCACGGGCAGGTAAGCGCGGGTGTAGAGATCGTAACGGGTATGGTTGGTGAAAATCACCGGTATGCCACGCGGGCGGCAATAGCGCAGCGCCAGCGAGCCGCTCAGAAAAGGATGGTGCACGTGCACCACATCCATGGTGCGAATCAGCGAGCGCGCCTGGCGGGAGTAATTCAGGCTGACATAGTAACCGGTGTTGAGCAGCGGCATGCCCGGCGAGCGAATGATATGGGTTTCATCGTCGGCATAATCCTCGTTGCCGAAGGTGAAGACGAATACCTCATGGCCAAGCTGCTCGAGAAATTTCTTGTTCAGGGAAATGTAATTGGTGATGCCGCTGACGTGCGGTTTGTAGACATCCACCATCATTCCGATACGCATGGTTGTCACCTCAGAATTTAATTTTACCCTACCTGACCCATGGCTGGAATGTTATCATTTCCTCATGGACCGCAGCCGCCATTTGCCCGATCTCGACCGCCTGAGCATTCTCTCGGCGCTGATACTGCTGGCTTACGCCCTGGCGCGTTTTCTGAAGCTGCCCTCGCGCACTATCGAGGTGCAGCTCCCCGGGCTGTACCTGGCCTGGGATTTGAATGTGCGCACCGCGGCCGGGCTGTTGGTGGCGGCGATGACCGCCGCTGGCGTGGAGTGGTTGCTGCGCCAGCATCCTGCAGCAGCCAGGCACGGTATCATAGGGCATTGGTTGCTGCCAGCGCTGACCGCCTGGGTGATCGGCGCGCCGCTCTTCCAACTGCCTCTTGGCCTCACCTGGTGGGCCGGTTTCGCCCTGGGCGGCGGCTTGCTGATGCTGGTGCTGGTCGCTGAATACATCGCCATCGACCCGGACGACGTGCGTCAGCCAGCCGCTGCTGCCGGGCTGACCGCCCTGGCTTACGCTCTGTTCCTGATCCTGGCGACCAGCCTGAGCGCAGCGGGAGCGCGCCTGATCTTCACCGTACCCGCGCTCACTCTGGCGGCTTTCCTGACCAGCCTGCGCACGCTCAGGTTGCGCCTGCACCGGAGCTGGGCGCTGCTCGAATCCGGGCTGGTGGCGCTGCTTGCAACCCAGTTCGCTGCCGGGCTGTATTATCTTCCCCTCTCGCCAGTCAGCTACGGGCTGCTCCTGCTCGGCCCAGCGTATGGTTTGACCACTCTGCTCGCCAACCTGGCGGAAGGCGAACCCTGGCAGCAGGCAATCATCGAGCCGCTACTGGTGCTCGTCATCGTGATTGGCATCAGCCTGTGGATAGGCTAGACTAACTTTCCCAGATGCGCCTCACTATTCCCACGACCCTGTTTGGCGAGATGCAGGCGCAGGTGCAGCAGTGCGCTCCCGAGGAAGCCTGCGGCTTGCTCGCCGGCACGCCGACCGGAAACGAAATCCTGGTCGAAGCTGTGCTGCCGGTGGAAAATATGCTGCACAGCCCGGTGCGCTTCCGGATGGAGCCGTACGCCCAACTGGCAGCTCTGAATTGGATCGATGAACGCGGTTACACACTGGCAGGCATCTTTCATTCTCACCCCGGCGGCCCGCCCCATCCCTCAGCCACTGACCTGGCGGAAGCCTTTTATCCGGAAGTTGCCTACCTGATCTGGTATCCGGAGGATGGGCGCTGGAAATGCCGCGCCTACAGGATTTCAGCAGGCAACTACCAAGAGGTACAATATCATTTGACCTCAGATGAGCAACTCTGAGCACGAAAATGTGTTATATGCAATGCAGAGCTGTTTGGGACAATTGATCCAACCCAAACAGCCTGATTGCCTGAGAAGCATACCCGCTGGTGAGGGAGTTCGCTGGGCAGGTAAGCTGACAGGTTAAACAACCTATGTGGAGGAAACCAGTCACATGCTCGTTTTGAAGGCTATTGCAGCCATCATCCTGGGGTATCTGCTCGGTTCAATCCCCTTCGGTTTGCTGATCGTCAAGCTATTCACCGGAAAAGATGTGCGCAAGATCGAGAGCGGCCGCACCGGCGGAACGAATGCGATGCGCGCCGCCGGTTTTTGGGCCGGGTTTGGCACCGCCATCCTGGACATGGCGAAATCCGCCGTCTCTATTTTGGCAGCGCGCTGGCTGGCGCCTGGGCAGGTGTGGGTCGAGGTGTTGGCGCCCGTCGCGGCGGTTTTGGGGCACAATTATTCGCTTTACCTGATTGAACGCGACGAGCAGGGGCGCATTCGCATGCGCGGCGGAGCCGGCGGCGCTCCGGTTGCCGGCGGGGTCGCCGGGTTCTGGTTGCCTTCGATACTGTTTGTGATACCCATCGGCGCAGCGGTGCTCTATTTCATCGGCTACGCCTCAGTGGCGACGATGAGCATCGGCCTGGTTGCCACGCTGGTCCTGATTTATCGCGCAGCTATCGGAGCCGCCCCCTGGGAATGGGTGGCGTTTGGTCTGATCAGCGAGCTGCTGCTGCTGTGGGCGCTGCGCCCCAACATCCGCCGCCTGCTCAACGGCACTGAGCGCATGGTTGGACTGCGCGCCCGGCGCAAGCGTGCTCGCGAGCAAAGCCAGGGCTACTCCTCGTCCTCGAATTCTTCTTCTTCGTAATCTTCGTCTTCGCCATCCGAGGCCTGCGGCGCTTCGCCGAAGAGCTGGCGGTATAGCGCCACCAGGTTACGGCGATGCAGCTCCTCCGCCAAACCACCAATCAATACCCGGCTCTTGCCGCACGAGTCGACCGTCACCTGGTTGAGCAGGTCGAGCGGGTACTTGCGGCGGGCAGCCTTGCGCACCGCCTTGCGAATGGCGGATAAATAGCTCAAGTTGTCACGCACGTAGCTGTCGATCTCGCCGCGCAGCACGATGTCGCCATGTCCCTGGATGATGTTTTCTAGCCCCAAGCGGGCGACCTTCTTCAAGGAGGCGGTCAGTTCGTCGATGTTGCCGTCCACGATGTAAGGCAACGGCATACAGGCGTCGCCGGTGAACATGACGCGGTCTTCCTCGACCAATACCGCCACATTGTCGGCGCTGTGCCCGGGCAGCGGCATCAGGGTGAGCGTCTTCTTGCCCACGCGCAAGCTGAGTTGCCCCTCGGAAAAAGTGATCTGGGGCAGGACGATCTTCACATTGCGCAGGGCAGGATTCTGGCGGCGCGCCCCTTCCAGGGATGGCATGCCTTTCGTCTCCAGCCACTGGCGGCACAGATCGTGCCCGATCACGATCGCCCCTGGGAAGAAATAATTGCCCCAGGCATGGTCGGCGTGGTAGTGGGTATCCACCACGTAGCGCACCGGTACCGACAGTTCTTGCTCGATAAAATCACGGATCGCCAGCGTCTCTTCCGGCAGCGCCAGCGTATCGATCACCACCGCCCAGTTGGGACCGATTACCGCCCCAGCAGTCACCTGGGCATAGACATCGGATTGGAAAGAATATACGTTATCCGCAACGCGCTCTCGTTGGATCATGTTCCCTAACCCGTCAGGCCAAAGGTTCGGGAAGCATAGCACAAAGTGGGGTGAGAAGTCAAGAATTGTTAACAATGCGAGCGACAGCGAAGCGATCTCCGTGATCATTTTGGGGATTGCCACGCCCCTGCGGAGCTCATCATGACCCGAGCAATGGTTGTTGTCCGATGATCAGCAAAAGTTGTTGACTGTCACGCCCGATTTGGATATAATCTTATTCATCAATCCCCCGGGAGGAGTAAGCGCCCGTTGCGGTGATCAGAGAAGGGCCGGCCTGCGGCTGAAAGCCGCCCCTCACGGCAAGCGCTGAACGTCGCCCAGGGATACCTGCCGAAGAAACCGGCTGCCCGCCGGGAGTAGAGCGGCACGGGTGCGCCCGTTACTGCGCCTCCCCGATCGGCTTGCAAAGCCCGCCGGGGATAGAGTGCGCCGCAGTTAAAACAATCTGCCGGCGAAGCGAGGTGGTACCGCGGAAGGTTCCCTTTCGTCCTCGTATGGACGGAAGGGCGTTTTGTTTTAAGCTGCTCGCACGATGTGGGCCATGCAAAATGATCTGACAGGAGATTGGTATGGCGCTCAAAGACAAATACATCCCATCCGAAGCCGAACCCCGCCTGCAGCAGTTTTGGCTGCAGCATAGGGTCTATGAATTCGAGCCGGTCTCCAACCGCCCGGTCTACTCGATCGACACGCCGCCAGCCACAGTCTCCGGGCGTCTGCACCTGGGGCACACCTTCTCCTACACCCACCCGGACTTGATCGCCCGCTTCTGGCGCATGCGCGGTCACAATGTTTACTATCCGATGGGTTACGACGACAACGGGTTGCCCACCGAGCGGCTGGTGGAGAAGACCACCGGGCTCACCGTCCAACAGCTAGGGCGCCAGGCGTTCATCGAGCGCTGTTTGCAGCTCAGCGAGCAAGCCGAGGCCGGCTACCAGGAGCTGTGGATGCGGCTGGGACTGTCCATCGACTGGCGTTGGCGCTACCGCACCATCGACGAGCGCTCGCGGCGCATCTCGCAGAAGCTGTTCATTGACCTGGCGCGGCGCGGGCTGGCTTATCGCCAAGAAGCGCCCACCATTTGGTGCCCGGAGTGCCAGACCGCCATCGCCCAGGCCGAGTTGAATGACCTGGCGCGGCAGACGCGCTTCATCACGCTGGCTTTTCGCCTCGAAGATGGCAGCCCTTTGCCCATCGCCACCACCCGCCCAGAGCTGCTCCCCGCTTGCGTGGCGATCTTCGTTCACCCTGGCGACCAGCGTTTCACCGGTCTGGTGGGCGCCAGGGCGCGGGTTCCCCTGTTCGAGAAGCTGGTGCCCATTCTGAGCGATCCGGCGGTGGACCCCGCCAAGGGCAGCGGCGCGGTGATGTGCTGCACCTTTGGAGACGCCACCGACGTCGCCTGGCAGCGCGCGTATAACCTGGAGCTGATCCAGGCCATCGACCGCCAGGGTCGCATGACCAGCGCCGCTGGCCGGTTCGCCGGCTTGAGCGCGCCCGATGCCCGGCGGGAGATCAGCGAAGCGCTCTTCGAACAAGGATTGGCGCTGTCCAGTGAGACGATCGAGCAATCCATCCGCGTCCACGAACGCTGCGACACGCCAGTGGAGTACATCCTGGCCCAGGAGTGGTTCGTGCGCCTGCTGGATTTCAAAGATGAGCTGCTCGCCGCAGGTGAGCGCATCCGCTGGCATCCCGAGTACATGCACAATCGCTACCGCGCCTGGGTGGAGAACCTGGGCTGGGATTGGTGTATCTCACGCCAGCGTACTTTTGGCGTGCCCATACCCGCCTGGTACTGCCGGGAGTGCGGGGAGACGGTCTTTGCCGAAGAGGATGAGCTGCCGGTGGACCCGCTGGCGCGGCAGCCCCGGCAGGCCTGCCGCTGTGGAGGACGAAATTTCGAACCTGACGCCGACGTGCTGGACACCTGGGCGACCTCGTCGCTCAGCCCGCAGATCGCTGGCCAGTGGATGGAAGATGATGAAGGCCACATCTACGGCAGAGTGTTCCCCTTCAGCCTGCGACCGCAGGCGCACGAAATCATCCGTACCTGGGCCTTCTACACCATTGTGCGCTGCTTGTACCATTTTGACGCCTTCCCGTGGCGCGAGGTGCTCATCTCCGGCTGGGGCATCGCTGGCGAGGGCATGGGCAAGATCTCCAAAAGTCGCGGCGGGGGACCCCTGCCGCCATTGGAGATGATCACGCGCTACTCGGCTGATGCGCTGCGCTATTGGGCTGCCTCCACCTCGCCCGGCAAGGATTCCGTGATCAGCGAGGAGAAGATCCAGGCCGGGCAGCGTTGGGTGACCAAGCTGTGGAACGTGGCGCGCTTTGCCAGCCGCTTCATCGAGCACCCGGCGGCTGCTTTTCCACCAGACGCCGCCGCTATCACACCAGCCGATCGTTGGATCCTGGCCCGCTTGCAATCGGTCATCCGCCTGGCAACTGCCAACCTGGAGACTTACGACTACGCCGCTGCGTTGAAAGAGATTGAAGCCTTCTTCTGGCGCGATCTGGCGGATAACTACCTGGAAATGGCCAAGCAACGCCTGTATGAAAGCCGCGGACCTGCCCACCAGGCGGCAGCTTTTACGCTGCGCAGCGTGCTGCTGACCCTGCTCAAACTGCTGGCGCCCTTCCTGCCGCACATCACCGAAGAAATCTACCTGGGGTTGTTTGCCGCCCAGGAGGGCGCGCTGTCGTTGCACCGGTCTGCCTGGCCCGCGGTGCAACCGCAGTGGGACGACCCACAAGCAGAACGCAGCGGCGAGCGCCTGGTAACCATTGCCTCGCTGGTGCGCCGCTACAAGAGCGAGCGCAGCCTGCCGCTGGGAAGGGCGCTGGATCGGTTACAATTGTGCCTGCCCCTCGCCGGGGATGCTCAATACCTTCAGGAAGCCATTCCCGATCTGCAAAGTATCACCCGCGCCCAGGAGATCGAGGTGTGTGTGAGCGAGGTGATGCCCGATGAGGCGCTGGTGGCAGATGGAATGGGTGTGGTGATACATGAAAATGCCGGATCGCAGGGGCATGGCGGTGTCTAGAATGCTCTATTCACTCGTTTCCAACCAGCCGTGCCCGCAAGATCAATACACCCCCTCCCAGCCCTTCCCCAAAATCTACAGAACAGGTTTTGGGGGAGGGAAGAGGCGTTTTCCTCCCCTATTTTGCTCGGCAAAATGGGGGAGGTGGCCGCAGGCCGGAGGGGGTAAGGAGTCGTTATGCCAACCTATCCCATGATGCAAGTGGACGCCTTCACCGACCAACCGCTGGGCGGCAACCCGTGCGCGGTGCTGTTCGACACCGACGGCATGGACGACGCCACCATGCTGGCGATCGCCCGCGAAATGAACCTGTCGGAGACCGCGTTCGTGCAGAACAGCGCCCCGCCTGGCGCAGACTTCGCAGCGCGCTATTTCACCCCCGCAGAGGAGATCCCCGTGGCTGGTCATCCCACGTTGGCGACGGCTTTCGCCCTGGTCGCCAGCGGGCGCTTCCGCCTGTCTGGAACTCACAGCCGACTGGCGCTGGCGCTCAAGGCTGGCTTGACGCCGGTGGATATCTACGCCAGCGCCGGGCGCATCACCAACATTGTCATGAGGCAGCAAAAGCCGCAGTTTCTGCGCTCCTACACCGCCAGCGACGTGCTGCCTGCCTTCAACCTGCTTCCGGAGGATGCCCTACCCGGGGTCCCTCTGCAGACCGTCTCCACCGGCACACCGCAGCTCATGATCCCGCTGCGCAGCCTGGATGCGCTCAGGCGGGCGCGAGTCGATGCGCCTGCCTACACCGCACTGCGCCAGCGCGGCGACTTTTTCAGCCCGCACCTGTTCTGCCTGCAAGGCGTCACACCCGCCGGGCAAACCTTCGCTCGCCACTTCGGTCTCCCGCCAGACACTCCCGAAGATCCGTTCACGGGTTCCGCCACGGGCGGCATGGCAGCTTACTTGTGGCGCTACCGGCTGATCCAGCAGCCGACTTTCACTGCTGAGCAGGGACATTGGATGCAGCGACCGGGCTCCGGCTTCGCTGAAGTGCTTGGCGCGCCCGACGATATCCAGGCGGTGCGCGTCGGCGGCAGCGCCGTGGGTGTGCTGGTCGGTAAGATAACCCTTTAACCGCAGAGGCGCAATGCACGCTAAGAATCTATCCGAAAATTATTGAGGTGTGGGGGTGTTGCGGCGCATAGCGCTGCAACACCCCCACACCTCCCGAATTTTGAAATTGCTAAGAGGACAACTAATGATTGATATTCGCGTTATAACAACCTGGATACTTTCGCGATCTTCGCGCCTTTGCGGTTAATATTTTCTAATTACGGAGCACACTTATGCCTGAATACAGCCTGCCCAAAACCTACGATTTCAAAGCCACCGAGCAGCGCATCTACGACTGGTGGATGGCGCGCGGCTACTTCAAGCCCTCCAACGACCCCAACCTGCCGGGGCACGATCCTTCCAAAAAGCCTTACGTGATCTCCATTCCACCGCCCAATGTGACCGGTGAGCTGCACCTGGGGCACGCCATGTTCGTCTCGATGGAAGACCTGATGATCCGCTACCAGCGCATGAAGGGCGTGCCCACGCTGTGGGTGCCGGGTACCGACCACGCCGGCATCGCCACCCAGCTTCAGGTGGAAAAGATGCTGGCGCGGGAAGGCACCTCGCGCGAGGCAATCGGGCGCCAGGAATTTCTCAGGCGCACCTGGGCCTGGAAGGAAAAATACGGCGGCATCATCACCCGCCAGATCCGCCGACTGGGCGCTTCTTGCGACTGGGATCGCGAGCGATTCACGCTGGACGAGGGTCTATCCAGGGCGGTGCGCGAGGCTTTCGTGCGCCTGTACGAAAAGGGGCTGATCTACCGCGGCCCGCGCCTGATCAACTGGTCGCCCGGCTTGAAAACCGCCGTCTCCGATCTGGAGGTGGAATACGTCCAGGAACAGGGCACGCTGTATTACTTCAAGTATCTGCTGGCGGATGGCAGCGGCGAGTACCTGCCAGTCGCCACCACGCGCCCGGAGACCATCCTGGGCGATACCGCTGTGGCGGTGCACCCCGAAGACCCGCGCTACCAGAAGTTCATCGGCAAACAGGTGCTGGTGCCCATTCTGGGGCGGCGCATACCGGTCATCGCCGATGCTTATGTTGACCGCGAGTTCGGCGGCGGGGCGCTCAAGATCACCCCAGGACACGACCCCAACGACTACGCCATCGGCGAGCGCCACGGGTTGCCGGTCATTTCGATATTAGACGAAGCAGCGCGGGTCAACGCCCACGGCGGGCCATACCAGGGGCTGGACCGCTTCGAGGCCCGACAGCGCCTGTGGGAAGATATGCGCGCGGCCGGGCTGGTGCTCAAGGAAGAGCCCTACCTGCTCAACGTGCCGCGCTCGCAGCGCGGCGGCGAGATCGTCGAGCCGATGATCTCTACCCAATGGTTCGTGCGCATCCAGCCGCTGGCAGAAGCCGCCCTGCAAGCGGTGCGCGACGGGCGCATCCGCATCATACCGGAGCGCTTCACCAAGGTGTACTACAACTGGCTGGAAAACATCGAAGACTGGTGCATCAGCCGCCAGCTCTGGTGGGGGCACCGCATACCGGTGTGGTACTGCGGTTCGTGCGGGGCGATGTTCGCCTCGCGCCAGGATCCAGACTCCTGCGCGCAATGCGGTAGCACTGCCATCGAGCAGGATCCCGATGTATTGGATACCTGGTTCTCCTCCGGGCTGTGGCCCTTCTCCACCCTGGGCTGGCCCGAGGAGACGCCCGACTACAAATATTTCTACCCCACCACGATGATGGAGACCGGCTACGACATCCTCTTCTTCTGGGTGGCGCGCATGATCATGTCCGGGCTGGAGTTCACCGGGCAGGTGCCCTTCGAGACAGTTTACCTGCACGGCTTGATCCGCGACGAGCACGGGCGCAAGATGAGCAAGACCTACGGCAACGTGATCGACCCGCTGACGGTGATGGACGAGCTGGGCACCGACGCGCTGCGTTTCACCCTGCTGGTCGGCTCCACACCGGGCAACGATATGAACCTTTCCGTGAAAAAGGTGGAAGCCAACCGCAACTTCGCCAACAAGATTTGGAACGCCGGGCGCTTCGTCATTTCCAGCCTGGCGCAGGCGCCGACTGCGCCTACTGGCGAGCCGCAATGGACGCTGGCCGATTCATGGGTCTGGGCGCGTTTGCAGGCGCTGGTGCGCGACGTGGAGCGCCTGTTCCAGAATTACCAGTACGGCGAGGCCGGGCGGCAGATCTATGAGTTCTTCTGGAACGATTTCGCCGATTGGTACATCGAAATCGCCAAGCTGCAGCTTGCCGAGGGGGGCGACCGCGCCTGGTACACCGCTTCCACCCTGGTGCGAGTGCTCGACCTGAGCCTGCGCCTGCTGCACCCGTTTACCCCCTTCATCACCGAAGAGCTGTGGGGGCATCTCAAGCGCGCCAGCAGCCAACACACTGAGAAGCTGGCCCCATCCGGCGGCTGGCCCGAAGCGCTGATCATCGCTCCCTGGCCCGAGCCGCGCCCGGAAGAGGGCTGGGAAGCCGGGCGCATCGCTGACTTCAGCCTGGTGCAAGACGTGGTAAGGGCTATCCGCAACCTGCGCGCCGAAAAAGGCGTGCCGGCCGGGCGGCGCATCCCGGCGACCCTGGTCGCCGCTGGGCAGAGCACCATCCTGAAGGAGCAGTCCGCTGCCATCGCCGCGCTGGCGCAGCTCGACGCTGCACGCCTGCACATCGTGGAACGCCTGGACGGCAAGCCCGAAGGTCACATCGCCCTGGTGGTCGGACCGGTGGAGGTTTACCTGCCGCTGGCAGGCCTGGTTGATCTTTCCGAGGAACGGGCGCGCCTGCAGAAAGAGCTGGCAGATACTGTCGCCCAGATCGAGCGCTTGCAGAACCTGCTGAACGGCCCCTTCGCCCAAAAAGCACCTCCAGCCGTGGTGCAAAAAGAGCGCGACCGCTTAGTTGGCTTCGAAGAGAGCGCCAATAAACTGCGCAAGCAGTTGCAAGAAATGGGGTAGTCGAGCCGGACAAATGATCCTACATTGAGGATATTAAGCATCCCGGAGCATGGTATGATCTTGGAGACTGAGGGACTCAACCAACCCCCTCTGACTTGATGGAAATCTTCAAGAACTGGTTTGCTAGCAATCGGTTTCTCTCCAAGGAGCGCTTCGATGAAAATCAATCTCGGTGATCGCGAAATATCCTACGACGATCGTGGCAGCGGGCAACCGGTGCTGCTCATCCATGGCTACCCGCTCAGCCGTGCAATGTGGCAACCGCAGCTCGAAAATCTTTCCCAATCAGCGCGCCTCATCGCCCCTGACCTGCGCGGCTATGGCGAGTCATCGAGCGGGCCGTTCGACCTCGACAATCCAGAGCCCTTCAGCATGGAGCAGTTTGCGGATGATTGCGCTGCCTTGCTGGATGCCTTAAACATCGAACAGAAAGTGGTCGTGTGCGGGCTGTCGATGGGCGGTTACGTGGCACTGGCCTTCTACCGAAAATACCCGCAGCGGGTCGCCGGGCTGGTGCTCACCGCCACGCGCGCCGGCGCCGACAGTGCAGAAGGCAAAGCTGGGCGCGAAAAAGCAGCCGCCCTGGCGAAGGAGCAGGGCATCACGCCCATCGCTCGCGCCATGCTGCCCAAGCTCTTGGCGCCCGCTCATCTGGAAAGCATGCCGGAACTGGCGGCGCATGTCGTGCAGATCATGCACAGCGCTTCCGTGCCAGGGGCAATCGGCGCGCTGCTGGGCATGCGCGACCGTCCTGACTCCACCCCGCTGTTGCCCCAGGTCGCCTGCCCCGTGCTGATCCTTCACGGCGCTGAGGACCAGATCATCCCCCTCTCGGAGGCGGAGGCGATGCAGCGCTTGATCCCCGGAGCGCGCCTGGAAGTGCTAGCTGGAGCCGGCCACCTGCCCAATCTCGAGCAGCCGGCGGCATTCAACGCCCTGTTCAAGGAATTCATGAGTTCGATACGGTGAAATGCCCGCTTCACCTTGAAAGTGACTCATTGGGGCTTGTATTGGGGGGCGAAGCCGCCCCAAACAACCCCCAAACAAACAACCCCAAACAACCCAAAAAAAGATAGCGTAAGTTT
>JAJUJL010000051.1 GCA_029265355.1 Chloroflexota bacterium | reverse complement strand
GGATGGCCAGGTTGAAAAGCCCGACACACGGCTCTCAGCGCTGGCGCACCTGGCTGGCGCAAACCCGCCCCTACGGTGGGCGGGGATGATGATGGCAACGTACGGGTCGCCCAGCCACACCCCCACAATTTGTAGGGGCGGGTTTTTCCCACGGATGGCCAGGTTGAAAAGCCCGGCACACGGTCCTCAGCGCTGGCGCACCTGGCTGGCGCAAACCCGCCCCTACGGTGGGCGGGGATGATGATGGCAACGTACGGGTCGCCCGACCACACCCCCACAATTTGTAGGGGCGGGTTTTTCCGACGGATGGCCAGGTTGAAAAGCCCGGCACACGGTCCTCAGCGCTGGCGCACCTGGCTGGCGCAAACCCGCCCCTACGGTGGGCGGGGATGATGATGGCGACGGACGGGTCGCCCAGCCACACCCCCTCCCCGAACCCTCCCCCAAAATCAAAAGCGGATTTTGGGGGAGGGAGCATGTGCTTTTCATGCGTGGCAGCGGAGGGTGTGAATTGGGCAGCAGGCTGCGCCAGCGGAGAGGCGATTTGTTTCACGTGGCTCGCCCTGCGAGGGGGTGCATTAAGGTATTCCCCACACCCGGATACTGCCATCCAACGCCGTCGAAAGCAGCAGGCTGCCATCCGGCGAGAAGGCCAACCGATAAACGAAATCGCTATGCCCGGGCAGAGAGACCAGCCCGCGCAGGTCGGCGGCGCGGCGCAGCACGATTTCCGCTTCGTTGCGTGTAGCCAGGATAGCGCCATCCGGGGAAAAGGCCTGCACGCTGCCCAGTTCGATGCTCTCCGGCGCCTGCAAAAGCATTTCCCAATTTTCGGAGTCGTAAAGCTGGTAATCATGCCTGTCCTGCGCGGGGTCGTAGAGCGAAACCAGCAGACGGCTGCCGCCGGGCGTGAAGAGCAGGCTTTCCACCTGGCGTCCGGGCAGGTCCACATCCAGCAGGCGTTTGCCCTGCGGGAAGCTGCGCACCTGGAACAGCCCCTCGGCGCCAATCACGATTTGCTCGCCGTTGGGCGAAAGGGCGAACGCCAGCGCATTTGCCGGGCCGCGCAGCGCGCCGGCGCCCTTCAATGCGGGCAGCGAGTAGGTGTTCAGGCCGCTCTCCTGCAGCGCCACCAGCGTCTCGCCACCGGGATGGATGGCAATCTGGTAGCTGCGCGCCGCTATGCGCCCGGACGTCGCGGCGGCCTCTGCCTCGCCTTCCGGCAGGCTCCAGGTGTACACGCCGTCCGAGGTAGAGACCAGCAGCAGCTCGCCGCCGGAGGCAAACTCACACTGATACAGGTACGTGTTCTGCGAACCGGGCACAGGCAGCGTGTTGAGCACCACGCCATCCGCCAGGCGGCGCAGTTGGATGGCAGGCTGCTCGCCGGCGGAGGTGACCTGGTTGGCGACCAGCTCGCCCAGCGGGGAAATGCACAGGATGTCTTCCTGGGGAGCTGGCTCCAGCAGGCTGTGCGCCAGGCTGCCGTCGTTGAGGTCGAACACCTGCACCGGACCGGCGTGCTGCGCAACCGCCAGCCAGCGCCCATCGCGCGAGATGGCTTTCATCTGGTCGACCGCCCCTGGCGCCGGGATGCTGAACAGCGGCTCGGGCGGCGTGGGCGCATCCAGCTCCCACATGAACAGCACGCCGGCCTGGTAGCTTGCCAGGCGGTCGCCCTGCGGCAAGAACCACATCCAGGTGGGCTGCATGGTATTGGCTTGCGCCGCTGGACCCAGGCTGTGGATCAGCGCGCCGTCCTCTGTGCGGTAGACGTAGATGCCGCCGCCCTGGCAGGCGGCTGCCAGCAGATCTGCTTCGGGCGAGAATGCCAGCCCGCTGATCTCGTGGAAGCAGGTCGCCGTCGCGCCAGAGGCGTCTTTAGCCTGGGTGTCGAGCTGCCGCGGCGGCTGCCCGGCGTGCAGATCGTACAGCCACAACTGCTGCAAACCGCCGCTGAAAAGCTCGGCGGCTGCCAGGAAGCCGTTGGGCGCGACGGTGAAATCACCGCTGGCTTGCAGCTCGAGAATCTTCTCCCCATCTCTCAGCAGATCGGCGTCCGGGCAGGGCGTGCGCGTGCAGCGGCTGAAATCCAGCTCGTAGAGCGGGCCGGCGGAGCGTTTCACCTGCGCCCACTCGGCGGCAGAGGGTTGTATGGGAGCGAAATCCGGCGGCTGGTAGGCGTAGTCGCCCAGGGTGGTTTGAATGCCCAGCCAGCCGCTGGTGGAGGCGAAGTACACGCCGCTGGCGGCGCCCGATCCCCAGCGTGAAAGCGCGCGCACCTGCTCCAGGTTGTCGAGCGAGATCGTCTCGCCGCTCCCCGGCAGCGGTGTGCCTGCCAGCGAGAGCGCCTCCCAGGGGGCGGGTGTTGGGCTGGGCTGGGGCGTGGGCGATGGGGCTGTGGTGGCGGTCGCGGTCGTCGAGCCGGTGGGTGCAGCAGCGGTCGCTGAGGCGGCGGGTGGCGTGGATGTCAGGGCAGGAGCCTGCGCAGGTGTGGCAGGCGGTGCGAGAGCGGCTGCGCTGGTGGGCGTGTTTGCCAGCGGGGCGGGTGTGGGACTGGAGCAGGCGGAAAGCAGCAGGGTGAACAGGCAGAGCAGGCCTGCCAGGCTGCGGGCGGTGGAAGAGATCGGGCGGCAAGCGTACATGGTACCTCGGTGAACCTATCGTTCGAGTGCGTGACAGTTCGATTATCGCGCCGTATTCCGGGTTGTCATGTAGCAAAAGTTGTATCTGCGGGTTGATTTATCTTATCAGCAGCAATTTTGCCCACACCGGGTAGTGATCGGAGGCGCTGCCAGCCTCCGCGTCCACGCCGGCTTGCAGCACGTTGAAATGCGGCGATGCCAGGATCCAGTCGATATCCAGCGCAGGTTGCAGCCTGCCGAAGTCGTGGAAGCTGCCGGGCGGCTGATTGGCGCTTGCTGCCAGCGCAAGATGCGCGTCCTGCAAACCGGGCTGCGTGCGGCTGCCTGCCAGCAGGCGGCGGTGGACGGAGGAGGCGCGCCCGGCATTGAAATCGCCGGTCAGGATCAGCGGCAGGTTGGGCAATTCGCGCCGCATGAAGCGCCGGATCAATCCCGCCCCGCGCCAACGCGCCAGCGGGCTGGCGTGGTCCAGGTGGGTGTTCAGGAAGGCCAGCTCCAGGTGGGGCGGCTCGAGGCGGCGCAGCCGCGCCCAGGTGAGCGTGCGCGGCAGGCTGCCGCGTGGAAACAGGCTGTCCGGCACCTCCGGCGACTGGCTGAGCCAGAAAACGCCCCAGTCCAGCCGCTCGAAGGCGTCGCGGCGATAGAGCAGCGGCGCCATTTCGATATCCTGGCTGCCGGGCGCGCCGCGGCGCACGCCCAGCCAGGCATACTCCGGCAGGCCGCGGCGCAGGGCGGCGGCTTGCGAGTCGTCGCGGCATTCCTGTAGGCCGAGCAGGTCGGGGCTGAAGCAGCGGATGCGCTCGAGCACGGCGGCTTTGCGGCGCGCCCAGGCGTGTGCGCCGTCCGGCGCAGTGCGGTAGCGGATGTTGAAGGACATCACCCGCAGCTCAACGGGGATGTCAGGCATTCCAGCTCAGCCAGCGCTGCGGGCTCAGCGCAAACATGCCGTCGTACTCGCCGGCGTTGTGTATATCCCACTGGTACTTGCGCTGGAAGGCTTGCGCCAGCGCGGCTGGATAGGGCGGCGGCACCAGGCGGGCGCGGCACTCGGCGATGAGCGGGCGGTTGCCGTCTTCCAGGGAGATGCTGGCGCGCGGGTTTGCCAGCAGGTTGCGGGCTTTGACCGACTTGAGTGAGGTGAGAAGATAGATTTCGCCATCCAACCAGACGAACCAGATGGGCACCAGGTGCGGGCGCCCGTCTGGGCGGGTGGTTGCCAGCCACAGGTTGGGGTCGGTATCCAGGCGTGGATCGTGGGTCATGGAGGGATTATACCGCGACCTAACCCCCGGCCCCTTCCCTGAAAGGGAAGGGGAGTCTATGGCGCATCGAGGCACCGTAGGCGCGACCCAGGCGAGATGAAATTGCCGGGCGGCTGGCGAGTTGCGCCGCGCCATTTGCGCCTCGGCGGGCGAGGTACGGGTCGCCCGACCCACACCCCTGCACGGGCGGGTTTTTCCGACGGATGGCCAGGTTGAAAAGCCCGGCACACGGCCCTCAGGGCTGGCGCAAACCCGCCCCTACGGTGTGCGGGGACGCCAGCGGGGAAATGGGGCGTGCGTTTTTGAGGGGAATTCTCGCCGCGCCGAGAAACTGGCAGGGTACTTGGAAAACAATTTTCCAACTGGCAGTTATCCTGAGGGTATATCCAACCATCTCAGGAGGCGAGGCATGGCGCGTATCACACAAGATCAGAAAGATCTGCACAAGAAACAACTGCTGCGGCTGCTGCACGGGCATTACATGGGCCTGTCGGAGGCGGAGATTGCCGCCGAGATGGGCTGGCAGCGGCGCACGGTGAACAATTACCTGCGCGATTTGGAAATCGCTGGACTGGTTTACCAGGATGGGATAGTCTGGCACCTTGCGGAATTGGAAAGTTAAATGCACACAATTTTCCAACCTGGGCTTACAATAATAATAGGGTCGAAATTCAGTTCAAATGTGAGTTGGGCCAGCCAGTATGGCCAGAAGGGGAGTGACGTCGATGAGCCTCTACAAAGATCAGGCCGCCCGCGCCCAACGCCTGGAGCGTTTATGGGTGTTGTTGCAGCGCCACGCGGGATTGAGCGAGGCTGAATTGGCTGAGATGTTGCAAATCGAGCGGCGCACGCTGAATAATTACCTGAGAGAACTGGAAAACGAAGGCAAGGTCTATAAAGAAGGGCGGCTGTGGTTCGCCTACCATTACCAGGAGACACGCCTGCGCGCTTTCGACCTGACGCCCGAAGAGGCGATGACGCTGTACCTGGGAGCGCGCTTGCTGGTGAAGCAGTACGACCGGCGCAATGAACCGGCCGAAACGGCGTTGCTCAAGCTGGCGCAGGTGTTGAAATCCGACGCTGGCATTGGGGATGAGATCCTGCAAGCCGCACAGGAGCTGGCGCGCCGCCCGGTCAGCGCAGGTTACCAGCCGGTGTTCCGCACGCTGATGCGCGGCTATGTCTACCGCAAACAGGTGGCGATCGAATATCAGCCGCTGCGTGGGCAGCCCTTCAGCACCCATTTTGCCATCTACCTGATCGAGCCCTCGCCAGTGGGCTATGCCACCTACCTGATCGGTCACAGCCAGGTATCCAACGCGCTGCGCGCCTATAAATTGGAGCGGGTGCTTTCGGCGCGCCTCACGGATATCGGATATTGCATCCCGGAGGATTTCAACGGCCTGGAGATGCTGCAGCACGCCTGGTCGATTGTGATGGGCGAAGAGCGCGTGCAGGTGGTGGTGCGTTTTTCGCCGCGGGTGCGCAAGCGGGTGCTGGAGACGATCTGGCACCCTTCGCAGGTGACGGAGGAAGATGCGGAGCATCCTGGCAGCTTGATTTGGAAGGTGACGGTGGCCGATACGCTGGACCTGCTGCCGTGGCTGAGGAGCTGGGGGGCGGACGCGGAGGTGCTGGAGCCGGAGAGGTTGCGCGAGGCGCTGATTCATGAGGCGATGCAATTAACGAAGGTTTACAATATGGCGCACAGGTCGCCAGTAGCAAAGTCGTTTTACGCGCACTCGAAAGCGGAGGTTGACGAAAGTGGATGGCAGCTACTCAAAGACCATCTTCTCGCCACCGGTGACCTGGCTTACGAGTTGGGCCGAGACGCAGGAATATCCGACCTGGCCCGGGTAGCGGGTATCTTGCATGATATCGGGAAATATTCACAGGCTTTCCAAGAGCGATTGAGAGGTTCTCGTCGCCCGGTCGATCACGCTACTGCCGGAGCGCGAGAAGTTATCAAACTGTTTCCAGAAAACCCCTATGCTGAGCTGCTGTCTTACTGCATTGCGGGGCATCACAGCGGGCTTCCTGATTACGGCGACCCGACCGATTTGCCCGATGCGTCGACGCTGCTGGCGCGGCGTGATAAAAAATCACTCCAGGATTACAGCGCCTATCGCAATGAAATCGACCATGGCAGTTTTAACCTGAGAATGGCTCCGCTCAGACCCATCCCTGGTCATTCGCGATTTACCTTATCCTTTCTGGTGCGCATGATTTTCTCGACTCTGGTCGATGCGGACTGGATGGAAACTGAGAGATATATGCTGGGCGGTTTGCTCCCACGCGGTGGTCATGAGACATTGGATCAGCTTCTGCAACGATTCAAAGCCTATCTCCGGCGGTACGAAAATCCAGAGGGTGAAGTCAACCTCAAGCGCAGCGAGACGCTGAAGGCCTGCATCGCCAGCGCAAGCATGCAACCCGGTTTTTTCACCCTCACGGTCCCCACTGGCGGCGGTAAAACATTGGCTTCAATGGCTTTTGCCTTGAACCACGCTGTTCATCACGCCATGAAGCGCATCATCTACGTCATCCCCTTCACCAGCATTATTGAACAGAATGCAGCCATCTTCAAAGATGCCCTGGGTGAAGAGAATGTGTTGGAGCACCATTCGAATTTCGATTGGGACAATCTGAGACGAGGTGCTCAGGATGCAGACAACGACGATGAAACCAACGTGGTGTACGATAAATTGAAGCTGGCCTGTGAAAATTGGGATATCCCCATCGTAGTGACCACCAATGTTCAATTCTTCGAGTCTTTGTTTGCCAATAAAAAATCGAGATCCCGAAAAGTGCACAACATTGCTAAAAGTGTGATCATATTCGATGAAGCGCAAATGCTGCCACGTGAATATCTGAAACCGTGTCTTCTGGCGGTGCAAGAACTGGTGACGAATTATGGAGCCAGCGCTGTTTTCTGCACAGCCACCCAGCCTGATCTGAGCCATTATTTGCAGGGCGTCGCAATGACCGAGTTAGCGCCCGACCCGCAGGCATTGTTCGATTTCTACCGGCGCGTGGAAATCAAACAGGCCGGTAAGATGACAGATTTGGAACTGGCTGAGCGGTTGAACGCTCACCCTCAGGTCATTTGCGTGGTCAATACACGCCGCCACGCCAAAGCAGTGTTCGATTTGCTTGAGGAAAGCCGATATCACCTCTCCACTTTGATGTGCCCTGTCCATCGGAAGCTGGTACTGGCAACGATTAGACGGCGCCTGCAGTCCGGCGAGATCTGCCGGGTGGTTTCGACCCAGGTGATCGAAGCGGGTGTGGACTTGGATTTTCCGGTTGGCTATCGGGCGTTGGCTGGGTTGGACTCGCTGATCCAGGTTGCGGGCCGAGTAAACAGGGAAAAACGCAATTCCAGCGGGTCGCTGTATGTTTTCGAGGCGGATTCTGAGGCGATCAAGCGCACGCCAGGTTACATAGCTCAAACAGCGCAGGCTGGCGCCAGCATCTTACGGCAATTTTCTACCGACCCCACATCGCTGCAAGCGATTGCTGCCTATTTTCAACAGCTAGACACCCTTCAGGATATAAATCGCCAGTCAGATGTTAAGAATATCCTGGCCTATCTGGATAAGGACCACTTCGAATTTGCTCGGGCGGGTGAAAAATTCCGCCTGATAGAGTCGCCGACAATACCTGTGATCATACCGTATGATGATCGGGCCGAGGAGCTGCTAAACGCACTTCGCTTTAGCCCATATCCGGCTGGATTCGCCCGGCGATTGCAGCCTTACAGTGTGAGTATCTACCAGGGTGAGTTTGAAGCCCTGCAAGCGAAAGGAGCGATCGACACATACCACGATATCTTTCATGTATTAAACGATATGATGTACTACAACGAACAAGCCGGCCTGGCGCTTTTGGCAGACCGGGGCGGTGAAGCGATCTTTATGGATTGAATATAGGAGGCATACATCATGGGATATGGCATAACCATTCGGGTAAGCGGACCATATGCCTTGTTCACACGTCCGGAGATGAAGGTGGAACGCGTCAGCTATGACGTGATCACCCCTTCGGCGGCGCGCGGCATCATCGAAGCGATCTACTGGAAGCCTGCCATCCGCTGGGTGATCGACCGGATATACGTGCTACGGGAAATCGAGTTCACCAATATCCGCCGAAACGAGGTGAGCGATAAGGCCTCGACAGACAAGGCGCTCCAGCTTATGAAGGGGGGTAACGCCCCCTTTTATCTGGATGCGATTGCTAAACGCCAGCAGAGAGCAGCCATGGTCCTAAAAGATGTGGACTACGTGATCCAGGCCCATTTTGAGATCGTACCGGAAAGAGCAGGCCCGGAGGATACCGTCGAAAAACATTACAACATCATCTTGCGCCGGCTGCGCAAGGGGCAGCATTTTCACCAACCATGCCTGGGAACACGCGAGTTTGGCGCACGGGTGGAGGTGATCGAGGATGGATTCATACCACCCAGCCCACTCAAGGGGGAAAAAGAATTAGGCTGGATGCTCTATGATATGGATTTTTCTGACCCGCAGGACATCAAGCCGCAGTTCTTCAAGGCTACGCTGCAAGATGGAATGCTGGATTTATCCGGTGTGAAGTTTGTGAGGTGAGGCATGATCCTACAAGCTCTGGCGCGCTACTACGATATCATGCAACGAGATCCGAACACAGCCATCGCACCCCCGGGATACTGTACGACAGGTGTCAGCTTTGCGCTCAACATTGGTGAGAATGGGGAATTGCTGGATGTATTTCCGCTCTTCGAGCAAGTGACGCGGGGTAATAAAACTGTGGAAACGCCGCGGCGCATGGTGGTGCCGGAACAGACGATCCGCTCGTCGAGTATTGTCCCAAACTTTTTATGGGATAACGCAACGTATGTATTGGGAATATCGGATAAGGTGGGAAAGGATCCCGCCTATGCAATGATGCGTTTCGAGGCGTTTCGAGAGTTCAACCGAAACCTGCTGCTACAGACGAACTCTGTAGCAGGAAAAGCGGTGCTGGCCTTTTTAGAGCAGTACGATCCACTCACGGGGCGCACTCATCCGGCGATTGCCCCTCATCTTGATGGGTTGCTCAAAGGTGGAAACGTGGTTTTCATGTTCAAGAATAAGTTTGTACATGATGACCCCGCGATCCGCCGGGTGTGGGAAGCGAGGATCTCGAATAATAACGAGGCAATCGTTGGTCAATGCTTGATCACCGGTGAACGGGCACCCATTGCGATTCTGCACACCAAGCTGAAACGAGTGAGGGGAGCGCAGCCTACCGGGGCTTCCTTGGTTGGCTTCAATGAACGGGCGTACGAATCCTATAACCGCGTGAAAGGGCAGGGTTTGAACGCGCCAGTGAGTGAGCAGGCGGAGTTTGCTTACACCACCGCCTTGAACTACCTGCTCTCGAGCGACAACCCCAACCCACCGATTATCCTGGGGGATACCACCATCGTCTACTGGGCAGAGAGCGAAAAGCGGGTCTATCCGGACCTGTTCGCGGGAATATTCGACGCCGGATACGCAGATGCAGACGAGCGCGGGCAGCAAGCACGGAAAAGTGCTGAAGAGCTCCTGGGGAAGGTTGCTGAAAAGGTGCAGCGCGCCCAACCGTTGGACATGGCCGGCATTCTTCGCGAGAGCGAAGCAGATCCATCCGTTTCTTTCTACGTCTTAGGACTGGCGCCTAACGCTGCGAGGATCTCGGTGCGCTTCTTTATCAATGAGCCGTTTGTTGAGATCGTGACCCGCATGATGCAGCACTATCAGGATTTGCAGATCGTAAAGGGATTTGAAAACCAGCGTGACTACCTACCCCTGCGCGCCATACTGGGCGAGACTGTCTCCCAGAAGGCCCAGAATCCAGAGCCCGCTCCGCTGCTCGCCGGTTCAGTGATGCGCGCTATCCTGAGTGGCGCACCTTACCCGGCAGCGCTGTTCAGCGCCATTATCACCCGCGTGCGTGCGGATGCGGATGACGCCCAGAAGAAGATTTCCAAGATCAATTATGCACGCGCAGCGGTGATCAAAGCTTTTCTGCTTCGGAAGTATCGCCGCCTTGCGCACAATCCCTTCAAGGAGGTTTTGATTATGTCACTCAACGAACAGTCAAAAATCCCAGCCTATGTTTTGGGACGCTTGTTTGCCGAGCTGGAGCGAGTTCAGCAAGCAGCGATTGGCAGTATGAATGCCAGCATCAAAGATCGCTATTTCACCTCGGCATGCGCCACGCCGGCCAGCGTGTTTCCGGTGCTTCTACGGCTTTCTCAACATCACATCGCTAAAGCTGAATATGGGCGGGTGAGCGACAAAGCCATTGAATCGCTGTTGAATTTGCTCGATATCGAAAACAATCCTCTCCCAGCACACCTATCCTTGGACGAACAAGGTGTGTTCATTCTTGGTTATTACCACCAACGGGCTGCATTTTACACCAAGAAAGAAACCTCGACTGTGGAAAGCATTCAGACAGAGAATCCAGAGAATCGATAAGCTGCTCGCACGATGTGGACCACGCAAAATGACCTGATAGGAGATTGCCACGACCAGCACAGGCGGGTAAAAAACACCCGACGCTGGTCTCGCAATGACAGCTAAGATCAAAAAAGGAGACCATACGATGACTACCCCGATCAGCAATCGCTACGATTTTGTCTTGCTCTACGACGTTGAGAATGGTAACCCCAATGGCGACCCGGACGCCGGTAACATGCCACGCATCGATCCCGAAACCGGACATGGCATCGTCACCGATGTCTGCTTGAAGCGCAAGATCCGCAACTATGTTGAGTTAGTGAAAGGCGACGCGGCTGGCTATCGCATCTACGTGAAAGAAGGCACGCCGCTGAACCAGAATCATGCCGAGGCATATATCGCAGTTGATCTGGAACCAGGGAAAAAAGCGGATATGAGCGGTGTGGATAAAGCTCGCCGTTGGATGTGCGCCAATTTCTTCGATGTGCGCACTTTTGGCGCGGTGATGACGACCGGTGATAACTGTGGACAGGTGCGCGGTCCGGTGCAGATCAATTTCTCGCGCAGCCAAGACCCGATCGTTCAACAGGAAGTCACGATTACCCGCCAGACAGTGACGCGCATTGAAGATGCGGAGAAAGAACGCACGATGGGGCGCAAACACATTGTGCCCTACGGACTGTACCGTGTCGAAGGGTACGTCTCTGCCAAGCTGGCGAATGACCCAGCAAAGGGCACTGGTTTTTCAGAAGAAGATCTGACGCTTCTTTGGGACGCGCTGGTCAACCTGTTCGAGCACGATCGCTCGGCGGCGCGCGGCAAGATGGCGACCCGCAAGCTGATTGTTTTCAAGCATGACAGCGATTTAGGCAGCGCGCCAGCCCATATTCTCTTCGAGCGTGTGCAGGTAAGGCGCAAGGAAGGCGTCCTCGTTCCGCGCAACTTCTCGGACTACACGGTCGCTGTAGACCGGGATAACCTGCCAGCGGGTGTTGAGCTGATCGAGATGTTATGAAAGTTGAGTACCCGCCCGAGGAGTGGCTGCCGCTTTCGGGCATCCAGCACTTCACCTTCTGCCGCCGGCAGTGGGCGCTGATCTACGTCGAACGCCAATGGCAGGATAACGTCCTGACTGTCGAAGGTAAGCTGCTGCACAACCGGGTCGATGATCCATACTTCACCGAAAAACGGGGAGATGTGATCATCGCCCGGTCGGTGCCGGTCGCCTCAGCCGTGCTTGGTTTAAATGGCGTTTGCGATGTGGTCGAATTCACCGCCTCGCCGCAAGGCGTGCGGCTGCCAGGACGGGAGGGGCGCTACCTGCCCACGCCGGTGGAGTACAAGCGCGGGAGAGAAAAACATGACCGCTGCGACGAATCGCAGCTCTGCGCTCAGGCGATGTGCCTGGAGGAAATGTTAGCGGTCGATATCCCGGTGGGCTATCTTTATTATGGACAGACGCGCCACCGGATCAGCGTAGAGCTCGACCGCGAACTGCGGGATTGGGTGCGCCAGGCGGCAGGGGAAATGCATGCCTATTTCGAACGAGGTTATACGCCGCGCGTTAAGAGCTCGCGCGCTTGTAGATCGTGCTCGTTGGTCGATATTTGCCTGCCGGCGCTCCAGGATAAGGGCATGGCGGCGTCGGCCTATATCCAGGCGCAGATCGAGGAGACATAGACGATGAAGAGGCTGGGCAATGTGTTCTACGTGACTACGCCAGAAGCCTTTTTGTCCCTGGATGGCGAAAACGTGGTCGTGAAGAAAGACGAAAACGTTTCGATGCGCCTGCCGTTGCACAACCTGGAAAACATTGTGTGTTTTAACTATCCCGGCGTTAGCCCGGCGCTGATGGGGGCGTGTGCGGAACGCAATATCGGGTTGACTTTTTTGAAACCCAACGGTCGCTTCCTGGCGCGAGTATCTGGCAGAGTGAAAGGCAACCTGCTCTTGCGCAAGAAGCAGTATGCGCTTTCGCAACGGGAAGACGCTTGTGTAAGCATCGCTTCCAGCTTTGTGTTGGGTAAGGTTGCCAATTGCCGTAAAGTCATTGAGCGTGTTATTCGCGATCATGGACTGTTGGTGGACACCCAGGCATTGAAGTCGGTTTCCGATTTTCTCAAGGCGACGTTGCGCTGCGTTCAGGCGGCGAAATCGTTAGATGAGCTACGCGGTTTAGAGGGTAGCGCAGCGAAGCAGTACTTCAGGGTGTTTGGGCAAATGATCCTGCATCAGCAGGAAGATTTTCCCTTCGAGGAGCGCTCTCGCCGACCGCCACGCGACAATATGAACTCATTGCTTTCGTTCCTGTACACCTTGTTGACGAATGAGGTAGCCTCAGCGTTGGAAGCGGTGGGTTTGGACCCCTATGTCGGTTTCTTGCACGCCGATCGACCGGGGCGACCTTCGCTGGCGTTGGACCTGATGGAGGAGCTACGCCCGATCTTTGCCGACCGGTTAGCGCTATCACTGGTGAATCGCAAGCAAATCAGCGGCAAGGGATTCACGCAGAAGGAAAGCGGGGGAATACTGATGGATGATGAGACGCGCAAAACAGTTTTGACCGCTTGGCAGAAGCGCAAGCAAGAGGAGATCGGCCACCCCTATCTGAAAGAGCGCATCCCATTTGGCCTGATCCCGCACGTGCAGGCGATGCTGCTGGCGCGCTATTTGCGAGGGGACCTGGACGCCTATCCCCCGCTGTTTTGGAGTTAGCCTATGATGGTCTTGATCACTTACGATGTGAATACCGAGAGCGAGGCGGGAAAGAAACGCCTGCGTAAGGTGGCCAAGCAGTGTCAGAACTACGGGCAGCGTGTGCAAAACTCGGTGTTCGAATGCCTGATCGATGCGGCGCAGTTGAAGGCGCTGAAGCATAGCCTGGCGCAGTTGATCGATATGGACAAAGATAGCCTGCGGTTCTATTATTTAGGGGATAGGTGGCGCAATCGAGTGGAACATATTGGAGCGAAACCGAGTATTGACCTGGAAGGGGCTCTGATCGCGTGAGGGTGCGAACCCAAAGCGAACATGGAACTCCCTGTAGGTTCGCAGGGAATTGCACCTTAAAAACAGAATAATTGCATTCCTGGCCAACGAGAAACGGACGCCAATGGTCAGCTTCCCCCAGATATGGGGGGTAAATTGGGATAACGGACAAGATGTTGCAGTCGCTCCCCGTACGGGGGGCGTGGATTGAAACAGCCTGGTGGTCTATGCCATGGTCATGGCGGTCAGCCCGTCTGGTCGCTCCCCGTACGGGGGGCGTGGATTGAAACCGCCCGTATCGACGGCGGGTAGAACTCCGCCATGCGTCGCTCCCCGTACGGGGGGCGTGGATTGAAACATTCGCTCCTCGGCTCGCTGATCACCTGCTTGTGAAGTCGCTCCCCGTACGGGGGGCGTGGATTGAAACTGCTGCGCAGTATCGCCTGCACAATCCGCAGCGTCGCTCCCCGTACGGGGGGCGTGGATTGAAACGGGTGGCACACCCACCTGAGCCTGCACGACCAGACCGTCGCTCCCCGTACGGGGGGCGTGGATTGAAACATGGAACACAGGACAACAAAAAGAAAGCCAGCGAGGTCGCTCCCCGTACGGGGGGCGTGGATTGAAACCTCGGTGTGTAAACCGGCGTGCGTATGTGCAGGGTCGCTCCCCGTACGGGGGGCGTGGATTGAAACCCGCCTGGGACGTACGTGTGCAACTCGCCGTTGAAGTCGCTCCCCGTACGGGGGGCGTGGATTGAAACCAGCGCCGCCGCCGCCAAAGCGCATCGCCCTGGACGTCGCTCCCCGTACGGGGGGCGTGGATTGAAACAGCATGGAGCACAGAACGGACGCGCCGGTGTTGTGTCGCTCCCCGTACGGGGGGCGTGGATTGAAACTGGCTGGCTGGCGCGTGCTGCGCGTCACCGGCAAGGTCGCTCCCCGTACGGGGGGCGTGGATTGAAACGATTGGCACACCCACCTGGGCCTGTACGACCAGACGTCGCTCCCCGTACGGGGGGCGTGGATTGAAACTCTCTCGCAGCGTCCTGCAACCCCTGCGCAGCAGCGTCGCTCCCCGTACGGGGGGCGTGGATT
>JAJUJL010000033.1 GCA_029265355.1 Chloroflexota bacterium | reverse complement strand
TTCTTTATGACCCTTACTTTTTTTTGGTTTTGTTCCCACTTTTGGTGGTTGTTGGGGTTGGGTGGGGGGCCCACCCCCCCCAAAACACCCTCAATATCTCGCCAACTGCGTAAGCTCTATAAAGGACAGATATGGCTCATTTGAAAGGAGTGCAAAATGAACAAGCCGCAAATCCTTCTCCTCGCCAGCCTGGTGGTGCTGGCCAGCGCCCTGTCCTTCGCCCAGGGCATCAGCCTGCAATCTCCACCTGCCCTGGCGCAAGAACTGCCTGGCACGCCCGTTTTCACCGATGACAACGCGCCTGCCCTCCCGAACCCTGACACCCCCCTCGCCGTGCCTACCCCGGTCAACCCCGGCGACCGCCTGGTGTACTTCACCCCGCAAGACAGCAACGGCACCGCCACCGTCATCAACCTGTGGAACACCACCAATGTGACTGCTACCGTCAATGTGAAGGGCATGATGACCGGAAATTATGTATACAACAGCGTGAATATTCAAATCCCGCCGGGCAGCCTGCGCCGCGCCATCAGCGACAATCTGGATCCCTCCGCTCCTGCCAGCTGGACCAACAATGACGTTTCCGTAAACTTCACCGATTCGACGATCTACGGCGTGCTGTCGGTGCCGGCAGGTGTGCATTTCGACGGTTACATAGTCTTTAATCCCGACACCGGATACATCAACCCCAACCTGGACCAGGGTGCTCTGCCGCTGCGTTTCAGCGCCGACCCACTGACCGTGCTGCTGCCGGCGGTGATGAAGTAAGGCGTAGCCTGCCCCTCCCCATCAAGCGGGAAGGCAAAAGGCGCTCCCTCTCCGCGAAGTTGGTGAGGAACCGGGGGGTGGGGCTGGTGCAGGCCATATCCACCCCACCTGTCCGCCCATAAACCCTGCATCCTTCCCCTTTTTCACAGGATGAAAATGGGGAAGGTGGACGAAGGCCGCAGGGGGCAGACTGCTATGGAGTGATTTCTGCGTGGATGCTGATCGACTGGGGTAAAATATTCCCATTCTCACCTGGAGGTAGCTCATGGAAGTCTGGCGAATCAACCTGCGCGCTCAAACACTGCAGAAGGAAACCCCGCCCGAAGCCTGGCAGCGCATCGGCGGGCGCGGCCTGCTGGCGCGTATTCTCTTGGATGAAGTCCCACCTCTGTGCGATCCCTACGGCCCGCACAACAAATTGATCTTTGCGCCTGGCTTGCTGGTCGGGCACATGCTCTCCTCGCTCGATCGCATCTCGATTGGCGCCAAAAGCCCGCTCACCGGCGGGGTGAAGGAGGCCAACGCCGGCGGCTCGACCGGCTTGCACCTGGTCAACCTGGGCATCCACTCCTTGATCCTGGAAGACCGCCCGGATAGCGACGCCTGGTGGGTGCTGCACCTCTCGAAGGAGGGGGCGCGCTTCGACCCGGCCAGCGACGTGGTCGGCTTGGGCGTCTACGACAGCGCCAAGAAGCTGCTGGAACGCTACGGCAAAGACGTTGCCATCGCCCTGATCGGACCAGCGGGTGAGATGCGCCTGACCGGCGCTGGCATCATGAACCTGGATAAGGACCGCGTACCAGCGCGCATCGCCGCCCGCGGCGGGCTGGGCGCCTTGATGGGATCGCGCCGCCTGAAAGCTATCGTTATCGACGACCGCGGCGGCGAAAAAGCACCCATCGCAGACCCGGCAGCTTTCCGCGCCGCCCAAAAAGAGTACAACAAGGCTCTGCAGGCCCACCCGCAGACCAAGGTGTACACCGATTTCGGCACTATCGCCGTGGGTCGCCTGTGCCAGACCTTTGGCGCGCTGCCGGTGCGCAATTTCTCTGCCGGGCAGCTCATGGACCTGGAGCCGGTCAGCGCTGAGCACATGCGCAACCTGCTGCTGGAGCGCGATGGCGAGGCCAATCCCTCCCACGCCTGCATGCGCGGCTGCACTATCCGCTCCTCGAATGTGTTTGCCGGGCCAGACGGCAAAGCCACCGTCTCACCGCTGGAATACGAGACGGTCGGCCTGATGGGCATGAACCTGGGTATCACCGACCTGGATGTGATCGCCCGCCTGAACGCCAAGACCAACGACCTGGGGCTGGACACCATCGACACCGGGGCTGCCCTGGGCGTCGCCATGGAAGCCGGGTTGGCCGCGTTCGGCGACGGCGAGGGCGCCATGCGCCTGCTGCAAGAGATCGAGAAAGGCACGCCGCTGGGGCGCATCCTCGGCATGGGCGCCGCCATCACCGGCAAGGTGCTGGGTGTGGAGCGCGTGCCGGTGGTCAAGAACCAGGCCATCTCCGCCTACGACCCACGCTCGATCAAGGGCACCGGCGTGACCTATGCCACCTCGCCGCAAGGCGCTGACCACACCGCCGGTTTGACGATCCGCGCCAAGATCGACCACCTGTCGCCCAAGGGCCAGAAGGAAGTCTCGCGCATCGCCCAGATCAACATGGCAGGCTACGACACGCTGGGGGCGTGCATCTTTGCCGGCTTTGGCTTCTCCACTGCGCCGCACCTGATCCGCGACCTGCTCAACGCCCGCTACGGCTGGCAGGTGGGCGAAGATATCTTGCAGGTGCTGGGTCGCGAGACGCTCAAGTTGGAGGTGGAGTTCAACCGCCGGGCTGGCTTCACCGCTGCCGACAACCGCCTGCCGGAGTGGATGACGCGCGAGGCGCTGCCGCCGACCAACGCGGTCTTCGACGTGCCCGAAGAAGACCTGGACACCATCTTCGACTGGTAGCCAGTGATGCAGCTTGTCGTCTACCTGCACACGCTCCTGCAAAAACAGACCCCGTCTGGACCGCAGAGCCGTGTGCAGGTAGATCTTCCAGAAGGCAGCAGCATTGCCGAGCTGATGCGGCTGCTTGAAATCGACATGGATCCAGAGCACCTGCTGCTGGTGGTCAACGGCAAGGTGGTCGAGCCGCAGCACGCGCTGCGGCCCGGCGACGAGGTGCACCTGGTGCCGGCAATCTCCGGGGGATAGCAGGTACTATTTTTCCGGTGTTGGCGTAGGTTTATGCCAGCCGGTGACCCCAGCCGAGTTCTGGACTGTAATTCCGAAGGAGTTGATCGCGACTACCGTGTAGGCGCCGTCTGTTATCAGACCGCTGCCAAACGTGATGGCGACGTCTCCACCGCTGTCCGTACTCCACCTTCTTTGTTATCCCGAACTTCTGCCAGTTTAGCAAAAAACCCATTTCCGGCAGGGCTCTGGTATGATGGGATAAACGCTTGGGTATCACCAAATATTGGGGGACCGGGCGCATCGATCAAAGGAGATTCTCGTGACAAAGTCAATGATAACCGCCGCCCCCGGGCGGCGCAGCCGCTATATCTTAGACATCGCCTTGGAAATGCAGCGCAAGGGTCTGCTGCAGTTCTTCGAAGATGCCTGGAAAACTTACGGCGATTTCTGCCAGATTCAAATTGGCCCACGCAACCTGTTTCTGGTCATTCACCCCGAGCATGTGCACCACGTCAACGTCGCCAACCGCCAGAACTACGACAAGCTGCAATCCTACGACGCGGTGCGCGAGCTGCTGCTGGGCGATGGGTTGGTGACCGCCACCGGCGAAGCCTGGCGCATCCGCCGCAAGCTGATGGCGCCCTTCTTCACGCCGCGCGGCGTGGAGCAGTATTACCCGGTCATCTTGGCGGATGGGCTGGATTTCATCCAGCGCTGGCAGAGCAAAGCCGGCTCCGGGCAGGCGGTGGATATGATCCAGGAGATGATGTCCATCACGGCCTCCATCATCTTGAAGACGCTGTTCAGCACCCAAAGCGAAGAGAACCTGGTCGAGATGAAAGAGGCGGTCGAGACCATGATCAGCTTCACTTCCAGCCACGAGATGACGCCGCTCAAGCTGCCGCTGTGGGCGCCCACGCGCCGCAACGTGGCCTACCGCCAGGCGCGCCAGCGGGTGCACACTTTCATCGACGCGGTTATCGCCCAGCGCCGGGCGCTGCCCGAGCAGGAGTGGCCCGATGACCTGCTCAGCCGCCTAATGCGCGCCCGCTCGGAAGAGACCGGCGAAGCGCTCTCGGATAAGCTGCTGCGTGATGAATCGATCACCCTGTTCTTCGCCGGGCACGAGACCACCGCCCGCACGCTGACTTTCATGTGGTATGCCCTGTCGCAAAATCGCGACGTGGAGCAGCGCCTGCACCAGGAGCTCGACCAGGTGCTGGGCGACCGCCCACCGCAGATCGCCGACCTGAAGAAGCTGCCCTACACCCTGCAGGTGATCAAGGAGACGCTGCGCCTGTATCCCCCGGCGCCGGTGTACGTGCGCGATGCGGTGGCGGACGATGTCATCGACGGCATGCACGTGCCCGCTGGCTCGCAGATGATGATGGTGCCCTACCTGACGCACCGCCACCCCGCTTTCTGGCCAGACCCGCTGCGCTTCGACCCCGACCGCTGGCTTCCCGAAGAGGAAGCCAAACGCCACCCGCTGGCTTACCATCCCTTTGCCGCAGGTCAGCGCATCTGCATCGGCAACAACTTCTCGCTGTTCGAATCGCACCTTCTCACCGCCCTGCTGGCGCGGCGCTTCACGCCCCGCCTGGTCGCCGGGCACCAGCCGCAGATTGTGATGTCAGGCACGCTGGGCTCCGCCAATGGCATGCCGATGACCATCGAGGCGCGCTAAACAACACTCTCTCGAGAAACCGTCAGGTCGTAGCGGGCAAGCCCACGGCGCTTCAAATGTTTCCCCTTATCGGAGAGGGCCACGGCAGCATCGTGGCAGCGCGCTTCGATCCTGGCGCAAGGGCGGGTCAAGCATTTGCCACGGCCCTCCGCGGCAGTTAAGGCCTGAGCCAGGCAAATGCTTGACCCCTACCAGAATCGATACCGGTCGGATGCGGCGCGGCGACTGTGGCGAATTTGGGCGATCCAAGGGGAACAGGCGAGGTTGCGCCTCTCTAAATGAGCACCTGGATGCCGTCTGGGCTGCGCGCCAGGAACTGGTCTTCGTGCGGGGTGAGTGGCACGCCGGCTGCCTCTAACCGCTCCAGCGCCTGTTGTCGGGACTCGGCGTCTGGGATCGCCAGCTCGAAGAAAGCCAGCCCAGCGGCGCCTTCCGGCGCGGGCGGCGCGCCGCGGCTCGACCAGATGTTGGTTCCCACGTGGTGGTGGTAACCGCCGGCAGACATGAACAGCGCCCCGGGGTAATTGCGCTGAGTGACGTCCAAACCGATGAGCTTAGAGAAAAAGCGCTCCGCCTGGCCCAGGTCGGAAACCTGCAGGTGGATGTGCCCAATATCGGTCTGCTCTGGGATGCCCTGCCAGTTGCTGGCGGCCTGGCGCAAGATGCCCTGGGCGTCCAATGGATCGCTGGACATTTGCACCGTGTCGCCGTGCCAGGGCCACTCGGCGCGCGGCCGGTCGCGGTACAGCTCCACGCCGTTTCCGTCTGGATCTGCCAGGTAGATCGCCTCGCTCACCAGGTGGTCGGCGCCCCCTTGCAGCGGGTAGTTGTGGCGGATCAGGCGTTCCAGCAGCGCGCCCAGCGCAGGGCGATCGGGAAGGCGGATAGCGATGTGATATAACCCGGCGCTGCGCGCCGGCTGCCGCTGCGCCCCGGGCAGCTCCACCAGTTCGATGTGCACCGGTTGACCAGCGCCCGCGGACAGGCAGGCGATGCCCGGCGCCTGGCTGGTTTGCTGCCAGCCCAGCAGGTCGCAGTAAAAAGCCAGCGAGCGCGGCAGATGCGCCACTTTCAAGCGCACCCGCCCGATGTGGGTGTCGTCAGGTAACATGCTCATCTCCTGTCGCTGTCACTCTGAGCGCTGCGCAGTGTCTCTGCAGTGATCGAGCGAGAGGCTCAGATCGGCTCAAGAGGACAGGTGAAAATAGCGCCGGAAGGGTACGCTTCCGGCGCTGTTAATCATACCCTGTTTTGTCGGATTTAGGGTGGAGGAATGACCAGGTTGGCAAACCAATAGGCCAGGGCAGCCTGGGCGGGTTTGCCGTTGACCGAGGGCGAGAGGTCCTGCAGCATGGCGGGCGGATAAAAGCCGCGGCTGATGAAGCCGGTGATCCAGGGGCGATTGCTGGATGCTGCCAGCAGCGTCTCATAAATTTGGGCCTGCTCCTGCAAATCGAGCGGCAATCCATTCAACGTTGCGCCGGGTTGCAGCACCTCTTGCTGCGCCAGGCAGCCTCCCTGGCCATCCTGGGCGCAACTGGTGGCCGCGCCGTCCCATGAACCATACGCTGCGGCGAGCAGGATGGGCTTCTGCACGCGCTGGTAGAACGCTTCCACCACATCCAGGAGCATCGTCGCCTGGGAAAACATGCTTTGCGGGTCGGCCAGGGTATCCTGCGCCAGGGGCTCATCGAAGAGCAGGTAGATCTGGTCCACAGCATCCAGGAAAGCTGGCGCGCCGTTGGTGATGCGCTCGTAGCTCATGGCCCAGGCCAATCGCCCATTGTAGGCCTGGCGCACTTCGGCGATCAGGCCGCGCCAGCGTGCGTCGGCGTCGGCGGGCACGCCGGAGGGCGAGCCGTCGCTGAGCAGCGCGCCGGGCAGGGCTGGCAGCAGCCAGTCTCCGCCCAATACCAGCGCGCCGGCGCCGGTGCGCGCCGCCAGCTCGGCATGGTGCAGCGCAAATTTGCGGTACTGTTCGAACCACACCACCCACCAGGGAAAGTCGCGCTGGCTGCTGCTCCACCATTGCTCGGGCGGAGCGGGGAAATTGACGCCCGGGAACACCGCCACCTGCAGGCCGCGCTGCCGGGCTGCCAGCATCACCGGCGCCAGGTCATGCCACAGGGCGTCTTTTCCCGGCGTTTGCTCTAAGATGGGCAGCGCCATCGGCGGGTAGCTCCAGGTGGGGTCGATCACCAGCCAGTTGGCGCGCATCGCCTGGACGCCCTCCAGAGCGCCGTTCATGTAGGGACTCCACGAAGTCTGGTATTGGGGGTTGAACTCGACCCCGGCGACGAAATCCGCTCCGCGGGCGGGCACGGGCTGGTTGCTGCTTGTCCAGGCAGCATTGGTGGAGCTGTACCAGGCCCAGGAGGGCACCTGGTAGCTGACCTTGTTCTCCTCGCCTGCGGGCGTGGCTGGCAGGCCAGCCGCGCTGGGACCGGCCGAGCTGGCGTCATCGGCTGCCCCGCACTGCTCGTTGCGGCACACGCGGAAGCGCAGCGAGCCCTGCACATCCAGCGGGTGGTTGAGCACGTACACCCAGCGGTTGCTGCCCAGCGGCCACATCGGGATCGGCTCGCTCCAGCCGATCAAGGGGTTGAACTGGATCGAGATGCGATCTCCAGGCCAGGTATCTGGCGGAACGGTGACGTCGAAGACCAGCGGTTTGGCTCCCGGCGCAGTCCAGGCCTCCACCGTGTCCTGGATGACGCTGTCCACCTGCGGGATGATCACCCGGCGCAGTTGAAACTCACCATTGGCGGTGATCTCGGCGTTCCAGAAGCCATCTCCCAGCGTGTACAGGTAGCGCAGGTCAGCGCCGGCTGGCAGCGCCATGGTCAGGCGGTAGAGTCCTTCGCCAGCCGGCTGCAGCGCCGGCATGCGCCCGGCTTGCGTGCTCAGCCCGGCTGCCAGGTCGGCAAAGGTGTTGCCAAACTGGTGCAGGCTTCCAGCGATGCGGATGGGCACGCCCGGAATTGTGCCGGCGGGCATCTTCACCTCGAAGGTGATGTTGACCAGGCGGCTGGGCTCCATCATCAACGGCGCCTGGGTGGTGGATTGGTCGGCGACCAGCGCGCCCTGCTGGAAGGTGCGGTAGGCCCCATCTGGAGCATAGGCGACCAGGTTGTGCGTGCCAGGCGGCAGCCCTTCGATGATGAAGGTGCCGTCGGCGGCGCTGAAGGCCTGCGCGCCGCCAGCCGTCACCAGCAAGCCGGGCACCGGCTCGCCGGTTTGTGTGTCGGTGGCGGAACCCATGATGCGCCCGGCTGGGCCAAAGAACTGCGTATCTGTCCAGCGGCTGATCACGTCATCCACCAGCCCCGGTCCCTGCACGGCGTACAGCCGGTAGCGGGTTTGGCGCCCTGCCGAAGTGTATTCATTGACCGGCGCGGCTTCCGTCTGGCGGCTGTAGCGGTACTTGACCAGCGAACCCAGCGGAAAGCTGAGTTGGAGAATGTAATGCTGGGGGTCCTCCTGCACCATTTCATAGGTTTCTGGGTGCAGGTCCAGCCCGCCAACTTCATCCAGGATGTTGATCAGCACCGCCTGGTCGTAGGGTGTGTTCTCGGGGATGCGCACCCGGAAGGTGACCTGCACTTCGGGCGGCGCCTCCACGCCCACCCGCACGGGCTGCGCCGGCTGCCCACCCTGGGCGGGCGGCTGCGTGGCCTGGGGCGGATTGACGGGCGCTGGCAGGGTGCAGCCAGCCAGCAATGCCAGCAGCAAGCTGGCTGCCAGGAGAACTGCGTTGATTTGCCTGGCGGCCGGCGCTGCGCGCCGGCGGAGACTTGAGTTTGGCTTTTCACTAGGTTTCACGGCGTCACTTCCTGCTGGATGAGTTGGAGCAGCAGCTCGATATTGGGGATCTCCCCAGTTTCCAACCTGCGCTGCCGCAGGGCGGTGTGATGGTTGCTCTGCTCGGGCTGCGACGCACCCACCCCTTTCCCCGGGGGTGTGTATGCGATGGTCAACTGCCCACCCTGCACCTGCATACTTTGGACCTCCGCCCAGCTCAGCTCCAGCCTGCGCCGGTGGTCCGCACCCAGGCGCAATCCCTGGGATGAGATGGCGATCTCGCCGAAGTGCAGCCAGCGTCCCTGCTGGAATTCGGCTTGCAGGGCGGGCAGCAGGCGAGGGTAGAGATGGGCTTTGATCTGCGAGAGCAGCTCAGGCAGTTTTTCGGTGTGCTCTTCGAGGGGGATGGCGCGCCCGGTGGTGGGGTGCAGGCGAACGCGATAGCGCAGCTTCTCACCAGCGGCGAGGCCCCCTGCGGCGCGGACTTCGGTTGAGACGCCAGCGAGCTGCGCCCAGGGCAGGAAGCTGCGCTTGCCCAGGTTGAGCCGCAGCCCTTTTTGGAACACCTCGACCGAGCGGCGCAAAGCCGCCAGGCGTATCACCACCAGCAGGGCGAAGAGCGCCAGCGCCGCCAGGCTGAGCGCCAGCCAGGGCGTGCTCCAGCGTTCCGCTGCAACCGAGCCGTAGCGCAGCAGGTTGCTGCGATAGAGCCATGCGCTGTAGAGCAGCGGCGCCAGCACAGCCGCGGCGCCCAGGCTGGCCAGGCGCAGAAATTCGCCCCAGCTCAGCGGTCGGGCGCGGTAGCGGGCAATGAACGAGCCGGTTTGGGGATCGGTGGGCGCTGCTTTCATGCGGGTACACCAAGCCTGGTTGCGGGAACTGCGCATTGAACGCCATCCCTGCGTGCTGCTCCATTATAAGCTGTCTTGTTACGTGCAAGTGTCGTGCCACCTGCTCAGGGGATCTTGCCGGCAGCTCGCCCCCGCTCCACGATGCGCCGGGCGGCTTTGACAATCGGCGCATCCACCATTTTGCCTTGCATGGCAAAGGCGCCAATCCCAGAAGCCTGCTTGATCTCATCCGCTTGCAGTATGGTCAGCGCTTCGGCAATGGCCTGGTCGCTGGGGGTGAAAGCCGCCTGCACCGGCGCCACCTGGTTGGGGTGGATCACCTGCTTTCCGCTGTAGCCCAGTTGGGCGCCTTGCAGCGCTTCGCGCTGCAGCCCTTCCAGGTCGTTGAAATCCCCGTACACCATGTCGATGGCTTGCAGACCGAAAGCAGCCGCGTGGGTGACCAGCGCGCTGCGGGCATAGAACACTTCCCAGCCTTGGGGGGTGCGCTGGGCGCCGATGTCCACCGCCAGGTCATCCGCGCCAAAGATCAGCGCCTGCAGCCGCGGACTGGCGCCAGCGATCTCAGCCAGGTTGAGGATACCGCGCGCCGATTCGACGATGGCGATCAGGATGATACCGCCCGCTGGCCAGCCAAATTCCTGTTCGGCGCGGCTGAGCTCCTGGTCAGCCCATTGCACGGCGTGGGCGTCATCCACCTTAGGCAAGACAATGCCGTCCGGCCTGGCAGCCGCGGCGGCTTGCAGGTCCGCCTGTTCCAGGCCTGGGCCCAAGCCATTGATGCGCACCAATCGCTCGCTGCGTCCAAAATCGAGCTCTGGGAGCGCCTCGGCAATGGTAAGACGAGCGGTGATCTTGCGCGTGGCTGCCACACCGTCTTCCATGTCCAGGCAAACACAGTCTGCGCCCAGCGCAGCCGCTTTTTGAATTTTGCGCAGGTCATCTCCGGGGACATACAGCAGGGCGCGACGAATTTTCATGCGGGCTCGGCTTTCTCGCGGCGGGCGAGGTAGGCTAATCCAATGCTGATGAAATACAGGATGATCAACGGACCCATCACCAGCGCCATGTTCACCGGATCGATGGTGGGGGTGATGATGGCTGCCAACAGGGCGATGATCACCACCGCCAGGCGCCACTGCTGGGCCAGCACCCGGGCGCGCACCAGCCCGATGCGCGCCAGCACGTAAATGATCAGCGGAAATTCGAACGAGATACCGATCCAAAACATCACGCTGGTCACAAAGCGCACGTAAGACGCCGGGCGAAGCTCGACGGTCATACCGAAGATGAAATTGACCAGGAAGGGGATGGCTGCTGGCAGCATCACGAAATAGGTGAAAGCCATACCGCCGATGAAGAACAGGGTCGCCACCGGAATGGCCGCCAGACTGAAGAGGCGCGCGCTGCGGCTGATGCCCGGGGCAATGAACAGCCACAGTTCGAAGGCGATGTATGGCAGAGCCAGGGTGAAGCCGGAAAGCAGCGCCACGCGCATGTAAACGCCCACCGGCTCGGTTGGGTCAATGGCGACCAATGCCTGGATGCCGCCCACTGGTTTCGCCAGCAGGTCGATCAACTGGCGGGTGTAAAGGAACGAGATGGCGGTGGTGAGGGCCAGGCCTGCCAGGGCGCGGAAGATGTTGCGCCGCAGGGCGTCGACGTGCTCCATCAACCCACCTGGGTTCTCAACCGTCTTTTGGATGGTATCGGCGAGGGGCTCGTCTTCGGGTTCTTCGGTCAGCAACTCGCGGATATCGTTGGATATCCGGCCGATAAAGCGGCCCACCAGGCGCAGGGTGCTCCATACCAGCCAGAAGGGGAAGGTGAGGATACGCCACAGGGTGAGAAGAAATTTGCGCATAGTCGGCTACTCACTGGCAGTGGGTGGATCGTTCTCGAGCGGGGCTGGCTCTTCCCTGGCAGTGCTTTCCGTTGGAGCGCCTGGGGAGGTCTTTGAGGCCGGCAGGCTGGCAGGCGGCGCGCCCGGGGGGAGGGTTGGGGGGTGGATGAAGGGCGTCTCCGCCTCTGGGGGTGTGGTCCAGTCGGCCAGGGCGTCTCTGCTCTCTTTCGCCAGCTCCTGCTGGGCGCGCTGGATGTCCTTCTGCAAATCGCTCAGGTCCAACTGGCGGCGGATCTGCTGCGTTTCAGCCTGCAGAGCTTTGACTTCGTCCTCCAGGTTGGCTTCGCGCATCAGGCGGGTGGGCAGGTTGCGCATATCGCGCGAAATGGTCACCACCGCCCGCCAGGTGTCCGATTGCACGATGTTGCGCAGGATGCGCCCCAGCGTGCGCCCGGCTTTGACCATGTCGCGCGGGCCAAGCACAATCAGCGCAATCAATGCGACAAGAAAGAGTTCCAGGGGGCCAATTCCGAAAAAATCCATGATGTTTGCTTATTTACTGCCTGAGGGGGTATCTGCGCCTGGCGATCCATTGGCGCTGGTGGAGTTGTTCGGGCTGGTGGGAGCGTTGATATGGGCATTGAGGTACTGGCGGATTTCGTTTTGGTGTTCTGCCAGGCTGCCCAGCACGCCATTGACAAAGCGCGGCGTGCTGTCGGAGCCAAAGGTTTTCGCCAATTCCACCGCCTCGTTGATCACCACTTTGAGGGGCGTATTGCGGTAGACGGCGAATTCCCACAGCGCAATGCGCAGGATGTTGCGGTCGATGGTGGCAACCTGCTCCATGGGCCACTCGGGGGCGTATTGAGCGATGAATCCATCCAGCATGGCGTGTATCGGCAGCACCCCGAAGATGATCTGGCGGGCAAATTCAGCCAGCCTGTCATCCAACTCCGCTTCGGAGGAGCGCTGCTCCCAAACCGCTCCGGCTGGGTGCCCGGTCAGGTCGATTTCGTAAAGTGCCTGCAGAGCCACACTGCGTGCTCTGGTGCGTGATTTCATAGGCGGTTAGTCTCCGCCCTCCTTGTCGTAATCGATGTCTTCGATATGCACGTTCACCCGGCCCACCTGCATGCCCACCATTTCGGAAATGGCGCGCGCTACGTTGCGCTGGATGTTGCGGCTGACATCCCGGATATTGACATCCGCTTTCAGGACAACATAGATGTCTGCTGAGACCGTGTTCTCCTGCACATCGATCACCACGCCCTCGCCGTAGCCGCGCTTGAACAACCGGTTGATGCCGGCTGGCACCGGGCTCAGGCGGCTCACCCCTTCGACATCCAATGTCGTCAGGCGGGAGATGGTGAGCAGCACTTCTGGGGCGACTGTGGTCTTGCCTTCTTCCATGTGTACTCCCTCGGATTCACATCATAAACATGCCGCCGTCCACGCTCAGCACCTGGCCGGTGATGTAGGCGGCCTCGTCTGAAGCAAAAAAAGCCACCGCGTAGGCGATCTCCTCGGGCTTTGCCCAGCGGCCCAGCGGGATGAGCCGCATCATCGAGTCCTTCAAGTCTTGCGGCAGGTCGTTGGTGAGCGCGGTGGGCACAAAACCAGGCGCCACGGCGTTGACGGTGATGTTGCGAGAGGCGACCTCGCGCGCCAAAGCCTTGGTTAAACCGATCAGGCCAGCCTTGGAAGCCGAGTAATTGGTCTGCCCGGCCTGGCCCGCCAGCCCGGAGACGGAAGAGATGTTGATGATGCGCCCGTAGCGCTGTTTCATCATTTGCCGCACAACGGCTTTGGAGCAGTTCCAGGCGCCCTTCAGGTTGATATCGATCACCGTGTCCCAATCGCTCTCTTCCATGCGCATGATCAGGTTGTCGCGGGTGACGCCGGCGTTGTTGACCAGGATATCGATGCGGTTGTACTCGGCGATCACCTGTTCTACCATCATTTTCACCGCTTCGAGGTTGGAAACGTCCACCTCGATCGGCGTGGTGCAGCACCCGGCGGCGGCGGTGATGGCGGCGGCGGTCTCCCTGGCTTGCTCGAAGTTGCGGTCCGCCATGACCAGTTTGGCGCCGCTCAAGGCAAACTTCTCAGCGATGGCGCGTCCGATGCCCCGACCTGCCCCGGTGATGATGGCGACTTTCCCTTCCAGGCTCATACGTACTCCTCCGTGGTGGAATGGCTGGCGAAGCGTTGTGATTATACCGCGTTCAGAATGCAGATGGGGGTTCGCCAGCCAGGCTTCATCTCATGGACGAGCCCCCAGGGTGGTCGTTGGGGGGCGCTTCAGCCCAGGGCTTCGAAATCTGCCGGGCTGCCCAAGGTCAGCGTTGTGCCATCGCGCTGGATGCGCTTGATCAAGCCACCCAGCACGCTGCCGCTGCCGATCTCGATGAAGGTGGTCACCCCCCGGGCGGCCATAGCCTGCACCGATTCTGTCCAGCGCACGCGCGATTCGAGCTGCCCCTGCAGGTCGGCGCGAATCTCTGCCGCGCTGTGCAGCGGAGCAGCGGTGATGTTGCCCACCAGCGGGGTGAAGGGATCCTGCAGGGCAGCGGCTTCGACGGCCCGGTTGAAATCCTGCTGCGCGGGGCGCATCAGCGGCGAGTGGGCGGCGATGCTCACGGCCAGGATGACCGCCCGCCGCGCCCCGCGCTGGCGCGCCGCTTCCACGGCGCGTTCCAGGGCAGCGCGCGCTCCGGAGATGACCACCTGCCCGGGGCAGTTATCGTTGGCCACCTGCACGATCTCGCCCGGGGCGCTGGCCTCGGCGCAGACCTCTTCCAGCGTGGGAATCTCCAGTCCCAGGATGGCAGCCATGCCGCCGGGGGCGATCTCGCCCGCCATTTTCATCAGCTCGCCGCGCCGGCGCACCAGCTTGAGCGCGCTGAGGTAGTCCAATGCGCCGCACGCCACCAGGGCGCTCAGCTCGCCCATCGAGTGCCCGGCGACGAAGGCGGGTGTGTAGCCGGGGTAGCGCTTCTGAAAGACGCGCAGCGCGGCCACCGAGTGCACCAGCAAGGCCGGCTGGGTGTTGATCGTGTCGTTGAGCGCTTCTTCTGGCCCTTCCCAGGCCATCTGCGAAAGCGCCAAGCCCAGCGCCTGGTCAGCCTGCTCGAAGACCTGCCTGGCTTCGGGGTAGGCGGCTGCCAGCTCGCGGCCCATGCCTACTGCCTGCGAGCCTTGCCCGGGAAACACAAATGCGGTGGTTGTGGCATCGGGAAGCATAGACTCTCCTGACTTAAATACAAACGGGTCGTGGTTCCCCGTTGGGACGCCCACGACCCGTGGTGATCAGCGTTTACTCTTTTTCGACTTCGACGACTTCGCGGCCTTTGTAATGCCCGCAGCTCGGGCACACCGTGTGCGGCAGGCGCATCTCGCCGCAGTTGCTGCACTGCACCAGGTTGCGCGCTTTCAGGGCGTCCTGCGCTCGGCGGCGATCGCGGCGACCTTTAGAGAGTTTACGTTTTGGTAGAGGGGGCATGACCTAATTTCCTTTGCTTTCGAATTCAGGGCGCCGCCTGGGCGCCGCCTATGGATAATGCACAAATGCGCCTGCCCAACTGCGGGCAGGCAGGGGAATTATACTCGGATTGGGGCAGTTGTCAAGTTGGTTGTAAAAGGAACTCTGCGCTGCCTATTGACGTCTTCACTTTAACACTTACAATCAGTATAGTCAAACGTTGCGCGCTGGGCGGTGCTTCCCGCCCATTGCCCAATTCTTGATCGTGACGCGCTCAGGGAGGGCTGATGACTGGACAAAGGAAACGCATTCCAGGGGTCTATTGGCTGGTCGGGCTGGTTTCAGTGTCGCTGGTGGCTGCGGCGGCTTTTGGCGCTTATTGGCTGCTGCGCCAGCGATCCAGGCTGCCAGGGGGCGGGCAGGCTATTCCCTTGTCAACCGGCGGCGGGGCCGGCGTGGTTGCCGGCGGCGCGCCGGCGGTGGAGGTGAGCGGCGCGATGCAAGATGGGCAATCCACAACTTTCATCCGCTTGAGCGAAGGGCAGCCCCAGCCTCAGCAGGTCGAAGCCCTGCCGCTGGCGCAGGGCGAGCCGCTGTCCCCGGAGGAGATCGACGCCATCCTCGGCCGCCTGCCGGAGCTGCCGGTGGAAGCGCAAGACCAGGCCGATTTCCGCCTGGCGCAGGAACCCATTCCCCCGCCGCGCCCCGGCCAGACGATCCCGGAGAGCTTTCCCCCTCCGCCGGAAGCGCTGACGCCCGAGCCAGCGCCGAGTGGACCTCTCGAGGTGCTGCGCTACGCTCCGCAGGGGGAGATCGACGCAGCGCCTTTCATCGCCGTGACTTTCAACCAGCCGATGGCGCCTCTCGACACCTTGGAGGCGCTCTCAGCGCAAGGAGTGCCGGTGCAAATCGAACCCGCCCTGCCGGGAACCTGGCGCTGGGTGGGCACGCGCACGCTCAATTTTCTGTACGCCTCCGACTCGATCGACCGCCTGCCCAAGGCCACCGATTACCGGGTGACCATACCGGCGGGCACACGCTCGCAGACCGGCGGCGTGCTGGCTGAGACGGTGACATGGACCTTCAGCACACCGCCGGTGAAGGTGTTGACTGAGCACCCAACCGGAGAAGCTCAGCCGCTGCAGCCGCTCATCTTCATCGCCTTCGACCAGCGCATCGAGCCCGCCAACGTTTTGGAGGTGGTGCAGGTGCAGGCCAACGGCAGCCCGGTGGGCGTGCAGCTCGCTTCTGCAGAGCAGGTTCAGGCCGATAAACAGGTCAGCATCCTGGCTGAGCAGGCCGGCGAAGGGCGCTGGATGGCGCTCAGCGTGTTGCAACCGCTGCCCACCGACGCCCAGGTCACGGTGATCGTCGGCCCGGGCACGCCTTCCGCCGAAGGGCCGCGCCGCTCCGAGAGCGCCCACTCCTTCAGCTTCCGCACCTACGCGCCGCTGCGCATCGAGGAGCACGGCTGCGAGTGGTACACCACGGATTGCCAACCGCTGACGCCGTTTTTCATCCGTTTCAACAACCCTATCGATGCCGCAGCCTATAAAGAAGAAATGCTGCGGATCGAGCCGCAGGCGCCGGGCGTAATGGTGGATATCATCGACGCCACCATCCGCATCCGCGGCGCGACCAGCGCCCAGACCACCTACACCGTATTGGTGAGCAAAGACCTCCAGGACATCTTCGGGCAGACGCTGGGAAAAGATCAAACCCTGACCTTCAAGGTCGGTCCGGCGGAGCCAACCCTGATCGGGCCGGAGAAAATGTTCCTGACGCTGGATCCAGCCGCCGCGAAACCGGCCTTCACCGTGCACGTCATTAACTACAACCAGCTCGAAGTGCAGGTGAACGCCGTGCAGCCCGCCGATTGGCCGGCCTTCAAGTCTTACCTGGAGCAGTACCAGCAGGGCATCGCCGGCGCCTCCCTCCCCGGGCGCAGGGTACGTGACGAGACCATGCGCCTGGAGACGCCTTCCGACCAGCTCAGCGAGGTGAGCATTGACCTGAGCCGGCACATGGATGGCAGCTCCGGGCAGTTCATCGTTATGGTGCGCCCGCCGCGCGGCTTGCTGCAGCGCCAGGAAGAGATCCGCTGGCGCACGGTGCACGCCTGGGTACAGATCACGCCGCTTGGCCTGGACGCCTTTGTCGATTCCAGCCAGATGGTGGTTTGGGCGACTTCGCTCAAAGACGGCGCTCCGCTGGAAGGGGTGAGCGTGTCGTTGGGCGAGGGCGGTTCGCAGGCCATCACGGGCAGCGATGGGCTGGCGCGCCTGTCGCAAACCAGCGGCGCCTCCTACCTGGTAGCGCGGCGCGGCGCAGATGTCGCCATGTTGCCCAACTCCCCTTACCCCTGGGACGATCCTGCCTGGTCGAGCTATACCGCCAGCGACCAACTGCGCTGGTTCGTGTTCGACGACCGCCACATCTACCGCCCGGGCGAGGAAGTGCACCTCAAAGGCTGGCTGCGCCGTGTCACGGCCGGCCCGCAAGGCGATGTCAAACCGTTCAGCGCTGCTGGCGGCCTGATCAATTACACCATCTACGAAGCGCAGGGCAACCAGATCGGGCAGGGACAGGCGCCCATCGCCGGGCTGGGCGGCTTCGATTTCAGCTTCACCATCCCTGAAGCCGTCAACCTGGGCAACGCCTGGATCAACCTGGAGGCCGTCAACCTGCCCGAGTGGGGCGAGAACTGGCAGTACACGCACAACTTCCAGGTGCTGGAGTTCCGCCGACCCGAGTTCGAGGTGACGGCGCGCAACGAAACGCCTGGCCCATTCTTTGCCGGCGAGTCCGGCGTGGTGGCGGTCTCGGCGCAGTACTACGCCGGCGGAGCGCTGCCCAACGCCGAGGTGACCTGGAACGTCTACTCCTCGCCCAGCCAATACCAGCCGCCCAACTGGCCTGATTTCACCTTCGGCAAATGGACGCCCTGGTGGTGGGGATGGCGCGGCGGGTACGCTGAATTCGGCGGCCCGGGTTACGGCGTTGAAACTGTGGAGACCTTCTCCGGCAGCACCGACGCGGCCGGCGAGCACTACCTGCGCCTGGATTTCGACATTCGCCCCGAGCCGGAGCCGGTCAGCGTGCGCGCCGAGGCCACCGTGATGGACGTCAACCGCCAGGCCTGGAGCAGCGCCACCAACCTGCTGGTGCACCCTGCCAGCCTGTATGTTGGCCTGCGCTCGCCGCGCTACTTTGTGCAGCGCGGCGACCCGCTCAAGGTGGAGGTGATCGTCACCGACCTGGACGGCAACCCGGTCGCCGACCGCCCGGTGGAAGTGCAGGCAGCGCGCCTGGACTGGCAGGTGGTTGCCGGCGAGTGGCGCGAGATCGAAGTCGATCCGCAGACCTGCAGCCTGGGCTCGACCCTGGAGCCGCTGAGCTGCAGCTTCGAAACCGCCCTGGGCGGCAGCTACCGCATTCGCGCCCGGGTGACCGACGACAAAGGGCGCGCTAACCAGACTACCATCACCCGCTGGGTCTCCGGTGGGCAGCTACCGCCGCGCCGCAGCGTGGAGCAAGAAGAAGCCACCTTGATCCCCGATCAAGAGAGCTACCAACCGGGCGATGTGGCGCAGATATTGGTGCAGTCGCCCTTCTCCCCAGCGCATGGCTTGCTGACCGTCAGCCGCAGCGGCATGCTCTATACCCAGGCTTTCGAGCTGGTGGATGGTTCCGCCACGCTGGAAATCCCCATCACGGACGCCCACATCCCCAACCTGAACGTGCAGGTGGACCTGGTTGGCTCAGCGCCGCGCACCGATGACGTGGGAGAAGCGCTGCCCGGCGTGGAGCCGCGCCCGGCTTACGCCAGCGGCGCGCTGAATTTGAAGATACCGCCTCACCAGCGCGCCCTCACCCTGCAACTGCTGCCGGAAGCCAGCGAGCTGGAGCCTGGCGGCGAAACCAACCTGAACGTGCGGGTCACCGGCGCCGATGGCAGCCCGCAGCCTGGCGTCGAGCTGGCGGTGGTGGTGGTGGATGAGGCAGTGCTGGCGCTCAGCAGCTACTCGATGGCTGACCCGCTGAATGTCTTCTACGCCGAGCGCTCGCCGGATGTCAACAGCTACTACTCGCGGGCTTACATCCAGCTCATCGACCCCAACAAGCTGCTCGATACGGCTCGCCATGCAGTCGAAGTGGTCAAAACCGTCGAGGTGCAAATCCTGGCAGCCGCGCCCAGGGAAATGCCGGCTGCCATGGCGACGGGCACACCTGCCATGGCTGAAGCCGATATGGGCATGGCGCAGGCCGAACCGATTCGCCTGCGCAGCGATTTCAATCCGCTGGCAGCCTTCGTGCCAGCCGCCTCTACCGGCGCGGATGGCTTTGCCAGCATTCCGGTCAGGCTGCCCGATAACCTGACCCGCTACCGGGTGATGGTGGTGGCGGTGGACGCCAACAACCGCTTCGGCAGCGGCGAGACCAACCTGACCGCCCGCTTACCGCTGATGGTGCGCCCCTCAGCGCCGCGCTTCTTGAACTTCGGCGATCGCTTCGAGCTGCCGGTGGTGCTGCAGAACCAGACCGACCAGCCGATGGAGGTCTCAGTGGTGGCGCGCGCCAGCAACCTGGCGCTGGCAGGCGCCGATGGCTCGAGCAGCCTCGCCGGGCAGCGGGTGACCGTGCCGGCGCGCGATCGCATCGAGGTGCGCTTCCCGGCGGAGACGCAGCTTGCCGGCACTGCCCGCCTGCAGATCGCGGCCGTCTCGGGCAGCTTTGCCGACGCCGCCACGATCGAGCTGCCGGTGTACACGCCCGCCACCAGCGAGGCCTTCGCCGTCTACGGCGTGGTGGATGAAGGCGCCGTGGCGCAGCCCATCGCTTCGCCGCAGGGCGTCTTTCCGCAGTACGGCGGCCTGGAGGTCAGCACCTCGTCAACCGCCATGCAGGCGCTCACCGACGCGGTTATCTACCTCACCTCATACCCCTTCGACTGCACCGAGCAGATCGCCTCGCGCCTGCTGGCGCTGGCGGCGCTCAAGGATGTTCTGGCAGCTTTCGACGCCAGCCAGCTGCCCTCGCCGGAGGCGATCCAGGCGGCGGTGACCCGCGACATCGAGCACCTGCGCCGGCTGCAGAACGACGACGGCGGCTTCCCATACTGGGCGCGCGGCTTCGACTCGATCCCCTTCAACAGCATCCACGTCGCCTACGCCCTGCAGCGAGCGCAGGAGATGGACTTCGCCGTGCCAGCCGAGATGCGCCAGCGCCTGCTGGAGCACATCCGCAACATCGAGAGCTACTATCCCAGCTACTACTCGGCCGAGACGCGCCGCACGCTCAGCGCCTACGCCCTCTTCGTGCGCATGAAGATGGGCGATCGGGATGCCGCCAAAGCCTTGCGCCTGCTCGCTGAAGCGCCCCTGGAGAGCTTCTCCCTGGATGCCATCGGCTGGCTGTGGCAGGTGATCCAGGATGAGCCCCAAGCCACAGCCACGCTGGAAGAGATTCGCCGCCTGGTGAACAACCGCGTGGTGGAGACGCCCGGTGCAGCCAACTTCACCACCCAGTACACCGATCAATCCTACCTGCTGCTGTCCTCCGACCGGCGCACCGACGCCATCCTGCTGGAAGCGTTGATGACCGACCAGCCCCAGTCCGACCTGATCCCCAAGCTGGTCAACGGTCTGATGGCGCACCGCAAGCGCGGACGCTGGAACAACACTCAGGAGAATGTCTTCATCCTGCTCTCGCTGGAACGCTACTTCAAGACCTACGAGGCGCAGACGCCCGATTTCGTGGCGCGCATTTGGTTGGGAGAAGCGTATGCCGGCGAGCATGCATACTCCGGGCGCACGACCGAGCGGCGTGAGACCGTCGTGCCCATGGCTTACCTGGTGGATGCCATCCCCGCTGGCTCGGCGCAGAACCTGATCCTGAGCAAAGAAGGCGCTGGACGACTGTATTACCGCCTGGGTCTGCGCTATGCGCCCACTGACCTGCAGCAAGAGCCGCTGGATATGGGCTTCGTGGTGCAGCGCGTCTACGAAGCCGTGGACGATCCCGGCGACGTGTACCAGGACGCCCAGGGCGCCTGGCATATCAAAGCCGGGGCGCGGGTGCGCGTGCGCCTGACCCTGGTCGCCGATAACCGCCGCTATCACGTCGCCCTGGCAGACCCGCTGCCCGCCGGCCTGGAGATCCTCAACCCGGCCCTGGCGGTCACCGGCAGCCTGCCGCAAGACCCGCAGCAGTCGCGCAGTTATCACGGCTGGTGGTGGTGGAGCTGGTTCGAGCACCAGAACCTGCGCGATGAGCGCGCCGAGGCCTTCACCTCCCTGCTCTGGGAAGGCGTCTACGAGTACACGTATGACGCCCGCGCCACCACGCCTGGCGTCTTTGTTGCGCCGCCAGCCAAGGCGGAGGAGATGTACTCGCCGGAGGTCTTCGGTCGCTCTGCCAGCGCGGTGGTGATTGTGGAGTGATTCAAACCCATCTGAAAGGCGTGGCTATAATTTTAAGGAGGTCAAGATGAGAATCCTGCGCATCCGCAACGTGTTGCTCCTGTCGCTGATGCTGCTGCCGCTGCTGGGCTGCAACCTGCCGCAGCGCGGCGGGGGGCAGGCGTTGCCCTCGCCCGACCTGACGCTGACGGCGATATATTCCGTGCTGCTCACGCCCGCGCCCACGCAAGGCCCGCTGCCCACCCAGGCGCTGACCACCCTGCTGCCGTCAGCCACGCTGCCTGTGCCCACCGCAGTGGCGCCGACCCTAATCGCGCCCACCGCCACCGGCGCGCCGCCCACGCCGGTGATGCCCACCGCGATCATCCCCACGGCAATCCCCGCCAGCCCAACCCCAGCCCCCACCCATACGCCTGTCTCCTACGTGGGTCCTGCGGTGCGCTCCGGGCCGAAATTCGTGGCCTACTACTTCCAGCGCGAGCCGACCATCGATGGCGTCTTCGATGAGGCCGAATGGGTGCTGGACCGTTACCCGGTCGACTACCTGGTGTACAACACCGGGCATTGGACGAACCAGGATGATCTATCGGGCAGCGTCATGTTTGGTTGGGACGATTACTACCTGTACATTGCGGCGCGGGTCAAGGATAACGAATACGTGCAGAATTCCACCGGCGCTAAGCTGTACCTGGGTGACAGCCTGGAAGTGCTGCTCGATAGCCAGGTGTCCAAGGATTATTACCTGGCCGAGTTGTCCGGCGATGACTTTCAGTTGGGCATCTCGCCCGGTTACACCGCGCTGAACAACGCTCCCGAAGCCTACCTGTGGTTCCCGCGCAAGATCGCCGGCTCGCAGCCCAAGGTCAAATTCGCTGCCGTCGCCGCCGACCTCGGCTACCGCGTCGAGGTCAAGATACCCTGGGAGCTGTTCGGCATCGATCCGGATATTGGCCAGCACTACGGCTTTGCCTTTTCGATCTCGGATAACGATAATATCAACCGCGAAGTGCAGCAGAGCATGGTCTCGATCGTGAGCACGCGCGAGCTGGGCGATCCCACCACCTGGGGCGATTTGGAGCTGTCAGGCAGGAAGAGATAACCCGATTGAAATCCCCTGGATCGGTGGAGATCGCTTCGCTGTCGCTCGCGATGACAGCCGGCTGCGAGCCCCGCAGGGGCGTGGCAATCCCCTGGATTTTGGAGCGTCCCTAAAGCACTCCCTCCCCCAAAATCCGTTTTGTGGATTTTGGGGGAGGGCCTGGTGGGGAGGCGCTTCTTCAGCGCCCCCCACCAGGCGCACACCGGAATAAACTCAGATCAAAACAAGACCGAAGCCAGCTCCTGGCGGTACTGGCGGGTGAGCGGGTTGGCCTCCCCCATAATCTCCAGCAATCCCAGCATCACCAGGCGCGCCTCGCCATTGCGAAAACGCTTGTCCTCGCGCAGCACATCCAGCACGCCATCCATCGCGGCCGGCAGGTTGCCGCGCATCGCCAGCCGCAGCGCCCGCTGGTAGGCGGCCTCCAGCGGCTCATCGCTCCATTCTTCACCCTGAATGCGCTGCATGGCTTTGGCCAGCGGCAGCAGCGTTTGCGCCGCGCTGTAAGCCCGGCTGGCGGGGATGTTGGCGACATACGCCAGGGCTTCTTCGACGCGCCCCTGCACCAGCAGACTCTTGGCAAGCCCGAGCATGGCCTCGGCGTCCACCGGCGACTGCTCCAGCACCTGGCGGAAAGCCCGCTCGGCGTCGCGCCAGTTCTCCAGCGCCAGCAGGCTCTGGCCCTTTTCCAGCGCCAGGTCGGCATCGGAAGGCGCCAGGCTGCGCAGGAACTGTCGCACTTTGGGCTCGGGTTGCAAGCCACTGAACTCGCTGACCACCTGCCCGCCCTTGAATGCCTTCACCGATGGAATGCTGGTGACGCGGTAGTGGCGCGCCAGGTTCTGGTTCTGGTCCACGTTCAGCTTTGCCAGGCGGAAAGCGCCCCGGGCTTCCTCAGCCAGCTTCTCCAGGATCGGGCTGAGCGTGCGGCAGGGGATGCACCACTCGGCCCAAAAATCAACGATCACCGGAACCTGCTCGGAATAGGCCAGCACCTCGTAGGGGAAATCGGCTTCGGTGACATCGATGATGTAGTTGGATGCATTCATACACTTAACTCCCATCTGGGGGAGGATGCGCCGCCCCCGGTAGGATCAAAATTGTCTCCACCATTAAATACGCAATTTATCACACTAGGGCGCATTCTACCATCTGTGTGTTAATTTTATATCGGAAATCGATAATATGGTGATGAATATCGGTTATCTCTATGAGGATACCTGCCGTGATCGATTTTACGAATTGGTTGTTTGAGCACATGCCCCCTCTCAATGGCGAGAAGAACTCTCAGCTTGCGGGTGTACTGGGCTTTTCCCTCGGTGGGATTGGCCTGGGTTATATTTTATGTCTCTCGTTGACTTCCTCATCCCGATACTGATTTCCGTTCTGCAGTGTTGCAGGGTTTAGCCAGCATGGATACAACCATTAGGCTCATCCATTGCGTGCGCTGATCGTTGCCGTACAGCACCGGCGCAGGCCGTGGGCGAAATCCGTGTAGTCGTAAGCCGGTTGCATCGGGCGGCGCGGCTTGCGCATAGCCTCGTACTACCGCCGAGGGAGGGGGAGGCGTAATCGTGCTAGCCCAGCCCGGAACCGACCGGCGCCAGGCCTCGCGCGGTTTCGATGAGCGGGCAGGGCGCGCCGATCTCCCAACGGGGGAAGCGGGGAGTCATGCTGGCGCAGTTGAGGATGTGGATTGGCATGGGAAGTCCAATTGGCTGGATAGTCGCCGCTTGATTATACCGAGGGAAGAATATTCTACAAGCATAGCCTTCATGCCGCGGTTAATCATCTTACATCTACACCTACACCTGTGCGGGTGTATAATACGGGTGGAGGTGAAATATGCAGCCGACCAAATATCGAGCCCAGATCTTGCTCGAGCCGGAGCAGCATCAGGTCCTGGTGGAAACCGCTCGCCAGGAGAATCGCAGCGTCTCCGAGCTGGTGCGGGAGATCATACGCGAATGGGTGGAAAAAAAGGATCGAGAAGTCCGGTTACAGAGCGAGCTGAAGGCATTGCAGGAACTCGCAGAGATCCGGCGCCAGATCGAAGAAGAACATGGAATATATACCGGGAATCTGCTTGAAGAAGCCAGAAATGAGCGGGATGAAGATATGGATAGAGTCTGGCGAGGCGAAGCATGAATATCGTGCTGGATGCCAATATCATGGCCGCGATAATATTACCCCTGCCGTATTCGCATGCATCGGAAAAGAGGATCAGTACCTGGAAATTAGAAGGGAAGATACTTACTGCACCGGTGCTGTGGGAGTATGAATTGATTACCGTGTTGCGCCGGGCAACGGCTCAAGGACTTCTTAACCAGAAGCTGGTCAAACAGATCTTCCAAAAGGTAAAGACCGTCAATATCGAAAGCGTCTGGCCAACGGAAGCCTTGCACCAGCGTGCCTTGATCTGGGCAGACCGGTTGGGTCAATCCAGGGCTTACGATGCTCAATACCTGGCCCTGGCGGAGCAAATCGGCACAGATCTGTGGACCGGCGACCGGCGGCTGGCAAATGCTGCTGCCCGGCTGGGGTTGAGTTGGGTGCACTGGATCGGCGAAGACTAGCGCTAGTTTACCAACCCGATCAGCCACCTTGCAGGTGCCGGCTTGGATAACCCGGGGATCGCTCTGGTTCCAATCAAGGCGCGCTGGAATCCGATATGAACTTTGGTGATGATTATTCCCGGCGCGCCACAAGGCTGCTGCGGATGGCATAGCCGATGAACAGCAGCGCGCCGATATAAGCCGCCCACTGCACGGTGCCCGCCAGGCTGTTCAGCAGACGCACCAGACCGTTGAAGAGCGTACTGAGATTGGCCTGCGTGAAATAGCCCAGCACCGCCTCCAGCCCATCCAACCCAAGCAGCAGCAGGATGAAGGTAGCGCCCAGCGTGGCGACTTCGCTGTCGTCGATGATCTTCTCCAAGAAGCGCGTCAGCGGCTTACGAATGACGTAAATCGCCCCAGCAGTGATCGCCAGTGCAAAGATGATACCCACAAAGCCGGTTACAATGTTCCAGAATGACATGGGAGACTCCTTGTTTGATGAGTTTCGATTTGTTAACATCATATTGATTGTCGCCCGAACCGTCAAGCGGGGTGGCTGACCTTCGGACAACCGTTCGGACATCATTCACTTCACGGGTCTTGCGAGCCCCGCAGGGGCGTGGCAATCCCCTGGATTATCGCGGAGATCGCTTCGCTGTCGCTCGCGATGACAGCCTGACCATGATTGTCCGAACTATTGACTGAACTTGAGAGGCGGACTTTGCTAATTTGATGTCCATTATCAGCATCGCGTCTGTATTGGCGACTTGATGCGGGCACAAGCTGTGATCATCCGCAGATTCGAATTCTATTCGTGGATGGCTTGCCCGCGCCTCCCCCTCCGCCCGCGCCTGGTTCTCTTCTCAGCTTCTCGTGGATGGGTGCTGGCAGGTGCAACCGCTCCCGCCGCGCCTGACCTGAGCCTCATCACCTCCGCCGGCGAGCGCTGCATTCTCAGCAGCGCGCTCATCAGCCGCATCGGCTCATCGATATGCGTAAAGAACGCCTTATAGCCCTCGCACAGGTAGTTCAGACCGGGCTCGCCGTGCGGTGTGCGCAGCAGGCGGTCCTTGGGGCAGCCGCCGTTGCAGATGAAGCGCACCTGGCACTCGCGGCAGTAGCGCGGCAGCGTCTGGCGCTTATCCAACCCGAACTGCTGCTGCTGCGGCGAAGCCACCAGCTCCAGCAAGTTTTGCTCCTGGATGTTGCCCAGGTGGTAGCGCGGCTCGACGAAGTGATCGCAGGCGTATAAGGCGCCGTTGTGTTCCAAAGCCAGCGCCAGCCCGCAGGTCTCGCTGAAGATGCACAGCCCGGCGGGCATTCCGTGCCAGACGCCCAGCGCCACATCGAACAGTTGCACGAAAACCCGCCCGACATCCCGGCGCAGCCACTCATCGAAAATGGCGATGAGAAACTGCCCGTACTGGCGACCGTTGACGCTGCGCGCTGAAACCAGGGCATCGCCCGCTTGCGGTTCGACGATGGGAATGAACTGCAGGTACTGCGCCTCGACCTCGTCGCGCAGGAAGCGATATATCTCTATCGGATGTTCGGCGGTCAGCGCATTGACGCACGCCAGGATATTGAACTCGACGCGGTGCTTCTTCAGCAGCGCGATGCCGGCCATCACCCGCTCGAAGGTGGGTTTGCCGCCCTTATCCACCCGGTAGGCGTCGTGCAAGTGGCGCGGGCCGTCCAGGCTGACGCCGATCAGGAAATCGTGCTCTTTGAAGAACTGCGCCCAGGCTTCATCGAGCGTGGTAGCGTTGGTTTGCAGCGCGTTGTGAATCGTCACCCCAGGCGGGCAGTACTGCCGCTGGAAAGCCACCGCCTTGCGGTAAAAATCCAGACCCATCAGGGTGGGCTCGCCTCCCTGCCAGGTGAAAGTCACCTCGGGCACGCGCTGGGCGGCGATGTACTGGCGGATGTAAGCCTCCAGCACCTCGTCAGGCATGCGGAACTGGCTGCCCAGAAAGAGTTCTTCCTTTGATAAATAAAAACAGTACTGGCAGTCCAGGTTACAGATGGCGCCGCGCGGCTTGGCCATCACATGAAAGGCAGGCGGGGGTTGGCGCTGCCGGCTGCTCATGCCTGGAAAGCTTCCACCAGCGCCAGCACGTTCTCGGCCGGCACATTGTCGGTGATGGTGTGCACCGCGCTGAGCAGGTAGCCACCGCCTTTCCCCAAAATGGCGCTCACCCGCTGCACCTCGGCGCGCACCGCCTGGGGCGTGCCGTGCGACAGGATGGTCTGGGTGTCGATGCCCCCGCAGAAGACCAGGTTCTTGCCGTAGCGCTGTTTCAATTCCACAAGCTGACCCATTTTGCCAGCCGAGGTCTGGATCGGGTTGAGGATGTCCACGCCGATCTCGATGAAGTCTTCCACCAGGTCGAAGACATCCCCGTCGCTGTGGAAAAAGACCTTTGCACGGGTGCGCTCTTTGATGAAGGCGATGAAATCGGCGTGGAAAGGCTTGAGCAGCCGTCGGTACATGGCGGGTGAGATCAGGGGGCGCTGCTGTCCGCCCAGGTCGTCGCCGATCTTGATCATGTCCAGCGCATCCCCCGCCTCCCGCAGGAAGTTGCCCATGTGCTCTTTGCACAGTGCGGTGATGCGCGCCAGCAGCGCCTGGACGAACTCTGGATCGGTTACCATGCGCAACAGCAGGTTCTCCATGCCCATCAGAGCCATGGCGCGCTCGAAAGGGAACATCAACCAGGGCGCGCCCAGGATGGCGTACTCCCCAGGCCTCGCCAGGCCTTGCACGTGAGCGCGCAGGTGCGCCAGGCGGCTGGGATCTTGCATGTCAGGCCAGGGGTAAGCCTCCAGGTCGTCCAGGGTCTGCGCCTCTGCCAATGGGTGAATGCCCTGCGTCCACACGCCGGGCTCGATCTCCACCTGCCCGATACCCCAGTCGTCGATGAATGGGGCGTGCGCCGGGCGTTCCTGGTTGCGGGCGTAGATGTGAGCGGGGAAGCGATCCCACGCGCCGCGCACGTCGCTGTGCAGCGCCTGCAGCACCGGCTCGCTCATGCGCACTGCGCCGAGCTCAGGCCAATCGTACAGATATTCGACCCCATCATTCAACCCCAGCAGCCTCTGCAACTGTGCGTAGGGTTTCAGGCGCATACCGGTGGCGTTGCTGGCGCCGATCACCACCGGTGCGCGATCGGGCGTCTCGAAGTTGAGGGCGGCGAGCACTCGCTGGCGGGGATTCATGCTGCTATGCTAACATAATTTCTATCGTGGTTGGGGTTGATTTGGCGCGGGCTATCCTGGCCTGTAGACCGGCGATTATTATGAGATTTCTAATAAAAATCTGATCTCACAACCTGCCTCTCCTGTTTATAATTCTTACATCATAACATTCCACAGGAGTGATCCGCATGGCCGAAGATCCTATCAAAGCTATTCTCAAGCGCATGCCCTACGGCTTCTACGCCATCACCAGCACCGCGGCTGGCGAATCCAACGCCATGGTCGCCAACTGGGTGATGCAGTCCTCGTTTTCCCCGCGCATGGTTACCCTGGCTTTGCAAAAAGGCAGCTACACCCAGGGGCTGATCGAAACCGGGCGCGTCTTCGCCGTCAACCTGTTCCTGCAGTCCGATTTCGACGCTCTGCGCCCGTTCACCAAGGGACGCTCCAAGAATCCCGATAAAATGGCGCAGGCTTCCTTCACACCCGCACCGCACACTGGCTGCCCGGTGCTGCAGGGCGCCGCGGCTTACCTGGAATGCGAAGTCGCCGCGCTGCACGACGACGGCGGCGACCATATCCTGGTGGTTGGGCTGGTGGTGGGCGGAGAGGTGCTCAAGGAAGGCGAGGTGGGCGACACGCTCACGCTGCCCAAGATCGGCTGGAGCTACGCTGGCTAGTGGGGAAATTTACCGCAAAGCCGCAAAGGCGCAAAGTTTCCTTGGTTTTTATGATTAGCCTGAAATCCTTAGCGCTTTTTGCGCCTTGGCGGTAAAACTTTGCTTACTCCCCCGCATCCGGGTCGATCATGCCGGGCTGTTCGACCTCCAGCACTTCGCCGTGCACGTTGATGCGCACGTGGAAGCCCATCATGCCCAGGTAGGCGCGGGTTTCCTCCGGCAGCCCCACCTGCAGCAGAAGTTCGAACTGCTTGTCCATATTCTTGAGCTGGGTGAGGATCATCGCTCGCGAGAAAATGTCGTCCTGGCCGAGCATCGAGGCGGCTTGCTCGGTCAGGGCTTCCTCGTGGCCTTCGATCATGCGGCGCATCTCGTCCAGCACCTGGCGGTCCACCTGCTCGGAGGGGATGTGCCGGCGAAACCCGGCGTCGTTCACCACGTAGCAGGGCTCCTCGCCCACGTAGGCCACCGTCACCGGCTGGTCGAATTCGTCGATTACCAAACCTTCGAACACTGCTTTAGTTGGCATATTTAATTTATATCACATCCACAACCGTCGCGCCGTCGGCTTCGATGGCAAACTGCTGGTTGGGAGGCACGACCGGCGTGCACCAGCGAAAGACCCATTTCGCGGCGCTGGGGGTCAGGTTGATGCAGCCGTGCGAGCGCGGCCTGCCGAAGTTGTTGTGCCAGTAAGTGCCGTGAAAAGAGATGCCCGATTCGGTGATGTAGGTCACCCAGGGCACGCCGGGCAGGTCGTAACCGTTGGCAGCCAGGTTGCCAGCCGCCATGTGGCGGTAGGGGCGCTTGTGGGCGGTGATGTAGCGCCCGTGTGGGGTGGAGAAATCGCCGTTGGAGAAGCGCGCCCCGGTGGCGGTGCGCGTCATGAATACCGGGCGCTCGAATTCGTAGGCGATGACTGCCTGGGCGCTGGTGTTGACCTCCAGGCGCTTGGCAGCGGGCGGCACCTGCGGCGAGAGCGGCGCCAGCTCGCTGTAGGGCAAGATGCGCAGGTGCCGGGCAGGCACGTAATAGAAATACTTCCACTTGTCGTCCAGGATGCGGTACCACGATTCGCCGCTGTGGTCCTGCACCCGCTGCACCACCCAATGCGTGGTTTCGTAATAAAAGCGGTAAGCGGTCGGATACTCGTTTCCAGGGCGCCAGTGGGCGTCGGTGAAGGGCACGGTCACCTCGGCCAGGGCGCCGGAAGCCGGCACATCTTCTGTCAGGTTGGGGCGCGTCTGCACCGGCTGGATGCCGCCAGAATGGACGTACCCCTCTCCCGCAACGTGATACCACACCCGGTTGTGCTCCGGCTCTTTATCGCCAATGGTCACCTCGGCGATGGGGAAGACCGTATCGCGCCAGAATTTCTTCAAAGCCTGGCTCTCCAGCGAGGGCTGGGCGTACACGGTGGCGTAGCTTTCTGCGACGCGGCCTTGCTGCTCTGGGGCGAGCTCAGCGAAGCGGAAGGCGCTGGTGGCGACTGCCGAGAACAGCCCGGCTGCGCACAGCTTCAAGAAATCCCGCCGGGAGAGCGGCAATGGCGCGCTCTCATCTGCCGAGCGGAAGAGGATGGACGGAAACATGCCTACCTGTGGACGTTGACGATCGTGCCAATGCGCGCCCGCTCGAAGACCCAGGCGGCGTCGGAAGTGCGCAGGTTGACGCAGCCATGGCTCATCGGTGTGCCGAAGTTGTTGTGCCAGTAGGTGCCGTGCAGACCGTAACCCTTGTAGAAATACATCACGTAGGGCACGTTGGGCAGGTAGTAGCCGGGACCAGACATGTCGGCGGCGCGGTAGCGCACGTAAATCTTGAAGGTGCCAACCACCGTGGGGGTTGCCCAGGTGCCGGTGGAGACCAGGAAAGAGTTGAGCAGCGTATCGCCCTGGTAGGCGTAGACGCGCTGCTGGCTGAGGTCCACGTCCACCCAGAACTCGTCTGCGCCCACCTGCGCCGGGCGACCGGGGAAGTTGTAATCTCCCCCGCCGCCGCCGGCCAGTTGGCGGTTTTTCCGACCGGAGTGAGCGGTGGCGGTGGCGGTGGGCGTGTCGCTCGGCAGGGGAGTCTCGGTGGGCAGCGGCGTCTCGGTGGCCGTCGGGCTGGGGGTGATGGTGGGAGTCAGCGTGGTGGTGCTGGTGGGTGTGAGCGTGGCAGTGGAAGTGGGCGTGGGTGTGCGCGTTTCCTTGAGCAGGAAGGCGGGTATGGCTGCCAGCGCCTGGGGAGCCGAGATGGCCTTGACCAGGTAGGGGGTGCCAAACCACGCCAGGCAGCCCAGCAGCAGCAATCCCAGCGCGGCGGCGTAGGGCAGCAGGGCTGGCTTGCGCCGCACAAAGGCTTCGTCCGGGATGCTCTGGGGCACGATGCGCCGCGGCCCGGCCGGCTCAGGCGCCGCCGCGCTGGGGGCGTCTTCGAGCGCCGGCGTCGCCGGACCGGCGGATTCAGCGGCCAGAGCCTGACGCCTGGCTGCTTCCTGCCGCAGCCGGCGCGCCGCCCAGCGCATTCCCTGCCGGGCGCGCGCGCTGCCTGGATTGATTTCCAGGGCGCGGTTGAGATATTCCACGCTGGCGCGCGGGCTGGATAGGCCTGCCAGGATCAGCCAGGCTTCTTCGTTACCAGGCTGTTGAACGGCGGCAAGCTGGGCGTAGCGCCGCGCCGCCTGGCGGTTGCCAAAGCGCAGTTGCAAACGCGCCTGCACCAGGGCAGAGTTTTCCTGCTGAGAGGGGAGGTGGCTGCCTTCTTCAGGGTTCATGGTGTGCTCGCGGGTGTCTCTGTCGGTAAGATGACGGCTGGCGCCAGGTTTTCGTTGTTCAAGAAGCAGTTGATCCCATCGACGATGCCCTGGGCGGCTTTTTGCGGTTCCTGGGTGAGCAGTTGACGGTCCAGGTTGAGGAAGCCCACCTCGATGATCGCGGCGGTCGTTTGCGGGTCGATCTCATCGAAGGCGTGATAGGAGGTCATGTCGGGGGTGATGGAGTTGTGCAGCGATAGCCCGGTCGCCTGACCATAGCGGTTGCGCAGGCAGGCGGTCAGGCGGGCTGAGCGCTCTGGGGCTGGATTCGCCAGCGCGGCCGACACCTTGAAGCCGGTGGCCTGGTCGTTGATGTATTCGCACGAGTCGGCGTGGATGGAGATCAGGGCTGTGGCGCGGTAACCGGAAAGCAGCGGGTCGAACTCGCGCAGCAGGTCAACGTCGATGCCGTCTTCCAGCAGCAGGTCGCGCACCAGCGTGGCGATCGTCTGGTTGACCTGGAATTCGGTCAGGTCAATGTCGCTGCACACCGCCCCGGGGTCGCCGGTCTCGTCATCCCAGTGACCCACCACGATGCCCACCAGCGGGCGGGCGCGCGGCGTGGGCGTGGGCTGCGATTGCGAAGTTTCGGTTGCTTGCAGCAGGATCGCCTGGCTGACGTCGCGGCTGAAGCTGGCCGGCAGCAGGCCGGGTTCTGTCCAGGCGGTGAACAGGGTGGCAACCACCAGGCCCACCAAAGATGTGATCCATAAAAAGTTCCAGGTATCTTTGAGCAAGCCGCCTGGAGAGGTCTCTTTTTCCGGTTGCTGGGCTGATTGCATAATTAATCCTACCGTAATTATCCTCAAGTTGCAAGGTTTATTGACATTTATTCCCCTCCTTGCGAGTTAAAGGGGGCAGTAAGGTGGTAGCAAGATGTATGCCACCGTCGGAATCAAAAACGGGACCAGCGCAGCTTCCCTGCTGCAGCCAGTCCCGTTCAACACAGTCTTGCAGGGCTGATTACCACATGCCCCAATCAGCGCCAGCGCCTTCCTCCATGTAAGAGAAATCCCACATTTCAGCGCCCATCTCGATGATAGTGGGGATTTTCAACGCTTCCTGAGCCTTGGCGCGGGTCATTTCCAGCATGGCTGGCCCGTAAGGGCAGAAGGGGGTGGTCAGGATCATGTGCACGGTGGCCTGGTTATTCTCCACCACCACATCGCGCACCAATCCCAGCTCGATGATGTTCAAGCCGATTTCGGGATCCACGACCTGGCGCAGCGTCTCCCGCAGGCGATCGACCAGGTCTGGGTGGGTGCTTTCGATTTGCCAGATGACTTTATTCTTGGCAGTCTCGCTCATGTCAATTCTCCGTTGTGTGGTTGTGGTGGACGATGTAAGTGCACAGCGAGTCGCCGTTGAGCACGCATTGCACTTTCTGGGCTGGCACGGACAACACCGTGGAGATCAGCGCCTGGTCCACCGAGCACACCTCGGGGTGCGTCTGACCGATGTGATAATACGGGCAGGAGATTTCGCGAATGGCATAGCCTTGCTCCTGCTTTTCCCACTCCACGGTAAAACCCTCCTGGGAGAGCAGCGCCGCGACCAGGTCGAGCTTTTCTTCTATCGAAAGACCCTCTGCTTCAGCCTGGTAATCCGAGGCCATATCCTGGGCCATTTGCTCGAACAGGTTGCGCACCATGTTGTCGGGCATGCTGCCTTTGAGCTGCTGTAGCAGGCGCAGCGTCAGGCGCACGTAGCGGGAGGGGAAGCGCTCGATGCCCAATTCCGTCAGCGAATACAGCCGGCGCGGGCGTCCGACCCCGTGGCGTTCCTCCTCGGAGGTGACCAGCCCATCGGCTTCCAGTTTGTTGATGTGGTGGCGCACCGATATGGGATTGATATCCACCGCCTCGGCCAGCTCGTTGATCGTGCAGCGCTGGCGAACCAGCAAAGTGCGCATCACACGCTGGCGAGTGGTGACATTTAGATCATCGTGTGCTTGTTTTGTGACCATAGAACCAATTTTTTCATCAGCCTGAAACCTGTTGTCAGCCTTAAGGGCATTTTAGCATGAGGTTAAATTATTGTCAATATTAAGATTATTATACTAAAAATTATTGACTTGGCTCTGCGCTGCTGCTATAATAGTGGAATAAATAAGATATTTATGCTAAATATTGACTTATCCTGGACGTCCTGCTATAATGCCGTGCGTGAAACTGAAAGGAGCTCACTCGATCCATGTCTGATCTCACCATTAAAAATCTGCACGTAAATGTCGAAGGCAAAGAGATTCTCAAAGGCGTTGACCTGGTCCTCACGCAGGGCGAAGTGCATGCCCTGATGGGACCCAATGGCACGGGCAAGTCCACCCTGGCGTATGCCCTGATGGGTCACCCCAATTACGAGGTGACCGAAGGCGAAGCGTGGTTCAAGGGACAAAATATTCTCGAGCTGGAGCCAGACGAGCGCTCCCGCCTGGGAATTTTCCTGGCATTCCAGTACCCGGTTGCCATTCCGGGCGTCTCGGTCGCCAATTTCCTGCGCTCGGCGATCAACGCCCGCCGCAAGGCTGAGAACCCGGACGATAAAGGCATTCCCATTCCGGAATTTCGCAAGATGCTGCGCGAGCGCATGGACCTGCTGCGCATGGATCACTCCTTCGCCGGGCGCTATCTCAACGAAGGCTTCTCGGGCGGCGAGAAGAAACGCGCCGAGATCCTGCAGATGGCCGCCCTGCGCCCTGAAATCGCCATCCTGGACGAGACCGACTCGGGCCTGGATATCGATGCGCTGCGCATCGTCTCGGAAGGCGTCAATGCCCTGCGCGGCCCCGACCTGGGCGTGCTGGTGATCACCCACTACCAGCGCATCTTGAACTATATCAAGCCGGATGTGGTGCACATCATGCTGGGCGGGCGCATCGTCGAAACCGGCGGCGCCGACCTGGCCTTGCACCTGGAAGAACACGGCTACGACTGGCTGCGCGAAAAGCATGAAACCGTTTCGGCTTGAGCGCCGCGTTGCGATTGAGTTTATCGAGGTATTGTCATGAGCTCTGATGCTGCAATTCTGGAAGGTGTTGGCGAATACAAGTACGGCTTCAGCGATCCCGAAACCTACGTGTTCAAATCCCGCAAGGGCTTGAGCCGCGAGATCGTCGAACAAATCTCGGCCATGAAAGGTGAGCCCCAGTGGATGCTGGAGTTCCGCCTGCGCGCCCTGGAGCACTTCGAGAAGCGCCCCATGCCCACCTGGGGTGGGGATCTCTCCAAGCTGGACCTGGACGACATCTATTACTATGTCAAACCGACCGACAAAGAAGGGCGCTCTTGGGACGATGTGCCGGATACGATCAAGAGCACCTTCGACCGCCTGGGCATCCCCGAAGCCGAGCAGAAATTCCTGGCCGGCGTGGGCGCCCAGTACGAGTCGGAGATGGTCTATCACAAGATCCAGGAACACCTCGAAGAGCAGGGCGTGATCTTCCTTTCGATCGAGGACGGGCTGCGCAAGCATCCCGACCTGTTCCGCGAGTATTTCTCCACGGTCATTCCCATCGAAGACAACAAGTTCGCTGCGCTGAACAGCGCCGTGTGGTCTGGCGGTTCTTTCATCTACGTGCCTAAGGGCGTCAAGGTGGACCTGCCGCTGCAGGCTTACTTCCGCCTGAACGTCGCTAACATTGGTCAATTCGAGCGTACGCTGATCATCGCTGACGAAGGCTCCCAGGTGCACTATGTGGAAGGCTGCACGGCGCCCACCTACACCACCGATTCGTTTCACTCCGGTGTGATCGAGATCGTGGTCAAGAAGGGCGCACGCGTGCGCTACACCACCATCCAAAACTGGTCCACCAACGTCTACAACCTGGTCACTCAGCGCGCTCTGGTGCACGAAGGCGCCACCATGGAGTGGGTGGACGCCAACCTGGGCTCCAAGCTGACCATGAAATACCCCTCCTGCTACCTGATCGGACCCGGCGCGCACGGCGAAATCCTGTCGATGGCGTTTGCCGGACCCGGGCAGCACCAGGACGCTGGCGGCAAGGTGGTGCATGTCGCCCCGCACACCAGCAGCAAGGTGACGTCTAAGTCGATCAGCAAGGGCGGCGGGCGTGCTTCGTACCGCGGCCTGCTCAAGGTGTACAAAGGCGCTGAGGATGTCAAATCCAACGTGGTGTGCGACGCGCTGCTGCTGGACGAGACTTCGCGCTCGGATACCTACCCCTACATCGAGATCGACGCCGAAGATGTGACCATTGGGCACGAAGCCTCGGTCTCCAAAGTGGGCGAGGAGCAGCTCTTCTACTTGATGAGCCGCGGCCTGAGCGAAGAGGAAGCCACCACGATGGTCGTGTCTGGCTTCATCGAGCCGCTGGTCAAGGAGCTGCCCATGGAGTACGCCATCGAAATGAACCGCCTGATCCAATTGCAAATGGAAGGCTCGATAGGTTAAGCCATGGCGACGCGCAAAATCATTACCCGAACCTCCCGCGCCGCCGAGGCTGCCCGAGAATTCACCTTCAGCCGCGAGCTGATCCCTGGCCTGTCTGAGGATGGACGCGCGCCGGAATTCCTGCGAGCGTACCGCCAACGCGCCTGGGAAGCCTACCAGGCGCTGCCTATGCCCACCACCAGCGACGAGGCCTGGCGGCGCACTGACATCCGCGGCTTGCGCCTGGGCGAGTTTCGCCTGCCGCAGCCCGATGCCTATCTCGAGCTGCCCGGTGCGCCCGCCTCGCTGCTGCACCCGGTCGCCGATGAAGAGCAAGCCGGTCAAATCGTGCTGCTGCCGGGCGGCAAGACCGAAGCCTGGCTGGATGCCGAGCTGGCGCGCCGCGGCGTGGTCTTCAGCGACCTGGCGACCGCCGAGCGCCAGCACCCTGAGGTGGTCGAGCGCATCCTGGGGCAGATTGTGCGCCCCGAGGAAGGCAAATTCGCCGCCATGGCAGCCGCCTTCGCCAGCTATGGCGCGGTGGTGTATGTGCCGCGCGGCGTGCAAGTGGAAAAGCCGCTCCAGTCTATCCTGTGGGCGCCCGGCGCAAGCCTGGCCTACTTCTCACACCTGCTCATCTGGCTGGAGGAGGGCGCTTCGCTCACCTTTGCCCACGAATCCGCTTCTCCCACAGAGCCCGGAGAGCAAACGCTGCACGCTGGCATCGTCGAAATTCACGTCGGCGCCGGCGCCAACCTGCGCTTCGTTGAGCTGCAGTCCTGGGGCGAGCACGTGTGGAACTTCACCCACGAGCGCGCCCGCGTCGAGCGCGACGGCACGTTGGATTGGATCTTCGGCGCCCTGGGCACGCACCTGACCAAGAACTTCTCCGACCTGGACCTGACCGGGCAAGGAGCCTCCGGGCGCATGTCGGGCTTCTATTTCACCGCCGGCGATCAGCACCTGGACCTGGACACCCAGCAGAATCACCTGGCGCCGCACACCACCAGCGACCTGCTCTACAAGGGTGCGCTGCGCGATAGCAGCCGCTCGGTGTGGCAGGGCATGATCTACGTGGCGCCCGGCGCGCAGAAGACGGATGGCTACCAGGCCAACCGCAACCTGACCCTGAGCAACAAAGCCCGGGCGGATTCGATCCCCGGCCTGGAAATCCTGGCGGATGACGTGCGCTGCACGCACGGCGCCACCGTGGGGAAAATCGATCCTGAGCTGGTTTTCTACCTGCTCAGCCGCGGCATCCCCCGCGACGCCGCCGAGCGCCTGGTGGTGGAAGGCTTCTTCGACCCGATCATGCAGCGCATCCCCTTCGAAGGCGTTCGCACCCGTTTCCAGGATGCGATCCAGAAGAAAATGGGATAAAATGTTGACAAGGCGTGGTCATGCTGGTGCCCATCAGCCTGGCATGACCCCCTTGATCCAGACAATTGACCTTGTTTTCCATAGCGAGCCCGTCTCAGCGGGGCTCGCTTAAAGTGTATTGGGAAACATCCAAAATACTCTCTCTTCAGGAGGCGCGAGTTGGCAGAACTCAAATTTACCTCAGCGCCGGATAGCGATGAGACCTATCAAGTCGGGGATGCAGTGGAAGTGCTCTGCGACCATGAGCGCGATGGGGACCGCGTGCGCGATTGGTTGGTGGGCACCGTTGTTCAGGTAGACCCCAAAATGATCGCCGTCCAGTTCCAGGAAAATGTTTACCTGACCGATGGCTGGATGGTGCCCGACCACGTCCTGTGGTGCCCGAAAACCTCCCGCCAGGTGCGACTGTACCGGCGCAAACGCAAGTCCAAGATGCGCCCGCGACAGGCAGATGCGCCTTGATGCCTATGGCGAACAACGTGAACGGCTTCGACGTCGCCCGCATCCGTGCGGACTTTCCCGTTTTGGCTCGCCAGATCCGCCCCGGCGTACCCCTGGTGTACCTGGATTCGACCGCCACGTCCCAAAAGCCGCGCGCGGTGATCGAGACGATGGACGAGTTTTACCGCAAGTCCAACGCCAACATCCATCGCGGCATCCACACGCTGGCGGAAGAAGCCACGGCTGGCTATGAAGGCGCCCGGCGGCGCGTGGCGCAATTCATCAACGCGCCCTCTGCCCGCCAGGTGATCTTCACCCGCAACACCACCGAGTCGATCAACCTGGTGGCGTTCACCTGGGGGCGCGCCAACCTCAATGCGGGCGATATCGTCATCCTGACCGAGATGGAGCACCACTCCAACCTGGTGCCCTGGCAGATGCTGGCGGAAGAGCGCGGCTTGCGCCTGGAGTTTATCCCGGTGAGGGAGGATGGTTTGCTGGACATGGACGCCTACCGGGAGCTGCTCGAGCTGGAGCCCTGCCTGGTCTCGTTCACGCACATGTCCAACGTGCTGGGCACGATCAACCCCGCCAGGGAGATGATCGCCCTGGCGCACCAGGCTGGCGCCCTGGCGTTGGTGGACGGCGCCCAATCCGTGCCCCATTTCCCGGTGGATGTGCAAGAGCTGGACGCGGATTTCCTGGCTTTCTCGGCGCACAAAATGTGCGGTCCGAGCGGCATCGGCGTGCTCTACGGGCGCAAGGAACTGCTGGAAGATATGCCGCCGTTCCTGGGCGGCGGGGATATGATCAAGCGCGTTTACCTGCGCTCCTTCGCCCCCAACGAGATCCCGCACAAGTTCGAGGCCGGCACGCCGGCCATCGCCGAGGCGGTCGGCCTGGGGGCGGCGATTGACTACCTGGAGAGCGTGGGTATGCAAGCCATCGCCCAGCACGAGCATGAAATCGTCGCCTACGCCCTGGAACGCCTGGAAGAAATTCCCGGCGTGAGGGTCTTCGGACCCAGCGCCGAGCACAAGGGCGGCGTGGCTTCCTTCACCCTGCAGGGCGTGCACCCCCACGATATCTCCCAGATCCTGGATAGCTTCGGCGTCGCCATACGCGCCGGGCACCACTGCGCCATGCCGCTGCACGAAAAATTCGGCCTGCCCGCCACCGCGCGCGCCAGCTTTTACCTGTATAATACCCGGGAGGAGATTGACCGGCTGGTGGAGGCCATCTACCAGGTCAAGGAAATTTTCGGGTGAGGTGAAATGGACGACCTGTACCGCGAACTGATCATCGACCGCTACAAGAACCCACACCATCGCGGTGTTCTGGAACCAAACGACATCAGCTTCGAAGACGACAACCCACTGTGCGGCGATCATATCCGTATCGACCTGCGCCTGGATGAAGCGGGGCGGGTGAGCGAGGCCAGCTTCGACGGGCACGGCTGCGCTATCTCGCAGGCCTCCGCCGACCTGCTGGTCGAGTCTGTGCTCGGCAAGACCCTGGACGAGGTGCGCCTGCTCAGCAAGGAAGACATCCTGGACATGCTGGGCATCGAGCTGGGACCGGTGCGCCTGAAGTGCGCCCTGCTGTCGCTCAAGGTGCTGAAAGCCGGCGCTTACGGGTTGGGAGAGGCCAGCGACGACCTGGTGGAGTAAATGTACAACTACAATACGTTTGACGAAAGCAAAGTGGAATTCATTGCCGTTGCCACGGTGGATGAGATTCCCAATGGCGAGCGATTGTTCATCGACATAGACCGCCAGCCGGTGGTCGTTTTCAACATCGCCGGGCAGTACTTTGCCATCGCCGATGTCTGCTCGCACGACGACGGCCCGGTGGGAGAAGGCGAGCTGCACGGCTACGAGATCAACTGCCCGCGCCACGGAGCAGCTTTCGATGTGCGCAGCGGCAAAGTGCTCTCACTGCCTGCCATCGTGGATATCCCGGCTTATCCGGTGCGCGTGGTGGATGGTGAAGTGCTGGTCGGCATGCCCATCGAGTGATCAGCCATGAGCCGCAATAACAAAATCATCCTGGGGGTAGTTGCCGGCGTGTTGCTGGCCTGCTTGTGCCTGGCGGTGGGCGGTTTGTTTGCCTACAACCAGATCGCTGGCCTGGTCAGCAGCCTGGTGACCAGCGAAGACCCCGCCGCAGCGGCTGCCGCCGGGCAAAGCATGCTCGATTACACCTTGCCGCCCGGCTACGCCGAGCAGGCTTCCTTCAACATCGCCTTCATGAAGATGGTGATGGCAGGAGAAGGAACGCTGGAGAGCGGCTCGATCCGTCCGGTGATCTTCCTGGTCGAGATCCGCCCCGAAGCCAACATGGAAGAAGAAGAGCTTCGCCGCCAGATGCAGCTTGGCCTGCGCCGCTCGCTGAGCTGGCAGAACCTGGATATGGAGTTGGTGGAGCAGAGCACGATGACGCTCAGGGGTCGCGAAGTCAGCCTGCTGCACTACGAGGGCACAGACGGCGAAGGAAACCGCTTCAAACAGATCATCAGCGGCCTGTTCCCCGGTAAGAATGGTCTGATCATGCTGTGGATCTTGGGCCCCGAGCAGGGCTGGGACCAGGCTGAGATTGACGGGTTCTTGCAGTCGATACGTTAAGGCTATACGGCTGTTTCATACCGTGAGCTAAATTCTTTCTGCTCGCCGCGCCAAAGGTTTCGGGCAAATCCCACAGTTTCCTTTTCTGACACACAGGTCAAAACGAACCATCGAATTGCCGCCGGCGTCGTGTACGATGCCAATCGTTGAGTCGGAAAGCTGCCTGATACGTCGGGTGTAGGGGCAAAGCATCCGGCAAACTCGATTGGGCCTCACAGCGTGCATCTCCAGCCGGATGCTTTGCCCGCTGCGTGGGTCTTGAAAGGCTGCCTGAACGGGTAAAGCGTTTGCCCGGAGCAGACCGCCCATTGGCGCGAGGAGTTGTGGCAAATGCTTTACCCCTACAATGCCCGCTGCGTGGGTCTTGAAAGGCTGCCTGAACGGGTAAAGCATTTGCCCGGAGCAGACCGCCCATTGGCGCGAGGGGTTGTGGCAAATGCTTTACCCCTACAATGCCCGCTGCGTGGGTCTTGAAAGGCTGCCTGAACGGGTAAAGCATTTGCCCGGAGCAGAC
>JAJUJL010000003.1 GCA_029265355.1 Chloroflexota bacterium | reverse complement strand
GCACGAAGGACCAGTCTTCCCTTTGCACTGCGGCATAGCGTATCAGGTCTATATCAACCCAGTCCGCGATTCCTCCAAAAAAACCCACAATGGGTTTCTTGATATCGGCCAGGGTGTCCCCCCCGCCAGGCTGCGGATACGGAACCGGAACCGGATCGACCGGCGCCGGATAACTCCCAGGCACCACCAGCCCAATGTCACTCATCCCCGGCGGCAACAGCTCCTTCGCCTGCGACATCCCCCCGCTCCGCACCACGAAATACGCCAGCGCAACCATAAGCAAACCGATCACAATATTCTTCTTATCCATCTCATCCTCCTACCAATTAACCCTGCTCACCTTCCCGCAATGCGGGCACTGATACGTCTTCACCTGGTGGCCAATAATCATCAACCCGCCACACTTCGGACAGCTAAACTGATTGTCTGTCGCCCGTTCCTCTGGCGATAACCCCGCCCATCTCCTCTTTTGCGCATCCGTCCACCCCTTGAACGGATCCTTACCGCCCTGCCGCCTGCCTCCGCTCGAGCCGCTGGGCATCATCCCCGGCAGCACCAGCGCCAGCGCTACCACGATGACAACCAGCAGAATCACCTTATCAAACAAGTCGACCTGTCCGTTCATTTGCGCCTCCCTGCGCCTGTCGCCTTATCGCCGAGCATGATCAAAATCGCCGCCACGATCGCCACTACCCCGGCATAGTAGATCTGCACCTCAGTTGTGCGAGCTGCTGGGTTTGTGTTGGCAAACCATAGCCAAACCAGCAGCAACAATCCCCCAACATAGTAGTAAACCATCTCAGCCTCCTTGCCTAATCCTTGCATCCAACCCAATAATGATTCGGCAGCACGCTCCGGCTGGTCTTCACCTCCACCCCATCCACCCAGCGCTGCCCCTCAGGAGATTCGCCGACGTGCACCATGCACAAATTCGGCTCCTGTCCATACTTCTGCCGGTAAAAGCTGACCGCCTCGGCAATCCGCCTCTCAACCGGCTTCCCCTTATCGTTTTCGAACCACAACATCCCAATATTCACCTCGCCCATCCTTTCTGCCCCGTTCACATAATGTGTCTTATCAGTGCCTCAGTGCCTTCAGTCCTTTTCAGTGATCCTTCAGCGCCTCAGTGATCCTCTTCACATCTTCATACGCCTTCCCTCCTGCATACCCGTACACCTCCCGCTGAATCTCGTTCAAGCTCCGCCCCTCTCGATACATCTCCTTCACCCGCTCCGCCCGCTCATCTTCCTCGATCACCACCTCCTCGCCCTTGTCCAGCAGCCAAACCGGCTCAGGCAGCTCATGCACCATCCGCCTGTCCAAGAAACCCTCGATCTCACCATCATCCGGGCTGAATGCCACCCCTCGCACCAGATCGAGCCCGATCCCCGCCAGGAACTGTCCCTTTGGCAGCGTCTCCGCCCCATTCGCATTCAGCACCACCCGGCTGCTGTCCCCATCCCGCACCCGGAACACCATCGGCGTCATATTTCGCCGGATGCGCAAATCCAAACTGCGATGCGTCGGGTCCTGCAGCGCCAGCGCCAGGTGGATACCCGCCTTGCGCCCCTCAGCCGCCACCATGCGCGCATACCGCCACAGCTCCCCCCGCTGCGCATTCTCCAGGCTGTCCGCCAGGTTGGAAAACTCATCGAACACCCCCAGCACGTGCGGCCCGCCGAACGGCATACGTGTCCACGTGGTCACGCCGCTCTGCATCATCAAATCGAACCGGCGCAGCACCTCCAGGTACATCGCTCGCAGATACCCGATCGCCTCTTCCGCCTCCCCCAGCTTGATCAACTTCGCATTCGGATGACCCTGGAACGGCAGGAAATCCAGCCCGCTGCGATCGAAGATCGCCACCTGCCAGCCCTGCGCCAGCGCGCTCGCAATCACTGGGCGCAACCCGTAGCGCGTCTTACCGCTGCCCGTCGTACCGGCCACCAGCAAATGCGGCGCCGCCTCCGGATCAGCCGTGATCAAGCCCTGCGCCCCCATCCCCAGCGGCAGCGCCTGGCCCTGCCATCCATCCAGCATCCGAAACGATACCCGCTCCGGCAATTGCTCCGCTCCAACCTCCACCACCTGCGGCCCGGACTGCTCCGCCGCCATCTTCACCGCCGCCCGCCGCATACCCGGCTCGCTCGACTGCGCCGCCAGCAGCATCTCCGCCGCCTGCGCCCGCGCCGTCGTTCGTTCCTGGATCTCGATCTCGTCGATCGCCCCCGTCTGCCGCACCTCCACCCCCTCCAGGATCGTCCCTGGCGCCAGGCTGCGCGTATAATCCATCACTGCAATCCCCCCGCCTGCCGTCGGTACGATCACGATCGGCTTACCGTTCCAATCTTGCACCCCGAAGAATCGCAGCAGTACCCAGGGAGTGACCTTCTTCGCCGCCACAATCCCGGTCGTCACAAATAGCAGCGCAACCGCCAGCAGCGTCACAAACCCGCCCCACGTCCGCAGCGCCGCCGTATCGCTCTCGCGCTTCGTCTGCAAGGTGATCGACTGCGCCGTAGCGGTCAAAGCTGGCTGAGTCTGCTGCCAGGCCCGCGCCGTCTCTGTCGCATGCCGCTCGGCGTCTTCTGCCCGCGCCGTCATTTGCGCCGCCATTCCATAAGCCGCCGCCGTCGCCGTCATCTCCCCCTGCAGCGCCTGAGCCGTTGCCGTACCCCGCGCCGCCATCAGCCGCATCTCCGCATCCACCGAGCCTGCCGTTTGCAGCGCCGTCTGCGTCTCGAACTCCGCCGCCTGCTGTGTCGCCTGGCGCGCAATTCGCACTGCCCCCAGCGTCGCCTGCGCATCTGCATCCTGCAAATCGATGCTCACCGGCGAGCTCGCAAAATCCTGGCTGCAGCCCCCGGCCATACCCACCAACCCAAAACCCAAAACCAGAATAATTGCAAATAGACTCTTCATTTCATCCATCCATCGAACAGCCTGGCGTCCGCTTCATCGTTATCATCCAGCAGCATGTACACCACCTGCTGGGCATCCTGCTCCGCCTTGACCTTCGATTTCTGCCTGCTTTTCGGCGTTGGGAACCGGGAAACCTGCACCGGCAATACCGACCCTCTACCCACTACAAACCCGGCTCCCAACGCCAGCACCAACATAAAGCTGTTTAGGCATGCGCCTGCTACAGCCAAAGCAGACAGGCTGGCAAATCGCAGTAAGGCAAACGTTGCCACAGCGTAAACAACGACGCACGTCGCTGTCACGATAATCTGCATTACCAGCCTGCTCCTTTTCATCATCATCTCCGTCCGTAGGGGCAGTTCGTGAACTGCCCTACCCCCGCGCCTGGTACAGCATCACCAGTGCGATCGCCCGCACTGCCGCCATCAGCGACCCATCCGCACGCGCGTCGATGGTCAGCAACTCCTCCGCCTTCGTCAGCAGCTTCAACCGCTCCTCCACCTCCGTATCCTCATCCTGGAGCTGCGCCTCCAGCGTCTTCCGCCGCTGTTCCGCCAGCTCACGCGCCCTTTCCTCGACTGCCTGGCGCTGATCTCCCACCCGCGCCGCCTCGAACAGCGCCTCTTCGATCGTGTCATACTGGTTGGCCAGCCGCTCCTTCGCGTAATACCCAGGGTCGAATTCCAGATCGACCTGCGGGTAATACTCCATCACCTGGAAATCACCGATCATGCTTACACACAGATTGTTTTCCAGGTCGCTCTGAATGTTGAACCGCGCCACAACCGGCGCCAACCCCTCCGCCTCGATGCGCAGCACCATCGTTTCAATCCCGCCCGAATAATAAATCCGGTCAAGGCGCGTATAAGGCCAGACCGCCAGCGGAAGCTGCTCCAATGCCAGCATCTTCACCTGCTCGCGCCGCTCCATAATCGCCCGCGCCTCTTCCGCTTCCTGGCGCCGGTAATCCGTCTCCGCCGCCTCGACCTTCTGCCGCCCAGCTTCGATCAAATTCTGCAAGCTCACATTCTCCTGCACCCCAATTGCCGCCATTGTCTACTCCTTATCGGGCTCCCGCCCATCTGATAAATTCCTGCCGATTTGCTGCAGCGTTACCAGCGCTTCCAAATTCTCACCCAGCGCCGTCGCTGCCCTTGCCAGTAGCATCGCCATTGTTTGCGGCCCCGGCTTATCCTCTAAAATCCTGCGCAGCACCTCCCGGATCGTACGATTGGCATTGACCGCCCGGGTTAGCTCTGCATTGTAGGAATACCCACCCACCAGCCGTTTTGTCATCACTCGCCCTTATCGTTCAACAATTCCCTCGCCTGGTGCATCGCCTTATCTTCGTCCTCCTTTCGTTTCCTGGCCTCTCGCTGAATGCTTCCCACGATCATCGGCATTCCCGAGGCCACAAAACAGCCGAACATGATCATCGCTACCTGGACACCCACTACCACCGCACCCGCCAATAAAGTCACCAATACACCCCCCACAACCAGCAGCGCCGTGTATCCCCGGTCATAGCCCTGCCTCTCCAACCAGGCCGTCAGCTCGTTGTACCCCACCCCAAACATAAACAGCACCAGGTACATCAGAAATAAATTGCTTCCGTTTACCATCCTGTTATGCTCCGTTTCTTGAAACCCAGGCTGCTAAGTGCTATTATCTGCTCAGACTTTCCTGCGCCGTGCCTGAACCTCGCTAGATGACCTCCCCGCCGCCTCCGGGGAGGTCAGCGCGGAACAGCCATCTACCAGGTCATAGACCTAGCAGCGCTTCCACTGTGGACCAGCTCGTATCCTTCTGGCCCTCGACCGTATGGAGATATATCTGAGTGACCGCAATCCCACTATGCCCCAGGAACGCGCAAATCTTCTCCACATCATCCCCCGCTTCCTTGCGCAGCATCGCCGCCGTGTGCCGCAACGTGTGAACGTGGATCTTCTTCGCATCCAGCCCCGCCTTCCTGGCATACTTCTTCAACAGCGCCCCCACCTGGCGCATGCTCAACGGCTGAGCGAACGGGTCCCACCTCTCCGCCTGCACCGTTGGCAGCCTTCCCGCCAGATCACTCAGCGCCGTGAAGATATAATCCTCCTCCTGCATCGTCTCCAACCGCCCCGCAGCCTTCAACCATGCTTTGATCGCCTCCCACACCCGCAGCGGCATCTCATACCGCTGATCTTCCTTTCCCTTGCCGCTCCACCGGTAATACAACCTCCCGCCGCTATCTTCGAAGTCGCCCCAGCGCAAATTGCGCACTTCCGAATTGCGGCGCCCGGTGGCCAGGTACGTCAGGAACAGCGCATAATCCCGCAGCCCCTGCACGGTGGTTCGCTTGATCGCCTGCAGCAGCGCCCGCGCCTCGTCCGAAGCCAGGTACGTCGCCTTGCCGTATGCTTTCACCTGCGGCCTGAGAGATTTGCTCGCCGCCGGATTTGAATCATGCAGACTGACCACCCGACCATCCGGCATCCGCACCTCGTACTCATCCCGTGCGTACTCATAAAAGCTGGAGATCGCCGCCACATACTGCGCCACCGTGCACTTGCTCAAGCCCTGCCGGTGCAGCGCATCCACCCAAATCGCCACATCCGTCCGAGTAATAATCCACGGATCCTTTCCGGAGAAACCCAGGAACTCCCGCCAGGCCCGCTCATAGGCCCGGCGCGTGTTCTTGCTCCGGCGGCTGTCAAGCCACAAACCGAAAGCCTCCGCCCATGCCCGCATACGATCAAAAACGTATGCGCCCGGCCCCGCGCCCCTCCGCTCAGCCTCAGTAATAATTTGCACATCCCCAAACAGCGTAATCTCTTTATCGCCCATCAAAGCACCCCGTCTCGATACATGACTGCGAACATAATGATTGCTGGAACCGCCCACGGCAGCAAGCAATACCACCATGAGCATCCCCGGAGTAATAAGCCAACCATCAAACCGACCGGCAGCGCAAACCCGAAAATCAAACACAACTTACCAGGCATTACGCCTCAAGCGTTTCCGTAAGCTGCGCCGTGTAAACCATCTCATCCACCAACTGCTGGCGCAGCAAACCGATCGTCAACTGCGCCGCCTGCAACCGGTCCCTGAGCTCCTCGATCATCAACTTCTGCATCTCCACCTTTTGGCGCAGCTCCTCGAGCATCAACCGGTCGCGCTCCCCTTCCGCCTCAAGATCGAACATCACCCCATCCATCACGCCCTCACTTTCAGCTCGTCTCTAACCAGGGATTGCAGCGACTCAGCCGGATGTCCCACCGCCCCGGCCACCGCTTCCCAATCCGCTTCGACTTCCAACTGCTTCGCCAGCTCATCCAACACGGCCCCCTCCAGCACGATCCCCCGCGCCTTCTCCCGTACAGCCGCCTGGCGTTCAGCGGTCCGTTCGCGTTCCATCTCAGCCGCAATCTTCGCCATCATCACATCGTTGATCTTTGGCTGGCAGCGCTCCACAAACAAATCGACCAGGCTTGCCGTCCGGAATAACCGGCCCAACACCCTGGTCACCTTCCCCTCTCGCTGGGGAACCTCTACGATCGCCCGGTACCAATGGCGACCCTTGATCTCAACCTTCACCCGCTTGTTTGACTTCCCGCCAATGCTCAATACCCGCCCGTTCCCGTTCATGCCTCCGCCTCCTCGATCGCCTTCCCGAGCTGCACCGCTTCCTTTTCGTCGATTCTCCGCTCCTGCTGGTAAGCCGCAAAAACAATCAGCTCAAGCTGCGCCGTGCTGGATCGCTTCGCCTTCTTCGCCAGGCGCGCCAGCAGCCGCCGCGCACTCCTCGATATCCTCACCGTCGTATACTCTTTGTCCATTCTCCGCTCCATTTTGTCCACTGATGTGGACACAGTTCTGATAAAAAAAGCCAATGAGAACCGGCTATAGATAGTATATAGAAAACCTATAGAAAAGTCAATACCAGTTTACAAAATCGTTAGTAGAGATGGACACCTTTTCCGGCATACTGTATGCAGGCACTGACAGAATGGACGCACTCAATGACTTCATCCGCAAGCGCATGCGCGAAAACGGTTGGAACCAAACCGACCTGGCCCGCGCCGCCCGGCTATCCCGCCAGACCATCTCAACTCTGCTTAACCGCATTCAATACCCCACGCCCGAAACCCTCCAGAAAATCGCCAATGCCCTCAATGAGCCGGTTGAAAACCTTTACCGCCTGGAAGGTCTCCTGCCCCCTGAAAACAAACGCAAGATTGCTGAGCAAGTGCTGGGTTACAAACTCAGCGAGCTCACTGACGATGAAGTGGAACAGGTCATCGACTATGTCGAATACCTGTATAATAAACCGGACCGCAAGCCCCGTGAAAAAGACAAACCTAAACCGCCGCCCAAATATAAACAGCAGCGCCGCCGCTCACATCGGGAGGGGGAGAACCCTCCCGAAAGTTTTTAATCTGCCTGATGAAACGATTGTTCTAGTATGGGCATAATCAGCAAAACCTTCCTCGCCGTCATAGTTCTAATCTTGACTGTCTTCACTTATGATTGGCTCAACAACCTTTACCCGCCGTTTCGAGCAGCCACCATTACAATCATCTCCATGATCCTGTTTACCTGGATCGCCACCCAACTCATAAAAAAGCTGACATGAAATCCTGCCCATACTGCGCCGAAGAAATCCAGGACTCCGCCATCGTCTGCCGCCATTGCAATCGCCCGCTGCCCGGCTTTGAAGACAAGGTACCCGCCCCCGCTCAACCAAACACCGTCCCTGTAACCATCACCGCACGACCCCGCCGCCGATCCTGGATCATCCCTGCACTTACCATCGCTATAATCGCCGTCATTGTTCTGCTGGCCATCATCGCCCTATCCCAACCGGGTAACCTCCTCACCACCATCATTGCTACCCCCACCAGCAACCTCTGCCGCGTCCAGGCAGCCGATTACCTCCAACTCATCGACTCCACCCTCACTGAATGGGATGACGCCGTGCGCATCGCCAACAACACCGCCCGCGGCTCCCTATCCCCCGCCATCGCCGACCTGCAAGGCATCCGCCGCCAACTCAACCAGACCACCGTTCCCGGTTGCACCAGCCTAGCCCATCAATACCTCATCCAACACATGGACAACACCATCGAAGGCTTCCTTTCCTTCATGCGCGATGACCCGGACAGCCAGGTCAACCGCCGCTTCACCGAAGCCGAAAAATCATTTGACCTCTTCCTGGGCGAGCTGACCAGCATCCGCAGCGACCAACCCTGAACAGATAATCGTTGTTACCCGCACCGCCCCGGCCCAACCGCACCCCGCACAGCTCAGCGGACCGCACCCCGCACAGCCCCTTACCAACCCAACCATTCCCTGACCGGTAAGCCAAAACAACGATACGGTTCGGGTCCGTGAGGCCCGCGGTTCAAATCCGCGCGCCCCGACTGTAAGTTGAGTATCCCTGCTGGCAATTCAGCAGGGTTTTTTTATATTTTCTCACAGCTCATGCCGTGTACAGTTACTGGACTTCCCAATCCTGCAGTCTCAGGTCTTGCTGTGGCCGCGCCGCCGAGGTGCAAGGGGAGCAATGCTGATCGCTGTGCGAAAGCCCGGGACGCCTTGTGAATTCTGAAACTTGATTTGTTTTTGGACGTATAATAAATTAGCTGAGGTCTGCTCTGGCAACTGTGCAACGTTCGTGACCAAGAGGGTGTGATGCCGAGACTATTTTCCCGTAAGAAAAACCATCACCACGCGGTGGAGTTCGAAGCTGGAGAAGTGATTCGATTGGTGGGGATCGATAAAACCTTCCGCAACGCGGCTGGCGAATTTCCTGTTTTAAAGAATATCAATGTGCGCTTTTACGCGGGCGAATTCATAGGCGTGATTGGTAAATCCGGCAGCGGCAAATCGACCTTGATCAATATGGTGACCGGTATCGACCGTCCCACCCGAGGGGAGGTGTATGTGACCGGGGAGGCGGTGCACGAGATGAGCGAAAACCGCCTGGCGCGCTGGCGGGGACGCCGGATGGGCATCGTGTTCCAGTTTTTCCAATTGCTGCCCACTTTATCCCTGATTGAGAATGTCATGCTGCCGATGGATTTTTGCCGCGTGTATCCTTCTCGCCAGCGGCGCAGCAAAGCCATGGAGCTATTGGAATTGGTGGAAATGCAGGATCACGCCCGCAAACTGCCATCCGAAATTTCCGGCGGCCAACAGCAACGCGTGGCGATTGCGCGCGCCCTGGCCAATGACCCTCCCATCCTGCTTGCCGATGAGCCAACGGGCAACCTGGACTCGGTCACTGCAGAAGTGATTTTTGGTATTTTCAAGAAGCTGGTGGATGAAGGTAAAACGGTAGTGATGGTTACCCACGATTCCAGCCTGGCCAAACGGGTCAACCGCACGGTCTTGATTGCAGATGGGCAGATCGTGAGCGAATTTGTGGCCCGAGCCTTGCCGCAACTGACCACGCAGCAGATGCTCAAAATCACCAATCAACTGCAGCCGATGAGGTTCGAGCCGGGGGCGGTCATCCTCAGCCAGGGGGCAGAGCCGGACCGGTTCTATATTATCACCAAAGGCACCGTAGAGATTGCTTTGCAGCGCCCGGGAGGCTCGGACGTTGTTGTTTACCGCCCAGGTGTGGGTGATTTCTTTGGGGAAGTAGAATTGATGCGCGGCGGGGCGAACCTGGCGACAGCGCGAGCGGGACTTGAAGGGCCTGTGGAACTGGTTGCATTGAGTAAAGCTGCTTTTATCGAATTGATCCAGGAATCTGATTCCACACGGCAGATCCTGGATGCAATTGTCGCTAACAGGCTGGAGGAGAATCTTCGCACTCGCCAGGAGAACCCGGCATGATCTCTCCACGTTGGAAGAAGATTCTCAAAGACATTGTGGGATACAAGCTGCGCACGCTGTTGGTTATCCTGACCATCGGCGTTGGGGTGTATGCCATCGGCATTATCAACAGCTCCCTCGAATACATCATGACGGATATGGAGGCCGACTACCAATCTTCCAATCCGCACGATGCCATGATTTTTTCGGACCCTTTTGACGACGATCTGTTGTTCAATTTGCGCAGGGTGGAGGGTGTGGCGGATCTGGATGCGCGAGGCGGTACATCTGTCACCATCCATCTGCCGCAAGGTGAAAAAGCCCAGGCAGATGTGATCGGATTGCCAGCGCTGGACGAAATCCGGGTCGACCTGCTCAGCCCCGAAGATCCTGAGCAGATTCCGCCGTTAGGAAAGCAGGAAGTTTATATCGAATTTTCCGGGGCGCAGGCTTTGAAAATTAAGCGTGGGGATACGCTGGACCTGACTCTCCCCGATGGCTATCGCCGCCAGGTGCGTGTAGCTGCGATCATTCGAGATGTCAATGCTATACCCTATGTATTTGGTTTGCAGGTTACCCTTTATGCAAACCTGGAAACGATTGGCTGGCTCGGCGGCACGCAAGACTATACCCGTTTGCTCTTGGCAGTCACGGGCGACCCGCGTGATGAAGCGCACGTCGAGGATGTCTCGGCGCGCTTAGCAGAGAAGATCGAAGAAAGCGGTAAATCGGTTTATTTCACGCGCATCTTTCGCCCAGGCAGGCATTTTGCCAGCGATATCACCCAATCCTTGGGCATCTTTCTGACCTTTCTCGGTGGCTTGTCCGTCTTCTTAGGCGCATTCCTGATTATCAACTCCATCTATGCCCTGCTGACCCAACAGGTACGTCAAATCGGCGTGATGAAAGCCATCGGCGCTACCCAGGGGCAGCTCATCTGGATGTATGTGTTGATGTTAGTGCTGTTCGGTGTACTGTCTTTGGTGATCGCTATTCCGCTCTCGGCTTCACATGGCTATGCCACAGCCCGAGGCACGGCCGAATACCTGAACTTTCGGATAAGCGAATTTCATCTATCGCGCAGCACGATTCAACTTCAGGTGCTCGTCGCCATCGGGGTGCCTGTATTGGCAGGTATCGTTCCCATTTTACGGGCAACGCAGACAACGATCCGAGAAGCCTTATCCAGTTATGGGATCCAGGCGGGCAAGTTTGGTAACAACGTGATCGACCGATTGGTGGAAATGGTGCGCTTCTTACCCAGGCCTTTGTTAATTTCTCTGCGCAACACTTTTCGCAGGAAAGCCCGCCTGGTGTTGACCCTCTCTGGGCTGACCTTGGCAGGGGCAATGTTCCTTTCGGTGATGAACCTGCGTGGATCGATGAACCTGGCCATCGACGACGCCTTGGGTTACTTGCTCTCCGACGTCAATGTCAGTTTTGCCGGATATTACCGCATGGACGAATTGGAACCCTGGCTCGAAAATATACCGGAAATTGATTATTACGAGTCCTGGGGCATCCAGACAGCGGACTTATTGGTTCCGGGCGATCTCGTCTCCACCCAGGTGCTCATCTTTGCGCCGCCTGCCGGTTCTCGCATGATCGAACCAACGCTGACTTCTGGGCGATGGTTGCTCCCGGGGGATAAAAATGGGATTGTGATTGGAAACCACCTGCTTGCGGCGCGGCCTGACTTGAAGGTTGGGGACGAAATCATCATCAAATTTAGCAATGGGAAAGAGTCTCGTTGGAGGATTGTTGGCACATTTATTATGGCGGGCAATGTGAGTCCGCCAATTGTGTACTCAAACGCTGAAGACCTGGCGGCAGCCTTGGGGCAAGTCAACCGGGTGAGCCAATTGCGCATCCAGACAAAAGCGCATGATCCGGTCACTCAGCAGCGCGTCGCGGATGCTCTAGAGCGTGCCTTCGAGGAGGCGGATATCCAGGTGGCCCAGGTGCTCACAGGAACCCTGGTCACACGCCAAAATACCGCCCAGATAGACTTGTTGGTGATCTTCATGGTGGTCATGGCAGGATTATTGGCTCTTGTGGGAGGTCTGGGGCTGGCGAGCACCATGAGCATGAATGTGATCGAACGCACCCGCGAGATCGGTGTGATCCGCGCCATTGGGGCAGCCAACAGCGATGTGATGCAATTGGTCATCGTGGAAGGTGTGCTGATTGGCTTGATCAGCTTCCTGTTGGCAGCGGTATTTGCAATCCCGATCGGACTGGTATTGACCAATCTGATCGGAATCGCGATCTTGCAGACCCCGCTAAATTTTGTCGTAGCGTATGAAGGGTATCTGATTTGGGTCACGGTCGTGGTGGTGCTCTCTGCTTTGGCCAGCTACGCGCCGGCGCGCAGCGCGGCAAAGCTCACTGTACGGGAGATATTGGCCTATGAATAATTCAAGGAGTTGGAGATGAAGAGAAAGACGATCATACTTATGTTCCTTTTTTTGATGGTCAGCTTGCTGTTGGTATCTTGCCAGGCTTTAGGGAGCACACCTACAGCAGCGCCAGATGCGACTGAGGTGCCCCTGGCTGTTTTGGACTCGGCGCTGGTTGTCGAAGGGCGCCTTGTGCCAAAGGAAACCGTCCAGATCGCTTTCAACAGCTCAGGAGAGGTGGCTGAAGTGCTGGTCGAGGAAGGCGATGTGGTGCAGCGTGGCCAGGTCCTGGCAAGGTTGGGCAATCGCGAATCGCTGGAAAGCACCCTGGCAAACGCGCGCCTGGAGTTAGCTGCGGCGAACCAGGAGCTGCTGACGGCTGAGCAGGCGCTGAAGCAGCTCGAAAAGGATTTGCCCACCGCGCAAACTACTGCACTGCAAACGCTCACTGCTGCCAGGGATCAATTGCGGGATGCCGAGCGAAATCTGAGAGCGTTGACCACGCCTGCAGAACAATTCGACATTGATGAGGCCAAAGCCAACCTGGCGCTGGCGAAGAAAGCCCTGGAGAAGGCGCAAGAGGACTATGAACCCTGGGAGAACAAGCCTGAGGACAACCTGACGCGAGCCGCCTTTCTCAGCAAGCTCGCAGCAGCACAAAAAGCTTACGATGCTGCTGCTCGGCTGGTCAATAACCTGACTGGCACCTACACCAATGATTTCGACCAGGCGCAGGCTGAAGCTGAGGTGCAGATAGCCCAGGCGCGCGTGGAAATCGCTCAGCAGGAGTACGACCAACTTCTATTGGGACCAGATCCAGATGAGGTCGCTCTGCTTCAAGGGCGCATCGAAACCGCCAAACAGCGCATCGAAGCTGCCAACGCGGCAATTAAAGCTGCCGAGGTGGCGATTAGCAACCTGGAACTCAAGGCCACGATCGATGGCACGGTTGTCGAATTCAACTTGATACCCGGCCAGCGCATCTCGCCTGGTGCGCTGGTGGCCAGGATTGCCGACTTTTCCGAATGGTACGTGGAGACAGACAACCTCACCGAGCTGGATGTGGTCGATGTGGAAGTCGGCGAGACTGCCATTGTCACCGCGGACGCGCTGCCGGAAGTCGAGATGCGCGCAACGGTCGAGCGCATCAGCGATATTTCGGAAGAAAAGCGCGGCGATATCACCTATACGGTGCGCTTGCGAGTAGACAACGTCGATCCGCGCCTGCGCTGGGGGATGACAGTTGTTGTGCGGTTCGAGAAATAGCATCTTGATTCAACAAGACGTGGCCTGGAGATCTGGGAGTTGCAGGTCTCCAGGCCTTTGCTTTGCGCGGTGAGCGTCGCGATGCAGGCGAGAGGTTATATTTAGATAGATATGGTAAAATTATTGCTGGTCATACGGAGAACGTAGCTCTAGATCCAGGGGGATGGGTAAACAGACTGCGACATCGAAGCCTCTCCGACTCAGGGTCAAATCAACGAAGGGAGTAAACCGATGGCAGTGGAGAAACCAAAGCATTTCATCGTCATTGTGCCTGGATACATGGGCAGCTTGCTAAGGGATAAGAAGAGAGGCGATATTGTGTGGCTGGATGTGGCAGGCTTGCTGAAGAACCCTTTTAACACCGGAGATGCGATCGGCGATATGCTGGCGCGCATGGCTTATCCAAATGACGACCTGGAACCAGCCGGTGTGATGAACGAAGTGCTGCTCATTCCACCCTGGGCAAAACAAGAGCATTACGGGCGCTTGATCGCCCAACTCAAGCGTTGGGGCTATGCCATCGATCCGCAAGAGCCCAGCTCGGAGGTGCAGGCTGCGTACACGTTTGCGTATGATTGGCGGCAAGATAATCGCCGTTCAGCGCAGCAGCTTGGCGAGGCGATCGACCGTTGGCGAAAAATCCACCCCGGCGCAAAAGCCTGGTTGGTGGCGCACAGCAACGGGGGCATTGTCTCGCGCTGGTATATCCAGGAGGAAGGCGGTCGAGAACATGTTGGCAAATTGCTCTTGATGGGTTCTCCCTGGGATGGCGCCCCAAAGGCGATCAAGGTGCTGATGGATGGGTTGGATGTCTTGGGATTGAAGCGGTTTAACTTGTGGAACCTGGGTTCACGGGTGAAGGAACTGATCCGCACATTTCCTTCTTTCTACCAGTTGATCCCGCATGTGAATCCATTTCTTGAAGATGAAGATAACAATGATGTGGACCTGTTCGCAGATACAGGCTGGCTTTCCACTGCCCAAGAAAAAGCCTACCTGGCAGATGCATTGAAATTCAACCAAACACTGGCGAGGGATCCCGGGGTGGAAACCATTTGTTATTACGGGATGCGCAAACCGACGACGACGAAAGGCATCCTGACCCGCGGGCCGGCTGGCGCCTGGGAGAGCATTCAATGGATCGAGACAAGCGCCGGAGATGGTACGGTGCCCTCTCGCAGCGCCCAACATCCCTGGGTCGATGAAAAAAGCCGCTTGCCTTTCCCGGTGACGCATGGCGATATTTATGTAGATACGGCAGTGCTTGAATTTGTGCACGCCGAGATTGTGGGTAAGTACGCGGGAGAGGCGAGACCCGCCCTCTATCTTCCGGACATTTCGATCCTCTTCGAAGCTGAGCATGACTTCTATACCCCTGGCGATGCCATCGTCTCCTGGGTGGAAGTGCGCGATGCGCAAGATGGTTCACCCCGGCAGGATATGGATATCTTTGTCGAAATGTCCTTCAGAGAACCACTGCCGGGGATGGAAGTGCACCAGTCGCCTTCTGTGGTACGCACTCGCCTCAAAGAGAAGCAGGGCGCTCCAGGCAGGTACGAAGCGGTGCTGATCGCCCCCAACCAGGAAGGCTATTACACGCTGCAGGCGCAGATTCGCCTGCCAGACCAATCCAGGGTTTCCTTAGATGAGTTGATTGTGGTCGAAGCCGAAGTCGATTGAAGGTGAGCCATGGTGAAAACACGTGACTACAAAGATTTTTTGCTCGAACTGCGGGATTATAAAGACGGTAGCTACACTGTGGCAATGCCGCCTTCTGCAGAATGGGGCGAGCCGGAGCCGGTGCGTGTGGAGCTAAAACTCGATGCCATCCAAACCGATCTCGACGCTCTGGAAGCCAAGGATATCTATGTTGAGGATTTGATCCCTTTGGGTAAAGAGCTGCTGAATCGCCTGTTGCCAGCCGGCCCGATGCGCGAGAAATTCGTTGCCGCGGTGCGGCAGGCGCCGTTGGAAGGCGGTATCCGCTTGCGTTTGCTCATACGCGATGTTGAACTGCAGCAAATTCCCTGGGAGTACTGCTACCTGCAACTGACCGAGGGTGAGGTCAATCGCTCGCATTTTCTGGTGTTGCAGCCGAAGATTTCCCTGGTGCGCCATCCACCGAAGGAAGGTCCGCTTCCTAACCTGGGGATGAGCGACCAGGGAAGTATTCGCATGCTGGCGGCGATGGCCAACCCCGAGGCGCCTGGCATTCCAACATTAAAACTCTCGAAGGAAAAACGCGTGCTCGAGAAAGCGTTGGGTGATTTCAGGGTCGAAGGCGTCACGCTCAAGTGGCAGCCGGTCATCGAAGATGTGACCGAAGAAGAGCTGGATGCCGCGCTCACCACTAAGCCGGATATTTTTCATTTTTCGGGGCACGGGCAGTTCAAAGATCAAGATGATTGGGGCAGTTTGCTGCTGATCAAGGAAAAAGCGGACCGCAAACCGGCTTACCTGGCTGCCAACGCACTGGCGGACAGGCTGGCGGCAGCGGGTGTGCGATTAACCGTGCTTGGCGCATGCGAGTCGGGCAGGATCAATGGCAAATCTGGCTGGACCGGAGTGGCGCCAGCGCTGATTGCGGCTGGCATCCCGGCAGTGCTTGCCATGCAGTACAAAGTGCTGGATGACATGGCGATTCTGTTCAGCCAGGCTTTCTATCTCAGCCTGGCAGCCGGGCTGACGATCGATGAGGCGGTTACCGCTGGCAGGTTGGCGATGCTACACAAGTCCTCTGAAAAGGGTGTGGAATGGGGGGTGCCGACGCTCTATCTGAGAGCCACGGATGGCGTGCTTTTCCCGCCGATCACACAAAAAGATTCTCCGAGCGCAGAAAATTTGAAATTTAGCATCCAGCAGGTTGTTGAAGCAAACCTGAAAGGCGGAACAGTTGAAGGGATAGTGATCGATGAGATCACAGCGGATGGTTTGAAGGTTTCTGCAGATATCAAGGTCGTTCAAGAGGTGAAAACAAACGAGGGGACAATCACTGCGGTACGGATTGGGAAATTGGGTGGCTGAGTAAGTCGCCAGGCGTTCAGTATATGCCGGTGAAGAGAACAGCGGCTTACCGCAATGTTTTGGAGGTGTTTCTCGGCATTTGATTTGCCTCGCTTCCGGTGAAACACCAGGTTGGAGCAGGAACAGAACCATCAGTTCAGAATCATGTTTAAGGAGAAATTCTATGAGCAACAACCGGTATGAGGAAAATGTCAAAGCATACACCAGCCAACTGCGCAATCTTTTCGCCGCCCCTCCGGGAATAAAAATCGAGGCTGCGCGCGGTGGTCCAGGCCAGGTTGATGCAGAGATCCTGGCGCAGCGCGCCGATAAACTCGCTGATCTCTCGGTCACTTTGGCTGAGGCAAACCGCGCATACCTGGAAGCCGACTCACAGGAAATCCGCCAGGCGGCGGAAGTGAAGCTGCTGCTGCAAGCCAATGCAGAGTTCGAGGTAGCTTTGGCGCTGGTAGAATCAGCCGAAGCAGAACTGCGCGGCCGTAAAGGCGCTTCCACACGCGCTGTGGAAGCTGTGACTGCGATCAATAGCCTGGCAGATTATCTCGAGCAACCATTGGACGCCGGCCTGGCGCCGTACCTGGAAGAGACACGCGCCCGGTCAACACCCTCGGCAAACTTCGAGGAGGCATGCAAAGCCCTGCAGAACCAGGTGCAGCGCAGCCTGCGCAATATCTCTCGAGCGGCAAGCAAAACCAGCAGCCTGGCGCTAGATAAACTGTTCGAGTTGGACCCCGGGATGTTAAAGAGGGCGTTGGGACCGGTCAGCAAAGAGCTGGGTGAATTGATGGACAAGATCGCCAGCGGCATCAACGAAAAGGTCAAAGCGCTGCTGCGCAGCGCCTTTCGCCTGATGCTGCAGGCGTACGATTGGGTGCTCAACTTGCTTGGAAAAGAAACCGAGGCGGAGGCGCGCAAAAAAGTGCAGGAATGGATCGAAGAACTGCGTTCCAGCCACGAGAAAGAAGACGATGTCCCGGACCTGGCAGACCAGTTGGTTAGCACCTTATTTGCGATTGAAGCGACACAAAAAGACCTGGCAGAATGGCTGAAGGGCACGAAAGCCGATGCGCAGAAGCTGGATGAGATCACACAAAGCGTGCTCACCCTGGCGGATAGCTTTCACGCGAAAGTTGCCTGGGTGGAAAAATTTGTCAAGCTCTTGGGTGCCGTGCCGGAAAGTATAACCACCCTGGTGGCGGCGATCACTTTGATCAACCCCGGTATTGCAGGTACAATTGCTGGATTGTTGCCGGCGATCGAGGTAGTGCGCGGCGGCATCACCATGGGGTTGCTGGGCTACACCTTGTATTCAGGTTATGATCACGTGGATTCGGGACGCGTGACATTCTTTGGGCGCTTCGGTGTCAATATTCCCGACCGCGTGACCGGCGTGCGAGAATTGTTAGAAACCGCTCTGAAAGCGGCCTGAAGATTGCGATTTCCAAAGGAGGATGGTGTGATCCAGGCAAAGTCAGCGTTTCTCTCTCAGCAGCACGGTTTCAAATTTGTGAATAGCTTCCCATTTCCCTTCTCGGCGACCTTCAAGCTGCCGTTCGTTGGGCAAGTCGACCTGGGTGACGTCATTTATGGGCTGTGTGGAGGCATGTGTTTCGCTGCCCTGGATTATTTTTATAGCGACCGTCCGGTGCCCGGCTACAAGCGAGTCGAGGAGATCAACACGCGCTATCTGCTCTACCTGTGGAACCGGCAACTGGACAGCTTTGGATTGCTCACCATACCCACCGTCCTGGAGTGGATGTTGCGGGATGATCTGGATGTTGCCCTACGCACAGCGCGTTATGAAGTGCCAAAGTTGCGCCGCTCTTTGGATCAGAAAAAGCCGGTGGTACTGGCGCTGATTCGCTCGAAGCATGGAGCGAGCGCAACCCAGAATCACCAGGTGCTGGCGATAGGTTACGAATTCGATGAGGGCACGCGCCGGATGACCATTTCGCTGTACGATCCCAATCACCCGGGCATCACACCCACGCTGAGTTTGAACCTGACTAAACCGAGCCAGGGGATCGACATCAAGCAATCGACAGGCGAGGCGCTGCGCGGTTTCTTTGTGATTCGTTACAAAGCAGAGGAGCCTCCTGCCGCTACTGCATTCGAATAAGGGTCGGAGTATCATCCGATGACCAGCTACGCCCAGGCGGTGAAAACCGAGTCGCGGCAAAAAAAGGGCTATGCCATTTGCCTGACCAGCACGGTGTTCTGGTCTTTTACGGCCATTTTCATCCGACACCTGACCGAACAGTATGGCATGTTGCCATTGCCCCTGGCCTTTTGGCGCGACCTGATCGTATTTCTCGTCGTGGGAGTGGTATTTGCGCTTTTCTTCCAACAACGACTGCGAATCCAAAGGAAAGACTGGTGGTTTCTTGCGGCGTATGGCGGGGTGCTGTCCTTCTTTAACTCGCTATGGACGCTATCTGTAGCGTTGAACGGCGCTGCGGTGTCAACGGTGCTGGCATATAGCTCTCCGGGGATCACTGCGTTGGTGGGATGGCGGCTTTTCAAAGAGAAATTGGGCTGGGTGAAGATTGGGGCGATCTTGCTCAGCCTAGCGGGTACCGTGTTGGTGGCGGACGCCTGGCAAGCGCAGTATTGGGCGGTGAAACCTATCGGCATCCTGGCGGGGTTAGCCTCGGGGTTGGGGATGGCGGGTTACAGCCTGATGGGGCGAGAAGCATCCCGGCGACAGATCGATCCCTGGTCGGCGCTGTGGTTCAGCTTCGGGACCGCCAGCCTGTTGTTGCTGGGTTTCAACTTGTTTCTATCGCCAGCGCTGCCCCTCGATCTGCGCGAGTCATTGGGCACTGCCAGGGAGCTGTTTTCTTTGGGTGCATCCCTGCCAGGCTGGGGATTGCTGATTGCCCTGGGTATCCTACCGACGATTGGTGGCTACGGTTTGTACACAGTCAGCCTGGGCTACCTGCCTGCCAGCATCGCCAACCTGATCGCAACGCTGGAGCCAGGAATGACTGCCCTGTGGGCTTTCCTACTTTTGGGGGAACGGTTGACTCCGGCACAGCTCATCGGCAGCCTGATGATACTCACTGGTTTGTTGCTGCTGCGTCTGCAGAAGGAGCCTGAGCTGGTTGAGCCGTGAGACAGCGCAAGATCGCCAGAGTTTCCTGCCGACCACCAAGACCGTTCTCGCCTCCGGGGCCAACGCAGGAGGGACAACCATCGCTGCAAGAGCAACTGGCGACGAGATCAAGCGCTCCCTTCAGCAGGTCGCTGTGGATCTCGTATAAACGTTGGCTGAAGCCGATGCCGGCGGGAATTTGATCGTAGATCAGCACGCTGGGTTGACCCTCTGCCAGCGGCGACTGGGGGTCGGAGTGAACGCTCAGATCGCCTGGATCGCACATCAAGAACAGGGGGGCGATGTGTCCGAGTGCGTATCCCAGCCCTGCCAGACCTGAACGCACTCGCACAGCGGTCTCGGCGCGATGGTGGCAGTCGCTGCACAAAGTGACCAGGTTTTCGAGGCGGTTGGCCATCAAGTAGGGCGGAGGGCCTCCCACCTGGGCGAAGGCGCGCAGGGGTATTTTGTGGTGGACATCGTGGGCGCGTTGGCTCTCGGGTTTGCCGCACACCTGGCAGCGATAGCCATCGCGTGAACGGACCAGCTCGGTAAGGCGCGGCCAATCTGGCCCATAATTATTTGGTTCATTGCGCCACAAACCCGCAAGGCGCAGATCATTCACCGTTTGTTCAGAGAGGCTCACCCAATAGCCGGTGGTGAGCAGCTCGCTGGGGGGCAAGTCCAGGTTCTCAAAACCGAGCATTTCATGGGTGTACCAACGCAATTTGCGGAAGCCGATGATCTGATGCGTGACAAGAATTTCACCTTGATGCTTGCACCCTCCAACAACTGGATGACTGGCGGTGAGTTCCACTAATGAGACGGTCACATTGCCGCGCGGCTCGGTGTAATAATCGTTTTGCTCGGCAATCAAGCGGGCGGTTCCGTTCTCCAAATCCAGGTTGCGGACTGAATAACTTTGAGCTTCATGCAAATACACTGCGCCGCTGTGCACCAGCCAGGCCGCACGATTTGCCTCCACTTCTCCAATCACCGACAACTTGCCGGATTCGTCTACAACCTGGAGCACCACCGTTTCGGGCGATGCACTGCGTAGGGAGACTTTCTGGGCTGGGTAACTGTCGGCCATCCAGAAATAGCGCCCATTGGAGGTGTGCAGCACGCCTTCATTGATCAAGAATTCCAGGTACTCACCGAGCTGGTCGGCGGACAGGTCGCCATAGTTTTCTCCCTGAATGAAGGGTAGCTCGAAGGCGGCGCAGCGCAGGTGGTCGAGAAGAATAAGCGGATTTTCGGGGTTGATCAAAGCCTGCTCGGGAGAGCGGTCAAAGAAATAATCCGGGTGGCGGCACAGGTATTGGTCCAAGGGGTCTGCAGTGGCGACCAATATTGCGGCAGAGACTTCCTGGCCTCGCCCGGCTCTCCCGGCCTGCTGCCAGGCGGCCGCGATGCTGCCGGGATAACCGATTAATATTGACGCCTCCATGCCGCCAATATCCATGCCCAGTTCGAGGGCGTTGGTAGCGACCACGGCGCGCACCTGTCCGCTGCGCAGGCCAGCTTCGATCTCCCTGCGCAGATTTGGCAAATAACCGCCGCGGTAGCCACGCACTTTATCGCGCACCGAGTTGTCCGAAGCGCCTGATTGCTGGCGGAGATAAGTGAGCACCAGCTCCACCGTGCGCCGGGTGCGCCCGAAAAGCACCGTTTGGATATCATAGGCCAGTAAATCATCTGCCAGGCGCACGCTCTCCAGCAACGCGCTGCGCCGCAAGCCAAGACTCTCGTCCACCAGTGGTGGATTGTAAAACAGGAAATGGCGAGGCCCTTTTCCAGAACCATCCTGATCAATCAGACGGACGCGTTGCGCCGTGATTCTTTCCGCATGAGCCTGTGGGTTGGCAATCGTTGCGGAAGTGAGGATGAACTGCGGAGAAGAACCGTAAAATCGAGTGATGCGTTTGAGACGGCGCAGCACATTGGCGACGTGCGAGCCGAAAATCCCGCGATAGATATGCAACTCATCCAGCACAATGTAGCGCAAATTTTGGAAGAATTCTGCCCAGAGGGCGTGGTGCGGCAGAATGCCGGTGTGCAACATATCGGGATTGGACAAGACAATGTGCGACGTCTTGCGGATCGATGATCTTTGACTGGCAGGTGTGTCGCCATCGTAGACTGCAGCCGGGAATCCACCGGCCTGCACATCCAGGGGAAGCCGAGACCACAACTTGTGCAGGCTCTCTAGCTGGTCTTGCGCCAGCGCTTTCGTCGGAAAGAGGAACAAAGCCCGGCTATTCTCATCTCTGAGCAGCTCATTGAGGACTGGTAGCTGGTAACACAGGCTCTTACCGCTGGCAGTGCCGGTGACAATGACGACGCTGTTTCCGGCACGGATTTGCGCCCAGGCTTGAAACTGGTGGGAGTAGAGGGCGTGAATGTTGGCTGCTTTCAGCGCGTCGTGCAAAGCCGGGTGCAAATCGGCAGGGAAATCCACCAGGGAAGCCGGGCGCGCTGGTGTAGAACGCCAGGTAGTGATCTGGTCACCTACCTGTGCATCAGCGCGCCAGCGGGTGAGAACCTGCGAAACATTCACCATGGATCTTTTTGGGTGAAAAATAATTCGAACAGCGCTCCGGCGAGGTTCAATCGCTGAGCGATTGGGCGGCCAGCCGCTTCATGTGCGCCAGGATGGCGCTCAGCCCGTTCATCCGCTGCATGGTCAGCACTTGTTCTAAACCCATGCGCTTGAAAAAATCGTTCGGTATGGCGAGGACTTCCTGGGGCGAGCAGCCGCTCAGTCCTTCACCCATGATGGCGGCAAAACCGCGCACGGTGGGGGACTCGCGCGGCACATCAAAATAGAAGTTCAATTTCCCGTTATGTAGCTGAGCTTGCACGAAAACCGGCGTCATACATTCTTCAACAGCTTCCATTTCAGAGTGATTGCTTTGCAGCTCTGCTGGGATTTCGGGCATGTTTTCCGCATATTGAATGAGCAGTTCGATCTTCTCGCGTCCTTCGCTGTATTGGAAATCCTCAATAATTTCTCGCAATCTGGATGGCAGCGACGAGTGGTTCTCCATAGGCTATCTCCAAAAAATTACAACCCGCTAAGGTGAAAGACGGTACAACTCTTCGTACAAGGGGCGCAATTGATGGTACATGCGCAAGTATACCCGTTTGTAGAGCTGGTCGTACAGGGCGTGTACCTGGGGATCGGGATGAAAAGTATCGCCCAGGTGGGTCATGCTGGCGACCGCTCTCTCGATGTCGCGATGCAATCCCAGACCCACCGCAGCATCGATCGCTGCGCCCAAGCCAGAAGCCTCGTAAACGTGGGGTCGGCTGGTGGGCAAGCCGAAAATATCTGCGGTGAGCTGCATGGCTGCGTTGCTCTGGCTGCCTCCGCCAGCCACGCGCAGCTCGGTGATGGGGATGTGAGAACGGCGGACGGTCCTCTCTGCGCCTTCGCGCAAGGCATAAGCCAGCCCTTCCAGGATGGCGCGGTAAATATGCGGACGGGTATGGATATCGCCGAAGCCAATGATTGCGCCGCGCGCTTCCGGTCCCGGAAGTTTCAAGCCTGGCGACCAATACGGCTGGAGAAACAAGCCCTGTGAGCCAGGCGGAATGCGTTGAACAAGCTCGTCGAAGATGACCTCGGGTTCGACGCCACGTTCATCCGCCAGGCGTTGCTCGTGGAGTCCAAATTCTTGTTTGAACCAACTGACCATCCAATAGCCCCGGTAGATTTGAAATTCCAGGGTGTACGCCCCCGGAACGGCCGAGGGGTAAGGGGGGATGAGTGGAATAGCCTCGATATATCGCCTATGGGTGGTATTGATGGTGGCGGCGGTGCCGTAGCTCAAACAGCCGATATGTGGTTGCAATGCGCCAGAGCCAATCACCTCGCAGGCTTTGTCAGCGGCGGCAGCGATCAGCGGCAAGCCTTTTGGAATGCCGGTTTCTTGCGCGGCCGACGCTGAAATCTCGCCTAAGAGGTGGGTGGGGGGCACTAATTCCACCAACATCTCGCGACGAATGGGCACCGCTTGCCATTTCCAATCCCAGCTTGCTGCCCAGGTAAGCTTTTTATAGTCGAAGGGCAGGTAGCCAACCTGGCAGCCCACCGAGTCGACAAAGCGACCCGTCATGCGGTAGGTTAAATAACCGGATAGCAAGAGATACTTGTGGGTGGCTTCCCAGATTTGTGGTTGGTGTGTACGCAACCAGTTCGCCTCGGCCTCCGCCTGCAAATACGCCGCGGTGCGCGTCATGCCCGCGATGCGGAATGCCAACCCCCATAAGCCTCCCACGGGTTTCAGCCCTTGTGTGCGCCGCTGATCGAGCCACACGATCGCCGGGCGCAGCGGTTGCCCGTTCTTGTCGAGGTTGATCATGGTGGAGCGCTGGGTCGTCAGCGCGACGCCGGCGATGCGTTCTTTGTCGACGCCTTCAAGGCTCCACAGTTTCTGGCAGGCCTGGCAGAGCGCCTGCCAGAAAACTTGTGGATGTTGTTCGGCCAGTCCAGGCGCTGGCGAAAAGTATGGCTCGATCGGTACACGCGCTTTTGCCAGCAGGCTTCCGTGCAGGTCGAAAAGCAAGGCGCGCACACTTTGCGTTCCATTGTCCAAGGCCAGTATCAGGTCTTTTTCAGTCATGGGATCCTCGACAAGGGGTTTGGGATGGTTCCGTTTATGGAAGAGGAGCGCTCACTGCCGGGGCAGGTGGTAGCAGCGATGCCAGAGCTCCGAATAAGATTGACACTCCTGCTGCCAGCGGGCTTCATCCCAACCAAGTTCGGGCTGAACGATGCCGCGAATTGATTCCATCACATCCAGACCACCCTCTGGCAACAGTAACCCCAACCGCACACGCCGCAGGAGCAGATCGTCCAGATGCTGCACCGCTTCGGCGCGCGCTGCCCAGCGCAGCTCAGCCCAGTGGTAGGGTGTGCCAGGAATTTTTTCTATCTCTCCAGGAGCAGCGCATGCGATGATCTGTTCGGCATGCCTGCCATATCGCCCGATCAGGCGGGTGAGCAGCTTGCGATGGATATTGTTCAGACGCAAATCTGCGTCTGGGGGTTGATCCAAAACAAAGTCGCTCGGGCGATATTTTGGACAGCCTGGCATGTTGCGGCAGGCAGCTTTCAAGGCGGCAGTTGCCATACAGCGGAAGGTGGTCAGCTTGCCGCCCGTTACGGTGATCAAGCCATTTTCGTCCCACAGGACATGTTCGCGAGATTCTCGTGATGGATCGGCTTTGCCTGTGTTGACCACTGGTCGGATACCTGAGAAGGTGGCCAAGACATCTTTCTCGGAAATTGCCTGTTCAGGGAAGGCGAACTGAAGCGCCAGGAGCAGATAGGCCAGTTCTTTTTTTGTGATCACCGGGTTCATCAAATCATTCTGGGTGTGGTCTACATCGGTGGTGCCAACCAGTATGACACCCTCCCAGGGGAATACAAACACCGGGCGTTGATCCCAGGGATGCCATAGGCTAACGGCGCGAGTGAGCGGCAGCCGTTGAGAAGGCAATACCAGGTGGCTGCCGCGCAAGCGCCGCAATCGAGGTGGGGCGCCAATCTCCTGTCGAAGATCGTCCGCCCAGGCGCCGGTGGCATTGATGACTGCCGCAGCCTGCACTTCGGTCGTTTGCCCGCGGATTCTATCCGCGACCTGCACGCCGCACACCCTGGAAGTGGAAGGTCGGCGCAGCAAACCCTCGACTTGAGTGTAATTCAGCGCCGCGCCGCCGGAGGCAACCCCTTCCCGGATCACGCGCAAGACCAGGCGAGCGTCATCGGTCTGGGCATCGAAAAAGCGGTACCCACCGCGCAGTCCTTGTTCGTTGAGCTGGGGGCAGAGCTCGCGCAGGTCAAAGGCGTCGTAATAGCGGTGGCTCCAGGAGAGCGCCAGCAGATCGTAGAGAATCAGCCCCGCGCCCAGCATCCAGGCAGGGAGCCGGTCGCTTTCGTATGCTGGCATCAAGAAACCCAGGGGAGTTACCAGGCCGCGGCCCTGCTTGAGCAGGCGCTCACGTTCGCGCACCGATTCCCTGGTCAGTCTAATCTGAAAATTTTTCAGGTAGCGAAAGCCGCCATGCACTAACTTCGAAGACCGGCTGGATGTGCCCGAGGCAAAATCTGACTGTTCCAGGAGCAGGGCGCGCAAACCGGCGCGTGAGGCTTCACGCAGGATACCTGCGCCGGTGATGCCGCCTCCGATGACCACCAGGTCCCAAGGCTGCTGGAGGCTCTCCCAGGTCGCCTCCCGCCAGGATTGATTCCAGATCATCTCAAGACTCATTCAGGTGTGAAGAAACCAACTCCCAAAATACCCGGGCCGCCATGGGTGATGATGGCAGGGGGAACTTCTCGGATGGGCACCTGCGCCAGTCCAAGGCTGGCCTTGAGCTCTTCCGCCAGCGCCTGGCCCTGTTCAAGCACGCCAGCATGCATGATGGAGAGGTAGCCTTGCTCTCCAGGCGCGATTTGCTCGATGACCACTTCTTTGAGCCGCATCAGCGCCCGCCGCAGGGTGCGCTCTTTTTCAAACTGGTCTACTTTTCCATCTCTCAGCATCAAGATCGGTTTGATCTGCAGCACACTGCCAAGTAAGGCTGATGCGCCGCCAATGCGTCCGCCCCGGGCGAGATATTCCAGCGTATCCACCAGGAAATAGATACGGCAGCGGGGGATCATTTGCTTGATGTTGTTCACAATCACATCTGCAGAGATTCCCTGGCGCGCCCAACGAGCTGCCAGCAATACCAATGTGGCCATCGGGCTGGCAATCAGACGCGTATCGATGATGCGAATGTCAGCAGATGGAAAATCCATAGCAGCCACAGTCGCGGAGCGCACCGTGCCGCTGACCTCGGCCGACGGATGAATGCAGATGATTGGTTCACCCGTGGGCGCCAAACGCTGGAACTGCTCGGCGAACAACTCCGGTGGCGGCGCGGCGGTCTTGGGCAATGTGCGCGAGTTTTTCAGGCGCTTTAGAAAGGTCTCGATATCGAGATCGCGCCCTTCATAGAAAGATTCCTCTCCGAAGTTCACAATCTGGGGAATCAAGGGGATTCCGAATTGCTCGGCTTCAGATGGCGTCAATGTCGATGTGGTATCCGTGATAATGTGCGTCAAGTGTCGTCTCCCGATTGCTTTGATTGCTATCATGATAGCATGAGTCGAGCGAATTTGCTGGCCGACGATGTTTGCTGTCCCTGGGAACGAAAAGCTAAGCCGCCGGCTGTGGGAGGACAGCCGGCGGCCCCGGGAGGAGAGAAGTTCGCTCTACCAAACTTTGAAATCCTGCTGCTGCCCCTGTTGGATTTCTCAGCAACGTTATGATACCAGACAAGCTTTAACGACATGTCAATAACTGGTTAATGTTTGAAAATGAAAACCAGGCAGAGCCAGCTCTACCTGGTTGGAGTTATCAGGAGCGTCGGCTAGAAGGTGAATCGGAACCAGTCTGTGCCTGTGATGATCGAGCAGGCGAACATCATGAAGAGCAAGAGCAGGATGATCCCGCAACCGCAACCCGTGCAAGAAGCGCCGCGGCCAAAGCCGAAATTATCCTGAAGCCAATCGAACAGCCAGCCCAACAAGAACAGCTTCAGCAAACCACCCAGGCAACCACTGCGATCTTCCATCTTTGACTCCTTATTTGATCTTAGCTCTCATTGCGAGATTCGGCTATGCCGCCAGGCGGCACTCAAATGAAGAAATGACAAATATGTCATGAGTAGACCAGCTTCGGGTGGTTTTTACCCGCTTGTGCTGGTCGTGGCAATCTCCTATTGATATACGCCAATAGGATCCAAAAGTTGCTCTGGCGGGTGGTCATCTTGCCTGCAGAGCAAGCTGCACAGCGCGGTATGCGTTCACGACACCGTAACCCACGGCTGTGCTGGGTGTAGCGTCTGCCCCAGGGCAGTCTGGCAGCCCACCCGTATATGGGGTGGTGCTGGATAAGAGGATACGTTCGGTGGCTTCGATGTCGCCGATCAGCGCCGGGTTGGCTGACCAGATCAAGGCGACCACGCCGGCAACGTGGGGGCCTGCCATAGAAGTGCCTGATTGAACCGCATAGGAGCTGTTGGGAAACGCCGAGAGCACCTCTACGCCAGGCGCCACGAGATCGGGTTTAATCACGCTTGGCGGTGCAGCGGGATCTTGCCCGATGCTGCTGAAGATAGCCAGAGAACCTTGCGAGTCCACCGCGCCGACTGACAACACGGCCTCATAAATTGCGGGGGGCGTGGTCAAAGAGCCGCAAAAGGGTCCATCATTGCCTGCGGACACGACCACAAATATGCCAGCCGCGCGCAGCGCCTGCGCTGCAGGCTCGAGCGACTCATCATCGCAGCCTTCCATGTCTGGGCAACCCCAAGAGTTGTTGAGCACCTGAGCGCCGAGCTCGGGGCGTCCATCTCTAAAAGGATCGCCATCCAGGGGAAATGGGGCGAGCATGAACTGCAGGCAGCTCAGGTACAGAGCCGGGTTTCCCAGGTTGCGCGCCAGGTTGACGCAGCCAATCCATTGCGCCTCCGGGGCTACGCCGGTGTTATTGCCCAGCACGATACCCAGGGTGTGGGTGCCATGCCCGCCGCTATCAGTGGGTCGTTGCGTGTGATACCAAGGATCGTACCAGTTATAGTCGTTGGAACCACTTGCGCCGCGGTAGGAGTCACGGAGCTCCGGGTGATCCGCCTGCATACCGCTATCAGAATTGCCGATGAGGATGCCCTGGCCGCGGGCGCCGAATTCTTCCCAAACCCGGTCTGCCTGGATCATTGAGATGTTCCAGGGCACCTGGCCGGGCGCTGGGGCTTGTCCGGTGTTGACTGGAAGAGGGCGAGGTAAGGGGCGCATCCAGGGGTTGTCCAGGACGCGCGATACTCCAGGCTGTTGTTTGAGCCACCAGCGTAGCAAAGGTCCCCCCTGGACCTGGATGGCGTTAACCAGGTAATAGGGCGTGTAGGAGACCCCCCAGCGGTCCAGGGAGGCGCGCAGTTGCTGCTGGGAGGCATTGGCATGCTCCACCAACGACCGGTAAACCTGCATCCGTCTTTGCCTGGGATCAGCAACCGTTGCAGAGCTGCGCAGATCAGCCTGGGTATCCATGATCACGAAGAGACCATCCCCGTGTAGGCCGCTGCGCAACTTCAAAGTGAGCGCGCCCAGCAAGGAAATCAGGATAAGCCCAGCCATGAGCCGGCCAGCCAATTGTGCACTGCGACCTGGTTTTTGGTCTTGAAACCGGGCAGCCAGGTTGATGATGATCGCAGAGGCCAGGCTCAATGCCAGGCAGGCGGATGCAGCATACCCGGCCCAAAAAATGACCTCGCCCTGCATGGCGGTGATGATCAAGGCCAATTCGTCTGGGTCGAACCACATCATGGGCGCTGCGGCGCTCAATCCCAGCAACAAGGTGATCGGGAAGAACGCTTTGAGGGACAGCGAAGGCGCGCCGGTTGCACTGCGTAGGTGCGCAAACCCATAGCCGGTGCTCAGAACCCAACCCAAGGCTGGCAGGCTGATCATCAACAGGATTTGCATGGCGCCAAAGCTGAACGTGGTGCCGCTTGCCAGGAGAAGCAAGCTGACACTGGCAGCAAAGCCGATTCGGAAAGAAGCGTAGGGCAAAGGGGAAGCGCGGGATGAATCTGGAAAATATGGAGGCAAGATCATGCTGTAAGCCAGCGCAGCCGCCAGTCCGAAAGCTAAGGCTGAGCCAAGCTGCAGAAACATTTCAAACAAAGATCCGGCAGCTCCCATCGCCATCCATGGTAAGGTGAAGAGGCCGGCCAGGGTCAGCGTGGTTAGCGGCGAAAGCGCGCGATGCTGATGATTGTCCTGAGATTCTATTCGAACGCCCCTGCGGAAGTAAAAAAACCACACGCTCGTTGAGAAGAGGATTGCGGTTCCGATCTGGTAAACGGCGCGAGCATTGGCAGCCGACTGGGGCAACAGGTAAGATGGCAGGTTCAGCGCCAGGAAAGCGAGCGGGGTGAGCCAGGCGCGGTAGATGGCGCGGTAGATGGTATCTTTCCACAACCAGGCCAGGAGCAATAATGGCAGCCCCAGCAGCAAAACTTGTCCAATTGCCAGTGCTCCCCAGATGTAACTGGGAAGCGCCATGAAAGATGAGGTAAGCAGGTACTCGAGACCCACCTTGCCATAACTGATCAAAGCGATCCAGGAAGCGGTGATGAAGGCGATGATTGGCTGGATGCAGCCTGAGCGGTTTGATTGTGGTGTGGTTAAATTCGATGTTTCATTCATGTTGTTAATTGGATGGCGTGAAATGGATATCATTGGGGTGGGGACTATTCCGCACCGAAGAGCTCAGCACGCCTAAGATCGCGATCCCGGCAGCGACCAGAAAACTTACCGAGGCGGCATGAAAGAGAGAGCCGGGCTCCGCCTGTGAATGGGATAAGATGGTGGTGAAAATGGCGCCAGAGATGCCCACTCCCAAAACCATGCCCACATTGCGAGCCGTGGCCATCAGCGCAGAGGCAATGCCCTGCCTTTGGCGAGGAGCCGAACCGAGAAGCGCGCTGCTGTTGGGTGATATGAAGGTGCCAATTCCCAGGCCGGTAATGGTGAGGCAGAGGACAATGGCAAGGCGGGGTGATTCAGGGCCCAGGCGAGAGAGCAAAAACATCCCAATGGCAAGAATGCCCATACCGATTGTGGTGGGAAGCAGTGTACCGATGCGATCGGAGAGCGTGCCAGAGAGGGGGGCGACCAATGCCATGACAATTGGCTGCGTGGTCAGTAACAGCCCTGCCTGAGAAGGACTCAGGCCGCGCCCCTGCAAAAGATAAAATGGCATCAAGAAAATGATGCTGTAGACACAGATGTAATTGATCACCGCGCTGATCACAGACGCCGAGAACATGCGCGAGCGGAACAAGCGCAGGTCGAGCATGGGAGAGCGGGTGTTCTGTTCGCGCCAGGCGAAGAGCGCCAGGCAGCTTGCTGCAAATAGAAACAGTGAGAGGATTTGGGGAGAAAGCCACCCCCAGTTGTGGCCTTGATTCATTCCCAAGAGCAGGCTGGTGAGACCAGCCATGAACAAGATCGCCCCAAACCCATCGAAGGGTTCACGAACCTCACCGCCAGAATCCATGGGGATGAATTTCCAGCTCATCAAGAGCGCGATCGCGCCAACGGGGAGGTTGATGAAGAACACTGCCTGCCAGCTAATCAATTCTGTCAGCCAGCCTCCCAGGGATGGCCCCACGGTCAGCCCCAGGTAGGTCATCGTCGCCTGTAAGCCCAGTGCCTGGCCGCGCTGGCTGGCGGGAAAGCTCTTGCTCAGAATAGCGGGTGAGTTGGCTGAAAGCATGGCGGCGCCGAGGGCTTGCAGGGCGCGAGCTGCGACCAGTGCGCCGACCGAAGTGGAGAAGCCGCACAGCACCGAGCTGAAGATGAATACGAAGAAACCGGCGATGTAGATGATTTTATGACCGCGCAGATCGCCCAACCGACCAAAGCCCGGCAGCATCCCGCTGACCAGCAGCAGATAAACAATGACCACCCATTCAACGGTAGCGATCTGGCTATTGAAACTTTGATTGATGACCGGCAGTACGGTGTTCACCACGCTCACGTCCAGGGCGGACATGAAGGTGCCTGCACCGATGGCGACCAGGATCCACCATTTTTCGTTTGCGCTACTCACGTTGCGAGGACGATCCATAATGATGAGAGCGGCTTTCGAGGTCAGGCAGCGAGGCCTTTTCTTTCCAGCTCAGCGCGCTCACGCATTTGCTGGCGCAGGGTGCGAATATCGTGCGGCACCAGCCAGGTGGTGAGTCCCAGGAAGACTGCGCAGATCAACCAGGCGCTGACACAAATGACCAGTATCGCGGTGTGCAGTGAAGTCGCTTCGGCGATGATACCAGCAAGCAGCGGGGCTATGGCGGCGCCGCCATTCTCGATGAAATACTGCACAGCAAGGGCGGTGCTGCGCACCTCCGGTAAGGTGATGTCATAGACAGTTGAAATGACATTGGCCGAAGAAAATGGAATGAATAGGGCCGTCGCCATCAGCATGATGAGGAACTGCGTCTGGTTAGCGATGGGCACATTGAGCGTGAGGGTCAACAGTATCGCGCCCATCAAGACGCCAAACATGGAAACCAATACCCTGCCGCGCGGTGTTCGTTTGAAGAAATAATCGCCAAAAGCGCCGCCGACGAAATAACCGGACGCCAGCACGAGAATGGCGGGCGCCATCGTTCCTAGCACAGCGCCAGAGTCGTAATTTCGCTCGGTTTCCAGGTAGCTAAAGAACCAATAGGTGATGACGTTCCAGGGGAAAACGCCAACGAAGCCCTGGATGAATAGCATGATCAGGCTGCGTTTTTTGAAAAGCTGGAGGGCAATCTTCAAATCAAATTTATAGATGCCGATTTGCTCCAACTCCGCCATCTCTGGCTCGCTGCGCCCGCGAGGCGCATCTTTAACGCCAAAAAAGATCACCACCGCCAGCACAAGCCCCAGCGAACCGGTCAAGTAGAAAACGCCTTGCCAGCCGATTGCGCTGCTCAAAACGGTGGCAAGGATCAGTCCGAGCATATACCCCAGCGGTTGGGAAAGCTGCAAGATGCCATAAACTTTGCCGCGTATGGCTGGGCCAAAGTAGTCCGAAATCAAACTGTAAAGCCCTGGATAGGAGGAATCATCGATGCCCGTGCTGGCACGCGAGGCCAAGAACATGGAGTAGTTAGGAGCGATAGCGCTCAACCAGGTGGTTGAGCCCCAAATAAAAGAAGCCAGGGCAAGCAGTTTCGAGCGGGCATAGCGATCGTAGAGATATCCCCAGATGGGGTAGAGAATGGCGCCTACCAGTAAAGCGCCCGAGAACACTGCACCCATTTCCACCCTGTTGATCTGGAAGGTCTCCATGATTTGGGAGGTGAGCGGACCGATCAAGAGCTTATCCGATTGGTGAAGAAGCATGAATGCAAAACAGACGGCGACGATGAACCAGCGGTAGTTCGATGATTTGTGCATAGTTGTCAGCCCTTTCAGGAAAGAACCAGTTTTGCGGAGATGCTGCGACCTTGATGGATGTGTTGGATAATCTCTGCCAGCATGGGTGCGACGGAGAGCACTTCGATCTTGGGGTGACGTTTCTCTGGAGGTACCGGGATGGTATTGGTGACGACAAGCTTCTCGATGCGGTCGTCTTCATCCAGGTAACTGAGGGCTGTGGGCAGCAGCACCGGGTGGGTGACAGCGAAACAAGCTTTGCCCTGTGCGCCGCGTTCATACAGTGCATCGATCTGCCGTAGGACGCTGCCGCCCGCCATCAGGTCATCGATGATGATGGGACGGCGACCGGTGATGTCGCCAACAACATGGGCGGTCTCGGTGGTGGAAAAGCTGGTGCGACGTTTGTGCATGACCACGAGCGGCAAGTTGGTGAGCTCAGCATACCGCCCTGCAAGACCGGCGCGTCCCACATCTGGGCTGACGATAGCGGCGTCCGCGTATTCTGGCTTGCGAAAATAGGCTGCCAGCAACGGCATCGCGGAAAGTGGGTCGACGGGGATATTGAAGAAGCCTTGTATGGCGCGGTTATGGATGTCGATAAAAATGACCCGGTTGGCGCCCATGGTTTCAAGCAGGTTTGCCACGACGCGCGCGCTGATCGCCTCCCTGCCGCGCGCCATGCGATCCTGGCGCGCATAGGGAAAGTAAGGGATCACCAGGCTCACCGAGTGGGCGCTGGCGCGGCGGAACGCATCCAGGTACAACAGCAGCTCAACCAGGTTATCATTCACCGGCGCGCAACAGGTCTGCACCAGGAAAATATCCTGATCTCGCACGACTTCGTCGATCATGACATGGATTTCGCTATCGGGTAAACGCCTGGCGGTGGATTTTCCCAGCGGCACGCCCAGGTGTTGAGATACTTCAGCCGCCAGCTCTGGGTGCGCCGTTCCGCTGAAAATCCGTAAGGGGTGAACCGACATTTGCTTCCTTCTCCTTGCTTGGGCTGTTGTGAAGGCGACAATGGGTGAAATTATAAACCCTGGGTGGGTTAAGGAGTCAGGGGGGTGCTCACAAATCCGAATACTGTCGAAGGAAATTTGTCCGTGGCAATCAAGAATCCACGCTCATCCAACCTGGCAATCGCTTCCCAATTGCGGGAAGCTTCGCCCAACCGAAGGGGTATGTAACCGTCCGGGGCAAGTTCGATGCCTGCTTCGCTGAATTGCAGCTCCAGCAGGCGTTCGATGGCGATGCCCTGCGGAGGATCTTGCCGCGCACCGTACTCAGCGCCAAGCGGATCTGCTGCATACAGGGCAAGATCGCCTGGGAAGAAATAATTGATGATCCAGAAGCGGCCATTTTCATCGACTGCAGTGGCATCCGTCACGCGAAATTCGATATTTGGAAAAGACAGGTTGTCGGCCAATGTCAAGTCCAGGCCGAAGGTGGGGGCGACGGGTGAGGGATTTATGGCGGCGCCATTCGTCTCATGTATGGCGACCAATCTTCGTCCAAATACGAGCAAAGATTCATAGCTGTGGTTGGGCGTATCGACCGAGGAGGGTATTTCTACGATCGCTGCGCTGTTAACCACAATAGCCTGGAGGTCGGCCAGGATGGTTGCCATCACCAGTCGCCCCTGTGAAGCGCCGCGGCTGGTCTCGACCGTCAGATACGCCTGATCGCCGGACACGGCGATGCTTTCGTAGCCTTCGTAGCCAGGAACAAGCTTACCAAGGTCATTGGCGATGAATGGGATGGGCTGCGGAGTGATGGGTTGTGGATTGGCGTTCTCCAGGTAAGCCAGGATCGTGGACTTCTGGATGCCAAAGACATATCCCTCGGCGTTTTGGTCGCCGAATCGTTCGGGATACTGAGGCAATAAGATGAGCGTATCCCGGATCCAGGTCATCCCGGATATCTCCGCCTCGGGCGATTGGATGGGGCCGGCAAGCGCAATTGGGTGAATTTCCTGCTCCACAGGTGTGTGCCGTCCTGGCGGTGCTTCCCCCTGAGGGGCAGTGGGTGCTGTTGTTTGCGCTTGCGGCGAAGCGATCGGCGCAGTGACCTGTTGCGTGGGGGAAAGCTGAGCCGAGCTGCTGGCTGAAGGCGTCCTGGTTGTCGGTAGGCTGGCTGCCCTGACACAGGCTTGCGCCAACATCAGGGTGATGATCCATATGAAACGCCGCCTACGCCAGATGCTCATCAGGTGTGTTGTTCGGGACGCCCCAGTTTCGAGTGATACCTAATTATACCTGTGATGCGCCTGATGCGACACCAGCCGTCGTTTTCGTTGACCTGCTTTTTTGCCGGGCCTCTTAATTGACCAGGTGCACCGGAATTCGTTGCTCGATGGATGCCAAAGCGGCTCTGGCGATGGCCAGAGCCGCCAGACCGTGCTCCCCGGTGACCACCACGGGTTGATCCTGAAGAATGGCCTGTGCAAAGCTTTCCACCTGGCGGTAGTACATGTCTTCGTCGCAGGCGGCGATGATTTCTTGACGCCCCGATTCCCGCATCCATTCTGCCTGCTGGCGATTTCTGCCGAAGCTGGCCTCGACCGCTCCACCCGGTGAGAGCAGTCGCTCGGCGAACGGTTTGGGATTTGCACCTGGGGGAAGCCCCCAACACACTTGAAATGATCCGATATCGCCGGAGGTGTATCTCACGGTGATACTTGCTGTATCCCAGGCCAGGTGGTCAACCGAGCTCAGCTCTGGCCGGCCCTGGCCCAGGCGCAACCCCTGGGCGAAGACTTCTTCGGCCTGTGAAGCGAACAAATAATTCCAGGTGTCGAAGAGATGGACTGCCATATCGATCACCGGTCCGCCATTGGCGTGCATATCGTGCATCTCCAGTTTTGGGCGGATTTCACGGAAGTCGGTGGCAGTGTAGAACAGCGGTCTGCCAAAATTGCCGGCTGCGATGTGATCTCTGAGGGCGGTCATGACAGGAGAATGTCGGCGCATAAACCCCAGGGCTAGCTTGACCCCTTTTTGTTCAGCCGCTGAAAGCATTTGCCGGGCTTCGTGCACGTGTAAAGCCATCGGTTTCTCACACAACACATGCCTGGAGCGTTGGATGGCAGCCAGGGCGGCGTGTGCGTGCAGGTTGGTGGGAATGCATACAGAGACGACGTCAATACCCGGTAAATCGAGCGCCTGTAGGTAATCGGTGTACCATTGCGCTGGAGGGTACATCTCAGCGAGTTTTTGGGCTCGCTCGGGGCGAATGTCCACCACCGCACGGATTTCCGCCTGCGGAAGGCGCGACCAGCCTTCGGCGTGAATGGTTCCCATCATACCGCAGCCAATGATGCAGACGCCCAGAGTATTTTCGTTCATTTTGCGGCTCCCAGATTGGTTCAAGCGAAGAGATTGCGAAGGTATTCGCGGCAGGCTTGCGCGCTGTGAAGCGCATCGGGGAGGACTTCGTCGCGCTCCACAGTCAACCAGGGCAAGGATAGGGACTGAATGGCGTGCTTGACTGACACCAGGTCCACCTGCCCTTCTCCCAGGTCGGTAAAGCGATCTGAGAGGGTATCCTTGATGTGTAGGTATTTGATTCGCTCTCGGTAAGTGTGGATGATTTTGGCGGGCTGGTATCCGGCGCGGTGCACCCAGGCAATATCCAGCGCCAGCCCGAAGTCATTTGGGCTGGAATGGGAAACCAGATAATCCAGTTCGCGGCACCCCTGCTCCAGCTCCCAGTAGTGGTTGTGGTAGCCCAAAGACAGCCCGTGATCTGTGCAGATTTTGCTCAAGCGCTGTAGCACCTGAAGTTCGGAGGCCAATTCCAGCTCTGTTTTTGGACTTTGTTTTGGTTTTCCGCTGATCAATATGAAAGGGGCCGCCACTGCGGCGGCAAATTTAGCAGCCTGAGTGTAAAAATCGTACAGCGGCTCCACCGATGGGGGATTGTGCAGCTCACCATGGATATGCAGTCCGGCAACAGCGAGCTGGCTGGAAGCCAACAACTCGGCAAAGACGCCCGGTCGAGAAAGGTCAAGCCGGTGGGCGCCGATTTCAAATCCATCATATCCGGCGGAGCGTATCTCGGATAACAACGCAGGTAAGTCCTGGTGATAGGCGGCGCTCCAAACATTGGTCTGAATGGCGATTTTCATCAATTTCTCCTTCGTTGAGTTACCTTGAGGGTGGGGAAACCTTGGGTAGCCTCTGGTTGTTCAAGACGTTCCCGGCCAAACCCCTTACCCCGCACTCAGGCTGACTGTTCAATGTAGGGAATGGTTGCCGAGGCGATCGGCATCACGGCCACACGTGCGCCTGCGCTCAATCTCGCTAGCGCAGCATCGATACAGGGCTGTAGCGAAGAAATCGGGTTGAGAAGCAATCGCTCTGCGAAAGACGCCTCGATCTGGCTGAGAAAGTGCACATTGAATCTGGAGGCGTCTCGAGAGATCTGGAAAGCTTTGTGCGGGCCGATCCGGAAGCCTTCCGCGGCGAAGCGTTCTAAAACCTGGGCGTGGTTGCGCATACCCGCCATCCAGGCCTCGTAACCCGGGGAACCGGTGCCTTCAGGGCAGGCAGCAGCGATTATCACCGTCGCGCCAGGGGCAGCGATCAGGCAGGCGTGCGCCAGCCCCTTCTGCGCCTGGTACAGGTTGATGTCTTTAGGGTGCCCTCCAGGAGAGGCGATGATCAAATCGTAAGGTTGAGCGACCTTCACCTGGCAAATCCGGCGCGCCAACGGAATACCCTGCGCCATCACGGCGCGAGGGTCGCCTGCCAGGACGTGGACAATCTCTTTGTGGTCGTTCAGTACAGCGTTCAAAGCGAAGTGGATGCCAATCATCGCGCCGATCTCTTCCACATCCTGGCGTGCAGGATTGCGCTCGAATTCGCCCAGCGCGGAGAAAGCGTCTGTCATCAGGGCATGGTTGTGATTGATGGTGGTGCGGCCTGCCAGCCCAATCGCAGCAGACTTCACGCCGCCTGAGAAGCCCTGGAATTGGTGCGGCTCAATGTTTCCCACGACCAGGCGCAGGTCGGCGCTCAGATATTCGGCATTGATCCACACGGGAGTGTCGCGGCTGGTCTCTCCCAGGTAGTGCAGGGCTGCGGTATCGTCAGCATTGTGGCAGACGACCGGGTATCGATTCAAGATTTCCTGCGGCACAACCGCAGCGAATTCCGACTCACGCATCGGAGGATGTGCACCGGTGGCAATCACCAGGGTGATCTGTTCAGGGGATAAGCCCATTGCTTCCAGTGTGGTCAACAGGGGAGGCAGCAGGTGCCGGTGAGGCACGGGGCGGGTTTTGTCGTTGATGGCAATAGCGGCGCGGTGCGCTGGGCTCAAGGCAGGCAAAGCTGATCCGCCGGCTGGGTGGAGCAGGGCGTGATTCACCAGTCCCACGGGGTCAAGAGCAGCGGGCGTTTGAACCGGCGCGATCACATCCACCTGGAGATTGTCGGGGAGCGAGAAGGTGAGATTAGATTTCCCATACGGGAGGCTGTAGTCGGTCAAAGGTGTTCAGTCCTTAAAGGGGATTTTGCGCATAGCAGACAAGCAGGAAACCTAATCCACAGTCAGGGTTTTGCTCAGGTTGCGGGGAAAGTCGGGATCGAAGCCGCGCTGCACGCTGAGATGATAGGAGAGCAACTGCAGCGGGAGCACGGCGAGCAGAGCGCTCAAGGCATCATCGCAAGGAGGTAGAGTTAGCAATTGGTGAGCATTCGCGCGCAGGCGAGAATCCTGCGGCCCAATGGCGATCGCCTTCCCACCGCGGCAGGTGACTTCATTGATACCGCTCACCAGCAGGGGAATATCGCGCTGGGTGGCGACAAATATAACCGGGTACCCCTCGGTGACGGCAGCTAACGGTCCGTGCTTGAATTCGGTGGACAGCATCCCCTCGCAATGCGCATAGGTTATCTCCTTGAGTTTCAATGCGCCCTCAAGGGCGATGGGGTATGTCATTCCATAACCCAGGCAGTACAGATCGTTGCACTGCGCCAGCTCGACGGCGAGCTGTTCAACTTGTCCGTCGCTGTACTGTATGGTCTGTTGGATCAGGCGCGGAAGGTCGAAAAGGGGTTGCGTGCTGCGGTTTGCCAACCGGTAGGCGAGGTACAGAAATGTGATCACCTGGTTGGTGAAGGTCTTAGTGGCAGGGACGCTGATTTCGTATCCACACACCAGGGGTAGCCAGCGCTCGCTGGCCTGGGTGAGGGTGGAACCGATCACATTGACCAGGCCATAGATGTTCATACCGCTGCGGTGAGCAGCTTCGATGGCGTTCAGTACATCTTTTGTTTCGCCGCTCTGGCTGACGAAGATGCCCACATCGCGTGGGGAGAGCGCTGGGGCGTATTGGGCGATGAACTGGGGCGCCAGCACGGGTATCGCCGCGCGGCGGGCAAGGTTGCCCAGGTACACCGCTCCTGACAGGCAGGCATGGTAGCTGGTGCCGCACCCGATTAGATACAAGTGGCGCGCTTTCTGAATGCGCTCCAAGATTGGGGCAAGCGCCTGAGCTCCTTCCAACCAGTGGAGGAGTTCTCCAGAGACCACCGCTTGCTCATGGATTTCTTTGAGCATGAAGTGGGCGTAACCGCCTTTTTGGACGGCTTCCATGCTTTCGGTGATGGTTTCGGCGTGGCGCTCGATGAGACTGCCATCCTCAACCCGGCGAATCTCCGCTCCACCAGCGTTCAAGATGACAATTTCCCCATCGTAGACGCGCAGGATGCGGCGGGTGAGAGGCAATATCGAAGGCAAATCCGAAGATACACACGAGAAATCATCCCCCAGCCCGACAGCCAGCCCAGAGCCTTTCTTGACCGCATACAGGTGCCCATCACCAAGCGAGCCGATGACGAAGGCGTAGTCGCCTTCCAGGTCTTGATAGGCGCAGCGAACGGCGCTGAGCATATCATGCTCGCGATCCAGGTAGCGCTCTACAGCATGCACGCATGACTCTCCATCATTGGATGAACGCACGGTCATGCCCTCAGCGATGAATTGCTCGCGCAGCTCAACGTTATTCACCACGTTGCCATTGTGCGCCCCAACCAGGTCTCCGTCCGAGTCCAGGTGGGGTTGTGCGTTTTGTTGGGATGGGGCGCCAAAAGTCGCCCAGCGCAGTTGCACAATGCCACGGTTGCCTCGCATCTGCGAGAAATTCAGCCGCTTGCCCACTTCGTCGATTTTCCCCACATCTTTGCGCAGATCGATTATCCCATCCGAGTTCAGCGTGGCGCAACCTACCGAGTCATAGCCGCGGTACGAAAGTCTGCGCCCGGCCTCGAGCAGAATTTCTCCGAGTGGGCGCTCAGAGCGGGTGACAATGCCGAATATTCCACACAAAGGGTGATCCTCCGAAGGGTGCTGCGGGCGCGCCAACCACCAGCAGCACCCATTGTTGTTCAGGCGCTTCGATACAGCTTGGTGATCACAAACTCGTCGTGTCGCAGCGCTTCGGCGGAGGTCAGGCGCCCATTGATCGTGCGCGCCATCATTTCCATGACTTTGTCAGCAGCCTGGTCCAGATTGATCTCGATGCGCAACAAGCCAGTCAGATCAACGTCGATGTGTTCTGACATTGTTTGCACGGTGAGCGGATTGGCGGACATCTTGATCACCGGCTCGATCAGGTTGCCGATGATGTTGCCCTGGCCGGTTGTAAACAGGTGCAGGGCAGCGCCTGCGGCGCAGCATAAGGTGACCATTTCAGCGGCGGCGGAAGAGGAATCCATGAAGTGCAATCCAGGACCGCTGGGCTCTTCGGCCGGCTCTAGCACAGATTGCACGGTGCAGCGTCCTATCTTTTCCACGTTGCCGAGGGCTTTTTCTTCGATGGTGGAGAGCCCGCCGCGGATATTGCCCTGCGTGGGTTGGGATCCCATCAGGTCAGCATCTTGCGCATTGATGAAATCCTGGTAGGCCTGGAAGGTTTGCAGGAATTTCTCGCGCACTGCCGGCGTGACGCAGCGCTCGGCGATCTTATCCTCTGCGCCGGTCACTTCGGAAGTCTCACCAAAGATGAGGGTGGAGCCCATCGCCTCCAGGCGCTCGAAGACACGTCCAACGGTCGGGTTGGAAGCCAGGCCAGAGGTGGTATCCGATTCGCCGCATTTGGTAGAGACCCAGATTTCATTCAGCTCGACCGGGACGCGGGGCAGTTCGCTGGCGAAGTGGACGAATTCCTTGGCCTTGCGGGAAGCCATCTCAATCGTCTTGAGGTCGCCATAGCGCTCAATAGAGAAGCCGGCCACGGGCTTCCCGGTTTGAGCGATACCATCCACGATGAAATTGGTCCAGTTCGGCTCGATGCCAATGACCACCACGGCTGCCACATTTGGATTGCGTCCCGTACCGATTAGCGTCCGGAAAGTCAGGTCGAGATCTGCCCCGAATTGAAGGCGCCCGTAAGGATGCGGCAGAGCGATGGTGCCGCGAATCAAGCGGGCTACGCCTTCTGCAGCGGCGTTAGAGATATCATCGACGGGCAGGATGAGCACATGGTTGCGAATGCCAACGCGCCCATTTTCGCGGCGGTAGCCGGTCAAGGGAATATCTTTGTAGGATGTCATTTGGACCACCTCAACGTCTTGATATTATGAACATGTACATGACCTCCAGCAGCGATGGCCTGGGTTGCTTTGCCGATCGACCGGCCATACTCGGAGATCTCTTTGCCTTCGGCGATGGCGTGCATGGCCACTTTATGTCCCAAAGGGACGTCCTCGCTCAATTTCAGGTAGGTGACAAACTCGCCTTCCAGCGTGACCACACCTACTTCTTCGCCCTTCTTCAGGTCCCTCACGGCGACGCCAACGTCGTCTTCCTTTTCGTGGATTAAGATTGCATGTGCCATATAAACATTTCTCCTTATCTGATAAAGGTTGCCCGGAAAATATCCGGTCAGTGGATCGCCTGGGTGAGGCGCATCAACCAGCAAAACTCACTCGATAACCTGTTGAATCCCGTTGAATTTCCAAAGCGCCAAAGGCGCGCAGTCGAGCGCTATCTGGAACGCCGCTCAGGTAATGCAACCCTTTATGGATCGAAACGCCGATCGCCTGGTTGGGGTGCTGAAATCCGCTTCGAGGTAAACCAAAGAGCCAGATTTCCTCGAGCAGCGGCTTTTGGGAAAGCTCTCTTGTGTTCATCGCAGACGGCCCAAGCGGAAGCAGTGTGCCCTCCTTGCCGAAAATGGGCAGGCGTTCGAGCGGCTCGACCAGGTCCAAGACACGATTGCCCTCGAACCGTTCGCCAGTCCAGATGTTATACCATCCCCCGGAAGGCAGGTAGACGCGCACGCGGCCTCCCGGCTGAATGATAGGCGCAACCAGCAGGGATGGACCGAGCAGGTATTGCTCTTCGAAACCCCATGAGAACGGATCATCCGGAAAGGCGAGCGGCATAGCGCGCATCACTGGCAGGCCGCTTTGCGAAGCTTCCAGAGCGCAGGCTTCCAGGTAAGGTACCAGGCGGTAACGCCAGTCGAGCCAGGATCGGACAATCGCTTCCGTCTGCTCACCGAACTCCCACGGTTCGCGTGGGCCAATTCCGTGGAAGCGGGTGTGCGACATCATGATCCCCGCCTGAGCCCAACGAACATACAGCTCGTTGGAGGGCATGCCAATAGCAAAACCACCGATATCATGCGAGTAGAACGCTCCGCCGCTCATTCCCCAGGAAAGTCCGCCGCGGATGCTGGCAGCCATGCCCTCCCAATCCACCTGTGGGTCGCCTCCCCATTGGATCGGGTAGCGTTGGCTGCCAATCCATCCAGCTCGTCCCCAGACGAGGGAGTCATGCGGGCGATAGCGTTGACCGGCTTCGTAAGCGCAGCGGTTGTAGAGCAATGCGTACACGTTGTGGATGGTCAAGCCATCGTCGCCGTTGTTGGCGAGAACCTCCACCGGCACAGCTTCACCGTAATCGGTCTTTACCGCAGCCACGCCGATCTCATACAGGCTGCGGTGCATTTGCAGGTACCACTCGAATGCTTCCGGGTTGGTGAAGTCGATGATCCCGCTGGGCATCAGGTGAGGCCAGGTTTTATCGAAAGGTTCTGGGAACCAGCGATAAACGAGCGTCGTGCCATCCGGATTGCGCAGCAGGTAACCTTTTTCGGCGAGTTCAGCAAAGAGCGGGTTGCGAATTGAAATATAAGGATATTCCCACACGCAAAGATAGAAGCCTAGCTCGTCCAGGGAACGCACGAAGGCGGCTGGATCAGGATAGCGCTGGGCGTCCCAGGAAAAGTCGAAGCGGGTGTCCATGCGGTGCCAGGCGCGCCCATCCAGAACAAGCACGTCACACGGGATCTGGCGCTGGCGCAGTTTTTTGGCGACCTCCAGGGTTTCTTGCGCGGTGCGATAGTAAGCGCGGGACATCCACGCGCCGTAGCTCCAGCGCGGCGGCAAAGGGGCCCGACCCGTGATCGCTGTGTATTTCTCCAGAATGGCTGCTGGTGTATCAGCGGGGATGAAAAACAGATCCAGGCTGGGGTCGAACAGGTTGATCACGTATGTGCGGTGTGACCAGGGTGGATAGCCAACCCCATGAGCGACCTTGGAGGGTGTATTGATGAAAAAACCCCACCCCTTGGGACTCCAGGCGAAAGGTGCATTTTTGTAGGAGATTTCGGCATTGACGGTGGTGGCGTCGCGATTCCAGTTCTCGATCAGCATGCCGCGCCGGTTCAGAGGACCAAATTTTTCGCCCAGGCCATACACCACCTCGCCGCTGGGTAACTCGAACGAGATCAGCCAGGCTTCTTGCCCGGGCTTATCCCTGTGGGCGAAAGGCGCCATGCGCAACTCGCCGTTGATGGCGCGATCATTGGCCGAGGCCAGGAGCAGCGTGTCATCCTTGAAGAGCTTCATTTGGAGCGGATCCGACTGCAGCTCCAGTCGCAGACGCCCAGAAAGCAAGACGCAGCTCGTGGGGGTGGCGCTCTCGAGCTGGCATGCCTGGGGTTGCAAATCGCCCGAAATCAGGCCATAGTCATTCCGGTGGGTCGGCCCCCATTGGAAACGGATAATATCCGGCGCGAAGAATGAGATGCGTAAATCGCCGGCGTGGGTTTGCAACTGAACGCCGCTGGGCGTGCTGGATTTTACTTTGATGGACTCGATGCGCGTGTATCCTTGCTGGATGCGCAAACCTTCTTGTTCAAAAAGCATAGCCGGCCTCTATGGTAAGCAAGCGGGATGAATTACCTCAACGACCACCAAACCCGGTCATGGCGATGCCCTGTACAAAATAGCGCTGCGCCACGATGAACAAAGCCAGCACCGGGGCGAGCATCAGTGTGCCAGCAGCGAAGACCAGCTCCCAGTTTTGGACGTTCGAATCATTGATGGCGCGGATACCGAGCGCCAGGGTCCATTTATCCATGCCATTCAGGTAAATCAACGGTTCGAGGAATGAGTTGTAATGCTGGATCAGGGCAAAAACCGCGACCGTGGCGATGACGGGCTTGGAAAGTGGGATCAAGATCTGGGTCAGGATTTGGACGCGGTTTGCGCCGTCAATCAAAGCGGCTTCTTCCAGTTCCATGGGTAGCCCGCGAAAGAACTGGTGCACCAGGAAGATGTACAACGCAGAGGCGCCCGCCCAGTAGGGCACGATGAGGGGTAAAAAGGTGTCGATCCAGCCCAACCAGCGGAAAACCAGAAAGCGGGGGATCAACGTGATCACCTCGGGTAGCATCATGGTGGCGATCATCAGGGCGAAAAAGAATCGCCTTCCAGGCCAGCGCAGCCTGGAGAAGGCGTAGCCGACCGTGAGCGAAGATACCACTGTACCCAGCACGGCCAGCCCGGTGACCACCACCGTATTCCAGGCAAACTTGCCGAAGGGCAGCACCTCGAAAATCTTTAGGTAATTTCGCCATTGGGGGCTTTCGGGTATCCAGACAATGGGGTGAGCAAAGACCTCTCTGGACACCTTCAGCGATGAAGAGATCATCCATAAGGTCGGTACGAGGAAGCTGATCAGGATGACCGTCATCAGGATCTGAAGCAGGATCAAGCCTATTCGCCTGCTCCACACAGGGGAAATGAGCGGCTGCCGGGTCACACTGCGCACGCTCGAAATCGCAGGGGATCTGGTTGCCATGCTGTCCTCCTAGTCCTCGTAGAACACCCAGCGCTGAGAGATATAGAATTGGGCGATGGTGAAACCAACGATGATCACAAACAACTCCCAGGCAAGCGCTGAGGCGTATCCCATATTGAAGTAGTTGAAGCCCTGGCGGTAGATATTCAGGACGGCAAACAATGTCGCATTTTCTGGCCCACCATCGGTCATGATCAAGGCAGGGATAAACGTCTGGAATGAATTGACGATGGCGATGATCATATTATAGAAGATCAGCGGCGTCATCATCGGAATGGTGATTTTGAAAAGGCGCGTCAATGCGCCAGCTCCATCCAGACTGGCAGCTTCGTAGAGCGTCTCGGGAATGTTACCCAGCCCGGCGATAAAAATCACCATCTGACGTCCAATCATCCAGAAAGACATGAGGATGAAAGCGGGTTTTGCCAATTCGGGTTTGAATAACCAGCTCAGCGGTTGAATGCCAAACCAGCCCAGGATTTCATTGAGAATACCAAATTCCGGGTGGAAAACTCGCTGCCAGACGACGGCGCTGGCGACCAGGGGGACGATGATCGGTAAGTAGAAACCAGCCCGGTAGAGATCGCGAAATTTTATATTCTGAGTGAGCGCCAATGCCAGGACAAACGAGATTACCAATTGTATTGGCACCGCGAAGAGTGTGTAATATCCGCTGTTGTACAGGCTCAGGTTCGCCAGCGGATCTTTGAACATGCGAATGAAATTATCGAACCCGATGAAGCGGGGAGGTGTAATCAGATCCCAACGGTGGAAGGCAAGCCAGATGGAATAAACCATCGGAAACGCGGTGAAAACCAGGAAACCGATGATGAACGGCGAAGCGAAGAGATAGCCTGCCGTCCACTCCCGCAGGGTTCCTCGGGATGGTCGTTCAAACTTGGTCAATGATTTTGCGGCCATTCACATCTCCCTGCTAGGGTAAATCGGTGTGATCGCCAGACACACCGTACACAATTAGCCGGCTCCCTATCCCTCATCCCAATATGCGATGGATCGTTGCGTCAGTCGCACACTGCGAGAGGGATAGGGATCGGCGGGTATGAGGATGCCTGCGGAGGTTTACCGGAAGACTTGCCTGGCAGGCAAACGTTCTTAGCCCTGGGTGGCCCAGTACTCGTCCAGCTTGGCCTGGAGGGCCTGGTCGACAGCCGGCAGCACGTCAGCGGCCTTAGCGCTCCCGTTGATGAGCGGATCCCAGCCGGTCGGTTTGACGATCTCGCTCCACATCAGGCTGCGCGGTACGCCGCCCACCACATCCACTTCAGAGCGGCTGAAGGCTTCGATGAAAGCTTTTCCGTTTTGAAGCTGGAATTTCTCGGTCACGGTTGGCAGCCAGAAGCTCTCCAACAAAGCAAGGTTGTTCGGCATGCGCCCCGTGGTCTCGGAGTAGATCTTGTCGCCTTCTTCGCCGGCCATGAAGCTGGCGAATTTCCAGGCTGCCTCGACATTGTCGCCCTTGAGCAGCGCCACGCCCTCAGCCCAACCGCGATGTGGACGGGACTCATCCGCCATCTTGGGCATCAGTACGACGTCAAATTCGAGCTGTTTGCCTTCCGCGCGTAGCTCAGGGCTGTTCATGGTTGGGAACCACCACGGCCCCTCGTACTTCATGGCGCAATTGCCAGTCTGGAAGGAGTTAGCGCCACCGGAGAGATCCGCGGGTGACGGGGAAATCTTCATCTCGTAATACACATCCGAAGCCATCTTCTGGACGATATCGATGATTTCGGGCTGGCTGAACTGGGCTTTCTTTGGATCAACGATCGAGTCGAATTCCTGCTTGCCCGTGCCGCGTATCCAACCGATGTCACGGAACCAGTTGCCATTGGCCTGCAAGCCGTATTTCTTGAACTCGCCGCTGGTGTCAGTCAGCTTGCGAGCAATTTCGAGGAACTCATCGTAGGTCCAATCATCGGTGGGATAGGGAATGCCAGCTTCATCAAAGGGCTTCTTGATGTAAAACATCAGCATCGTGGCGACCTGAAGCGGGATGAGATACTTCTTCCCATTGCGGGAGGTGCTGTCCACGATGCTTTTGACGTTATCCGGGTAAGGAGCGGTAAAACCGTCGCGCGTCACATACTCATCAATGGGCGCCAGCAGGTCTTTATCGGCGTAGGTTTGCCATTCCCAACCCTGGAACGAAGATACATGAGGAGGGGCGCCGCCAGCGATCGAGGTCTGCAGCTTCGGATAGAAGTTGGCGTTTGGTTCAGCGACGGTAGTGACATTGACGGTCACGTTCGGATTGCGTTCCATGTAGAGCTTGGAGAGCTTTTCCCAGGCGGGGATATCGGCGTTATCGCCCCAGGCCAGGAATTCCACCGTGGTGGGCGCCATCGGGGGTTCTGTGGCAGCCGGGCCAGCAGCAGGAGCTTCTGGAGTGGGAGTTGGGGCACAGCGGGAGAGCACCAACGCTGCAACACCGGATGCGCCGAGCTTGAGAAAATCCCGGCGGGTAAGCTGCACACGGTTGTTTTTTTCTTCCATGGTTTTCTATCTCCTCTTCAATTCGGATGAATGGTCCTCTTGTCCTTGAATCCAACGGGTGAGAGCAGTTGTTGAAAATCCTGTAATCAGGATGCCTCCTTTCACTAAGGGTTGGGTCGTATCTAGAGTCTGACGACTGGCATTTCCAACAGGTCGGCGATAACCGTCAGGGCGGGCAGGTAGCTGCCGTAAGTCATCGAGACATGATGTTCCAGCCCTTCTCGCAAGATCGTGTCGATCACCTGCCTGACCGGTCGGTCAAATCGCAGGGCGCCTGTGGTACCCGAGAATGCAGGCGGCGCAGAGAGCATTTCTCCGGAACCAATCACCAGACGGTAGGCGTGGCGCTGTGCATCGTCCCCTGATGCGGGATGCCGGTTGAGGCGCGCAACGGTCACCTTGCCCGGTTTGAGAGGAAATTCCATGTTCAGCGGGACTCTCCGGTTGGAGTGAATAGTGCCGCGTGGGGTCACGGTTGGGTCAGCCATGGAGAGCGGCGCCAGACCGCAGTGCCACAAGATCAGGGCATCGCGCTGTTCGTCTATGGATACTACATCACTGCCAAAGGCTTGCTCTTCACTGAGCCACTGCAGCATAAGTTGGGTGACTGTTCCATTCGCATCTGCTTCGCATGAGCAAGGAGTCATCTCGTCAGTGAGCATGGACATAGCCCCGCAGGCTGCGCAGCCCAGGTCGGTGAAGAACTCGGGCCAGCAGCGCACAGCCAGTCCATCTAATCGCCGCTCCTGGCAAATCTCCTTGAGCGTGCGATACACGCTCAGCGTTCCGGCGAGCGGCTTTTGCTCGAGTTGATCCAGGTTGGGAAGCTTTTGAGATAATCTCTCCCGCACGCGGGTGATCTCCGCAGGGCTGATCGCCCTGGCGCGCTGGAACACTTCCTGGAGCTCGATGCGCTGCACACGTAAACCAAGCGTCTCATTCAAATAACCCATATCCAGGTGGCAGGTATCCATTCCGGCCGGGTGTTCGCCAACCACGCCAAGCTGCGCCTCGCGAAGCTTGCGCAGGACGCGGCCAGCCTGTGCGCGGGTACGCACCGCTTCGATGGCCTGCTCATCTCCCGGAGGAGAGAATGTGTAATCATATTTCTTGCCTTGCAGTGTCAGGGCGTGACCAGCCAGGTTGATGCCGCAAAACGAATTCAACCTTAAGCGCCCTCCGGTATGAGGTTCAGGGACAGCCCACAAAAAGATGGGTGCGGTGATTTGATCTGCCAGGGCATGGAGCATGGTGCTATCGGCAAATGTCGCCTGGAAGATCAAGAGCAGATCAACTGTCTCCTGGCGAAGGGCGTGGGCTGCAGCCTGCGCTGATGCAGCATCCGTGATCAACTCCGCGGGACCGACCAGTTCAAAGCCTGCCTCCGCCAGGCTTTGGCGCGCCGACTGGGTGACCTCGTTTGCTAATGACATGTCGAAAGTTGTGCGGGCCAGGGGTGCAAATGCGATGCGGAGGTGCGTCATAAAGGCTCCTAAGGTTCCTGGTAGAAAAATGTCATCAATGCCAGCGCGGCTGCTCCGGTGACGCCAGCGCGCCAGCCAAAGCTCGTGGTGCGCACCGTGACACTGTCGCCGAGCCCAGCAAATGCCTGCTTGCGCATCGTTTCTGAGGCAATGGGCACAATCAGATCTTCGCCTTGGGCAAAAAGCCCTCCCAGGATGATCAATTCTGGATTGATCATATTGACCACGTTTGCCAAAGCAATGCCGAGGTAGCATGCCTGGGTTTGGATCAGTTCTCTCACGTGCTGGTCGCCCTGGCGTGCGGCGTCAAAAATGGTGTCCGTAAGGTTCTTATCATTCTGTTGCTTGATGAGCGAAGCCAGCACACCCTGGGGGTAACGCTCGGCCAGCTTTTTTGCTTCGCGTATGAGCACGGTTTCAGAAACCAGGGTTTCCAGGCAACCTTGCTTCCCGCAGCGGCAGGTTTCTGCAGGGCTAGAAATCATCTTGACGTGACCGATTTCACCCGCTCCTGCAGCGCTGCCCCGGAATACCTGCCCATTGACCACAAAACCGGCGCCAACACCAACTCTGCCGTAGACAAAGGCGAGTGAATTCGCGCCTTTCCCAGCACCAAAAAACGCTTCCCCCAGCGCCATGGTACGGACATTGTTATCCACGACGACAGGCAGGTTCAATGCGCGATGCAAATAATCGCGAACAGGAATATTGACCCACTCGAGGTTTGGGGCAAGGATATTCACGCCCTCCGAGAAGTTGACCAATCCCGATGCGCCGACGCCGACTCCCAGGATGCGCTCAGGGGTGATGCCACTGTGCTGGATGCCAGTTTGTATCTCGTTCACGATGCGATCCAAGACGATCTCGGCAGGGGTAGCGATGTCGAAATTCATAAACTGGTTGTAGATCAGCCGGGCATAGAGATCGGCAATGGCTACCCGTACCAGGCCGATACCAATGTGCACACCGATTGCGTAGCGAGCATCTGGCACCAACTTCAAAGCAGTCGGAGGACGACCCAGGCGTCGTGCATTCGGGGCGGTCTCGACGCCTTCCTCGATGACGATTCCCTGCTCGAGAAGTTCTGAGATCAGGTTTGTAATGGTGGTGCTGGATAAATTTGTCTGGCGGGCAAGCTGGATACGCGAGATGTGTTCTTGATGAAGGAAACTCAACAATACAGCCCTGAGGTTGTGGGATTTAACCAGGGTGATGTTGCTGCCAGGGAAGGTAGGTGAGCCCTTCATCAACAGAAATCGTGGGGTAGCCTTGATTTGTTTAATAAAGTTGAAAAAATAAATATACCGTTTTTATTGTATAATAATGCAACCCAGGTGTCAAGAAGTATTTTTTGACCGCACATCATAGGTTGGACGCTTTGACGATGCATAAACCGGCAGTCATCACTTACCCAGAATCGGTTGTCCGCCTGAAAAAGGGCTTCGATCAATTGGCAGACCTGGTCGCATGTACCTATGGACCGACGCGCGGTGTTGTCCTGTATCAGGATACGCTCAAGCCGCAACCAGAAGTGCTCACGGATGCGGCTACGATGGTGCGGCGGGTGACATCGCTGGGGGAGAGCAGCATGGATGTCGGCGCAATGATGATGCGCAACCTGGTCTGGCGTGTGCGGGAGAGGGTTGGGGATGGCGGCGCGACGAGCGCCATCCTGGCGCAGGCGATCTTCGATCAAGCGCTGAGGGTTTGTTTGGCTGGCGCGCACGCGGTGGAAGTGCAACAGGGCCTTCGCATTGGCGCTGAACATGCCTTGCGTACACTGCAATCGCTCAAGCAGCCGGTGAAGGATGAAAGTGATTTGGAGGCGATTGCCAGATCGGTCACCGGCGATGATGAGCTGGCGTTTATGTTGGGTGAAATATTCGGGATTCTTGGCGCTTCGGGTCACGTCCTGATCGAGGAATATGCTGCGCCATACCTGGAACGCGAGTACGTTGATGGGGGACGATGGCGAGCAGCGCTGGTTTCTCCTCACCTGATGAACTCTCCCGAGGCGCATACCACGGGCCTGGATCATTGCCAGGTGGCGCTGTATGAAGGGAACTTGACCGAGATTGAGGAAGTAGCGCCATTGCTGGAATTCGCTATCCGGTGTGATCCACCTCACCTGTTATTGGTTGCCCAAAAAATCAGCGAAGACGCGCTCAACCTGATTGTCACCACTCATCTAAAGTCGAAACTGAAGATTGCAGCAGTTTCGTTGGAACGGGTGGGTGAGCTTGGCGCGGGAGATTTCGAAGATTTGGCTGCACTGACCGGCGCCAGAATATTTTCTGCCAAATTCGATCGAGGATTCCGCTCCGTTCGGGCCGGAAATCTCGGTTCGGCGCGGCGAGTTGAAGCAGATTTGCAATACCTGCAGGTGAGCGGAGGGGCAGGCGACCTCATCGAAATTCAAGAGCGGATCAGGCAGCTCCAGCAGCGCGTCGTTTCATTGGGTGGCAACCAGAGCGACCTGGAAGAAATGCAAATGCGCCTTGGCAGGATGGCCGGAAGCATGGCAGTCTTAAAAATCGGGGCGCACACTGCCGCAGAGCGCAGCGCACTCAAGACGAAGGCCGGCCAGGGAATCAAGGCCATCCAGGCCGCTCTGCAAGATGGCGTGCTCGCCGGCGGGGGCAGCGCTTTTCTGCGTTGCATACCAGAGTTGAAAAAATTGACCTCTGGGAGCAGCGGGCTGACCGCAGATCAAACTGCGGGGGTGCGCGCACTGGCTATCAGCCTGGAAGCGCCTTTTCGCAGGCTGCTGGCAAATGCACACATACCCTCGTCGGGGTTGATCCTGGCGCAAGTTCAGCAGGGCAATCCCGATACAGTTTTCGACGTGATTCATAAAAAGTTATCTGCCGCCCATCCAGCGGGGATCTTGGATGCCTATCGGGTTCTGGCTATTGCACTGGAGACCGCGGTGAGCGGCGCAGCCATGGCTCTGGGCACGGAAGTTCTGATCTTGAAGCGTAAACCGAGAGTGAGCTATGAACCGTGAGGTTGCTGAGGTGCGGGTCGTTTGCACGCGAACCGGCTCACTTCCAGCGGGCGGCGTGGTGCTCTCCCTGGCGAGCGATGAGGCCGGTAGGCTGTGGGCGGGGACGGGGGCGGGTTTGTTCCACCAGGATGAATTTGCCTGGCGGCCTGTGCTGAGAGGATTTCCTCGGCGCGATGCGCCGGTGATCGCTGTTCGTCATCGGATGATATTGGCTGGAGGATATGACGCTGTGTTGGTTCGTTCGGCTGACCGCGGTAGAACCTGGCAGCGCTGCGCAATCCCCCCACAGATCACAGCTATAACCAGCCTGGCGCTTTCGCCTTCCTTTGTGCAGGATGGTGTGGCGCTCGCCGGGACAGAAACACACGGTATCCTTCGCTCTGTGGATGGAGGGCGTTCATGGAAGCTGGCAAATTTTGGATTGCGGAATTTCCAGGTGAACGCCCTTGCCGTTGCGCCTCACTGGCAGCGCAAGGAACCGGTTTTTGCTGCGTTGGAGCAGGGCGTCTATTATTCACCCAATGCCGGGCGCGCCTGGCAACCTGCTGGCCTGGTAGACGAGGCAGTGTTATGCCTGGCGGTGAGCCCGAATTATTGGCAGGATGGATTGGTTGCGGCGGGCACGGCTGAAGGAAGCGTTCATATTTCCCGCAACCAGGGCAGGAGTTGGGCGGTGTGTAAACCTGTCTCCGATGAAGAACATCCCATAAACTGCTTGCTGTTTCTCTCCAATCACACGCTCATGGCAGGCACCGGGGCAGGCGAGATTTTTACTTCGGTGGATGCAGGGGTGAGCTGGGCACTGCTCGCAGTTCTCCCAGGCGCTATCCTGACTCTGGCGGAGATCGACGGGATCATTCTGGCGGGTGCAGGGGCGCGAGGCTTATTCCGCTCGCCTGACCTGGGCAGTACCTGGGAACAGGATGATACGTTCGTAGCCCGGCAGGTGCATAGCCTTGCTGTCAACAGCGAGCAACCGCTGGCAGTCGGCGGTATGCGCGAGGGTGTCTGGCTGAGTGAAGATGGCGGCATCAGTTGGCAAGAAGCTCACAGCCCAGATGGCGAGGCAATCAATCCACTGGCGCTGAGCTGGGAAGGGCAAGACCTGTTGGCGGCGTGCGGACCAGAAGTGATCCGCCTGGGCGCGAAGCGGGCTAACTTTGAAGATGCGTCTTGGGGCGGCGAAGTGATCAGCCTGGCGCAAAGCAGCTCGGGGGTTTGGGCTGGCGCAGCGGATGGCAGCTTATGGCGTAAACCCAGCCCTGATAAGGCCTGGATTCGGACGCATTCTCCCTGCCGAGGCGCAGTCATCGCCATCTACGGTTCAGCCGCAACTGCCCTGGAAAGCACGATGCTGGTGGTCAGCCGTGCTGAGAGCGAAGCGCGCCTTGAATTCTGGCGCAGCGAAGATCTTGGAGATCATTGGGAGTTGTTGAGAGTCGAATCAACGACTCACCCAGCGGTTCGCTGTGCGTATCTCGATCGACGTTGGTACCTGGCGCTCGGGTCGATCATCCTGGTTCAGTCTCAGGATGGCTGGCAACGGATACGTATCAGCGGGGACGACGCACCTGTGCTATCTCTTTTGGCTTTGCCTGGGGTCGGCTTGATTGCGGCAACTGCGGACAGGCTCTTTTTCTCCAGCGATGTGATCACCTGGTCTGGGCTGCCGTGTGAGATGACTCAGGATGGGATTGTTGATCTGAAGCTGGTCTCGCTCGATGATCACCGCGCGCAGGTCGTTGGGCTGACCAGCAACGGGTGCGTATTTCAATTAGCGATTGTCTTAAGTTGACAGCGGATAGAAAAGAATATCCCTCTCCTGGCGATGGAGCATGAGTCTATTCAATCAGGAGAGGGTCGTTCGATCAGCGCTTGATCTGAGGAACCAGCCAGAAAGCTTCGTCCTCTTCATACTCGCCGTTTGTGGTGACGGTCAGGATGAAGCGGACTTCTTTACCCGCCAGATCGCTCAAATCGACATCGATGCGGGTGATGTTGCCATCATAGACTTCATTCCATTCTCCCAGGTTCTTGACTGCACCGGAGCCGATTTTGTAATCCAATCGGAAGAGCACATCGCATTTCTTCGCATCCTTCAGGCAGCCGACATCAGCCAGGAAGCGATCGCCTTTCTTGACAGTGATTGCCGGATAGGTGCCTGTGATCCATCCGCCGTCTTCCATTTCCGGATTTGTCCACAGGGCAGGTTCGTTCTCGGTGCGGTTTTCCTGCTCAGGCCGGTCGAGGCGCCGAACGAAACCGGAGGGTTCATCGCCCTTTCCGGGGCAGGGCAGCGTGCGGGCGCTGCTTTGCCAGGTGGCTGAGCAGTAGTTGGCGACGAAATCGTACACAATCCCGCTATTGACCTCCCGCACCTCGATGTCTACCCAGAAGGCGGATTTCGCGCTGGAGCCAACGCCGAAGGTCTCGCCCTCTTCGTCGCTCAGTAACCAATAGCCGCGGTACTCGCCTTTGCTGGTCGGCGCGATCAGGTCGACACCAATTTGGATGCTATCCCCCGGTGCAACTTCTTGATCGATGGACAGGCTGTCCGGACCGCTCATCTGATCGCCGCGCGAGAAAACCAGCTCGTAGTCTTCGCTCCATGTACAGGTACCAACATTCTCCAGTTCCCAAATTTTGACGAAACTCTCGCCCGGGTTCAGGCGGGTACCGTCGGGGATGGTGACATCTTCGACAAAGCGCGCCGCGTTGCAGAGTTTCTCGGGGGTGGCTGTGGCGAGTATTGGGGTGATGGTGGGAAAGGGCGAGGCTGTGGGAAAGGGCGTGGGAGTGGCCGGGGGCGCCAGGGTTGGCAGCGGCGTGGGGGTATCAACGATCGCTGCGGCTTGGGTTGGGCTGGCTACGGGCGCTTGCTGGGTTGCCGCAATCTCTTCCGCTGCATGGGTGAGCTGAGCCACCAGCGTCTCGGCTGCCTGGGTATACAAAGGAGCCGTATCGACGGTCGCCAGCGGGGCGGGGGTGGGTAGCGGCAAACCGCACGCCAGTGCAAACAGCAGCAGGGTCGTTGCTGCGAGAACGGGTTTGTAGATTGATCTTTTCATAGCGCCTCCAAATCCCCTCCTGGGGTTATTTTAGTGGAGAAATCATTCGCCATCCATCAGCATGGTTGTGTTGCGGCGTGACCGAAGCTCATGTGGCAGATTCCACCTTCACAGCGCAAACCTTGTATTCGGGTATTTTCGCCACCGGATCCAGGGCGGCCAGGGTCAATTCGTTGGCCGGCGATTCTGGAAAGTGGAAATTGGCATAGACCATGCCGGGTGGCACTCGGTCAGTGATCCAGGCCTGGGCGACGATGGAGCCGCGTCGAGAAGTCACCCGCACACGGCGGTTGCCATTCAGGCCCAGTCTTTGGGCGTCTTCCGGGTTCAGCTCGATCAGCGACTCGCTGTAAATCGCCAGCAGACCTTGAGCCCGGCGCGTCATTTGCCCGCCGTGCCAGTGATAGAGCACACGCCCGGTGCTCAACAGCATCGGATATTCATCGTCGGGAAGCTCAGCGGGAGGCACATGTTCGATGGGCATAAAGCGCCCTTTCCCCCGCGAAAATTGCCCCACATGCAGGATCGGCGTCCCGGGATGGCGGCCGTCTTTCACAGGCCATTGCAGTCGCTCGCCAGCCTCCAGCCGGGCGTGGGAAACTCCGGCATAGATGGGCGTCAAGGCAGCGATTTCTTGCATGATCTCGGCAGTACTTGTGTAGTCCCAACTGGCGTAAGGAGCGTCTTGAGCCTGGCGGGGTCCGGCCTGGAGAATGCGGCGCGCCAGTTCAGCGGTAATTTGCCAATCTGGGCGCGCTTCGCCCAGCGGCTGGATTGCCTGGCGAACGATTTGAACCCTGCGCTCGGTATTGGTGAAAGAACCCGATTTCTCTGCAAAACTGACGCCTGGGAGCAGCACATCGGCGTAAACAGATGTTTCGCTGGGGAACAATTCCTGCAGCACGATGAACTCGCAAGTTTCCAGGCAATGCCGGATGTGGTTGGTGTCGGGATCGCTCATCACTGGATCTTCGCCCAGGATGTACAGCGCTTTCACTTTCCCCTCTCCGGCGGCGGGGATCATCTCGGTCACGGTCAGCCCAATCTGGTCTGAGAGGGGGACACCCCAGGCGGCTTCGAATTTCTGGCGCGCTTCCGCTGAGGTCACTGCCTGGTAGCCGGGATAGACGTTGGGCAAACCGCCCATATCGCATGCGCCCTGGACATTGTTTTGGCCGCGCAGTGGGTTCACCCCTCCACCCAGCACGCCCATATTTCCCAGCAGCATTTGCAAGTTGGCGAGGTCCATGACGTTGCGCACACCCACGATGTGCTGGGTGATGCCCATTGCCCACATGACGGCCATCGGCTTATTCAGGGATAAGATTTCGGCAGCCTTCACCAGGTCATCGACGGGTACACCGGTGATCTCTGAAACTCTTTCAGGGTCGTATTCCTGGATAACTTGTTGGAAGTCTTCGAAACCTTCCGTTCTCTCTGCGATGAATTGCTTATCTTCCCAGCCATTTTGCACAATGATGTGCATCAGCCCATTGATCAGAGCGACATCTGTGCCTGGCTGGTGGCGCAAATGCAGCGTGGCAAATTCGGTGATATCGATTCGCCGCGGATCAGCAACCACCAACTTGGCGCCGCGCCGCAGCACAGCCTGGCGAAGCATACTGCCGAAGACGGGGTGCTGTTCAGTGGTGTTGGAGCCAATGATCAGCAGCGCCTGAGCGTGGTTGGCGACATCGTCCATGGAGTTCGACATCGCGCCCGAGCCGAAGGAAGTGGCCAGACCGGCCACGGTGCTGGAGTGTCAGAGACGGGCGCAATGGTCTATCGAATTGGTGCCAATCACCTGCCTGGCAAATTTGTTCATCAAATAGTTTTCTTCATTCAGGCACTTGGCTGAAGTGAGAACGCCGATGCTGTCTGGACCATGCTGTTCGCGGGTCTGGCGCAATTTTTCAGCCGCAATCCCCAGGGCTGTATCCCAGTCAACCTCGACCCACTCGCCGCGGTCATGTTCTGGCCTGGGTAATCCCTGGAGCAGGTACCGGCGCACCCGGGGACGAAGGACGCGATCCGGGTGGTGGATGAAGTCATACCCATAGCGTCCCTTAACGCACAGGTGCATTCCATTGACTGGCGCATTGGGATTAGAGGTTACGCGAAATACCCGCCCCCCTGGAACATCATCCTTGACATTGAGATCGAGCTGGCAGCCAACGCCGCAGTAGGTGCAGGTGGTCAGCACTTTGCGGTCCGCCGCCCCCAGGCCGACAGACATGCGGTTATCCAAGGCGCCTGTCGGGCAGTAAGCCACGCAGGCTCCGCACGATTCGCAGCGCGCTTCCAGCATGGGCACGCCTGCGCCAGCCACGATTTGGGCTTGATGGCCGCGTTCAGCGACGCCCCACACGAATCGCCCCTGCACTTCTGCGCAAGCGCGCACGCAGCGAGTGCAGAGGATGCACTTGTTGAAATCCACCCAAACGACCGGGTTGGGGTCGCTATTCACCGCGAACCGCGGCTGTGCCTGGCGGGGTGCAGTGACCCGGTAGTGTTCGACCCAGTGGATGAACTCATTGTCCTGCGGCCGGTCGCCCATGGCATAACCGGCGTCGTAATAATTTTGCAGAAGCAGTTCGAGCACTAATCGCCGGCTTTGAATAATTGCTGGCGATTCGGTATGCACAACCATGCCCTCCGAGATCGGGGTGGTGCAGGCAGCCGATTGCCCACGCCACTTTTCCACTTCGACCACGCAGAGACGGCAAGAGCCCACCGGTGAAAGGTCTTTGTGATAACACAATGTCGGGATCGTGATGCCGTTTTGGCGAGCGACCTCGAGGATGGTTTGACCGGGTGTGGCGGTTATGGGTGTGTTGTTGATGGTGAGTTTGACATCCATGTTGGTTACTCTACTTTCGCTACATCACAACATTTCTGAGCTGTTGGGTGTTTGAATGGCGCCCTTGAAATCAGCAGCGAAATGTGTCAGGGCTGATTGGACGGGCGTGGCGACCGATTGCCCCAGGCCGCAGAAAGAGGCTTGCTTCATCACTTCAGACAGCAGATGAAGTCTCTCCAGGTCGCCAGGGGCGCCCTGGCGTTGAGCAAGGCGTTGTAATATTTCCAGGGAGTCGAAGGTGCCCAGGCGGCAGGGTGTGCATTTTCCACATGATTCCACCTGGAAGAAATGCAGTAGCTCTCTCAGGAAAGCCACAGGGGAAACGCTTTGATCACAGACCAGGAATGCGCCAGCGCCCAGGGCGACGCCTTTGGAGGCCGAGGCATAGTCGATCGGTATATCCAGCAAACTTTCCGGCACGATCGTGCCGGCAGCCCCACCGGTGAGCGCGAAGTGGAAATTCGAGCCGGGGAGCATACCGCCGCCGAACTGGTCGATTGCCTGGCGCAGCGTAATACCAAATGGCGCTTCGAACAAGCCTGGGCGGCAGACATGCCCGAGGATCATGTAAATCTTGGTGCCTGGGGTTGGGGCGCTGCTCAGGCTGCGATACCAATCGCTGCCATTGCGCAAGATGGAAGGCACAGCGGCGTAGGATTCGACATTGTTCACCAGGGTGGGCTTGCCCAGGTAGCCGTAAGTGGGCGGGTAAGGGGGGCGAAAACGCGGCTCGCCGCGCTTGCCTTCCAGCGACTCGATCAGCGCGGTTTCCTCTCCGCAAATGTAAGCCCCTGCACCGCGGTGCACGTGGATGTGGAATGAAAAACCCGAGCCCAGGATGTTTTCTCCCAGGTAGTTGGCTTGCTCAGCCTGATGGATGGCATTTTCCAGGCGCTGCGCCTGGTGTTCGTACTCGCCGCGGATATAGATAAAGGCTTCGTGAGCGCCGGTGGCATATCCAGCGATGACCATACCCTCCAGGATTTGATGAGGGTTGGTGTCAATCAGCACCCGGTCTTTGAAAATGAGCGGTTCTGACTCATCTGCGTTGCAGATGATATATTTGGGGGTGTTGTTGGCCTGCGCCACGAAGCGCCACTTGCGCCCAACTGGAAATCCCGCCCCACCGCGACCTGTCAAACCAGATGCTTCGACGACTGCCAGAGTGGCTTCTGGGGTGCTACGCAAGCATTTCTCTAGGCCCCGGTAAGCGTCGTGCGCTTGGGCGCTGGAGAGAGAGTCGGGATCAATTTTACCGGCCTGGGCCATCATCACGCGCAGTTCGCCAGGCAGGGGGTTGGAATAATCTGTGGGCGCGCCGCGAAAACCATGCGGGATCTGGCCGATTTTTTCGGCAGTGAGTGGGCCGGCTTGCTGGTCGCCCACCAGGGCAGCCGGGGCGCGGTCGCACAATCCCAAGCAGCTATTGCGTTCGATACGCCAATGGTCGCCGAGCTGCGATTCGATGAGCTGGTGGAGCAGCGGCGCGCCTTTCAGCCAGCACACGGGCCCATCACATACCCGTATGGAACGTCGGTCGGTCTTGGCTGGCGGGTCTTGACGCAACGACAGCATGGTATAGAAGGTGGCAATTCCATAGGCGCGCTCTTCGGGTATGCGTAAGGCGCGGCTCACATCACCGATCAACTCTTGGGTGAGTCCGCCGTGGGTTTCTTGCACTTCGCGCAAGACTTCCAAAACGGACTCGGGGCGCGAGCCGTGTTTACTTGCCACCTCCGCGATGGCTTTATTCTCTGGACGGTATTTTATCTTGCGATTGGTCATGAAGCATTCTCCGCGCGGTGATTAGTCGGTTTTTTTCCATTCTTTGGGATTTCATGGGTGGTTTGAAGATCGATTGTGGCAATTTCAAAGAGACGTTCTGGGTGAGAATAGAGTGTAAAGCGGTCGCGGCGGGCATACCCGATCAAGGTGATGCCGCGATGCTCTGCCAGCTTGATCGACAACGAGCTGGGGGAGGTTCGTGAGATGACCACAGAGACGCCCATGCGCCAGGATTTCTGCAGCATCTCCGAGCTGATCCTGCCGGTGGTCAGGATAATGCGTGGATTGGCTTTGGAACCTTCTAAAAGCAACCGGCCTGCAATTTTATCCAGGGTGTTATGGCGACCTATGTCCTCGGTGACAATCTGCAGTTGCTCTCCATCGCTCAAGGCTGAGGTGTGAACACCTCCGGAGGCTCTGTAGAGAGATTGGGAATTGAGCAATAAATCCATCAACTGTCCCACCTTGCCGGGCGGCAGGCTAAAAGCGGAAGGCGGTTGGGCTGTGGGGGGGGCATCTTCCATTTCGACCGCTGTAACACCACCGGTGCAGCCTGAAGTGCGCCTCCAACGGTCAGGTTTTTCGGCAGAATGATGCAGCCAGACATCCACATTGTCCCCAGCCGCGCATAAGCGCACGTCGGCAAGCTCTGTTCGAGAGGTGATCACACCTTCGTTGAACAAAAAGCCAACCGCCATGGCTTCCAGATCGATGGGCGTGCACATAAATGTCAACCAGATTTCGCCGTTGACGGTCAGCGAGACGGGCGTTTCAACGATGACCTCGCCGCTGACCAGATTCACTCCTGCCGGTCCATACTGCCAATAGCTGTGTGGTCGCTTCGGGTTTTGCATACCTTTACTCTTTGCTCATCATATATCGGATACCGGTTAAAGTCTATAGGTATTGTACATCGGATTGATTTTTTTTATCGAGAAATAACGGGATATGGTAAGATGAAGAACTTCTGGCATGTGGAGGAATCAATGAGCCCAAAATTGGACCCTTATCGAATAGAGAAGCGCTATCGCGTGGAGCCTGGCAGCGAGATACACCTTTCAGACTGGGACCCCTCCGATACGGCTGGCTTCGATGGTGGAAAGGAAGAAGGTCGACGCTACCTGTCCGGGTTGAACCAGCAACTGGAGAGCCTGCAAGAGTTGCTTTACGCCGAGAACAAGCACAAGGTGCTGATCGTGCTGCAGGGCATGGATACGAGTGGGAAAGATGGTGTCATCCGGCATGTGTTTGAAGGCGTGAATCCACAAGGGGTGCGCGTGGCAAGTTTCAAGGTGCCGACACCCTTGGAACTGGCTCACGACTATCTGTGGCGAGTTCATCAGCAGACGCCTGGCAAGGGTGAAATGGTGATCTTTAACCGCAGCCATTATGAAGATGTCTTGGTGGTTCGCGTCCATAGCCTCGTGCCGGAGGAAGTTTGGTCGCGCCGCTACGACCAGATCAATGCCTTCGAGAGACTACTGGCAGAAGAGGGGACGATCATCCTGAAGTTTTTCCTGCACATCAGCAAGGAAGAACAAAAAGCCCGCCTGCAGGCGCGGCTGGACGACGAAACCAAGCATTGGAAATTCAGCCTGGGCGACCTGAAAGAGCGGGCGCTCTGGCCAGAATACCAGAAAGCTTACGAAGATGTGCTATCGAAGACAAGCAGCGAGTACGCTCCTTGGTACATTGTGCCCTCCGATCGGAAATGGTTTCGCAACCTGGTGGTCGGAAGCGCCCTGGTGGAAAGGCTCAAGGAATTGCAGATGAGCTACCCTGCACCGAAGGATGATCTGAGCCAGGTGGTTATCGAGGATTAAGCTCGCCTGGCAGGAAGACCTCATGCCCAGGATAACCCCAGATCAGTGAGGTAGCGCTTCACCGTTTGCATACCATCCAGTGAGCCACTTTCAACCGAACTCTGATAGCGAACCACCCAACCATAGATCAAGGAACAGGCGTGGCGTAGCTCCATCAATGCCAGCGCAGCCATTGGCCCACCCTGATCGAGATAACCGCGGTCATAGAAATCGCGTTCGGTAGCGCTGCGATCGTACTGCACGCGCTGGATGTCTGCTTGCCAGTTTCTGCTGGGATGCCAGGTGAGGCGGGCGTAGGCTGGGCGATCATCCAGGTCAAAAGGCAGCCCACAAGAACCTGCGTTGACCACCAGCGTGCCATCCACCATTCTGATGAGCGGACGGTGGGTATGCCCCACGCACAATAGCGCGGGTGGTGGGGAAATTAATTCGCGCAGCTTGCGCTCAGATGTTTCTGGATAGATTCCATCTCGATTGCCGCGCATGGAAGCATGAACGATGCGAGCTTCAGCCCCATTTGGGGCAATCAATGACTGCTGGAACGGCATCGTTTCCAGGCAAGCGAGATGATCGGCCAGCCTGGACCTCGTCCATGCGGTGAATTGCTCAAGAGGCGTGCTGGGAGGATCGCTCTGCCGGGCGTGCTTGAGCAGCAAATCCTCGTGATTGCCGCGCACCCATTGCCAGCCATCAGAATTTACCCTTTGCAAGATGTATTCCAGGCACTCTCGGGGGTGCGGACCCCGGTTGATGATGTCGCCGCCGACGATCACGTGGTGGGGTCGCCAGGAGTCGATATCCTGGACGACTGCCAGGAGCGCCGGGTAATTGGCATGAATATCGGTGAGCACAGCGACTTTCATGGGTATCACGACTGCTCAGGTAGAACCAGCCTTTATACTGAGAGATTGAAATACATCATAGGCTTCTTCGAGTTGCTGACGGAACTGCTGGGTGTAAAGACGATAGTAGTGGCCGCGTTGATGCAAGAGCTCCGCGTGGCTGCCCATCTCGGCGATTCTACCCTTGTCAATCACCAGAATGCGATTTGCTCTGCGAATGGTGGATAAGCGATGGGCGATGATGATGCTGGTGCGATCTTTCATCAGCGCTTCCATGCCTTTCTGGATCAGGGCTTCGGTCAGGGTATCCACCGAACTGGTGGCCTCGTCCATGATGAAGATTTCCGGATGGGCAAGCACGGCTCGCGCCAGGCTGATGAGCTGTTTTTGCCCGGTGGAGAGCAGGTTTCCACCTTCGCCGACGGGCTCATCGTAACCATTGCTCAGCCTGATGATGAATTCGTGTGCGCCAGCGATTGCAGCCGCGGCTTCGATTTCTTCGTCGCTGGCATCCAGCCTTCCGTAGCGGATATTTTCACGCACACTACCAGAGAAAAGGTGCGGCGTTTGTAAAACGATACCGATGCGCGATTGAATGGCGTGCTGTGAGTAATTGGTGTAATCCTGGCCAGCGATGCGGATGACCCCCTGGGTGGGCTCGAAGAAACGGCAGAGCAGGTTGATGATGGTAGTCTTCCCGCCTCCGGTCGGCCCGACCAGTGCAATGGACTCACCGGGTTTAATCTTTAGGCTGAAATCCTCCAGCACCGGAAGTTTATCATCATAAGAAAAATATACATGATCAAATTCGATCTCGCCGCGCAGAGTACCTGGATCGAAGGCTGCGGGGCGGTCCTGGATATCCGGAACGGCGTCAATGAGTGAGAACATGCGCTCTGCCGAAGCGATGGCATGCTGCAGCTCGGCATACACCCGCGCCAGGTCCTGGATTGGCCACATCATAAAGGTGACATACGAAATGAACGCCTGTATGCCGCCGATGGACATGCTGCCGTAGGTGGCCTGCAAACCGCCATACCAAACAATGACGCCCAATGCTGCCGCGCTGATCATCTGGACGGTTGGCAAAAAGAGCGCTGAAAGCCAGGCAGCGCGGTAGCTGTGGCGGTACATTTCGCTGGTTAACTGCTGAAATTCGGCCAGGTTGGTGTCTTCTCGGCCCAGGGCTTTGATCACGCGCACACCGGTGATGTTTTCATTGAGTGCGCCGGTGATTTTCGAGTTGAATTTGCGGGAGAGGCGGAACTCGACCAGGATGCGCTTGCGGAATTGAACCGCGATCACGATCAAAACAGGCACAATGAACAGGACAATCACCGCCAGGCGCCAGTTGATCAACAGCATGAAATAGGACGCGGTGAGGATGTTCATTGCAGCCCAGGTCACATCCAACAAGCCCCAGGTGACCAGGTCGGCAACACGCTCGGAATCTGATGTGACACGCGACATGATCCAGCCGACCGGTGTACGGTTGAAATATGAAATGGATAGATCCTGCAAGTGATTGAACATGCGCTTTCGCAGATCGTAGCGAATGCGCTCGCCCAATACGCCTGCAAGGTATATGAACGAGAACACGCTCACGGCTTGCGCCAGGATGAGCAGCCCGTATTGGCTGGCAATGCTGACCAATGCCTGGCGATTGCCAACCACGATACCCTCATCCACCATGCGTTTGTTGAGAAAGGTGAAATATGCATCCAGGACAGAGGTGAACAGGATGGCGATCAGGAAGCCGATGATCCAGAGCGCATAGGGGCGGGTTAATCCCAGGATGCGGATGATGGTCTTGCCGTTGAACTGGGTTGAGAACTCTTCTTCTTCGAAATATGCGTCAGACATGCTCACTTCGCCTGTTCAGTCGATGAAATCCGGCGCTCTGCGCTGGCGATTTCTTGCTCCAGTTCGCTCTCGATGCGGGTCTGCAGATCGTGGATTTGCGGATAGATTTTTCCCCTGGCGAGCAGTTCGTCATGCGTGCCTTGTTCCACGATCCTGCCCTGGTCCAGGACCAGAATTAGATCGGCATGCATCACGCTCTGGATGCGATGAGCGATGATGAAGCTGGTGCGACCGACCATGAGCTGTTTCAGCGCCTGGCGAATCGCAGCTTCGGTCTCGGTGTCGACGGATGAGGTGGCGTCATCCAGGATCAGGATGCGCGGATCTTTCAACAAGGTGCGTGCTATGGCAACGCGCTGCTTTTGACCCCCAGACAACGTGACGCCTTTTTCGCCGATCAGTGTGTCGTATCCGTCTGGAAATGAGAGGATGATATCGTGAATGGCCGCGACCTTCGCCGCCTGCTCAATCTCTTGCTGGGAGACGGCGCGACCCACACCGTAGGTGATGTTCTCTCTGAGCGAGCGCGAGAATAAAAATGGCTCCTGTTCAACGATGCCGATCTGGCTGCGCAAGAACTTGCGTGAATACTGGTTAAGCTCCACGCCATCCAACAGGATTTTGCCAGTCGAATATTCATAGAAGCGCGGCAGCAGGTTTACCAGGCTGGTTTTGCCTGAGCCCGTAGAGCCAAGCAAGGCGACGGATTGCCCAGGCTGGCAGGTGAAAGTGATGTCTTCTAAGACTTCGGCGCCCTGGTCATAGTGAAAGCCGACATTCTCGAAGGCAATTTCGCCTCGCAGATGGAGCGACGCTTGCAGTTTGCCTTCCTCCAGAGGCTCACGATCCTGGCGAACGATCTCCATGACCCGGCCGTAGGAGACGAGCCCGGTGGACGCTTGCACGATCAGGCGACCCAGGTTGCGCATTGGCCAAATCAACCAGACGACCAACCCATGATAGGCCAGGTAAGTGCCAACTGTGATGCGCCCGTCGATAGCGAAAATGGCTGCCAGGACGAAGCCGCCGAGCATCTGCGCGCCGCAAATGATATCGGATAGCGGCCAGAATGTGGAATGCATGAGCAGCAACCGGCGACCGAGCACGAATTTTCTGTGATTGTCTTTTTCAAATTTGTTGCGTTCAAAATCCTGGCGCGCGAAGGCTTTCACGACGCGCACACCAGCCAGGTTTTCCTGCAGCGTTGTCGAGAGCACTGCATCTTGTTCCTGGTATGATTCGTAGGCTTTGGTCACTCGCCGGAAGAAGAAGATCGAAACAAGCACGATGACAGGGATAACGATAACTGACGCCAACCCCAAGGTTGTGTCGAGGTTCAGGATCGCCGTAAAGTTGACGATAAAAAGCAGCAGGATGCGGCCTACCCCGATCGCCTGGTCAGCGAAAAAGCGCCGCATCGCATCGACATCAGAGGTGGAGCGCTGGATGAGCTCGCCAGTCTGCATCTTATCGAGGTAAGAAAAGGGAAGACGCTGGATGTGATCAAAGAGATAGTTTCTCAGGCGTCGCGCAATTCCCTCGGCAGTGTAGGCAGCCAGACGCCCTGAGATATACGTAAATCCACCTTCGAAGACAGCCAGGAACACGAAACCGGCTGCAATCCAGGGCAAGAGCGCCATGACTGGATTGGCTGACGGATTGCCCTGGAGAGCCGGCAGGAGGCGATCTGCGAGGACACGCAGCAGCAAATAGGTGCCAGTTTTTGAGACAGCCGCCGCGCCAAGGCTTGTCACGGCGCCGAAGTAAGGCAGCCGAAAACCGTGCATCAGCCGCCAGAGCCCGACCAGACGGCTGCCGGCGAGCGTGGCTTTGATATCAAAATTGTCCTGGACAGCGTTCAATAGAGCCTCTTGGTTGGAGGGTGAGCAGACGATGAAGTCTAACCGAGAAATCGGGCGGAGTCAAACAGCCCAGGTGGGGTCACACGTCACGCTGGATGGTGACCATTTTGGGTGGTGATTGCCTGGCAGGGACAGGTGATGACGCACAAAGCGCAACGGGTGCAGCGCGAGAAATCAATATAGGGCGGTTCGCCCGGGTCCGGCTGCACGATGGCACGCGTTTTACACACCAGGCGCGCCTGGCAAGGATCACATGCCTGGCAGATATTCCAATCGATCTCTGGGTAGGCGGGATTCATCCTGTGGCCATTATAATCCCCTGCGATTTTTCTATAAAGATGTAGCCCTGCGCCTCGATCAGCTCGTGTATATGGGATGACAGGTGTTCGAAAGTGCGCTGGTCAGCCTGGTTGTCGAGGCGCCCCATCGAGGCGATGTAGGCCACCAGGTCGCTGGCGTCAGTAACGCGCAGGTTGTCGTCGTAAATTTCAGTGTCAACATGCGAAAAGAACGGGCTCAGCAGACCAGGACCATTTTCTAAGGCAAACTTTCTCACGCTCATCAGCGGCAGAACATCGATTCCCGCAAATTGCTGAACCAGTTCGGAAATTTGGCGCATGTGGTTGCGTCCGTTGGTGGCTGCGCAGAGCCATCCACCCGGTTTGAGCACCCGCCGGATCTCTCGCAAAGCGGCTTCCAAATTCGGTACATGGTAGAGCATGTGATTGGCAATCACACAGTCGAGGCTGGCAGATGGCAGGGGAATGCTTTGAACATCTAACGCCAGGTAACGTATTCCGGGTGAGAGGGCGTTTTTACTCCTGGCGGCATGCAGCATGCCCAGGGATAAATCGCCCAGCAATATGGTCGCCCCTGCCGGCAAGCGATCACGATTTTCATACCACAGATCGCCAGGTCCACAGCCGACTTCCAGCACCGCCGCCCCGACAGGCAAGAAGAGATGATCATAGACCCACCGAAACCACGAACCCGGGTTGGTTCCATACTTGCGATGCAGAGCGATGCGCGCCTGGAGATTCGCTTCCGTGCGGTATTGCTCGTTTTTGAGGTAGGTCTGGTCGGTTATTTTCGGTGTGGGTTGTTCACTGGTCAAAGGTTTCTCCACGAATGGCTGCTATGGAATGTCACGGCTATACACACGATGCATGATATGAAAGGTCACGCCGATGTTTGCCAGGTCGCGCAGCATGCGCTCATTCTCAGCGCCGATCTGGATCAGGTCGCCATACCGGTACCCGCTCTCGGCGACGCTCTTGTACATCTCAGAAAAAAGCAGCGCGGTACCGCCCACGCCCCGGTAGCCTTCGATCATACCTGCGCCATTGACGTTGACGCGTTTTGTGCGCTTGAGTTCCAGCAGCATGTCGAGCCAGCCAAATGGAAATAGTCGCCCGCCGGTGCGCTGCAAAGCCGCAGAGATATCCGGGTAAGCGAGTAAGAAGCCAACGGCCTGGTCATCTTTCATCACGATTTTGATCAGGCGAGGATCGGCAAACCAGATGAGTTGATCTGCCAGATTGCGAGCATCCTCATCGCTCAAAGGTGCGTTGCCGCTGGTATCGGTGAGAGATTTATTGTAGAGGTCCTTGAAGTACGAGGTCAATTGGCGCAGCTCACGGCGGGATTTGAAGCGGGCAACTCTCAAACCACGCCGCTCCTGGACCCGGGCAGCAAGTTCATGTATGCGCTCAGGGAAATCCGAATTTGCATCCATGAAGCCGGTTAGCAAATCGCGCGCATCGTCGAAGCCGCCCACTTCAGTAACCAGGCGTTCATAGTACGGTAGATTGTACGGCTGCCCAAATGGAGGACGGTGCTCGAAACCTTTGACGAGCAAGCCCATGCCATCGAAGACTGTAAATCCCTTTGGGCCGAAGATGCGGTTGAGCTGGCGTTGTTTTGCCCATTGGATGACAGCCTCGAACAAGATGGCAGCGGCTCGCTCATCCTGGATGCACTCGAACTGGTAGAAAAAGGCGGTCTTTTCGTGATTGTAGAGATTGTGGCTGTGGTTTTCGATCACTGCAATGCGACCCACCGCCTTCCCATGTGGGTCTTTTGCCAGATAGAAGGCCGCATCTCCATGATCGTAGAAGGCGAATCGCTTGCGATCGAATGGTCGCCTGGCTTCCAGGCTGAGCGGTGGTACCCATTGGGGTGTGTCTTTGTACAGGTGAAAAGGCAGCTCCAGGTAAGACTGGACTTGCCGGCGATTTGCCAGGTCGACCTGTTCCAGGTGGTATTCAGACATCAGGCGCGCTCCTGAGGGGTGAAAGGAGAGGGTATCACGACAGCGTCTCGCTGATCCAACGCAAATTGTCCTGAAAGTAGTTGTCAAACGCCCAGCCCTGAAACCGCTCGGGGATTTGCACGGGAGCGGCGGGATCGGTATCTATTCCCGAGGCGCGCCGCCTGGCTGCGATGCGCTGCAACTCCTCGTAATAATCTACCAGCAGGTGAACATCGGCCAGCGTGCCTACAGGTCCATGACCCGGGACAATGACCCTGGGCGATAGATCGAGAATCTGTTGCAGGGCGGCCAGGAAACCTCCGGGCGTGCTCTCCGGAAGATAGGGGTGGCAACGAATGGTGACCAAATCGCCGGTGAAGAGGATCTCATGTTTTGGCAGATACAGCATGGTATCGGATGCTGTGTGACCGCCGCACACCAGGATCAATTGCACGCTTTCGCGAGAGCCATGCAGCATCATTTGTTTGCTGAAGGTCAGGGTTGGCTGTCGGACACGCGCCCGCGAGTAAGTATCAAGTGTCGTTTGGAGGAATTCCTGCCAGGTGGTAGATGTTTGCGCGCCAGGCATGATATTCTGGGTATCGCGCACGGCATTCAGCAGTGCCTGCATTTGTTCGTAGTTCTCGCGATAGAAGCGGATCTCATCTTGCCCGGCAGTTTCCAACAATTGGCGGGTGAGGGCGCTGGCGATAACCTCAGTATCGGGAGAAAATGACGGGCTACCCCAGGTGTGATCGCTGTGATGGTGGCTGAAAACCAGGTAATCGATGGTTCTGTCGAACATCGACTCGGCCACCAGGTTCAGGTCGGTTGCTGCCAGCGGCGAGAGGAAGGCGTCGAAGCAGAGTAACTGGCGGCCCAAATAGATCAAACCTGCATTGCTGATGGAGGCCCCGCCCGGGCGGTGAATGGCAGCAAATATATTCGCAGCCAGTTCATGCAGTTGGAAATGCTTGCTCAAGTAGCCTGTTGATCTGGTCGCCATACGCTTTTGTTGTCCTGACTGAGCTTTAGGCGATATTGATTGCTGCTGTTCGGTAGCTGACTGTCACGGCGCTGGCTTCGTCAGCGCGGAAACTCATGCAGATGACGCCTTGAACCACGCCATCCTTGACGGGGATCTCTTCGGCTTTGAAACGGATGATCTTGCTGAGCCTGGAAATAATAAAGACATCGTCGATACCGTCAGCGTTCAGAGCAGCCAGCAGATGCTCGGTGGAGAAGGCGATTTTTCCGCCCGAACCGGGGGCTTTATTGGCGGCGAAGGTGTTCATGCTGCGCCGTGTACCCTTTCCGTCTGCCCCAATCAATAAAATATTGCTATCCGGGTAGGTGTAAGTTACAGCAACGGCCTGATCCCCATCGCTCAGCCGGATGCCCAGGCAACCCTGCGGCGGCACCAGCTTTTCAGAGAAGCGAATGGCTTTGCCAGCGATGGAAGCGAGCAACAAATCGGCGTCACCGGGCGTCCAGCAGGCGGAAGCAACTTCGCCAAAAGACCGGTAATCATACAGCGGCGTGCCAGGTTTCATGTATTCGCCAAAAATGTGGTGCCGCAGCGTGCGCAGCATGCCGGTTTTGCTCAGAACTGCCAGGTAGCCTTGCGCCTGCACTGGTAACATCAGCGCCAGATGCTCTCCATCGTTCAGGTTGATCTTTCCCAGGATGGATTTACCGCGGGCGCGTAGTGGCGCCTCGGGCACGGCGCTGACGGGCAGGCGGAAGGCGCGACCCAGATTGGTGATCAAGAGCAAGCTCTGATCTTGGTCGGCAATGCACAGCATCGCCGGCGGGTCATTTTCGGAGGTTTCTAAATCGAAGATGCCCATCCCGCCGCGGCGCTGGCGTGAATAGACGTGTCGCAGGGTGCGTTTGGCAATGCCACTGCGGGTGGCAGTGATCACACCCATTGTGGTCGGTGGCTCATCGGGCTCTAAAGGCGCGGTTGGGTAGGGTTCTTCCTGTGTTTTTTGCGAAGATTTTAATTTTTCCAGTTCTTCCTCCAGGGCAAGAATGTAAGCCTGGATTTCTGGAGTAGTGGATGAGAGATCAGGTCTTTTCATAAGGCAAAATTCCCGCGTTATTCTTCATTTCTGGAAATCGGCGAAATCAAGCGGCCAATGATCTTGACGCATGGATGCAAGAATACCTCGCCGTCATGAGGCGCGTTGACCAACTCGTGGCTCAGATCCTGCCCTGGGAAGTGAAGCATCTCGTGCAGCCCTGTGCGCCAACGGTAACAATCCGTCACATCGTAAACGATGCCATCGCAGGCAATGTACATCGGTCCGCGCTCGCCATCGAAGCGGCGCAATTCGGAAATAGTAAAGGTTCTTTCGGTTTCCATGATTGCCTCTGGCAGTTATTTCGCCGAGCCCAGGATGCGCTCGCTGCTATATAGGCGAATTGCAACGAAGATCAGCAGAATGGACAAAACGATGGTCGTCAAGGTAGAAATCAACACATTGCCCCAGGCGATTGGCTCGGATCTCAGAAACTGGTTGATCAAGATTTGCTGCCCGAACGAAGGGATCAACATGGTCCACAGGCTGGGTTTAATTGGCAAGAAGGCCAATCCAATGCCTGGCAGAGCCGGGATGAGGGGGAGAAAGCCCACGTAAGTTTGCGCTTCTTTGAAGCTGCGCGTAAAAGTCGCGATGATCATCTGGAGAGCGGAGGCCAATACGATCATGGGCAAGGAAATGAAGAAAATACCGGTCAGGGCGCGCACATCCAGTTGAATCTGGACTCCCAGGTAATCTTCCAAAGGGAAGTAGTTGAAGGCTAGAGAGAAAGCCAGCAGGTTGATGAACAGGGCTGCCACCGCGAAAGGCCATGATGCAACCAGTTTTCCAATCACCATTTCCCAACGCGGCACCGGGTTGATCAAGAGCGGTTCCAACGAATTGCGCTCCCGTTCGCCAGCGGTGGTGTCGATGATCACGTACATTCCGCCCATAAAAACCACCAGGATCACAAAGTAAGGCAGAATATTCAAGAAAATCAACGCTTGCGTTTCTGGCGTCGCCATATCAACCCGCTCGACAGCCAATGGCTGGATAACCGCTGGGCTGATTCCTCGCGCCAGTAAGCGTAGGGAGGCAATTTGAGCAGAATAGGTGTTGAGCAGTTGGCGGATGCGCTCTATAGCTGGTTGTGAGGATTGCCGAGAGGTGTCGATGACGATTTGAATCGTGGCTGGCAACCCCTGTGAGAAGTCCTCTCCGTATTCCTCAGGGATGATCAGCACCAAATCCTCGTCGCCGTTTTTTACAGCTTGCTGCGGGTTGGCCGGTCCGGGAACAATCTTGACACCGTTCTGCTCCAAATACGCGATCAGAGAGGTAGCATTTTCAGCGCCGATCACCGGTAGCCTGAAACTGGTGGTCAGACCTTCCTGGTTGAAGGTTCGACCAACGATGACAATCATGACCAGTAAGAGCACAGGACCGATCAGTGTGCTGGTGAGGGCAGTGAAAATCGAGCGGCGGTCACGCAGATTGTCGATGGCTTCTTTCGCAAAGATCACACCGATGCGCCTGAAAGCGTGGCTCAGTTTCATTCTAGTCCCTCGCTCGAGCCGATGGCTGCCACAAAGGCCTCTTCCAGGTTTGTTCGGCCTGTCTCGGTGAGCAAAGCCTCGGGCGCCCCGCTGGCGACCACTTTGCCTTTATTCAGAATGATGATCTGTTCGCACAAGGCAGCCACTTCTTGCATGATGTGGCTGGTGAAAAGCACACATTTGCCCTCGTCTCTCAGTCGCCGGATAAAACTGCGCATCGCGCGGGTGCTCATCACATCCAGTCCGCTGGTTGGCTCATCCAGAAGTATATTGGGCGGATCGTGCACCAACGCTCTGGCAATCGCCACTTTCACCCGCTGCCCAGTTGAGAAGCCTTCGGTGCGTCGGTCAGCGATATCCTGCATGTCCAGGAGCTTGATCAGGTGGTCTATCTTCGCTTCGAGGGGTGCGCCGCGATGACCATGCAGGTTGCCGTAGTAGCGTATATTTTCACGCGCGGTAAGGCGAGGATAAAGACCGGTGCTATCGGGGAGCACGCCGATGCGCTGTTGCACATCCAAAATCTGACGGCGGGTATCAAAACCGTCAACGCGCGCGGTTCCGGTATCAGCTTTGAGCACGGTGTACAGGATTCGCAGGCACGTGGTTTTTCCAGCGCCGTTAGGACCCAAAAGACCGGTGATCAGTCCGTTGGGAGCCTGGAAGCTGATATCGTCCAGCGCCTGGATAGCGCCAAAAGCCTTACTGATATGTTCTACCTGGATCATGCTGGATTCTCTCTTCCAAATCCTGGTTATGGCGCTGGTCCGCTGAAGTTGATGAAGAATGGCGCGGGACGGATATCCTCCACACACCGTGTGTCCAACCCGGCAAAGCTGCCCTGCTCGACAAAATCGGTCACAAGTCTTGGCAGGCAGCCGCGGAAGACCACGTTATGACCCTGACCGGGGGCGACCAGGTGCAGGCTATTGGGCAAAGTTTGCCTCACCTGCTCAGCGTTCTCCGGAGGTGTGACCGGATCGAACTCACCGGATAGCAAGAGCGTGGGCGCATTGGATCGAACTGGCTGCTTAAAATCCGGTGGGATTTCTCCAGAGGGCCAGATCTCACAGATACGCTGCAATTCTTGAATTTGAAGGTCCTCGAGGTAAGTGTTTCGGTTGGCTAAGGTGTAGTGGGCCGGATTAAAAAATGGCGCATCTTCACTACACAGCACAGAATAGCCCATTGCCTGGCTGATGGACCTGCTCAGATCGCCCCCCACGATGAGATACTGTGCGGCGAGGAGCTGGAAATCATTATTTGATGCGGCGGTATGAATGAGCAACGGCAACAAAGCTGCAGTTTCAGGGGTATAGGAGAGCAAGCGCACCGCAGCGCCGAATTGCTCGGCGGTGAAGGTGAGATCGGCGGCTTCTCCGCTGACGGGGTCGGGTATGGTCAGCGACACCGGTTCGTCACGCAGCCTGGCAAGCAACCGATCGAATTCTTCTTGAATACCAGGGAAGGCCTGGCTGCAGGCTGCCTCACCCTGGCAGCTTTCGAGGATTAACTCGAGAGCCCGCTGCGCATCTTTGGCGACATCCTCACCCAAGGCCTCTTCAGGGGGAATGATACCATCCAAGACCAGCGAGCGCACATGTTGTGGGTGGCGGCGGAGATATTCCAGGGCAACGCGCGTTCCGTAAGAGAGACCGTACAGGTTAATGGATGGGTAACCCAGGACCTGGCGCACAGCCTCCAGATCTCTCACGGCAGTGGATGTCGAGTAGTAGCGGGGATCGGCATCCAGCCGAGCAAGGCAGGATTGTAGAAATTCCTTTAGGACTTCAGGGTCTGTCTCGAGTGCTTCGCGTTGCTCATCCTCGCCGCAGTCCAGCGGATTGGAGCCGCCGGTGCCGCGCTGATCAACCAGCACAATATCCCTTTTTTGGTTCAGGCTGGTAAAGGCTGTGGACAGCAAAGGATAAGATTCGGTGGCGGCCTGTCCTGGCCCTCCGGTGATAAAAAAGAGTGGATCTGGCGCTGGGTTGCGCGAGATGGCCGGGATCACGGCAATGCGCAGTTCAATGCGCCGGCTGGCAGGATCGTCGGGTTGCTCCGGAACGGAGAGTGTCGCGCAGCGAGCTGGCATGCGCACACTCGATCCCGGCGGGGAGAGATGGCAGTCTTTCAGTTCGATGGCTGGCGTGGGACCCTGCGCCGGTGTTTGAGCTGGTAAATTGCTGCAAGCAACCAAAATCAATGCAATGAGCGGCGCGTGCAAACCAAGATTGGAGAGATGACGCTTGATCCAGGGTGGCATGAAATCTTTCCAGATATTTTGATGCAGGTTAATCTTCGCGACCCGGCGCAGCCCTTGGGGGGCGAGTCCGGTTGACCACCAAAGCTGAAGATATTTTATCAGTTAAGCGAAACCAATTGCAACCGTCAGGTAGATGAAGCCTAATTGAACTGAATTGACCAGGATGTGGATCAGAATCGGCGCCCACAGCGATTTGCTTTTCTCGAAGAACCAGGCTAACAGGACACCGAGCAAGCCGGTTGCGACGGACACCGAAATTTCTCCATGAATCAGGCCGAAGATCAGCGCGTTCAATGGTATGGCGATCCACACCGATAAGCTCTGCCGCATCCATGTGTAAATTAAGCCGCGGAAGAATAGCTCTTCTGCGAGAGGCACGAGCACCCCTGCTGCAACGAACATGCCTGCCGCCCCGAGCCAGGAAAAATTCTCGGGGAGTATGAAATTCAACTGTGGACTTTCCACCGGGCGGTTCAAAATCATCTGCACCACCGCGGCGGTTGCGCCGGCAATGGGTATGCCAAGCATGGCAGCAATGCTTGCCCACAAGAGCCAGCGCGAGGAGATAGCGGCAAAACCTACGCTGCGCCAGGTGAGCCTCTTGCGATAGAGTCCAAATAAGTAGACGCCGGTGGTGAGAGCGACCGCCTCGATGAAAGCCAGCCCTGCGTAATAAGTCAGCGGTGCATTATCGATTGATATGGGAGTTTTGACCAGACGCTGAAAGATAAATGTAAACACCACTGCGCTGGCAAACAGGATAATCACCGATGCCAGAGTGACCAAAGCGATATCCTTCCAAGTCCATAACCATCGTCTGGCATCAGCGATCATCATCGGGGCGGATTGTTCATCGGTCTGGATCAATTTGGCCTCTTTGCAGAATGTGTTCGGATTGTTGTGGTTTGGGCGCCGCGCTGAACGGCTTGTTTGCCAAACTTGTGCTGCAAATTCTCGATTGCTTGCTGGAGCGTGCGGTCTTTCTCAGTTTGCAAGTCCCAAAAACTCAGCTGGCGTGTCTCGCGATAAAAACCACTCACGCCTACTCCGATCAATCGGACGGCTTGCTCGGGTTCCCAAAGTTTGTGAAACAGGTGTTTGGCCGTCTCAAAAATGATTTGCTCCTGATCGGTAGCCTGGGTGAGGGTCACCTGACGGGTCACGGTGACAAAGCTCGGCCAGCGCAGCTTGATCTTCACTGTAGAGCCTTTCAGTTTCTCCTCTTTCAGCCGGCGCCCCACACTCTCGGATAGTTCCAGGAGCGCGCTCTCAAGGAGTCGTAAGTCGCGGATGTCTTTCGTGAAGGTGACTTCCTGGCTGATCGATTTAATTTGATGTTGGGTGATGATGGGGCGATCATCGATTCCACGGGCGTGAATGACCAGGTCGTATCCATGCTTGCCAAACAGTTCGACCATTTCTTGCTCGGAACGGGCTGCCAGGTCGCCGACCTTCTCGATGTTCAGCAGCTTCAATCGCGCGGCGGTTTTGGGGCCAACGCCCCACAGCGCCTGGACGGGCAGCGGCCCCAGGAAGGCGGCTTCGTCGCCAGGCGGAACGATCGTGATTGCCATTGGGGGCTTGTCGCTGCGGTTGGCGGCTTTGCCAACATCGGTGGCAATTTTTGCCACCAGTTTGTTGGTTGCTCCACCGAGCGAGGCTGGTAAGCCAAGTTGCTGGTAAATGTCCGCCTGGAGCTGGCTGGCAATCTGCCTGAGCGGAAGATCAATGCCAGTGACATCCAGAAATGCCTCGTCGATGGAAATTTGCTCGACCTGAGGGGTTAGACGATGAATGATCTCCATGACTTGCTGGGAGATGTGTTCGTAAACCCTGTGGCGCGCAGGGACAATCGTCAGGTTTGGACAAAGGCGCAGCGCGTGAACCATGGGCATGGCAGAGCGCACGCCGCGCTGCCGGGCGGCATACGAACAGGAAGCCACTACCCCACGCTCTTCTGGTTTGCCTCCCACAGCAAATGGCTTTCCAACCAGGGAGGGGTCGCGTTGTTCTTCAACGGCGCAGAAGAAAGCGTCCAGGTCAAGGTGGATGATTTTGCGAGTCGTGGTCATCACCTAAGAGGCTGGGGGCTGAAGCGATACGCGCCCAGGAGAATCCATCTGGCCTTCGATATTGATCTGTACAGGAAGGAACGCGCGAATGACCTCGGCATTGGTGAGCAAGTGAGTGGTAATGGCATCCGTTGTAAACCAGGATGGGGATTTTGCCAATGCGAGGGGCAGTAGGATTTGATCGGCCAGAAAGCGATCTACACTGGCGCCGGATTGCACGTAGTTGATGATCGGATCAACAGCCTCATCTGCGACGCGCTCGGCGGGTTTGCCGCGCTGTCCAAGGGATGAATAGCAACCGCCCAGAGGGGGACCATCCGCAGAGTGTGACACAGCTTTTAGCAACAGATGTGTGCCTGGTGAGGCGGCTGGAATCTCAGCTATCTTTATTCGGATACTGGCAAAATGCGGCAGAAGTCTCAATGTTGCCTGGCGCTTTTGACGCTCAGCGATGCTTTTTTCCAGGTTCGATACCATAGAAATGCCCTCGATCTGGGCAGTTTTGAGAGGCTCATCTGCCTGTAGGGGTTGAATTCGATGGCATGGATGTAGGGTAGCCCGGATCACGCCCCCACCACGAGGATAAAAACCAGCTTGTTGCAGGTTTATCTCGGCGGAAAAACCCATCCAGGTCAGCACCGGCAGCCATTGATAAGCGAGGTAATGATAAGAAGGCGACCAGGGTACGTGTGTGCCGCCAGAAATCGAGACCGTCGAAGTGCTGCCTGCCAGGCTGAGCGGTAAAAAAATGGTTTGCAGAACCAGGCAAGCTGATCCGGCAGTATTGATTTCAAAGTGAAACCTTCCGGTGCGAATTTTTCCGGGTTGGAATACCAGTTTCGTCGACTCGCGCGATGCGCCTTCCACGGTGGCGCGGCTGATGCTGGCGGCAGCATCTACGCACGCCAGATGCTGGGCTTGCAAACCAGGTTTTGGACGGCGTAGGCGAATGTTGGATATTCGAACTGCCTGTTGAGTCAGTATTGATAGAGTGAGCGCAGTGCGCAATACCTGACCACCACCCTCGCCCAATGCACCATTGATTTGGATCATGGCCTGATTCTAATCGATTTCAGGCGCGCAATTTCATCCTTTCCCAGCCAACGGTAGTCACCGGGTTTCAACCCGCCAAGGGTGATCGGACCGATCGCTACCCGGATCAACCTGAGTGTTGGATACCCGACAGCAGCCGTCATGCGCCGCACCTGGTGCTTTTTGCCCTCCTTCAGTACGATGCGCAGCCACGAGCTGGGATGGTAAGCCCGCACTGGGCGAGGGGGGACATCGGGTTGGGAAATTGCCTCGGCCTGGATCAACTTGGTTTGCAACCCTGGCAGGACGATTTCTCGGTTCAAACGATGAACAGCCTGTTCGTCAATGACGCCTTCGAGCTGGACGAGGTAGGTTTTCGGGTGTTCAAAATCGGGATCGGTGAGTCGGTGCAGCAAATCGCCATCATCGCTGAGAAGCAACAGTCCCTCGCTGCGGTAGTCCAACCTGCCAGCCGGGTAGATTCCGGCGATGGGGATGAAATCTTTGAGTGTTCGGCGCCCCTGTGAATCGGTGAATTGGCAGAGCACTTCAAAGGGTTTGTAGAAAGCCAGGCAGCGCAGCTCCCCCATAGGCGATCACGCAAAGGGGGCTAACAGGGCAACAGCCCACTCGGCCAACTTATCCAGGCGATATCCCCCTTCCTGGATGATGACCGTGGGTAAATGGAGAGATGCGATCTGCTGTCCGATGCGTTCGAAGCCGGCTGAAGTGATGCAGAAGCGACCTTCCGGATCGCCAGCGCCGATGTCCAGGCCAGCAGAAAGCACCAGCCAATGCGGGGTGAAGCGAGCGATGTGCTCCAACGCCTTGTCCAGCGTTTGCAGGTACGCCTCATCGGTCATGCCCAGGGGTAGGGGAAAGTTGAAATTGGCCCCTTTACCTGCACCCGCGCCAGTTTCATCCGCCGCGCCCCAAAAATAGGGGTAATCCAGATCCGGGTCTGCGTGCAGCGAGCAGAACAATACGCTGCCATCTTCGTAGAAAATTTCTTGCGTGCCGTTGCCATGGTGGTAGTCGATGTCCAGAATTGCCACGCGAGCCCGGAGTACTTGTGCTTGAGCCTGCAAATAACGAGCGGCGATGGCGGCGTTGTTCAGGTAGCAAAATCCGCCATACAAATCTGAGGCGGCGTGATGGCCAGGTGGACGGCAAGCCGCGTAAGCGGAGGCCCGCCCGGAGAGCAGCGCATCGCAGGCAGAGAGAGCCGCCTGTGCGCTGCCATAGGCCGCCTGCCAGGTGCCTTCCAGGATCGGGGTGCCGGTGCCGAAACAGAAATACCCGGGGAGCGCCTCGGGATGTGAGCTGAATCTTTTGAAGGAACGCGGGGCAAAAGTGGTGGGAAAGATAGGTTGAGCGCTGCCGGGCTGCGTATAGATGGTGCGCAGGAAATTCAAAAAATCTGGGGTGTGGACAGCCAACAATGGTTGCACACCGTGGTCAACGGCGGGTAATATTTCTCCAAGAGCTGCATTGCGCAGCCCATCCACGAGAAGAGCAGCGCGCAGAGGGATTTCGGTGGTGGTGAAGCGAGCTCCGTCCAGGAAGACCTGGTCGGTTGCGTGTAGATGGTGGTCGGGATTGATAAATAGCTGCATCAGGCCTGGGTATCAGCGCCGGTTGAACCATTTTGGGTGGCGGTGCTCTCGTAAGGCAGGCGCATACTGAGCCAGACTGACATCAAGCTGACGTCGTCTTGGTTAAATGGTTCATCTGGGTAAGCCTGTTGCAGGGCGGCGAAGACCGTATCGTAATTCTCATCGCTGGGCCAGCGCGTAAAAAAACCTGGCAGGCGGGTGCGATCGGCGTCCACGGGAAGCAGCTCCCAGCCACGCCCAGTGAGCACGTCGAACACTTTTGTACTCAGGGTGGAGTTCAATTCTGCCCAGGCTGCCAACACGGCTGCAGCCAATTCGGAGCTCTTTTCGAACGGCTTTGACAGATGGCGCAAGATCAACGCCTTTGGAGCTTTGGCGCTATTTCTAAAACCAGGCACCTGGACGTGGCGTTTGATCGAGGCGTTTAGCCGAGCGAGAGATGCAGAAGAGAGCTGTTCATAACCCTCCAGAACACGCTGGAAAACCTGCTGGCGGTAATCATCGATCATGAAGTCATTGATGGCATGAAATGGCAAGAAACTGGCTTGCTTGGCTTCAGTCATTGATTTTGCTCCCGGCATGATTTCATGTGTGTTTCTTGCCGTCAGGCATGATCGCGTCGGATAAATTGGCACTGCCAAAGCGTGCACCAGCGATATCGGCTCCGGCAAGGTTTGCACCGGTCAAATCTGCGCCATCAAAATTGGCATTGCGTAGATCGGCATTTCCCAGGTTGGTTTCGAAAAAATTTGTGTTGGTGCAGTTGGCGCTGTTTAAGTTGGCGGAAATCAGATCAGATTTACTGAAATCTGCCCGGGTGCAAATCGCGCCAGACAGGTTCGCGCGGTTCAAATTCGCTCGCGTGATATTGGCGCGGCTCAAGTTCGTATCTACCATGAGCGATTGCACCAACACAGCCCGATCGAGATAGGCGCGGGTGAGATTAGCGCGGGTAAGATTGGCTTCTGTCAGGTTGCATTCGCTCAGGTACGCTTCGAAAAGATTGGCCTGGCTGAGGTTGGCTCGGGAAAGATTGGCCTTGATCAATATGGCCCAGCTCAAGTCCGAACGGGTGAAATCTGACCAGGACAGGTTACACTCGCTCAAGTCTGCCATCCACAAAGTCGTTTCGCTCAGGTTTATCTTCACGAGCCAGAGTGGATGGGGGCGATTGAGGAGATCATAGATCTGGTAATGAGTCAAATTGGTCATAGAGCCTCCTGTGTGGGGCAATCGTTCGTCAGGGATAGTATACCGCGGGGCTGCGCTGCCGGTAAGATAACCTGGTTATCGGCTCACAGAGCGCCATTGGGTGGAGGCGCCGTTTTCGATAGACCTTGGCTGAGATGGCGGGCGCGCCGTTTTTCGAGCAGGGCACGTATGCGGGCGTGGCGTTCACGCGTCAAAGGGTAGTACCAGGCGACCAGGATCGAGCTGAGCAGCAGCAGCGCTCCAAGAGGTCCGGTTAACACGCGTATGGCGGTCAGTGTTCGGGCAGATTGGTTGAACTGCATCACGCCTTCCGGTGGAGTCTGATAACCAAACCACCCCAACACTTGCAGGGCGAAGAAGATGGCAAAAGCGCCGGTAAGCTTGCGGACAAAATTTTTTGCGCCGTAATAAATGCCCTCGTGCCGCTGGTGAGTGCGCAGCTCATCCCACTCGATGACATCCGGAAAGATTGAATCGGGCAGCACATGAGCCGTTGAGACGCTCAAACCCGCCAACACGGCCAGGATCAGCATCGCTGTGATCTGACCCGGTTGTAAGCCAAACAGAACGATCTGGACGAATGCCCAGAAGAGCATTCCCACAATGTAAGCGCTGCGTTTGCTAAAGCGGTACGATAGCCAGGTCCAGAGCGGCAGGGCGAATACTGCGGTGATGATCAATAATCCCAAAACGATTGATTCCAGGGCGATGCTCTCGCCGGCGATTGGCATCGAGGCCAGCAGATTGCCCTGTGCGATCCAGTACACCAGGTAAAACGGCAGCATCAAGGCGACAAGGTCGAAAGTGATCCAGTTGAGCATATAGAGCAGCGTCGCGAATCGGAATGGGATATTTTTCCAGGCGGTCGCCAGGATGCTTCGAAAGGCAGGCTGTTTTCCGTTTGGCTGATGCAGGTCGCCCAGGTCGGGGTTTCGCTCTCGAACGACGAAAAAGATCAAGAGAAAGGGGATGGCAGCCAGGCCGCCAAACAGGCTGGCAACCAGAAGATAGCCTCGCTGGAGGCTGTAACCTGACTGAATCGCAGCATCGACGATGATCGGCGCGGCAACCGCGGTTGCCAGGGAGGCAAGCAGATTGAAGAACATGCGGTAACCGGTCAGGCTGGTGCGCTCATCATAGTCGGGGGTGATATCCGGTGTCAATGCAAAGAAGGGTACGATGACGAGCGTTTGCAGCGTGTCGCTGAGCATGAAGGTTAGGGTGACTGTCGCCATAAGGGCAAACTGGTTTTCCCAGGGCGGCGCCCACCAGAGCAAGATGAACCCCAGCGCAAAAGGGATGGAAAAGAAGAGCAGGAAAGGTCGCCGCCTGCCCCAGCGCGTTCGCACCCGGTCGCTGATCAAGCCAACCAACGGATCATTGATTGCATCCCAAATCACTCCAATCAGCGCAGCGAAAGATGCCAGGCGGGCATCCAGTCCGACCACATCGGTAAGAAAGATGGCATAGAAAATTTGGCGCAAAGTGCCAAAACTTGCCATTCCCCAATCGCCAGAGCCATAGACCAGCTTGACCAGCAGGGGCGTCTTCTGTGCAGATGGTTTCAACGCCGATAAGTTTGGGGAAGATGGGTGAGTGCTCATCATCTGTTCTCCTCGAGGTGAGTCATCTGGTCTAGCAAATCCAACACCAGTTCGCGCAGATCGCCTCGATTTGGCAGGCTGCCCATCAATCCATACATGGCGGCGGAGCGCTGGGGCAGTCCTGCTTCTCCGTTGGTGAGAAAGCGCGAGGCGCTCTTCATGAGGCGGCTGAGGACGCCGGCTGGAAGGCGGTTGGCGGCGAATTGCGCTAATCTGAGACCGAGCCGGGTGCGGAGTTTGCTGATCGAGGGGCGCGCTTCGATCTGGGCTGATTGCCGCAGATCCTTCAGAAATTGGTCGACCACCCGGGCGTGTCCTGGGTGAAGGGTGAGGTGCAGGCTAGGAGGGAATTGTTGCCGGTCCAGGTGCCAGCCACGCGCCGACATCTCATCCCCGATGGCGTAAATGTCACCTCGACGCGAGGCGATTGCCATAATGCTCAGATCAGGATCGCCGAGCACATCCAGCCCGGGGATTGATCGGATACCAGCCAGGATACGATCACGCGTCTCCATGGTCTGGCGGGCGAGCTCCAGGTAGCCTTGTTCGCCCAGAAAGTTCATCACTGCCCAGGCCGATGCAATTGCTCCACCGGGACGCGTTCCGGTCATAGTGGGGGAGGCGTAGATGCCTCCCGGCCAATCGGTGGCGATAAAGTATTGTTTTCGGCGCAGATCGCGATTGCGGTACAAAATGACCGAGGCGCCTTTGGCGGAATACGCATATTTGTGGAGATCTGCCGAAATCGAGGTGACGCCTGGCACGCTGAAATCGAATTCGGGCACAGGGTAACCCAGGCGGCGGATGAAGGGCAAGATAAACCCACCCACGCAGGCGTCAACGTGCATCAGTAGACCATGCGCCTGGGCAATCTGTGCGATCGTTGGGATTGGATCCACAATTCCTTGCGGGTAAGAGGGCGCGGAGCCAACCAGCAGGATAGTGTTCGGCGTGATAGAAGCCTGCATGGCCGATGGGTCTGCGCGGAAACCGTCATCCAGCCGGGTCTTCACCAGACGTATATCGAAGTATTCCGCAGCTTTATCGAATGCGGGATGGGCGGAAATGGGCAAGATGATTTCGGGTTGCTGGATTTCGGGTCGGGTAGCTCTCGCCCAGTTGCGCGCTGTCTTAACCGCCAGGAGGATGCTCTCTGTCCCGCCGGTCGTCATATTGCCGGCGACATTTTGATCACCCCCCAGAAGATGGGCGCTCATCGAGACCACCTCGGTTTCGAACTTTCTCAGGCTGGGAAAGGCCGAGGGATTCAGTCCATTTTCAGAAAAATACATCAGGTAGGCTTGCTGAGCCACTTCTTCGACGTCTTGATTGGCCTGGAAAACGAGGCTGAAGGCTTTTCCTTGCTGCCATTGGATGTCTCCGGCGCGCGCGTCGCGCATGTCTGCGAGAATTTCTTCTTTCATTCGCCCGTGCGAGGGGATATTCATTTCGTGAGCCTGCGACTTTCATGCTGGAGGCGAGGGAGTGGTGTCATGAGTGTATCCGAAGATTCTTCGGGCGTCAATCGAGTGCTCTTCCCGGACATGTTAGAATTTGTGCGATCAGGAGGCTGTGTATGAAACCAGACAATTCACCGAATGCGAAGTTCATCAGCAGTTTTTTTCCTCAGCAGATCATGCTGGTTTCTGTTGGTGAGAATATCTTGCCGATGGGTTACTGGACGGTGATTTCTAAGGATCCCTTTCGGTTCTTGATTTGTATGCAGGTGGGCAATCACAGCTTGAGCTTACTGAGAAAGTATAAAGAGGCTGCTCTGCATTTCTTCCCCTGGTCCGAGCGAGAGCGGGTTGTCAAAGCGGGGTATGTCAGTGGTCGCACTGTGAATAAAGCGCAGATGCTGGGTTTCGAGTTGATAACTGCCCAGAGATTACAGCATACACGCCTGGTGGTTGGCGCTGAGTGTATTTTTGAGACAGTGTTCAATCGCGAGCTGATGAATATCTCACGCGAGTTTGCCCCGTGTGTGATGGACGTGGTGGCAACGCATGGTGAGATTAAACCGGTGGAGCGCAAACCAATTCTGTACCTGAGCATGGAGGATTTTGCAACAACCGGCGAGACCTGGACTTACGATAAGCAACTGTAACTATTTTTTCCCAGGATCTCTTGGGGGTAAATCCCGCCGCAGGGTTGGTTATCACACCTGCGAATGAAGATTGTCGAACGTTTCTCCAGGTGTGATTGAGAAATATGTTATAGACTTTGATTAAGGATGTGATGTTTGTCACTATTCAAGCCCTGCAATTCTTTGCTACAGTAAAGAATATCAGGCGTTTCCTGAAGAAAGGAAGGTAATGTCGGATAATTCTTCAAAGCTTCCCCTGCCAGGCAAGTGGTGGGGGTATTTTGTTTTCTCGATCAGGTCAGGCTCGAACAAGATGAATTTTTGGGAGGGAAGACATGCTGAAAGATAAGGAAAATGTTGAACAACCCAGTGTTGAGCAACTCCTTGCCAAGGCGACCAAACCATCTGCAGATGCAATGCGGCTGCACCCTTTTTACCAGGGCAAAGTGGAGACAACGCTCAAGTGCGCGGTGCGCAGCTTTAACGACTTCGCTATTTGGTACACCCCCGGCGTGGCTGCACCCTGCAAAGCGATTGCTGCCAATCCAGAGTTGGTCTATGAGTACACCAATAAGTGGAACACGGTTGCAGTGGTCAGCGATGGTACGCGTGTGTTGGGATTGGGAGATATCGGTCCGAAGGCAGGCCTGCCGGTGATGGAAGGCAAAGCATTGCTGTACAAATACCTGGGCGGAGTGGATGGTGTACCAGTGATGCTGGATACCAAAGATCCTGACGCGATTATCCAGACAGTGCTGTTGCTCCAACCGGGTTTTGGCGGGGTGAACCTGGAGGATATTTCCCAGCCCAAGTGTTTCCGAATTCTCGATACTCTGCGAGAGAAAGCGGAGATCCCCATCTGGCATGACGACCAGCAGGGCACAGCCACCGTCACGTTGGCGGGTTTGATCAATGCGCTGAAGGTGGTTGGCAAAGACCTGGGAAATGTCAGCATTGCGTTCATCGGCAGCGGCGCCTCCAACGTAGCGTGCTCGCGCCTGATTTTTGGCTGGGGCGCGGACCCAGGGCGTTGTTTTATGGTGGATACGAAAGGCATACTGGGGAAACATCGCCGTGACCTCGAGCTTCGAAAAGCGGAATATGTGGATAAGTGGCGCCTATGCCAGATCACGAATGCCGAAGGCCGGGAAGGCGATATCCCCGATGCCATGCGCGGCGCGGATGTGGTGATTGCCCTGTCACGCTCTGGGCCAGGGGTTATTCAACCGGAATGGATCAAGAGCATGGCGAAAGATGCGGTCGTGTTTGCCTGCGCCAATCCGGTACCTGAAATCTGGCCCTGGGAAGCCAAAGAGGCTGGCGCGGCTGTAGTGGCGACGGGTCGCTCAGATTTCCCCAACCAGGTGAACAATTCATTGGGTTTTCCGGGGATATTCCGGGGCACGCTGGATGTGCGCGCCAAGACCATCACGGACGAGATGTGCTTCGCAGCAGCCAAGGCCTTGGCAGATCACGTGGGCGAGCGATTGGCGCCCGATTTTATACTGCCCAATATGGATGATTGGGAGGTTTTCCCGCGCGAAGCTGCTGCGGTTGGCATGAAAGCCCAGGAACTTGGCATCGCCGGCAAGCATTTTACCTACGAGGAGCTGCTTGAGAAGGCACGCACGATTATTCGGCGATCCCGGGCGATCACCCAAAGCATGATGGACAACGGTTTTATCCCCGAAGCCCCTGAAGAGTGAATGGAGGAATGGGTATGTACGACCTGATTGTACTGGGTGGAGGCCCGGCAGGGCTGACGGCAACGATCTACGCCATCCGCAAACGATTGGATGTGCTGCTGATCAGCAAGGATCTGGGCGGAAAGACGAATTACCGCCTGGCCTTGCCCTGGATCGAGGATTACCAGGTTATCCGAGGCCTGGAGATCGTCAACAAGTTCCGCAGCGAGCTCGAGTACCTGGATTTTGCCAGGCAAATGGATGGCATTGAAAGCGTTCGGAAAGAAGGCGACCATTTTGTTGTCACTACACAAAATGGTTCCAAACATGAAGCGTTGGCTTTGATCGTGGCAACTGGCGCCAAGCAGTTGCGTTTACGCGTTCCTGGCGAGAAAGAATTCATGATGCGCGGCTTGTGTTACTCTGCGCTCAGCTACGCGCCATTGTTCATCGACCGCAATACGGTGGTGGTTGGCGACGGCGACCTGGCGCTGCGCTCCGCCGGCGAGCTGGCAACCATTGCAAAGCAAGTACACCTGGTGTGTAAAAATCCGGCTGCTCTCGACACTCCTTTGGGAAAGAAACTGGTCCAGTCTGGAAATGTCACCGTTTACCAGGAGCACCAGGTGACGGAAGTGGTGGGCGACCAATATGCCAGGCGAGTGCTGTTGGAAGATGCGCATGGCAATAAGCTGGAAATCGAAGCCGATGGCACCTTCATCGAAATGGCTTTGATACCCAACTCGCAGGCTGTTGCCAATTTGGTAAAGTTGGATGAACAGGGTCGTATCATCATCGACTGCGCCAACCGGACCAACGTGGAGGGCGTCTTCGCCGCGGGAGATGTCACGACCAGTTATGCTGAGCAGGTTTTGATCGCAGTTGGCGAAGGCGCCAAGGCGGCGCTGAGTGCCTACGAATATTTGCTGCCCAGGCTGTAATACTGGCGCATTGGCGGAATCGAAAGGCGGAGTGGCGAAAAGCCCTCCGCCTTTCGGTTGCAAAAAAATGTAAATCGAAAGAAAAAAACCTGGATACGTCTTTCCAGGTTTTCATCCAGAATAGTAGATGTGCAAGTAACCTTGGCGGTCCCGACGGGATTCGAACCCGCGCTCTCGGCCTTGACAGGGCCGCATGTTTGGCCGCTACACCACGGGACCAAGCGGAAGGTAGTTTACTATACATCCAGAGCAGCGTCAAGAGAAAATTTGCACGGGATGAGGGCGTCTTTTCATCATCGGCGTGGCGCACGCTGTTATAATGAACCAATACAGCGTGGAAAAACACTTTGTCGGTCAGGAAAGACAATGGATCAACCCTTGATTATCGGTTTTATTTCGGATCTGATGTTTGCTACCCGGATCGAACAAGCTGCCTCCTTGCAGGGGTTCCGCCTTCGTTGGATCGAGGGTGTCGAAACGATCGACCCGCAGGCGCTGCCTCAACCTGATCGCCAGCAGAAAATCTCCTTTCAGCAGGCTGGAGAGGCGCTGAGCGGGACACAGGTTCACCTGATGGAAATCTTGACCCGCGAACATCCTGCCCTGTTGATCTTCGACCTGGGAAATACGCAGGTGCCCTGGCGTACCTGGCTGCCGCTGCTCAAGTCGGATCCGGCAACCCGCCGCGTGCCCGTGGTCTGTTATGGCGCGCATGTTGACAAAACCAGCCTGGTGCATGCGCAAAGGTCAGGCGCAGATGCTGTTTTGGCGCGCTCAAAGTTTGCTGCCTCGCTGCCTGAGATTCTGGCGAAATATGTGCGCATTCCGGATAATACTGCGCTTGAGGCCGCTTGCCAGGTACAGCTCTCCCCTCTGGCCGTACGAGGGCTGGAAGAATTCAATCGCGGCGAGTATTTCAAGGCGCATGAGACGCTCGAAGAGGCCTGGAATGCCGATGACAGCGCTGCCAGAGAGCTGTACCGCGCCATACTGCAGGTGGCGGTGGCCTATCTGCAAATCGAGCGGGGCAATTACCCAGGCGCAATCAAGATGTTTTGGCGCTTGCGTCAGTGGATCGATCCTTTGCCGGCCGTATGCCGGGGTGTGAACGTCGAACAACTGCGCCAGGATGCAGACCGGGTATATACTGCCCTGAAAAGCGCTGGCGCGGAAGGAATATCGAACTTCGATCGCGGCTTGTTCAAGCCGGTCATTTTTCACCTGATGGAAAGCAGGGGAGATGTTTCTCGGGCGGTGGAAGGATGATCAGCTTATTGACTGCCCAAAAGCTCAAGGCGGCTGGTCTCACCTGGCGTCCGCAGATGTTGGACTGTTTTGGCATACCGGAGCGAGGAATGGATGAAAAGATGTTTGTGATCAGCGATATGCTGGCGACGATTGACTCGTTGCAAGGCTCTCCTGTCGTGGCATTCCAGGGTGCATCCGAGTGGGCTCTGGATGCCATTGTCACCTCAGAGGTGGTCTGGATGCCAAGAGAGGATCAATTGCGCCAGGCATTGCTGAGCGGTGTGCTCGAATTCGGCGGCTCTGCTATCCGCCTGGAAAATGACTTGAGTGGTTGCCGCTGCCATATCACCATCCAGGGGCGTAACATGGTTTTTAGTGGCGATGATGCTTGTGAAGCGTACGCAGCTGCTCTCCTGTTTTTACTGCATGAGCGGGATTCTAAGCAGTAAAACCAGACTTTCCGTTGAAACCGTCTTTATACAGAGAAAAATATTTTCCATGGATTACTCACAGAAGATCGCTGAAGGATTGAAAATTCATCCACAACAGGTCAACGCGGCCATCGAGTTGATCGATTCTGGGAACACATTGCCGTTCATCGCCCGCTACCGCAAGGAAGCAACTGGCGGACTGACCGATGAGCAATTATTTCAGATCCAGCAACAGTTGAGTAAATTGCGTTCGCTGGATCAACGCCGGCAAGCGATCTTAAAATCAATTGCCGAGCAAGGCAAACTGACGGTTGAACTGCAAGAAAAAGTCCAGGCTGCTGAAAGCCTGACCTCGCTGGAGGATCTTTACCAGCCCTTCAAGCCCAAGCGAAAAACCAGGGCGAGTGTGGCGCGTGAGCTCGGGCTTCAACCTCTGGCAGATATGATCCTGGCTCAAGCCCATCCTGCCGAGAGCCTGGAGAAACTTGCCGCGCAGTATCTCAGCGAGTCTCTACCTGGCATCGATGAGGTGTGGCAAGGAGCAAGGGATATTGTCGCTGAAACATTCAGCGAGCATCCCGAAGTGCGCCGCTTGACGCGCGAAAGCGCTATGAAGTGGGGCGTGATCCGCACCGAAAAGATTGCTGAGGCTGAAGATGCGCGGAAGACTTATGAATTGTATTACCAGGGCGAGTTTCGCGTCGATCGTTTGCGCCCGCACCAGGTGATGGCGATCAATCGCGGCGCGGCCGAGAAGATCTTGCGGGTAACCCTGGAGACGCCCGAGCAAAGCTGGAAGCAAGCAGCAGCTCAAGTGTTTCGGATGGATCAACGCTCGCCCCTGGCAGGTCAGCTATCCGAAGCGATCCAGGATGGAGCAGCGCGGCTGCTGTTGCCCGCAATCGAAAGAGACGTGGAACGCATACTGACTGAAGCGGCAGAGCAGGCTGCCATTCAGGTCTTCATGGATAATTTGCGCTCGTTGCTCAACCAACCACCGGTGGAGGGCAAAGTCGTGTTGGGGATTGACCCCGGCTACCGCACCGGTTGCAAGCTCGCCGTGGTGGACACTACCGGGAAAGTGTTGGCAACCGGCACGATCTATCCCCACGAGCCGCAAAAGAAGTGGAAAGAAGCATTGGAAACGCTGACCAGGCTGGTCTCCAATTACCACGTCAACTTGATCTCGATTGGCAATGGAACTGCTTCGCGCGAGACGGAGAGATTGGCGGCGGAGTTGATCAAGTCGCTGGACGGGAAAGACCAGTCCCAAAAGCTTCACTACGTGATTGTCAACGAAGCGGGCGCCTCGGTCTACAGCGCCAGCGTGCTGGCGCGCACCGAGTTGCCTGACCTGGATGTCAGTTTACGGGGCGCCGTCTCCATTGCACGTCGCATTCAAGATCCTCTCTCGGAATTGGTGAAGATCGATCCAAAGTCGATCGGGGTTGGGATGTACCAACACGATGTCGATCAGGGCCGGTTGAGCGAAGCATTGCAGGCGATCGTGGAAAGCGTGGTTAACCGCGTGGGTGTGGATGTCAACACGGCCTCTGTCGCGCTGCTCCAGTATGTCGCAGGCATTGGCCCAAAGCTGGCTGAGCGGATAGTCGCCTACCGTAACGAACATGGGCCTTTCCAGGAGCGCAGGCAACTCCTCGACGTACCAGGACTTGGACCGAAAGCCTTTGAACAGGCGGCTGGCTTCTTAAGGATAACCAACGGCAGGCAGCCGCTGGACGCAACCGCAATTCACCCCGAAAGCTACACCCTGGCAGAGAAAATACTGGCCAGGCTGGGCATGACCCTGGACAGCTCATTGGCTCAGCGCCGGCAAATTTCTGAGCTGCTGCAGGATGCTGGTCAGCTTAAGGCGTTGTCTGATGAACTCCGTGCCGGCTTGCCGACCATCCAGGATATCCTCGAGCAACTTGCCCGCCCCGGCCGCGATCCGCGAAAGAATCTGCCCGCTCCCATCTTGCGCCAGGATGTGATGTCTTTCGATGATCTTTCGACAGGTATGCGTCTGCGCGGAACGGTGCGCAACGTGGTGGAGTTCGGCGCTTTTGTCGATATCGGCGTCAAACAGGATGGGTTGCTTCATCGAAGCCAGATGCCGGCCGGTTTGAGCCTGCATGCCGGGGATGTGATCGAGGTGATGATCAAGGCGATCGATGCCGAGCGGGGCAGGATCTCTCTGGCTTGGGTGCAGGCATGAATCTTTAATCTACTCTTTAGGCCTTTTTTATTCCATTGGCAATTTGAATTTGCTAATCTATGACTGACGGGCGCCATCCAACCAATGGCTTTTTATTTGGTTAAGTGTTGCAATATAATTTGAAAAATATGACAATAATGCACGATAAATAAACGCTGGCCTACGAAAATGCATGAAAAAATCCTGATATTTCATAGTGATAAAGACCGGGCTCGGCCCCTGGCAGCACATTTCAGTCGAAAAGGCGCCAGCGTTTGGTTAGCTACCGATCTGCACAAGGCTGTGGTTCTGGCTCAGGCAAACCAGCCCGACCTGGTGTTTTTAGATTTACACACCGAAGGCAGCCAGTGGCTCGATGTATTGAATAGCGTACGCAGCGAGGCGCCGGGTTGCACTTTCATTGCCACAACTCGCCACCCGGATGTGCGCAGGGAGATGCAAGCCCGGGAGGCGGGGATTCACGGTTTCCTGAGAGAGCCGTTCAGCAACGAGTGGATCGAAAGAGCAGTTCAGCGCGCTGTCAGCAAAGCCGCGCAACCGGTAAAGTCCGTGCCGCCGTCGGTGGAGCTGCCGCGCGTTCGCTTGCCGATGAGCTTCAAGATAACGATCCCTTATGCCCTGCTCGCGCTGGTGTTTGCCATGGGGGCGATCTATCTTGTCAGCCGTTACGTGCTTGAATCGCTGCGCGACCGATTCACAGCGCAACTGGTGGACGCTGGGGTGCTTGCTGCAGACTGGATGGTGCAGGAAGAAAACCGGATGCTGGAGACTGTCCGCCTTTTGGCAAACATACAGGGGTTAGATGAAGCGGTGATGGCTGGAGACACCGCCAGGCTCCAAGAAATCGTGCTGCCTCTGGCAATGAATTTCAACGAGGAATCGATTGAAATATTGAATACCTCAGGGATCAGCCTGCTCTCCATGCGCTTTTCACCCCAAAATGATCGGGTGGGTTTTCAGTCAAGCTGGGGATCAAGCGCTTTGGCAACGCAGCCATTTATTCAGCAAGTGCTCAATGGCGTGCAAGATGCTCAAGGGGATAAATTCGCGGGTGTCGCTCCCGGAGAAAGCGGGCCGCTATTTGTGATCGCTGGGCCGATCTTCAACCAGTTTGGCGAGCGCGTGGGCGTGGTGGCTGTCGGGAGATCTCTGACCAGCCTGGCGGAGGCTATTCGTCAGGATACACTGGCTCATATCACGCTCTATGGGCTTGATGGTAACCCATTGGCCTCCACGTTGCTTTTCTCGGATCAAATTGCGCCATTGGAGGGTTCACAAGTTGTCCAGATCTTAGCGCAGCAGGACCAGGCCAGCTCGGTGCGCGAATTTCAATCGGGGAGCGCCTCTTATGCCGAGATCTTTGGCGCCTGGGAAATTCGCGGCGGGCAGGATGTGGGTGTGATCGGTTCAGCCCTGGCGCAAAACTTCCTTGCTCGACCGACCTTCGTGACCCAGCTACAAATGATCGGTTTTGTTTCGTTGGTGTTCATCGGTGTCGTTGTTCTGGGCGTGTTGGTGGCTCATCAAATTACCAACCCACTTTCCAAGGTTGTCCAGGCTTCAGTGATGGTGGCGCAGGGAAACTTCGAGGTCAAAGTGCCCTCCAAGAGCAATGATGAGGTAGGTGTCCTGGGGTATGCCTTCAACTATATGGTTTCTGGATTGCAGGAAGGGTTCATTTACCGAGATATTCTTGGGCGAACCGTGTCTCCAGAAGTGCGCGAAGCTTTACGCCAATCCTTTGCTTCTGGCGATTTACGCCTGGAAGGCCAAAACACGGTCGCGACAGTATTGATGAGCGATATCCGTGGGTTCACAGCAATATCTGAACGGGAAGAGCCAACCACAATTTTGAATTGGCTGAATGAATATTTTCGCGTATTGGTGCCGATTATCACCGCCCACGGCGGGGTAGTGGATAAATTCGAGGGCGATGCTATGCTGGCATTTTTTGGTATCTTACCAAAACCGACGCCGCCCGAAGAAAGCGCATACCATGCCTGTTGCGCAGCAGTGGAGATGCTCAAAGCGCTGGAAGATCTGAACCAGGTGCGCAGTTCGCGCGGTGAGCCGGTCTTGATCACCGGCATCGGCGTCAATACCGGTGCGCTCACTGCAGGGGGCCTGGGCACTGCTGACCGGTTGAACTATACCATCATCGGGGACACGGTGAACACCACCCAGCGATTACAAGAGGTGAGCCGCGAATTTGGCGAGAATGGTGTGGTGATCAGTGAGTTCACGCTCGAATCACTGGCCGAGCGGCGGGGGCAGTTCAGGTTGGTGCCGCTGGGTGAAAAATCATTCAAGGGTAAACGCGAGTTGATCTGGTTGTATCGCTTGCTGCCCGTGTTAGATGCAGAGCGCCCAACCCGCCCAGTGCGCAGGATCGTTGAGCCGGTAGTGGAGAAGTAGCGTGTCCGAGAGCCCGCCGCCCCGCCGCTTAGAGAAACGCTGGATTGCCGTGCTGGTGATCTTGCTGGGTCTGGCGGCAACCTGTTCGGTTGTTGTGTTTCTACCAGCAAAGGGAAATGCCTGGTCGAGCATACCTTTTCAACTGCACTCGGTCCTGAGCGCGGATTACCGCGCCTGGCCGATCGCTCGATTGCCCGCTTTAGAGATGGATGTGATCGAGGATATCTTGCTGGATCGAGGCATCACCGCGGTGTCGGAAGAGGTAGCTCGCATTGAAGATAGCCTGGATACACCAGTGCCCTATTTCCAACCAGGTGTCACGCCAACACCTTTGATGAGCCACATACCCCAGCCGAGTTCGACCCCGGCTCCCAGGCCAACAACATCAGACCCAGCTCCAAGCCTGATACCTTCACAGATTCCCACTCTATCGGAGACTGCCACGCCACAGGATACCCCTGTGCCAACAGCGACAGCCGGGTTACCAACGGCAACTCCTTCGCCCACCTTGCCATTGGGTGTTGCGCCAACCAGCACGCGCGTGGCTTCGCCAACACCCACCAGCACGCTCCGCCCTCCTACGCCAACTGCGCCCATATTGCCGACCGCGACAGCCCTGCCGCCAACTGCGACTCAGTTGCCTCCAACGAGAACTCTGCCTCCGCCGACGTCAACGCTGCCGCTACCCACAGCAACGCCGCTTCCGCCAACGGCAACTCAAGCGCCACCGACACCAACACCACCGCCGACGGCCACCCCACAACCCACTGCAACCCGACCGCCAACCAGGACGCCAGAACCTTATCCGCAGCCAACCTCCAATCCATATCCTTAAAAACGTGAGCGGATAATCAGGGGATTGGGGGTGATTATTGCGCGGTGAAGCTGCCTGAAATTACCCTCAATCATCCACCTTCCGTGTTGTCCTACACGCACGCGAAATGAAAACCGCCCGGTCTTTGATCGCCGGACGGTTACTTTTCACGGGTATCTACTAGACTTCGCTGTGGTTAGCGTCCGCAGGTGCTGCAGGATCCGCTGCTGCACCCCGCGCAGCCGGCCGATGAGTTGCCCGCAATCACGCGTCCCCCGCTCTGGGCGTTGAACAACGAGATGGCGCGAACGGTGTGCTCGCTCTTGCATTTTGTGCACAAGATCAGCGCGTCAGCGTCTTTCATGGCGCGCAGCGCTTCGAATCGTTCGTGGCAGTCAAGGCAGAAGTATTCGTATAATGGCATAACTTAACCCTGTCCTATGCGTGATGCGAATCGACTAAATTTATTGTATACCCGCCCGAGACGCGGGTCAAGAGAGCCGAGTCTAAGGAAATATTCAGATGTTGACAGGTGGGCTCTCAACCAGTAGACTACAGCTTCGAGCCTTGTACCTCGAACGGATAAAATTCCCCTATGCGTGTGTACTGGGAAATTGCAAAGCGAGCTCTCAGCCGCCAGCTCACTTACCGAACAGCGACCCTGGCTGGCCTGGCGACTAATTTTTACTTCGGATTGTTGCGCGCCGCGGTGATGGCCGCTCTGTATGGCGCACGCGCCCAGGTGGATGGCATTTCGTTGCAGGCTGCCATCACCTACACTGGACTGGCGCAATCCCTGATTGCGGTTATCAGTCTGTTGGGCTGGTTCGAGGTGATGCGCTCGATCAATAAAGGTGAAATTTCCAGCGATCTTCTGCGCCCAATAGGGTATTTCAAGTTTTGGTTGGCGCAAGACCTTGGAAAAGCAGCCGCACAGTTGGCTCTTCGGGGGATCCCACTGATGCTCGGATACGCCCTATTCTTTGATATCCTGCTTCCTCAAACGCTCTGGCATTGGCTGGCAGTGTTCCTTGCGCTTGGATTGGCAGTCTTGCTCAGCTTCTCCTGGCGTTTTTTAGTCAACCTGGTGGGATTCTGGGTGACAGATGCAACCAGCATTGGCCGGGTGGTCTACATCTTCTCCTGGTTTTTGTCGGGTTTCTTGATGCCACTGCGTTTCTTTCCCGATTGGTTTGTGCGCCTGTGTTATCTGACGCCTTTTCCTCACACGATCAATACGATCGTTGAGATCTACCTGGGTGTACTCACCCCAGGCCAGATGCTGCGCGCCCTTCTACTGCAACTTGCCTGGTTTGTGGGGCTCACCCTGGCTTGTAGCTGGGTATTGCGGAGAGGTATCCGGCATCTTGTGATCCAGGGTGGTTGACTTGAAAGCGCTTAGATTGTATCTTTGGCTGGTTTTGATCCAGGTGCGCTCCCAGATGCAGTATCGGGTTGGATTCCTGCTCGAAACACTCTCAGTGGCTCTGGGGAGTATCATCAGCTTTGTCACTCTGGCGCTGGTTCTACAAAAATTCGAAGGTATTGCCGGATGGTCTTTGGGGGAGGTCGCATTTCTATTTGCCCTGGTTGAGCTGTCTTTTGGTTTAATGGATATGATCTTCAGCGGTTTCGACCCGGATTACTTTGCCGCTCATACGCGCCAGGGAACCTTGGATCAATACCTGCTGCGCCCGGTCAGCCTGACCTTGCAGATCTTTGGCTCACAGTTTATCCTTCGTCGGCTGGGGAGAATATTCCAGGGAACCCTCATTCTTGTTTATGCTGTTCAATTGGTAAACATTGAGTGGACTGTGGGAAAAATTCTCTACCTGCCGCTGGTCATTGCTGGAATGGTGCTATTCTTTGGCGGGCTTTTTATGCTTGGCGCAACCATCACATTTTGGACGGTAGAGCGCATCGAAGCGGTCAACATACTCACTTATGGCGGCACGGAGTTGATGTCTTATCCGATGACGATCTACCAGGATTGGATGCGGCGCTTTTTCACCTACATCGTACCGGCAATATTTTTGAATTATTATCCTTCATTATACTTTTTGGATCGACCCGACCCTTTTAATATGCCGTTCGTGGTGCGCTTCATCGCCCCGGTTGTTGGCCTGGGAGTTTTCCTGGCGGCGTATGTTTTTTGGCGCTTCGGAGTTCGATATTACCAAAGCACAGGCTCATAATGACGCAACAAAAAGGTTAAGCCAAGTTGTGATACGAGTTCACGATCTTCACAAGTATTTTCAGGTGCCCATCCGCCAGCGCGGTCGCTTCAGCGCCTTGCGGAGCTTGCTTGTCCGCCGCCACCGGCTGGTGAAAGCGGTCAACGGGGTGAGTTTCCAGATTGGCCGTGGAGAACTGGTCGGGTACCTGGGGCCGAACGGCGCAGGCAAATCCACCACGATTAAGATGCTCACGGGATTGTTGGTGCCTACCCATGGAGAAATCTCGGTGAATGGGCGGATTCCCTGGAAGCAGCGCGAGGAGCATGTGAAGAGCCTTGGCGCGGTGTTTGGCTTCCGCTCCACATTGTGGTGGGATTTACCGGTGATCGAGTCGCTAGAGCTGCTCCGTTACATTTATGATGTTCCATTGGCGAGATTCAAAGATAACCTCAGAGAATTCCGTAAGATCTTAGAGATGGATGCTTTTATTAATACCCCCGTGCGTTCGCTTTCCCTGGGACAGCGGGTGCGCGCAGATGTATGCGCAGCTTTGTTGCACGATCCGAGTTTGCTCTTCCTGGATGAGCCAACCATTGGGTTGGATGTGGTAGCCAAAGAGCGAATTCGCCAATTCATTCTGCACGCCAATCGCCAACGAGGAACGACCGTGCTACTGACCACGCATGATCTGAGCGATGTGGAGAAGATGTGCCAGCGGGTGATGATCATTGACCGCGGTAAATTGCTCTACGATGGGCAGCTTGAAAGCCTGCGCCAGCGTTTTGGCGGAAAAAGGGAACTGGTTGTCGAACTGGTGGATGAAGAAGACCAGATCAGTATCGAAGGGGCCATCGTGACCAGCCGCCAAGGCGCGCAAGTGATGTTTCAATTCGACCGAGACCAGATCTCTGCATCAGAGCTCATTCAGCGCATCTCCAGCAATTATCGCATTCGCGATCTTTCGGTGCGCGAGCCTGACCTGGAGGCCACCATCCGGCGCATCTACGAACAGCGCCTGCTCGAGGATGCGGTGTGAATGACCAGAAGTTTTAGCCATGTCACTGTCTAAATGGAACCACATTGCTGGTAAATTCGTCTTAGGCTTATTCAACCAGGAGAATGAAGAAATGATCTCGCGCCAAATAACACCCTTGCTGATATGGTTGGGCGTATTTGTCCTCGTTGCGTGCAATTATCCAGTCGCTAACCAGGAATTGCAAACAACAGCGGAGGTTGTCTACACACAAGCTGCCGAAACCATCTCAGCGCAATTGACTCAGATCGCAGTTCCAGCAACACCGACTGCGAGCGGCGGTCAAGTTCAGGCTACACCGACCTCTGAATTCCACACGCCCACTCCTGACTCGCTGGGTCAGACCACCACACCTGAAATCACGCCAGGCTTGCCTGCTTCGCCAACAGTTTCGCCACCGTTGCCCACGCTAATCACCGATCCTCGCACTACGCTCGGTACGCCCACGTTGTTGGATAATTTTAATAACCGCAATAACTGGTCCGTTTATGAAGATGAGCATGTGCGGTTCCGTATTCGTGATAATACCCTGGAAATGATGGCTTTCAACGCCAATGGCCGTGACGGGTGGATGCTTTCATGGCCTGAAGCGGCAGACTTCTACCTGGAAATGACTGCCCAACCGGAGGATTGCCAGGGATTGGATCGCTACGGATTGATATTCCGCAGTGATGCAAACGATGGATATCTGTTGGGTCTTTCGTGTGATGGACGCTATTCATTGCGTTCATGGGATGGCGAGCAATTCGAGGCGATCATCGATTGGACTTCTATACCTGCCATTTCGAGCGGTTCAGGCCAGGCGTTGCGCCTGGGTGTGATGGCAGTGGGCGACCAACTAACACTCTATATCAATGGGCAGATGATCGATGCGGCAGAGGACGATCTGTTCAGCGATGGCGGGGTGGGCGTATTCATCGGCGCCGATGAAACTGCAGATTTCCGGGTCACCGTGAGCGAGTTTGCATTTTGGAAGCTGCCCTGATTTTACCTGGGCGACCAGTCGGAGAGCACTTTTGCCACGCGCTGGGCGGCTAACCCATCCCACCCTTCTGGGCGAGGTTTTTGCTCGAATGGATGCACCAGGATGCGGGTCACCTCTGCCATTAATTGGTCGGGATCTGGGCTAACCAGGCGGTTAGCGCCGGTTTCCAACGTTTCTGGCCATTCTGTGTTCTGCCGCATGGTCAAGCAGGGAACGCCGAGCACTGTGGTTTCCGCCTGGATGCCTCCGGAATCGGTCAATACCAATTTTGCCTGGGATAACAGCGATAGAAAATCGAGATAGCCCAGGGGTTCTGTCAGGATCAGGCCAGCGGAGGCAGTCAGAATGTGCAGATCCCCCGCGGCCTGCAACCGGGAAGCGGTGCGGGGATGAATTGGAAACACGACCGGCAGCAACTTCGCAATCTCCCGGATCGCTTTCATCAAACCCAGCAGCTTCTCGGGTTCATCCACGTTGGAAGCCCGGTGCAGTGTGAGCACTGCGTAGTGACCTGGCTGCAAGGAAAAACGCTCCCAGGCTTTGCGTGCTTTGGCTGGAGGCACCGCATTCAGCAGGTTGTCAACCATCAAATTGCCCACAAAGTGAATCTTCTCTTCCGGAATGCCTTCTGCCAGCAGGTTTCGGCTGGCAGAACGGGAGGGTGTGAACAGCAACGTGGAGAGCACGTCTGTCACGATGCGATTGATCTCTTCCGGCATGCTGCGGTCGAAGCTGCGCAGGCCAGCTTCGATATGCGCCACGGGGACATGCAATTTTGCAGCTACCAGGCTGCTTGCAAGCGTGGAATTGACATCTCCAACCACTACCACCAGGTCGGGACGTTGGCTGGTCAGCACCGGTTCGAAGCGCAGCATGATCTGGGCGGTCTGCTGAGCGTGACTGCCTGATCCGACATCCAGGTTCAGATCGGGCATGGGGAGATTAAGTTCTCTGAAGAAAATTGCGGACATGTTGTCATCGTAGTGTTGACCCGTATGCACCAGGTAGTTGGTGATGTGCGGGTAGGCTTGTAATGACTGGAGCAGGGGCGCAATCTTCATAAAATTCGGTCTTGCACCGACAACGTGGATGATTTTCATGGGCTGATAACTTCTACCGTTTGCTGGTTTGATCGATCTGAATCTGCTTTTCTAACACCCTGGCAAGGCTTTCGGCAAGCGCCTGGCGGCTATAATTTTGCATGGTGAATTCACGTCCGGAGCGCCCCATCTCTTGCCGCAGGTGCATATTCTCAACGAACTCAAGCACCGCCGCGACCAGGGCTTGTGGATTTTCGGGCGGGACGAAGATGCCCCCCTGCGCCTGTTCCACTACGCTGCGCGCTTCGCCGTCCACGCTGGTGATGACTGGTCTCTCGCACGCCCAGGCGTCGAACAATTTTGATGGCAAGGCGCCTTTGAAGAGTTCGATGTTCCGCAGAGGGATCAGCGCCACATCCGCAGCAGACAAGTACGCGGGCATTCGCTCACGAGGCTGTTCGCCCAGGAAGACCACGTTTGGAAGCCCCAGCGTCTCTGCCAGAGCCAGGAGCGATCCTTTCTCAGGACCATCGCCGATGAATACGAATAAGAAACGCTGATCCTCTCTCACAAGCTGCGCTGCGCGCAGGATGACATCTAAGCCCTGGGCAATGCCATGGATTCCAGCATACATCAGCACGAAACGATCCTGCCAGCCGTGCTGCTCACGAATTTCCTGGCGAGATTTGGGTAGAAATTGGAAGAGCGTTGTATTGGCGCCGTTCGGGATCAGCTCGAGCTTGTTGGAGGGTATGCCCCGATCTTTCAGGCGACTCAGGATTCCCTGGGTGACAACAATAATTTTTCGAGCACGCCGGTAGCAGGTTTCTTCCAGCCAGGTTGCCAAAGAAATGGCTCGCTGGTTGGTCAATTCACCCAGAGCGACCGCTGATTCGGGCCACAGGTCGCGCACCTCGAAGTACAGTGGAATGCGGCGCAAGAAGCTTATCCCAAGAGCCGCGCCCCCAACAAAGAGGGGTGGGGAGGTGGCGTAGAGCACATCGTAATGACTACGGGCCAGGAGCATACCTGCCAGGAAGGCGCTCAGCATATAAGAGAGGTAGAAAAGCATGCGGTTTGAAAAATTTTTATGTGGGGAAGCCTTCACCCAGACCCGGATCACCTGGATGCCTTCGAGGTCGGCGATTTCGTATAGACGACGTCTGTATTGCGTGGGGATAATCCCGGAAGGGTGATTGGGAAACTCGGTGAGCACGGTGACCTGGTGACCCAGGCGCACCAGGTTGCGCGCCATTTCATAGGCGCGCGTTTGGGTCGCGCCAGCTTCGGGAGGAAAATATTGAGAAAGGTAGAGGATGCGCATGCTTATGGTTGGATTTTCAAGGTGTCCTGGTAAGCGCGCAGCAAGGAACTGGAGGCAGCCTCCCAGTTGTAGTATTCCTGCGCCGCCTGGAATCCTGCCATTCCGAGTTTTCTGCGCACTGCGGGATCTCTCAAGCTCTCCAGGGCGGCGACGATCGCCTCTGGCGTGATCTCACTCAGAAGCACACCGCAACCGGTGGCGGCAACCATGCGCCCCAGGTCGCCAACATCGTTGCACAGTAGTGGCGTTCCTGCTGCCATTGCGCTGGAAAGCGTATTTGGCGCGTTGAACACGGCGCCTGGGTAATCGGGTTTTAGCGCATAGTAGATCACATCTGCCATGCGTGTGAAGAGGGGAACTCTGGAGTTTTCTAACCATCCCAGGTAGCGCAGGTTGGGACTCTCTCGTGCAGCCTGCTCTATCAACGGTCGTTGGTGTCCATCCCCCCAGACCAGGAAGTGAGTATCCGGGAGCATCTTCGCCGCCTCGATGAGGGGTAAGAGCTGACGGTTACGGCTGAAACCACCAATATAGGCAACAACGAAGTCATTTTCTGCAAGCCCCAACGCTTTCCTGGCGTCTGAGAGTTGTTCATCGGTGATTTGGGTGAAATCAGCCAGGCGTTGGAGGTTGCCAACGGAGATGACCGGCGCGATGCCTTGGCCATGGTATTTTTCAGCCAATACGGTGCTGGCAGTGATGGTCAGGTCAGTTTGTTTGAGCAGAAATTTCTCCAGGAGGCGCAGAGCGCGCACCATTACGGGGGGTAAATACAGCGTCATGAGCGCAGGATAATCTTCGTGCGCGTCGAAGATTAGCCGAGCACCGGTTTTCCTCTTCAGCCAATAACCGGCTGGCAGTGTATCCAGATCGTGACAGTGCACAGCATCGTAACTCAGCAATGCGGCCTCCTGAAGGGCGCGCACCCAATAAACGGGCAGACGTGCCAATTGTTTAGCTCCAGCGCCGTATGTGCTGCGAACGGATTGGATGCGGTAGATCGAAAGCCTACCGGTTTGCTCCTGGGCGGAAAATTCTTGCATACGATCCCAGGCGAGAATGGTGACCTGGTAACCTGCCTGGGTGAGTATGGATGCTTCACGCTCGACGCGCACATCCGGACGGTATGGATTGGATAACAGCATCAGAACAGTGTTCATGGTCCTTTATTGGCTTTATCTTCTAAGGAAAACCAGACGAAATTATAAACGATGCAGCATGGCATCAAGCAGTTGCGCTGCGCTTGTCATTTACCTTGTTCTGTGATATCTTGGATGGTAAGAATAAACGCCATTTTTTAAGGTCAAGTTCCCGATGCAAACCAAAATGAGCAAGTATGCGAGCGGCGTCATGGAAGCTGCGTGGACCGCCGCGCTGATACTGATTCCACTTTATTTCAATGTCTATTCCAGCAGAATATTTGAGCCCGATAAAATCTCCCTCTTGCGGTCATTGGCGTTATTGATCCTGGGCGCCTGGATCGTTAAGATCGTTGAACAGGGGCGGCTGCGCGCCGATGCAGACCGGGATGCTCAGAACCTGTTCAAGCGCGTCACCACAGGTTCGCCGTTGTTGTTGGGCGTCCTGGCCATGGCGATGGTGTATGTGGTTGCGACACTGTTCTCGATCGTACCGGCGACCAGCTTACTGGGTTCCTATCAACGATTGCAGGGCACATATACCACCTTTTCTTACATGATCATTTTTGCTGCCATTGTTGCAAATCTGCGCGAGCGAGAGCAGGTCGAGCGTCTCATCACCATCGCCATCTTGGTGAGTTTGCCAATTTCCTTGTACGGCGTTCTTCAGAAACTCAGCCTGGATCCTATTCCATGGGGAGGCGATACCAGCCGGCGGATCGCCTCCAACTTGGGAAATTCGATCTTTGTGGCGGCGTATTTAATTATGGTCATTCCCCTGGCGATTGGCAGGATGCTCAGGTCATTCGCCATCATCGTGCAGACGGATGATAAAAGCAAGCTGGTCAGCCATTTTATACAGGGAACGATTTACGTGACCGTGTTGGCGTTGCAAGTCATCGCCGTCTTCCTGAGCCAGAGCCGCGGCCCGTTCATGGGGATGCTGATCAGCGTCTTGGGTGTCTTCACCTTGCTGTATTTGTTTATCACCAGGAAACGAAAACTGGCCCGGGTGTGGAGCGCTACGCTTCTGCTGGGAGGAGTTGGCCTGGTGTTATTCAATATCGAGGGTGGGCCATTGGAATCGTTGCGCTCTCTGCCGCAGATTGGGCGCTATGGCCAGCTCTTGGATCCAGACAGCAACAGCGCCAAAGTGCGCAGATACATCTGGCAGGGGACTGTGGAGCTGGTGCTGCCTCACCAGCCCCTGCAATTTCCGGATGGGCGCAAGGATATCTTCAACGCCATCAGGCCGATTATTGGGTATGGTCCTGAGAGTATGTACGTGGCCTATAATCCTTTCTATGTGCCCGAATTGGCCTATGTTGAACGGAGAAATGCCTCCCCAGATCGCTCTCACAATGAAACCTGGGATTCGCTTGTCATCACCGGTTTGTTGGGAATGATTGCTTACCTGGCATTGTTCGAGTTGGCTTTCTTCTATGGTCTCAAGTGGATAGGGATAATCACCAGTGGGCGCCAGAAACGCTTGTTCCTGGCATTGAGCCTGGGCGGCGGAATGGTCGGAGCGCTTGGTCTCAGCCTCTGGCGCGGCGCGGCGTACATCGGCGTAGGCATCCCATTCGGTATTTTGGCGGGATTGGTTTTTTACCTGATCCTGGCATCTGCCAGCATGCCTGAGGATCACCAGGTGGAGACAGGAGATTTCGAGCGCAGGCTGCTGTTATCCGTATTGCTTGCCGCAGTTGTCGCCCATTTCGCGGAGATCAATTTCGGGATCGCGATCGTTTCCACACGCACTTACTTCTGGTCTTACCTGGGCTTGATGTATGTTATTGGATCGGTGATGCCTCAGATGGGTTGGTCTGCTGGACACCCAGCGAGAGAGGCCGCCAGTGTGCCTGTCCGGGAAAGCACAAAGGAGGTCGCGCAAGCGAGCCGAAAGAAGAAACGGGCTGCTCGAAGGAACGAGCAATTCCTCCCAGCAGATCTGACCGTGCAACTACAGCCAATCGCCCTGTGCGGTTTGATCATTGGGCTGGTTCTGGCAACTTTGGGCTTTAATTATATTAATAACCCGCGCAACCTGACGGGCGTTGTGGAAATTCTGACCTCCGCATTCACACGGCTGCCCAATAAAAATAACGCCTATTCGCCGGGTATCCTGCTGTTGACCTTAACCACGTGGATCGCCTTTGCCACGGTTTTCTCGGCAGAGATATCTGATCGTTCAGGTCGAGGGTTCAATATTAAGATTTTTGCAGCGATGCTGGGTGTGAGCGGCGGTGTTGGGTTGGTGTATTGGCTGTGGCATACTGGCACATTGGCGGGGATGGCCCGTTTTTCGGCTGCCAGCCTTGAAGATGTGTTGACGCAGGTTGGACGTTTTGAAGGACTGATTGCTCAATTCTATGTGTATGTGTTCCTGGTTGTCTTCAGCCTGGGAGTGTTCATGGTTGCGCATCATGAGGTGAGAGTTGCCAGCGTTTCACCATTGCGCAGCGGGGCAACCGCGCTGCTTTGCGGGTTGGTTTTGATCAGCCTGGTCACAACAACCAACTTACGGGTTGTGCAGGCAGATGTTGTTTTTAAATTGACTGAGCCATTTTCACGCACTGGGCAATGGCCATTGGCGATACAGATCTACAATCACGCTAATGAGCTGGCGCCTAGCGAAGATTATTATTACCTGTTTTTGGGAAGAGCTTACCTGGAACAAGCGCGGACGCTTTCCGATGCATCGGAGCGCAACAGCCTCATCGAGCAGGCCGCTGCCGATCTCAAGAAAGCTCAGGAAATCAACCCGCTCAATACCGACCACACCGCAAATCTTGCCAGGCTGTATAGCTTGTGGGCGTCGCTTGAAACGGATTCGGCGCGCAAGCAGGAACTTGCCTCGCAATCGGAAGATTATTTTTCGAAAGCTGTGACACTCAGCCCGCACTCAGCGCGTTTGTGGAGCGAGTGGGCTCTCTTATATTTGAATATTTTGAATCGGCCAGAAGAAGCCGCGGCAAAGCTCAACCAGGCGCTCACGATCGATCCAAAGTATCATTGGAGTTATGCATTGCTTGGCGAATATCATGCGCGGCAGGCTCGCCAGCAGAGCGATGAAGCCGAGAAACTCCAACGGTTGCAGAAGGGTATCGAAAACTACCGCAAAGCGCTCGAGATGCCGATCAATGATGATCCAAATGCCCGCTACAACTATTCCCTGGCGCTGGGAAGCCTGTACGCTCAGGCGGGCGATACGGAACGGTCTCTGGAGTCTTACCTGAAGGCCAAAGAATACAATCGCAACCCGGCTGATGATTGGCGGATCGAGGAGACTATCGCTTCGATCTATGCTCAGGCGGGCGATGCTGAGAACGCCTTGATCCATGCCCAAATGGCGCTGGAATCCGCACCTGATGACCAGAAAAATAGAATACAATCATTGATCGAACAAATCAATCAAATGAATCCGTAGAGGGCTGGTTTGGTTATCCTTGCGCTGGTTGTTTCGTTTGTAAGTGGCCTGCTGTTGGTACCGGTCACCAGAAGCATCAGCATTCGCATCGGGAAGGTCAGCCCACCTCGTCCAGACCGTTGGCACAGCAAACCGACGCCACTTTTGGGTGGGGTGGCAATCTACGCCTCCTTCATCGCTGCGATCGCACTCTATGCCTGGGTGACGCGCACATGGAGCGAATTTCCTTGGGGACTGCTCCTCGGATCATCAATGATGTTTGTTTTAGGCCTCTACGATGATTTCAAGCCATTGACGCCACCTGCCAAGCTGGTTGGGCAGATCGTCGCTGTGATGATTGTCATTTACCAGGGGTACACCACCAGCTTTTTTACACCCAGGTTAGGCGATTCATTGGTTGCTCAGTTGCCCAATATCTTGTTAACCAGTTTGTGGCTGGTGGGCATCACCAATGCTATCAACCTCCTGGACAATATGGATGGCTTGGCAGGCGGCATCGCTTTCATCGCGGCGGGTTTTATGAGCGTGCTGTTTTGGCAGGCAGGAAGCCTCCACTTATTGGTAGTTAGCCTGGGGTTAGCTGGCGCTACCCTGGCCTTCCTGGTGTTCAATTTTCCGCCCGCCAAGATTTTTATGGGTGATAGTGGGTCCATGCTGTTGGGATTTACATTGGCTGTGCTCGCCATCGCCCGGCAGCCGCAAGCCTCAAACCTGTTTGCGATCATGGGCGTACCAACTCTGTTGCTTCTCCTGCCGATCATGGATACGACCCTGGTGACCTTGACCCGGCTGATGCGCGGGCAATCACCCGCGCTCGGCGGTCGCGATCACACCTCGCATCGCCTGATTGCCTTTGGGCTTACAGAGCGGCAGGCTGTGTTGACGCTGTACACCATTGCCTTGGTTTCTGGTTTAGCGGCATTGGCGGTTGAAAACCTTGATTACGCTCTCAGTTTGTTTATCATTCCGGTGTTGATCCTTGCACTGTCGCTGGCAACGGCATATCTTGGGCGAATGAAAGTGGTGACACCCTCTGATGGGGCACATCCTTCAGGAGCTATTGCCCGCCTGATGATCGAGCTCACCTACCGGCGCAGGCTCCTGGAAATCATGTTCGATTTTGTCCTGATTGGTGTGGTTTACTATGTGTCGTTTCTGGTGTATTCGCGATTCACGATGCCAGCCGAGATGCTCGAGTTGTACCTGGGTAGCCTGCCAATTGCCTATACGGGCGCGTACCTCTCGTTCATTATGACCGGTGTATATCGGGGACTATGGCGATATGTGGGCGTGGATGATTTATTACGCTATTTCCGGGCGACGGTAGGTGTGGTAGCCCTGGAAACACCGATTGTGATATTCACATACCGGCAACAATTTCCTTTAGAAGTGATGCTGCTCTTTGGTGTATTCTTGTTTTTAGGTTTGGCTGCCTCTCGTTCATCTTTTAGAATACTCGATCGTGCCTATGGACAGGCCACTACCGGCGAGCAGCAGCGCGTACTGATTTATGGCGCGGGAGATAGCGGGGAAATCGCCGCTCGTTGGCTGATGATGAATCCAGAATTGGGATTGCGCGCCGTGGGATATCTCGATGATGATCCTTTGAAAGCCGGCAGGCTTATTCATGGCATTCCGGTTTACGGCGGCGTGGATCAAATCGACGACATCATCCGCCGCAGGCGTATCGACGGCGTCTTGCTGACAGCAGATGGAAAAAATAAAAACGAGCTTGTGCTCGCCTGTGCAAAACACGATTGTTGGATAAAGACAGTGCGTCTGGAAATTGTCAATTTAGAATGAGGAGCGTGTAGAGTGAAAAATCGAGCAAATTCTGGCATTCGTTTTGTGCAGGTGAAGGGAACACACAGGCAAATTGGCCAGCAAATCGGCGAAGCCTGCCGAGATCAGGTGCAGCTCAGCGTAGAAAATGCCCGTAAGCTGCTTGGCGATGCTTATGATGAATTGCAACTCACCTGGGAAGGCGCTCGAATCCAATCACGAAAATACCTGCCTTTCGCCCAGGAGCGATTTCCACAGTATGTGGATGAGATCATGGGGATCGCTGAAGGCGCCAATATCCCCTTCGATGATCTTGCGGTGCTGAATGTCATGGAAGCGGTGACGTCGGACGCGTTGCATCTAGATAAATGCACCAGCTTGGCGGTCAATGAGGAGTACACCGCAGACGGAAATGTGCTGGTTGCGCACAACGAAGATTGGCTGCCGGAAGATGAAGCTTGTGTGTATGTTGTGCATGCCACACCCGACGGCGAACCGCCATTTTTGGGTATGACTTATGGTGGATTGCTTCCGAACATTGGGTTCAATGCCTGTGGAATAGCGCAGTGCTGCGATTCGGTGTACCCAAATGACAGCCGCATCGGAATTCCCCGGCTGGTGGTTTCGCGAGCCGTGCTGGCAGCCACTACTCTCGAACAGGCTATCCGCGCCACCGTGTCGCCGCACCGGGCAGCCGGCTACAATCACCTTTTGGCGCACGAGAGTGGAGAGTTGTACAACGTCGAGGTGTCGGCGCGCAGTTTTGCCATACTGCACGGGACGGCGGGATATGTGGTGCACACAAATTTCTACCTGGATCGGAAAATGCAGGCTATCGAATACGAGCCGGATGAGCTGATTGGTACGCGCGTGAGATATTATCGGGCTTTGCGGTTATTATTGAAGAACACCAACCATACGGTTAAGTCATTGCAAGTCATCCAGCGAGATCACATGAATTACCCGAATGCCATCTGCAATCATCCAGAGGAAAATCTGAAGCCTTTAGATCGTCAAAAAACGATCAATGCGCTGGTGATCGATTTGGAGGCGCGCTGCATGCACATTGCGCTGGGGAACCCGTGCACCAACGCCTATCACACGTTTCATTTGTGATTGCGGCGGGGAAATGGCAAAGGGACAGCAGGGCAAGAAAGGCGTCGCAAATTGCGACGGGGAGATGGCAAAGAGATAGCAGGGTCAAAAAAGAGCATCGCAATTTGCGACGGGATTAATGCGTATAGCCATTAGCCATCATTAGCAGGCACTTTTTATTTAGCCAGCTTTTTAAGATCAGCCAGTCAGCCAGCCAGAGTTCATTTCTCGAGCAGTTTTTTCAGAAGGCGGTTTTTTCGATGCGCCAACTGTCCTCTCCATTGCTCACGCAAATAGCGAGAGAAGGGCAGTCTGCTTATGAGCAGAATGGCTTGTTCGGTCCACTCTAGCGCCAATTTGGGCTGCCGGGCCTGGTGCTCGTAATACTTTGCCAGTTCCAGGTGGGCGTCGAGGTCATCCAACAGGGCAGCGCGCTGCCAAAGCAAAACCGCTGAGTCAAAATCGCGCCGGCGCTTGTGGATGCCTGCCAATCGGTGCAGCGCCTGGATCACGAGCAGGCGATCTTGCTGTGCATCGGCGAGGTCGCTGTGCTGCAAACCATGCAGGTACAAGTCGGCAGCTAAATCCAGTTCTCCAAGATCTTCGAACAGTCGCGCCAGCGCTAACAGGTCAACACCGTGTTCGGATGCTTCCTCGACAGGATCGTGCAGCACACCTGCAACGTGATCCAGCAGCGCAGAGAGAGTGAGCACATCCATAGCGTTGTGGTAGAAAACCGGCTTCAAGGTGCTGGCATCCCCGGTTCGCAAATAATCAAAATAACGGTTAGGGATCAGCCATCCTGGAATATCTTCTTCATTGCGATTGGTGGACAAGATCTCCTGTTCAACGACGCCGAGTGTACGGCTGGGCAAGCGGTTTCGCCACAATCGCCGCGCCAGATGCAACAGATCCAGATGTGCGAAGCGATGAAAAGGAGACGTCATCAGGTTTAGCTGAAAACGGGTGTTGAGCAGCGGCACGTCGAAGGCCTTGCCGTTGTAAGTGACCACGACCTCGCATGGCGCCAGGAACGACTCCAATGCCTGGAGAAGCGCCTGTTCTTCTGATGGATCGCGCATAAAGAATTGAATCAGGTGAAAGGTATCCCCGATCATGCGGCCTGCGCCGACCAGAAAGGCGTAAGTGCCGGTGCCACCCGATAAACCGGTGGTCTCAGTATCCAGGAAGGCGATCGCTTCGCTGGAAAGCCTGGCGATCCTCTCGTCGCCACACCAGGCAGCGAGACGCTCTCTCGGAGCTGCCAGCCGCAAAGCTGTGCGACCATGGGTGTAGGTGGAAGGGTAAAATTCTTCAACGATGTAGGTCTCACCCGCGGCTGTTGAATAGGTATGACCCCCGAGAATCTCATCCAGCCCAGGCGGTCTCGGAGGTCGTGAAGGGTGAAGGTCGTTGGCTCCAACCTTCACCCCCAAGGCTCTCAATTTATCTGAAAGTAATGGCATACCATTGGGTGACTTAGCGAAGGTAATCCCAGGGGTTCAACTTGGCTCCATTGTACACCAGCTCGAAGTGCAGATGGGGTCCGGTCGAGTTGCCTGTGCTCCCCAGGCCGCCAATATAGCCACCCTGGAAAACACTCTGCCCGCAGCCAACCGCCACGGCGCTCAAGTGAGCATAAGCGCTTTGCCAACCATTGCCATGATCGATGACGATCAGGTAGCCGTAGCCATAATTGCTCCATCCTGCATACACGACCACACCGCTGTCTGCGGCAAAAACAGCGTTGCCGACGGAACCGGCGATGTCGATGGCGGGATGGATACCGGTGTAATCATACCCGGATAAAAACCGCTCGGTTGTCGGCCAGACGAATGTGCCCGTGCCAATTGCTCCGTCATAGATAGAGCCGCAATGCCCTTCGCCGTAGTAACGGGCGGAGGCTGGATTGCTGCGAGTGATCGCGGGCGGTCCCCAGTCTTTTAAGGCGCGCTTGCCCCCAGGAATGATCAACCACTGCCCTGGTTCGATATTCGGTCGGTTCAAGTCCCCAGAAGCCAAATCAATCCGGTTACCGGCGTAGCCGATGATCGCTTCGGGCTCAACCCCAAACTGGGCAGCTACGCCCTCAATCGTGTCATTTGGATTCCATTGATAATATGTGCCATTGGTGGGCAGAATGTTCAATACCTGCCCTTTAGAGAGCAAGTGAGGGTTATCTTCCAGGGTCTCGAAATTGCCCCACAAGATCGTCTCGGGTTTTAATCCGAACTTATCTGCGATGCTAAACAGGCTATCACCGGTCTCCACGGTATAGGTGATCACATCCACGCGCGGGCGCGAGGGAATCGTTGTGAAAAGCAAAGTCTTCCGATTGATGCCGGATGTGGAACCCTCGGAGAATGCGGATATGGCAGGGAGGTCGAGCGCTGAAGGCCCTCCGGCGCCGGGCAATTCTGACTGCTCAGCAGTTGTTTTCTGAAGCGCTTCTGGAGCATCAAGCTGAGAGATCGTCACTTGTGCGCCGGTCGCGCTGGCAGATAATACATAGCGCTGCAAGAGCAGATATGCCAGAAAGCCTACGACTGCAATGGTGAGCAAGTTGATAAACAGGATGAGCCAGCGTGGTCTCTGCGGCGCTCTATCCTGGTTGATATGGTCAGACATAGTTTTGCTTCAAAGCTCCAAAGCACTCTTCATGAGATGGCAAGCGATTATCCAGGCAGATCCATTCCGGAAAACCAGGATATACCTGCCGATTTTACTATAAAATTTGCGCTTACACTGTCCTGGGAATTTGGGGGTGTGTTGTGACGCAATGTTTCAGTCACAACGCACCCCGCCTCGAAAGCTCAGGCATCTTTGATACAGCGTTTCACGATCAACACCGAGGTGTTCGAATAGTGAATCAATTTGCGAGAAACGCTTCCCAGCAGCCAGCTCCGCACCTGGCTGAGACCGCGCGAGCCGGCAATGATAAGATTTGGCTCGAACTGCCGGCAATATTCCTGAATTTCAGTCGCCGCGTCTCCGCGCCGCATGACCGTGCCACAATCCAACCCGGCAGCCGAAAGTATTTTCTGGGCATGCTCCAGCAAGTGCTGGCCTTGCGCTTCTTCCTCGAGCCTCCAGGTTTCCAGTGTCGGCAAATCTGGGGGAAGCGAGGCGCCCGGTGTTGCTGGCCAGGCCTGGGCGATGACTTCCGGTTGGATGAGCGGGGGAAGCACGTGAAGCACCCGCAAGTCAATTCCCTGCGGCAATGGCAGTTCGCAGGTGTATTCGATGGCGCACTGGCTATGAGGAGAGCCATCTGTGACTAGCAATACCCGCTTGATGGGATGGTAGGGCTCGCGCACCACCAGGACGGGCCAATTGGCGTATTCGACCACTTGCTGAGCAATGCCTCCCAGGAGTATCCCAAGCGTTGCGCGCAATCCTTTTGCGCCAACCACCAGCAGATCGGGTTGCAATTTCTCCGCATATTCGATGAGCTTCTCTGCTGGATGACCCAAGATCAACTCGTTCGCTTGAGTGAGACCACGCTCCTGGAGGCATTTTCCCGCCTCTTCGATCGAAGCGCGCAACAACTCATGATCCGATATCTGACGAGGGGTGAATACGCCCAACAGAAACACGCTGCTATTTGCAGCCAACGGTAGATCACAGATCAATTTGATTGCCGCTTTAGCATGGCTCGAGCCGTCATATCCCACCAGGATTTTCATGGATTTGCCGTTTTTTGGGGTTTGCATTTCTCACCTCCGTTGGTGAAGGAACGAAAGCTTTCCGCGAAACAGCACACAAGGTTTGATCGCTCAGTTGCAGCGGCGTTGAAAAGTACCCGGATGATGACCGGCGCTGACCGACCAACCACCAGGTTTGTGCCAAATAGCACTGGCTTGCTTTCACTATAGCAAAATAATTTGCCAAAAGCAAGTGTTCTTAACAATCTACTCTTGAGTGGTTAAATCTCCAGCGATGTAGCGCAGAACCTGCCTGGCCAGCAAGGTGTCATCCACCGCGCGATGGGAATTTGGAATTGGTATGCGGCATTGCCGTCCGGCTTTCTCCAGGGAGTGCAAGCGATAACCACCCCGGCGGTAATCCTTCTCTCCGATAAATTGGGCGTAGAGCAGCATGATGCAGAAGAAGGTGGTCTCTTTTGCCGGGCGCCATTGTATCCTGTAAAAAAGATTGGTCTGCCGGATCATGCGCAGATCGAATTCGGCGTTATAGATGCCAATGACCCTGCCGGTGATCAGATCCTGTACCTGAGGCCAGACTTCCAGCCAGGCGGGCGCAGATTGAACATGGGCGTTGGTGATGCCGTGTATGCGGGTAGCGTCCAAAGGAATCGGCTGGGCGGGTTTCACCAGCGATTGAAATAAGACGGTGCCATGATGGTCCGCGATGCAGATTTCAATAATTTCGCTGCGGCTGTCTAACCCGGTGGTCTCAGTATCCAGGAATAGCGGTTGGCGCGCCAGGTAATTTCTTGCGGCTTGTCTCGCCTGGGCTTGATCTGAATTGAGCATGGGTTGCCTCTTCCCTGAGAATTACGCTTCCCCAGCTAATTGCGCAAATAAAGCCTGGGGAGTGTTGACCGGAGTCTGGCAAACAAACCGCTGGCACACATAAGCAGTCGGTTGGTCATTTAGCTGTTCTCTTCCCCGCAGTAAGAGCGGCGCGCCTGAGGGCAGGGGCATAGCGCTCCTGGCAACCACGGTGTATGGCTGGAAATTTTGCCAGACTGCAGCCACCAACGCCTGCGTGCGAACATCCGCCTCATCGCCCACGATGGCAACCTCGCGCATGGGTCCCAGCGCGAAATCCACGGCGCACAACCATTGCCCAAAGGCAGTGGGATAGCGAGCGATGTCTGATTGCAAGGCGCTGAGCGACTTCTCTGCGATATCTCGCCAGCTTCCATTCCCATTGAGGGCTGCAAGCTGGAGCAAAGCGGTGGCAGCCAGGGAATTGCCGCACGGCGTCGCATTATCTTGTAAATCCTTCGGGCGAGTGATCAATGTCTCATGATTCTCGTGGGTATCGAAAAAACCAAACGAGACATCCACAAAATGATCGATCATTTCGCCAGATAGCATCTCGGCGGCAGTAAACCAACGCGGGTCGCCATCCGCCTGGTAGAGCAGGCACAGCGCCAGGCTCAACCCGGCGTAATCTTCGAGGAAGCCGAGGTGAGCGGCTTTGCCATCTCGCCAGGCGCGATAGAGAGATTTGCCATCCCACAACGCATCGAGCAAGAAAGCCGCGGTTACCTCGGCATGGCTCAGAAAATCTTGCCGTCTCAGATATTTACCTGCTTCGATGAAGGCAATCATCGCCAGCGCGTTCCAGGAGGTCAGGATCTTATCGTCGGTTGCGGGGCGAATGCGCTGGTTTCGGTACGCCAATAAGCGGGCATGCGCGCTGCGCAATCGTTCTCGAACGGCGTTCACCGTTAATCCGAATTGTTCGGAAAGATGCTCATCGTCCTGTGTGCGCTGCAGAACATTGCAGCCTTCGAAATTGCCTGCCTGAGTGATGCCATAGGCCTCTATCACCAGCTCCGACAAATGATCATCTTGCAGCGCCTGGCGGATATCCGCCGGCGTCCAGACATAGAATTTGCCCTCTTCTCCCTCTGAATCCGCATCCAGGCTGCTGAAGAAACCACCCGAAGGATGGCGCATTTCTCGCAGCATGAATTCCAGTGTCTGCTCGCAGACCAGGCGAAGCGATTCCTGTCCGCTCAGCAAATAGCCATATAAATATACACGGGCAAGTTGCGCGTTATCGTAGAGCATTTTTTCGAAATGAGGCACGCGCCAGTAATTGTCGGTGCTGTAGCGCGCAAAGCCTCCACCCACGACATCGTACATGCCGCCCAAGGCCATGCTGTTTAACGCATGAAGGGAAATATCCAGGGCAAGCTGGTCGCCCCTGGTTGCCCTGCGGAGCAGGAATTCGATCGCCATCGGCTGGGGAAATTTGGGTGCTTGTCCCCAACCGCCAAATTTCCAATCGTACGCTTGTGCAAGTCTCAGGGCGGCCTGTTCGAGCAATTCAGGACTTAACGGCTGCTCTTTGGCGGTGGGGTGCGATATCTCTTCCAGGTAAGCCGCAATTTTGGTCCCCGACTCAACGATGCCTGCCCGATCTTTTTGCCAGGCAGACTGAACGCCTGTTAAGACTTCCTTGAACGAGGGTATGTTATAACGGCGCACTGGGGGGAAATATGTGCCGCCGAAAAATGGCTGTCCTTCCGGCGTGAGAAAAACGGACATTGGCCAGCCGCCCTGCCCGGTCATGGCGACCACCGCCGACATATAAATGCCGTCCAGGTCTGGGCGCTCTTCGCGATCAACTTTGATGTTAATGAAGTGCGCGTTCATGAAGGCGGCGGTTTCGGCGTCTTCGAACGATTCGTGCGCCATCACGTGACACCAGTGGCAGGCGGCATATCCAATGCTCAGAAAGATCGGTTTGTCTTCCCGGCGTGCTCTTTCCAGGGCTTCCTCGCCCCAGGGGTACCAATCGACCGGGTTATCTGCATGTTGCCTCAGGTAAGGAGAGATTTCGTGCGCCAGGTGGTTTGCCATCGAAGTGATTCCCTTTCAAACAGTTCACCAATAAACATTGGGAATGATGTTCATTCGCCAAATTCGAGCTCGAAATCGCCGCTTTCTTCCCATTCTTCTGCGGGTTGCAGTTCGATCTCGCCAAATAGCTGCGCCTGGCTGGCCTGGACGCGGCGGCGTTTGATCAGCTCGAGCATTGCTAAAAAGGTGACCACAATCTCAATTCGGCTTTTCGCTCCGTGAATAAATGTCAAAAAGCTGGCTTTACCACGCGCTTTAATGAAACGGATGATATCGCCGATTTTCTGACGGATGGTGACAGTGGGAGCAGTGACCACGGTTTTTAGTTCGGGGCGGTTATCGAACGCCACCAGTATCGCCCGTGCAGCCTCAACCAGGTCTTCCAATGTGATATTGCTCAAATCGAGCTGCGCTTCAGCGCGCAGAGGCGGCGCCAGGCGCAAATGCGAGTGTTGGTGGGCGCTTTCCCGCCCTTCCAGGTATAAGGCTGCGGTCTTGAAGATCTTGTAAAGGCGCAATTGTCGCGCAAGCGCCTCGCCGGGATCTTCTTCATCTGGCTCGCGTTGGGGTGGGCGGGGAAGCAGCGCTTCGGATTTGATCAAGATTAGACGGGAGGCGATTGCCAGGAAGGCTGAGACTTCGTCCGCAGAGCGGTTCTGGATGTGCTTGAGGTGCTCGAGATACTGGTCGGTAATTTGCGCCAGCGCCAACCTGGTTATATCCAACTGGGCGCGCTCAATCAATTGGAGCAGCAGATCCAATGGGCCTTCATAGATCGTAGTGGCAACCTGGTAGCTGCCAGCAGGATGTGAAACGGCAGGGTGCTCCATCGCCAGGATTATACCTGACAAAATCAGAGTTCCCATGCTATACTTTGACACACAAAAATACGAGATATGATTTTCGAATGGAGTAAAACAGATGATATCCGAACCCGTTCACGTGACCGATGCAGCATTTGAAAAAACTGTTCTTCAATCGAGCATCCCCGCGATTGTGGATTTCTGGGCGCCCTGGTGCGGCCCATGCCGCATGGTTGCCCCGACGCTTGACAAACTGGCAAAAGAATATGCTGGCAAATTACTGGTTGCGAAGGTGAACACCGATGAGAACCCGGATTGGGCCAATCGCTACGGCGTTCAGGGCATCCCAACCATGCTGTTCGTGGCTGGTGGAAAGGTGATTCACCGGCAGGTGGGCGCCTTGCCAGAGCCAATGCTACGCGAGGTGGTTGCTCAATTTTTAGAGGTGGTATCGGACAAGGCCTAACCCGCATACCGCCCTCTCCCTACACAGGTTGTAAAAAGCTGGACGAACACGGGTCGCCCAGCTTTTTTAACAGGATTTCAGCGTCCGGATGGCTACTGTCGGGTGATCATTGCGCCTAAACTGCGCAGCTTCTGGTCAACACGCTCGTACCCTCGGTCAACCTGGCCAATGTTGCGGATCACCGACTGGCCTTCGGCAGCCAGGGCGGCCAAAACCAGGGCCATGCCAGCGCGTATATCCGGACTTTCCAGGTTCTCTCCATATAGTGTGGTCGGACCTTGCACGATGCAGCGATGTGGGTCGCACAATACGATGTGCGCCCCCATGCTCACCAGTTTATCAATGAAAAACATCCGGCTGGGATACATCCAGTCGTGGAATAAAACACTGCCTTTCGACTGCGTGGCAACGACAATGGCGATGGACATCAGATCGGTCGGGAAAGAGGGCCAGGGCATGACGCTGATCTCGGGTATGGCATCTCCCAGATCAGGCTCGATCTCCAAGCGCTGCGTCCCAGGCACGATGATATCCTCGCCCTGCACCTGCCACTCTACTCCCAGCCGCCTGAATACCAAAGCGATCATATCCAGATATTGAGGTCCGGCCTTTCTGATGCGGATTGTTCCTTTAGTGACCACCGCCGCGCCAATAAAGCTGACAACTTCCAGGTAATCCGGGCCAATTGTGAATTCACCGCCATGTAACTGGGGCACGCCGGTGATATGCAGGGTGTTCGAGCCAATATTCTCGATGCGCGCCCCGAGCTTATTCAACATCAGGCACAATTCCTGGATATGCGGTTCAGAGGCGGCATTGCGGATGACCGTTTCACCGGGGGTGGTCACTGCGGCCATGATGATATTCTCGGTGGCGGTTACACTGGCTTCATCCAGCAGGATATTGGCCCCGGTCAGGCGGTGGGCTTTGAACTGAAAAATCTTCTCGGCGCGGTCATAGACCGTCTGAGCGCCCAGGGCTTGCAGGGCTTTGATATGGGTATCGACCCTGCGCCGCCCGATCACGTCGCCGCCAGGGGGCGGCAAGCGCAGGCCGCCCGCCCGGGCAACCATTGGCCCCGCCAGGAGAATGGAGGCGCGGATGCTCCGGCACAGGTTGGGGTCAAGGTCTGCGGGTCGCACATCTGAGGCTTGAATTTTCCAGGTGTGTTCATTGATTTCCTCGAATTTCACACCCAGGCTCTCGATCAAGGCGCGCATCGACAGAACATCTTTGATGCGGGGCACATTGTGCAATATGACCGGTTCGCTGGTCAACGTGCAGGCCGCCAACAAGGGCAAGGCCGCGTTCTTATTCCCCGCGGGCGTGACTTCTCCTTTGAGCGGTATGCCCCCTTGGATGACGAATTTATCCATTGACTCATCTCCTGTTACAGGCGAGTGGTTTACAGGTAGTGCACCAATTATTTTTCGTTTTGGCGTATCTTCCTGCCCTGCTATAATACACCTATGCGTAACTTTTTGCCACTGAGGGAAAGATGCTGATCGAACTCTTGGCGACTGGTATATTTGGCTGGCTGCTCGGCAGCCTGGTCAATTACCTGGCAGACGTTCTGCCCCTTTTTCGTCGCGTGCACACCCCGGTATGCCCTCGATGCCAGTCGACCAAGGGGTGGTGGACGGTTTTGATCCCAGGCCCTTGCCGGGTCTGCGGGAAATCGAACGCGACGCGCGCCTGGCTAATTCTCCTTTTCTTCGTGATCAGCAGTGTATGGCTGCGCGACAATTATCCACCACGCTTAGGATACTACCTCTCCAGCCTGCTGCTGGTTTATCTTAGCCTGGTGGCAGTGATCGATATCGAACATCGGGTCATCTTGCACGAGGTGAGCATCGCTGGCGCGCTCATCGGCCTGGTAGTGGGGTTCTGGCTGCACGGTGCGCCACTTACCTTGCTGGGAGGGGCGGCGGGTTTTGGCGCTATGTACCTGCTCTTTGCGCTGGGAGCTTTTTATGTGCGATCACGCAGCCATGCTGGTACGCAGCTTGAGGATGCACTGGGCTTTGGTGATGTCAACCTATCGGGGGTGATTGGGCTGCTCCTGGGCTGGCCAGGGGTGATTGCCGGCTTGTTCCTGGGTGTGATTTTGGGCGGGGCGGCATCGCTGGTAGTGCTGGTAGCGATGCTGGCGCGCCGGCGCTACCGTGTCGACGCCTCCATCCCCTACGGCCCCTTCCTGGCGGCCAGCGCAGCTATGTTGCTGATTTTCCGCACAGCGATGCTGTAGCAAGATTCATAAAGTAATGAATGAATTCATAAACTTACAATTTCATTAAGTGCAATAGTACTAAAGGAGTATAATCACTTGGATTGTGGTCAGTATAATGAGGATACATTGAGTATTTGTTAGGTATTGATGCAATAATATATGATATAAACAGCATAACGTGTAAGTGAATCAATCACTGGCAGTAGTGGTCTATGAGCGATATCAAAGCGGAAGCGGGTGAAAATCCAGGAAAGACAGCCCATCATGCGCGCCCCCCGTCAGGACAGACGTATGTTGAGCTGGCTTTGCTGGTGCCGCTGTTGCTGGTGATGTTGGCTGGCCTGGTTGAGGTGGGTTTCGTCGTGTTCGGCTACTTGAATCTCCTGGATCTCACGCGTGAGGCTGCTCGCTTTGCATCGGTGCGCGATTTCGAGTCAGCCACCGCGGGGGAGGCTTCCCTGGATGAGTGCGCCAACAACACGTTGGATTATTATAAAGATACCGCGTGCTTTTTTATCGATCCTGAGTTAAACCCGTACGTGCCGATCTCCAATACCAATTACGCGGATGTGGTCGTCACGGTGTTCACGGTGAGCAGTTCGGGGAGCATCACCAGCACCAACATTATTCGCCATCCCGATGCGGATGGCTGGTCATTGTATGGGGATAACTGGAAAAAGGACTGCGACGGCAACACTATCCGGGACGAGCCTTTCTTCACCGATGAAGAAATCAAAGAAAATTTTATCAGCGGCGCGCCGAACAATCGGGGTTATGTATTGGTGGAAGCCTACGTCTGTTACGACCAGATGCTGCATTTCCCGATCATTTCGGAGGTCATTCCATCGCCTTTTCGACTGCATGCCTATTCAATGATGCCTGCCCCGGAAGCGATCCCTACGCCAACCGATATCGCTTCTCCGTAAGTGTGTGAGCTGATGATGACGAGCCAGACTACTAAGCATTCTCCAATAGTTGCCAATTGTGGTCACCCGCCCTCGGGAGCTGGTTGCTCGCCATCCGAGCGCGGACAGGCGCTGATCATCCTGGCGGTGTCCTTTCTTGCGTTGCTGGCTTTTGTGGGGCTGGTCACCGATGTGGGCGCGCTGTACACTACCTACACTCAGTTAAAACGCGCGGTGGATGCGGCAGCGGTCGCAGCAGCCAACAACATCAAGATACAAGTTGCAGGCGACACGACTGCCAACCGTGAGCTGTTGGAAAACGCGGCGCGGGAAATGTTGAAGCTCAACAATGTGACCGATGTTGAGTCGTTGGAAGTGGTTTTGTGCGATGATGGATCCAGGCCGCCTGAATTTGCTGCCATGTGCCCGGAATCAGGCGAAGCGCCGCGCAAGCTGGCCTACGTGGAAGCCACTCAGCTCTCCCCCGTGTATTTTCTGAGTTTGTTCGGTATACAAGCGGTCCCGATCACCCTGTACTCCGTGGGAGAAGCGGCGACGGTGGACCTGGTGATCGTGCTGGATACCTCAGAGTCGATGGCTTCCGACAGTTGCGACGCTCAACCACCCGGCGATAGCGATCCACCGTGCACCCTGGGCTTTGACCCCAACAATTTCAACCCGGCAACCTGCAACAGCACCAATTCCTGCTACCCAATGCGCCAGGCAAAGGACGCCGCCAAGTCGCTGGTGCAGCGCTTGCTGCCCGGTTACGACCAGGTGGCGGTGGTAACTTTCGATTACCAGGCGCACATTATCGCAAACCTGAATCCTGATATGGGCGCCGTGGCCGGCGCGATTGACACGATCGGCGTGCACAACGATGCGCCGACCTCGTTGCTGACCTGGTACTATGAAATGACGCCCACCGACCCGCCCGAATACGCCGTGTTCAACCCGATATTTCCGGACGACCGCGATGGCAACGGCAGCGACAACGATCCGGGTTTGCCGTGCACCGATGAAATCATCAATTCCACCGGCGCATCCGGCAGCGATCTTTGGGATGATGACACGGGTCAGCCGTGCGACAGCGATGATATCCTGGATGCCTACGATTGGAACGACAACTACGATCCGGACCTGAACCCGACCGGTCACACCGATGATGACACCGATCCTATTCCCGGCACGAACTCCGATGTGTCGATCTTGTCCACTTGCATCGGGTGCGGCATTCGCCAGGCGGTGGAAGTGCTCCAGGCGGGCGGTCGCCAGGCCAGTGTTTGGGTGATTGTTTTGTTATCCGATGGTATTCCAAACTTGAGCGATATGCCGTCGACGTTTGCCGGGATTCCCAGCGGTTACCGCTATGGGTTCTGTGGCTCCAATCCGGCGAACGCTTACTGGTCTACTTTTTGCATTGATAATAATCCGACGCGTTATTGCATCGATGACAACGCCAATGAGTGCCCACCGGGCACCACGCACACGACTACCAGCGCGCCTTACAGCGTGAAAGATTACGCCTTCGATATGATCGATGAGGCTGGCTTGCTCGTCTCCACCAATCCGGACGAGCCGCTGGGGGAAGATATCGTGATGTATTCGATCGGCTTGGATGCTGCCCGCAATGGGGCCGATGTATTGCGCTACATGGCCAACCTGGGTCAAGATGGCAATCGGGACACTGATGAATGTGATGGCATAGCGCCAACTTCCAATTGCGGCAATTATTATTATGCACCGACAGCCGAGTACCTGGACCGCATCTTTGAAAGCATCGCAGCCAATATATTTACCAAGATAAGCCGCTGAGTCGGGGATGGTTGATATGATCTCACCAGGCAATCTCATCCAAAACAAGAAATCCGCAGGCCAGGCGCTGCTGGAGTTCGCGCTGGCGCTGCCAGTGCTGCTGCTCCTCTTGTTTGGCATCATCGAATTTGGTCGCCTGGTGCAGGCCTGGATGGCGGTGCAGAACTCAGCCCGTTTTGGCTTGCGCTATGCCATCACCGGCGAATTCAACCCGGACTACTGCGCAGACGCGGCGGTAGCTTTGGGGTTAGAGGCTGCCGATGCCTTCGGTACCAGTCCCGCCAGTTATGACTGCACGGTACCGGAAGAGTACTGTGAGCTGAATGGCTGCGAAGCCCGCACCTTGACCGAGGCGCTGCAAGATTGGGCGCGCTTGCCCTCGACCCGCGATGCCGCTCGCGTCGGCATTGCCGGTGTCAACGTCAGTGACGAAGAATTTGTTTCAGGTGACTACCTGGAATTTCTCGCCAACAATGACCTGGCTGAGCTTGGCGATCCCGATTACCCTGGTTATTTTCATGTCACTGTGTGCAGCAACCGCGATGGCGATGACGAAGATACGCTCAGCGATTTCCTGCGCGATGAATCCACCAATCCCAAGACCTGCCTGGATGTGGCAGCCGACCCCGATGTTTACATGGATGATGCAGGTGGACCGGGCAACCGCGTACGGGTGACGGTGCGCTTTGTCCATCGCATGATTCTGCCGCTGATCAATAACATCTGGCCACAGGTGCCGTTGGAATCCTGGCGCGAAGGCGTGGTTGAGAAATATCGCACCTCCCGCATTGGCGGGTTGGGCAGCGAGATTGGCATTGCGCCCACCCAAACCCAGACCCCTACGCAATCCAGCACGCCAACCTTAACGCCTACCAATACCAACACGCCTGTTCCGCCGACAGCTACAGACACACCCGTCCCACCCACGGATACCCCAACGCCCACACCAACCGAGACTCCCACGCCGACCTTCACGCCCACACCTTCCTGCTCTGACCTGGTCATCAATGGGCCGCTCTATTTCAACGGCGATGATCTTGAGATCTCCATGTCGAATATCAGCACCTACGATGTTAACATCAACCATGTGAGCCTCTCTTGGGACGAGTACGAAGGCCAGCCGGATGGTCCCTGGCACGACCAGGTGGAATACCAGCCGCTTCCTTCCGATCAATACTTCGACAGCTACGTTTGGTCTGGCGCGACAGCGCTCGATGTATCGCCCAATATTTACCTGAATCAGCCTGGCACCACCTTCGGTCACGATGTTAACTTGACCCTCCCAACTGCTGCCGGCAACGTGCTGGAATTGGATTTCAATCGCAGTTTTACCAGTTACTTCGTTTACTATCACGCCCGAGATTTCGTTGTCCAATTGGATTACACGGTTGGTGGCCTGACTTGCCCGGCGCGAGAGGTGACTGGACAGTATGGCCCAACCGTCAGCGCTGAGGCATCCGAACCCAATCCCATCCAGGATCTGTTCTACGTGCAGGCGTTCGCTTCAGACCTGGATGGAACCATTGATCGCGTGCGCTTCGAAGTCTGGGATCAAACCGAAACCAACATCCTGGGATACCAGAATGATACCAGCAGCCCCTATTGTCTGTTTGGCGATACGGGCGGTGTCTGCAATCGGCGAGACCTGGGACAGTACTGGCCAAACAGCACGAATGTAATCGAAAACGGCACTTACATCATCTATGTGCAAGCCCGTGATGATGATTCGCCCAGCCGCCAATACACACGCATCAAGTTGACGATAGTCTTGGATCTCACGCCCCTGACGCCTTGCGATAATCGCGGCACCGGCTTGCGGGGTCTCTACTACACCTGGACCGGGTCCTCGCCGCCGGTGTTCTCCGCACTGATCAACCTGGTGTATGCCATTGTTGACCCGCAAGTGTTCTTCAACTGGCCTGGCGCACCTGCGCCTAACGTGCCTGCCGACAAATTTGCGGTCGGTTGGAGCGGTGAAGTGCAGCCCAAGTACAATCGGGATGAGGTGTACACCTTTTATCTCAGGTACGATGACGGCGCGAGGTTGTGGGTCAATGGTGTGCGCTTGATCGACAACTGGCGAGATGGATCAGCGCGCGAGCGAAGCGGCACGATTTTGCTTCCCGCTGGATGTGGGCGTGTCCCGATCGTGATCGAGTATTACGAGAACACCGGCTCAGCCGTGGCTGAGTTGCGCTGGTCATCCTCCAGCATTCCCAAAGAAGTTATCCCGCGGGCAAATCTATATCCGCCAGCCGGTCCCTTGCCGCCCACCATCACACCGACAATGACGCCTGTGCCGACCCGGACGCCGACCCGGACGCCCACCTATACACCGCGGGCGACCAACACCATCACTCTGACGCCGACCCGGACGCCGATTGTCACCCGGACGCCCACTCGGACGCCCACCCGGACTCCCACCCGGACGCCGTTCATGACCGCAACTTCCACTCGGACGCCGACCCGCACGCTGAAGCCCACCTTCACCAGCACGGTCACGCCGACCCGGACTGCCGCGCCGCCCACCAACACCGCGGTGGTCGTCTCGACCAGCACGCCAACGCCTCGACCGCCGACGAGCACCCCAACGCCCCGGCCGCCGACAAATACCCCTCCGCCGGCCTCGGCAACCCCCACCAGAACTGTCTCGCCGACGCCGTGTTTGACGCCCCCAGACCTGGGTGGGTGCCGGTGAACCACAGGAGCATGAGATGACATCCGGCAAGTGGTTGCAGATATTCCAGGCGATGGCTTTATTGCTGGTTGGATCCGCTTTGCCAGCGAAAGCGCCTTTGGTGGCGCGAGCAGACACTACCAACCTGGTCTACCTGCCCAACATCCACTCGCGGCTCACGACAGGTTTGGGCACCGTGACCGGGGTGGTTTATGACGCCAGCTTTAGAGCCCCGCTCGAGAATGCACAAGTTTGCTATTCTACCAGTTGCGCGCTGACCAATAGCCAGGGTCAATATACACTGGCCAACATTCCGTCAGGCTGGCGAGTGCTGACAGCTTCTGAGACAGCCCATTTCGCCTTGAGCGAGGGCCTGTATGTTTTGGGTCAGACGGTCAATGTGCAAGATTTTTCCTTACCAGAAGTCAGCACGAGCGGTGATATTTATATTCGTATCGTCTTGAACTGGGACTCGACCATTTCATGGCCGCCGTACTATGTGCCGAACGATTTGGACGCAAACCTTTGGTTGGATGGAACAATTCCCGAGCGCATCACCTCCTGGAGCGAGGGCGATTGCACCACCTATCCAAATTCTTGCCTGGAGATCGATGTTCAGGACGGTTATGGACCCGAAACGATTGCTGTGAGGAAGCTGGAGAATGGCGACTATTCTTACGCCGTTTTGAACGTCAATGCCGCTTATGAAGGCGTCCCATCCATTACACAACTGGATGCGGTTGTTCGCGTCTATGATGAGTTTGGCCTGATTCACGAATTTCAAGTGCCCGGACAGGGAGTGGGCGACCTGTGGTATGTGTTTTCGATGAGCCCAGATGGCGTCATCCACCCCCAAAATTGCATCACCAGCGAACCTCCAGTCAATGAACTTCCAGTTTGTCCTCCATGATCGCGGCAGTTTTGATCCCTCCGAATAAAAAAACAGAGCGGGTTCCGCCGCTCTGTTTTCTTTTATCATGTCTGGTGGTTTATGCCGCTGCCTGTGGTGAGCGTCGGAACCAGTTGCGCCATTCGCCAGTCTCCCAGACCACCAGGATCGGGGCGGCGATGAAGATCGAGGAGTAGGTACCGCTGAACAGGCCAACCAGCAGGATCAGGGCGAATTCGCGCAGCGTGACGCCGCCGAACAGGGCCAGCGCCAGCAGCATGAACTCAACCGTCATCAACTGCGTGTTGATCGAGCGCTGCAGCGTCTGCACGATGGAGTGATTGACCAGCGTCTCGAAGGGCAGGCGACGATGGATGGTGGCGTTTTCACGCACCCGATCGAACACGACGATCTTGTCCTGCACCGAGAAACCGATCACCGTTAGCAGGGCGGTCAGGAAGAGCGAGTCCACTTGCCAACCGAAGAAATGCCCCCCGATGGCTGCCAGGCTGATGACCACTGCTACATCGTGGATCATGGCGATGATGGCGCAGATGCCGTAGCGCAAAGAGTTCTCCACCCCTCGGAAGGCCAGGGTCATGTATATGACCACCCCGAGCGCTGCCACGCCAACCGCCAGCGCGGCGCGACCGGCGACCTCACGTCCCACGGTTGGTCCGACGCTATCGAAGCGCAGCAGGGTGACCTTTTGGTTGAAAGTCGACTCGAGTGTGGAAATCACCTGTGAACGGGTCGCATCATCCAGGAACGAAGAGCGCGCCAGCAGCGTATCAGGGCCGGTGGACTGCACCAGCACATCTTCGACTCCCAAGCCCTGGTAGGCAGCAATCACATCGGCAGGCTGAGGCGCCTGGCCTGAACTGAACCGTACCTCCAGGTAGCTGCCGCCCGTGAAGTCGATGGAAAGCGGCAAGCCCCACAGCCCCAGCACGACCAGGCCTGGGATAATGACCAGCAGGGAGAAGATAAAGAAATAGTATCGTTTTCCAAGTATGTCGATCATGGATGCGCCTCAGATGCCAAACCAGCTTTCTTTGTTTTCTGGCTTGAAATAATTTAAAGTCAGCGTCAGCAGCGTGCGGGTCACCACCAGGGCAGCGAACAAGCTGACCGCTACGCCCAATGCCAATGTCAATGAAAAGCCCTTGACAATCGTCGCGCCATAGGTGCTGCCAAACCAGTAAAGTATGGCAGAAGTGATCAAGGTGGCGATATTCGAATCTCGGATAGAAGGCCAGGCGCGCTGGAAGCCGAGTTCAATGGCTTGCATCAGCATGCGCCCATTGCGCAGCTCTTCCTTGAAGCGTTCGAAGATCAGGATATTCGCGTCCAACGCGCTGCCGGTGCTCAGCAAAAACCCAGCGATGCCCGGAAGCGTCAGTGTGATGGGAATATAGCGGAACAGCGCAAACGCCACCGCGGCGTAGATCAGTAGTGAAACGACCGCGATTCCTCCCGGAAGCCGGTAGTACAGCGCCATGAACAGCACAACCACGGAAAAGCCAATCAATCCAGCGATGAGGCTCTTACGCAGCGAGTCTTGCCCCAAAGATGGTCCGACAGTGCGTGTCTCCACAATTTTCAGGGGAATGGGCAGCGAGCCATAGCGCAGTTGTACACTGAGCGCGTTGGCGCTTTCCAGGTCGAAATTCCCGGTGATCACACCCTGGCCGTCCGTGATTGGATTCTGGATGCTGGGCGTCGAGATCACTTGCTTATCCAGCACGATTGCCAGGATATCGCCAACATGCGCCGAAGTGAACTCGCTGAAGACCTTTGCACCGGCCGATTTTAGCTCAAATGCCACCTGATATCGACCCAGCTCATCGGTGGTCACGCCAACGGTGTTGATCTCGGTACCAGTCATAATCGTGTGAAAGACCTGGCTGGTCAGCGTGTTGGTCACTGTTTGAGTCGGGACTGTGGTCTGGCCACCAGCAGCAAAATCGGTCCGGATGGTCTGTCCAACCAGGAGCATGGCTTGTTCCTGGGGGATGGAGGACATGTCCACGAATTCCAGCAAGCCGGTTTGCCTGAGAACAGACAGGGAGCGCTCAGGGTCGGTTTCGCCGGGCAATTCCACCACGATGCGGCGCTCGCCAGCTACCTGCACCAGCGCTTCGCTGACGCCCAGGCCATTGACGCGGTTTTCCACGATGGCGCGCGCCACGTCCATATCCTGGGCATTGATCGATGTGCCTTCGGGCAGGTCGGCTTCCAAGAGAGCCTGCACACCGCCCACCAGGTCCAGCCCCAGCTTGGTTGTGAAGCTGCGGTCGATTCCCAGGGCTGTCCACCTCGCGCCAGGCGCGAGGTCTATCCATAGGGCGAGGCCAAGCACGATGACGATCACGATAATTCGACTCAGATAACGATTGAGCATGTTGCTGAGTACCTCCGATAATCACACAAATGCCAGCCTCAGGCTGGCTCTGCATGCCAGGCTGCGCTGGCATTGCGCCATTATACACTTATTCAACAGGAATGTCCAATAACCGGTTTACGCCCCGCTCATCCAGGAAGGAGATAGCTTGCGCCAGCACTTGCTGCGGGCTCAGCAAGTTGGTATCGATGTACAAATCAGCATGTTGGCGGGCGTGCCTCAGGCGGCGAACCTCCTCGAGGTACTCTTCTTTGCTCCAGCTCAGGTTCTTGCGCTTCAAGGAGTTTTCGTAGGAAACATCGAGGTAGATCAACACATCCGGTTTGGTGATGCGTTGCCACATCTCAGGCGCGTAAGAATGCTCCTGTGCGACGTGACGCAAGTTGTAGCCGAATGGTTTCAGCCCGGCCATCAAGGTCGATTTACCAGCAGCGCAGGGGCCGACGATTGCAATCAGCGCTTCTGCCATGTCCTTTTACCGGCAAGGTGTCGAAAATCGCGCTTGATTACGAGGCATCCAATGGCAGGCGAACGAACATGCGCCGCACGGCATCCCCCTGGAAATTGCTTACCCGGAGCACAACCACCGAAATGTCGTCTGCCGGGCGTCCCTGGTCGAGGCGCAATGCCTGTTCGAGAAGCGTGTCGGCGATCATCTGCGGTGAAGGGTCTTCTTCTTCCAGCAGCTCCAGCAGGCTGGCCTGGACATCCATAGGCTGTCCGTAACGATCACCGGCGTGCACCAGCCCGTCGGTGTAAACCACCGCAGTCAACCCTGGTTCCAGGTTAACCTCGCATATCACGGGGCGAGTGTCCCGATATAGACCAACAGGCCGGCTTTCCTCGCTCAAGACACGAATGCCATCGTGCAGCGCCAGCAAGACCGGCGCCGGGTTATTGCGGGTGATGACCAGGGTGTTAGTTTGTTTATCGATCGAGAGGATATTCAGCGTCGCCGAGACTTTACCCTGGCGCTCTGTGTAGAGCGAGTCTGAGGCAGCCCTGGCAGCCGCGCCATCGCGCACACCCTCTGCCAAAAGAGTGATGACTTTGCGAACTACCAGAGTGGAGATCCACTTTGCGCCGCGTCCCGAGCTTTGCCCATCGGCGAGCACGATGGATAGCCCACCATTGGGTCTTTCCACCACTTCGACAGTATCGCCGCTGTTGGAGGTGGCGTATTTGTTGATCTTGGCAACCGCAATTCTGGCCTCCATGCAACAAATTTTACTACTAAACTGCGCTCGGTGCTGAGAGATTGTTTGGTAGACCGGCGGGTTTACGGGCGATGATGAGCAGCGCCTCGAATTGAGAGTGTTGCAGGGTTTTGATCTCCACCTGGGCGAATCCAGCGCGTTGGAGCAACGTGACGGCTGGTTGGTGGATGTCGGTTGGAGATGGGTGGGCCTGCCCTGTGAGATAAAAGAGCAGGTTGGAAATTCGCGCCGGGAGGCTGTCTCCAATGAGCTTCGCCGAGGGCAGGATCAGGAACTCTCCTCCCGGCTTCAGTGTGCGCAGCGTTTCTGCCAGCGTTGCCGGATGCAGGATGTATTCGGAAGGAAAAGTGGCGAAAATTTGCTCGAATGAATTGGCTGGAAAAGGAAGTCTTTGCGCATAGCCGTTTACCAGCCTGGGAGTAAGCTGGGCGCGTTTCAGGCGGCGGCGCGCCTGCCGATTCATGAATGGACTGAGATCCAGACCGTAAATTTGCCTGCCCTGCGCTGCCAGCGCAATTTGCAGATGCCCGGGTCCGTGTCCCAATTCGAGCAACGTTTCACCCTTCAGGTAGGGAAGCGGGCTATGCACCCAATGCCGCCACTGGCCCGCAGAAACGAACCAGGCGACAAAATCGTAGCTCCAGGCAAATTCGTAGTATAACAGCCGGTAGAAGAACCTCAACAGCGGCGCCAGGATCTTGACCGGGAGCATACCGGTATTCTCTCGCTCAGGCGTGTGCTCTTTCTGGTAACAAAATCGGTAAACAGGCCGGCTTCACCTCGTAGTAGAAAAAGCGTTCATTCCTGGATTGGATTTCTCCGTCTGCGTGTACAGGCGTGTCCGTTTCGACCTCGATCTTGAGCCATTTGGCATGCACCTCGTGGATATCGGGATGTTCGACGTAACTGCCAGCCCCAGGCTTCATTGTGCGAGGCAGAAGCTGCAAGATCTTTCGCCGGGTGGGCATGTAGCCGTAAACAAAAGTGAGCTTGCCATCGAAAGGATCGGCGTTGGGCGTCATATAGAACAACCCGCCGGTCAATGGGGTATTCCCCACGGTCACCAGTGAGATCATGCCCTGGTAGGAACCGCCTTCCCATTCCAGTTTTGCGCGCCATTGCGGTTTGCGCATGACCGCCATCAAGGTAGCCACCAGGTATCGCGCTACGCCTTTCAACCAGGTGATGTCTTGTTGGATCAGTGTGACGGTGGGTTCGAGCCCGATAGCGGAGTTGTTATCGAACAGGCGTTTTCGACCCTTCACACCGACCTGCACTTCCCCCAAATCCAGCAGGCGCGTGTGTCCAGCGGCGATCACCTGGGCTGCGTCGTCCAGGATCAACGGCAGGCCAAGGTTGACAACCAGATCATTGGCTGTGCCCAATGGCATGATCCCCAGGGCTGGTCGTTGATTGACGGGCATTTCTTGGAGCGCGGGCGACAGCATGCCATTGACCACTTCGCTGATGCTGCCATCGCCTCCCGCAGCGATGATGCGCTGGTAACCTTCTCTCACCGCTTGTTCCGCCAGGCGTGTGCCATGCTCGGGCCCTTCAGTCATTGTCAGTTGATAGTCAATGCCTGCTCTCCGCAGCGCTTGCTCGGTCTCTGGCATACGTTCTTTCGCCGTCCAGCGGCCTGCGTAGGGGTTTAGAATGACGAGTGTTTTCAAGGGCATCTCCTCGAAATCCGGCGGTGAGAAACCGATCAAGCCAACTACGCAAAGCTGGGTAATTTACCAGTGATAGACAGAAGCATTGGGCGGTGATGCCAGGACAATCTTCTGGCGTCAACGGTCAGCGATGATTTTCTAGGTAATCGGGGGCTGTACTTCGATCCCTTGTGAGATCAACCAATCGATGGCTTCCTGGATCACCGCGGGGTTGCCAGCCAATTGCACTTCTAGCCAGCGGTCTTCGCCGCCAATCTGAGCGCGCAGGATGTTCACAGTGAGGTCATAACGGCGGATAAGCTGGTTGATGACGGGCACGCTGAGAAGCGAAACCGGATAGGTCAAGCGAACAACCTGGTCTGTCATGCTGACCTCCATTTTAGAATCCATTGATTTTCCAGTTGGATCATCAGGATTTTAGCACGGAATTTATCGTTCCAGAACACATTTTTCGCCAGCCCAGCATCAACGCTCGCTGGCTAGCTGTCCGCATCCCGCCTGGATATCGATTCCTCGCCGCATGCGAATTGTGCAGGGGATACCACAGCGCTCCAGCTCGGCTTGAAAAGCCAGGGCGCGTTCTCGTGTGGTTGCGCTCCCGGAATATTTCCTGGTGGGATTGAGAGGGATGATGTTCACGTGGCACAGCATTCCTTGCAGCAGGTCGGCCAGTTTTCGCGCCTCTTCGACGGAATCATTCACACCCTGAATCAGCGCCCACTCGAATGTGATGCGCCGGTGAGTCTCCCGCACATACTCCCGGCAAGCTTCGATCAGTTCTTGCAGCGGATATTTCTTATTGACGGGTAGCATCGCGCTGCGCAGTTGGTCATTGGCGGCGTGGAGCGATACCGCCAGGTTTACCTGGCGCTGTTCTTGAGCAAAGCGCCGGATTGCCGGCACCAGGCCAACCGTTGAAATCGTGAAACGCCTGGCGCCAAAGTTGAATCCCTGGGGATGATTCATGCGGTCGATAGCCTGCATGGTGGCGGCATAGTTGTGAAACGGCTCGCCCATGCCCATCAGTACCACATTGGTCACGTTCTGACCTTCGTTTCGCAGGATACGGGCGTAGTACAACACTTGTTCAATGATTTCCCCGCTGCTCAAATGGCGGCGAAACCCCATCTGCCCAGTGGCGCAGAAAACGCAGCCCATGGCGCAGCCAGCTTGAGTCGAGATGCACAGAGTGCGCCGCCGGTCATAGCGCATCAGCACGGCTTCGATGGCTTGACCGTCAGGCAGTGAAAACAGTGTTTTGCGCGTTTGCCCATCGCTCGATTCGAGGATCGACTCCGGCTGCAGATGTGCGAACACGAAGACTTCACCCAAGCGCAGTCGCAGCTTGTGCGGCAGGTTGCTGAACTGCTCGGGAGTATGCCACAGGTTTTGGTACAACCCCTGCCAGACTTGCAACCCACGATAGGATGGCTCGCCCCAATCGACCAGTTTTTGGGTGAGTTCCTCCAGGTCGAGATCGTAGATGTAGCTGTGCTCAGTGCTCAAGGCGCTCTCCAGAAAGACTGGCAAGCAGGGAGGCCAGGTCATCAGCAATCCAGTCGGGGGCGGGTTTCCAGGCATTCACCTGCTCGATCGTGGAGACCCCGCTCAACACGACTGCGGAACGACAGCCAATCGCCTGAGCGCCAGAAATGTCTGTCTCCAGCCGATCGCCGATCACCAGGGTGTTCTCGGGCGCAACCCCCATGCGCTTCAAAGCGATCTCGTACATGCGCGGCGAGGGTTTGCCAACAATCACAGGTTTGACGCCGCTGGCAGCCTCGATTGCCGCCAATATGGAGCCTGCGCCGGGCACCAGGCCGCCCGGCGTCGGAAAGGTCAGATCCGGGTTGGTTCCGATGAAAGCCGCGCCGTGGCGTATGAGCACTGTGGCTCGGCTGAGTTTGTCATAAGTGAACGAGCGATCCAGGCCTGCTACTACGGCCATTACCCCCTCGTCAGCCGGCAAATACCCGGCCTCTGCGAGAGCTTGTGCCAGGGGAGGCTCGCCGACCACATAGACGCGCCCCCCGCCAGGGAAGCGCTGCTGCAGGTAATCGGCAGCCGCCTGGCTGGATGACACTACCTGGTGGGGGGATAGTTCGACCCCGTAACTGCGCACTTTCTCCAGGTGTCCTTCAGGGGTTTTGGTCGCATTGTTCGTGGCCAGGGTAACCTGCAAGCCCAGGCTTTGAATTTGCCGGAAAATCGCTGGAAGGTCGCCGATCGGTTGGCTGCCGCGCCACAATACGCCATCCATATCCAGGATCAAAGCCATGATCTCGCCGCTTTGATGAATTTTCATTGAGTGTCTTCACCGCATAAGCATAGCCGAGAGCGCTGCTCTCGGCTATGCTGAATCAGACTGAAATCGAAAAACCCGAGATCAGCGCCCGTTCGAGCGCGCCTGTTTGGTTTCGGGGACATCCATCACATGATCGACTAGGCCGTACTGCACGGCAGAAACCGCATCCAGGTAAAAGTCTCGGTTGGTGTCCTTTTCGATGACTTCGGGCGCCTTACCGGTGTGCTTGGCCAGGATTTCATTGAGGCGCTCTTTCAAGCGCAGAATCTCGCGCGCCTGGATCTCGATATCCGAGGCCTGGCCTTGCGCTCCGCCCAGGGGCTGGTGCATGTGAATGGTGGCATTGGGCAGGGCGTAGCGCTGTCCGTGCGTGCCGGCGGTCAGCAGTACGGTGCCAAACGAAGCCGTCATACCCACAGCCAAGGTGCTGATGGGGTTGGGGATCATCTGCATGGTGTCGTAAATGGCCAACCCTGCATAGACCTGCCCACCGGGCGAGTTGATATACATCTGGATGGGCGCTTCGGGGTCTTCGCTGCTCAAGTAGAGCAATTGGGCCACGATCAGGTTGGAGATCTGATCGTTGATCGGTGTACCCAGGAACACGATGCGGTTTTTCAGCAGCAGCGAGTAGATGTCGTACGCCCGCTCGCCGCGGCCGGAGGTCTCGATCACCATGGGTACCAATGCTTGGGGGTTCAGAATAGACATAGTTCCTCTCTTTAGCGGTAAACTTGCTGGTTATTGCTCTGGTTCTTCAACTGTAGTCCCGCTGTCGGGAGCCTGGCTCCCCTGGCCAACGGGTTCGGTTGCAACATCTTCTGGCTGTTCTCCAGATAGCTGCGCCGCTTCCTCGGTTTCTGCCGCGGTTTCTTCCCCGGAGGCTTCTGCTGGCGATGTCTCGCCTGGTTGTTCATCGGTCGCGCTGCCATTGGCGATGGCGCGTATCCTTTCGAGCGTGCGGCGCAACAGCATGTCCATCATGATATTGCCAACCAGGTTCGTGGACGAGTCTTTGTCCCGGAGAATTTTTTGGAAATCTTTGGGTTGCATATACTGGGAGAGCTGGCCCAGGGTGCGACTGGTTTCATTCTGCAGCTCTTCTTCAGAGACACTGATTTTTTCGCGATCGCTCAGTTCCATCAAAATCAGCGATTTCTTCATGCGCCGCTCTGCAACCGGGCGCGCCTCCTCGCGGAAGGCCTTCATATCCATCTCGCGTGACTTGAGGTACAGCTCCAGATCCATCCCCTGTTGGGCTAACCGTTCTTCCATGCGTTCGATGACATGGTCAATCTCGTGTTCCAACATCTGGTCGGGATATTTAATCGTGGACTGTGACAAAATCTCATCGAGAACACGCTCTTCATATTCCTCGTTATACGCCCGTCGGGCTTCATCCTCCAGATCATGGCGGATAGCAGCTTTGAGTTCTTCCAATGAGGCGTATTCCGGGTTAACAGACTGGGCAAACTCATCATCCAGCGCGGGCAGGGTGCGCGAGCGCACTTCGATAACCTTCACGGTGAATACTGCGTCAGCTCCACGCAGCGAGACATATTCGGATTCCTCGCTGAATTTGTGCTCGATCTGCCGCTCATCCCCGGCGGCCAAACCGATCAACTGACGCGCAAAGCCGGGGAAGGGCCATTCGTCACTCGGGTCTTCGGCCTCGGTGGGGATCAGAGGGGAAAAATCCCTCTCTCGCACCAATTCCACAGCCTCCCCGCTTTCCGGATCAACTCGTACACCTTTCAGGTGAATGTGCACGACATCACCCGGCTCTGCCTTGCGTTCGACGGGTTCGATGATCGCCTGGCGGGCTTGCAAGTCCCGCAAGACCCCATCCACTTTGCTTTCATCGACTGGCTCTGGAGCATAGTCAATGCGAATTGACTTGTAATCGCCCAGGGTCACTTCCGCTTTCAATGGCACAGAAAAAACCAAGGTGGGAGGATCCAACTTTTCGATATTTTCCAAAGCGCCTGGGCCATAGGGCTCGATCTCGGTCTGCTCGATGACCTTTGGATAGATGTCATCAACCATGATTTCAATGGCTTCTTCCAGGATTGCTCCCTCGCCCAACTGGCGCAGGATGACTGCGTAGGGCGCCTTCCCGGGGCGGAAACCGGGAATCTTTACCCGCTGCGCCAGTTTGCGGGCGGCGCGCTGTTTGGATTGTTCCAGCGTCTCAGGATCGACTTCGACCGTCAGACGGGCCTGGTGGTTATCTGTGATTTGCTTTTCGATTTTCAAGTTTGTGATCCTCTTAATCAAGTGAATTCAAGCGATTATATCATGCAACATTTTGGGAGTTGTGTAAGAGTTATATATACATCCGCCCTAAACAAAGCGGTGCGCTGAGAGCTGGCACACCGCCTGGTTGAAATGGGGAAGGAGGGGCTCGAACCCTCACGCCTTGCGGCACGTGATCCTAAGTCACGCCTGTCTGCCAGTTCCAGCACTTCCCCATGCGGAAATCTTGCTGAAATTATAAGACCTGCCCAGTGGAACGTCAATAATCGTTTATAATCGCCAAAATTTCTTCTTCGATGGAGGCCTCCCGTGGGGCGGATTATCAACCCGGAGTCGGCGGGCAAAGAACGCACCCGGCTGACCCGCACCGTGCTCCTGGCGGTGCGTGAGCTGATGAAGCAGACTGACATCAACGCCAAAACCCGTGACCTGGCTGCATATATTTGTGAGGCGTTGCAAGAGATCCATAATACGATAGACGTTTCAGTCTCGGCCTGGGAAAAGCGCGGCTACTGGGTCAAGGCAGACCGCTTTCGTATGGAATGGCTGTGGACAGGGCAGTTTGCTGAGCGCTTACGCCAGGCTGTGCTGCAAGAGGATTGGGGAACAGTTGCGCAGATCACCGCACAAACCGCAGCCCGCCTGGCGTCTGTGAAATTGCCAGCGCGCCCCCAGGTGGGTGAACCCTGGGCCGGAGCGTGGAAGCGGCTGCAGGCGTCTCACTCAGTCAAAGGCTAACCTTCCCACTAAAACCTCAGCTTTCCATCTCGTCTTCGGGGATGCCAAAGCCCCCTCCGCCGGGTGTACGGATGCTCAGGATATCGCCTGCCTGGAGCATCACTTCTCCTTTGCCGGGCAATCGGATGTGCTGCTCGCCGCGGATCAGGTAGTTTTCTCCCGATGCGCCTGGCCCGCCTCCAGAGAGGCCGTAGGGTTGCCCTTTCCGCCGCTCGCTGATCAGGTTGGCTCGCGCCGGGGTCAACACCTGGATATCTCGGCGGATTCCTTCTCCTCCGCGGTATTTACCCTTGCCTCCAGAACCCTGGCGAAGCTCCAGTCGCAGCACGCGCAGCGGATAGGCATACTCCATCGCTTCTGCGGGTGTGTTCAGTGTGTTCGTCATGTGACTGTGCAGACCGGATGCGCCGTCTGCCACAGGCGATGCGCCAATCCCCCCGGCAATCGTCTCATAATACGTGAACGGCGCGCCTCTGCGCTCATCCCAACCGCCAATCGTGATGTTGTTCATCGTTCCCTGGCTGGCGGCTGGCACTCGCCCAGGCGCAGCCTGGGCCAGGGCGCCCAGCAGCACGTCCACGATGCGCTGCGAGGTCTCCACATTGCCGCCCGATACCGGGGATGGTTTACGCGCATTTACCACGCTCCCCTCCGGCGCGATGACCCGGATAGGCGCCAGGCAGCCGGCGTTGTTCGGCGCGTCCAATCCAATCAGGCAGCGAAAGACATAATACACCGCCGATACCGTGATGGCGTACACGGCGTTCAAACTCCCGGCCACCTGCGCATCTGAGCCGCTGAAGTCCACGATGGCCTCATCCCCGTTGATGGTCACCCGAGCGCAGATCCTGACCGGTCGGTCGTTAACACCATCATCATCCAGAAAATCGCAGAAAGTGTAGCTGCCATCGGGAAGTTCTTGCAGCAAACGGCGGGTCAAACGTTCTGTGTATTCGAGCAGAGCGCGCATATAGCCGTGGACATCGGCGAGACCGTAACGTTGCACCAGGCTCTGCATGCGCTGCTCGCCAATGCGATTGGCAGCGATTTGCGCCCAGATATCGCCGGCTCTCTCCTGTGGCGTGCGCACGTTTGCCAGCAGCAGCCTGAACAGGTCCTCATCCACTTGCCCTTGCCGAATGAGCCGCACCGGTGGAATGACGATGCCCTCCTGGTACAACTCGGTGGCGATACCCATGGATCCTGGAAACGATCCACCAACATCCGCATGGTGGGCGCGGCTGGCAATATATGCAGCCGGAATGTGTTCCTCCCCAGGCAAATACACCGGAGAGACCAGGGTGATATCGGGTAAGTGCGTGCCTCCCAGGTATGGGTCGTTGAGCAGCACGACATCCCCAGGCAGCAAGCGCGGATATGCCTGGATGGCAGCCTCGACCGACAGCGGCATCGAGCCCAGGTGCACCGGGATATGCGCTGCCTGTGCCACCATCAAGCCGCGCTCATCGAACACCGCGCAGGAGAAATCCCGGCGTTCCTTGATGTTGGGGGAATAGCTCGTCTTTCGCAGAACCACACCCATCTCCTCGGCCACAGCCGAGAACAGGTGTTTGAACACTTCCAGGCGGATTGGGTCGCTGTAGGGTGTTGGTGGCATCCTGGATTAAACCCTTCCCTGGTGCGGCGCTACCTCTACGATCACATTGCCGTAAACGTCTATGCCGGCGCGGTCTCGGTCAGAGAGCAGCAGCGTTGTATCAGGGCGCACGACCAGGGCAGGACCCTGCAGCTCGTCGCCAGGCGCCAGGTCGGACCAGCGAAAAACTGGCGTCGACGCTGATCCGCTGGTGAACCTGACCAAATGAGTGGCCGCCGCCAGCGACTTGATCGTCTGATTGGTTGCTTTCGATTGTCGAATGCGAGGTTTCGATGTTTTAGCGATGGCTCGCAGTCGCAAGTTGACGATCTCGATTTCCGCGTCATGGCGATGGTAACCGTAAGCTCTGTGATGCGCCTGGTGAAAATGTTCGAGCAATGCGCTGCTCAACGGCACGGTCAGTTCGTAAGATTGCCCTTTGTAGCGCAGGTCCGCCTGGGGTAGGTGGATGATCTGTTCGGGAGCGACCCCGTCTTCGACCAGCTCGCCGGTTGCTTGATCTACCAGCGGCTCGAGCAAACGGCTCAGCTCTTCGAGCGGTGTGTCGCCCGGTCGCATAACGGTGAGCGATGCATCGCGCACCACATCCGCAGCCAGCATACCCAGGGCTGAAAGCGTGGAGGCCAGGGGCGGCGCTAACACTCGCTGAATGCCCATCTGGCGCGCCAGGTCTACGGCATGCAGGCCGCCCGCGCCTCCGAATGACAGCAGGGTAAAAGCTGCTGGATCGTAGCCCCGCTCCACCGAGATGATGCGCAAAGCGCGTTCCATGTGCGCGTTGACGACTTCAACGATGCCCAGTGCTGCCTGCTCGGTGTCCATCCCCAGGCTCTTGCCAACCCCGGCAATTGCCGCTTTTGCTTTTTCAACGTCCAGCGGCATCGCGCCGCCCAAAAACTCCTGCGCCAGTATCCTCCCCAGCACCAGGTTGGCGTCGGTCACCGTGGCGAAGGTCTTGCCCCTGGCGCGCCCGTAACAGGCGGGGCCAGGATCTGCGCCAGCGCTTTCTGGTCCGACGCGCAGCGCGCCGCCCTGGTCGGCGCGGGCAATCGAGCCTCCCCCGGCGCCGATGGTGTGAATATCGATCACGGGTATGCGTATCGGAAATCCGCCCACCAGCGACTCGGTGGTCACGCGCGGCTCGCCATCGATCAATGCCACGTCTGTCGAGGTTCCACCCATGTCAAAGGTGATCAAGCGCAATGGATCGCGATCTCCCCTGGCTTCCGCTGCCAGGTGAGCGGCAAATTGCGCTCCAACCACGCCGCCCGCCGGCCCGGACAAGATGCACTGCACGCCGTGCCGCCGTGCCCGCTCCAGGCGCATCGTTCCCCCATTGGATTGCATGATGCGGACATTGCGTGCGGTTCCCTTATCTTTTACAGCCTGATCAAGTCTGCCCAGGTAAACGTCCAATCTCGGCGTCACATACGCATTGACGGCCGTTGTGCTGGCGCGCTCGTACTCCCGAAATTCAGGCAAGATCTCACTGGAGAGGGACACCGACAGGCCTCGCTTGCGTAACTCTGCAGCGATGAGGCGTTCGTGGTGTGGGTTGACGAAGGAGAAGAGCAGGCAGACTGCCACGGATTGAGCGCCCGATTTCGCAACGCGCTCTGCCAGGTTGGCAGCGTGCACCGGGTCGAGGGCCAGCAGCGCTTCCCCGTGCTGATCGACCCTTTCTTCGGCTTCAAAGCACAGCGAGCGCTCTACCAGGGGAGAGGTTGGTTTCACAAAGAGATCATATAACGCTGGTCGGTTTTGTCGCCCGATTTGCAGCAGGTCACGGAATCCAGCCGTGGTCACCAGGGCTGTGGGCGCTCCTTTGCGCTCCAGCAAGGCATTCGTGGCCACCGTTGTGCCGTGCACCACCCAGATTTCACACCCCGGATGCTCGCTTTGGATTTTTTCCAGCCCTTGCAGCACGCTCTGGGAGGGATCACCAGGCGTGGAGAGCAGCTTGAAAGAGTCGCAGACCCCTACACCCGCATCGTACACCACAAAATCGGTAAAAGTACCGCCCACATCGATGCCGACCAGCAAGCGGTTGACAGCTATGCTCCCCATACCTGTTTTGGCTTCGGCGATGGAGTCCATTCGCATTTACTGCCAGCTTTTCCCAGCGCCGAAGATCTCCCCGCGCAGTTTGTAGCCAACGGCTTCGAGCCTGGGTGTGAACATGGGGCGTATGCCTGTCGGTCGCAGCATGCCTTCGATCTTTCCATCGCTGGAAACGCCGCTCTGGTCGAAGCGAAAGATATCGGAAAGCGTCACCACATCGCTTTCCATACCGACCACTTCTGTGATCTGTGTGGTTTTGCGTGAGCCATCCGTCAGGCGAGACTGGTGCACGATCAGGTTGATCGCGGAGGCGATCTGCCGACGGATAGCGGCGAGGGGCAGCTCCAGCCCAGCCATCATGGTCATTGTTTCCAGGCGCGAAATGGCATCTCGGGGCGTATTGGCATGCAGCGTGGTCAACGAACCAGAATGCCCGGTGTTCATCGATTGCAGCATATCCAACGCCTCGCCGCTGCGCACCTCGCCCACCACGATGCGGTCGGGTCGCATGCGCAGCGCATTGCGCACCAGGTCGCGCGTGGTGACCGCCCCCCGCCCATCCATACCGGCGGGGCGCGTTTCCAACCGCACCACATGCCGCTGCTGGAGCTGCAACTCGACTGCATCTTCGATGGTGATGATGCGCTCGTTGCCCGGGATGTAGCCGCTCAAGATATTGAGCATGGTCGTCTTTCCCGAGCTGGTTCCTCCCGTGATCAAGATGTTCAGGCGTGCAACCACGCAGGCGCGCAGAAATTCCGCCATGTGGGGTGTGATGGCATCCAGGGCGATCAAATCGGCCATTGCCATGCGATTCGGTAGGAACTTGCGTATCGAAACCACCGGCCCGTCGATGGCAATCGGTGGGATGACCACGTTCACGCGCGAGCCATCCGGCAGGCGAGCGTCTTCGGTTGGATTATCGCGATCAACTCGTCGCCCCAGTGGGTGCAGTATACGATCGATCACCCGCATCAGGTGCTCTTCGTTTTCGAACTTGACCTCGCTCTCCAGGAGTGCGCCGTCCATCTCGTAAAAAATGCTGTACGGGCCATTGATCATAATTTCGCTGATCTGGGGATTTTCCAAAAGCGGCTGGATCGGACCAAACCCAACCAGTTCGTTCAGCACATCCTCCTGGAGCTTGCTTTTTTGTTGTGCGCTGAGCTGCACTTTGTGGCGTTCCAGGATCAGATCGGTGGCGGAAAGGATGGCGTTGCGAGACCCCACCTGGGCAGAGATCTTATCCCCGATCTCATTGATCAGGGTATTAATCAGGTAGGTTTTCAGGCGTTGGTAGCTGCCCGGAGCCAGGCGGCTGTTTTCAGTCGAATATTCGCGCCCTTCGAATTGTGTCATGCGCAGCTCTCCTGAATGAGGGGTGGGTAGGGTTTCGGTCAGCCCGGGAGATGTGCATAGAACTCTGCGGGTTGCAGCTCTGGAAATTCTCCTGAGCGGCTCAAGTGCCGGCGCACGTCCACGCATAAGTGGCACTTACCCGCATATCCGCTGTGCAGGGGCGTGTATCCGTACTCCGCCTCGGCCAGGCAGGACAAACCGTAGGGACCTTGTTCGATTAAAACCTTGACGATTTCCGGATAGTTTCCGCTGTTGGCTTGCTCCACGAGCGCTGCCAGGTTGTGCCAGTTGCCCATGCTCAAACCGCCGCAGTATCCCAGGATGAAGTTTCCGAAGAGATCGAAGTGCGCCTGGTGAGGATGCAGTATCTCCAGGCGGCAGTGATCGCCCTCGAAAGCTGAGGCTGGCAGTCTCTCGGTGTAATCACCCAGGAAGTAACCGGCCCTACCGCCAGAAATCAGGCCATAGCCTTCCCAAAAAAGCACGCCAGCGGTGTCATGACCGTATGCTCTCTGGTAAGTTCTCAACGGCACCGGCTCGTCCAGGCCAAAACGGCGGATTTGCTCGATCCAATCGGGCAGGTACACCAGCACCCCTTGCAGTCCGAAGATATCCAGCCCGGCATTGATTGCCAATAAGGTTTTGCGCAAAGCGATCTTTTCGGCGTGAAATGGAGAGCAAGAAATCAAAATTGCATCCAGCCCGGCTTTACACAAAGCTTCGAAGCGTTCATAAACCAGGTCGGCCTGGTTGCACCAACAGGCGCTGGTCTCCGCGTACACCGATAGTCGATATTCGTGGGCGATTTCGACGGCTCTCAGCAGCAAAGGAAAATTGAGGAAAGGCTCTCCCCCAGAAAGATGGATCTGGATGCCTGGCGCCCAGCGCTGTACGTTTTGCATGGCGGCCTGCAGGTCCGCCTCCTTCATCCAGCCGCGCCAGTAGGGACCACAGTTGTACAGGCAGTGTCTGCACTCGTTGGCGCATTTGTAGGAGAGAATGATCCCCAGATCAGCGGGTTGCAGGGGATCGCGTGCTGCAGCACCCATCCAGCTCCTCCAACACGTCAAGGCGTTACGCACTTTGCGTATGTCCTGACGTAATTACCCACAGTATAGAGCAGGGCGGGTGAAATGACAAGACTATTTCGGGTATGGATTGCTCCAGGGCGTTTTGGAGGACAACTGCCACAAGCTGAGCTGGTGGTTTGGGCGTCTACCATCCAGCAAAATAAACGGCGCTGCTTTCTGCGCCTGGATTCCAGCGTGCGCCAATGCGTCCAGGCTGCGCAAACGCTCCTGCCGGCGCAGGCGAATAATGGTATCAGCGGCTTTGGGACCAATACCGGGGATGCGCAGCAAATCTTTCCGGCTGGCGCGGTTGATCTCCAACGGCGCCTGGCTGAGGTGCGCCATCGCCCAGGCATGCTTTGGATCGCTTTGCAAGGGGAGATTGCCCTGGACATCGAAAGCCAGCTCCTCGACGCTGAAGCCGTAATCGCGCAGCAGGAAGGATGCCTGGTAGAGGCGGTGCTCTCGCAGAGGGTGAGTGGCAGGGTGATTTTCTAGTGGTGTATTGGTGACCGGCGTGAATGGGGAATAGTAGGCACGGCTCAAACGCAAGGCGCGGTAAAGGTATTCGCTGGTCTTCAGCAACTCCACATCGCTCTCATCAGCGCCGCCAACCACGAACTGTGTCACGGTCGAGGGCCAGCGCTGATTCCAACCGTGATGCCCTGGTTGGCTGCGGCGGATCTCTTCCACCCAGCGCAGCGGTCGGATGAGCTCCTCGGTGAACAGCTTTCCAGGAGCCAGCCGTTCGAGACGTTGGGAGTTGGGCGCTTCCAGGTTGATGGAGAGCCTGTCGGCGAGCTGCATAGCGCGCAGAACCTGGTCGCGCTCTGCCCCTGGCATGATCTTCAAATGCAGGTAGCCGGTGTACCCCATCCGTCGCAATATATCTGCTGTGTCGAGCAGCTGATCCTGCGTGCGCACCCCGCCGCCGATGATCCCTGAGCTGAGGAAGCTGCCTTCGACCAGCCCAGCCCGGTAAAGGTTGATAAACGTCCTGGCATATTCTTCGGGCTTGAAGGTTTCACGGCGCGTATCTCGCCCGGCGCGAAATGGGCAGTAATAACAGTTGCGCTCGCACGCCGATGTCAGCAATGATTTGAGTAGCGTGATGCGTTGACCATTAGGCAGCACAGCCTTGCTGAGATACACCTCTTTGGAGCGATGGTTGCGCAGCGGCTGAGGGCAGCCAGCATCCTCAGCCGGCTCGTGCTGCATCTCGGAGGATAAAAATTTCAAGCGCTCCAGGGCATCCATCATCACACCCGACAATCATCACGCCCGACAATAAGAACTATTGTTCTAATTATACCATAATTTTGACCCACGCTGGTGTTTCTTTTTGAACGATAACGCCGTACAACAAAACCATCCAGGCCCGGTGGTCAGTCGGGCCTGGATGGTTTGAAACCCATCGGGAGGGAGGAGTGGGGGAGGGGTTTAGTGCAGGTGGCCGCGAATTTCGCCGCTCGGGAAATCACCCGGCCCGGTTCCGGTTGGGGCAACGCCATCATTGGTGTGTACGTTGACATACGCATTGCCGCTGGCAATCATATCCACTAATGCGCTGAAGGGCTGGCCCGCCAGCGGTCCGACGAAATCAGCGCTGGTGATCACGCCTTCTGCGATCGTGCCCTTGAGCGCTCCGCCGCCCGGAGCTGCCGGTCCATACAGCCAAACAACGACAGGACCATTCGTACCAGGCGCGCCCATGTGGATATGGGCCGCAACGACATTCTGTATCTTGTCGACTTTCAGCTCAAAGTGAAAAGCATCGCCGCTTTCTGAGAGCGTGAATTCCGCTTTGCCTTTGGCTTTCGTGTTGACCGCCGGCACTTCGTATTTGCCTTTCAGCTTTGCCCTGAAGTTTTCCAGGTCATCGGCGAAGACGGTTATGGCGCTCAAAGCAGCCAGAAGCATGACTAGAAGCGCTGTCGTGATGAAACTTGGTTTTTTCATTATCGCTCTCCTTTCTTTCTAACCCTTGGTTACGCATTTCGACCCCTCCTGGATGTGTCGGAAAGTATAAATAAGACAAAACTAATCCAATATTAATCTATGCCTTTGGATGGGGCATTGCCGCAAATGGGCTACGGAAGCATCCTGGCTGGCAATCCGGGCGAGCAGGGGTGGGGAGTCCCGGCGATTGATTTGCCGATCTGCACATCTGAGGAAGCAAAGCGCCAAGATCCCTCCAGAGTGACGGCGCGCAAACACAGGTAGACGATTCTGGCGCTAAAAGTGCTTATTGACAGGAGCAGGGGGCTCTGCTACAATAAGCTCAATAATGCTTTTGATAAGTATCATTATCAAAAGCATAAATGCCGAGAGAAAATAGCCGATGACGCCCCCCACCGCTACGAATCATCCCCCTATCGCCTCTGCCATCGTTTCGTTCCTGCGAAGCGTTGAGCTGGCGCGCAGCGAAAGCACCACGCGCATGTATCGCGTGGCAATGGAATTCTTTCAACAGGTCCTCGCCCAGCATGGCCTCTCCCCCAGGCATGACCCTGTGACTGATCTTTCCGAAGATGGCATCGCCTGGTTTGCCGCTGCCCTGAAAGGCCTTTCTCCCGCCACCGAGCGCCTGTACATGACCGCCGCCACGCTCTTCTATGAGTATCTCGCAGCCGAGGACCTGGCGGAAATCAATTTGCCCCGGGTGCGCTTGTTGGTTCGCCAGCGTTCGCGGCGTCCTGGTGTGCGCTTGCCGCAATTTCCGCGCAATGAAATTGATATTATATTGCAATATGCAATGAATATGCAATTAATGCCGGCTGACAGTGAGCCTGACCGCCTGCGCAAACTGCGCGACCGGGCTTTCTTGCTCACCCTGGCTGATACCGGGCTGCGTGTTCACGAAGCCTGCAACCTGAGGCGCGGTGATATCGACTGGAACGAAGGACGCGCTGTGATCATTGGCAAGGGCGATAAACAGGCAGTTGTGCGCTTCTCTCGGCGCTCGCTCTCCGCGCTGCGCGATTACCTCAACGCCCGCGCCCGCCTGGATGGCGCCAGCGGTCGCCCGCTCCCTTCCCTGCCGCTCTTTGCTCGCCACGACAAGGGCGCTGGCAAGAAGGTCAAGCCTATCACCACCGCTACCGGGCGCAACATTGTCGACCAGCGTGTGCATGAAGCCCTGGGCAGCGAAACGACGGACGCTATCACACCCCATTCCTTCCGCCATTACTTCGTCACCACCGTGCTGCGCGGCTCAGGTGGCAATCTCAAGCTGGCTCAGGAACTGGCCCGGCACAAGAACATCGCTGTGACGCAGCGCTACGCCCATTTGAGCGATGACGAGCTGGATGAAGGTTATTCAGAGATCTTCGATCAGCCCAAGTGATACAGCGAAGGGTAGCTCGAAAAATGCCTTTGCACGGGGTCAGGGGATTGGCCAGGGGTTTGCAATACCAGCAGGAACTGCGCTTCGTCCTGCGAGGTGTTGCGCCAGGTGTGTGGCAGGTGCGCTTCGAACATCAAAAAGTCACCGGGTGAGAGCATGTGCACCACCCCATCGATAATATATTCCACGTTGCCCTTCAGACAGTAGACGAATTCGTGACCGGTGTGAACCACTTGCCGGTCTCCGCTGTGGGAATTCGGCGCCAGGGTGATCTGGAATGGTTCGATCTCCTGCCGGGAGAGTTCCCCTCCAATTCCCTCGATCTTGACCCCATTGCTGCTGATCATGGGTCGCTCCCCTGCTTTCACATGCAGCACATGCTGTGGAGTTTCATCGTCGAAGAAGTAACTTATTTTGACATTGAGCGCGGTCGCTAGACTCTGCAATGTGGCCACGCTTGGAGAACTTTCATCCCTCTCGATCAGGCTGATGGCGTTTGGAGAGATCCCTGCTTTCTGCGCTAGCTCCCGCTGCGATAGTTTGCGTTCATCTCGTATCGTGCGTAATTTTGTCCCAATAGACAGGTAGGCTGCCATAATGTTTGTCCGCGTTCATGCTGTGATGTTTTTGTTAATTCTAAATGAAATCGCTCGAGAACGCAAAGGCTTGCAAACCGATCTATTTGTTGAAACATATACTTGACAAATATATATTATTTTGGTAATTTTAAATCATATTAGCCATGTTATTCACAATACTTTAGTAATTCATAATGATAAACAGCGATACCTGGCGCAATGTCGGCGCGCACATTCGTAAGGTGCGCAGAGCGAGCGGCTTGACCCTCAAACAGCTCGCAGTCGGTTGCGACCTCTCACCAAACGCCATCAGCCTGATCGAACGTGGAGAAGTCGCCCCAACGGTGATCACGCTGTGCAAGATTGCCCATGCCCTGGGTGTCCCCGCCGGCGCATTCTTCCAGGATGTTTGCCCGTCGGAGGTTGTCCTCACCCGAGCTGACCCTTCACGAGTTAACCCGGCTGAGATGGCTTTTCAGGCATTGACCCGCGCTGGCTCACCCATGGAATTGCCTTCCGACGCCAGGAGGGTATGCACCACCTCCGCAGCAGGCACCCAGATGGTGGTGTGTGTGTGCGGGTCGGTTGAGTATGAAGTGGATGGTCAAAGCTACTTGCTCAATCCTGGCGATAGTCTCACTTTCAATGCTGAAGCGTTTCATCGTTGGAAAAACCCAGGCAGCAGCGCGGCGGTTGCGGTGATGGTGCTGACGCCTGTCGCTTACTGAGCATCTCGGGAGCGTGTATGATGGCTTCATTAAGACAGTCCGATCGCAGCAACACCCAAGGCGCCCAGGTCAAGAAAGCCTTTATTCATCTTGAACCAAGCGGTCTGCCGGATCACCCGGCAGACCGTGTCTCGGCGTTTCTAACGGCGTTCGAAGCCATCCTGGAATATGGAAATTATCGCTTTTTATTAGACCTCTATGCGCGCATCACCAGCCGTTGCGGTCGTTGCGCTTCCGCTTGCCAGGTGTACCAGGCAACTGGCAACGAAAAGGATGTGCCGTGTTATCGCACAACCCTGCTCCTGGATATCTATCGCCGGCATTTCTCCCCTGGCGGCTTGCTGGGCAGTCTATCTGCGAAAAATGGCAAATTGACTGCAGCCGCAATCGATGAGATGGTTGAACTATTTTATCGCTGCACCACCTGCCGCCGCTGCACCCTTGAGTGCCCGCTGGGTGTTGATCATGGCTTGATCACCCACCTTGGACGGTATATCCTGAGCGAAGCTGGCATTGCACCCAAGGGATTGATCGTCTCCGTGCGTGAGCAGCTGGAAGGCAAAACCGCCAACACCTCCGCCATCCCATTGCCGGCCTTGCTGGATAACCTGGAATTCTTGCAAGATGAACTGCTAGAAATGAAAGGCGCAGCCGTCACCTTCCCGGTAGATCGGGCTGGCGCTGAATACATCTTTTTTCCCGCGGTGAGTGACTACCTGATGGAGGCGGACACATTGATGGGCAACGCGGTCGTGTTGCACGCTGCTGGAATATCCTGGACTATTGGCTCTCAGTATTACGACGGCATCAACTATGGGCTGTTCTACAATGACTGGGTGCTTGAAAGGGTCATCTCCCGGTTGGTTGGAGAAGCGCAGCGCTTGAAAGCCGCCAAGATTTTGGTTGGAGAATGCGGCCATGCTTCTCGCTCGGCGAAGCATTACGTGCCTGCTTTCAGCCAGAATAACGCTCTGCCAGTTGTCAGTGTCCTGGAACTCACCTGGCAGCTCATCCAGGCCAAACGCATCCAGCTTGATCCCACGGCTGTCCCAGAGCGGGTTACGTATCATGATCCCTGCAATATGGCTCGCTCAGGTTGGATTGTTGAGCAGCCGCGCCGTATCCTGGGCAGCTTTGTCAAGGATTTTGTGGAGATGACGCCGAATGGCGCCCGCAACTACTGCTGCGGCGGCGGTGGCGGCCTGGTTTCTTTGGACGAAACCCATGAGTTTCGCATGCGCGTATCTGGAAAAACCAAAGCTGAGCAAATTCGTCGCACGGGCGCTGATATCGTCGCTACACCATGCGCTAATTGTAAAAAGCAGTTGCGCGAGTTGGTTGAGTATTATCAACTGCCTGTGCAGGTCGTTGGCGTGCACGACCTGGTGCTGCGCGCTATCCAAATCTAAGTGGGAGGAGCTTCCGCGATGCCAGCCTGGGTGACGCTTGCCAAAAGCCCCTTGAGTCGTTTTGCTATGCTGCTGTTCGCATTGGGATTGCTGCGCCTGGTGTTGCTTTCTGTGTGGGAAATGCACGCTGCGCTGTATCGAACGCACCGTCGCGAAATTCCCCTCACTCGCCTTTTGATTGAGTCGCTCGCCTGGCTCTTCCCCATGACACGCCTGTACCGCGCGCGGGCAGGTTACAGCCTGGCGTCCTTCACCTTCCACCTGGGCATCTTGATCGTGACGCCATTCTTGGGAAATCACGTCGATCTGTTCAGGGATCATTTCGGGCTGGCCTGGCCCGCCCTGCTCAAGCCTGTGCTGGACATTTTGACCTTGCTGACCCTGGCTGCCGGCGCCTACCTGCTCTTATCGCGTGTTTACAACCGCGCTTCGCGCAAGCTGAGCAACACCCCTGACTACCTGTTGTTGGCGCTGATTTTGTGCATCTTCTGTTCGGGTTTCCTGTCCGGGCAGTCCTGGAACCCGATTCCCTATGACGGCCTGATGCTGCTGCACATAATCTCTGGCATGTTATTGCTGGCGATTATCCCATTCACCAAGATCGCTCACTGCGTGCTCTATCCGTTGGTGCGATTGGGAACCTTTGTGGCATGGCAGTTTCCACCGCAGGCCGGAAAAGAAGTGGTGCAAAGGTTGCATGGATCCGAAGGCAGGCGGATATGATCGGCATTTTGGTGGATGTCACCCGCTGCACTGGCTGTAGCAGTTGCATAGAAGCCTGCGCTGAGGCAAATTCACTTGGGCAGGAAATCGGGCAGCCGCAACAAATCGGCGATGGTCTCTCCGCCCAGCGCCTGTCGGCGATTGTCCTCAGCCCAGAGGGTCGCCCGGTGCGCAAGTTCTGCCGTCACTGCCTGGAACCTGCCTGTGTTTCGGTTTGTCCGGTGGGCGCCATGTATAAAACCCCGGACGGCCCCGTGCTCTACGATAGCAGCAGATGCATGGGATGTCGTTACTGCATGATGGCTTGTCCATATGGCATACCGCGATATGAATGGGATACGGCTGCGCCGTCTGTGTGCAAGTGCACGCTGTGCGTTGAGCGACTGTCGGCCGGTAAACTGCCAGCCTGTGTCGAGGCCTGCCCTGATGAAGCGTTGATCTTCGGCGAACGCGCGGAGTTGCTCTCTTTGGCTCACGAGCGCCTGGCGTATGAGCCAGGCAGGTATCTGCCTCGCGTGTTTGGCGAGCAAGAGTATGGCGGCTCGTCGGTGATGTATATCTCAGATGTTGATCTATCGTTCCTGGCCCCAAACAGCGACCTCCGAGAGACTGCGTTACCTGAATTGAGCTGGAGCTGGCTCAGCAAGGTACCTGCCCTGAGCCTGGCCACCGGCGGTTTGATGACGGGTTTATTCTGGGTGATTGGCCGACGCATGCAGGTGAAAGAAGCCCGCGCGCGCCGAGGTGGTATGGAGGTTTGAGTGGACAAGATTGCCTTGCAGCGCCTCAGAGATCTGCTCTGGTTCCTGGTGATGGCTGGCCTGGTTGCAGCAAGTGTGCGATTCACGCGGGGATTGGGCGCTACCACTGGTTTGAACGATGCCGCTCCCTGGGGCTTGTGGATCGCTGTCAAGCTAGGATTTGTCGCCCTGGCAGGCGGGGGCTTTACGCTGGCTGGTTTGGTGTATGTGTTCCGCCTGGAAAGCCTGCGCCCGATGTTGCGCCGCGCGATACTGATCGCTCTCTTGGGCTACGCTTCTTTTATCGTGTCCCTGCTTTTCGACCTGGGTTTGCCCTGGCACATTTACATGCCCATACTCAATTGGCAGCACCATTCGGTCATGTTTGAGATTGCCTGGTGTGTGATGCTGTACTTTTCGGTGCTGGGGTTGGAATTCATGCCTGTGATCCTCGAACATCCCTGGTTTGCCAGGCCATTCTTCAAGAATATCTATCACCTGCTGCACCGCGCAACCATTCCTCTGGTCATTGCCGGTATTGTTTTGTCAACCCTGCATCAATCTTCACTGGGGGCTCTCTTCCTGATCATGCCCCACCGCGTTCACCCGCTTTGGTATAGCGCCTGGATCCCGGTGCTGTTCTTCACCTCAGCCATTGCCGCCGGCCTGTTTGCTCTGATTGTGGAAAGTTTTGTTGCGCAGCGCCTGTTTAGCAGCCGCCTGCGCTTGAGTTTGCTCGGGCGACTCGGAAACGCTGGCGCATGGGTTCTTTGGGTTTATCTGGGCATTCGCCTCGGCGATTTGGTTGTGCGAGGTGTACTGCCTGCCGGGTTAGACGGCTCCTGGCAGAGCCTGATCTTTGTGGGTGAGATCGTGATCGGCGGGATGCTGCCGGCGATGCTTCTGCTTCTGCCAGGTGTCCGCGCCAACCGCTACGGTTTACTCACCTGCGCGATCCTGGGGATATTCGGCGTGCTCAGTCAACGCATGTCGCTCAGCATGTTCACCCAGTGGCGTCCTCCAGGCGCGCCGTATTTCCCCTCTGCTTTCGAGATCATCATTGCTTTAGCCATCCCTGCCGCCGCGGGGCTGGTTTACCTGCTTTTCGCCGAGAACCTCCCCGTCTTGAGTCACGCCCCTGAGCGCCAGTACAGCGCCCCGGGCTTACAGCACGCAGCCGGCGCCCGCCCTTCTCAGTATGGCTCGCTTTTCCAAAGAAATCGCGCTCACGGGTTGCAGCGCAGCAGCGGTTTGGCTGTCGTGGCCATTGCGCTCACGGCAGCCTTTGCGCCGGCTCGATCCATCCAGGGGGCGCAACTGCCAACCTCCCCGGTTTCCCCCGCTCGGGGATGGGAGAGTCTGGCAATTGATGGCAATCGCCGTGACAGGCTGGTGATCTTCCCCCACACCGATCACCAGCAGCGCCTGGCGAATGAATTGGGCGAGCGAGCATGCCAGGTGTGCCATCACCTGGACCTGCCCGGTGACCGCGCTACCGCTTGCTCCGCTTGCCACCAAGAAAATGATTCTCCGACCCGCATCTTCGACCACACGTTGCACACCCGCCAACTGGGCGGCAACGCTGCCTGCCAGCAGTGCCACCTCGGCGAGCATCGTGCACAAACCGCAGCAGCCTGCGCAGCCTGCCACGAGAATATGTCGTCGATGGCTGGAGAGAAACCCTTCCAATATTTTGCCCCCAGCTACCAACAAGCGTTGCACGGCAGGTGCCTGGCGTGCCACCAGGAGCGACAGGCTGCTGCTGATATACCCGACCTGGCAAGCTGCAGCGTCTGCCACTTCAAGCCTGCTGAGTTGCAGCGATCAAACGCCCCCCATCATCAGTGAGTTTAAGGAGACACCCGTGACCACGCTTGGATTTTGCACCCATTTTACTCAAACCGACGAATGGGCATTCGAGTATGCGCTTAACCTGGTCAAATCACGCGGTTGGCAATTGAACATCTGCCACTGGCTCGTCTCACCGTACCTGCTGCGCCGCGACCTGGTCCAGGATGAGCTGCTTCCCTCGAATAGCCCGGTCCAGATCACACCGCGCTTGCTAACGCAGCTCGAGCTGCAGCTACGCCAACGTTACGATCCCCTGCTGGGTGATTTTACCAATGTGGCGTTCAAGCTCTGCGAAGGACAATACCAGGTTGAACTGGTGCGTTGCTTGCGCAAGAACCAGTTGGATCTGGTCGTGATGGGCTACCCGCTGCAAGGCGCGCCGATTGATCCGGGCTCGCTGCCAATTGAGGAGTTTGCTGTCAGGCTTCCCTATCCATTGATCCTGGTAGGGTGGAACGGCCCGCAAAGTTTTCTGCTAAATGCAAAAGCTGTGGAATGGTTGCACCTGCTCGATATCCCAGAAGGCGGATGGGAGCTGCTCGAGCCGCAAAAGATTTGACCCGGGCAGCCTTGCTCAGATCGGTTCCAATTTTTCATCGATCAATCGCTGGAATTCGGCGGAGATCAGGCGCGTCGTTTTCCCAGGCTTTCCTTCGCCCACCAGCGCATCGTCGATCTTGACCACCGGAACAACCCCCCTGCTCGAGCTGGTGATGAAGGCTTCTTGAATTTCTGCAACCTGCTCCAATTTCACGGCTTCTAGGCGCGTCTCTATCCCCAGGCGCCTGGCGCTCTCCAGCACCAGCGAGCGAGTCACCCCCGGCAACACACCTTCCCCCGCCGTCCAAAGCGATCCTTCCCACACGGCAAAGAAATTGCTGCTCAGGCCTTCCTTCAATCGACCTTCCTCATCGATCATGATCGCTTCGAAAGCATCCGCGGGCAAGCTCTGCCGTTCCTCGTTGGCGGTTTGAATGAATGCGGTCAATTTGGCTGCCGGAAGGTGGCGGTGAACACGGCTCGTGACCACCCTGACGCCTGCCACATACACCGCCTCACCCGGTGTGCGCAGCGCCTCCGCGCTGATGATCACCCTGCCAGGCTGCTCCTCTAAATCCAGCGTCAATCGCATGCGCAACTCGATTGGCCTGCCTTCCAGGCGCGCAATTTCCGCAATTGCCAGGCGCAATCCCTGGCGCAGCGCGTTATCGTCGAGTGAAATGTCTTTCCCGCTCAGCTTCGCAGAGCTTTCCAGGCGTCGCAGGTGATCCCCCAGCAATAGCACGTAAGTGAATCGATAAGTGCGAAAAGTGGAGTAACTGCCGGACGGGAGGCAATTTGAGATGGCGTCGAGCCCCTGGCAATGATCAGGCAGCAAAACAGGCTGGAGAGAAATTCTTCCTTCCCCCTGGCTGATTTCCCAACACCAGGTAGTCCGATTGAGTTCTCCGCGCTCGGTCATGCCAACCGCCTGTTCACGTATCACTTGGCCGATACACCAACCAAAATAGCACCGTGCCGCTCACCATACCGGATAACAGCCCGTAGTACGCCCCCAGCCAGGAGGCGCCCGGCTGGTAGTACAGCAGGCTGGAGGTCCAGGCAAACGTGCTCGCCAGCACCCACCAGCCAGAATCTTTGAGGTGCTTGCGCAGCGCCAGCCACTGGACAAGCCCGCTGGCAAAGCCAGTGGTCGCGCCAACCACGACGCCGAATTGGAATCCCACCATTCCGAGCAGACTTGCGAGCGACACGCCCGCCGGGAAGCCCACTCCCCAGCCGGCTGCAGTTGCGATGATCCAACGCCAGGCAAAATTCAAGTGTGGACGCAGCACCAGCCACTGAAGCGCGCCCAGCGCCAGCCCGCACACCAGGCCTATTGCAATCGTCGATAACGCTCCTGGAATGCGAAAACTCAACCACCAACCTGCAGCCCAGCCCAAAGCGCATCCCAAGATGCTGGCCAGCAGCCATCCGAGCCACATACCGCATCCAGGCGCAGTCCCGATCTCTGTTGTGTTTTCTTCCATAAAAAATCCATCCTGAATACGGGGTAACTGCTCAAGCAACGCTATGGCCGCGCCTCGATTGCCTGCTGGTACAGCTCCTCATACGCCTTTGCTGAGCGCTCCCAGGAGAAATCCTGTTTCATCGCTGTTTGCTGCATCTTGCGGTAATGCGCAGGGCGGTCGAAGTATGTGCTGACCGCCCAACCGGTCGTGTAATAGATTGCCCCAGGGTCGGCAGCCCAGAACTTGAAACCTGTGCCAGCGCCATCCGCCTCGTTGTATTGCACCACGGTATCGTCCAGGCCTCCGGTAGCGCGCACGATCGGTAAGGTGCCGTATTTCAGCGAGTACATCTGGTTCAGCCCGCACGGCTCGTAGATGGAAGGCATCAAGAAGAAATCGCTCCCCGCCTCGATCCAATGCGCCAGCTCATCCGAGTACCCGATATAGCTGCCAATTTTTCCCCGGTAGCGACCTGGCAAAGAACCGTAAAACTGCTCCAGGGCATTATCGCCAGCGCCCAACACCACAAATTGCACCCGCATGGCATTGATCATCGGCTCGATCACCTGGGCCAGCAGATCCAATCCCTTCTGGGCCGCAAAGCGGCTCACCACACCCACGATGGGTGTGTCGGGATCTTCTTCCAACCAAAAGCGGCGCTGCAGCTCGCGTTTGCAGACCGCTTTACCGCTCAGGTCTTTCGCGCTGTACCGGGCGGGAATCAGGGTATCCCTTTCAGGGTCCCACTGGCTGTACTCTGCGCCATTTAAGATTCCCACATAGCGCTCACCTTTGTTGTTCAGATATGGCGCCAGACCAAAACCGCCTGCTGGTGTGCGCGTCTCGCGAGCGTAGGTCGGGCTGACGGTGTTGACCACGTCGGAATAGACAATGCCGCCCTTCAAGAAATTGAGATTGCCGTGGTCTTCGAATTTGTCTGGGGTGAAATTACCCCACTGCAACCCCAGGTAATCCAGGTGAACAGACGGGTAAACGCCCTGGTAAGCAATGTTGTGAATCGTCAACACGCTGGCAGCTTTGCCCAAGATGGGGTCATTCCAGTGCCAGATTTTGAGATAAGCCCCTGCCAGGGCAGTGTGCCAGTCATGGGCGTGGACGATGTCGGGTGTGAAGTTGAGGTCTCGGCAGAGTTGCAAGCCGGCCCGTGTCAAAAAACCGAAGCGCCGTGGATTGTCGGCATAGTCGTTGAAACTGGCATCGTGATACAGCCCAAAGCGCCCAAAATAACGCTCAAATTCGATGAAATACACCGGCACGCCATCGTTGCTGCCCTCGTGCACTGCGCACCACTCTTGGGTATTCCCCATCCATACCCCCATCATCGGCAACGCTGGTTTCAGATGAAAGCGGATAATATCAATGCCGCCGTACAGCGGCATGACCACGCGCACATCATGTCCCATCTTGCGCAGAACTTTTGGCAGAGCTCCAACCACATCCGCCAATCCCCCGGTCTTGGCATACGGCACGCATTCCGATGCGATCATCAGAACGTTCATGTTTTCCTCCCGGATTGCTGGTATGGAGTGTATTATACTTTCGGTATGGAACAATTCCGCCGCCTGTTTGCCTTTGTCCGCCCCCATCGTTTCCGCCTTTACCTGGCCTTCGTTGCCATCATCGTTGGCAGCTTGCTGGGGTTAGCTGGCCCGTACACATTGCAGTTTCTCATCGACGCCGTCTTTCAGCAGAACAACGCTGCTTTGCTCAACCGGATCACACTGATCCTGGTCGCCATCTTTGCCCTGCAGAGTGTTTTTTACTTTATCCGCGCTTACTTGCTCACCTATGTGGGTGAGCGGGTCATGGCCGATTTGCGCATCAGGCTCTTCAATCACCTGCAAGGGTTATCCCTGAGCTTCTTCAACGAGCGGCGCACCGGCGAGCTGGTCAGCCGGGTGACCAATGATGTGTCCACAGTGCGCGCCCTGGTGACCAGCGATATCTCAACAGCGATCTCTCAGGCGCTGACTTTCATCGGTGCGCTGGTGCTGATCGTCATCACCAACTGGCGACTGACTCTGTTTATGTTTCTGCTCATCCCAGCGGTAATGGCCATCGCCTTGCTGGTTGGCCGACGTCTTCGCCAGCTCTCATCCCGTGTCCAGGATCAGCTTGCCAGCGCTACCACCGTCCTGGAAGAGTCGCTGTCGGGCATCCGCGTGGTGCAGTCTTTCACTCGCGAAGATTACGAGCGATCACGCTTCAGGGACAGTATCGAGAAAACCTTTACCCTGGCTATGCAGCGCCTGCGTTTATCTGCAACCTTTGGACCGACCGTGTCTTTCTTGGGATTTGCGGCTGTTGTCGGCGTATTCTGGTTTGGCGGCAGGGAAGTTCTTTCTGGCAATCTCACCGCTGGGCAGTTATTCATGTTTCTGGTGCTCACCCTGACGATTGCCGGCTCGATCGGCCAGTTCAGCGGCTTGTGGACCGGGCTGCAAGAAGCGCTCGGGGCCACTCGCCGCTTGTTCGAGATCCTGGACACAAATTCGGATATCTCCGAATCGCCGAACGCCGTCGCTTTGCCGCGCATCCAGGGGCGCATCAAGATCGAAAACCTGACTTTTGCCTATCTCGATCATCCCGAAGACCTGATCCTGCAAGATATCAACCTGGAAATTCAGCCCGGAGAAGTTCTGGCGCTGGTCGGGCCGAGTGGAGCGGGTAAAACCACCCTCGTCAACCTGATCCCACGTTTTTTCGACCCCACCCAGGGCAGGATTTTAATTGATGGATATGATCTTCGCCAGGTGCAAGTGCGCAGCCTGAGAGAGCAAATCGGCTTGGTGCCTCAAGAGACCTTGCTCTTTGGCGGCACGGTGAAAGAAAATATCTTGTACGGGCGACTGGATGCGACCGAAGAAGAAATGGTCGATGCAGCCCGCTCTGCCAATGCCCACGAGTTCATTATGGCGTTGCCCAATGGCTATGATACGCTCGTCGGCGAGCGCGGCGTGAAGCTGAGCGGCGGCCAGAGACAGCGCCTGGCGATCGCCCGGGCGCTGCTCAAGGACCCGCGCATCCTGCTGCTGGATGAAGCCACTTCCTCTCTGGACAGCGAAAGCGAAGGGCTGGTGCAACAGGCGCTGCAGTTTTTAATGCGTGGGCGCACCAGCATCATCATCGCGCACCGCCTGTCGACCATCCAGAATGCCGATCGCATCGCCGTTCTCGATGACGGGCGTTTGGTCGAAGTGGGTACACACCAGGAGTTGTTGGAGAAAAATGGCTTATACGCCCACCTTTACCGCCGCCAGTTCAAACTGGACGGCGAACCGACCCCTCCAACACACCTGGAGACCCGCGAGACCGAGCCAGCAGAGCCGCCAGCCCGGCGTCGGGGCAACCTGTTTTCGCGACTCACCGGTTCCTAAGGCGTCGGCGTAGCAGTGCCTGGCGGACTGCCGCCGACATCCGCCAGCAGCACCCAGCCGATCAAAGCCCCACCATCCAATTTTCGATACTCGACCAGGACGCACTCGCGGCTGAAAGAGTCGAAGCGCCGCTCTGCGGGTAAGAAGCGCAGCAAGCCCCCCGCTGGGATGCGCCCGGCGGCTGAAAAGCCTTCGTAACAATCGCTGCGCGCAAACAGGTCGCGTTGCGCGAATCCGTTCAGTGGCGTGGGCGTCAAGGATGGCATCGGCGTGATCGTCGCCGTGGAGGTCGGCGTGGCGGTGTGGGTCGCCGTCGGCGTCATTGTGCCGGTCGCAGTCGGCGTGGGCGTAGCTGTGGGTGTGAGCGAGACCAGGTAAGCGCGCACGCGCCCGACGCCCCACCAGCCGAGCAGAATGAGCACCGCTATCCCCGCCAGGGTCACGCCAGCGCGAATAGCTGCCAGCGTTAATTGGTAGCGAGTTAAGGAGCGCTTCAGGCGAGCCACCCCAGGATCGTAGGGGTAGCGCTCGCGCACTTCCACGCTCAAGCGTGCGGCTTCTGCTGGCCAACTGCGCTGGTTTTCGTATGCGCGCTGCGCTTGCTGCAAATCCGAATCCATCTTCTGGATTTCTCGCTGCAGGCGATCGATATCCCGCTGCAGGCGATCCAGGCTTTCATCCAGTCCTTCCAGGTTGCGAATTTGATCCAGCATGCCGCGCGCCTGGCGCACCAGGTATTGCGCTTCCTCCAGTGTGCTGGCGCGTTCAGCCTGGTTTTTCAATGCGCGCACCTGTTCCTTCAAGGGTTCGACCACCCGCGGGATGGAGGCGTTCAAGCGTTCCTTCAGGCGCACAAATGCAGGATTTTCTCCCTGTTCGGAGATCAGGTTGTCAATTTCGGATTTGGCTTGCGAGGCGGTCTGGGGCTCGATGCTCGTTTGGCTGAGCAATTCGTTCAAGCGGCGCACAGCTTCTTTCACTCGCCGGATTTCCTGCGCCTTTTCGGCATACTTGGGCAAGCCTGTCGCTCGACTGGCTGAGTCGACCCGCTCAATAGCTTCATCGAACGCGCCTTGCTGGAAGAGCGCCAGCCCTTCCTGGTAAACATTCAACGCGTCGATGTTCTCGAGCAATTTCTGAGAAAATTCCTGCCCCTCCTGCCAACGCAAGATGCCCAAATCTCGCAAGATGGACTGCGCTTTTTCCAGCATCGCCAGCGCGTCCTCATATCGTCCGACACGCGCGGCAGACTGCGCCTTCCCGTACGCCGAAGCGGCATCCGCTGGCAGCGCAACGGCTGGGATATAGCCCGTGCGCAGGTAGTTTTCTGCTTCGGTGCGGTGCTGGCGCGCCCGTTCCCAGTTGGGCTCCATCTGCAGCACCCGGTCGAAAAGATTGATCGCGTCGGCATAGCGACCGCTGTAAAACAAGCGCTCGGCAGCTTCCATTTGCTGCTCGGCGGCAGGGTTGCGTTGGCGCACTTCCTGCGCCGCTTGAGTTTCGCCTTCTGGCGCTGGTTTTGTCTCGGCAGCCGCTTGAGCTGGCTTCTCCGGCGCAGGTGAATCATCTGTTAGACCCTCGCCAGATTCTATTCTGTGTATACGCTCGTGCAGTTCACGCTGCAGATTTTGCGCCCGTCCACGCACCTCGGGCGCCAGGGTGCTATATTCGGGTGAGCTCAGAAAATCTTCCAGCTCGATCGTCAGGTCTCGCAGCTTATTGATTTGCTGATCAGCCGGCTGTTTGCGCAGCAGGTCAAATTGCTGTTCTAGTTGTTCGATGTTCAACATGGTTGTGGACCTCGGTTCCAACGCGTTCTGCTTTGCGTCAGTCGCTTTTTGCCAGACACCTATTCGGGTATCTGACGGTAAATTTCCAACAAATCCTGGCGCAGCTCCCGGGCGGTTGTGTATTCCTCTGCCAACGCACCCGAGAGGATCTCTTTCAACCGGTTCGGCAGTCGCTCGTCGTCATACGTCCAATTGGGTTTGTAATGGTGGGCAGCCTGTTCGATCTCTTCAGGGCGATTGGGCCCCATTGGCAGAGCACCCGGAGCTGGTCTGCCCGTGAAAATGTGGTGCAGAGCGCGCGCTGCAAACTGCACCAGGTCGAAGGAACGCTCCGCCGGTGATAGGCCCTGCACGAAGCGCCTGGCGATATTCCAATCGATTAAAACCACGCCATTCTGATCCCGCTGCCAGTAATAATGTAATAATTTGTGATCTCGGTAGACAATGTTTCGATCGTGCGCTGCTTGCAGTATCCCACAGATCTGGGTAGCCAGCATCAGCGCCTGGCGCAGGTGCAGGAATCGTCCGTTGGTTCTTCCTGCGTCACAATAGTTCATCAAGTTATCGGCGTCATCCATCTTTTGCAAGATGATATAGGGCAGCCACCCCTCAGCGGTTCTGGTCTCTAACAATGGCAGATAATTTTGAACCTGCTCGACGCCAAAACGCATCACTCGCCCGCGCAGGTGCCCAGCGCCAACCGCCAGGTTTTCAGGGGGCAGTTCCTGACCTGAATCTAATTGCAGGAAACCGCATTCTGACATGGTGTTCACCCCAGGCACGTCGCGCATAACGCTCAATATCTGCACCTCTTCGAAGAATAAGGGCAGCGCGTAATCGCGCTGGTCGGGACGCATAACTTTAATGGCGCGATCGGTTTTGGCGCTCCCAGCCAAAGTGATTTGAAATACGCGCGCCGAAGAGCCGCGCGCCTCGGGCATCCAGGTGTCCAACGGCAATCCCAGGACGAAATTACCATCCGCATTGAGCGCCCCTTCTTCGCTGCCTGTCATCGTGGGTTCTGCGACCAGCGTTGTGGGGCGCTCGTGTGTCATCGCGCCAGAGAGCGGAAGTGTGATCGTCTCGACCGCGTGGAACTGGCTCAACCAGGGCATCTCTACTAAAACATTGGGGTGGGCAATCATCAAATCTGCCGGACGCGCCCCTTTACGCAGCGCTCGCAGCGCTTCAAGAGCGCCATCCAGCCAGTTGGCTGGGCCGATCCGGTTGCGCAGTCTCCTTCCCGAGTATTCCATCTCCGTAAAGTAATCGCCTGGCTTGCTGTCCTTTGCCGGTCCTTCTCGCAGTTTTGCCAGCCAGGCTGGCGTGGATTGCAGGGCGCGATCTGCATCCAGCAAACGCAAACGATCCGGATCCCAGACCAACGCCCGCCGCAGCCCACGCCTCGCTGTATCGAAGTCCTTGCGCTCCCAGGCATCCATCACAATTTGGATGTGTGCCTTCGCTTGCTCCAGCGCCTTGTCCACAGGCTCCAATGCCCCATTAGCGTACAACTCGAGGGTGGCTCTGATCGGCTCCAGGTCATTGTAGGGTAAATCTGCATTGGGGGGCAAGGGCTCGAGCTGGCGCCACTTTTTGATCACATCATCCTGCAAGATCACCAACGCCGCTTCCTGGCTGAGCGTTGGCTGCTGATTCTCAGCATGAGTTGCTCCGCCCGAGCGAGGATTGAAGGCAGCAGCCGGCGCGCTCTGCAAAGTGTAATACAACCGGTTGACCATCACAAACGGCCGAACTGGCGCCTTATCATCTCCGGTCAACGCCTGGCGCACAGCCTGGCTGATCTCTTCCCACCAGGGATGATCGACGTTGTTCTGTATGCCCGTCAAAATATCCCACAAGGCGTCTCCCCACTCGCCTATCAGCGCATTGTGGATGGCGCTCCAACGGTTTGCCTCAGGCAGCAGTTCAGCATCTTGACTGTGTAATATTTGCGATAGCAGCTTCCAACGAAAAGCGTCGTCGCCAGGGAAATTGCTGAAATCCTGGCACAAGCGCGTCAAGGCAGGGGCATCGCGATCTTCTGCCAGGTCTTGAGCGATCTTGACCCGCAAGCGTGTGGTGCTGCTCCAGTCGGGCAAGGCGCCGTAGCGCAGGATTCGCCCCTGGAGGTCCGCCAGGCGATTCAGGTCATCCAATGACGGGGTGTCTTGGAGAAAGATCTCCTGTTCCACGGATTGCAATTTTTGCAAATCCAGGAGATTTTCTTCAACCCTGACCTGGATGCGGTTAGCCAACGAGAGCATCACATCTTCAGAGCTTTCGCCGGGGGCCAGCGCTTCGGGCCATTCCAACTGTTCATGCAACTCAGCGCATTCTTCGAGTAAGAAACGCCCGAACTGCTCGATGAATTGGCGATTATCGTCATACTGCGACGCCCGTCGGTCTTCACTGATCCCATCCTGTCCCAAAAATTTTCCATTGCCCCAATCAATGACCGTTATCCCGCCCTGCACAGGATCCCAGAAAATGTGCTCGGATTTGATATCGTTCCAAATCATGCCTTGATATTGACTGGCCTCGCTGCTCAATGCAGAAGCGTGAATGCGCGCCAGTAGGGATTGTATGGCCCCCAGGATGCGGATGATGAGCTCCCGGGGAATTGCTCCGCACTGGTTCAATCCCGATAACCAATGGAAAGTGCGCGATTCAAGACCAAGCTTGATCAGTTCCTCAGGCTGTAAGCCAAACCGGGCAGCTTTAGCCAGGGTCTGCAAATCAACACCCGTGGCTTTCTCGATGACGATGAAATATCCCTCAGCGTTTCCTACAATCTCAGGGCTCTGATCGAGCAGCGCGGGGGTACGCACGTGTGCACCTCTCAGCAAGGGCTGGAGGCTTTCCAATGCCCTGAGCACCCGACCCTCTGTTCTGATCTGGGTCGCTTGCCGGATAATGTCCGTGGCGAAAGCGCTTTTGGACGGACGTTTTAATACCGCGGTTTTCCTGTCCAACAGCGACTCGACAAGATAGACCTCCCCCGCATCCCCCTCGCCAAGTTTTTCAACTAAACGCCAACGGTATTTTTGACCGCTGGCAAATTCGCTGATAATCATCTTAAAATCTTTTTTGCGAGCAGCTTATACTAACGTCTGTCTGGGGGGTTGCTTTCATCCTGCGCAAAGATTGTGCCAATTATAACCAGTTCGGAAACTGTTGGGGATATGTTTCAACCGCCAGGTGTGCGTCCTTGATTTTGCCGGAGCGATTTCGGGTGACAAAAGGTCATTAAATTGTAATTTAGATAATGAATGTGTTATCATTGCCCGTGGAGCATTGCCTGTCTTAATGATCAGTATTGAGCGCCTCGCATTCAAGAACATCTTCCGCAATCCTTTTCGCAGCCTGGTTGTTACGCTCAGTGCGGGCCTGGTTGCTGCAGCGATCTTTGCCATGGTGATGCTGTTGCGCGGCGCAGAAGCAGGGTTACGCGCCAGCCTGGCTCGCCTGGGTGCTGATTTTATCATCATTCCATTTGGTGGGCTCACCTCACGGGAAGAGATGAAAACCGTGCGCATTATGACGCCTCCGATTAACAATTGGATGCCGCGCGAGACGCTGGAGCAAATCCTGAAAATTCCGGGGGTTGCGGCGGTTTCCCCTCAATTGTACATCCTCACGGAGGAAGGCGGACCCTACATCCCGCGTCTCTACCTGGTCGCATTCGACGTGCAGTCCGATTTCACCATCCACCCCTGGGTGATGCCGGGTTGGGATGGATCGTTGGCGGATGGCGAAGCGTTGGTGGGCAATGGTCTGGACGTTCCGGAATCGGGGCAAATCAAGGTTGCCGGCTATCCTTTGCAGGTTGTCGGTCGCCTGGAGCGCACCGAAAATATCGCTGATCAAACTGTATTTGTTACCTATGCAACCGCCAAACAATTGGTGGACGCCACGGGCTACGACATCGGTTACGAGAGCCGCTATATGGATGGGCGCATGTCAGCTATCATGCTGCGCGTTGATACCCGCAGCAGTGTGCGCGATGTGTATCTGCGCATCCTGTCAGATGTCGATCGCGTTCGCCCCCTGAGTACAACCGATATGTTTCAAACCGAGCGCGAGCAGTTGGTGGGGCTTTTGCGCAGTGCGATTAGTCTGTTGGTGGCAATCATTGTCTTAGCCATAGCCTTTGTCTTCTTGGTCTATACCATCGCTGTCAATGAACGCGCTCGCGAGATCGGTGTGCTGCGCGCCCTGGGTTTCCCTCGCACCGCGATTGTTCGCACCTTAATTTACGAAGGTACATTGCTGGCGCTGTTCGGTGGTTTGCTGGGCTCGATAGCTGCCGGCGGAATTTTCTATTTGCTCAAAGATTCTTTATACCAAAACATGGACATTTTGATCGAGCCGCCAGGGTTGTTACTGCTGATTGGCCTGTTTTTGGGCGGCATGCTCCTGGCGCTGATTGGCGTGATCACAGCTACCTTGCTCCCTGCACTGCGCATCACCCGGCTGGAGGCAGCCTACATCCTCCAGGAGTGACTGTTCGGGTGAGGCGCAGCCTTGAACCCTGTTTAATCACGTTAGCTTGAGGTTGGTAAACATCATGAGCATATTTCGGTTGATCTTGCGAAACCTGGAAGGTGCCGCTTTCCGGAATTGGGCGATATTCTTAGTGGCTGCTCTCATGTCTGGATTTGCCATTGCAGCAACCGTCTTAATCGGCGGCGCCCGCTCCAGCATCCGTTTGGCGCGCGAGCGCTTGGGGGCAGATATCGCCGTTATCCCACGCGGCACCGAAACCCGCCTCGAAGATGCATTCTTGATGGGTGCAACCGTCAAGATGTGGATGTCGGATGTTATCTTAGAAAAAGTGAGCCAGGTGCCCGGTGTGGAGGCTGCGACTTCACAGCGCTACCTGGCAACTTTGAAGGGCGTGTTGTGCTGCGCAGTTCCGGATATGCTGCTCATCGCCTTCGATCCTAAGACTGACTTCACCATCCAACCCTGGCTGGAAAGCCACCATCGCGGCAGCCTGGAAATTGGCCAGGCGGTCGGAGGCAGTTTTGTCTTCGAGCCGGCTGGCTCAGACAATATCCTGGTCTACGGGTACCCGGTAGATCTGGTCGCCAACCTGGAGCCGACCGGTACCGGCATCGATGCGACCCTGTTCTTCACCTACGAAACAGCAGATGAGATCGCCAGGACGTCCGTCACTCAGGCGGTCGAACTATTGGAGATCCCACCGCGGAGCATCTCGTCGGTGTTGGTGCGCGTCGAAGCCCAGCAGGATCCGGAAAAAGTCGCCGAAGATATTCGCCGGGCAGTGCCAGGTGTCGATGTGGTGGTCAGCGCCAACCTTTTCCAAACCCATCGCTCTCGGATGAATGGCTTGCTCAACACCGTCTCCCTGCTCCTGGCCATCGCCTGGTTGCTGGCCATCGGCTTGATCGCGCTGGTCTTCTCCATGGTGATCACGAGTCGCAAACGCGAGATTGGCGTCATGCGCGCCCTTGGCGCAGGTCGTCCCACCATCCTGACCACTCTGCTTTCAGAGGGGCTGCTGCTGGCGCTCTTCGGCGGCATGGCTGGGATCGGTTTATCCCTGCTGCTCATCTACTTTTTCCAGGAAAGTCTCATCGCCTGGATGGGCGTGCCGTTTCTCTTCCCACAGACATCGGCTCTGATTTTGTTGATCCTGGAAGGACTGGCAGTCGCCCTGGCAACCGTGACACCAGCGATCTTCATCCCCACGGTTAAGATCACCTTCATGGATCCGGTTCTTGCAATGAGGTAAATTGGCATGATTTCTCTGCGACATGTGAGTAGAACGTTTCAATTGAAAGATCGCCTTGTTGAGGCAGTTAAGGATGTCAGCCTTGAGATCGATCGCGGAGAATTTGTGATTATTTCAGGCCGCTCGGGATGTGGTAAGTCCACCCTGTTGAATTTGGTTGCCGGTATGGTGCGTCCCACCTCCGGCGATGTTTTACTGGGGGATGTGCAAGTTTGGAAGCTGCCCGATAAGCAGCAAGCTGAATTTCGTAACCAGAAGATCGGGTTTGTATTTCAATTCAACAGCCTGATTCCCACACTGACGGTGCTGGAGAACGTGCTTTTGCCCACGATCTTTGGCAGTGCTGATCAACGTCGCTCTGCCCAGGACCGCGCGATGGCATTGCTGGCTGATGTGGGCCTGTCGGATAAAGTCAACGACCATCCGAACCAGCTCTCTGGCGGGCAGCAGCAACGCGCCGCCATTGCCCGCGCGCTGATCAACCAACCTGAAGTGTTGCTTGCCGATGAACCCACCTCCAACCTGGACGTGCGCACCGAAGCTGAAATCATGGAGTTGATCAAAGCCTTGCACACCCGCACCGGCCTGACCATTCTGATGGTGACTCACGAACCCGAGCTCATTGAATTCGGTACGCGTTCAGTTTTTATGGAGGATGGCAGGATCGTACCTCACCTGTAAGATCACCCTGCCAGGTTTACGCCGAGCAAGCGCCCGATTCCGAACGTCACCGCTGCAGCAGCCAGTCCAAACAGCATTTGCCGGATTCCAGAAGAAAGCACCGGACGACCCGTAAAAAGGGTGATCGAAGCGCCGATGCCGAACAAACCCGCCGCGCTCAACACGGCGCTCAAAATGACCGCTGGCATCCCGTCGGTGAAGAGATAGGGAATGACCGGCAGAATCGCACCGACTGCAAAGAGGAAAAATGAGGTCAGCGCCGCCTCCCAGGCAGAACCGCCCAATTCTTTTGGGTCAATGCTCAGCTCTTCTCGCACAAGGATCTCAAGCGCGTCCGTTTTATTCTCCAGCACTTTCTTCGCCAGGTTATTGGCTGTTTCGCGGCTGATGCCGCGCGCCTGGTAAATCAGCGCTAACTCTTCCATCTCTTCTTCGGGAAACTGCGCCAGCTCCTGCTCTTCGGTGCGGATTTGTTTCTGGTACAGCTCGCGCGAGCTCTGCACTGAGATCCATTCGCCCAGAGCCATGGATATCGCACCTGCCAGCAGCCCTGCCATGCCTGTCAGCAAAATACTGGAGCCAGCCAGCTCGGCTCCGGCCACGCCCATCACCAGGCTGAAATTGGACACTAATCCATCATTGGCGCCCAACACGGCCGCGCGCAGTGCATTCCCACCTGCTGATCGGTGCCGCCCTTCGATCTGCGCCAGCACACCTCCCTCGATGCCGCCCGCTTTGCCCAACGTGAGCTCTTTCAACAACCGGGCATGCGATTGCTCCACCAGGGCCAGGTCGCCAGTTCCAGAGGCGCTGGAGTATCCCGCGGCGCCGCTCTGCTCCATTTTGCCAAGCACGGGGGTGATCATATTCGCTCCAAACCGTTTTCCCAACCACACCAGCGTCTTCGTCCGCCAGGTGAGCGCGGGTTTGGGTACCGGTACACCGAGTTCTTCCAATTTCTTGGCCCACCGCTCAGCGTGCGCCTTTTCTGTTTGCGCCAGTTTTCTGTAGAACTCTGCCAGGTAAGGGTTTGTCTCAGCCTCCGCAGCAGTCTGGTACAAAACCATGCTGTTGCGCTCATCCTGCAAGAAGTCAATGATTTGCTTGGGATCGTAGTCGTTCATGGTTGATCGTCTTCCTGCTCACTGCCAGACTGGATGGGCAGTTTTTCACTTTCTGGTAAACGAGTCTGTTGGTCGCTGTTGCGCTGTGCTCTGGCAGATTTTATGCGCGCTGTCACGGTGTCTTTCATTTGGCGCCAGAGTCGATGCACCCATTCTGGAATCAATGGCTTCAGCGGCGGACGTGATAATTCTTGCTCAATAAATGGTTTTTGATTGGTGATCTTGCTGTAAAGATAACGCACAATGGCGATGATCGAGGCGATGGTTGGTGAAGCTAAGAGCGCCCCAAGTATGCCAAAGGCTGTTGCGCCGACGAGCACGCCGGTCAACACCACCAATGGATGCAGTTCAACTGCCTGCCCGAGCACCCGCGGAACGACGATGTAATTTTCCAGTTGCTGCACCAGGAAATAGAACAAAATCACGATCAGCGCAAAGGTCAGGTTATTAACCGGCAGGAAGTACGAGCCTTGCAGCAGCGCAACGATGATCGCCGGCAGCGTAGAGATGATCGGCCCCACGCTGGGAATGATTTCCAACAATCCGGCAATGATGCCCAGCGCAAACGCGCCCGGTAAACCCAGGGCTGTGCCGCCCAGCCAAACGATCACCCCAATCAAAATCATTAAGGTGAGCTGGCCTCTGAAAAAAGCGTCCCAGATATGCTCCAGTTTGCCCAGGAGCAGCACAATTTCAGGGCGCATCTCGTCTGGAACATTTTCGATGAACTTGGTATAGAGCCTGCCGCCATCCATGCTCAAATAGATACCGGCGATGAAAAGGTACAGGATCGACAGAGAGACAGAGAATACGGTTCCCAGGACATTGAAAGCGATGCCAAAACTGAAGTTAAAAGCAGAATTGATCGAATTGATGATTACCGATAGCGGCGGCAAGCTGGGTGCAATCACCGGTCCACTGTCTTGCAGCCCCTCCAGCAAGGGTGTCACGAAGCTGTCCAGGTTGATGTGAAAGCCGAGAATGTAGAACCCAACCCCTTGCAAACCGGTCAGCGTATCTCTCAGCCATTGAAAAAAATTATTTACGAGCTGTTGGTAATTCAGCGTTGCCAGGAATTCTACCGCGGTGATCACGGTGGGCGTCAGCACCAATGGCGCTGAGGCAATAACGATGACCGCCAGGAAATAAATCACCGGCACAGCAATGGCCTTGGGAATTCGAAGCCGGTTTTGCGCAAACCTCACCACCGGTCGAATAAGAAAAGAAAGTAAAGCTGCCAGAATAAAAAGCGGGATCACCTGCCGGCTGAGAACCAGCAAGTACAGTAAAAATAAGAACAGCCCAATGCCAACAATGTAGCGTGTTGTTCGGCTCCACTCTGCGCCCATACTGCTCCTGTCAGGCAAAGCATCTCAAATTGGTCGCCCTGGGCGGCTGAGAATGCCCAGGGGGCTTATTTATCTAAATACAGTATACGCATGAATCGCTGTTCTGTTGTTATTGGTTTTTATCTGATTATGAATATTCGGTTGGTGGTAATGGCTATACGCATTAATCGGTTTACCAACTTAAAATAACTGGCGTAGCCCTTTCTCATTCACTCATCTTCGTCTTGTGGCATCTCGATCTCCAGGCTCACCGGGCAGTGATCTGAGCCCTGCACATCATCGTGGATGCTCACCTCCTTCACCCGTTCCACTAAATCTTGACTGATCAAGAAATAATCCAAACGCCAACCGATATTGCGCTGCCGGGCATTGAAGCGGTATGTCCACCACGTGTACTGCACTCGCTCTGGGTACCGCAGGCGGTAGATATCCACCAAGCCATGCTCCAGGTAGCGATCGATCCAGGCCCGCTCCTCTGGCATGAATCCGGATGTGTTGGCGTTTTCACGTGGGTTGCGCAGGTCGATTTCGCGATGCGATGTGTTGAAGTCCCCGCACAGGATGATTTTTTCGCCCCGCGCCTGCAACTGATCGCACAGTGCCAGAAGATCAGCGTAGAAATCCAGCTTATAGCTCAACCTGCCATGATCGCGCTGCCCGTTTGGAAAATAAATATTGAAGAGCAGCACATCGCCATGCCGACTGGCAATCACGCGGCCTTCATCGTCATACAGCGCCCCACCCAGCCCCAGGTGCACCTGCTCGGGCTCTCGCCGCGAAAAGGTCGCCACGCCGCTGTAGCCGGGTCGCGATGCGGGGTGCCAGTAATCCCGATACCCCTGCCGCAAAGCACCGAGCTGTTCGCTGGTGAGCTGCTCGGGCCGCGCTTTGATCTCTTGAAGCAATAAAACATCGGGCTTTTGTTCCCAAACCCAGTCAACGGCGCCTTTATCCAGCCAGGCGCGCACACCGTTCACGTTCCACGAGATGAGTTTCACCAGGCTTTATTTTATGCTAAAATCTCTCTCACCGCCAGAAAAATTTCCAGGAGAGCTACCCCACCCCATGAAAAATATCATTCAATCGCTGAAGGGAACTCGGGATTTCTATCCCGAGGATATGGCTATACGCAATTGGCTGTATCGCAACATCCGCTCCGTCTCCGAATCCTTCGGTTATCAGGAGTATGAAGGCCCCTTCCTCGAATCCATTGCCCTCTATGCAGCCAAATCCGGCGAAGAGCTGGTCAAGGAACAATCCTTTGTCTTCCCCGATCGCGGCGGCGACCTGATCACCCTGCGCCCCGAGCTCACCCCCACCCTCGCCCGCATGGTGGCTCAACGCCAGCGCGCCCTGGCTTTTCCTCTGCGCTGGTGGTCTTTCGGCCCTTTTTGGCGCTACGAAAGGCCTCAAAAAGGGCGCACACGCGAATTCTTCCAATGGAATATCGATCTCATCGGCGTGGACACGCCCGAAGCTGACGCTGAATTGATTGCCATCGCCGCCCAGTTCTTGCGCCAGCTCGGCGTGCAGCCCGGCCAGATCAACATCCTGGTCAACAACCGCCGCTTGATGGATAGCGAGTTCGCCGCCCTCAATATCCCTGCCGAGCTGCGCCCAGGCGTGCTGCGCCTGGTGGATCGCCGCGATAAAATGTCCCCCGCAGACTGGAATGCTTATGCGATCGAGCTGGGCTTGACCGCCGCCCAATTCGAGGGTTTGCAGCGCTTGCTGGCCAACAACGACCTGTGGCAAAAATCTCCCGAACTGGTGCGCACCTTCGCTGCCCTGGATGCGCTGGGCGCCTCGCCTTACGTCCGTTTCGCGCCGCACATCATCCGCGGCCTGGATTATTACACCGGCACAGTGTTCGAAGCCTGGGACCAGGCGGGAGAGTTTCGCGCCATACTGGGCGGCGGTCGCTACGACAACCTGGTCAGCGAAGTGGGCGGCGACCCTCTGCCTGGCGTGGGTTTTGCCATGGGCGATGTAGTTGCCACTCTGGTGCTGAAGAAGTTGGGCATTGTCCCCGATCCCGCGGTTCTCTCGCCAGCGCCTGTTTTGGTGACGGTGTTCGAAGCTGGCATGCTGCTCGAGTCATTCGAGCTTGCCAACGAGTTGCGACAGGCTGGCATACCGGTGGCATGTTACCCTGAGGCCGCCAAGTTGTCGCGCCAGCTCAAGTTTGCCGACCGCATCGGGGCAAAGATCGCCATCGTGCTTGGCCCCGACGAGTTGGCTTCTGGCAGCGTTGCCATCAAAGACTTGCACCTTGGCCAACAAGCGGTTGTACCTCGCGCCGGCGCCGTCCAATACCTGCGCCAATTGCTTGCGAGCGACTCCGCTTCGTGATAGAATAGCGTCGCTATGGTGCCAGTAGCTCAATGGCAGAGCACCTGACTGTGGATCAGGTGGTTGTGGGTTCGACCCCCATCTGGCACCCAGATCACAAAAAAAGCTGGCTCGATCTCTGCACCGAGCCAGCTTTTTGTTTTATTTACTTGCCAACCAGGGCGACGTGCTGTTCTAACCAGGTTTCGCGGAACCCATCAAACGTTCGATCGTCTTCACCCCATCCTCGAACTTATCTCCCAGGTACATGCCTGGCACTCGTAGCCGCCATTCCGGCTGCTCCACAAACACCCGTCCTGCATAGGTGATCACAGGCTTCTTGTTCTCCGCCGCCTCCGGCAAATATCTTGGCCATTGCGCGATTGCGCTGGCAGTGTTCTCTGTCATCGCCACCAACACAACCACATTGGGGTGAATTTCATTCACAAACACAGCCAGGTCTTCCAAAGGCAAAGCCTGCCCCAGGTAAGCTACCGGCCATCGCCGGCGACGAAGAAGAGCGCCGATGATCAATAATCCGCCTTCGTGCCACTCGTCCGGGGCGCAGGCCAGCACCACTGGAGGTACTGCCACCGGCGGCGGCCCGCTCAACATCCAGGTCATCAAGCGCTGTCTCAGGTAGTTGGTCGCCATGTGCTCCGTGGCGACGTTGATCTCGTTCGTCTCCCACAAAGTGCCTGTGCGCGAGATCACCGGCCCAATCATCTGTAGAATGACGTCCTCAGGAGTGGAAGACATCAAAGCCTCACCCAAGATTTCATCCGCTCGCGTAAAATTGCGATGGATCAGCGCATCCAACAGGCGATCCTGGTAGACAAGCAAATACTGGCGCTTTTCGAAGGCATGGGTTTCCGGCTGCCTTTGTCCAGCTTCGAGTTCGATTTCCGCTCCCACTCCCACGGCAGGCGCGAGCAATAAGTGCCCGGTCTCCTCCTGGTGGCGCAAGGCAGCGATGGATTGCGCAGTCTGCATTCCCTCATCGATGCGTGCCTTCACCCAGCGCAGGCGGAGCACATCTCTCTCAGAATACAACCGATGCCCCCCTGCCGTGCGCTCCGATTCGGGAAAATCATAGCGTCTCTCCCAGGCGCGCAAGGTGGCCATCGAAATGCCAGTCATCCTCGCCACTACGCCGATATTGTACAAGGGCTCGGCATTGCCGAATTCCACGTCGGGTAAAGGACTCATTTCACAAACCTCATTTGTCAGACAATTTCACTGCTTCGAATATTATACAGAACATATCTCTAGCTGTCAAGATATTTTTTAATATATCTCTACAATACATTGACACAACTGGCAATCTCACGTATAATTTAGCTGTTCGATGAGTTCTTTACTCCGCGTTCTTTTCGCGCACCACGTAGTGATTACAGGAGGTTATCATGCGAGTCATTATCACCGGCGGAACCGGTTTTATCGGTAAACACCTCGCTGCCGATCTGGCAGGTGATGGTCATGAAGTCATCATCTTGACCCGCACGCCCCACAGTGAGCAAGCTCGCCCTGGCAACGTGCGCATGGTTGCCTGGGATGCAAAAAGCGCTGATGGCTGGGGGCACCTGGCAGACGGCGCAGACGCCATCGTCAACCTGGCCGGCGAGAGCCTGCGCGGCGAGACCATCCCTGCCATGCTGTTCAGCGAGCGCTGGACCCCGGAGAAAAAACGCCGCATTCTTCAAAGCCGCCTGGATGCTGGCAAAGCTGTCGTCGAGGCCGTATCGGCTGCCTCTCAGAAGCCGGGCGTGGTCATCCAATCCTCGGCAATAGGCATTTACGGTCCTCGCCAGGCTGAGGCGATCACCGAACAATCCAGCCTTGGTTCTGATTTCCTGGCCGAAGTGTGCAAAAAGTGGGAAGACTCGACTCAGCCTGTCGAGCAGCTTGGTGTGCGGCGGGCGATCATCCGCACAGGTCTCGTGTTGAGCGCCGAAGGCGGCTCTCTGCCGCTGCAGATGTTGCCTTTCAAACTCTTTGCCGGTGGGCCGGTTGGCTCTGGCAAGCAATACCACTCCTGGATACACATCAAAGATCACATCGCGGCAATTCGTTTCCTGATCGAGAATAAAGGCGCATCGGGCGCCTTCAATCTGACTGCCCCTGTCCCCGTGACCAACGCTGACTTCGGGCGCACCCTGGCAAAAGTCATCTCCCGCCCATACTACATGCCCGCTCCCAGCTTCGCCATTAAGCTCGCCTTTGGAGAAACAGCCTCGGTCTTGCTCACCGGGCAAAAGGTCATACCCGAGCGCTTGCAAAAAATGGGGTTTGAGTTCCGATTTGTTCAATTGGAGCCAGCCCTGCGCGACATTTTTAGATCTGCATAGCTGATGACAATGCGCTATCGACATGAATTCGCAATCAATGCGCCGCTGGCGGCGGTGGTTGAGTTCCACAGTCGCTCAGAAAACATGGCCGCTATCACACCCCCGCCCCTCATCGTGCAGATGAGGCAGGCTCCTCCATTGCTTGCCGAAGGGTCACGCATGGATTTCACGCTTTGGGCAGGACCGATTCCAGTTCCCTGGGCATCAGCCATCGAGGCTGTCACGCCCTATGGCTTTGTGGATCGGCAGCTCGAAGGACCTTTCGAGACCTGGGTGCACCAACACAGCTATGTGCCGCTGTCGGACTCCGTCACCCTGGTGCGCGACGAGATCCAGGCTGAGTTGAAGCGCCATCCCTGGTGGCGACTGGTTGGGTTGGCGATGTGGCTCGGTTTACCGCTGCTGTTTGCCTATCGCGCCTGGCAGACACGGCGAATTATCCAGCAGGCTGCGGCGGCGCAACCATGAACTCGATTGTGGTCATCGGCGCAGGCATTGGCGGTCTGACCACCGCGGCTGTCCTGGCTCGTGCTGGCCTCGATGTGACTGTGCTGGAAGCGCATGTCTATCCTGGCGGGTGCGCTGGGACGTTCTTTCACCAGGGCTATCGCTTCGACGCTGGCGCGACGCTTGCTGGGGGCTTTTACACCGACGGCCCAATGCACAGGGTCGCTGAGGCGACTGGCATCCGTGATTGGCCGCTCGAGCAGCCCGAGATTGCCATGCTCGTGCACCTGCCCGACGGCGAACAAGTAGCGCGCTACACCACCGCGCAGCGCTGGGAAGAGCAGCAGCGGGTATTTGGCGCTGCGGCAAACGATTTCTTCCGCTGGCAGGAAGACATCGCCGACATGCTGTGGAACCTGGCTTTGCGCTTGCCACCCTGGCCGCCTCATGGCTCCCGCCAGGCGGTGTCACTGCTCAACAACGGCCTCCAGTGGCTGCTGCGGGACGTCCCGCCGCGCAGGCTGCCCGGCTTGCTGCGCGACGCCTTCCGCCCTGTTTCGGATCACCTGGTGAATGCCAATCCTCGTCTCCGGCAGTTCGTCGATGCGCAACTGCTCATCTCAGCCCAGGCGACCAGCCAGGATGTGTACGCCCTGTATGGCGCGGCCGCTCTCGACCTGCCTCGCCGCGGCGTTGCACACCTGCACGGCGGTATGGGCGCTGTGAGCGACCTGCTGGTGCAGGCGGTGCGCCAAAATGGAGGCCAGGTGCGCTTTCGCCAGGAAGTGACCCAACTCGAGCCGCGCTCGGATGGCTCGTGGCGCATTCACACCAAGCGCGGTGAAGTTTACGATGCCTCAGTCGTGATTGCCAACCTGCCCGAAGCGAACATCGCAACCCTTCTCGGAAAGCAAGCGCCTGATTCACCTCCCTCCCCGCGTCACGGTTGGGGCGCCTTTATGGTATATATAGGGTTGGAAGGAGCAGGTTTGCCAGGAGATCTTCCCTTGCATCACCAGGTCATCGATCTCGCCTCGCAAAAAGAGAAAATGCCAATCGGAGAAGGCTATACCATTTTCATGTCGCTCAGCCTGCCACAAGACGCAAGTCGCGCCCCTGCCGGCCATCGCGCCCTGACCATCAGCACCCACACCGATCTTCGCCCCTGGTGGCAGCTCTATCAGAACGACCCCGCCGCTTACGAAGCGCGCAAGCAAGCCTACCTGGAGCGAATCCTCGATCGAGCAGAGCGCGCTGTACCGGATCTGCGAAAACGCGCTCGCCTCATCCTGCCAGGCACGCCGGTTACCTTCGAGCGCTTCACCCGACGAAAGTGGGGCTGGGTGGGCGGTTATCCCCAAGCCAATCTGTTCACCGCCCGGCAGCCGCGCCTCGCTCGGAACCTGTGGATGGTCGGCGACTCGATTTTTCCAGGCCAGAGCATGCCTGCCGTCGCCCTGGGAGGTTTGCGCATCGCCAGGGTGGTGCTGTCCGCTCTCCCAGGGCGTTACGCCTCCCATGGTCTGCGTTGGTTCAAAGCGCCCCCCGCAGCGCCATTGGATTGACCCCTGCCTCGACTGTCCAACGCTGGATTGAAAGGAGACGACTATGAAAATCGGAATCATCGGCAGTGGCCTGGTTGGCGCAACCGCCGCGTATGCCATGGTGATGCGTGGGGTTGGTCGACACATTGTCCTGGTCGACTTAAACCGTGAGCGCGCCAGCGCCGAAGCTGACGATATCTTGCATGCCGTGCCCTTTGCCCACCCGATGGAAATTTCCTTTGGCGACTACGCAGATCTATCCAACGCCCGGGTGGTGATCCTCTCAGCCGGCGTCAGCCAACGACCGGGCGAGACCCGTCTGCAGCTCCTGGAACGCAACGCCCGCATTTTCGCCCAGGTGGTTCCCCAGGTGTTGGCGCACGCGCCAGACGCGATCTTGTTGGTCGCCACAAATCCCGTGGACATCATGACCTACATCACCGCCTATTATGCCGCTCAGCACGGCGTTTCTTCCAACCGCGTGATTGGATCAGGCACCACCCTGGACACAGCCCGCTTCCGCACCCTGCTGGCGCGCCAGCTCGGCGTCGACTCGCAGCATGTGCATGCCTACGTGCTTGGCGAACACGGCGACTCAGAAGTGCTCACCTGGTCTTTGATCTCCGTTGGGGGTATCCCGCTCGAGGATTATTGTAAACTGCGCGGGCTGAGCGTTTGCCAGGAAGATCGCCAGGTGATCGATCAACAAGTGCGCAATGCAGCCTACCACATCATTCAAGGCAAAGGCTCCACCTATTATGGCATCGGCAGCGCCCTGGCGCGCATCACAGAAGCGGTCCTGCGTGATCAGCGCGCCATCCTGACTGTCACCACACCACTGCGCGATGTGCTCGGCGTGCCGGATGTGAGCGTCTCACTGCCCCATCTGGTTGGCGGAGAAGGGATACTGGCTACCCTGCAGCCACCGCTGAGCGATGAAGAAAGCCGCGCCTTGCAAGCCAGCGCTAAGCTGATCCGCCATCTGATCAGCGAACTGTCTCTGCAGATCACTTGACCCATAAAATTTGCCCACCTATGATTCCAGATCAAATTACACTCGGTAGCACAGATATCGTCATCAAACCCCTGGGTGTGGGCGCCTGGGCTTGGGGAGATCGATTCTTTTGGGGATATGGCAGAGATTATTCCCCAGAAGATGCCAGAGCGGCCTTCCAGGCCAGCTTGGAAGCCGGTATCCAGTTGGTGGACACCGCTGAGGTGTACGGCATGGGGAAGTCTGAGCGCCTCACCGGCCAATTCATCCGCCAATCTGGCAAGAGCGTTGTGCTCGCCACCAAGTTCTACCCCTACCCATGGCGTTTCAATCGCAGTCAGCTCGTCACCGCGCTGCGTGGCAGTTTACGCCGTCTTGGCCTGGAACACGTCGATCTCTATCAGATTCATTGGCCTCTGCCCCCAGCCTCATTGGAAACCTGGGGCAATGCCCTGGCGGACGCCGTGCAGCGTGGATTGACCCGCGCTGTGGGAGTCTCGAATTTCAATCGCCAACAGATGCTGCACATCGAGACGGTTTTACTCAAGCGCGGCGTCACCCTGGCTTCGAACCAAGTGCTCTACAATCTCTTGAACCGCAGCGTGGAGACCAACGGGCTGCTGGAACTCTGCCGCCAGCACAAGATCACGCTGATCGCCTATAGCCCGCTCGCGCAAGGCCTGCTGACCGGCAAATACACGGTGGTTAATCCACCCTCGGGCATTCGCGGGCGCAAGTTTTCCACCGACCTGCTGAACCGCCTACCGCCTCTCATCCGGCTTCTTGGAGAGATCGGGCACGCCCACGGCGACAAGACTCCCGCCCAGGTTGCGCTGAATTGGGTGATGTGCAAAGGCGCAGTGCCCATACCGGGGGCAAAAAACCTGCGCCAGGCGCAGGAAAATGCTGGCGCATTGGGCTGGTCGCTCACACCGGACGAGATCGCTGCCCTTGACAGGATCACTAGCGACCTGCATCCCGAAAAAGGGGAGACACCGTGATGGATCTCGCAATTTGGTGGCTGCGGCGCGACCTGCGCCTCTTCGATAACCAGGCATTGCAAGCCTCGCTGAACAGCGCCTCCCAGGTGCTGCCGGTTTTTATCCTCGATCCACACCTGGTCAACGCGCCGTATACCAGCCCGCGCCGCCTGGTTTTCCTACTGGATGGCCTGCACAGCCTGGATGCAGATCTCAGGCGCCGCGGCAGCCGACTGGCCTTTTTTCGGGGGAATCCAGCAGAGATTCTCACCCAACTGGTACAACAGAGCGGGGCAGGCGCAATCTTCGCCGAAGCAGATCACTCTCCTTACGCCCGCCGCCGAGACGCCCTCATTGCCAGACATTTGCCCCTCACCCTGGTGGGCAGCTCCGCAGTCATCCCACCCGGCGCCGTCTTGAAGAGCGATGGCCAGCCCTACACGGTTTTCACACCCTTCAGCCGCGCCTGGAAAAGCCTGCCGGGTATTTCTAGCCTGCAGCCATCTCCCGCCCCTGCGCGCATCTCCACACCGGATTTGCCCGCCGCCGAGACCATTCCGCCCGGGAACCCACCCGCCGCTCTCTCGCCTTTCCCGGCTGGCGAGCAGGAGGCGCAACGCCGACTGCGGGTATTCAGCGAAAGCCTGGATGCCCCCATTTTTGCGTATGGTGAAGGGCGAGATCGCCTGGATATCGAAGGCACCTCGGGGCTCTCCCCCTACTTGCGCTTTGGCATGCTCAGCCCGCGCCAGGCTGTCATTGCAGCCTGGCAGGCGATCCAGCGACGCCGCCAGGCTGCTGCAGCCAAGAGCGCTGAAACCTGGTTGAACGAACTGATCTGGCGCGAGTTTTACATCCACATCCTGCAGCATTTCCCGCATGTGCTCGAGCGGAATTTCCGCCCCATGCGCATCGACTGGCTGGACAATCCCGCTGACCTTCAGGCATGGCAGGCGGGCCAAACTGGTTACCCGGTGGTGGACGCCGCCATGCGCCAGCTTTTATCCACCGGCTGGATGCACAACCGGGCGCGCATGATTGTCGCCTCCTTCTTGACCAAAGACCTGCTGGTCGATTGGCGTTTGGGTGAGCGCTGGTTCATGCAGAATTTGCTGGATGGCGACCCGGCGGCCAACAACGGCGGCTGGCAGTGGGCGGCTGGCACGGGCACCGACGCCGCCCCATACTTCCGCATCTTCAATCCCATCCTTCAAAGCCAACGCTTCGACCCGCATGGCGCATATATTCGCCGCTGGCTACCCGAGCTGCACGCCGTGCCCGATGAATTTATCCACGAACCCTGGAAGATGCCCTTGAGCCTGCAGTCTCGCCTGGGTGTGCACATCGGTCGCCAGTATCCCGCGCCGATCATTGATCACCAGTACGCTCGCCAGCGCGCTCTGAACGCCTATCATCAACCAGCAACGCCAGTCAGCAGGGAAACCCGATGAAATCGAATGGCTTTTTGCGCCTGGAAAACTTAACCAAGTGCTTTACCGAAGGCGAACGCGCTCGACCTGTGCTGCAGGGTGTCGACGCCACGATCCAACGCGGCGAGCTGGTCGCCATCGTCGGCAAAAGCGGCAGCGGAAAAAGCACCTTGCTCAATTTGATCAGCGGCATCGATCGCGCTGACTCAGGTCGCATCTACCTGGAGGGCCAAGAGCTGACCAGCTTGACTGACCACCAACGCACCCTTTTCCGCCGCCAAAATATCGGTTTTATTTTCCAATTTTTCAACCTGTTGCCCACCTTGCGGGTGCTCGAGAATGTTATCCTGCCCCTGGAACTCAATGGAGTCGATCACCGCCAGGCGCGCCGCCGCGCCGAAGAGCTGCTGGACGCGGTTGGCCTCCTGGATCGCCTGAACACCTTCCCGGATCGCCTCTCGGGAGGGGAGCAGCAGCGCGTTGCGATTGCCCGCGCCCTGGTGCATGATCCGGTGCTGGTGCTCGCCGACGAGCCCACCGGAAACCTCGATGAAGAAACCGGTCGCCAGGTCTTAATGTTGCTCGATCATCTCACACGCCAGCGGCGCAAAAACCTGCTCATGGTCACCCACAGCCAGGAAGCAGCCTCGATCTCCGACCGGGTTTTGTGCTTGCGTGAAGGTCGCCTGGCAAATCCGTGCGATTCATAAATCGCATATACCATCCCAGATCCCAATCCCCAGGAGGCAGGCATGTTGTCCATTGAGAAGATCGACACTCGCAATCGCTCGCAGGTGCGTCGCTATATTAATATCCCATTTCGATTATACAAAGATCATCCACAATGGGTTCCCCCTCTGTACCTGGATGCCGAGCTGCAGCTCAACCGCGATCGCCACCCCTTCTACGAGCATTCCACCGCCGATTTCTTCATCGCTTCCCGCCAGGGCAAAGACATCGGTCGCATCGCTGCCCTGGAAAACCGCCATTTCAACGAGTACCATGGCACCCGTCAAGCCCAGTTCTATCATTTCGATTGCGAAAATGATCCTGAAGCCGCCGCGGCTTTGTTCTCGGCCGTGTTTGATTGGGCGCGCCAGCGAGGACTGGATACCGTCGTCGGCCCCAAAGGCTTTGGTGCATTGGATGGCTATGGGATATTGATCGAAGGCTACGAACACCGCCAGCTCATGACCATGATGAACTACAACTATCCCTACTACCGGACACTGGTGGAAGCCCAGGGATTCACAAAAGAGGTGGATTTTGTCTCCTGCTACCTGAACAGCCAGGCTTTTCGACTGCCCGAGCGCGTTCACCGCATCGCCCAACGTGTGCAGGAGCGGGGAACGCTGCGCGTGCAGCGCTTTCGCACCAAGAGCGATCTAAAAGCCTGGGCGCCGCGCATCGGCAAAGCCTACAACCAGGCGTTCGTCAACAACTGGGAATACTACCCGCTGACCGAGCGTGAAATCCAATTCATATTGGACAACCTGCTGACCGTCGCCGACCCGCGCCTGATCAAAGTCATTGCACACAACGACGAAGCGGTTGGTTTTTTGTTTGGTTTCCCTGATCTCTCGGCTGCGCTGCAGCGCGCTCGCGGGCGTCTGTTGCCTTTCGGTCTGGTGGACCTGCTCTTGGAGATGCGCCGCACGCGCTGGGTGGCTCTGAACGGCGCTGGCATCCTGCCAGAATTCCAGGGCCGAGGCGGCAATGCCCTGCTCTACGCTGAGATGGAAAATACCATCCGTGAATACCACTTCGAGCATGCCGACCTGACCCAGGTCGCTGAGACGGCAGAGCAAATGCGCGCCGACCTGATTAACCTGGGCGGTAAGGCCTATAAAAATCACCGCGTTTACCGGAAAGCGCTGTGAAGCCAGGCGAATTTCCGCGATTATCAATGTCTATGCGCAGTGCTCCGTTTGTGCGCCGCACCATCTTCATCGTCGGCTGGCGCTACCTTCTCCGCCACCCCTGGCAATCTTCCTTGATGATCCTCGGCATCGCCCTCGGTGTGGCCGTCATCGTCGCTATCGATCTCGCCAATGCCAGCGCCAGCCGCGCCTTTGACCTCTCCACCGACACCATCGCCGGGCGCGCCACCCACCAGATCGTCGCTGGCCCGACCGGCCTCGATGAAAATCTTTATGCCGATCTATTACGCCGCGGCGCTCTCCCCATCGCCGCCCCGGTGATCAGCGATTTTGTCTCCTCGCCTCAACTTGGCGGCGTGCTCTTCCAACTGCTGGGCATCGATCCTTTCGTGGACGCCCCTTTCCGCAGCTATCTGAGTGGGCAGGGGCTTCGCCCGCCGATTGGCGATTTGACCCTGTTCCTCACACAACCGGGCGCCATCCTGCTTTCGCAGGAGACAGCCCAGCGCTACAGCTTATCTCCAGGCGACAGCATCACCCTGGACATCGGCGGCAAACAGCACAGCGCGACCATCGCCGGATTGCTCCAGCCCGAAGACGCCCTCAGCCGCCGCGGCCTTGAAAATCTCATCCTGGCGGATATCGCCACCGCCCAAGAGCTGACGGGACGCATCGGACGCCTGGATCGCATCGACCTCATCCTGCCAGAGAACGCCTCCCAACCTGGCGGCATCGAATCCCAAATCAACCTCCTGCTCCCCCCCGGCGTGCAATTGCAGACTGTCTCCGCCCGCACTGGTTCGATCGCCGAGATGACCGCTGCCTTTCGGTTGAACCTGACTGCCCTCAGCTTATTGGCGTTGGTGGTCGGCTTGTTCCTGATCTATAACACCATGACTTTCTCGGTGATCCAGCGCCGACCAATGTTCGGCGCGCTGCGCTGCCTGGGCGTCACTCGCCGTGAAGTGTTTGCACTGGTCATTGTAGAATCGCTCCTGGTTGGCCTCACCGGGGCACTGTTGGGCGTTGCTCTGGGTGTGTTCATGGGCCAGGGCGCGGTGCGCCTGGTCACCCAGACCATCAACGATCTCTTCTTCGTGGTATCCGTCCGCGGCGTACAGCTTCCGGTGGAGAGCATAGCCAAAGGGTTGTTGATCGGCGTCAGCGCGACGATGCTGGCCGCTGCGCCCCCTGCCTGGGAGGCTGCATCTGTGCCCCCTCGCGCTGCCTTATCCCGCTCTGGCTTGGAAGGCAAGGCGTACCAGGCCATCCTTTTCGCTGGGCTGCTGGGTGCAACGCTTTTGATCGCTGGCGTTTCGCTCCTTTTCGTCCCAACCAACAACCTTATCATCAGCTTTGCCGCCACCTTCGCCATCCTGGTGGGCATCGCCATGCTGGCCCCCGCCGCCACTCACCTCTTGATGCGCCTGGCGGCCCCACCCTTGGGGCGCGTTTGGGGCAGCCTGGGGCGCATGGCGCCGCGTGACGTGACCAACGCCATCAGCCGCACCTCGATCGCTATCGCGGCTCTCATGGTGGCCATCTCGGTCAGCATCGGGGTCAGCCTGATGGTGGGCAGTTTTCGCGCCACGGTCATCGCCTGGCTCGACCAGACGCTTTCGGGGGATGTCTACATCTCCGCACCCTCGCAAACCGCCACCTCCACCTCCGCCCCGGTGTTGCCGGAAGCCCTGGCGATCTTGTCCGCTCACCCGGCGGTGCAAACCACGCTCACTCTGCGCGCAGCGCGCGTCGATTCTCCCAACGGCATGTTGCAGATTGCCGCCTCCAGCAATCCCGAGGTCGGGCTCGAGCGCAGCTACGTTGCGCGGCGCATGCCGATCGAGCAGATCCCCCAGGCAATGGCAGATGGAGCCGTCCTGGTTTCTGAGCCGCTGGCGAATCGCCTGGGAATGCTCGACCAGGCATTTTTGAGTCAGCCAACCTTGAGAAGCGACGCCATCAGCCTGTACACCGACCGCGGCGAACAGCGCTTCCCAGTGGCCGGTGTGTACTACGATTATGCCTCAACTACCGGCACCGTGCTGATGTCGCTGGAAACCTACCGTCGTTTCTGGCAAGATTCTTCGATCACCGCCGTAGCGCTGCGGCTGAAACCCGGACAAGACAGCACGCAGGTAGCGCGCGAGCTGCGCTCCAGCCTGGCCGGCGTCCAAAACCTGCTCGTGCGCCCCAATCAAGACCTGCGCAGCGAGGTCCTGGTGGTCTTTGACCGCACCTTCGCCATCACCGGCGCCTTGCAGCTCCTGGCAACCCTCGTCGCCTTCATCGGCGTCCTCAGCACACTGCTTTCATTGGAGCTTGAGAAACAGCGCGAGCTGGGCATCCTGCGCGCAGTTGGGCTCACCGTGCGACAGATGTGGGGGTTGGTGATGCTCGAAACCGGCCTGATGGGCATGGTCGCTGGATTGATGGCCTTACCCACCGGTTATATCCTGGCGGTTATTCTGATCTACATCATCAATCGGCGCTCGTTTGGCTGGACGCTGCAGATGCAAACCATACCCGAACCGTTTCTACAGGCGCTGCTGCTGGCGGTCCTGGCCGCCTTGCTCGCCGGCCTCTACCCAGCGGCGCGCATGGCGCGCATGCTGGTTTCCGAAGCATTGCGCTCTGAGTGACTCAACCTTATGCCAAATACCCCTCGTAAACCGCAATCTCTTTACTGGATGGCGCTCCTTCTGACCCTGCTTTTGTCCGCCTGCCAGCCTGCAGCACGATCCACGATCTCAGCCGAGCTCGCCAGCCCATCTGCACCGGGCAATAGCGATCCGGTCTTGGCCTTGCAGAGCGACTCCGATAGCAGTTTCGCCCGGGCGGATGGTCCTGCGCCGATTGTTTTTCCAGATGATTTTGGCGCTCACCCGGAATACCAGACCGAATGGTGGTATTACACCGGAAATCTGCGCACCCAGGAAGGGCGCCATTTTGGTTTCCAGCTCACTTTTTTCCGCCGGGCGCTGCTCCCTCCGGCGCTGTGGCCCGCGCGCCCCTCCCGGTGGGGAACGACACAGGCGTATATGGCGCATTTTGCCATCACCGATACCCGCGCCGGGGAACATGTGGCTTTCGAACGCCTGTCGCGCGGCTCGGCTGGCCTGGCCGGCGCCCAGGCGCAGCCTTACCAGGTGTGGTTAGAAGATTGGAGCATTGAGCAAACCGGCGAGCGAGAATACCGCCTGATCGCCGCCCAAGAAGACGTGCGCCTGGATTTGACCCTGCGCGATCTGAAAGGACCAATCCTGCAGGGCGATGCCGGCTACAGCCAAAAGGGGCCTCAAGCCGGAAACGCTTCGTATTACTTCAGCCAGACCCGCCTGCAATCGCAGGGCACGCTCAGCATCGCTGGCGCCAGTTACCCGGTGAGCGGCTATTCCTGGATGGACCACGAGTACAGCACCAGCGCTTTGTCCCCGGGGCAGGTTGGCTGGGATTGGTTTTCCATCCAATTGGAGGATCAGAGCGAGCTGATGCTCTTCCAGATCCGCCGTGACGACGGCAGCATCGATCCTTTCTCCAGTGGCGCTTACATCGCCTCGGATGGAAGCAGCCTGCCTCTTTCACGTGAGGATTTTCAAATCGCAGTCCAGGCAACCTGGCGCAGCCCGATCACCGGCGCTGTCTACCCCGCGCGCTGGCACATCAATATCCCACGCCTGCGGCTTTCTCTGGAGCTGACGCCCCATCTCGCCGACCAGGAGCTCGACCTGACCTACGCCTACTGGGAAGGCGCGGTTGCCATCCAGGGACAGCTTGCTGGTTCTCAGGTGCTCGGCGATGGTTATGTCGAGATGACCGGCTATAGCGGCTCGATGGCTGGCGAATTCTAAGATATATGTACATTACCTTGACATAACATAAACATTATGCTATACTAGTTTTACTTAGATGCACATTTACGGAAAACCGATCGAAATCCCGCCGCCTGGCATAAAATCGCCTGGCGCTGCTAGAAAGTGTTTGCTCGAATGCCTAAAATCGCTCTCAATCAACCCGCCCCCGATTTTACGCTTGAGGATTTAAATGGGCAGAAATTCACCCTATCTTCCCTGAGGGGTCATCAGAATGTCCTGCTAGTCTTCAACCGCGGATTCATGTGACCATTCTGCCAGGCGCATATGGCGCAGTTGCGTCATGATCATCAAAAGTTTATCGAACGAGACGCCGTGATCGTTGTGGTTGGTCCTGAAAATCAAGATGCCTTCCGCCGCTACTGGAAGGAGCACAAACTGCCGTTTATCGGGCTGCCAGATCCAGATCACACCGTGCTGCGTAAATATGGTCAAGAAGTGAACCTTTTTAAATTTGGACGGATGCCTGCCCAGGTGATCATTGATCAGGAGGGTGTTGCACGATATGTGCACTACGGCAAACAGATGTATGACATTCCTGCCAACGAAGAACTGCTGGAAATACTGGAGCAGCTAAACCAGGAGCATTCGCCGGTCCAAGACGCTGTCTAAACGCACCCTTTGCAGATTGCAAAACATGCCAATCCCTCTTGTTTGTTCACCACACCTATGGAGAATAGGATGAACCATCGGCCATTGATCGTCATATTCCTTGGCATGCTGTGCCTGTACGCCGCTATGATCCCCACGAGCGGCTTGGCCTCAACGCCAGATGACTTGCCAGAATCCTCACTCTTCTCCCCCTGGCTGTTTACGGATCCTGAAATTGATCCCACAGATCCAACCCTTCAGGTTGCTCATCTGCCTGCCGAGCGCCTTCCAACCCCAGACAGGTTTGCTGAGGCCTGGATTAATGGCGAATCTGGCGAACTCACCCCTGCGGACGTTGAACTTCGAAGATATCCACCTTTACCGAGCGCTCGTCCACTTTTATCGAACCCAACTGGCGGGTAGCAAATTGGTCATGCAGACCAGCAAAAGTGGTCGGTCCAATGAACAAACGATTGGGGCGGGCTATAGATTGCAGTTTCTCGGCAATATGCACCGCTTCCCCCAAGACCGTCAGCTCCAGTCGCTGGCTGGTATCCACATACCCTGCGATCACTGTGCCGGTTTCGATACCCACACCCACGATGATTTGCTCGCGGAACTCGTAGCTTAAGCGCTCAACCAATTTCAAAATCTCCAGCCCGGCGCGCACCGCCTCGTTTTCGTGTCCACCGCGCCTCGTTCCCCTGCCAAATACCGCCAAGATCCCATCGCCGCTGTAGCCGCTGTGCTCACCATCGCCATCCGCAACGATCTCCAGCACGCTCTGGTAGTAACGGGTCAATAACTCGCCAAAGCGCTCAGAACCCAACCGCACCGCCAGGCGCGAGGACTCAGCAATATCCGTGATCAAAACACTCAATCGCTGTTCGTGCAGTCCGGCAGTTCTGGTATTATCACCGTTGATGAGCTCGCTGGCCATCACCCAAAGCGTTCCTTTCGCTGTGTTAGTGTATGCCATGAAATGATCAAGGTCAAGACTGCAAAGCGTCATCTAACAAATCTATCAGTTTAAATTTACAGATGGATGTAACCTATTTCAATTTCCAGACTGAGTACGCCGTTAGCCACTCTCAGCGGCGCGCCTTCTTGCAGCGCTGGTGGAGCCTGGGCTGCGACGATCCAGCCTGGACGCCGCCTTGCTACGCCGAATATTTCCAGCACCTGGTTCAATGCCGCGACGCCCACACTCAACGGCTGCGCTGGGTCTTTCTTTCCCAGGAGGCTGTGCGTCGCCGGCGTGGGCGCAATTCCTGGGAGATGCACACCTGGGTGGACAGCGGCGGCATTGGCAGCCCTTCGTTGGGGACCTTCACCTCTGCGGCGGGCATTGTGCTCGATGAGCGTCTTGACCCGGGCACAGCCTACCTGTTTCTGCCCCACGTGATCAATGATGCCGGCTGCTCCGAGAGCCTATTTGACGCACTGGCAAGCACCTGCGCCGAGCTGGAGATCTGCCGCTTGCTCGGTCCGACCTCATTGTCACCTTATATTGAGAGCGGTGTGCAGTTGGACTACTGGCACCTTCCAGTACCCAACCTGGTTGCCTCCAATCCCCCCTATCTGCCCGAGCTGCTGGCGCAGTTTATGCAGCCAGTGGGGAAACCGTTCAACCTCTGGCATCTCCCCATCTCCGCTCGCCTTGCCCCCTCGCCCCAGGTGCCAGGCTTGAGATTTGAACCGCTCGCCCGGGCACGCCTGGCGGATGATCTCTTACCCTTGATGGTGGCAGCCTGCGAAGCCATGCCAGGGTTCCCTCCTCCCGATCGACTGGAGGTCAGCTACCTGCTCTCTCGCTTGCCGCCAACGGCGCAGGCCTGGCAGGCGATCTACGCCGGCGAAATGGTTGGCTTCGCCCTCATCGGTCCAGATATCTCGCCAGCTTTGCGGGCCTGGCGCGGCGGGCGCAACCTTGTCGCTCGCCTGATTTTGTCCCTGGCGCTCGAGCGCCCATTCCTGCATGGGCGCATCTATTTCGCCAGCGTTCTACCAGCCTTTCGCCGGCAGGGCCTGGGCAGGCACCTCCTCCACCAGGCGATCCAGCTTGCCCTGGCGGCGGGCTGGCGCAGCCTCATCTCTGCCCCGCTGGCGGAGGGCTCGCCTGGCGCGGCGCTGCTGGCCTCCGCTGGCGCCCAGCGAGGCGCAGCCTACCGATTCTTCGAGCTTGAATGGTAAAATTTCCCTGAAAGGAACTTCCATGCGCCCCGACGGTCGCCTGCCGGATCAGCTTCGAAAAATCGAAATGCTGCCTGGATACCTGGATTACGCCGAAGGCTCGCTGCTGATGAGTCTGGGTGCCACGCGCGTGCTGTGCAGCGTCACCATCGAAGCCGGTGCGCCTCGCTGGATGCAGCAGCAAAATCGCCCTGGTGGGTGGATCACCGCCGAATACGCCATGCTGCCACGCGCCACGCTGCAGCGCACACCTCGCGAAATCAACGGCCCCTCGGGTCGCTCCCAGGAGATTCGACGCCTGGTTAGTCGCAGCCTGCGCGCCGCCTTCAACCTGGAATTGTTGGGCGAGCGCACCTTCATCGTGGATTGCGATGTGCTGCAAGCCGATGGCGGCACCCGCACGGCTTCCATCACTGCCGGGTACGTCGCCCTGGCGCTGGCCATGAAACCCCTGGTCGCCTCGGGCGAAATCCCTGCCAGCGCCTTGCTCTCGCCGGTAGCAGCGGTGAGCGTGGGATTGCTCGATGGACAGCCGCTGCTCGACCTGTGCTATCAAGAAGACTCAAACGCCCAGGCCGATATGAACGTGGTCATGAACGCCCGCGGGGAGATCATCGAGGTGCAATGCACCGCTGAAGGCGCTCCCTTTTCCCGACACTTGTTCGACCAGCTCCTCGACCTGGCAGGTGAGGGTATTCGCCGGTTGATCCAAATCCAACAGCAAATTCTCGAGGCATAGAAAAATGGAACACACTTCCTTCGTGACTCTGACACGCGGCCTGCAGCGCGCTTCCTTGCCCATGCGCTTGTTCGAAAAGGCCAAGCGCTACGGCATCTGGAATCCCTCCGATATCGACTTTACCCAGGATATTCAGCACTGGCGCAGCTTCGATGAACGCGAGCGCACCGTCATCCTGCACCTCACCAGCCTCTTCCAGGCTGGTGAAGAAGCCGTCACCCTGGACCTTCTCCCGCTTCTGCAGGCGGTTGTTGCCGAGGGCCGCCTCGAGGAAGAGATGTATCTCACCACCTTCCTGTTCGAAGAAGCCAAGCACACCGATTTTTTCCGCCGCTTCCTGGACGAGGTGGCTGGCGCGCCTCACGACCTGGGTCGCTTTGCCAGCGACAACTATCGCACCGTGGTCTACCAGGCTTTGCCCGGCGCACTCCACGCCCTGCGACAGGACGCCTCGCCCGCCAACCAGTTGCGCGCGTCGGTCGTGTACAACATGATCGTTGAAGGCGTGCTGGCGGAAACGGGCTACCACGCCTACTACACCATCCTGGAACGCAACGATTTGATGCCCGGCGTGCGCAAGGGTATCTCCTGGCTCAAACAGGACGAGTCGCGCCACATCGCCTATGGCCTTTTCCTGCTTTCGCGCCTAGTTGCCGAGCACCCAGCCCTGTGGTCTTTGCTGGAACAGGAGATGAATACTTTGCTCACCCCCGCGGTAGGCGTGGTCGGCGATATTTTCGCTGCCTACGACCCCATGCCATTTGGATTGCTGGCCGACGACTTCGTCAATTACGCCATCGACCAGTTCAGCAAGCGCTACGCCCGCCTGGAAAAGGCGCGCAGCGCCAGCCTGGAAGAGATTTTCCAGGCAGAAGAGTAAATAAAATCCGCCCCGCAAGCGGGGCGGATTTTATTACCACTCGGATCCATCAACGCACGATCATCGGTAGACGGATCTTCGCATAAACGAGCGTGAATTCAGCGCTCGACCAGGCGCTCATCCCAGCCGCGCTGTTTGCTCGCACGCGATAGCCCCAATTGCCCGGGATCTGCCCGCTCACCGGCAGTGAGCTGGCGGTTCCGGAGTACACCACCGTGGTATCGATGAAATATGGATCTCGGGTCGCTTCCAGGATGTAGCCGCTCGCTCCACCCACGTCCGTCCAGTCGACCGTGTAGCTGCCGATATTCTGTGGATTGCTGATCGGCAGCAGATCAGGCTCACTCAGCGGCGCGGCGGGCACTGAGGTGGATTGGCTGCCGCTGAATGGCCCATTGCCGGCGACATTGTACGCCCGCACCCGGTAGTACCAGGTGCCGCCAGCCTGCCCGGTGATGTCATAGCTGGTGCTGCTGCCCTTGTAGCGCGTGGTCGCCCCGGTGAACGAGGCGTTGTTGGCTTCCTGAAGCTCATACCCCGCCGCGCCGCTCACCGTCCCCCAGCTAACCGTGTACTCGTCCAAAGGCGCCGGGTTGCTGATCGCATTCAGGCTGGGCGCCGCGGGCGCCACGCCGGTTGACTGCGTGTTGCTCCAATCAGACTGCAGGGTTGAGTTGGATGCCCTCACCCGGTAATACCAGATGCCCGGCCCCTGTCCACTGATGGCATACTGGCTGGTACTGCCGGTATAACGCACCGAGGGCGACGAGAAACTGGCATTGTCATCCTCTTCCAGCGTGTAGCTGGTTGCGCCGGTCACATCGTTCCAGTTAACGGTGTAGCTGCCGTCCAGGTCCGAGTTGGCGATTGGATCCAGCGTAGCAGCGTTAAGCGTCAAAGCTGCCAGGGCCGCGCTGGCATTGATGCGTCCCCAGCCAAAGCTGCTGTCCCATCCGGCAGTTCCCAAGTCCACCGCCGTGCTTTGGATCACGCTTTGCACCTGGTCGTTGGTCAGGCCAGGTGAGACGGACCAGATCAGGGCGGCCAGCCCGGAGACGTACGGTGTGGCCTGCGAAGTGCCTTGCAGGTAATCGTAATTCTTGGAATACCCGTACTGGGTGACCATGTACACATTGTAAGTCGGCGTCGTGCTGTAGATGCCATTGGGATCGTGCAGGTAACCCATCTCGCCGCCCGGAGCAGCGATATCCACATGCGAACCATAATTGGAGTAATAAGCCAGGGCGTCGCCCGGATCGGTGGCAGAGACTGCCATCACATTGTTGTAAGCAGCCGGATAAGCCGGTGTACTGACGCCTGAATTGCCCATCGCTGCCACTACCAACGCCCCGGCAGTGTGCGCCTGGTTGATCGCATCTTGCATGGCAGAGTCATAGCTTGGACCACCCAGGCTCAAGTTGATAATGTCGGCGCCGTTATTCTTGGCGAACAAAATACCATCCGTGATGTCGAAATTGTAACCCGAGCCGTCTGGCCCCAGCACCTTGACCGGCATGATCTTTGCGCCCCAGCTCATTCCCGCCACGCCGGTCGAGTTGTTGGTCGAAGCGGCAGCGATCCCCGCCACGTGGGTGCCATGCCCGTTTTCATCCTCTGGGACTGTGTCGTACCAATAATAATCGTGCCCCTGCACCAGTTTTCCCGTCAAGTCTGGGTGGGTTAAATCAACCCCGGTATCCACCACCGCGATCACGATCGTATTGCTCCCTGTGCTCACGTCCCAGGCCGCCGGGGAATTGATCTTGGGGTGCGCCCATTGGTTGGGATAAGCGGGATCATTTGGCACAACATCTGCGCGGTATACCGAATTCAACTCGGCGTATTCCACGCCGGCTTGCGTGCTCATAGTCGCGGCCAGTTCGCGTTCTTTGCCCTGCGGGACTGTCCAGAGCTGCAGTCGCGGGTCGTTTTGGCTGATACGCAACCGGCTGCCTCCCAACGATTGCAACATTTCCGCCGCCTGGGCTGCCTCGAAAGCCGCTACGCTCATCTCTGAAGGCTCAGCAGAGGCAAACTTGATCACCATCTGTCCTGGGGCGAATGCCAGGCTTCCGGCTGCGCTCACGCCAGGCGCTCCTTCACCAGCGCTGGCTGGCAAGCTCCCCAGGCTGCTGGTCGAAAACAGCCATGCCATCAGTACGATCACTATGGTCAAGCGACGGATTTTCATGCGCTACCTCCTGAGTTTATAACCCAAGTATACAGGAAAAGTGCAAATTTTTCGTGATATTCACCCGCCTGCCTGGCTGCTCTAACACCTTTGAAAACTCGTTTTCTGTGCTAGAATCTGCACCTGGCATGGCATTGTCTTCACCCCCCATCTGGCCGATCTTCCGCCTGGTAATCTTTGACTGCGACAGCACCCTCAGCAGCATCGAGGGTATCGATGAATTGGCGCGGCTCTCCGGTCGCCAGGAGGATGTCGCCTTGTCCATCGCTGCCCTGACCAAGCGCGCTATGGAAGGCGACCTGCCATTGGAAGCCGTTTATGGGCAGCGCCTGACCGCTGTCAATCCCACCCAGGAAGAAGTGGCCCACATCGCTTCGATTTACCGCCAGACAGTGGTGGAACACGCCGCCGAGGTCATTCGCGCCCTGCAAACCCTGGGAACAACGGTCTTCATTGTTTCGGGCGGCCTGCTCGAGCCCGTGCGCGACTTCGGCGTCTGGCTCGGCATTCCCCGTGAGAACATCTTCGCAGTCAGCATGGAATACGACCAGCTCTCTGGAAAATGGTGGCGTTACTGGGATCAACCCGGCGGGAGAAATACCCGCGCCAGCTTTCTCTCCCTCGAATCGAACCCGCTCACTGCCGCTGGCGGCAAGAAGAGCATCATTGCCCGCTTGCGCGCCGAGCATCCCGGTCGCGCCATGCTGGTGGGCGATGGCCTCTCCGACCTGGAAGCGCGCAGCCAGGTCGAACTGTTCGTCGGCTTTGGCGGCGTCGTTCACCGCCCGCAAATCGCCGAGCTTTCGCCGGTCTACATCCAATCTGCATCGCTCTCACCCATTCTGCCCCTCGCCCTGGGGCAATTGGGAAATGCGCCGCGCTTCGCGGGCTTGTGGGCCGAAGGATTGCGCCGCATCCAGGCGGGCGAGGTGCTGTTCAACGACCCATCCCAGCACCAGGCCTTCATCACCGCCATGCGCCGCTCTCCGCTTCAATCTCTGCCAGGATGATGAGATGAGCTTACGCCTGCTGCTCTGTGATCCACTCCACCAGGCTGGCTTGCATTTGCTGCAACAGGATGCTGGGTTGTACATCAGCGGTCCATACGCCAACCGGCAGGCGATGCTGGAAGATTTGCCCGAGGCGGATGCCATCCTGGTCTGCCCTGGCACGCCGGTGGATGCCAGCCTGCTCGACCGCGCCCCTCGACTGCGCCTGGTGGCTTGCACCGGCTCTGAAATCCATCAAATCGACCTCGATGAGGCCACTCGCCGCGGCATCCTGGTGATCAACCAACCTGAATCCGGCCTCACCGCCGTTGCTGAGCACACGTTTGCCCTGCTGTTGGGACTGGCGCGCCGCCTGCCGCTTGCTCACCAGCACGTGCAGCAAAGACATCGATCGTCTGCCTCGCTGGCTGGTTTCGAGCTTTCCGGCAGAACCCTGGGGTTGATCGGCTTTGGACGCATCGGCGCCGAAGTGGCCTTGCGCGCCCACGCATTTGGTATGAAAATCCTGGCATACGACCCCCACATTGACCTGGCGCTGGCGCACGCCCAGGGTGTGGAGGTCGCCAACCTGGACGAGCTGCTCCAACGCGCCGATGTTATCACCCTTCTCATCCCTTTTTCCCCTGAGACCCACCATCTGCTGGATGCCGCCGCGCTGGAGTTAGCGCGCCCCGGCGCAATCCTGGTCAATTGCGTCCATGCCTCCCTGGTCGACCAGCCTGCCTTATTGGCAGCTCTCCAAAATGGCCGCCTGGCTGGCGCAGCCCTGGATGCACTGGAAGAACTGCCGTTGCCTGAAGATCATCCATTGCTGCAATTGGAAAACGTGTTGCTCACCCCACGAGTCAGCCGCCAGACATCGGAAAACCAGGCGCGCACAGCCCAGGCAGTCGCACAGGATATGCTGGATGCGCTTCATCAGCGCGACTACCGCAATGTGATCAACCTGCCCTTCACACAGAACCTGCCCTACCTTTCGGCGCAGCCTTACCTGAACCTGGCGCTCAAACTTGGCAAGCTGCAAGGCCAGCTCGCCGAAGGTCGCATCCACCGTCTCGAGGTCGAGTTGCTGGGCGAGGGTCTGCGCGATTTGGTGCGTCCGGTGACTGCCGTGCTTCTTTCGGGTATGCTGCGTCCCGTGGACCAGCGCACTCCCAACTGGATCTCCGCTCCCGTCATCGCCCACGAGCAGGGCATTCACATGTCGCAAGCCAAGGGATTGGTGCACCTGCAAGATTATCCCAACCTGATCGCCTGCCGCATTCACTGGCAAGGTGAAAATGGACCCGGACAGCGCACGGTTGCCGGCGTGCTGTTCGGCAGCGGTCAGGCGCGCCTGGTGCAATATGACGAGTTCACCGTCGATGCCTATCCAGACGGCTACGTGCTGATCCTCGAAAATATGGATATACCCGGCGTGATCGGCAAAGTTGGCACACGCCTGGGGCAGGCAAAAATCAATATCGCCCAATGGCGCTACGGCCGCGAGCGCCGCGGCGGTCAGGCAGTCTCTTTTATCAACCTGGACGATTACGTCCCCAAGAAGATCCTCAAGGAGCTGGAAACCGAAGACGAGATCTTTCGCGCTCGCCTGGTGCGCCTGTAACTTCCAATGGCTGATTTCAATCTATCCTTCCCCAATTATCAATTAGAGCTCGAAGCAGACCAGCTAGAACCTGCGCCGGGCGGCCATCTGCTGACCGGACAGGCGCTGCGCATCACATTGCCCTTTGCGCCGCGCCGCATGTACCGCCACGGCTTCCACTCTTGGAGCCAGGCCGGCTGGCTGGATCTGGACAGAGAACACCATCCCCCGCTGCTGCGCCAGCTCTGGCCGCAGCAAGATGATCCCGACCTCTTGGAGAATTATCCATTCGCCTCCAGCGGCCTGATCGCCTTCGAAGCCGACCCCGGGCGTGTGCTGCTCTTGGGAGCGCTGAGCGTGGATGCCCGCCTCGAGTGGCGCGCCCCACACGTGTCTGCCGCCATCCAGTCGCACAGACCGGAAGAAAAACACCGCTGGTACCTGGCAGAAGGCGCCGAGATGGAGGTCTTCAATGGCTATGCGCAATTGCTCTCGGAGAAATTTTCCGCCCGCGTCACCGATCCCGCTCCGCGCGTTTGGTGCTCCTGGTACAGCCTCTATCGCAACATCTCCGAGCCCCAGATGCTCGACATTTTGCGCGATCTCCACAGCTTGCCCTTCGATGTCTTCCAAATCGACGATGGCTGGCAGCAACACATCGGTCACTGGCAACCCAACCACCGCTTCCCATCCGGCATGGCGCACCTGGCAGCCGCTGTTCGACAGGCTGGCTTTACCCCCGGCCTGTGGTTGGCGCCATTCATCGCTGCACCATCATCGCCCGTCTTCCAGCAGCACCCGGAATGGTTCATCCAGGACGCCGTTGGCGCTCCTCTGCCCGCTGGCGAAAACTGGGGTGGATCATTTTACGGTTTGGATGTCACCCATCCCCAGGCTCAGCAATGGTTGCAGGAGCTCATCCACCAGGTGACCGCTTGGGGATACACCTACCTCAAGCTGGATTTCTTGTACGGCGCAGCTCTGCGCGGCGCTCGCCAACAGGACATCGCCAGCGAGCAGGCCTACCGCCTGGCCATGCAGCTCGTGCGCCAGGCGGCTGGTCCCCAGACCTACATTCTGGCTTGCGGCGCGCCGGTGCTCGCCACGCTCGGCCTGGCGGATGGATTGCGCATCGGTCCGGATGTCTCTCCCTTCTGGGACAATTACGATCGCACGCATTACCTCTCAGACCCCACTGGCCCTTCGTGCCGCAACGCCCTCTCGACCAGCCTGGCGCGGTTGTGGCTCAAACCGCTGCTGCATATCGATCCAGACGTGGTTTTCTTTCGTACGCGCTACAACCTGCTCCAGCCGGAAGAAAAGATTGTCCTCCAACGCCTGGCGCAGGCTTGCGGCTTTTTCGCCACCTCTGACCTGCCTGCCTGGCTGGACCCGCACGAACGCCAGGCGGTGCAAGCTTTCCTTCAGCATCGTCCGCATGCCGCACGCCTCTCCCGCTATCGCGTGGCGCTGGATGGGCACATCTTTGACTTCGAGCCATATTTACAGGCATAGACCATGTTCCAAGTCCCTCTGCGCACCATTTTCGAGAACCTGCGCTCCCGCGGTTGGGCCATTGTGCAGCGCACGCTGCAGCGCGACCGCCTGGATTCTGCTTACCGGCGCAGTCGCCCTGGCGCAAGCGCCCAGTTGCCCGGCTCGCTGCAAGGCGTCGAACCCCTCCGCTGCGGGCAGCGTTTTCACTTCCAGAATTGCCAGCTCGAGCTCGAGTTTCTCGATCCTGCCATCGCCCGCTTCACCTGGCTTCCCGGAACACCCACCCCTCCCTACGCCCTGGCGCGGACACACTGGCCTGAAGTGGATATTCAAACCCGCGAGGAGCATGGCGTCCACTACCTGGAAAGCAGCGAACTGCGCATTGCCGTCCACACCAACGGAGAAGTGCATTGGTTCGCCGCTGCGCCATCGGGCTGGGTTCTGCTGCGGCGCGACCAACCGCCCCTCAGATCGGGGGAGGGCTGGCAAGCCGCCTTTGCCGCCAGGCCCGAGCAGGCCTTCTTCGGCCTGGGCGAGCAAGCCGGTCCCTTCAACCTGCGCGGCCAGGTGCGGCGCTGCTGGAACACCGACCCAGGCGGCAGCTATGCGCCGGGAGCCGATCCCATCTACATGCCCATTCCCATCTACCTCAGCTTGCATGCGGATGGCGCTTACCTGATCTTCTACGAGAACCCTTTTCCTTCCGAATTCAATTTTGCCCAAAGGGATGCAACCGTTCAAGTCAGCTTCGAAGCCGGGCAACTGCGCGGCTACCTCATCCCCGGACCGCCTCAGCGCTGCCTGGAGCGCTACACCGAGCTGACCGGGCGCGCCCCCCTTCCCCCGCTGTGGAGCCTGGGTTTGCACCAATCTCGCTGGGGCTATCGCAACGAAACCGACATCCGCCAGGTTGCCGAAGGCTACCGGCAGCATCGGCTGCCTTTGTCCGCCATTCACCTGGACATCGACTACATGCACGGCTATCGCGTCTTCACCGTGGATGAGCAGCGTTTCCCCAACCTGCCGGCGCTCTCCAGCGAGCTCTCAACCGCTGGCGTCCGCTTGGTCACGATCCTGGATCCAGGCGTCAAGGCCGATCCCACATACCCCGTCTATCAAGACGGTTTGAGCCAGGGCAGCTTCGCATCATTGGATGGCTCCACCCCCTATCTTGGAGCGGTGTGGCCTGGCACATCGGCCTTCCCGGATTTCACATCGCCGGCAGTGCGCCGCTGGTGGGGTAGTTACTACCCGCGGCTGCTCGAGGCGGGCATCGCTGGCTTTTGGCACGACATGAACGAGCCCACCAACTTCATGGCCTGGGGCGATCTGACCCTGCCGCTGGCTGTGAAACACGATCTGGATGGGCAAGGCGGCGATCACCGCCAGGCGCATAACCTGTACGCCTTGCAAATGAACCGCGCCGGTTACGAGGCGCTGCGCAGCCTGCGCCCGCAGCAGCGCCCCTGGTTGCTCTCTCGCTCCGGTTGGGCCGGTCAGCAGCGCTACGCCTGGAACTGGACCGGCGACACCGAAACCTCCTGGCCTGTGCTGCGCATGACCATTGCCACCGTGCTCGGCCTGGGGTTGTCGGGCTTCCCCTTTTCCGGCCCGGATATTGGCGGCTTTTCCGGCAGCCCAGACGCTGAGTTGATGCTGCGCTGGTTTCAACTGGCAACCTTGCTGCCCTTCTTTCGCATCCACTCCGCCGCGGGAACGGCGCGCCGCGAGCCGTGGACTTTTGGCGAGCCAGCCATCACCATCATGCGCCACATGATTCACCTGCGCCAGCGCTTGCTCCCCTACCTTTATACCCTTGCCTGGCAGGCTTCCCAAACTGGCGCACCGCTGGTTCGTCCCCTGTGGTGGGAATTCCCCCAGGAAGCGCTCACCACTGGCAAGCCAGATTGCTTCCTGCTGGGCGACTCCTTGCTGGTGGCGCCTGTCCTGGAAAAGGGCGCCAGCTCCCGATCCATTCACCTGCCTCAGGGCGAATGGATCGATTTCTGGTCCGAGCAGCGCCTCTGCGGGCCTGCTGAGTTCGAGCTGGACGCCCCCCTGAAGCGTTTACCGATCCTGGTGCGCGCCGGCGCGCTCCTGCCCTGCGAGCCGCAGCCGGGCGCTATCGAGCTGCATTTTTACCCGGCCTCCACACCGGACGCCAACCTGCACGCAGGTCTGCTCTACAGCGATGCCGGCGACGGCTACGGCGCTCACCGCCTGGATCGATTCGACGCCAGACCTTCCCCTGGCAACCAGCTCCATCTGAGCTGGAAGACGGAGGGAGATTATCCGCTGCCAGGCGATCACCTGCCTTTCATCGTCCACGGTGCTGCGCTCGCCCGCGCCAGCCTGGACGGGGCAGGTATGACCATACAAAATAACACATTCCACTTGCCAGCGCTCGCCAGCGGCCAGCGATTGCTCACGTTGTACTACGGTAACCCGTGACAGGCATGGTATTATTCTAATGCTCCCAGGAGGACCCCATGGATTTCAACCAGTATTTCACCAACCAACAGCTCGAAGCGACCCTGCAAGATTTCGTCTCCCAGTATCCCAACCTGGCCCAGCTTTCTGAGCTGGGCAGAAGCCACGAAGACCGCCCCATCTGGTTGCTGACCCTCACCAACCAGAAAACCGGCCCGGATACCGATAAACCCGCCGTGTGGATCGACGCCAATATCCACGCCACCGAAATCACCGGCACCACCACCTCGCTGTGCATCGCCCACGCCCTGCTTTCTGGCTATGGCCGCGAGGAGCGTTCCACCCGCCTGCTGGACAACTCCGTGTACTACATCGTGCCACGCCTCAACCCGGATGGCGCCGCCCTGGGCATGGCCGATAACCCGCGCTACATCCGCTCTGGTGTGCGCCCTTACCCCTTTGCCGAGATGCAAGAGGGCCTGCACGCCCAGGACATCGACGGCGACGGGCGCATCCTGCAAATGCGCATTCCCGACCCGAACGGGGAATGGAAAATCAGCTCGCTCGATGCGCGGCTCTTAGAGAAGCGCGCTCCCGACGAGCACGGCGGGCAATACTACCGCCTGTTCAACGAAGGCCTGCTCGAAGATTTCGATGGTTACCTCATCAAAGTGCCCCGCCCCTACCAGGGACTGGATTTCAACCGCAACTTTCCCTCCCAATGGCGCCCCGAGAACGAGCAGGCTGGCGCTGGACCATACCCCGGCTCGGAACCCGAAATCCGCGCTGCCATCGCCTTCATCACCAGCCACCCCAATATCAACATCGCCCTCACCTATCACACCTTCAGCCGCGTCATCCTGCGCCCGTATGGTACCAAACCGGACGATGAGATGCCCACCAATGACCTGTGGGTCTTCAAAAAGATGGGCGAAATCGGCACCGCCCTCACCGGTTACCGCAGCGTCTCCACCTTCCACGATTTCAAGTACCACCCCAAAGAAGTCATCACCGGCGTCTTTGACGATTGGATGTACGATACCCTGGGTGTCTTCGCTTTCACCGTAGAGCAATGGGACTTACCCACCGAAGCTGGCATCCAGGAGCGCAAGTTCATGGATTGGTTCCGGGCGCATCCCCATGAAGAAGACCTGCAAATTCTCAAATGGGTCGATGAGCACATCGGTAAAGACGGCTACGTGGATTGGTATCCTTTCGAGCATCCCCAACTGGGCAAAGTCGAGCTGGGTGGCTGGAACTTCATGTACACCTGGCGCAATCCACCGCTCTCCCTGGTTGGCGCCGAAGCCGAGCGCAACCTGCCCTTCGCCCTGGCGCTTGGCGATATGCTGCCTCGTCTCTCTCTGCACACCCTGGAAACCAAATCGCTGGGCAATGGCAAAACCTACCTCAACCTGGTGGTCGAGAACACCGGCTTCCTGCCCACTTGCACCAGCGAGCAGGGACGCACCCGCAAAGCCGGGCGCACCGTTCGCGTGGAGCTGGAGCTGCCTGAAGGCGTTCGGCTGCTCAGCGGCCGGCGCAAGGTGGACTTGGACCACCTGGCAGGCCGCTCGGGTCGGCTGGAAGCTACCATGATCTGGACCAGCAGCCCCACCGATAACCGTGCTCGCTGCGAATGGGTGCTCACGGGTCCCTCTGGCGCACAGGTCGGCGTGCATGTGCTCAGCGACCGCGCCGGTTCGCTGCATTCGCTGGTGACTTTGCCGTAACTCAGCGACTGTTTTCCAAACTCGCAAATACCTTGCGCTTCATCCCCAGGAGACTGCCATGCCCACCATTGTGCAAGAAAAAACCGCCCAGGCAATTCAAATCTTGCAAGAAAAAGACATCGATCTTTGGCTCACTTTTGTGCGCGAGACCAGCGCTGGCGGCGACCCGGTGCTGCCGCTCATCTACGGACATGACCTGACCTGGCAGTCCGCCCTGATCTTCACCCGCTCTGGCAGCCGCATCGCCATCGTCGGCGCCTTCGAAGCCGAAACGGTGCGCCGCCTGCAAGCCTACGACGAGATCATCCCCTACCACACCGGCATCCGCCAACCCCTCCTGGAGATACTCGACCGGCTGGCGCCTCGCCAGATCGCCATCAACTATTCCAGGAACGATACACTGGCCGATGGCCTTCCCCACGGGCTGTACCAGGTATTGTTGGGCTACCTGCAGGGCACGCCCCACGCCAATCGCTTGGTCTCCGCCGAAGGCATCGTCGCTGCGCTGCGCGGCCGCAAAACTCCCTCCGAGATCGAGCGCATCAAGGCTGCCATTCGCACCACCGAAGAAATCTACGCCCAGGTCTTCGACTATGCCAAACCGGGCATGAGCGAGCAGCAGATCGGCCAATTCATGCACCTGCAGCTCGACCAACGCCGCCTGTTGCCCGCCTGGGATCGCCCGCATTGCCCCATCGTCAACGCTGGCGCCGATTCACCCGTCGGTCATGTCGGCCCCTCGGAGATTGTTCTCAAGCCAGGCCAGATCCTGCACATCGACTTTGGCGTCATACAGGATGACTACGCCTCCGATATCCAACGCCTGGCCTACACACTGCGCCCGGGCGAGACCTCTGCGCCAGCGCCGGTGCAACACGGCTTCGAGACCGCCGTCAAAGCTATCCAGTCGGCTGTCGCCGCATTGCGTCCCGGCGTGCCCGGCAAAGACATCGACGCCATCGCCCGCAACATCGTCACCGCGGCTGGTTACCCCGAATTCATGCACGCCCTGGGGCATCAATTGGGCCGCCTGGCTCACGATGGCGCTGGGCTGCTCGGCCCGCTTTGGGAGAAGTACGGTGATACCCCCAACTACTTGGTCGAGCCTGGACAGGTTTACACCATCGAACCCAGCCTGGAAGTGCCCGGTTACGGCGTCATCGGCATCGAAGAAGATGTGCTCGTCACCCAGGATGGCGCTGTTTTCCTGAGCCAACCGCAAACGGAGCTCATTCTTATTCATTAGGAGCCTGGCATGACCAAAGAAGTGCCGCTGCCTCGCCAAAAACGCATCGCCCTGGTCGCGCACGACGCCCGCAAAGCGGACCTGCTGGAATGGGTGCGCTACAACCAGGGCACCCTCAGCCGCCATTTCCTGTTCGGCACCGGCACCACCGGCGCCATGATTAGCAAAGAGACCGGCCTGCCCGTAAAGCTCTTCATGAGCGGTCCGTTGGGCGGCGACCAACAGATCGGGGCGCGCATCGCAGAAGGCGAGATCGACTTTCTCATTTTCTTCTGGGATCCCCTCGAACCGCAGCCACACGATCCAGATGTCAAAGCCCTGCTGCGCCTGGCTGTGCTGTACAACATTCCCACCGCCTCCAACCGCGCCACCGCAGATTTCTTGATTTCCTCGCCCTTTATGGATCGCACCTACCAGCGCATCGTTCCCGATTATCTTTCCCGCCTGCGCCAGATTGCCGATGATGATGACTGATCTCACCCAAGCGGCCAGCTTGCACAGTGCAGCGCACGCTGTTAGCTTGCGCACATCCGGACAAGCTGACAGCGTGTCCCACAAGGAGAATTGAAATGCCCCAACTCATGCGCTGCCTGTACTGCGGTACCCTGCAAGACGAGCCTTCCGGCGCAAAGACCTGCGCTCTGTGCGGGGGCGAGCTGGCTTTCGAGCAACCCCCGCCGCCTGACGCCCAGGGCAGCTATATCCAGGCTCAGCTCGAGCTTGACCAGGTGAACGCCCCGGCAGGAAAAAATATCGAACGCCACCTGCTGGTCACCCTGCGCTCGCCTGCTCAGGTTCCCGAGCCATTCGCAGCCAACACCGACACCGGGCGTCCCCCGATGGCGTTCACCGCCGTGCTGGACATTTCCGGCTCGATGAGCGGCGAAAAGATCATCCACGCCAAAGAGGCTGTGCGCCAGGCGGTGCACAGCCTGCACAGCGGCGACTTCTTCTCGCTGGTCGTTTTCAGCTCCGATGTGCGCACCGTGCTCGAACCCGGCGCTCTCGACGCCAACCTGCGGAAGCGCGTCGAATCGCTGCTCGGCGAAATCACACCCACCGGTATGACCGCCCTGGATGGCGGTTTACAGGCTGGCATCGAGAAAGGGCTGCGCGCTGCGCAAGCCAGCAACCTCGTGCTGCTGCTCTCCGACGGACAGGCCAACGTTGGCGAAACCGACCTGGAGAAGATCGGGGCGCGAGCTGCCCAGGCGCGCGCTCAAGGGCTCACCGTCTCCTGCCTGGGCGTGGGCAGCGATTACAACGAAGCCTTGCTTTCTGAGGTCGCCTCGCAGGGCGGCGGACGCTATTACCACGTGCAACAGCCCGCTCACATCGTCAGCTTCCTGAGCGGCGAGCTGGGTGAGATGGCAGGGCTGGCAGCTCGCGAGCTGCACATCCACCTCGAGTTGCCGCTGGGTGCAGTCGTGCAGACGCTCTCAACCGCCTATCCAGCGACCCAGGATGGCGCGCACGCCGACATACTGGTTGGCGATATGCCAGCCGACCTGGAAATGGAAATCCCCATCCGCCTGCTGCTCACCTCGCAAAAAGAAGGACAGCGCCTGCCCATTCGCGGTGCGGCGACCTATCAATCTCCCGGAGGCAGCCGTTTGACCACCGCCCTCAACCCGGTCACGCTGCGCATCGTTTCTGCGCAGCAATTCCGCCTGCGAGACGGCGTGGCGACCCCCGTGGTGGAGCGTGTCCTGGCGCAATTGAAGGCGGCTGCAGTGCTCACCACGGCGCGCGCCATGTCCCAGGCGCCTGCCCAGGCCGCCCAGGCTCATCAAACTCAGCGCGATCACCTGCAAGCCTATGCCCAGCTCTTGGGAGATGATCGCGCCCTGAAAGAAGCTAGCGAGTTGGACAGCGCCTACCAGGCAATCGCCTCGCCCGCTTCACCAGCGGCCAAGCAATCCGTCGCTGCCGCGCATGCCTTTGTGCGCTCGGCGCGTCCACCCAAAAATCAGGATAGATAAAAGTCTTTACGTAAGGAGAAAACCCATGGAATACACCAATCTGGGTCGCACGGGCCTCAAAGTCAGCCGCTTGTGCCTGGGCACAATGAATTTCGGTCCTTTCACCAGCGAGCCGGACAGCTATGCCATCATGGACAAAGCCCTGGAACTGGGCATCAACTTCTTCGACACCGCCAATGTTTACGGCTGGAAGCTCGGCGAGGGCGTCACGGAAAGCATCATCGGGCGTTGGTGGGCGCAGGGCGGCAATCGGCGGGATAAAGTCATCATTGCCACCAAAGTCTTTGGGCGCATGGGCGAAGGCCCCAACGACCGCCGCTTATCCGCTTTGCATATCCGTCGCGCCTGCGAAGACAGCTTGCGTCGCTTGCAGACCGATTATATCGACCTGTACCAGATGCACCACGTGGATCGCGAGACCCCCTGGGAAGAGATCTGGCAGGCAATGGAACTGCTGGTGCAACAGGGCAAGGTCTTGTACATTGGCAGCAGCAACTTTGCCGGACTGCACATCGCCCAGGCCCAGCACGCCGCTGAAAAGCGCAATTTCCTGGGATTAGTCTCGGAGCAGTCCCTTTACAACCTCAACGCGCGCATGATCGAGCTGGAGGTCATTCCCGCCTGCCAGGCATACGGTTTGGGCCTCATCCCCTGGAGCCCGCTCGCCGGCGGGTTGCTTGGGGGCGCGCTGCAGAAGCAGAACCAGGGGCGGCGCGCCTCCGACCGCAACCAGGAAGCCATCGAGAAGAACCGCGCCAGGCTGGAAGCTTACGAAGCCTTCTGCGCGGAATTCGGTGATCACCCAGCCGATATTGCCCTGGCCTGGCTGCTGCACAACCCGGCTGTCACCGCCCCGATCATCGGACCGCGCACACTGGAGCAGCTCACCGGCAGCCTGCGCGCCCTGGAGATCAAGCTGGATGAAGCTGCGCTGAAAAAGCTGGATGAAATCTGGCCCGGCCCAGGCGGCGCCGCTCCCGAAGCCTACGCCTGGTAACCCCCACGTTTCGGATGTCCCCCCGACGAAGGAGGTAATCATGAACTACCGTAAACTTGGCCGCACCGGCGTGCGCGTTTCACCGCTCTGCCTGGGCGCCATGAACTTTGGCGGACCAACTCCCGAAGATGAATCCATCCGCATGATCCACGCCGCGCTGGATGCCGGCATAAACTTCCTGGATACCGCCAACATGTACAACGCTGGCGAATCCGAACGCGTTGTCGGCAAAGCCCTGGCAGGTCGTCGTGAGCGCGTGGTGCTTGCCACCAAGGTGCATTTCCCACAATCCGGCGATATCAACGATCGCGGCAACTCCCGCCGGCACATCCTGAAAGCTGTCGAAGACTCGCTGCGTCGGCTGAACACCGATTGGATCGACCTTTACCAGATTCACCGGCCGATGCTGGATATTCCCCAGGATGAGACCCTGCGCGCCCTGGACGACCTGGTGCGCCAGGGCAAGGTACGCTACATCGGCAGCTCCACCTTCCCAGCCTGGATGGTCATGGAGGCCCTGGCGATCAGCGAGCGCTATAACCTGGCGCGCTTCGTCACCGAGCAGCCGCCCTACAACCTGCTCGACCGGCGCATCGAAAACGAGTTGGTGCCCCTGGCCTTGCGCTATGACATCGCCCTGCTGCCCTGGTCTCCGCTGGCGATGGGGATGCTCGTTGGGCGCTACGCCAGGGCCGACCAGGCGCCGGAAGGCTCGCGCGTCGCCCGCATTGGAAGCTGGGCAGCGGAGCGCGTCTCCCAATCTGGCATCGAAAAAGGCCAGCAAGCCGCCCGTCTCGCCCAAGAGCGCGGTTTATCTCCCTCCCAGCTCGCCTTGCTGTGGGTCAAGGACCAACCCGCCGTCACTGCGCCGATCATTGGCCCGCGCACTATGGCGCACCTGCAGGATGCCTTGCCCGTGCTGGAAATGTCCCTGGATGCCGAAGCTGCGGCCGCCCTGGATGCCATCGTCCCACCGGGCAGCGCCGTGGCAGACTTTCACAACACCAGCGGCTGGATGAAAATGAAATTGTCCTGAGCTCGCCGCGCGGCTTGGGGACATTCTTCACCCCACCACCATCGAGCGTCCTATCCCAGACGCCGGCGTCGTGACCAGCCGGCGTGCAATCAGCGGGCGCCTCAAGTAAATCGGCCTCCCACCGATAATAATCATGCAGCATGTGCGCATGATCTGCCCACACAGGAGGCCTGACATGACCAAATGGTACCTTCGCCTGCTCAGTGTATTGGCGCTTGCATTGCTCGTATTGGCGAATGTGGCTCCAGCCCTGGCAGCCTCATCGCTCAGCCAGCTCACCGTCGAAAATAAGACCAGCAAGCGCGTCGACATCGTTTTGACCGGCTCACGCGAGCTGACCATCTACGCCAATCCAGGGCGTACAACGGTTGAATTGTTGCCCGGCTCTTACCGCTACAAGTACACCGCCTGCGGTCAAGAATTTACCGGTGTGCTCAAGGCAAAATCTGGCAAAGTCAAGCTCAAGATTGCCGCCTGTAAAACTGCCAGGATCCAGATAATCAATCGAGGTTACACCTCTCTCTTCTTACAGCTATTCGGACCCGAAAATTACACCATCACCGTCGCCCCGAACACCACCGATCGACTAACTGTGTTGCGCGGCGATTATCGCTACACTGGTAGCTGGTGCGGCGGCACCAAGAGCGGCAGCATTTCTGCCAAATCGAAATCCTACCGTTGGATGTTTTGGTGCTATTGATTCACAGACATCCAGTACGCGGCGCTGCTGCATGCCCTGGCCTCCGCCAGGGCATTTTTATTCAGACTTAGGCTATAATTACCTCCATGCCAGAAGCTCAAGCACCTGAATCTGTTTCAGGGACAGACGAGCACTTCACCGGCTTGCAGTCGCTCACCCGCCTGGTAATCGGCGGCGCAGAAGTCTCGCTGATCGAACTGTTGCGCCGACTGCGCCAGTGGGAATTGCAAGCCTCTGAGCTGCTGCAAGCCAACCTGTCCGCCGGTAGCGCCGATTCGCATTCGGCTGCCGCCGAAGAACAAGCGCGGTACGCGCTGATTGGGTTGGTTTTCGAGCTTCAAGACCACGCCCACCGCCAATTGGGGGTGATTTCCCGCCTGAAACGCAGATTGTCCAGATGGCTCGGCGCAGCGCTGCAGCCCATCCTCGAGAGCCCCTTGGCTGCCCCCTCCCGCCGGCAGATCGATCACCTCGCAGCGCGCGGCCAGCAGGAAGTGCAGCGCTGGATCGAGCGCGGCCGCAGCGAGGAGCAGCGCAGCCGCGCCGTTGCCAGCCTGGCCTTTGACGATACCGTCGATGCATTTCTCGAATATCTCACCCAGAACCCCGAAGTGAAAGACCTGGTGCAATCGCAATCAACCGGTTTAGCCAATGAAGTGCTGGAAGAGGCCCGCGAGCGCGCTGTCAGCGCAGACCACTTCCTCGAATCCCTGGCGCGCTCATTGCTGCGCCGCGCGCCTCGCAGCCGCTTGCCCGAACCGCCTTCGGAACTGCGTCAACGCGCCATCACCCCGCGCACTGGGCGGGACAAGCGCGCTTAGCTATGCTGTCTGAGCCGCTCATCCCACGCCGTCCTCCGCCAGCGCCCCCCAAAACCCTCCAGGGGTATTACGCTGGCTTCGCCAGCCGCCTGCTGGCCTTCCTGGTCGATGTCATCCTGGTCAGTTTACTGTTCGTTTCCACCACCTGGATCACTTCCGTGACAGTGACCACGCTGCGCATCGGCAGCTATTTGGGTATCACTTTAGATGCCATCCCAGGCGCAACGGCTTTGGCGGAAATCATCACTTCCCCCGGCTTCATTGCCCTGGTCACCGTGCTCTTCATTCTTGGCTACCATGCGTTTTTCCTGGTCTTCGCTGGACAAACCCCGGGTAAAGCCCTGCTGGGAGTGCGGGTGGTGCCTGTGCGCGGTGGAAAGCTGAGACCCTGGCAAGCGGTGCTGCGGTACCTGGGATATTATCTTTCCGCGCTGCCCCTGTTTGCCGGCTTCCTGTGGATCCTGCTCGACGACCAGCGCCAGGCGTGGCACGACAAGCTGGCGGGCACCGTTGTGCTCTACGCCTGGCAAGCCCGCCCAGACGAGCAATTCCTGGTGGATGAAATCCTGCAGGTGGACGGCGCTGCTCCCCCAGAAACGATCCCTTCTCAGAAAGCTCCCCCTGCCCCATGAACCACCCAAATCGCCGCATCCACCCTGTATTGGGCCTGGCTTATCGCGCCGTGCGCAAAATCTTGCATGCTCCGCCGGTGATGTCGCTCCTCGGTCTCAGCCGCCGGATGACGCCGGGTCTGCTCAACGGCTGGCTGGATCTCTCCCACCTCACGCTGCAACTGCCTGGCCTTCCGTGCGATTTTGACGGGCTTCGCCTGGTGCAGATCAGCGACCTTCACCTCGGCACCTGGATCAACCAGCCGCTCCTGGCAGAAGCCGTTCAAGTCGTCAATCAACAGCAACCTGACCTGGTGGTCATCACCGGGGATTTTGTCACCTTTGACCCGGCTCGCTATGCCGATACCCTCACCAGCGAATTATCTCAACTCCGCGCCCCGCACGGCGTGGTGGCTGTGCTGGGCAATCACGACCACTGGACCAGCCCCCGCATCGTCACGCGCGCCCTTCGCCGTGCTGGCGTCACCGTCTTGCGCAACGCAGTGCATCCCATCCAGCGCGGCGCAAGCTGCTTGTACGTGTGCGGACTGGATTCGGCGGCTGCCGAGGCCGATGACCTTGCTTTGCTCCTCAGCCAGCTCCCGCTGGGCGCAGCCGCCATTCTGTTGGCGCATGAGCCGGACCTGGCAGATGAGACCGCCGCCAGTGGGCGCTTCATGCTCCAGTTATCGGGTCACTCGCACGGCGGGCAGATTGTCCTGCCGCTCATCGGCGCGCCGGTCACCCCTCGCCTCGGCCGCAAGTACCGCGCTGGCCTGTATCAAATCAACGGAATGCAACACTACACCAACCGCGGCCTGGGCGCTGCCGAGCTGCACCTGCGCATCAACTGCCCGCCCGAAATCACCAATTTCCTGCTGCGTGCGCCTGGGTGCTAAAGCCGGTCCATTATCTGCTGTTCATGCCCTCAGAAAGTGGGCAAAAAGATAGCAATTGAGAGTAACTGGTGGATAAAATATCAAAAATTTCGGATGCAGCCAGGCTGCACCGCTACGGAGAATAAATTCTATGCGCAAAATCGCGATCATCGGCATCGGCCAGGTGCCCGTGGATGAACATTGGCATCTCTCGCTGCGCGAGCTGGCGGGCGAAGCTGTCTTTCACACGCTGCAAGACGCCGGGCGAGACTCAGCCGATGCGATCTTTGTTGGCAATATGCTCTCGGGTATGCTCAGCCGGCAAGAGCACCTCGGATCCCTGGTGGCGGATTGGACCGGCTTGAAGCATGCCGAGGCCTTCAAGGTGGAAGCCGCCTGCGGCTCAGGCGCGGCCGCCCTGCGCGTGGCGCTGATGGCGGTCGCATCCGGTGAAGTGGACAGCGCCCTGGCAGTGGGCGTCGAAAAAATGACCGAGCGAACGGGTCCGGAAGTCACCGCCGCGCTCGCCACCGCGGCCGACGCGGATTACGAAGTCGCCTACGGACTCTCCTTTGTCGCCATCAATGCCCTGGTCATGCAGCGCTACATGCACCACTATGGTTGGGAACATGCTGCTTTCGCCCCCTTCTCGATCAACGCCCACGTCAATGCTGTGCACAATCCCTACGCTCGCTTGCGCGAGTCCATCACCGAAAAAGAGTACCAGCGCGCCCGCATGGTCGCTGATCCCATCAACCTGCTGGACGCCTCGCCGATCGGCGATGGCGCTGCCGCGGTCTTTATCGTTCCCGCAGACAGCCTGAAACACAATGGCAAGGCGCGCCCGCTCATCACGATCGAAGGCTCCGCCGCTGCCACTGATACCCTGGCAGTGCACGACCGCCGCGATCCGCTCTGGCTTTCGGCAGCTCATCGCTCCGCTTCTCTCGCTTACCAGCAAGCCGGCCTCACCCCCAGGGAGATCGATTTCTTCGAGCTGCACGATGCCTTCTCGATCATGTCGGCGCTGTCTCTCGAAGCCTGCGGCTTCGCCGAGCGCGGCCAGGCGCCGCGCCTGGCCCAGGATGGCGAGATATTCATCCATGGCAAGCTGCCCATCAGCACGCGCGGCGGCCTCAAAGCTCGCGGCCATCCCGTTGGCGCCACTGGCCTGTACCAGATCGTGGAAGTTGTCCAGCAACTGCGCGGCGAGTGCGGCCCAACCCAGGTACGCGATGCGCGCATCGGCATGGCGCAAAACATTGGCGGATCAGGCGCCACCATCATCACCCACATCTTGAAGCGCAATTGAGCGCTGAGCAAACCGGGGATTCGGTGTACAATACTAACGCATGAGCCTTAACTCCAGGCGCTCGCGGCCGATTCTATTCCTCTTTCTCATCGGGATACTTTCCTCACCACTGTGGTTAACGGCAGGCGGGCAACCTGCGCGCGCCGCTGTTCCCCGCCAGGAATCCCCCACACCCTTTTTGATTCCGATCGGCGGAGGTCACGCCGAAATTTTCGACGGATTCTCCGCGGCAGCAGTGGCCAATCACCGCAGCGGCTATGTCAATATCCTGGTGCTGCCAGTTCCTTACGCTGCCAGCCCAGATGCCGTTTCCGACGCCGAGCGACGCGCTATCCTGAGTCAGGTAGAAGAGCAGCGTTCCCAAATCGAAGAGGCCTGCAGGCTCGCCGCTCCTTCGGGGATGGTTTGCAGCGCCGTGGTCGCTCCCATCCTCACCCGCTCGGATGCGCTCGACCCTGCGGTGGGCGAATATTTCTCCACTGATCTCTCGGCGGTCATCATCCTTGGCAACGACCAGGCCACCGCCATGCAGGTGATCAACGGCACACCGGTGGAAGTCGCTTTGACGCAAGCCTACGAGAACGGCGTCATCATCGCCGGCGCCAGCGCCGGCGGGAACATGCTCTCAGCAGCTATGCTCAGTGGCTATCAAGAGGGTTTCAGCGCTGCCAACGCCCTCAACTTTGGTGCCGTGGATCTGTGGAACAGCGCAGAGAAGCACGGCTTACCATTCGGGTTACGCACTGCCATCCTGGACCAGTCCATCTTCCAGCGCGGACGGGTCGGACGCCTGTTGAACGCCATCACCGATCCAGCCAGCCCGCATGTTGGCGTCGGCGTCGATAGCGACACCGGCGTATTGGTCCCTGCCGGTGAGCGTCTCGAAGGCGTCTTTGGCCTGTACACGGTGGCGATTTTCGATGGCGAGACTTACCAGGCCTCTCGCAATGTGTCCTACAAAGGCTGCGGCGAGAGCGGTCCAGTCTTGCCCTGCACGCCGCTGCTCAGCCTGCGCAACATTCTCGTTCATCTGCTTGCCCCAGGCGCATTCAGTTACGATCTAAACACCCGCCAACACTCGCTGGCTGCACCCGTGGGGCTCTTGCGCCGCGAATTTCAAGCCTTGCACCTCCCCTCCGGAGCTGGACCGTTGCTCCTGTCTGGATCGCTGGATTTCTCCCAGCCGGACAATCCCGTGCTCAGCCGCTTCCGCACTCTGGCCGAGGCGCATGGTGGGCGTGTATTGATCTTCGTTGATGGTTACCCAGACCTGGACAGCGCACAGCGCGCCAGCCAGCTTGCTCGTTCCAGCTTGCAATTTCCCGGCCCAGGCGTGGCGCTCGACCCGAGCGCTGCCTCGCAGCCCCCCATTCCAGAGTTAAAAGACTTCGACGCTGTGCTGGTGCTTGCCCTCGACCAAAGCTCGCTCCACCCCCAGTTTGCCGGCTGGTTGCCGCAGGCGCTCGGGCAAGGTAAGCCTGTTCTCATGGTTGGCGCAGCTTCCGCCATGGCTGGTCCTCACTACATCGCCAGTCCACCCCCGCCCCCAGGAGGCGAACCGCGCGACCTGGCGCTGCAGAGAGCTTTCATCCAGGGCGACATTCAAATGCGCCCTGGCATCGGTTTGCTCGATATTACGGTGGAACCCGATGTGATGCTGGATGACCGCTGGGGACGCTTGTTCGCCCTGGCTTACAACTTCAACGATCAAATCACCGTCGGACTGAATCCAAACACCGCGGTGGAGATCAGCTCCAGCGGCGCATCCGCCCTGGGCGACAATGCTGCCCTGGTGCTGGACTTGCGCACAGCAACCCTCGAGCTGGGCGATAACCAGGCCTTCGTGATAGCCAATGGCTTGCTGGATGTCTTTGGGCCAGGCGACCAGCTTGCGCCTGAAATCGCCTACCAGGGGAGCGTTGGTCATCCCCGGCCCACGCCAGCCCTGATCAGCGCCACCCCGACGATCACCGCCTCACCGACGATCACCCCCTCCTCGACCCCGGCTCCAACCGGCACACCCACCCCACGTCCGACGCGCACACCCCGACCCACCTTGACCCCCCCAATTATTCCACCTCCCACCAATCCGAACATTTCTCATTGGATGGTCGCTTTCGGCATGCTGATCGTCGTGGTCATTTTATTCGGATTGATGCTCAATCGCCAGCGCATGCGCTGAATCCATCTCCCATCTCAGTTGCGCACTCGCCCAAAATTACATACAATAAAATTGTCAGCAGCTCATCAGCCAAAGCTGGCAAAATTCGTCTGTTCAACCTTTTATGGAGGACCGAATGTCGGATCGCAAAAAAGTAACCTTGCCGATGTTATTCAAGAAAGTTGCAAACAAAGAACCCATCACCTGGCTCACCTGTTACGACTACCCTACCGCCTACCTGCAAGAAGAAGCCGGCATCGATATGATTTTGGTTGGCGACAGCCTGGGCATGACCATGCTGGGCTATGAAACCACCTTGCCGGTGACAATGGAAGATATGATCCGCCATTCCCAGGCAGTGCGCCGCGGCGCGCCCCATGTCTTCCTGGTCGGCGATATGCCCTATATGAGCTACCAACCCAGCGTTGAGACAGCCATCCGCAATGCCGGTCGTTTCATGGCAGAAGCTGCCACCGACGCCATCAAACTCGAAGGCGGCGCAGAGATGGCTTCTCGCATCGAGGGTATCGTCAAAGCTGGCATACCCGCCATTGGGCATCTTGGCCTCACCCCCCAAAGTGTCTCCGCCCTGGGCGGTTACCGCGTCCAGGGGCGCAGCGCTGCCCTGGCAAAGAAAATCATCGATGACGCCAAAGCCCTCGAGAACGCCGGCGCCTTTTGCATCCTCCTGGAAATGGTGCCCGACCGACTGTGCAAACTGATCACCGAGCGCGCCCAGGACTGCATCATCATGAGCCTTGGCTCTGGCCCGGATGCGCATGGACAGCTTTTGATTTACCACGACATGTTTGGACTCTACCCCCGCTTCAAACCTCGCATGGCAAAAATGTTTGGCAACGCTGGCGAGGTGATCCTCAATGGATTGAAACAGTACGTCGCCGAAGTCACCAACCAGACCTTTCCTGCCCCAGAAAACTGGTTCGGTATGCCAGACGAAGAATACGAAGAGCTGCTCAACCTGCTCAAATGATCATGCCCCCGCCGCTGTGCTCTGCACGGCGGCGGGATTTTCCCCTGCTGGGAAAAGGAGCTCCCCATGTCCGAAGACCTGCGCCAACGCCTGAAAATCCCTTATCAGCGTCTCGACGACATCAACGCGGTGCTGCTCAACCCGGAGACCGCCGCAATTGAGCAGCTTCTGGAAGTCGTCCAGCGCTATGGAACACCCGAAGAAATCAACCGCAAAGCCGAGCAGGCGCGCTCCCTGCCAAACCTGCTGGAGCGCGTCAGGGAGCGAAACCCCGAATACTTGCCAGACCTGCAATGGCTCGAAGAGCAGCGCGATCGCCATGCTTTCATCAGCGTGGAAGACTATCGCCGCAAAGTGCTCGGCGAACGCGCCAACCAGGTAGAATTTCCGGATGAGCTGGCTGTCACGCTAGAAGTCAGCGCCACGCAGTACTTTCCCTGGGTGATCGCCTGCGCCAGGCGCGCCATCGAGCAGGGCATGCTCATGCCCGGTAGATTCATCAAGGTGCGCAAAATGAAAGAACAGGAAGCCGACGGCGACCTACCGGCCATCGCCGCAGCCATGCAGATCATCGGCGCTTCCTATGTCGAGACGCTCGACACCAAGGGCACCGATGGCTCCAATGTGCACCTGGGCGGGCCAGCGACCATCACCGGCTACTTCGGCGGCATCGGCCAACCCAACCACTACCCGCTCAAGTGGCTGGATGAATTCCTGTATTACTACACCAACTACGGCGTTCGCCAGGTTTTGAACATCAACCCCGGCACCGTCTTGGTCGGCTACCTGCTCCACCGCCTGGGCGTGGATATCGAGTTCAAGATCTCTGTCTTTATGGGCAACGACAACCCTTACGCGGGCTTGTGGACACTGATCGGCGCCAAGCTCTTCAGCCGAGATGATGGCAGCTCCCCACTGATCGGCTTCAATTGGTCGAACTCGGTGAACAACCAAACCCTGGAGCTCACCGCCCAGTTCCGCAAGCAACTTGGTTTCGAACAGGTGGTGCGCTTTGAGCATCACATCACCGAAACTTACAAATCCATCGTGCGTCAGCCGTATAATCGCCGCCAGGAGCTGGTGGAGGTGGCCCGGCGCGTGGCAAACATTTCCGCCAAGCACGAAGGCGGAGACCCCGAGATCGACCAGACGCGCTCGCACCCCTCCGATATCCTGGATTATTTCCGCGATAAGGCCGAAATCATCGCTTCCGGCGATTGGGAGGCTTTGCAGTTGAACTTCATGGATAAATTCGAGGCCTGCAACCGCACCGCCTGGGCGCTCACCGAGAATGGGCTGTCCTTCATTGCCGCCCAACGCCTGCACCACGCCGAGGTCGCTACAGCACTGCGCTGACCGCTCCAAACCCCGCAGGTTTAGAAGACCTGTGGGGCTTTTCCAAACCAAGGACGTTTCCATGATCCCTCAGGCAATGCTCGCTTTTCTCAAGGAACGCTTGCCGGAGCGCACCTGGCGCAACCGCCTGCTCAATGAGCAGGGTCGCTGTTACATGGAATTCAACACCCTGGATGTTGATCGCCTGGCGCGCCTGGGCATCCAGGTGGATGATCTCGGACCCCATCTGGTCGTCTGCATGTGGGACGAGAGCACCCCCCTGGAAGTCGGCGGTTACCTCGTTGTGGACAACCTGGCGATGGGAAAGCCCTCCATGGGCGGCATTCGCATGCTGCCGAGCGTCACACCGGCTGCCATCCATAACCTGGCGCGCGGCATGACCCTCAAAAACGCCGCTGCCCAGCTCCCCTACGGCGGCGGTAAGTCTGGCATCGTCGCCAAACCCGGCCTGCCCCACGATCAGCACACAGAGATTGTGCGCCGCTTCGCCCGCTTGATCTACCGCTACAAGGAAATATACCTGCCTGGGCCCGATGTCGGCACCAACGATGAAGACATGAAGACCATCGCCATCGAAAACGGCATCGACCATGCCCTTTCCAAGCCGGTCGACATGGGCGGCAACCGCATCGACGAGCTGGGCGCGGCTGCTGGCGGCTGTGTCATCGCTCTGCAAGCCCTGCTGGAAGAAATGCCTCGCCTGCGCAGCTTGCCGCAGTTCAATACCTTCAAGCTGCCCCATCCCAACCAGCTCACCGTGATGATCCAGGGTTTTGGAGCGGTGGGTGCGCACGCCGCCCGGATTTTAAAGGAACGCCTGCCCGGCGCCCGCGTGGTGGGCGTCAGCGATGCCAGCGGTTACCTTTACACCCCTGAAGGGCTCCCCGTCGATCAGCTCTTCGAACTCTGGCAGGCGCAAGGCCTGGTCTGCCGCCCGTATTTCATCTCCAGCATGCTTTCGGATCAAATCTCAGAGCGCCCCGTAAAATTCGGCTCGGATCCCAACGACCTGCTGCGCGAATCTGCTTTTTGCCTCATCCCCGCCGCTCCCATCGCCCATTACCTCGACACAGACCCTGCCACCAACCCCTGCATGGTCGTTGACCGCATGGGAAGCTGGTCGGTCATCGTCGAAGGCGCCAATACCTACTCCCCTGATCCGGCTCGCCAGGCTATTCGCGCCCGCATGGAGCGCGCCGTCTATCGCGCCCGGGGTGTTTTGATTGCCACCGATTACCTGGTCAACTCAGGAGGCGTCATCTTCGCTGCCCAGGAGCACCTGATCAAAACCCCGCAAGAATTGCGCCTGCCCGAAGCGATCCTGGGAGATCGCCAGGCGGTGCAGGGCTGGTTGGATGCCCACAGCAGCGAGCTCGCGCTCCTGGCAGCACGCCGCCTGGCAGCCGCGGAAGACTATCGTGAAAACGTTATCCGCCGCAACATGCGCGAACTGGTCGATCTGCTGCTCACCGACGCCGATATGCTGCCCCACGAAGCTGCCGCCCAGATCAGCATCCGCCGCATTGCTTCGCGTGAACGCCATCGCACCGCCGCCGATCTGATGGAACCCATGCCCACGATCGCCGATACCGCCAGCGTTCGCCAGGCGGCAGCCCTGTTGGTCGAGACCGGCGCCCCCATCCTGGCTGTGCTGGACACGGCTCAGCAACTGGTCGGCGTTGTGACGAATTTCGACATCACTCGCGCCGCCTCCCTGGCGTCTCCCGAAGACCAACCCCTGGCCGAGATCATGACCCGCAGCGTGGTGTGCGCTGCACCAACTGACGATATCCTGACCATGATCCGCCGCCTGGAAAGTCACGAGATCTCCGCCATGCCGGTGGTGGAGGGCAAGCATGTCCTGGGCATGATCTCTGCAGATCTGCTGGCGCGGCGCTCCCTGCTGCGCTTGCTGCAATCGCAGACCGGCTGATCCTTCCAAAGAGTCCAGGGCATGGCGTTCGACCCCGCGGTTGCTTGCCGCTTGGTCGACCACCATGCCCTCTTCATCTTCTATTGTCTGGCAATGCTCTAAAACACGCGCTTTCCGCTACAGCATCTTCCCCATCATCGTCCGAACAGCCTGGTACACCGGCGACTCATCCCCCAGCTCCACCAGCGGTCTACCGCTGAACTCGAAGGCTGCCAGTTCATCGTCCGCCGGAACGACTCCCAGCAGCGGAATATCCATATTTTGGCGGATGTATTCCTGCAAGGCCTGCGGCAGCTCGCCGCCTGGCGCCCGGTTGATCACCAGGTAGGCGTTTTCGATGCGAATATCCAGCTCCTTGCGAAAACCAGCGATGCGCGCCGCCGCGCTGATACCGCGCTGCGTGGAATCGCTCACGATCAGCAAGTGCTGCACGTCGCGCGTCGTTCGTCGGCTCAAGTGCTCCATACCGGCTTCGTTGTCAATCACCACGTAGCGATAGTTGCGTGAAATCGCGTCCACCACTTCGCGCAAGTTGTGGTTCACCGCGCAGTAACATCCGGGGCCTTCCGAGCGCCCCATGGCGATCAGGTCGAATTCATCGCCCTCTGAGAGCGAATGGCGCACGTGGTAATCCAGGTAATCGCGCTTGGAGACCCCTCCGGGCATGGTGCCCATCGCCGCTCCACCGGTCACCAACGACTCCTTCACCTGAGCCAGCATATCTTCTCGAATATCGCCCACCGTCCATTCCAGCTCCAACCCCAGCACCATGTTCAAGTTGCTGCTCGGGTCAGCGTCAATAGCCAGGACCGCGCCGTTTTTTTTCTGCGCCAGGTACTTGATCACCATCGCCGCGATGGTCGTCTTGCCCACGCCGCCTTTGCCTGCCAGTGCAATCGTCGTTGTCATGCTTCTCGCTCCTACCGTTCGATGAGTGCAGTCTCCTGCTCCAGTAAATCGGCCATGCCCTCCGCAGCCTTGCGCAGGGATGGCACATAGTCGTACACCGCCACACCCAGCCGATCTGCCTCCTGCACCAGGGGATCGTGCGGGAGGATGCCCAACACCGGCATACCGGGGGATTCCTTCGCCAGGAAATCCGCTTCATCCGGGTTGCGCACTTTGTTGCCCACCAACAATAGCCGTTGCAGGCCGATATCATTCGCCAGCTTGCGGATCTGCGCCGCGGTGCCCAGGCTGCGGCGCGTCGGTTCAACCACCACCAGCATCAGGTCGACGAAATCCACTGTCGCCCGCCCCAGGTGCTCCACGCCAGCGTACATATCCAACAAAAGCACATCATCCTTGCGAAACAGGAGGTGGGTGAACAGCGTTTTCAACATGGCGCTTTCTGGACAAATGCAACCCGAGCCGCCAGTGTCCACCGCGCCCATCTCCAACAGGCGCACACCGCGGTGCAGCGCCGAAAACCGCTCTGGTATGTCATCCACCCGGGGATTGATCGTGAAAAAGCCACCCACCTGTCCTGGGCGCGCTCCGGTGCGCTCATAGATCAGGTCATCCATCTCAGCCACCGGGCGCAACCCGGCGCGCAGCTCGCTTGGAAAGCCCAGCGCTCCCGCCAGGCACGGGGAGGGATCAGCGTCCACCGCCAAAACCTCCCGCTTGCGATCTGCCCAAACCTGCGCCAACAACGCCGTGAGCGTGGTTTTGCCAACGCCGCCCTTGCCAGTGATTGCAATTTTCATCCTTCACCTACCGTGGTGCGCTTTCTTTTCACCCGCGAGCCTTGTGGTGTATCTTCGATCTCATAGCCAGCTTCCTGGATCTGCTGGCGCAGCGCGTCGGCGTCCGCCCAGCGCTTCTCCTTGCGCGCCTGCTGCCGCGCTTCCAGCAGCGTCAGAATCTCCAGCGGCGCGGTCTCTTCCTCTGGGCGCCATTCAGCAAGCCGCAAACCAAGCACCCGATCCATCGTGGACAGGGTGCCTTTTTTGATCTCTGGCGGTAGATCGCTGCGCACCAGCTCCCACACCACCGCCAGCGCCCGTGGCATATTCAGATCGTCGTTCACCTGGTCGCGAAAACGTCCCAGCATCTGCTCGTCGATTCGCTCCTGCCGCCCTGCGCTTGACTGCCCCCATTCGTAGTAAGCCGTGCGCAAACGCTGCAGCGAGGTGGCTGCGCTCTCTAAGCCCTCCCAGGAAAAATTGAGCTTGCTGCGATAGTGGGCATTCAAGCAAAACAAGCGGTAAGCCAGGGGATCGATCCCTCGATCCAGCACACTCTGCAGGCGCAAGAACTCTCCCGATGACTTGGACATGCGCTCGGCGTCCACTTGCAGAAAATAACCATGCAGCCAAAAGTTCGCCAGGCGGGTGCCGTAGCAGGCTTCGGTTTGCGCAATCTCGTTGGTGTGATGCACCGAAATATGATCTTCTCCACCGCAATGGATATCGAAAAAACTGCCCAGGTAGCGCGCAGACATCGCCGAGCATTCGATATGCCAGCCGGGGAAACCGACTCCCCACGGGCTGTCCCATTCCATCTGCCTTTTTTGACCCGCTGGGCTGAACTTCCACAGGGCGAAATCGGTGGGGTTGCGCTTCTCACCCATTTCGATGCGCGCTCCAGCCTGCAGACCTTCGATATCCAGGCGCGCCAGGTAGCCGTAATTCGGCAGCTTGGAGGTGTCGAAATAGATGCCATCCGAAGTGCGGTAGGTGTATCCCCTGGCTTCGATGCAGGCGATGAAGTCGATCTGCTCCTGGATGTGTTCGGTCGCCTTGCACCACACCGTGGGGAAAAGGATGTTCAACCGGGTGATATCCTCCTGGAAGGCAGCCGTGTACTTCTCGGCAATCTGGTAAGCGCTCAAACCGGTGCGGCGCGAGCCCTTCTCCATTTTATCTTCGCCCTCGTCCGCGTCCGACACCAGATGTCCAACATCGGTGATGTTCATAACATGCTCCACCTGGTAGCCGTTGAATTCCAACACACGGCGCAAAATATCCTCGAACACATAAGTGCGCAGGTTTCCCAGGTGTGCGTAATCATAGACGGTCGGTCCGCAGGTGTACATGCCGACCTTACCTGCCTCCAGGGGTTCGAACTTCCTCAAGCTTCGCGTATAGGTATCGTAGAGATGTAATTCCATGGTTCCAATCCGTCCTGCAGAGTGTCGTGCCTAATTATAACGTCACTTCCGCCCCAGCGAGCGAACAGGTAGAAACTTTGTCTATCGAGTACAATTCACGTCATGCAAACCATCACCATCACTTCACTCCAAGCTCCGAACGCGGACCCCTTTATCGCTGACCTCGCAGATTACCTGGCCTGGCAGTTGCATCGCCCGGTGAAATTCATCTGCGACCCACCCTGGCAAGAGCGAGAACGCCTGCTAGATGCCGGAGAAATCCAAATCGGCTGGATCTGCGGTTTGCCCTACACGTGGAAAGCCGATCGGCGCCCCCCACTGGTCGAGTTACTGGCTGCTCCGGTCATGTCCGCCCTCCGCTACCAGAATACCCCGGTTTACTTCTCGGATGTGGTTGTCTTGAAAAGCGCTCCGTTTCGCCGCTTCTTAGATTTGCGCTCTGCACGGTGGGCATACAATGAGCCGCACTCGCACTCGGGTTACAACGTCACCCGCTGGCGACTGGCGCAGCTAGAGGAGTACCGCGGCTTTTTCGGTGAAGTGATCGAAGCCGGTTCACACCAAAATGCCCTGCAGATGGTGCTGGAGGGGCGCATCGATGCTGCCGCCATCGACTCCACCGTCTTGGAGACGGAAATTCGCGCCCGTCCAGAGCTGACCGACTCGCTGCGCGTCCTCGAAGTCTTCGGTCCCAGCCCCATCCCGCCGCTCGTCACCACCCGGTCGCTGCCCGGCGAACTGCGCCAGCCGCTGCAGCAGGCGCTCCTGGAGATGCACCGCCAGCCCGAAGGCCAGCCTGTGCTCGCTCGCCATCACCTGCGGCGCTTCGCCCTGGTCACCGACGCAGACTACGACCCCATACGCGAGATGGAACGCCTGGCCCATAAGGTCGAGCTGTGAGGCGCGCCAGCTCTATACACTTTCGACGGTTGACCTGACTGTCCCCTCTTCCTTCTGGTGAGCAACGAGATCACGACGCAGAAAATACCCGATCACAACGGAAATGATCAACGAGATGGGCAACAGCAAGACCAGGTAAATCCCCATGGCTCCTCCTTGACAAAGCGGGCACCCTACCCGTCCTTTCATGCAACATCATTATTATAGCAATTATTTTGCAATTATACAAGTCAATTTTGAAAGGAAGTGTATAATAATTTGTGCAGGATGACCCAATGCCGCATCATCGGGAGGAATGCTCCTTGAAGGTTGTTGTCATCGGTTCGGGCATGTCCGGCTTGACCGCCGCTGCATACCTGGCTCGCAGCTCCCACCAGGTAACCCTCTTCGAACAATTCGACCAACCCGGGGGCGTCACCACCACCTTTCGGCAGTCTGGATTTGGTTGGGACCTCGGACCGCTGCTGTTAGAGGGTTTCGAACCTGGCGGGCGCGGCGCTCAGGTTCTCTCCGAACTCGGTATATCAGGACAGGTGCAGCTCTTTCCTGGAGAACGTGGCTACCACTTCCCCGATTTCGAGTTCTGGCCGCCAGAGGGTTTCACCACCCCTCATTGGCGCCAGCAGCGCCTGGAAACGCTCTTTCCGCGGGAGAAAACCGGCATCCAGCGCTATTACCGCTTCTATCGGCGCACTATGCAAACCCTCTCGCTGAGCAGGCGCATCAAAGAACAAACCTTTTTGAGCAGCCTCCCGCAGCGCTTGCTCTGGCTCAATGCCTACCTTCCGTTGCACCGCTATCGGAACTGGGATGCCGAGAGGCTCATGCGCCATTTTTTCCACGATCCGCGCTTGAGAGCTGTATTCACTTCCATCCTGGCGGATTTCAGCATCTCCCCGGACCAGTTCCCCGCTCTGGGCGTCCCTCCCCTTAACTCAGAGGCCAGTTTCGACAGTCGTCTCACCCGCCAATCAACCAACGGCGGCTTTCCCAGCCACGCCTTTGTGCACGGCGGCATCCGTTGCCTGTCCAGGGCTGTGCAAGACGCCTTCCAGAAAGCCGGTGGAAAACTGGTCACCTCAGCCAGGGTGACGAAAATCATCGTCGAGGACTTTCAAGTCAAAGGCGTGCGCCTGGAAGATGGCAGCCTGCAGGATGCCGATGTCGTCATCGCCTCTGGCGGCGCACAGGAGACGTTCTTCGATTTGCTCGGCGAAAACTATCTCCCTGCGCAGCTCGCCAGGCAGGCGCGCGAGTTACCGCGCATGGAGTCGGTGCTGATGGTGCACGTTGGCCTCAACTTCGACCCCCGTCCATACCAGCGTGGCCCGCTGTGCTATTATTTCCAACACTATGACGTCCAGGCAGCGATCGAAGACTGCCGCCGGGGCATCTACAAGCCCGGCGCGGATGGCTTCCGCATCTATATCCCCTCCATGCACTCGCCGCAATTGGCGCCGGAAGGGTGTTTCGCGGTGACCATTTACGCCGCCGCCCCCAATCAACTGCTCGACGGCGACTGGGACGCGCAGCGTACAGCGCTGGCCGACGAGCTGCTCAAGCGCGCCGAACGGTTCATCCCCGGCCTGCGCGCCAGGGCAGTGACGAGCGCCATCTTCACGCCCGCCGATTTTCGTCGCCGCCTCAACCTGCAGCACCATGCCTACGCTGGTGTGGCGCCGCAAATTGGCGTTTCCGGCATTCCTCACCACACGCCCGTTCGAGGCCTGTGGTTCATCGGCGCGCAGTCCGAATCCGGCGGCGGCATACCGGCAGTGATGAGCGGCGCCCGCCGCGTCGCCCACGCCGTGCTTCACTCAGGCTGACCTGCCAGGTGCTTGCCACGACCAGCGCAGGCGGGTAAAAAAACCCCCGACGCTGGTTTCGCAATGACAGCTAAGATCAAAACGGAGACAACCATTCAATGAATCGTGATGCTGAGCTCCTCTTGTTAAATCTGCTGGTTTCCCAGCGCACGGCTGCGCTGGCGACCATCCACAGCGGCGAGCCCAACGCCTCCCTGGTCTTGTTTGCTGCCTACCCGGATTTTTCAGCCTTTCTCATCCATGTCAGCCGTCTATCGCAGCACACCGGCGACATGCTGGCCAACCCGCGAGTTTCACTGCTCATCTCTCAAAGCGACTTGGGAAACCAGGATCCGCAAACGCTGGCGCGCATTGCTATCCAGGGAGACGCGCATCCCATGCCTGCCAGCGATCAAGATTATCCCAGCGCGGTGAACCTCTATCTCAGCAAATTTCCCCTGGCTCAACCGCTTTTTTCGCTGGGGGATTTCACTCTCTTTCGCATCCTGCCGCGCAAAGCCCGCTACGTGGCGGGCTTTGCGCGTGCCTTCAACCTGACCCCCGCTTCCCTGCGCAACCTCTCCAAAAACCAATGAAGGTGATCTTCGAGAGATTCCCGCTTAGGCATGAACAATCGCACCTCCACCCTCTCCCAACACCCTCACCACGCCCAGCGCCAGGAGCTGCTCCGCCAGCCGCTGCTTGCTCGCCTGGCAACCGCCAATCCGCACACCCTCCAGCCCCATGTTGTACCGGTCTGGTTTCTCTGGGACGGTGAAAGCCTGTGGATCAGCGCTTTCTCCAGCACCCGCAAGCTGCGCGATGTGCAGCGCAACCCGCGCATCGCCGTCCTCGTCGAGCCGCCGCCTGGCTCGTCGGGTTTGCAAGCCGTGCTGTTGGAAGGCGCAGCCGAGCTGATCACATCGCCGCGTTCACGCGTCGCTGAGCTGGCTGAACGCATCTACACCCACTACCTGGGCGAGCAAGGCGTTCTGGCTGCCGAGCCGCAATCCTGGATTCACGACCCGGAAAACACCATTATCCGCCTGGCGCCTCGCAAGATCTATTCTTGGTGACGGTTTCCCCGGAAGCTACACCACCCGGTCCAGGTAATAAGAATACACCCATTGCTCTTTATCCGGGCTGATTTTCACCCAGGCGCGGTGCAGGTTGTAAATCGTCACCCGCGTACCTTGCTTCAGCGAGCCAACCACCGCATATTCGCTGCCAGGCCCGGAGCGCACGTTCAGCACGCTGCTCCATACCACCCCGCGGATCACCACACCACCGCCCGCGGGTGGAGGTGGTAGCACCACCGGCCAGGAATAGGCTGCGATCGTTTCGTACATATTGGGTATCTGTCGCGCTGCGTACCACTCCCAGAAATTTGCCGCTGGCAAATTCTGCGCCCTGGCCGTGTCCAGGAATTCCACCACCTGCGCCGGCGTCGCCGACCAGCCTCCCTCGGCGTAAGCCGCGCCGGTGGGCACGATCGGCAGCGTCGTCATGCTGCGGTATTCCATCAGCGAGCGCAGCAGTTGCTCGCCAGCGTTCGTCGCCAGCACCCAGTACACCTGCGGCATGGCGTAATCGCACCCGCCCAAGAACTCCATCCACGGCAGGTTGGGATGCAAAGAGGGGTAGCGGAAGGAGCTTAAACCTACCGGGAAGAATGGCAGTGAGCTGCGCAGCGATTGCATGAACGTTGTCGCCGCAGCCGCCTTCCCAGCCAGCTCGTATTCCGCCTCGGCATCGATCACATAGCCCACCACGCCGGTTTCCTGGATGCGCTGCACAGCTTTGCTGGCCTCGCCCGTGGGATTGTTGCCATAGACATAGTGCCAGCCCCACGGTTCGACGCCTTTCGCTTTGAGCGCATCCGACAGCAGCCGCGCCAGGTCCTGGCCGGTGGGTGAGATGTTGTAAGCGTTTGTGCCATCGGCGATCTTGATCAACACATGCGTGAAGTTGGCTGATTTCGCCATCTCGGCGATCATCGAGATGTTGCCGCCTTCGGTGCGCGCCACCTGCCAGACATACATGCCTTTCCCTTTGAGCATTTCGCCTCCACGATCTGGATGAGCTGGCGCTTCCTGCGCCGCTTACCTGGAATTTCCTGCCATTTGCTGCGAAGTTCTTTTTGGATACAAGCGGTATAATTCTACAGGCAAAGCCACCAGCCGTAAACCCATTCCCGGAGAATGATGCATGCTTCATGCCAATTCCGCTTCTCAAAACCGTCCAGCCGGGCGAAATTTCGCCATGCGGCGGCTGAAATTGCTGCTCATCCTGGCGCTGCTCCCGGTGTTGATGACTCATGCGACCGCCCGCAGCCAGGCCGTTGGCCCCGTGCAGATTCCAGGAACGCCCCTAACCATCCTGTTTTCCGAGGACGCCTCCATCCAGGTGCGCCGAGCAAACGCCTTTGGCAGCGACTTGAGCCTGAATGGCATGGTGTATCCGAATTTCTCCGAATACGCTGACTCTGGCATTTTTGTTCATTACGGACTGGATACCATCGGGCCGAACTTCGAGGCGCGGGATATCACCGCCCTGTATGGTCGTTTCCAAACCTGGAGCACACTCAGCGCACCCTCGCTGGGCGGCAGCGGCGCGCAAGCCGATCCTTACCATTTGCACGCCTCGCTGCAGCACACCAGCGGTGTGACCATGACCGTTGACCTGCAGTATGTGAACAACCGGGATTATTTCTTGCTCTCCTGGAGCGTTTGCCCGCCAGCCGGCGGCGCAGGCTTTATCACCTACCTGGCCGCTGATGTTCAGCTCACCAATACCCTGCCTGAGAGCAGCCAATCGGTTTTTAACTCGCTCACCGGCGCAGTTGGCGCTTATCACCCGGTCTCGGGCTGGTCTGAGCACTTCCAGCCACTCACCCCCGCTGACGCTTACATGGTTTCCAACGATGTGGTCATCTCTCCCACAATTTCGCGCCCGCTGTGGGATGCGATCCAGGCCGGCCAAAACTTATCGAACAGCACACCCCCCAGCAGCCAAGCGGGAGATAACTCGATCGCCTTGCAGTGGAACCAACCCGTCAACGACTGCCGTTCGATAGCGGTGGAGTGGCATGTGCTGCTCGGCCCCAGTATCCCCGATTTCTTGAACAAGCGCGTCTACCTCCCAGCCCTTCCCAACCAGTGACTAGCGCCTTTGCCTGCAGAGCTTCAGCACACCCTGGTAGCCTTTATTGACGCCAAGCCCGCCGCGCTGGTAGAGCTTCTTTGCGCCTGCCAACAAGAGCTCTCGAAACGTCTATCTCACAAATTTCACCCCTACGAGCTGCAGCAGATGCACGCCACGCTGGTGGGACTGGAACACGAACCGGGGTCGCCGGGTATCAATCGCAATTTCCTGCTGGCGCGCGGTGAGCGCAGGCAGATGGACATTCTTGGCTATGCGCAAGCTATCCTGGAGTGGCCTTCATGGCCGCTCGCCATTCGCTTTGCAGGCTTCGCCCCACACCATCTGCCTTTTTACGATAACAGCCGCTCCCCCTTTATCGCCTCCTTTGGCATCTACGGCAACCTGCCAGTCATTGCCGGTTGGCCAATCCGTCTCCAGACCGGCAGCCAGGCGCACAACCCTGGCTACACGCAAGACCTCGACAACCTGCGCCGCCTGGCCCAGTCCTACAACATCCTCCACAAGTATCACGTCCACCCCGGCATCCAGGACAATTCTTTGTACCTGCGCCTCGGCGTCTGTGATCCGCTCTCCGAGCAGGAAATCGCCTCCGTCTCTCTCGATCTGCGCACTTTCCTCCAGGCTTTCGGAGCGGTCACCTTTCCACTCTCTCCACAGGATATTTCCCTGGTTTCCTACATCGAGAATACCCTGCCTCCTGAAACGTCCCACGCGGTTCCCCTGCACCAACTCGCTCCTGAACACCTAACGGTTTATCCCCACCAATGGCAGAAATAGGTGATTCCACCAGGCGGGCGGTGGCGTGGGCGTGGGTATCGCTTCAGCCGAGATGTCTACGCGCAACAGGCTCACCGAATACGGCGGAAATGTGTAGCTCAACGGATTGGCGGGATTGGTCAACGCCTGCGAGCCGAGGCTATCGAGATCCACTTCCGCATTCGTCGTGCCATTGTAGCTCACGCTCGTGGCTTCCAGCGAGCTCGCCTGCGCCCGGTCCACCCATCCTCTCAGCACCGATGTCGCGTTCACAAAATTGATTGTCGCCGTTTTGCTGCTGCCGGTCTTGTTGATCGCCAAGATGCTGATCGTATCTGCGTCCAGCTTTCCGGCGTACACCGAGAGTTCGTGGACCGGGTCCGCCGAGTTGCTCACGGGCAGCATTTCGCTTCCAAACCGCTCCCACAGCACATAGGCGTAATACTGCGGAGCGCGCGGCATGATGCTCCCCTCGGACATGAACATGCCGTAACCGGCGGTGTCCCAATTCGGGTTGGTCACGCTGTAGGCTGCCAGGTTCCACTGGTTCGCCATTCCAAAGCCATTCTCCAACATCTGTCCCACCGTCTCGGCGATGAACAGCATGTTGACCCCCTTCGACATCCAGTCATACCAGTCGTTTTCCTGCACCGAGAAAAGGTTGTACTCGGTGATCGCCAGCGGCACTTTGCGCCCTCCCGCGTAGGTGTCGAAAGCAGCCTGCACATCCTGGATCATGTTCTTCCAGGTGCCGCGCGGTTCTGCCAGCGGATCGCTGATCGCCCCCGGCGGCTGGAAGTAGGCGTACTGGTGCACCACATAGAAATCCATCACCGTTCCTGCCGCCTGGATGACCTCGTTGCCCCAGTTGCTCCAGCCGTCGCTCGGCCAAACCCCCACTGCGCCCACCTGTATGGATGGATCAACCGCCCGCATCGCATTGCGAAACTCAATGAATCCTTCCTTGCGGTCGGCGCCGGCGCCCTTGCCATTGACGTACTCGGTGCCGTCGCAGGTCCACACGTCTTCCCAACCCCACTCATAGCACTGCGCGCCGCCGGTATCTGGCTTACCGCCGTATGTTTCATTGCCAATCTCCCAATACTGCACCTTGTAGGGCTGTGGATTGCCGTGGTCTGCCCGCAGTTGCGCCCAGCGTCCCACCGTGCCCCAGTCCCGCCCGCGCACATCCACACCGATTACCCGCGTATCGTTGACATCGCCATTGAAAAACGCCACCAGCGCGGCAGCCTCCTTTGAAGTGCCGTTCTGATTGATCGTCCACATGCCCGGCAAATTGAGCGCTTTCAAGATCGTCACAAAATCGCTTGGCCGCGAAGCCCAGGTCCACCAGCACACCGCGTTGGCGTCGATGCCCGCACCCCCGTTCTCACAAGCCAGCCAGTCATAGGAATTGCTCCAGCTCCCGCCTGGCATGCGGATGAGCGAGGCGCCGCTATCGGCAATCCGTTCACGAAACACACTGTCCGTGAAGCGGTAAGGGTTCAGCCATGCAGGCAGGTTGCTGCCCAGCACGCGCCGGTCGATGGGCTTGCCAGCGGCATTCACATCCACGCTGATGTTGATTGCCGAAGGCGCATCAGGTGTGACCGCTGCGGGCTGCGTTGCCGCAAGCGAGCTTCCTGGCTGCTCGGAAACCTCCGGCGGTTCCGCTGCAGCGCGGTCTGTCTGCTGTGAGGCGACCACAACCGGGCTCATCTCCGCCCTGGGCGAGGCCGCATTGCTCGGCATACTCGTCGCCCGCCCATCCACACCGGGCGAGCATAGCGTCAGCAGCAGGCTGCCGAGCACCACAAAGGATGCCATCTTGCTGTGCTGGGATAGGTTGGTGAGTCGCATGTCTGTTCTCCTCGATGTAAGTACCAATGATCCGATTATGCCAATTGTCACAATCAAACCATACCCCCAATAGGTACTATCGAGACCCCCCCCGCCTGTCATTGCGAACCCGGAGTTCTGTGCCGGGTGAAGCAATCTCCCCGCGAGCTGGGAGACTGCTTCGCTGCGTTCGCAGTGACATATAGTGGCGGGTGCAGCAATCCCCCTTCACCCCTCCGGCGTTATTAAATGACATCACCCCAGGTCCGGAGTGCCCGGGGTGAGTCTCCTTGTTCGATGACACTGGCACAAGTGTCATGCTTATCATGACAGATTTTTAATATTTTGTCAACTTTCAGCAATGCAAGGTCGCCTTACAATCTTGAAAGGTGGCGAGAATCCATTCAAAACGGTAAAATCTTGCCACATGAGAAACGCTCACCATCGCCTGCTGCACAGGCCAGCCCTTCGGTTAGCCGTCTGTCTGCTGCTCCTCGCCTCTACAGGCGCCTGCCAGGCTGTCCGCCCACTGTTTCAAACAGGTCGGTTGGTCGCAGATTTTCCCGAATGGCAATACGCTGATCTGCGCCAGGTCGACCCTGCCGATGCTGCCCAGCCCAGCGCCGATATCCTCGCCATCTACCTGCGCGCCGCGCCGGGCAACCGTCAAACCGGACGACTCGAAATTCGCCTGGACCTGCTCGACGGTCAGCTCGCAGAGCCTGTCAATTGGATCATTGCCCTGGACCACGCGCCTGGCGGGAATGACCGCATGCCCAATGGCAGCCCTGCCGGGCGCGCTTGGGACTCTTTGCTGGTGATACCAGACCCGGGCGCTGCGCCGCATGAGATTGCCTTGTTAGACGCCGGGTTCCAGCCGCGCCCCGCCGCTGCCGTTCGCGTGCTGCGCAACCTCTCGCGCCAGCAGATCGAGATCTCCCTCAATCTGTCTGCCCTGCCTGCCGCCCGCGCCGGCTTGTGGGTGCAAGCCTTCTCAACCACCGGTGAACCGCTCTATGGCTCGCTCCAGGATGAAAGCAGCCCAGCGGCTTTGCAAGCTCAGCCCCCGCCGCCCGCGCCGCTACTGCTTGCATTTTGGGACGTCTTTCCGGCCTTCACCCCTGCCCAGGCGCTGCGCCGTTGGGATGGCGCTCACACCGGTCCGCAGGGCGGCAGGCATGGTCTCTACAACTTGCTGCGCGCCGCCCGCAACCATGCCGTGACCCTCACGCTGCTCGACCTCAGCGCCCCCGAGTCGCTCTCCGCCCTGGACTACGCAGCCGGCCTGGAGATGCTGCGAAACCTGGCGCAAGCGCGTCTCCTGGCGCTGCCAGCCTGGTTGCCGCCCCCCGCTCAGCCGGGAAAGCCTGCGTGCCAGCCCTACCCCGCCAGCCTGGCCGCTGCCGCCTTCGAGCTTCCCCTGGTCCCATACACCAGTGCTGATTTTTCGCCTCTCCTCACAGCCATGCCATCCCTGCCCGGCGAGCAAATCGATGAGCACGGCTTATCGCTTTTCGTGCGCAGCTTGCTAGCAAACAGCGCTGCCCAGCCCCAGCCGCCAGTGATCGTCTTGGGAGGCAGTCTCCCCGGCAGTCCCTGGGGAATACCCGGCATGGCTCGCGCTGCCATGCAGGAGATACGCGCCCGCCCCTGGATTCGACCGGTGGCTGTTCACGAATTGGGCGAATGGCTGCACTCACCGGCGCACATCTCTCCGCCCCCCACTGCTTTGCCACCTGGCGCGCAAGCCGCCGCCAGCCTGGCCTGCAGCGCATTGCACGCCCCCCTCTACCCCGCCGCGCCCGCCCTGAGCGAGCTGCGCAGCCGCTACCTGGCGCAAATCAACGTGCTGCAATTGGTGCTCGATTGGAGCAACCATCCGCTGGCGAACTCAGATTGCAGCCGCGATGTGGATGGCGACTCGCTCCCTGAGTGTATCCTTTCCTCATCCAACGTCTTCGCCGTGTTTCAAGCGCAGTCTGCCGCGCTCTCCTATTTATTCGTCCTGGGCAGCGATGGCCTGCACCAGTTGGTCGCCCCCAGCTCTCAATTTATCGTTGGGCAATCTCCACCCGCAAGCTGGCGACTGAACGGTGTTCAGGAAGGCTTGCTCAGCGACCCGCAGGTCATCCTCGGCGCGTTTTCCCAGGCTGGCGCATGCCAGTCCCAGGCCGAGAACGGGCAAATCAATTTCACCTGTGACGGCACCTGGCTGAGCTACGCGCTGACCTGGCGGGGACTGGCCATCCACGCCTCCTCCTCGACCGCCTCCCCGCCCTCCGCCTGGCAACTGCCATTGGCGTTCGACCCCTGGCAGCGCTTCGCTCCCGGTTGGGGCAGCCGCTTTACCCACTCACAAACCGCAAACGTCTTGCATCTGAGCTATTCAACCGGCAGCATCCTGCGCCTGAGCGCCAGCCAGTCCTTCACCGTGGAAGCCTTTGACGACTCCCGGCAAATGATGGGCGCTCCCGAAAATCCCAATGCCGAATTTCCCGGCGGACACTACCTGCCTTTCCCCATGCTGGTCGTCAAGTTTGTTCCCCTTGGAGACCTTCACCTGCTGTTAGAGCTTGATCCAACTCGATCTATTGGGCTATAATCGCCCTGGCGTGAAAAACCGCACCTCGCTCCTCCTCCCCCTGCTCAGCCTGCTGGCGCTGGCCTCTCTCCTGGCCAACCTGCTCTTGCTGCGCCGTTCACAGCAGCTCCTCCGCCGCTGGCGCGAAGTATTGCTCGATCCGCTCGGCTTGCAGGCCTTTGCCATGCAGCCAACCGCTCCTGCATCGAGCTCCGCCGGTCGCCTGGTGGTCTTCTTTGGAGATTCGCGCGCCGCCGCCTGGAGCGCGCCGACCATACCGGGCTACCGCTTTCTCAATCGCGGCGTCAACGGTGAGAGCAGCGCCCAGGCTCTCGGCCGCCTGGCCACGCACCTTGCCCCGCTCAATCCCGACCTGGTGGTGCTCCAGGTGGGTGTGAACGATTTATGGAGCAGCGTATACCTTCCCGACCAGCGCCAGGTCATCGCCTCTCAGGTGCAAACCAACCTGCAAAAGATCGTCGCAGAGCTGCGCCAGCTTCCTTCTCAAGTCATCCTGGTCACCATTTTCCCCCTTGGCAGGCTCGATCCCTGGCAGCGCCTGACCGGCTGGCAGACCGTTCAAGAGGACATCCTCGCGGTCAACGGTTACCTGAAGGGCCTCGGCGGAGAGGGGGTCGTAATTCTGGACGCCTCTGCCGTGCTCGCCGGAGCGGATGGCTACGTCCAACCCCACTTCAGCCTGGATGCGCTGCACCTGACCGACGCCGGGTATGCCGCCTTGAACGAAGCTCTCAGGAACATCCTCACGGAAGCGCCCTAGACCATGTCCCTCTCGCCTGGATACGACGTGGTTGTCATTGGCAACGCTGGCATCGATACCAACATTTATCTCTACGGTCAAGAGATCGACTTCTCGGTGGAAGCCAATTTCACCCAGAATGTTGACTGTGTCGGGCAGGCTGGCGGCTATGCAGCGCGCGGCTATGCCGCCCTGGGCAGGCGCGCAGCCTTCATTGGCGCCCTGGGTCGCGATTTCCAGGGCGATCACGTTCGCTCGGTCTTCACCCAGGATGGCATTGACACGCGCCTGGTTTTCGAAGATCCCCAGGGGACAGCTCGCAGCGTCAACATCGTTTATCCCGATGGTCGCCGGAAGAATTTCTACGACGGGCGCGGTCACATGCTCCTACAGCCCGATTTGCCAGCCTGCCGGGAGTTGCTGGCGTCATGTCGCCTGGCGCATTTCAATATTCCCAATTGGGCGCGACACCTGCTGCCATTCGCGCGCCAGGGCGGCGCTCTGATCGCGTGTGACATCCAGGATGTTCAAGACCCCGGCGATGCCTACCGCCAGGATTTCATTGCCTGGGCCGACTTCCTGTTTTTCTCGGCGGCCAACTTTCCAGATCCCATGCCCCTGGTCCAGCATTTCCAGCGCATCAATTCCAGGGCAGTGATGGTTGTCGGGTTGGGCGCGCAAGGCGCCGCACTGGCGGTGAATGGGCAAGTGCAGCATTTCCCTCCGCCGCCTCTGCCATTGCCCGTGGTAGATACCAACGGCGCAGGCGACTCCCTGGCTGTCGGTTTCCTGGCAAGCTATGTGCTGGATGGCTATTCGCTGGAAGATTCCCTGCTGCGAGGTCAAATCGCCGCCCGCCATTGCTGCACCTTGCGCGGCGTCTCCGACGGCCTGATCGCCGCGCCTCAGCTCGATATCATCTACCAGGCCTTGAAAGCCGGGATATAATTCACTCGTGAGCACACCCACCTTCGAAAGCATACAAGCATCTATCCAGGCTTGCTACCAGGCCGGCGATTTTGCCGGCGCCCTGGCGCTCGCCGATCGCCATGCTGGCGAATTTCCTGAGCACACGCACCTGTTTGCTTACTGGCAGATGTGCATGGCAGCTCGCCTGGGCGACATCTCGCGCGCCTTGAGCGTCCTCGAGTCCGCCCTGGGTGGAGGTTTTTGGTATGGCGAAACACTGCTGCGCAAGAGCCCCTCGCTCCAACCGCTGCAGGGCCTACCGGAGTTCGAAGCCCTCGTCGAGCGCAATCAGCAACAGGAAGCCGCTTCCCGCCAGGAAGCCTTCCCGTTGATCACCATACGACCACGCTCTGCCTGCACGCAGCGCGACGCCCCTTGTCCTTTGCTGATCGGCCTGCACGCCAACGCGGCCCGCGCCCAGGCTTCTTTGCCTTTCTGGCAACCCGCCGCTTTCGAAGGTTGGTTGGTCGCCGCTCCCGAATCGGTCCAGGCCATGTGGCGAGGCGCCTACATTTGGGACGACCTGGAGATCACCCGGCAACAGATCGAGCGCCACTTCCACGCCTTGCAGCAAAACTACGCCCTGGACCCCGAGCTCATTTTGCTGGCAGGCCATTCGATGGGCGCCGAGGCTGCCCTGTGGTTGGCTCTCAAGCGCGCCTTGCCCGCTCGCGGCGTGCTGTTGATTGGCCCCGGCGGACCGTTGACCAACGATCCGGCAGCCTGGCAGGAGCTGATCCAGGACTACTTGCAGCTCGCAGACGCCCAGGCAGTTCCCTTGCGCCTGGCTTTCATCCTCGGGCAGGCTGATGAAACCATTCCGCACCAGGAAATTGGTCAATTGATTGCCATTCTGAGGGATAGCGGCTTCGAAACGCGCCTGGAAATTGTCCCCTCTGCCGGACACGACTACCAGGATGAATACCTGCCAGCCATTCGCCGCGCCCTGGAATTTTTCCGGCAGCCTGCAAGCTAAACGGGTATCAACTATCTTTGCTCAGCAGCAGCCGCAGCACGGTGTCGCCTAAGCGTAGCGGAGTGCCAGGTCGCCAGGTTTCAGGGACGCCTGGCAACAGCTTCTGGTCGCCCAGGAAGGTGCCATTCGTGCTGTTCAGATCGATCACACGGTACGATCCATCCTCAAAATCAATGCGCGCATGCAACCGGGAAACCAACAAATCATTGAGCACAATATCATTGCCAGCCACACGCCCAATGGTTATCCCATCTCGATTGATTGGAACGACCTGTCTACCAATGCCAGGTCCGTTGATTTGAATTTTATCGGTTTCGTTGCTGTCTGCAGGCGCCACCGTATTACCGCTCCGTTCATTCACCAGGCTGTCCAGGTAATATCCCATCAGGCTCTCCGGCCTGCCCAGCACCCCACTGCTGGAAGAAATTTGCGTGATCTGGCTATCCACCGCAGCCAACGCTTCCGCTACCTCGCTCAATTGCTCGAAACGCCGCTTTTGATCCTGTCCAAGCAATCCCTCCACCATACGGATTACCCTCTCAGGTACGCCAGGAGACTCTTGCACCAGGCGAACAGGATCGCTCGAGGCATCAGGCGCAGGCTTACCGGTAACCAGCCTATATAATAATACACCAAGTTTTTCGATCTGGCGCTCCGGATCGCCGTTCAATGCTGGAGCAGTCGCTTTGACGCTCTTTCGCGGGCGTGCAATCGGCAAATAACCAACCCCAGGATCGGTCAGTACGCTGCAGAAAGGCATTTCCAAACACGGTTCGGGGCGAAAATGGATCCAACAAGGATCGAAGCTGCGGCTGGATAGTCCCCACTGCTCCAATCGGACCAGGCTGGTGAGCACATGACGGAATATTCCCAACGCCTCATCGTATCGCGGACGGGCCTGGTTTTGCTGCATTCTTTGCAGGATAGTTTCCAGGTTCGCGCCGGGAATGAACTCCATCGCCACAAAGTATTGTTCATTGCTCTCGAATGCTTCGTAGACTTTTGCGATCCCCACATACTCCAGGCTGCACAGCTTGTTCACATGCGTCTTGATCTGTTGCAGGCTGTCTGGGCGCCGGGCCGCAGCATCCGCCAATGCGAGCAGGCACACTGCGCGCTGCTGTTCCAGGTCGCGCGCTTTGTACGCCTGCAGGCGCGGAAATGGGTCCATTGGTTCAAGGATTTTGTATTTCCCCAATATTTTGCCCTTGCCAAGAGACTTTTTACCCATATAGTGATTTTAATCTGTAAGGGAAAAGCTTGCGTTAAGATTCCATTTTCATGTGCTTAAGATGTGCTATGACTCTCGAGTTACAAAGAGGGCTGCCTTAAATCATTCGGCAGCCCTTTCATAGCAGCGACTCGTGTTTAGATCACCCGGCCGCCCTTCAAGCGCTCCTGGAGCCGCTTCAAACCCTGCCAATCTCCCTCGGCTGCCAGGCGCGCCTGCTCAGGCCAGCTTCTCGGGTCTCCCAGGCGCAAACCGGCCGCATCCAGAATCTCATCCAATTTGTCCACAGGGGTATTGGCCAACTGATGAAAACTGTAGATGCCTGCCGCATTGAAGACCGCTTCCGTCTTTGGACCAATCCCTTCGATAATCTTCAGGTCATCCCTGGCGGGCGCTTCGCTGAGCGCCTCGGCTGCCAGCGTTCGCTCCTCGTCCATCGCAGCCCCGGTGGTGTGCGCTTCATGCCCACCGTGAGCTGAATGCGCCAACTGCGGCGCCTGGTACGTGAGCGCATTCCAGATTACGAGGATCCCAATAAGAAATATGAGTCCAAGATAAAGCAGCAGCGCCGCTCCGTCTGCCAGGTTAGCTGGCGTCTCACTGCCGTGGGGCGCGCCCTCCGAGAAAATTCCCGCTGCATAGCCGGTAACCTGAAGTATCACTGAAGTCATGTTCATTCTCCTCGTCTGAAGTCAATGGATGGATTATATCAAACTGCACCGTACGGAGCAATTTTAACTGACCTGCGGACCATGTCCGGACAACATCCATTTCACGGGTCATTTCGGGCGCAGGGGCGTGGAATCCCCTGAATGACCGCGGAGATCGCTTCGCTATCGCTCGCGATGACAGCCTTATCCTAATTGTCCGAACTCTTGTCTGAACTCGTGTTATTACGCCCGGCCTTGGGCTAGGTTCGCGCGCCTCCCAACTTCAAGATGCCCGCGCCGGTCAAAAGCCAGGCAGCCCCAGCCAGCGCCATCAGCAGCGAAACCAGCCTGGAATAGCTGACGCCTGTCCCTGGAATGAGCGGTTGGTCTGGCCGAAATGCCTCGATCAGCGCCCGCCCCAGGCCCGCCAGCACCAACCAGCCGGCAAACAGCATGCCGGGTTTCAACTGTTTTTCAAAGCGCCGGGCTGCCCATAACAGCAGCGCCGCCGAAAGCAGGTTCCAGATCATCTCGTAGGCAAACGTCGGGTGAAATCGCGTGCTCTCCACCGGGTACTGCAGCAAGTCATCCCAGGGCGGCAGGCGGTGCTCGCCGCTGATCGGAATACCCCAGGGCAATTGCGTGGGCGGTCCGTACAGCTCCTGGTTGATGAAATTCGCCGGTCGAGCTACGGCCTGGCCAATCAGCAAGGCAGGCGCTGCCGAATCCAATAACAGCCAGATATCGATCCCCTTGCGGCGGGCGTACAGGTAGGCGACCAGCCCGCCCATCAAAATGGCGCCATAGATGTGCAGCCCGCCTTCCGGCAGGTTCAGGATGCGCCAGGGCTGCTCGAGAAAGCGCGGGTTGCCGCCCGCGATATCGTTCAGCACATACCACAACCGCGCTCCCAGAATGCCTGCCGGCAGCACCCACAGCAAGGCATCGTAGATGAATTCCGGGTTATGGCCGCGCCGGCGCACCTCGCGCTCCGTCACCCATGTGGCTGCCAACACGCCCAGCATCACCAGCACGCCGTACCAGCGGATTGGCAGAACCAGATTGCCTATTTTGATCGTGTACAGGATTGGATCGATCATTGTTGCCTACTCCAGGTAACCCAGGCTGCGCAGCCTGTTCTTCAAGCGTGCGTCATCCACCGCCAGGCTGCCGCGCTGCATGCCGGAGGGGCGTCTTTGCCGAGCCCGCTCCAGGAAAAGCTCCAACGCTGTCCGCAATCGCCCGGCGCGCAAAGCCATCGCACCTTCAGGTAACGGCTCCAGTTCACCAGGATCTTCGCCGGGGCGGAAATACCATTCTTGCCCGGCTTCGCTGCGCACATATTTATTCCCACCCCCATCGTAGAGCGCCCTGAATACAGAACGCACAGCAAACGCCTCCATCAGGGGGGACTTCTGCCTTTCTAGAATGCGGATCACATTGTTCGGCGGGTAAGACTCGCTCACCGCTGGCATGCCAGGCGCTGGTTTGGATCCAAGCCAGCGGCGCAGGTTGAAATGAGCCACCTCTTTCGCGGGTACCGCTGCCCGAGAAAGCACCCCTTCGTCAGGGCGCGACTCGGCCAGCAAGGTGTGAAACACCTGCGTCGTGGAAACGGGGGCTGGCTGGCGTTGTCCTGCTTCTTGCCCGGGGAAGCGCGCCATCAGCGGCACATGGATGAGCTCTTCATACACGCCCAACCCATGCCCCATCAAGCGGTGTTCTCCCAGCATCTCCCCGTGATCCGCAGCGATCAGCACCAGCGTGTTCTCCCGGTGATACGGCTGGTCCAGCTCCTCCAAGAGTTGACCCAGAAGATGATCCTGGTAGGCGGCTTCGGCGTCGTACATCTGGCTCAAGGTCAGCGCCTCGAGCGGTTCGAAAGGGGCATCCATCGGCAGCAGCCAACGCACCGCTTGCGTGTTATACACGCGCATGAAATCCCTGGCAAGGCGGTCATCCTTGTAAACGGGTGCAAAGCGCGATAAGAACGGCTCTGGCGGCGTGAAAGGCAAGTGCGTCTCCATCAGGTTGATAAACACGAATTGCGGCTTGCTAAACGCTTCGCTGCCCGGCTGCAGATTCTTCCGAAAATAGTGCACCGCGTCTTGCAGCGATCTGCGCGTATCGCCCTTGAAGTGAGCGTAGCGCGTCCACAGCGGCACCAACATCGGGTGCATGGTGATCTGGAAGATGCGGTCTGAGCGCGCCACCGCATTCTGCACCGGGTAAGAGATGCGCCGCAAGAGCTGGGTGTATTTCTCCCACACGCGCCCCAGCAGACGGAGGGAACCTTCGATCTCGCTTGCCGGCAGAGACGGAACCGCCCCGCCGTAGTTGTAGAAGGTCTCGAACCCACGCTTCAGGTGGTTATCCAGCACGCCTACCAATGGATTATTGCAAAACCCGACCGTCCGATACCCGTTCCTGCGCAGCAGATCTGCCAGTGTGACAAAATCCGGGCTCAACATGTCGCTGGACTGCACCGTCAGGTGAGTTGCCGGATACTCGCCCGTGAACATAGAGGCATGAACGGGTATCGTCCATTGCGCCGGCGAAATTGCAGTTTCAAAAACCACCGACTTGGAAGCAAAAGCATCCAGGTTCGGTGTGATATTCCCCGGGCGACCGTAGATTCCCAGCCGGTCGCGGCGGTGTGTATCCAGAATCAGCAACACGAGATGCGGTTTTCTCAAGTTTACATCCACTCCCGGAATTCACTTTGTTTGATTTGAATGATCTCTTTCTTTTCCCGGGTGAGATAACGCCGGATGGGGACAACCTTCAACTGGCAATCTCTCTCCTGGCACCAAATTGCCAACCGGTAAAGTTCTTCCAATCCGAGCTTCATGGCCTCGCCTTCCTTTGGACCAAACCGGTAGGTCAGCAAGTATGGATTTTCACCACCCAGGTAATCCAACACATAGCGAATGGCTTGGCCGATCTTCTCGGGGTTCTGTTCCACATCCAGCCCATTCAGCGCATCCACGGGCATGTGCAGGTTTTTCTTGAAGATCTTCAGAATGATTGGGCGATGTAAGAACTTCGCCAGCTCAACCGGGTGGTTGATCAGCAGTTCCTTGGGCAAGGTCACCAATGATCCATCCTGGCTGAAAACGCTCACCCGCAGCTCGAATTTTTCATCCAACACCTCCGGCGAGCGAGAGGCGTCGTCTGCCGGCAGCAGGTCGATCACCGCCTGCATCACCTGCGCAGCGTAGCTCTCCAGGTATTCTTTGCGCGCCGCCCGTTCCGGCGGGTTGGCGGCGGGCATCACCTTGCCAACCCGCATTTTCAATCGCGGGCGCTTCAGCTTGAGCGCTGCTCCGAGCGCTCCCAGGGTACCGCTGAAGCCAATCGGCAGCACCGGCGCTCCAGATTGTTGGCTCAACCACGCCACGCCGGTCTGCGGCTTCTTTGCCCCGGTCTCCCAGATGCCGCCCTCCGGGAAAATGCCCACGATCCCGCCCTGGCGCAGCACATCCAGCGCCATGGTCATCGCCTTGCGATCCGTGCGCCCGCGCCGCAGGGGGATGTAGCCATAGAAGCGCAGCACCGATTCGGTCAATCCCTCCTGGGGAATATCTGCAGAGCCCACCATCTCCACCAGCCACGGAGTAAAGACGGTCATCAGCACCGCTTCCATCATCGCCACGTGATTGCCAACCACCAATAGCGGACCATGCTGCGGGAAATTTTCTTCGCCTTGGATATCCAGCTTGAACGCGATGGGCAGAACGGTGCGTCCCAGGAAACGCATAAACGTGCGCATGAACTTGTTGCGCGGGTAATCGATCGTATAATTGCGCTTTTCCATAGCTTCACCTCGGGGGCAGATCAGCGCTATTCTACCGCGTTCAAGACCCTGCCCAGGTTAACATACGATAATATTAAGGCTTACACGGTTGGGAAAGTTTGGCTAACAGGCGCGTCTGGCCCGCTCAGTACAATCGTTCGCTATCGATGATCGCCAGCACTTCCGCTGGCAGGTAATAGCGCACCGGCTGCCTGGCTGCCACCCGCGCCCGGATTTGGGACGAGGCAATCTGCAACAACGGCGCCTCGATGAAGCACACTTTTTCACGGATGCCGGGAATTGACGCCTCCAAAGTATCCAGGTCTGGCTGATCGCCGGGGCGGCGCATCACACCCAGCCCATCGCAAGCCTGCACCAGCTCTGCCGGGCGTTGCCAGGTGGGCAAGTCGCGCAGCGAATCGCCGCCCATCAAGTAGATGAGCTGCGCTCGTGGAAATTGAGCCTTGAGCAAATGGATGGTGTCCACCGCGTAATGCGGTCCAGGGCGATCGATATCCACCGTTGAAAACAGAAAATGGGGATTGCCCACAATAGCAGCCAGCACCATCCTGCGCCGCGCCTCCAACGGAGCGAATTGCTGCCCCGGCTTGTGAGGCGGCGTCGGCGTCAGCACCCACAGCACAGCATCCAGCCTCAACTGCCAGCGCGCTTCTTCCGCCAGGATCAAATGCCCGATGTGCGGCGGGTCAAAACTGCCGCCGAACACCCCGTAGCGCGTCAGTCGCTCCATTCTAGCTCATAATCCCCGATGAACACGCTGTCCCCCTCCTTTACGCCGGCCGCACGCAGCGCGTCTTCGATGCCCAACGTCTTCAAGATGCGCTGAAAACGGACAATGGATTGATCATGTTCCCAATAAGTCATCGCCGCAGCCCGCTCGATCGCCCGCCCGCTCACCCGCCAGCCAGACTCTTCGCGTTCCACCCGAAATTGGCGCGGGTCTTCTTCTGGACGGTACACTGGCAATTCTTCTTCGCTGGCAGGTCGCGGCGCTTCCTGCAGTCGCTCATAAGCCCGGAAGAGCAGCGGGCGCACGTTTTCGCCGCTTGCGGCGGATATCGCAAACGATTCGTAACCACGCTTCTTGAGCGCGGCTGCAACTTCCGGCCAGCGCTGGCGCACTTCGGGCAGGTCCATCTTGTTCAGCGCCACCACTTGCGGCTTTTTCGCCAGCTCGGCATCGAACAGCGCCAGCTCAACATTGATCTGGTTAAAATCCGACAGCGGATCTTCCGAGAGACCATCCAACACATGCACCAGCACGCGCGTGCGTTGGATGTGACGCAAGAAATCGTGTCCCAACCCCAGGCCCAGGTGCGCCCCCTCGATCAGCCCGGGGATATCCGCAAGCACAAGCACGGTTTCATCATCCAACTCCGCCACGCCCAGGTTCGGCTCCAGCGTGGTGAACGGGTAGGGGGCGATCTTGGGTCGTGCATGGGTCACAGCCGCGAGCAGCGTCGATTTCCCGGCATTGGGCACGCCGACGATGCCAATGTCGGCGATCAATTTTAATTCCAGGCGCAGCTTTCTCTCCTGCGCTGGCTCGCCCTTTTCAGCGATGCGCGGCGCCTGGTTGCGGGCGCTCTTGAAACGTGTGTTGCCGCGCCCGCCGCGCCCGCCCTGCGCCACCACCAGGCGCTGTCCATCCGCGGTCAGGTCGCCCAGTAGCTCCCCGCTGGTTGCATCGTAGATTACCGTGCCAGCCGGCACGGTGATCACCAGGTCTTCGCCGGAGCGCCCGGTCATATTCTGCTTGGCGCCATTGGCGCCATCTTGAGCCTGGAAGCGGCTCTGATGGCGAAAATTGCTCAACGTATTCAGCGTCGCTCGCGCCTCCAGCACCACGTCGCCCCCTTTTCCCCCATCTCCGCCATCTGGCCCGCCGTAAGGCACGTATTTCTCTCGCCTGAAATGCACAGCCCCATCTCCCCCTTTGCCGGAGCGAACCTGTATGACCGCCTCGTCGATGAACATGTCCAACCTTTCTGAAAGTGAATCCGCAGCGTGATTATACCATCGGGACTTTGTGCGCTTCTCGTGTGGGTTTGCACAAACCGGTAATTTGTGGTAAATTTTGAGCACCCAAACCCACATAGGAGCTGCGCATGGTCGCAAAAAATATCCCCGATATCGTTGTAGGGCGTCTACCGCTGTACCTGCGGACTTTGCAGCGTATGCAGGATGAAGGCCGTTTGGTCACCTCTTCTCAGGAACTGGGCGAACGCCTGGGAATTTCCGCCGCTCAAATTCGCAAAGACCTTTCTCAATTCGGCGAATTCGGCAAACAAGGCACCGGCTATAACATCGATTACCTGGTGAACCAATTGCGCAGCATCTTGAAGGTCGATCGCGTCTGGGATATCGTTGTGGTAGGCGCGGGTGACATTGGCAGCGCTGTCGCCCGCTACCAGGGTTTCAAAGACCGCGGCTTTCGCGTCGTCATGCTCTTCGATAACGATCCCGCAAAAATTGGGCATCACATTGGTGAATTTACTGTGATGGACACCTCACAGCTCGTCGACGCCATCCGCTCGGCCGACATCAAGGTCGCCATGATCGCTGTTCCGGCGACCGCAGCCCAGGCCGTTGCCGATCAACTGGTCAAAGCCGGCGTGCGCGCCATATTGAATTACGCCCCCATCAACCTGGTGGTGCCCGAGGACGTGTATGTCCAGCACACCGACCCAGTGACCCACCTGCAGCGCATGACCTACTACCTGGATTAATCGATTGACCACCGCTTTCTATCGCCGCGGGTCGAGATTTAACCATCCCTTAATCAGAAATTTTATGTAATCTGATAATATTACTGACAATTAAGCGCCTCAAGCAAATTTATGCGATTTCGTCACATTCCACCGCTTTACCGGACATCAACCTGATCGATTTCCTCGATAGGCGTTGGATGTCCTATTTTTCTTGTCAGCATATTTCTCGGTCAGTGGTGCCTCTGCTGCACAAGCCAGGTTAGAGAATGCTATTCCTGCAGAGTTCATCCAGGTTAAGTTTTGAGAGCCAGTCCACATGACTGGCCAGCGCCGGAACCGCGTAATTCCATAGCGAAGTTCAGCCTGGACCCAAACTCACAGTTAAGGAGGTGATAATAGTAATTTAGAAGCGTACCCTCAATTTCAGTCACTCAGTTCATCGCTCAGTATAGCGCTTACTCGCATAACATACCAAAGGAACAGAGGTCATGAATAGAAAACAACTCGCTTCGATTCTCAATCTGCTCACCATTTTCTCTCTCCTGGCGATTGGGTTCACCGCTCCAGCCGCCGCCCAGACCCAACCTCCTCCAACCAAATCCCTGACACTCGCACAAGAACAACCCGTTCAACTCATCGCCGACCTTTCCGGCGGCAAAGGTCTGCACCGTTATATCATCACTTTCGAGCAGGCCTCCGCTGCGCTCTACGCCGGTGGCATCTCCGGCATCGAAGCCACCAGTCCGGCTGCCACTGGAAGCCCCAAGCTGGACGTCAATAGTCCTGCAGTCCAGGCCTACACCAGCTACTTGCAGGCTCAGCAAGCCAACTTCCTGGACGCTGCCAGCCTGGCGCTCAACCGCAAGCTGGACGTGATTTTCCAGTATTTCTATGCCCTCAACGGCCTGGTTACCGAGCTCACCTCTGAAGAAGCCGCCGCCCTGGCAGCCATGCCGGGCGTGCGCGCCGTGGAACCTGACCAGTCCTTCCCAGTGAGCACCGATGTCGGCCCCACCTTGATCGGCGCGCCTGGCATCTGGAATGGAACCAACACCGGCGGACTCCCCGGAACCTTTGGCGAGGGCGTGATCGTTGGCATTCTCGACACCGGCATCAACATGGATCACCCCTCCTTTGCCGACATCGGCGGGGATGGATACGACCACACCAACCCCTTTGGCGCAGGCAACTACAAGGGCTGGTGCAATCCCGCCGATCCAAACTACGACCCCACACTGGTTTGCAACGATAAGCTGGTGGGCGTTTGGGACTACGTGGATGTCTTGGGCATCGAAACCGATGGTCCCGAAGACGGCGACGGCCACGGTAGCCACACCGCCAGCACTGTCGCCGGCAACTTCACCGAGTTCGTCTATGACAGCGGTGTGAATCTCATCACCAAGACGATCTCCGGCGTCGCCCCACACGCCAATATCATCGCTTATGATGTCTGCGAGCTGAACTCCTGCCCCACCTCCTCGGTTGTCGCCGGCATCAACCAGGCTATCGCTGACGGCGTTGACGTGCTCAACGAATCGATCGGCATTGGCGGCGACACCTTCACCGGCGATAAACAACTGGCCTACCTGAGCGCCCTGGCGGCTGGCATCGCCGCCTCCCGCTCGGCTGGCAACTCCGGTCCTGGCCCTGCCACGGTCGGCCCCGAACCGGTTTGGACGATGTCCAGCGCCGCCACCACCCACAGCCGCCTGTTCGCCAATTCGATGGATATCACCGGCCCAACCCCGGTCGATCCGAACCTGGTTGGCCTGGCTGCCCTGGTCGGCACCGGCCCAGCCATCACCACCACCATCTCTGCAGAAATCCGCTACAATCCCGCCAACGTGACCGGCTGCGTCGCGCACAGTGCTGGCTTCTTCACCGGCAGCCTGGCGCTGATTGCGCGTGGAACCTGCGCCTTCGTGGACAAGGTGACCAACGCATACAACGCCGGCGCCATCGGCGTGGTCGTTTATAACAACGTCGGCGGCCCTCCCATCGCCATGGGCGGCCTCGAAACCACCACCATTCCCTCGGTGATGATCGATAACCCCAGCGGCCTGGCTGTGCGCAGTTGGATCGACGCTCACCCCGGCGCTACCGCCCAGATCAACCCGCAAGCCGTGTATGTGCTCAACCCGGCTTACGAAGACATCCTGGCGGGCTTCAGCTCGCGCGGCCCTGCCCCGGTGGAGGTGATCAAGCCCGACATCGCCTCGCCCGGCGTGAACATCCTGGCTGCCTACAAAACCCCGGAAGAGTTCGCCTTCCTGCAGGGCACATCCATGGCCAGCCCGCACACCGCCGGCGCCCTGGCGCTGCTGCGCGATCTCTACCCCTCCTGGACGCCCACCCAACTGCGTTCGGCGCTGATGACCACCTCCGACGACTCCATGCTCAAGGAGAACGCCATCACTCCGGCGGATCCCTTTGACCAGGGCGCCGGGCGCACCGACCTGAACAAAGCTCCCCTGGTCGGCCTGGTGATGGACGAGACTGTCGCCAATTTCACCAACGCTGATCCCGCTTTGGGCGGCGACCCGTCTGAACTCAACCTGCCCAGCATGCAATCCAGCGCTTGCTACAAGACCTGCTCCTGGACGCGCACCGTGAGCAATCCCACCACCCAGGCGATGAACTGGAGCGCTTCCTATGTTGGCCCAGGCGCGGGCAGCTTCTCTCCGGGCAGCTTCGCCATCGCTCCAGGCGCCAGCGCCACCTTCACCTTTACCCTGGATGTGACCACGCTCCCGCAGGAAACCTGGCAGTTCGGCAAGGTGGTTTGGAGCGAAGCTGCTGGCCTGGCGCCGGATGCGCACATGCCCGTGGCAGCTTATGTCGCTGCCAGCACCGACCTGAACACCATCTCCAAGGTTGCTGACGTGGCTGAGACGGTGCAAGGCGGCATTGCCACCTACACCATCACCCTGGCCAACACCGATATCGTTACCCGCACCTTCCACCTGACCGACAGCGTGCCGGTCAACGCCACCTATGTACCCGCCTCCGCCACCGGCGGGCTGGTCTACAATGGCGGCAGCAATCAGCTCACCTGGAGCGGCGATATCGGCCCGTCAGGCTTCAGCGTGGATGCCGGTGTTGGATACGCCCCCTTCCTGGCGCTCTCCGGTTTCGGTGTCACTCCCGCTGCCAAACCTTCCAACCCCGATGACGGTGGCGTCGCCTACAATGTGCCGGCGTTCCAATACTTCGGCCAAACCTACACCTCCATTATCTGGTCGGTGAACGGCACCGTGGAGGCGGGCACAGCCAGTGGCGTCGCCGCTGGCGGCGCCAACCAGGCGCTCCCCAACGCCGCTCTTCCCAACAACGTGCTCGCACCCTGGTGGACCGACCTGGATATGACCAGCTCTGGTAACTGGTACATCGGTATTCTATCCGATGGCGTCAATGACTTCCTGGTTCTGGAATGGAACAACGTGCCCCGCTACGGCGACGCCAGCTCCAGGGCCACCTTCCAGGTCTGGATCCAGTTAGGCGCCGAGAACATCTGGTTTGCTTATCCCAGCAACGCCTTCACCGGCGACACCACCAATGGCACCATTGGCGCTGAGAATGCCGACGCCTCCGTGGGCGACATGTACTATTACAACGGTACGGGCACGGTTCCCAACAACAGCGAGGTGCTGGTCACGCGCAAAGCATCGCCGCCCAAGATCTTCACCTTCCAGGTGGAAGCTGCCGTGGATAACACCAGCATCTTCAATGAAGCGCTGGCCACCAACGATGCCGCGCTTGACTTTGCCGCCTGGAACTACCTCAAGGTGGCTCAGAACGCCCGCCTGCAGGTCGCTCACCTGGCGCCCTTCGGCGATCCTGCCACGGTGCGCGTCGATATCGACGGAACAACCGCCATCCCAACCTTCAACTACGGCGACTCGACCACTTACCTGGACTTCGCGCCCGGTAACTATCTGATCGAGATCTTCCCCACTGGCAGCATGACCCCAGCGATCACCGCCACCGTCAACCTTGCTGCCGGCATGGATTACACCGCAGTTGCTGTCGGCGATGGAACGAACCAGCCGCTCGACCTGCTGCTGCTCACCGATGACAACACCGCCCCCACCAGCGGCAACTTCAAGCTGCGCCTCGGTCACCTGGCGCCCTTCGCCAATACCCTGCCGGCCACTACCGCCGATGTGCGCACCGACGATGGCACGGTGATTGCCAATGACGTAGTCTTTGGCGACGTGGCCGCCTACCTGGAGCTGCCCGCTGGAAAATACGACCTGGAGATCACCTCGCCGGATGGCCTGGTGGAGTACATCGACCTCTACCCGGTCGACCTGGCAGCCGGTTCGATCCTGTCTGTCTTCGCCACCGGTGAAGGCGTCAACCAACCGCTGGGCGCGTTCGCTTTGCCTTCCGGCGCCGTTGGCTCTTTCCTGGCTCTGGAGACGGAGGTCATCTTACCGATCGTGCCCCAGGCCTATGTCGTCCCGTGACCCTCTGGTCTGAGGCAGATGTCGTTTGGGGTAAGTTTGGGCGGCTTCACCGCCCAAACTTACCCCCGAATAAACCACTTTTAATAAAAGATCCCAAAGGTCTCAAAAGGCCTTTGGGATCTTTTTTTCCTCGATGGCGATGGTCAGGCGCTGCCGTAGAGCGGAATTCTCGCTCCGTTGAGCATGCTGCCCGCCTCTGAGCACAAGAACAGCATCGCCTCGGCGATCTCCTCCGGCGTGGACCAAAAGGCGTTCTTCGCCGTTGGCGCGCTGAGCTTCTCGCGCCTGGCGTCGATCGCCCGCACCCGAATGGCATTGGCAGTCACCCCGCGTCCTTTGACCTCCTCGGCAATGGTCAGGATCAGTGTCTCTTGGGCTGCCTTGGCTGCTGCATAAGCCAGCGAGCCAGCGGTCGGGTTGCCCGCCGTCGGCGCGGTGACCACGATGATCCTGCCCCAGCCGCGCGAGAGCATCCCGGGCAGCGCCGCCCGGCTCAAGTGCAGCGTGCTGTAGAAGTGCTGCTGGAGCATCGTTTCGAGCTCATCCAGCGGCGTCTCCACCACGCTCTTGCCGCCTGTCCAGCCGCCCACCAGGTTCACCAGCACATCCAACCGCCCAAAGCGCGCCAACGCGCCCTGCACCGCAGCCTGCGCTCCCTCCTCTTTGGAGACATCGCCGGTAATCAACAGTAGGCGGTCCGCGTCGATGCCCATCTCGCCTGCCAGCGCCTGAAGTTTGCCAACATCCCTGCCCGAAAGGGCCAGGGCGTAGCCTTGGGCAGCAAATCGTTTCGCTGCCGCTTGCCCGGCTGCCCCGCTCGCACCCGTGATCAAAATCGTTCTTCTCTCGCCTTCGCTCATCGCCTGCCTCCTCTCTCCCGCCTAACAAAAAGCCACACAGCTCACCAGTCGAATCAACCACGAGCCTCACCCCTCTTACCCTACTCAGACTCCTTGGTGCTTCAATGTCCCCTGGGGCTCAGCGTTTCTGTGTTCTCGGTGACCTTCAGTGATCATACCGGCGGCAAATTCCTGCGGATCAGCGGATACAGGCTCAAGCCGCGCGCCGCGCCTTCCGCCACGCAAGTGGTTGGGTTGTCCACCAGGTAGGCCGGCACACCCAGCTCCTTGGTCAGCAGCTTATCGATGCCGCGCAGCAGCGCTCCGCCGCCGGTCAGCGCTAGGCCGCGGTCAATGATATCCGAGACCAATTCAGGCGGGGTCTTTTCCAGGACGCGCCGGGCGGTCTCCACCACATCGTGCAGGGCATCCTGCATCGCCTCCACCACCTCGCCGGTGGTCAGCGATACCGGCTTGGGCAAACCGCTCACCTGGTCCTGCCCCTGCACCTCGATGCTCTGCTCCTCGGGCTGGGGCACTGCCGCCCCGATCTTTATCTTGATCATCTCAGCCGTCAGCGGCCCGATAATCACGCCGTATTTTTTGCGCACGTAAGCCACGATAGCTTCATCCAGCGTCATGCCGCCGGCGCGCATCGTCTCTGCCGAGACAATGCCATACATCGCCATCACCGCCGCCTGTGTCGCTCCGCCGCCCAGGCACAGCAGCATATTGCCCGTTGGCGTGCTGATCGGCAGATCCACGCCCAGGGCGGCTGCCAGCGGCTGCTGGATCAAATATACCTCGCTGCTGCCGGCTTGCAGCGCCGCTTCGTGCACCGCCCGGCTCTCCACGCTGGTCACGCCATAGGGCACCGTGATCATCACCTTGGGCTTGAAAAAGCGCAACAGGGGACTGCTCAAGCGCTGCAGCACAGCGGCCAGCAGGTTTTCTGCCACCACGTAATCGGCGATCACCCCGTTCATCAAGGGACGGGAGACTTCCATCACGTCCGAAACACGGCCGTACATCTCCTGGGCTTCCTTGCCCCAGGCGACCATCTTTTCTTCATCGATCACAATGGCAGCCATGGTGGGTTCTTCCAAGACCACCTGGTTGCCTTCCACGACGCGCGTGAACATCGTCCCCAGGTCGATGCCCAATTCTTTTGAAAAAAGCGCCATAGATTATCCGCGCCCCGTCGTCGAGCCGCCCTCTCCATAGTCTGTCGGTCGGCTGACGCCGCGTCGATAGCGACGGGCGGCCTCCAGGCGCAGGTTGGAGCGGCGCAGCGCCGCTTCCATTGCCAGGTAAGCGTCGGTATCCGGTGGCGGCCCCGCTTTCAAGAACTCCTCAGCGCGCTGGCGCGCTGCCTCAGCCCGCGCCACGTCAATTTCCTCCACATTTTCCGCCGCATCCGCCAGCACGGTGACGATATCTGGCTGCACCTCGACGATGCCTCCCGATATCGCGAACACTTCCTCGCGACCCTGTGTGCGCACTTTCAGGATACCAAACTTCATCGTCGAAAGCAGCGGGGCGTGCCGCGGCAGGATGCCCATTTCCCCTTCTGTGCCGGGAATGATCACGATATCGGCATCCCCTTCCCACACCATACGGTCTTGCGAAACAATCTCGCAGCGAATTGGCATAGATTGATTCCTCACTCGGCAGCGCCAGGATTAATCCTGCCGCTACCCGCTCGCCATGCGCTCAGCCTGTTCGCGCGCATCGTCAATTGTGCCCACCATCATGAAAGCCTGCTCTGGCAGATCGTCGTGCTTCCCATCCAGGATCTCGCGGAAACCGCGCACCGTTTCACGCAGCGGCACATAACGCCCATCTCGGCCGGTGAATTGCTGCGCCACGAAGAATGGCTGCGAGAAGAAGCGCTCGATCTTGCGCGCACGGGCCACGATCAGCTTGTCATCCTCGGAAAGTTCATCCACGCCCAGGATGGCGATGATGTCCTGCAAGTCCTTGTAGCGCTGCAGCACGCGCTGCACTTCGCGCGCGGTGGTGTAGTGCTCCTCGCCCACGATATTGGGATCCAGGATGCGCGAGGTGGAGGCCAGAGGGTCCACCGCCGGGTAAATGCCCTTCTCCACGATCGAGCGTTCCAGGGCGATGGTCGCGTCCAGGTGGGTGAACGTCGCCACCGGAGCTGGATCGGAATAGTCATCGGCTGGCACATACACCGCCTGCATCGAGGTGATGGAACCCGTGCGCGTGGAGGTGATGCGTTCCTGCAGCTCGCCCATCTCGGTCGCCAACGTCGGCTGGTAGCCCACGGCGGAGGGCATGCGCCCCAGCAGCGCCGAAACCTCCGAGCCAGACATCGAAAAGCGAAAGATGTTATCAATGAAAAGCAGCACGTCGCGTCCCTGGTCGCGGAAGTATTCCGACATCGAAAGCGCCGCCAGCGCCACGCGCAAGCGCGCACCAGAGGGCTCGTTCATTTGCCCAAACACCATCACCGTGTCTTTCATCACGCCCGATTCGAGCATTTCGCGGTACAGTTGCGTGCCCTCACGCGTCCGCTCACCCACGCCTGCGAAGACCGAGTTCCCCTGGTGAACCGTGGCAATCGAGCGGATCAGCTCCATGATGATCACCGTCTTGCCCGTACCTGCGCCGCCGAAGATGCCCGTTTTGCCGCCCTTGGTGAAGGGAGCGATCAGGTCGATCACCTTGATGCCGGTTTCAAACACCTCCACGCGCGTGGTTTGCTCCGAGAATTTCGGCGCCGGGCGGTGGATGGGGTAGCGCGCACTGGGCTTCACCGGGCCTTTCTTATCCACCGGGTCGCCTAGCACATTGAAGACTCTGCCCAATGTCTCTGTTCCCACCGGCACCATGATTGGAGCGCCGGTGCTGAACGCTTTGCGCCCGCGCTGCAAACCATCGGTGGTGTCCATTGCCACGCAGCGCACCCAGTTGTTGCCCAGGTGCTTCTGCACTTCGAGCACCAGGCGGTCGCTGCCTTCGCGAGGCACCTCGATCGCCTCGAAGATCTCCGGGAGCTGATCGGCGGGAAATTCAACATCCACCACGCCGCCCAAAACCTGCACAACTCTTCCTTCTGCCATGTTTCCTCCGCTAACTCCGTAATGCTTCTGCGCCGCCAGCGATGTCGAGCATTTCGTTGGTGATGGATTGCTGGCGCGCCTTGTTGTATTCCAGTTGCAGCGCTCCGGCCAGTTCAGTGGCTGCATCGGTGGCGTTCTTCATCGCTACCATGCGTGCAGCGTGTTCACTGGCGAGCGATTCCAGGACTGCTTGAAAGACCTGCAGCGCGGTGAAACGCGGCACGATCTCATCCAGGATCTCGATCTGTCCGGGCTCATATATGTAAGCCGCAGCCGGCCCCTGGGCATGCTCGGCGAAACTCTCCACCCGGCCTTCGCCCTCGGCAAATTCCAATGGCAACAGCTTCTTTACCGTGGGCGTCTGCTTTGCCATGCTGACAAAATCGGTGTACACCAGGTACACCTCATCCACCCTTCCCGATAAGAACTCGTCCACCGCCAGGCGTCCGATGGCGGAAACATCCGCGAAGGTCGGTGCAGCCGGCAGGTTGCTGAATTCCGCCAGGATGTTTTTACGACGGCGCAGCATTTGATCGCGCCCTTTGCGCCCCACGGTGATAAACTGCACCGGCGCCTGGCTGTTCTCGAATTGCTGCACCGCAAAGCGCACAATATTGGTGTTGTAAGCGCCTGCCAGGCCCCGGTCGCCGGTGATCAGCACCACCAGGCGGGCGTTCACCTGGTCGCGCTTGGCCAGCAGTGGGTGCAGCGAATTCCGACCCGGCTGACCGGCGATGTGTGTCAGCACCTGCCAGGCTTTGGTGGCGTACGGGCGGGTGTTCATCATCGCCTGCATCGCTTTGCGCACCTTGCTGGCGCTGACCGCCTGCAAGGCGCGGGTCAATTGAGCGATATTCTTAACGCTGCGAATGCGCAGTCGAGCTTCTCTTGCAGATGACATAGTCCCTCGTGGTCTCTACACGGTCATTGCGATCAGCGTACCTGTTTCCGGTCGCAGCCCAGCGGGTCTGGTTACTGCCAGGTGCTGGTAAAAGCCTCCAGCGCCGCTCGCAGCCTGGCCTCGTTTTCCTCCGTGATGCGCTTCTTTTCAGAAATATCTTTCCCGATTTCTGGATAGGAGGTTTCCATAAATCGCACCAGATCTAGCTCCCAACGGCGCATCTGGTCCAGGGCAACCTTGTCGGCGTAGCCACGCGTTCCCGCATAGATCACGATCACTTCATGCTCCAGAGATACCGGCTCATATTGCGGCTGCTTCAAGATCTCCTGCAGGTGCAGGCCGCGGTTGAGCTGCTGCTGAGTGGCCTTGTCCAGCTCAGAGCCGAACTGCGCAAAGGCCGCCAGCTCGCGGAAAGCCGCCATATCCAGGCGCAGGCGACCGGCAACCTGCTTCATCGCCCGCGTTTGGGCGTCGCCGCCCACCCGCGAGACCGAGAGACCGACGTTCACCGCCGGGCGAATGCCGGCGTAGAACAGGTTGCTCTCCAGGTAGATCTGGCCATCGGTGATCGAAATCACATTGGTCGGGATGTACGCCGAAACGTCGCCCAGCAGCGTCTCGATGATCGGCAAGGCGGTCAGCGAACCGCCCGAACCCTTGCGCCGGACGATCTTGAAATCGCCTTGCATGGCCTTCAGCGCCTGCTCAGCGTCATGCCGCGCCAGCGGTCCGCCGTAAACCTTCTGATCGACCGACTCCTCCACGCCCGCGGTCTCGCCCTGGAAAGCCGCCGGCACGATCACATACTCGATCGCCAGGCGTGCGGCGCGCTCCAACAAGCGCGAGTGCAGGTAGAAGACATCTCCGGGGTATGCCTCGCGCCCCGGCGGGCGGCGCAGCAGCAGCGACACCTGGCGATACGCCCAGGCGTGCTTGGACAGGTCGTCGTACACCACCAGCGCATCGCGCCCCGTTTCCATGAATTCCTCGCCGATGGTGCAGCCCGAATAAGGCGCAAAATACTGCAGCGCAGCTGGTTCATCGGCTGCCGCCACCACCACCGTGGTGTAATCCATCGCCCCGAAGCGCTCCAGCGTGGCCACGGTGCGGGCGATGGCCGCTTTCTTCTGACCGATCGCCACGTAGATGCACAGCAGGTCTTTGCCTTTTTGGTTGATAATCGTATCAATAGCCAGGGCAGTCTTGCCGGTCTGGCGATCGCCGATGATCAGCTCACGCTGCCCGCGCCCAATGGGGATCATGGCATCGATGGCTTTGATGCCGGTCTGCACCGGCGTATCCACATCCTTGCGCAGCACCACGCCCGGCGCAATGCGCTCGATGGGGCGGTAATGCTCGAATTGGATCGGCCCCTTGCCATCGATGGGCTGACCCAGCGCATTCACCACGCGCCCGATCATGCCATCGCCCACTGGCACGGAGGCGATGCGCCCGGTCGAGCGCACCGTCATGCCTTCTTCGATCTCCGCATAATCGCCCATGATGATCACGCCCACGGAGTCGGCTTCCAGGTTGAACGCCACACCCAGCACACCGTTGGCAAACTGCACCAGCTCCTGGGCGCGCACATCCGAAAGCCCGCGCACGCGCGCAATCCCGTCGCCGGCATCCGTCACCGTGCCGACATCGCGCATTTCATACTCTGGCTTGAAGGCCTCGATTTGTTTTTGAAGGTCGGCGGTAATTTGAGAGATCAAGTCGGTCATTGTTCCTCCGCAGAATAAGGATAAAGTTCAGATAGTTAATCGATCAGGCGAGCAGTGTTGTCAGCGGGTCAGTCCCGCCACGGTTTCCGCATCCAGGCGCATCAGCAGCGCTTCCAACAGCCGCACCGCGCCATCGTAATCATCGCGGTGCAAAATGGCCGAGTGTGAGTGAATGTGCCGGGCAGCCACACCGATCACCACGGTGGGCACGCCCGTATCGTGCAGGTGAATCGCCGCGCCATCCGTTGCCCCAGCCTCGACATACGAAAGCTGCAGCGGCACGCCGATCTCGGCTGCAGTGTCCCGCACCAGGTCGCGCAGCAGCAGGTTGGGAATCATGCGCGCGTCGTAAATCAGCATGCTCGGCCCTTTGCCCAGCTTGACCGAGGATTCTTCATCTCTGATCCCGGGTACATCCCCGGCAATGTCCGATTCGAGCACAATCGCCACATCCGGATTGACGGCGCGCACGCTGGTTGTGGCGCCGCGCACCCCAACCTCTTCCATCACCGTTGAGACGCCGTACACCGTGTTGGGGTGCGGCTTGCCCTGCAACGCCTGCAGCGTCGAAACCACCAGCGCCACACCCACGCGGTCATCGAAGGCCTTGGAAAGGTATGTCTTACCGTTCGCCAGGGGCACGAAATCCGCACGAGGCGCCACCGGGTCTCCCAGGCGCACGCCTGCCGCTTCGACTTCCTCGGCGCTGGTGGCGCCGATGTCAATATACATATCTTTTTTCTCGACCACTTTCTTGCGGTCATCCGCCGAGAGCAGGTGCGGCGGTTTTGCGCCGATCACACCGACCACTTCGCCCTTGCGGGTTTGGATCACCACGCGCTGGCCCAACATCACCTGGTCGAACCACCCCCCCAACGGCAGGAAACGAATAAAACCTTCCTTGGTGATGTGCTTGACCATGAACCCGATCTCGTCCATGTGCCCGGCGATCATCACCCGGGGGGTTTGTGCGGCGCCCACCTTGCGGCAAATCAGGCTGCCAATTTTATCTTGTGAGAGGTCTCCAAGCGGTTCAAGGTGCTTGCGAACAACGGCCCGGATGGGGGCTTCATATCCGGGCACGCCATACGCCTCGGTCAGCTCTTTGAGAAGCTGCTGGGTAAAATCCATGCGCGCATCAATTCCTTCCTGTTGAAAGTGGTCAAATGATACCTGAAAGATGAACGCTTGTCCAGTTATTCACAACGGCGCAGGAACAGCAAGGCATGCCATACGATGGTTTTTGGCGAGAGAACCACCAAGTGAAGAGCTGATTTCTGGCTATTGACGGCGCTCCCGATCAGGATATAATTCAGATGAATTCAGTCATATTATCTGTCGCCAGCCTCGAAAGGTCAAAACACTCCTTCTGGCGCTCGTGTCAGGTCGCCAGGGAACCGCTCGCTTGTAGAGAGAGATGTCCCGTTGGCGGGTAGGCTGGAAATGGTACCTGATCGCGCCGGGCATCATCCTCGCTGCTCACCTGGGCGCGCTGGTGTTTAGCCTGTGGTCAGGGAGATTGCAGATCGTCAGCGCAGCGTCTCTCCTGTCGCCATCTTTATACCTGAGAGCGTGTTGATCCCCATGCTGTGCCACCTGTCTTTGAACCGGGTGTTTGCCATGGTAAGCCCGTTGCTTACTGGCGCTGACCGTGAGAGCTACTGGGTGGTCTGTGTGGTGGTTGTCACCCTGATGGTCTCTGCCTTGCTGTTCACCACCCGCGGCCGGCTGGGCGTGAAAACCGAGCCCAGGCAGTCGATTGCTGCTGAGCCAGGCGCTCCCAAAATATCCTGAGCCGCCAGGCGTGAGCTCGCCGGGCGCTGGAACGATAATCCCAAGAATCCACCGGAGAAACCGCCGTGCCAGTGATCACAAACCATCCCACCGGAGTTGACGAATACATCGCCCGCCAACCAGAAAACGTCCAGCCGCTGCTGCACCACATCCGCCAGGTGATCCGAGAAGCCGCCCCGCAAGCCGAAGAGCGAATCGGCTACGCCATGCCGGCCTACTATCTCAATGGCTTCCTGGTCTCGTTCAGCGCCTGGAAGCGCCACATCGGCTTCTACCCGCGCACGCCCGCCATGGACGCTATACCCGACCTGGCTGCCTATGGGGGCACAAAGGGCTCAGTGCATTTTCCCCTCAATAAACCCATTCCCTATGATCTGATCTCCAGGTTGGTCAAGCTTCGGCTCGCCGAAAACCTGGAGACGTGAATAGCCCGCGCCGAAAATTAACTCCCTCACCTCAGACAATCCCAAAACCGCATACCTGCACGCCAGCCTCATTCGGTTCGCCTGGGCGATCACAGCCAACCCCCCAGGTGTCTCTCCAATCGCGAATTGTGCTAAGATTAAATCATCAGCACCTGTCGCCCGGCTCATGACGCCGGAAAGGATCAACGCGTATGCGCTGGCCATTGCGATTATTGGCAGTCCTGTTATGCGGCTGGATGGCTATCAAACCCATTGCCAGGGCAAGCGACCTGCCGATTATCTCTGCAACGCCAACCCCACATCAGCCAACCGAATGTGATCAACTCTGGCTCGATTTCACCGCTCGCCCTGGCTGGTTCGAGCAGTTAGTCAACCCCACGCTCACCTCATCCGCAGCAGTTGAACAGACTTTGGAGGAGTTTACAGCGCTGTACGAGTGCCTTGGCGGCTCTGGCGGCGAGGACTCGGAAGAGGTCGTGCTGATCAGAACCCTGCTGGAATATTACTTGATTTTCGCTGGCGGCTACCACACACCCGAGGGCCAATCCTACCTGGATTTGATCGCATTCGCCGAATGCCAGGATCCTGCCATCATTGCCCTGCGCGACCAGGTGGGAATTCCACCGCCCACCGGCTATGTGTTCGTTCGTTATTACGCCTCACGCGCAGCCATGCCCACCCTCATTCGGCAGGCCTTCGAGAACCCCGATGTCGCCGGAGTGACCATCTTGATCCGCTATGTGGCTGTGCTGGTTGAGGACACTACCAACTGGCAGGAGCGGGCGCTGCAGCATCTCACCCTGCCGGGCACGATCTCCCATGAGCTCGTCCACGCCTACATCAACAGCACCCTGGGCTTCGCTGGGATCGATCTGCCCGACTGGTACCATGAGGGACTTGCCATCTACTTCAGCGGCAGCGGCGAGAGCCACACCGTCATCGCCCCAGACCTGACGGTCAGCCGCACACCCCCGCAAGCGTATCGAAGGTACCAGGCAAACTTCCAATTCCTGGAAGCTGAACTCGGCCAGGAAAGACTTTACCAGCGCATCAAGACCTCGCTGGACAGCGCCCAGCCATCCGACCTGTACTCAGGCCTGATGATCGGCAACGACCAGGCCTTTTTCGAGCGGGTCTCCGCCTGGCAGCAGCGCCGCGCTTTCCTGAAGATTGGCGTCTTCTCGCTGGTCATCGTGCTCATCGTGCTGGGGGTGATCCGCATCATGCCCGAAGTGCGTTGCCAGAACTGCGATTACGCCGGGAAACGGAGGGAGTTCGAGTCTGGCTATTGCCCGAAATGCCACCGTCGCTACGATCGAAAATCGTTGTGGTAGCGCTGCATGAAGTCTTATTGGTTCTGAAGCATCCCATCCGCGAGATGGTGAGCAGCAGCCCAGGCAGTCAGGTCACCGCTCCTGCGGGGGATGCGCCTCGCCGCCCTTCCCCAATTCCCGCGAGCGCTCGTACGCCGCCCAAACCGCCCGGCTGAGCGCGGTGCGGAAGCCGGCCTTCTCCAGGAAATACAGCGCGGCTGCCGTCGTACCGCCCGGCGAGGTCACCTGGTTGCGCAGCCGCGCCAGGTGCACCTGGTCTTCGTGCGTGCGATAGAAATCCACCGAGCCGCGCACCGTGGCAGCGACAAGCTGCTCGGCGATGCGCCGCGGGAATCCCAGGTGCACGCCGGCATCCACCAGCGCCTCCATGAAGATGAACACATACGCCGGCCCGGTGCCAGACAGGGCTGTCGCCATATCCAGGTAACTCTCGTCCTCCACGAAGATCTCTTCGCCAAACGCGCCCAGGATGCGCCGGGCCATTTCCTGCTGCTCGGCGCTCACCGAGGGGGACGCTGTCCATACCGTGATCCCCTCCCCGATCTGGGCTGGCGTGTTGGGCATAGCGCGCACGATCACCTCGTGCTTCAGCCCGTGGGAGATCTTGCGCATGGAAGCGCCAGCAATGATCGAGAGCACCAAGGCTTGCTGGTGTATCGCCCCGCGCAGCTCGTCCATCACCTTGTCCAGGCGCTGCGGTTTTACCGAGAGCACCACCACATCCCCCTGGCGCGCCGCCGCGGCATTCTCCAGTGTGCCAGCGATGCCGTAGCGCGCCTGCAGTTCGTCCAGCCGCTCCTGGCGCGGACCCGCTGCCACCAGCGCTGCGGCCGGCGCCACCTGCTGGCGGATCAAGCCGCTGATCATCGCTTCGGCCATCACACCCGGGCCGATAAAGGCAATCTTCTTATCGTTGAACATTGATTGAGCTTCTCCAATTTGAGTTCTTCGATCAGCGCCCGATGTACTGCAGCGCCAGCCTCAGCTTTTCTTCGACCTCGTCAGGGGCGTCCTTGGGCAGCGCCTGCAGCGCTGACTGCGCCTCCACCACGCTGTAGCCCAGGGCGGTCAGCGCCGCGATCACCTCGCCATCCACATCCGAGATGGCTGCCACCCGCTCCAATCCCGCCTCCCCTGGAACGCGGTCCTGCAGGTACAGCAGGATCTTCTGCGCCGTGCGTTTGCCCACTCCTGGCACCCGGCTGAATACCTCTGCTTGCTCGTGGAACACCGCTCGCCGCATGGCATCGATGCTCAAGGTCGAGAGCACAGCCAACGCCAGGCGCGGACCGATGCCGTCCACGCCCAGCAACAGGTTGAAAAACTGGCGCGCCTCGCGCGTTTCGAAGCCGTACAACGCCAACAGGTCCTGGCGCACGACGAGCTGCGTGAACAGCGTCAACCGCTCTCCCACTCGCAGACCGTCGCGCAGCGGCGCCGGCGTGAAGACGTGCAAACCGATCCCGCCCACCTCCACCACGACCCCATCATGGGTCACTTCCTGCACCGTTCCGCTCAAGCTGGCAATCACAAGCTCTCCCCTGGCCTTTCTGTCATCCGCCGACTGGCGCTCTCCGTTGCATCTGCCCGGGTCGCACGGATCACCTGGTCGATGATAAACACGGGTCTGCGCCGGGAGGCGTCGAAGTTGCGCCACAGGTACTCGCCGATCACACCCAACATGATGAGCTGCACACCGGAGAGCAACAGCACCACCACCATCAGAGCCGTCCACCCTTCCACCTGCACCGCGCCGGCCAGGCGCAGCCCCACCAGGGCGGCGGCGTACAGGCCTCCCGCCAGCGCCAGCAGGATGCCCATCACCGAGGCCGCCCTAAGCGGCAGGTAGGAGAAGGCGACGAAGGCGTCAATAAAATACTTGAGCTTCTTTCCAAACGTCCAGCGCGATTTCCCAACGGTGCGTTCCATCCGCTCATACACCACGCTGTGCACCGGGAAACCGGTCCAGTAGATCAGCCCCACCAGGTGGGGGTTTTTCTCTTCACACGCCAGCAGCACGTCCGCCACCTGCCGATCGATCAAGAAAAAGCCCACTCCCTGCGGCGAGAACCCGCTGAATACCAGCCTGGAAAACAGGATGTTGAACAGGTTGGAGAACAGCCGAGTCGCCCACGGGTCGCCTTTGCGGTCACGCCGCACTGCCAGCACCACCCGCTCACCGCTTCGCCAGGCGGCGATCATCTCATCCAGCGCCTCTGGCGGATCCTGCAGGTCAGCCGCCACGAAGCCCACCGCCTGCCCGCGCGCCTGGCTGATGCCTGCCAATATCGCAGTTTGCGATCCGAAATTGCGGCTCAGCTTCACCACGCTCACCCGCCGGTCTTTCGCGGCCAGTCGACGCAGTACTTCCAGGGAGTCATCCCCGGAGCCATCGTCCACGTAAATAAACTCGAACTCATCTCCCGCGTGACGATCCGCCAGCGCAGCCAGCCGCACTTGCAGCGCCTCCAGCGTGCCAGCGTTGAAGAAAACCGGTACGATGATCGAGATCAAAGCCATCTATCCCACACCCCGCAAATGGAGAAATTCCTCGTAATCTCGGATATACTCCGCAGACTCGTAACGCCCGGAGGCCAGCACCATCAAAACTGCCTCCGGCGAGAACTGGTACATCACGATCCACACCATGGGCGGTATATACACACCCAGATCCGGGCGATTCAAAATCAGGTTCGCCCGATGCTGCCCATCGTCCACCACCAAATGCACGCTGCCGCGCACGCAAACGATGAACTGAGACAGTTGACGGTGCGCGCTCTCACCGCGCACCTCTTTGCTGGGCACATCCAGGATCAGGAAATAGCGCTGCGGTGTGAACGGCAGCGTCTCCGGCGCCTGGCCAAAGCTCAGGTTGCCGCGCAGATCTTCCACAAACGGCTGGCGGTAAATTCTCACGCCCCCTACCCCAACTTCCCGCACCCCCACTTCTCCGGTGGGCATGGAGATCGCTTCCGCGCCAACATCCACCTCACCGGCGTCGTATCCCATGATACGCGCCGGGTTCCCCGAAACGATGGCGTTGGGCGGCACATCGTGCGTCACCACCGAGCCAGCCCCCACCATGGCGTTGCGCCCCACGCGGATGCCCGGCAGTATGGTGGCGTTGGAGCCGATCGAAGCGCCTTTGTGCAAGATGGTGCGCGGATACGCCGTCAAGTGCTGCTTGCTGCGAGGGAAGGGATCGTTGCTGAAGGACGCATTTGGGCCGATGAACACATCATCTTCCACCGTGATGCTGTCCCAGAGCTGCACGCCCGATTTGATCGTCACCCGATCGCCGATGATCACGTCGTTTTCGATGAAGGTGTGATCGCAGATGTTGCAATCCGCGCCGATCACCGCGCCGGGTAGGATATGGGCAAAGGCCCATATCCGCGTTCCCGGACCGATGCGCTTGCTTTCGACAATCGCTTGTGGGTGACAGAAGTAATCCATACCCCTAGAAAGATGACACGAACTCTCCGCCGGCCTGCTGCGCTTCCAGGCGCTCACGCTCGAAGGCGATCACCCGCCGCAGGATATCATCCAGCTTGTAGCGCGGGTTGTAGCCGATCAGGCGCTTGATCTTCTCCAGGTTGGGCACGCGCCGCTGCATGTCCTCGAAGCCGGGCGCATAGGCCTGGTCGTAGGTGAGATAACGGATTTCGGACTGGCTGCCCGTGAGTTCGATCACTCGCCTGGCCAGCTCAGCGATGGACACCTCTTCGGTATTGCCCACGTTGAACACCTGCCCCACGGCCTGTTCGTTCTGCGAGAGCTTCACAACCGCCCCAACCACATCGGAGACATCCGCGAAGCAGCGCGACTGGTTGCCATCGCCGTAAACTTCCAGCGGTTCGTTGCGCAGAGCGCGCTGCACAAAGCGCGGTACCACCATGCCGTATTGCCCGGTCTGGCGCGGTCCCACGGTGTTAAAGAAGCGCATGATCACCACCGGCAGCCCAAACTGGCGGTGATACGCCAGCCCCATGAACTCATCCACCGCTTTGGAGGTGGCGTAAGCCCAGCGGCTGTGCGTGGTGGAGCCCATCAGGCGGTCATCATCTTCGCTGAAGGGCACTTTGACGCCCTTGCCGTACACCTCTGAGGTCGAGGCGATCAACACCTTGCACCCGTAACGGTTGGCCGTGGTCAGCACCGCCTCGGTGCCCATAATGTTAGTTTCGATGGTGTGCACCGGGTCTTCCACGATCAGCTTCACACCCACTGCAGCCGCCAGGTGCACGACGATGGACGCCTGGCTGGTTAACCGGTCCAGCACTTGCAGGTTGGTGATCGTCTCTCGCACGAATTGAAAATTGGGCAACGGTTTCAAGTGCTGGATATTTTCCAGTTTGCCGGTCGATAAATCATCGATGGCAACCACGTGATGACCTTGCCTTACCAGGCTGTCGCACAAATGCGAGCCAATGAATCCCGCGCCACCCGTAACAAGATAAGATTCCGCCATAAATTAACTGAGCTCCTTTTCTGAACTGCGTTCTCGATATAAAGTTTGATCGACCACCGCGCGCATCGCACCCTGCTCCAGCACACCACCCAAGAACCTGTCCAATTGTTGAATACCTGGCGCAGGGTTAACGATCAGATCATTATAACTCAAGTACAAGACCGGCATCCCCGTCCTTTGGCGCAGCATCTGCTTCACTTGCGCCAGGTGAGACTGGTACAGCGCCATCAATTCGGCATCCGAAATGTCGTCCTGCCGGCCATTCCTGAGCAGCATGCGTCGCTGGGAGGCCAGCACTTCCGCCAGGTCGCGCTCCATGAACACCACCCGGTAAGGATAGCCCGCCGGCATGTACTCCAACAGGGCCGAGATCACCTTCACAGCCTTCCCGTTTGCCTGCGCCAGCCAGGCATACTTGCCTTCGGGCAGCTTCTTCACCGCTTCGAACTCATAATAGCCGCGCGGGTTATTTTCATCCGCCGCGCGCTGACCATCGCTCAGCGGCGGTATCCCGCCCGCCTCCAGCATGCGCATCATCATCGACGTCCCCGAGCGCGGCAGCCCAGAGACGATGGTGATATGACCCGAAAGGTTGGATTGGAAGATCTTCCGTAGCCAGGAGGAGATATTTCCCATGCGGAAGAATTATAACTCTTAGACGAGAGAGATTCATCGCAATTATCGACCGCACTCACGCCACAAAGCGGCATAACCTCCGCGCCAGAAGACTGCTTGGCAGAGCAGTTCGGAGAACCGCCGCTCGCAGCGCCTCCGCCTGTCATTGCGAACCGGCGTTCGGCGCCGGGTGAAGCAATCTCCCCGCCATCCAAAGGGCAGCGGCGCTTTGCTCCTGGCTGATTGACCCTTGCTATCGGGTTGCGCCGTGCCGTGATTACGCAAGCCCGTGAAACTCTCTGATCCGGTCAAAAATGAATCAACCCATGCTGAGCGATGCAGTATAATCCTCTTCACTGCCTGTATCTTCGCCTCACTGTTATTGCCCACCCATTGGACAAAGGAGTCGCCATGCAAACACGACCTTTCGGGCGCACCGGTCACCACAGCACGCTCGCCATCTTCGGCGCTGCAGCCTTCTGGTCGAGCTCGCCAGAAGAAACCGACCAGGCCATGCGCCTGCTGATCGAGCACGGCGTCAACCACATCGACGTCGCCCCCTCTTACGGCATTGCCGAAGAGCGCCTGGCGCCTTGGATGGCGAAGGAACGCCAGCGTTTCTTCCTGGGCTGCAAAACCATGCAGCGCAGCAAAGCAGGTGCCCTGGCAGAGATGCGCCGCTCGCTTGCCCGCCTGCAAACCGACTATTTCGACCTCTACCAGATTCACGCCATCACCAGCCTGGAAGAGCTGGACGCGGCCACGCGCCCGGGCGGCGCGCTGGACGCCCTGGTCGAGGCACAACAAGCTGGTCTCACCCGCTACCTGGGCATCACCGGGCACGGCAGCTCCAGCCCGCGGCTCTTCATCGAGGCTTTGCGCCGCTTCAACTTCGATACTGTGCTCTTCCCGCTCAACTTTGTGCAATGCGCCGATCCCGAGTTTCGCCGCAGCGCAGCGGAGCTGCTGCAACTTTGTCGCCAGCGCCAGGTCGGCGTGATGATCATCAAGTCCATCACCCGCGGCCCGTGGGGAGAAACACCCAGGAATTACACCACCTGGTACCAGCCTTTCGACCAGCCCGAGCAAATCCAGCAAGCGGTGGATTTCGCCCTCTCTCAACCCGGCGTCACCGGCATCTGCACCGCCGGAGATACGCGCCTGCTGCCCCTCGTGCTCCAGGCCTGCGAGAACTTCACACCGATGGCGCCCGACCAGCAAGAAGCTGCCATCGCCTCCGCAGCCCTTTACCAGCCCTTGTTTACCTGAAAAAGCGCCCACCGCGCCATGCCCGACACTCTCCACACCATCGACTGGCTGCAATCGATCCACCACGACGGGTCGCCTCTCTTCCTCTCCAACCCCACACCCTCCCTGGGCGAGCGCATCACGCTGCGCCTGCGCTGCCACCCCAACGCCCAGGTGAAGGCGGTTTACCTGCGCACCGCCCCGGACGGCGAGCAATCCTTCACCCCCATGACGCTCATCGAAGACACGCGGCTGGCGCGTTGGTGGCAGGTCGAGATCACGATGAGCGAACCGCGCGTGCTCTACCGCTTCGTGCTGGTCACGCCGGGTGGACTGTGGCACTACAGCGCTGCTGGCTTGAGCCAGGCTGAGCCGCTCGACGCCAGCGCCTTTCGCCTGGTCGCCGACTATGCGCAACCCGCCTGGGTGCGCAGCGCGGTCTTTTACCAGATCTTCCCAGATCGCTTTGCCAATGGCTCGCCAGCCGACGACCCTCGCCCCCAGGATTGGGAAATCCGCGGCGCACGCCCACGCACTTTCCCATGGGGATCCCCGCCAGACCCGGGCACACCTTTCTCCATGGTGTTCTACGGCGGCGACCTGCCCGGTATCCTCCAACGCCTGGACTATCTCCAATCCTTGGGCGTCGACGCCCTCTACCTCAACCCGGTCTTCACCGCCCGCTCCAACCATCGTTATGATGTCGTTGACTACACGCAAGTTGACCCCTACCTGGGCGGCGACCAAGCCCTCATCCGCCTCGCCGACAACCTGCATGCCCGCTCCATGCGCTACATCCTCGACATCGTCCCCAACCACTGCGGCTTTGCCAGCCACTGGTTCCAGACTGCCCAACGCGACCCTTCTTCCCCAGAAGCCGGCTTCTTCACCTTTCTCAATTATCCCGATGAGTACGCCACCTGGCTGGGCGTCTGGTCTCTTCCCAAGCTCAACTACACCAGCCATGAACTGCGCTGGCGCATGTACGAAGCCCCGGACGCTATCTTCCGCCGCTGGCTGCTGCCGCCTTTCTCCGCCGATGGCTGGCGCGTGGATGTCGCCAATATGCTCGCCCGCCAGGGTCCTCTCCAATCTGGCGACCAAATCGCCCGCGGTATTCGCTCCGCGGTCAAGCACGTCAACCCCCAGGCCTACCTGATCGGCGAGAATTTCTTCGACGCCACCCCCCAGCTCCAGGGCGACCAGTGGGACGGCGTGATGAACTACGCCGGCTTCACCATCCCCCTGGAACACTGGCTCAACCAGGTGCGTTACCGCTCGCATGGCTTGAACGAAACCATCAGCGTCGGTCAGCCTCTGCCCACCCGCGCCCTGCTCCAATCATGGCGACAACGCCGCGCTGGCATTCCGTGGGCAATTGCCGTTCAGCAGTACAACCAGCTTGATTCCCACGATACCTCGCGCATCCTGTCCACCCTGGGAGGCAACCCGCGTTTGCACCGCCTGGCAATCGCCCTGCAGTTCACCTATCCGGGCGTCCCCGGCGTCTATTACGGTGACGAAATCGGCCTCGCCGACCATCCCCAGCTTGCCAGCCGCGGCTGCATGCCCTGGGACCCATCCGCCTGGGACCAGTCTTTGCTCGCCTTTTACCGAGCCTTGATCAAGCTGCGCAAACAGTCGCCCGCCCTGCAAAGCGGCAGTTTCCAGGAAATCCTCGAAGAAAACGATGCCTTCGCTTACCTGCGCGAATCCCCCCAGGCGTATGCATTGGTCGTTGCCCAGCGCTCTCCCACGCCGCGCCCGGCTGGCGGCATACCGCTCGCCCTGGCCGGCGTCCCAGATGGCGTTGCCTTCACCGAATTTTTCAGCGGCGAGCGGCGCTCCGTTCAAGATGGCATGCTGATGTTGCCCGAGCACCCCCAGGGAGCGTCGATCTGGCTGGCTGGCAAACCGGCCTGACGCCAGCCCCACCACCTCCGGTTTGCTTGACCCTCACCTGCCTGACCACTTCGGACTTTACCCCGTGATCGCCCTGAAGATCATCAAGCCAAAACTGACCAACACCAGCAGCAGCACGGCGATTGCCAGCAGATGATGGAAGAACCCCTCCCGCCTGCGCTCCTGGTAACCCAGCAAGAAGGCTGACGCCAATCCACCCAGGAATCCTCCGGCGTGGCCCCAGTTATCCACGCCCGGCATCGCCAGGCCAAACAGGAAGCCAATTCCCACCCAAATCAACATCTGCCTGAACAGCGCCGATCCAAAGGTGCCGCCGCGGGCGCGCCCGTAATAGATCAGCGCCCCGAATAAGCCGAAGATGGCACCCGATGCGCCGACGAAATAATACGTCCCCGCCAGGGTGGAAGCCGCCGAGCCAGTGATCCCAGCCACGACGTAAATGAGCCAGAAGCGCGAAGGTCCAAAAAGCTCTTCGACCCACGGCCCCAGGCGCTTGAGCCAGATCATATTGAATGCAATGTGCAGGATACCGCCGTGCAGAAAAGTGGCTGTGATCAGCGTCCACCAACGCCCCTGCATCCAGGGAATGGCGCCGCCCATCCCCAGCCGGTACAACGCTTCACCGCTCGGTCCCAGCATGCTGAACATATCTCCGGGAGCGAACAGCGCCTCCAGGCTCATCAGCATGGACACCACATAGATGCCAAAGCACACGGCGATGATGGCATCCACAGAGCTGAAATTGCCGCGCATCAGCGTTACCAGCGCCGGGAAGCGGTAAAACAGGCCCGGCCGCGGCAATCCGCAGTTGTAGCAGCGCTCTGCGTTGCGGCTGACCAGCTTGCGGCAGCGCGGGCATTGTATCGACAGCCTGGCCTCGTTATTTTGAAACATAAGTGCTCCTGAGAAAGTTTTCCAGGCCCTTGAAACAGCCTGCCCCCAGCTTGTGCCCGACATCGTCCTCGCAATAGGTCACCTTTGCGCCAGCCTCCTGCAAAATCCGCACCGCTGCTCGCGCTTTTTCCACAGCCACCAATTGGTCCTGGGAGCCATGCGCGATAAAAACCGGCATCCCCTCCAGCGGTCGGTAGCGCGCCAGGGCTTCAGCTCCCTCGGGCATGAAACCGGAAAGCCCCGCCAGCGCTCGCACCCGCTGCGGGTGCTGCAACGCCAGGGCGTACGCCAGCGCAGCCCCTTGAGAGAAGCCCACCAATGCCAGGCGGGAAGTGTCTGCCTCTGGAAAATGTCCTCCATCCAGCGCTTGAAACAGCGCCTCGATCGCTGGGTTGAAATCGTCCACCCAGGGCCACACCTTGTGTTGTTGCGCATGCCAGGAGTAACCACCCAGCGGCGATGGGTAAGGCGCCCTCGGCGCAAGCAGCAGCGCATCCTGCGGCATGCGATTGGCAAACACCCACATGGCCTGCTCATCCCCCGTCCAACCGTGCAGCGTCAAAATCACCGGCGACGGACCTTCTCCATCCGGGCGGCGCTCTTTGAACACCCAATCCTCGAATTTTCGCGTCTCGATCTTCACTCGATACTGACCGTGCTGCCTTCCACCAGCTCACGAATCCTTATCCAAAAACCGGACCAGCTTTTCCAGGCCACCCAGCGCCAACCACACCAGGGCAATTGGCGCCAGGCCAGCCGCCAGGCAAATGAAGCCCAATATTGCTGCCTCTCTTCCATAAACTATCCAGATCATGCCTCCGCCCACGACAAATAAAACCAGTATACCACCCAGCGCCAGGCGGAAGTTGGTTTGCCGGGCGTACTTGCGCAGGTCCCTGCTCATGGCAAAATCAATTCAAGGCCACTTTGCGGTGAGCGCCTGTCAGGCCAATGCGCCGCGCCAGCCAACCCTGCCAGCTCGTCGCTCGGCGCAGCGCTGGCAGCGCCTGGATGGCTGCCTGTTCTCCCAGGCGCGCCACTTCGTGCACATCCACCCGGTCCAGCAGCCCGATCTGTGGCACCTCCGGGCGGATGATAACATCTGGCTTCTCTACTTCCAGCCTCAGCTCGGTCAACTTCGCTCCGGCGATATCCACCGAACGCATGAAGATATTGAAGGCCTGCGCCACGCGCAGCCTTCCGATGTAGTTCGCCAGGAACGGCAGCGTGTTCAACAAGCGCGGTTTATCCGCGCCCTCCCAGCTTTCCAGCGGCGGCGAGAGCACCACCGCCACCACCGGCAACCCGGGCGCCAGCCAACGCGCCACATCCACCGGGACGGGGTTGAGCACACCGCCATCGATCAAGTGGTGACCATTCATCATTACCGGTGGAAAAATCCCCGGTACGGCGATCGTCGCCAGGATGGCATCCCGCACCCGCCCATGGCGCAGCACCACCGGGCGAGCCGTGTCCAGGTCCACCGCTGTCACCGCGAAAGGGATCTCCAACTGCTCGAAGGTCGTCTCGCCCAGTGTCTCTTCCAGCATCTGGTGCAGCCCGCCCAGGCCCAACATGGCGGGTCCATCGCCAGGCTTGCGCTGGTACAGAAAATCCGGATCCAATCCCATGAAGCGTTGCTCGATCTCATCCGCGCTGTACCCGGCAGCAAACAGCACGCCCCACAACCCACCAGCGCTCGTGCCGGCCAGCGCCCGCACCTGAAAGCCTTCTCGTTCCAAAACGCGCATCACCCCGATGTGCGCATTACCCTTGACGCCGCCTCCGCCCAGCGCTACTGCAATTTCCATGGACACTTTTCCTTTCAACGAATTTTCCAGGGATGCACCCATTCTAATTGAATTGCCTTTGGAAAGCAAACCGCTGAGAATAACCAGGTGCATGCGCTTGCATACCGTCTCTGCCTTACAGCTTAGCAAGCTAGAAAATTATTATGAATTTCTGCTCAACAGCGTGTTAAAATTTTATTAAATTCATATTCATTTTCCATTAGCCATGAACGAGCTCTGGCTGCAAATTCATCATGCTCTGTGGGAAGATTCGCCCGAGCCAGTCCTGCTTGCAGATCAAGCAGGGCGGGTGCTGGCTGCCAACCGCGCCTGCCTGGAGCTGGCCGGCCTGCCCGCTGAAGAGCTCAGCGGCAAGCATTTCAGCATGCTGATGCCGCCCGAATCACGCTTGAATTTTCTCAGCGCCTGCCAGCAGCACCTCGATCAGCAGCTTGACTCTCCATTCACATTCGAGATTGACACCAGCCTGCGGAATGGACGCTCATGCACCCTCGAAATTTCCTGCCTACCCCTTCGTCGCCCCGCTGATAACCGCAACCTTCTCCTCCGGTTTCGCGATATCACCGAGCGCAAGCAAGCAGAGGCTCAACTCCGCCAGAGTGAAGAGCTTTTCCGAACACTGGCCGATTATAGCTCCGACTGGGTGTATTGGGTGGACCCCGAAGGCAATTACATCTACATCTCGCCATCGGTAGAGCGCATCACCGGCTATCCACCAGAAGCTTTTTTCCAGAAACCCAGCCTGGTTTTCGAGATCACCCATCCCGATGACCGCTCCGTCATCACAGACACGTTCCAGACCAGCCTGATCAGCTCCAAACCGCTGCGGGCTGAATTTCGCATTCGCACGCCTCAAAACGTGGAACGCTGGATCGATCACGTCAGCCTGGCAATCATCGCCCCCGATGGTCGCTACCTGGGCAGGCGGGGCTCCAATCGAGATTTTACCAGGCAAAAAGCCTTGCAGGAATCCCTGCGACGCCAGGTGGAGCTCGAGCAGATCCTGGCTGAAATTTCTACCCTGTTCCTGAATGTCAGCGCTGCTCAACTGAACTCAGCCATCCAACAGGCGCTGCACATGGTTGGCGAACATGCCCAGGCCAACCGCTGCTTCATCCTGGATACCAGCGCCATCGGTAGCCAGGTGCGGATCTCCTATCAATGGCGTTCGGGGCAGGCTGCCGCCCAAGACGAGGTCTTTCAGCAGCTCATCCAACGCTACCCGCCTGGCGGCGAATACTGGTTGGTCAAGCGGGATGTTCTCCAGCTAGACCTGGAAAAATGCGCCTGTTGCCCGCCCGAAACGCGCGCCTCCGCCTGCACAGCGATTGTCGCCGCGCCGCTGATGCGCGCTGGTGAATTGAGCGGCTACATCGGCATGACCGCTTCCAAAGCCACACCAACCTGGGGACCATCCGATCACCTGCTGCTCAGGCTCACCGGCGAGTTGGTCATCAGCGCGTTGGAGCGCCAGCATTACGAGTTGGAGCTCGAACGCACATCTCGGCAGTTGTCGGTCATCCTGGAAAGCGTCGCCGATGCCATCACTGTTTTGGACGCCAGCGGTCGCCTGGTGTACGCCAACACCGCCGCAGCCCAGGCTGCTGGCCTGCGCGTCGTAGACGAGCTCTTCCAGGATAATTCATGGAGCAGCAGCTACCAAATCCTGGATGCCAACGGTGAGCTGCTGCCTGCATCAGAACTTCCTCCACAATCCCTGCTGGCAGGCAAACCTCAGTCCGACCAGGTTTTGAGGATGCGCTTCCTGAAGGATAGGCAGGAACGTTGGAAGATGGTGCGCTCGCGCCCGGTATTCGACAACCAGGGGCGCGTCCAGTACGTGGTCACCATCTCGCATGACATTACCGAGCTCAAGGAAGCTGAGACAGCGTTGCGCTCCTCCAGCACGCTCTACCAGACGACCATCGACGCCATTGAAGACGGCCTTTTGGTGACCGATCGCGACCTGACCATCTTGCTGTGCAACCGCGCCATGCGGCGCTGGGTAGAAAAGCTCACACCCGGCGTCGAGCCGGTTGGCGCCCGCCTGTTCTCCTTGTTCCACTTTTTCTCCCCCGCCCTGGCCCAGGAATGTGCGCGCGCCTTTAGCACGCGCCAATCACGCATATATGAAGAACACTTTTCGCTCCCCGAAGGGGATGTGTTCACCCAAACCTATTTGATCCCCATCATCCAGGATGACCAGGCCGTGCGGGTCATCACCCTGGTTCGCGATGTCACCATCCAGCGCAACGAAGAGCATCGCATACAGGCTGCTGCCTGGCGCGCAGACTTACTGGCTGGCCTGAGTCGCTGCCTGATGGAGGCGGGTTTCAATCCCTCCGCGATTTATGAGGCGATAGCCGGCTACCTGTGCGAAAAAACCGGCGCAAGCTGTCTGTTGCACACACGCTACCCGCGAACGCGCCAGGTCGAACTGATCGAAGCTCGTTTCGCTGGCGGCGTTGAAAACACAGCTCTCCTGGTGGCTTTTTCGGAAAGGTTGAACGACCCCACCTCCTCCATCGCTCAGGTCTTTCAAAGTACCTCCCCACAGGTCTTATCTCCAGCAAGCGCCGGCTTGCCCGCCGAGGCAAGCAACGCGCCGTTGAACGAGATTCTGCTCCTCCCGCTTACCCTGCAAGGCCAGGTGTCCAGCGTGATCACTCTGCTGGATCATGGCAAATCTCCTTTCCTCAAAAACGACGGCCTTCTATTCTTGCAGGATGTCGCCAACCGTATCTCGCTCAGCCTGGAGAGCGCCCAACTCTACTTGCTTCAGACACAGCGCGCCAGGGAGCTGGACGCGCTCAACCACGCCACCTCGGCCTTATTGACCACCCTGGATCTGGAATCGCTGCTGGGCGCAATACTGGACGCCGCCAAAACCGCCATCCCATCGGCTGAGAAAGGCGAGATCCGCTTGCTCTCAGCCAACACCGGCGAGTTGGAGCTGCGCGCCGCCACCGCTTTCCAGGATCAACGCATCTCATTTGTTCCGGCAGCCGAACTGGAAGCTCCTTTTCGGCAAGCCATCGCCAGCCGCCAGCCGCTCCTGGTCCATGCCGCCAGCAACGAACAAGACAGGCCGACGCCGGTCTTGATCGCCCCCCTGTACAATGACGCCAGACCCCTGGGTGTGCTCGTGTTGAGCACCTCCAGGCTGGAGGCTTTCAACGAAGCCGATCGCGCCCTCTTGGGAGCCCTGGCGACGACCGCCGCCGCTGCTTTGCAAAATGCCCGCTTGCACGCCCAGATCCAACGGCAGGCGATCACCGATGAGCTGACTTCTCTCTACAACCGCCGCGGCCTGGTCGAGGTGGGCGAGCGTGAAGTGACACGCGCTCACCGTTTCAAACACCCCCTGGCCGCTATCATGGCAGATATCGACGATTTCAAGCGCGTCAACGATACCTACGGTCATCCCTGCGGCGACCAGGTGCTCCGCCAGGTGGCGCGCTGCCTGGAAGCCAATCTGCGCAGCATTGATCTCCTCGGCCGTTACGGCGGCGACGAATTCTTTATCATGCTCCCGGAAACCGACCTGCCCACCGCCTTGGAGGTCGCAGAGCGGTTAGCCAGTCGCGTGCGCCAGTTGTATATCCGCTACAATAACTGCATCCTGCAAACCAGCCTCAGCATCGGCGTGACATTGGTGACAGAGCGGACAACCAACCTGGAAGCGCTCTTCGCCCAGGCTGACCAGTCTTTGTACCGGGCCAAGCAGCGCGGCAAAGATTGCGTCGAAATCGGTTAAAATCAACTTATGGATGACGGTGAATACCAACGCTTCCAGAGGGAGCTGGAACGCGCCGAATCGGCTCGCGCCGCCAAAAACGAAGGCATGGCGCGGGTTTGTGCGCGCCGCGCGGCTGGCCTGGCGGTCAGCGCCTACTTTCGCCAGCGCGGCCTATCATCACTGGGTCCCAGCGCCTATGACAACCTGCGCCGCCTGGCGGCTCTGCCCGATGTACCCGAGCAAGTCCGTCAAGTCGCTGAACACTTCCTGGTGCGCATCACGCCCGAACATACCCTGCCCGTCGAAGCCGATCTGATTGCCGAGGCGCGCTGGCTGGCTGTCCAACTTCTGGGAGATGGTGGCTCTCGATGACCGCACACGCTGAACACCTGGCAGTCATCGCCCAGGCAGACATCTTTCACAACCTGGACACGCCGGCTCTGCGCAGCGTCATGGCTTACGCTGTCGCCGCCCACTACCAGGAGGGAGAATTTGTCTTTTATCAAGACGACCCCGCCGAGCGCGTCTACGTCCTGGCGGAGGGGCGTTTGCGGCTGCTCCAGCTCACCCCAGAGGGCGCTCAGATCAACATGGGCCTGGTTTCACCGGGACAGGCAATCGCTGTCATCTCCCTGCTCGAAGCGCAGCGCTACCCGGTGAGCGCCCAGGCGATTGGCAGCGCGCTGGTGCTCTCCTGGTCGCGCCGTGACCTGCACCATCTGATGATCGGCTGCCCGCAGATCGCCCTCAATGCCCTGCAGGAGCTTTCGCAGCGCATGATCGAATTCCAGGATCGCCTGCGCGAGCTGACCACCGAGCGCGTCGAGCGCCGCATCGCGCGCGGCCTGCTGCGCCTGGCGCGCCAGGCTGGTCGCAAAACAGAGCAGGGCGTGCTGATCGACCTGCCCGTCTCGCGCCAGGACCTGGCCGAAATGACGGGCACCACCCTGTTCACCGTCTCGCGCACGCTCAGTCAATGGGAGGAGCGCGGCATCATCTCCGCTGGCAGAGAGCGCATCCTCATTCGCTTCCCTCACGGCTTGGTGACCATTGCCGAAGACCTGCCAGCTCCCCATCCCCCGCCCAGCGAGAAACCTTCGGACTCACAGGTGTGATTCCCGCTCCTGGTCGCTGCTTTTTGCGCTGGCGCAAAGTGCGCACCAGAATACTTTGTTATCCTTAAACCGAAAACCACGCTTTGGTAAAGAGTATCTGCATGATCAGCCAATCCTTCCAACCCCTGGAGATGATCGTCGCCGAGCTGCTGGAGCAGCACCCCGAAGCCGCGCCGGTCTTCCTGAAGTACCGCATGAACTGTCTCGGCTGCCAGATGTCGCCCTTCGAAACCCTGGGCGATGCGCTGCGCATCTATCACTTGCCGGAGCAGCCCTTCCTCCAGGAGTTGCACGCTGCGCTCGACATGGATCACCCACCTGCCTAAGCTCAAACGGCAACCCGACAATCAATTTTTCAAGGAAAAATCATGAGCGCCAACGAACTGTTCTTTACGCCCAATCTCCAGGAGTTGCTCGGTGATGCGCCGGTTGATAGCATTGTCAGCCGCACCTTCCTGCGCGCCGGGCAAAACAAAGCCATCTTGTTTGCCTTTGCCCCTGGACAAGAATTATCCGAGCACACCGCCTCCGTTCCCGCCATCCTGCACATCCTGCAAGGCAAGGCGCGCCTGACCCTGGGCGACCAAACCCACGAAGCCGGGCCTGGAAGCTGGGCGTACATGCCCGCCAACCTTCCGCACAGCATCTTTGCCCACCAGCCCGTCACCATGCTGCTGTTGATGCTTGGTGGGAAAGAGTGAGGCCAGGTGACTGGCTTGCTGATGCGGCTGCGCTTTCCTCTCCTCGGGCTGGCTCTGCTCGCCTTGCTGGCAGCCATTTGGGGCGGCTGGCTGCGCATCGGCTGGAGCTGGCCTGCCCTGCAGCGCAGTTTGCCGCTGGGGCATGGCCCGTTGATGATCTCGGGTTTTCTCGGCGCGCTGGTCTCGTTGGAGCGCGCCGTGGCCCTGCGCAAGCCGTGGATGTACCTGGCGCCAGGGTTCTCCGTCGCCGGTGGCTTGCTCATCCTGCTGGGCGCGCCAACCTCCCTCGCTGCCACGCTCTTCCTGTCAGGCAGCCTGGCGCTCGTTTTGATCTTCATCGTCATTCTGCGCACCCACCTGGCAACGTACACCGCCAGCATGGCGCTGGGCGCGCTGACCTGGCTCTCTGGCAACCTGCTGTGGTGGCTGGGACAACCCATCTCCCAGGTGGCGCATTGGTGGATCGCTTTTCTGGTGCTCACCGTGGCTGGTGAGCGGCTCGAGTTGGGGCGCATCACGCGCCTGCCCAACCTGGCAGCCAACCTGTTCAAGCTCGTCGTCCTGCTCGCATTGTCAGGCCTGGCCACCAGCCTGTGGAACCCTGCTGCTGGCGTGCGCCTCGTCGGCGCAGCCTGGCTGGCGTTGGGGGCGTGGCTGCTGCGCTGGGACATCGCCCGCCGCACCATCCACAAACCCGGCCTGCCGCGCTTCGCCGCCATCTGCCTGCTCTCCGGCTACGCCTGGTTGACGCTCGGCGGACTGCTGCAGGTCATTCATGGCCCTGTCGCAGCCGGCCTGTACTACGACGCTGTCTTGCACACCATCCTGGTCGGTTTCATCATCTCGATGATCTTTGGTCATGCCCCGATCATCTTCCCGGCGGTGCTTGGCCTACCCATCCGCTTCACCCCCTGGTTCTACACCCACCTGGCGCTGCTGCACCTGTCCTTGCTGATGCGCGTCAGCGGCGACCTGCTGCTGGTAGCCTGGCTACGCCGCTGGGGCGGCCTGCTCAATGGCATCGCCTTGCTGCTCTTCCTGGCAATCACCGCAGCGACGATCCTGGCCGGTCGCCGCGCCTCAGCCCGCAGCGAGCCAGCCACCGCCTGGGAGCCCACCGAATGAATATGCGCATTCTCTTCGTTTACACAGGCGATTATGGACTGCGCCACATTGACAACGTTCGCCAGCACGCCCCATCCACATGGCATCTGGAAACCTGGAAGGCGCCCGATCGCTTCCCCCTGGTGATTGACTACCCGGAAGATTTCCTGCCCCCTGAACTGCCGGCATGCGATCTGCTGGTCTCCTTCGCCGAAGTCAAGGGAGTCGCCGAGCTGCTACCGGAAATCGCCAGCATGACCGGCGCCAAAGCCGTGCTGGCGCCCGTGGACAACGAATCCTGGTTGCCGCGCGGCCTGGCGCGACAATTGCGCGGCTGGCTGGAGCGCATGAACATCGTCTGCGCCACCCCCAAACCGCTCTGTTCGCTGACCGAGGACGAATACTGGCTGGCGCGCCGCCAGAAAGTCGCCTACCAGGATGAGCGCATCGCCGAATTTGCCCGCTACTTCGGGCGACCCAGGCTTCAAATCCAGGTCGACGACTCCACCCACACCATCCTATCAGCCCAGGTGCAGCGCGATGCCGTGTGCGGCTGCGCCCGTTTCGTCGCCCAGGGCCTGGCAGGGCTGCCCGTGGACGAAGCCGCCGAAAAAGCCGGGCTGCTTCACCACCATTTCCCCTGCCTGGCGAGCATGGGCATCGACAGCGACTTTGGCGATACGCTGATGCATGTTTCCGGCAACCTGCTCAAGGACGCGGTGAACGACGAAATTCGCCCCCATTTGAATATGCGCTATCTGAAACCGGGCAATTTGTCGGAGTGAGCGCCCATTGCGCAATCCCGCCATCCGGAATTGCCAACGCTCCGCTAGCGCACCACCAGCCAGATCTGTGCAACCCCATACTGGTCAGCGATCAGATCATTAGCTCCAGGTATTAGCAGGCTCCCCAATGGCTCAGAGAATTCCCCGCTCTGCCCCGCTCCGAGCTGCATCGAGTGATCTCGTATCGAAAGCTGGACTGTTGCATCCAACCGGTTGGTAATACTCAGGCGTTGCCATGCAGCAATGCTGAAGCAGGTGGGACTAAATCCGCTGCTGTTTAATTCTACGAGTATTACAGCTCCGTCAAAATAAGGGCAAGCGCCTTCCATCACCGAGGTGGTTGGAGATGGCAGGGCAGGCTGAGTGGGAGCGGGCTGTGGAGGAGCGGGGTAAACCCAAGCTGTGGGCTGCAAGATCACCGCTGGTATCGGCTGCTGAGAGGGATTCTCATCACTGGCCGGTGCGACGGTACTGGTTGGTTCAGACATACCCGACTCCGTTTGCGGCTGGCCTCCCATACCACCGCCCATATCTTGCGTCGGTGGGGTTTGCTCTAGAATCGACGCCCATATAGACTCTCCAGCAAAACCGGTCATCAACGCAGCGATGAAGATCAGGATGATTAATCCCCAGATGATCAAACGCAGCAGCACCTTTCCAAAGCTATTGGAATCATCCTTCTCTTCATCATCTTTGACTATGATTTTCACTTTGCTTCCCATAGGATCTCCCACCCGGTGTGTTGCAAATTGCGTGCCAATTCTTACAGTCCTGCACAGCGAGGCAAAGCCTCTCTGCCCACCAGCCTGCCAGGCTCTTCGCGCTGGTTAAGGCGCGCCCCACCCCACCTGTCATGCTCCGAATTCTATTCTATTTTGCACATCCACGCCCCTGCGTCAAGTGTTATTCGTCACCCCTGGCGTTGCGATTCCCCACTTCTCGATAAAAAAGGGCCTGTGCGGCCCTCGATTGTCTCACGCCCCCCCGCCAGGCGCTCTCGCCGACCTCTCGATCCTACGAGCGTCTCAATCCACCATAACCGAACAGGTTGAACAGCGCGATGATGGCGCGCACGCCCACTGCCAGCGCCAGGACGCCCCCCAGCAATCCCACCGCCGCTGTGAAGCCAAATCCGATGGCGCGCCGCACATCGCCTCGAAAATCATCCAGGTTCGCCCCGCGCGCCAGCGTGTCTTCCAAAGCGCGAATGAACTCTGCCCGTGGGTTCACCGGCGCCAGTGCGCTCTCCAGGTGCACTTCCAGATCCTTCATTTCATTTTCTTCTTCATACCTTTGTCTCGACATAGCTTCCCTCGTTTGACTCACCTGCCAGCGATCAACCACTCTGCATCCGCTCACTCGCTGTCCGCATCGGACAGCGCCAGGTGGTACTCGTTGCGCAGCGACAGCAGTGTGCGGTGGTACAGGCTCTTGACCGCCCCCTCGGTCTTGCCCATGATCTGCGCGATCTCGGCGTTCGAGAGGTGGTCAACAAATTTAAGGATCAGGAGCTGCTGCCGATCTTCCGGCAGGCAGCGGATCACTCTCAGCAGGCGCTCGCGCTCTTCCATATCAACCAGGCTGCTCTCCGGGTGCTCAACCGTCGTGCGGAAACTGATCGCTTCATCTAACGGGATCTCCTTCCGCCGGCTGTTATCCCGGTGCCAGTTCGCCACCAGGTTGTGAGCGATGCGGTACAGCCACGCCGATAAGGGCAGGCCGCGGTTGGTGTAAGTGCCAATGTGGCGCATCGCCCGAAAGAACACGCGCGCCGTCAGGTCTTCGGCGTCTGAAGCGCTGCCCGTGCGGTAGTAGACATAGTTGAAGATACGCCCTACGTAGCGCTCGTACAGCACCCCAAAGGCGTCAATATCGCCCTGCGACGCACGCTGCAGAATGGCTTCATCGCTCCATTCTTCCACTGATCTCTCCTGCTTTGGCGAAAAGCTGCGCCGGCAGGCGGGATCTTCATCTACAAAAACCCCGCCTGGGGCAAAAAGTTGCACCTCAGTATAACATACCTGTCTCAGGGGAGTATTTCCAGCCGCGCCGTCAACCCCCACCGCAGGCGCGGCTCAGCTTCGAGGATGCTCACCCGCAGTGGATAAAAGACCTCGCCATCTTCCTCACGCGAAATCCAATCCACCTGCTCGATGCGCCCGCGCAACTCGATCTCGGGGTAAGCATCCAGGCGCACGATCACCGGTGCGCCGGTCTGCAAGCCTGCCGCGGTAGCCTCTGCCACATCCATGGCTTGCACCTCCCAGGCGGAGAAGTTTGCCAGCAGCGCCGCTTCCTGCCCGGCAACCAACCATTCTCCTGCCTCAACACGAACTTCAACCACCACGCCATCGAACGGCGCTTTCAAGGTCAGCGCATCCAGCGCTTCCTGGGCAGCGAGCTGCGCCGCCTGGGCGCTCTGCAACCGCTGACGCGCCAGCTCCAACTCGTCCTGGCGGGGACCATCCCTCAGCTCCGACAGCCGCCGCTGCGCATCGACCAGGCGGCTCTGCGCGGCTTGCAGTTCGGCCCTGGCCACGGCCACATCCACCGCATCCGGCGGCGATTGGAGCTTGTCCAGTTTCTCCACCGCATCATCATAGCGCCGCTGCGCAAGCGCCACGGCGCCTTCGAGCTGCGCCAGGTGCAGCCTGACTGTCCGCTGATTGATGAAATACCAGATCAGGCTCTTCTGGTTGTCATACCGTTTCTGCGCTTTGCGCAGGTCGTTCTGCGCCGTTTCGAGCTGGTGCAACGCCAGGCGCAGATTGGCGCGCGCCTGCCCCAGGCGGTCAGCGTCTGCCGGCGCCAGCAGCCCGTCCAACCGGTCTTGCGCCAGCGCTGCCTGGCGCTGGAGCTGGGCGATTTCTAGCTCGACCTCGGCGCGCTGCACCGGCCAGCGACGCTGCAATTCATCCAACGCCTGTTCCGCTAGCAAAACCTCCACCTGCGCCGCAGCCAGTTGCGCCGCAGCCTGCTCGCTGCCCTCCATGCGCATCACTTCCTGGTCGCGCTGCACCAGCGCGCCGCGCTGCACCAGCACCGCTTCGATCCTGCCGCTTTGGGCAGAGGAGAGCGCGACAAATTCCGCCGGCTGCACGCGTCCCTTCGCCTCGATGATGCCATGCCCATCCTGTCGGGGTGAAGCGCTTGCCACAACCCCTCCCGCAGGGAGGCGCGCCGTCCCAGGCGACTGCTTTACCCGCCCTGGCAGCCATTCCAGGCCAGCGCGGCGGCCTGATTGTTGTGCCACAGTCTCTGCCTGCAGTGGGAACACACCCAAAAGCAGGCAGGCAGTGATTGCCAGCAGCGACAGGCGCCTAGACTTCATCCACACCTCACTCGATGACCACCTGCACCGTCATACCCCAGCGCAGGCGCGGGTCGCTCTCCAGCAAGGTGATCGTGGCAATGTAGGTCACATCGCCAAAGCGCTCCACCGCGTACTGGCTGATTTCATCCAAGCGACCTGCCAGCGCCAGCTCGGGCAGCGCATCCGGCTGCACCACCACGGCCATCCCCTCGCTCACCCGGGGCAAATCCATCTCGTTCAGATCGGTGGTCTCCACTTTCCAGGATGAAAAATCCGCCAACACCACCGCTGGCAGCCCGGGAACTGCGACCTCGCCCGGCTTGATATCCAGCCGCACCACCGTTCCGCTGAATGGGGCGCGCAGCTCGGCGTCGTCCAGCGCAGCCTGGGCGGCCACCAGGCTCGCCTGCGCCGCGGCCAGGCGCGCCTCCGCCAGCTCCAGGTCTTGCGGGTCTGGGCCAGCTTGCACATCCTGGTACTCTTGCTCTCTCAGAGCCAGCTCAGCTTGCGCCAGGGCCAGGTTTGCCCGGGCGATCTCCAGGTCCAGCCCGGTCGCGGGGCCTTCCAGGTTGTTCAACAACCGCGTCAAATCGTCATATTGGCGCTGCACCTGCGCCAATCGCGATTGGTAAGTGGCGCGCATCAGGTTGTCCTCCGGCTTACCGGCATACTGCTCAAAATCCTCTTTCGCCTTGTCCAGGCGATCTTTGAGCAGCACCAGGTTGGCGCGCACCTCGTCGATGTCCGTCTGCTTCCCGCCCGCCTCCAGGTTGTTCAAGTAGCGCTCGGCATCCCGCACGCGGTCTCGGGCGGTGGCAACCGCCTGCTGAGCGGCAGCGGTGCGCACCGCTGCCCTATCCAGCAAATCCTGGCGCGCCTGGCGCGCATTGACCACCTCCAACTCGGCTGCAGCGACCGCCGAAGCCAGTCGTTCGGTTTGCGTCAGCCGCGCCAGCGCTTGCCCCTCCTGAACCTGCTGCCCCTCTTCCACCAACACCTCACCGATCGTGCCGCCAAGGTTGAAAGCCAGCGTGGCATCCCGCGCCGGCAAGAGCTTGCCCTCCACCGACAGCGAAGTGTCGCCCGCCACGGTCGGCACCGCCGTGGGCGTGGCTGCCGCCGGCGCCACCGCCTGGCAGGCGCTCAGCAGCAGCGTGAGCACAGCAAAATAGGCCGCGAAGCCGCGGAGATCGCGAAGATGCAAAGCCTTAGATAAATCAATTTTTTGCCACACCTGATTCGCCATTTTCTTTATCCCTGGGTTGAACTAAGCGCCAGCGCGCCTTTGCAGTGAGTCTTTTTTTATTTTTTTTAACCTTGGCTGTCATTGCAAGACCAGCGTCGGGTGGTTTTTACCCGCCTGTGCTGGTCGTGGCAATCTCCGCTCAGGTCATTTTGCATGGCCAACGAAGTGCGAGGAGCTCATTCATAAGATAGCACCTCACGAATGGTCAAACGCGTTGCGTTGCGCGCCGGCATCACGCTGGCGACCACCGCCAACGCCGATACCGCGACCAACCACAGCACATACCCAATCGGTGAAAAACCGAAATTTGCTGGTCCACCGAACATCGACTGGCTGATGCTGTCCGACATCAGTTCGCTGATCGGAAACGCCGCCAGCGATGACAAAACCCAGCTCATCATCCCAATCAACGCCCCCTCCGTTAGAACAATGCGCATCAGCGCCTTGTCCGAAGCGCCGATCGCCCGCAAAATACCGATCTCGCGCGTGCGCTCCATCACGTTCAAACTCATCGCTCCAGTCAGCCCGATGCTGCCGGTCAGCGCGGTCAGGATCGCCAGGAACAGCAAGAATGAAGTCAACACGTCGAAGCCGTCGGTCGCCGTCTTGAGCAAGTGCTTGCCGGTGGTCATATCCACCACGCGTATGCCGTTGCGGCTGAGATGCGCTTCCACCGCCTGCCCCAGGGCTTCTTGCTCCAGGTTGTTCAGGTTCGGGCTTTGAGAAACCACCCGAAACGCCACCGCCCTGCCCGGCTGGTTGAGCAGCTCAGACAGGTACTCATAGCTGGTGTAGGCGGAATAACCGCTCACTTTGCCCGCCAATTGGAAAAATCCCACCACCACCCAATCGGTCTCTTTATCCTCCACCCGCAACCTGAGCGTATCGCCGACCTCCAGGTCGGGGAAGGCGTCTTTGAACAGCTCGCTCAAGGCGATAGCGTTGCGGTCGCCGGGCTGCAACCAGCGCCCCGCCACCAGGATGGGCTTCACCAAAGGGCTGGCAGCCGGCGGCGCCAGCAATGAGACGCTCTCACCCACCGAACCATCCGCCAGCACGATCTCTGTGCGGGCGAACATCCAGCCTTCGACTTGCTTTACCCCTGGCACCTGCCGGATCAGACCTTCGATCTCTTCGATGCGGTAGGCCCGGTCCAGAGTGATATTGACATCTGCCAGGAAGTACTGCACGATCTGGTTGACATAATCCAACAGTGAAACGCGCACGCTGAACGTGGCAATGAACACCGCCCCGCCCAGCGTCAGCGTCACCAGCGTCAGCAGCAAGCGCCCCTTGCGACGGAAAGTGTTGCGCAGCGACACCACCAACAACAGCGAGCGTCGTCTCAGCCCGCTCAGCTTGCGGTCCAACCAGCCCTGGTTGGGCGGGTTGCGCTGGCTCAAGCCGCTCAGCGCCTCCTGCACGCTGATATTGGCGCCCTGCCAGACGGGGAGCAGCGCCGCGCTCACCGGCAGCAGCACAGCCAACACCGCCTGGGCGATCACCGCCTCTGGCACCAGCCTCGGACCGTAAAAAATATAATTCATTTGCACGGTCAGGAAATCGATCACCGGGAAGGCAACCTGCGGCGCTAACGGCGCGGCGATCACAAAAGCCAGCGCCCCAAACAGCAAACTGAGCAGCAGGTAGATGCCCATCACCTGGTAGCGACGCGCCCCGACAGTTTTCAGTATGCCGATCTGCTGCACCTGCTGGTTCATGATCGCCTGCAGCGTGTTGGTGATTAAAAATCCGCTCAGAAAAGCCACCAGCAGGCCAATCACCAGCAGCACCGCCAGGATCGCCTGGGACAGGAACAAGTTGGGGTGCTCGGTCGAGCTGCGCGTCGCCACCGAAATCACCTGCACATTGCAGCGCTCGAGCTCCTCGCGCACCTGCTGGGCGACGCTCTCCAGGTAAACCTCGTCCTGGTCATCGCCTTGCACCGTCAGCAGCAGCGTATTGTAGCGCTTTGGCTGCGGCTGCTCCAGCCATTCCAATGTCTCCTGGGTGACGAAGCCCTGGATGGGGGCGTTGAAAAAGCCACCCGCGCCGCGAAAAGCGCCGATCCCCAGGTCCTGGATCACGCCCACCAAACGCACCGCCTTGGTTTTGCCCGAAGGCGTCTCCAGTTCGATCATATCGCCGACCTCGGCGTTGGTATCCGGCAGCTTGTACTGGTCGATGACGATCTCGCGTTCTCCCGGCGGCCATTTGCCGTTCACCACCGTCACCGTACCGATTTGCAGGTTGGCCAGATCTTTGGCAGTGCGCAGGTCGATGGCTGCCCAGTCGTTCGGCCCGGTCTGCAGGCGCGTGCTGGCGTAACGCACAGCCTCCACCTGGCGCACACCCGGAGTTTGAGCGATGTGCTCCGGCGCGCAGCGGTCGAACAGCAGCGCCTGCACCGCGATGTTCGGCGGATTGGTGGCGGCGTAACCGCTGCGCATGTCGTCCGGGCCAACCACGTAGATGGTGGTGATCACCCCGATGGCAAACAGGCCAACCGCAATCGAGGCCAGCACCAGCAGCGAGCGTTGGCGGTTGCCAGCCAGGTCGGAAAGCACCTTTTGCAGCCTGGGACGCAGCCTCATACCCCCATCCCCCAGCGCAGGTTAAAATCGCTGCCGCAGCGCTCCAACCCGGCTTCAGCAGCGCGGTCATGCTGCAGCCACGCGCTGAAAGCCGCCTCGTCCAACGCCAGCAGCTCACAGCCATGCGCTGCGCCAGCGGAGACCTGCAGCCCCTGCTCCGCAATCGTGTGCAGGTCTTCCGCGCACAAGAAAGCGCCGGCTTCCAATTGGATTTCACGCTCGCCATGCCTGGCGTCGCCGATCACCAGCTCGCCGCCGCTCACCACCAGCAACCCGGGCGCCATCTCCAGGTTGGAGAGCCTCGCCCCCCTGCCCAATACCGCCGGCTTCATCTGGTGGGTCAGCCACAAGAGCTGCGAGTGACCCATCTCCGGAAAAGCGGCCGCGATCCACGGGTTGATCAGCTCACCGTCGGAGAGCAGCAGTGTGCGCGTCGTGCGCCGCGCCAGTTGCGGGTCGTGTGTCACCATCAAGATCGTCTTGCCCTGCTCGATCAGCCGGGTGAACAGGTCGAAAACCTCATCAGCAGAGCGCGTATCCAGGTTGCCGGTCGGTTCGTCGGCGATCAAGATCGGTGGGTCGTTCGCCAGCGCCCGGGCGATAGCAGCCGATTGCTGCTGACCACCCGAGACGGCGGCGGGCAACTTTTCAGCCACCGCCCCCAGGCCCACCATCTCCAGCAACGCCTGGGCGCGTGTCTCGCGCTCCGCCGCCGGTATGCGCTCCACCAACACCATCGGCAGCATCACATTTTCCAGCAGCGTCAGCGTGGGCACCAGTTGAAAAAACTGGAACACAATGCCCAGGTTGGCGCCTCGCCACAGCGACATATCGTTCTCACTCATCTGGTGGATGTAGGTATCGCCCACGCGCACGCTGCCGCTGGTGGGGTGATCGATGCCGGTCAGCATGTTCACCAGCGTCGACTTGCCGCTGCCCGACTTGCCCACGATACTGACGAATTCCCCAGCGTCGAAACAAGCCGTTACACCCTTCAGCGCGGTGAATTTGCCGGCTGCGTTCTCGAAGACCTTGACGATCTCCTTCATCTGGATCAGGGACTCTTCCTGGCAGGTGTGCGACGGTAGAAAGCGTTGCCGCTGCGCAAAGCGCTGCACTTGCCAGGTACGGGCCTGTTCAGAGTCCATTGCTGTCCTCCGCGATCTGACCATCCACCAGGCGGATCACTCGGCGCACCCTGGAAGCCAGGCTGAGATCGTGGGTGACCATCAAAATTGTCTTCCCTTGCTCGATCAGCCGTGAGAACACCTCGAAGATCGTCTCAGCCGTGCCCGAATCCAGTCGCCCGGTGGGCTCATCCGCCACCAGCAGGTCGGGGTCGTTCGCCAGGGCGCGGGCGATCGCCACCCGCTGCTGTTGCCCGCCAGAAATGGCGGAGGGCAGCTTGTGGGCGTGGTCTTCCAGTTCCACCATGCGCAGCAGTTCCATGGCGCGCTGCTCGCTCTGCCCGCGCCGGTACAGTCCGCACACATCCATCGGCAGCATCACGTTGTGCAACAGGCTGATCGAGGGCATCAGGTAGAACGATTGGTAGATGATTCCCAACGTCCGACCGCGCCACAGCGCCAGGCGATTCTCTGATAGGCTGTGCACCGGCACATCCCCGATCCACACCTCGCCTTCGCTGGGATGGTCCACTCCCGTCAGCACATTGACCAGCGTGGTCTTGCCCGCCCCCGAGCGCCCGATGATGCCCACGAATTCGCCAGGATACACGTCCAGGTCGATGCCCTTCAGCGCCGGAAAATCGCCCGCTGGCGTGCGGTAGCGTTTGACCACCTTGCGCAGGCGGATAAGCGGCTCGCCGCTGCAGCCCGGTGGGCAAGGCAGCGGCTGCGGCAGTGCGATCGCGCGCCCGTTGCGGGAATTTTGGACCGTCTGGATCAGCATAGAATGCACCCTTCATCACAAGCAAAAGTTAATTCTATGCTGAATCGCCCCCTGTGAATAGCCTAAAGCCCCCAAACTTACGAAATCTTAACCATTATGGGGTTGCCGGAGATGGCACAGCCATCTCCGGCAACCCCATCGCCTTACCTTGAAAAGCTGTGGCACTCGCTGCAGGCGATGTTCTTATCGCCGACATGCTTATCGTGCAGCTTGTAGAAATCGTTCAGCGTCTTCGAACCATGGCACGAGGCGCACAGGGGCTTACCGTTGCGCGTGCTGTTGGGCGTGTAACCCAAAGCGGTGAAATCCACGCGCGGCGGGTTAGCATCGTGGCAGGCGCTGCAGCTCAGCGCCTGGTCAGCGGGCGCCACCTCGTGGAAAATGCCCATGTAGCGGCTGGTCTCCACGAAATCATAGCCCTGGCTCAGCGACAACCCGGCGTCCGCTGCGCCCTGGCGAATCGCCCGGTCAGTGTCGCCGGTCTGGAACAGGATGCCCATCTTGAGCGGGATGAGCTGCCCGGTCGCGGGATCATGGGCCTGCATCGCGTGATGCAGCTTGAAGGGGAACAATTTCGCAATTGCATCCGTCACACCGCCCTTTGGCGAAGCCAGCACCGTGCCGTTGTTTGCCGGGCTGCCATAATTATAGAAGATGGTGCTTCCATTCCAGAAAGCGTACACCGGCGTCACATTTGCCTGGCGGGTCAGCGCCGGCTCATACAGGTTCTTCAGATGATCCACTTCCGAAGCGCGGAAATCGCGGAACATATCCGTGGACTGGATGCGAGCAAATGCCGGGATGTGGCACGACTCGCACGCCACGCGCTGCGTGTGGCGATTGAGGTCGCCGTCAGTGTGCGGCGCGCCGCCGTGGCAGTCGGCGCAGCGCTTCATCGGCCCGCCCTCATCGATGCGCAGGTCGGCGCCGCGCCCACCAATCTTGTGATCCTGCGTCACGTGACAGTCGATGCACACCAGTCCAGCGCCACCCTTTGCCTGCGAAGCCATGTGTACGTCGAAATCTGCCGAAGGCGGGTCGATGTGCGCCGGTTCCAGGTCGCCGCGCTTGTTGTTTGGCCCGCCGCCAGCGCCGATGTGGCAGCGCAGGCATTCCTCGCGTCCCGGTGTGCGCACTGTCACTTTCCCGGGCGTGGGAACAAAGCGCAGGCTGCCGTTCACGCTCTGCACCGAGCGCTTGTAGTCTTTCGAGTGGCACATCAGGCAGTCCACGTTTTCCACGCCCGCCGCGCCTGGCTTGGCACCCATGCCGGCGTGGCAGGTCGAGCACCCACCATCCACCTGCTCCCCAAGCAGGTTGGTCATCTTGCTGATCCAGTTGATATCGGGGTAGCCGCAGAAATCGTTGATGCTGCCCAGCTTGCCCGCCCATTGGTAATGATTGGAGTGGTAAGCATCTTGCGCTTCACCAGCGTGGCAGGTTGCGCATGACGAACCGTTCTCATATACTAACGTCTCGCCCTGGTGCTCCACCAGCAGCGCATTGCTGGCAGACAAGGGTTGGTTCACCATGGGCAGAAACAGCTTGACCGTGAGCAGCGGCGCGACCGGATCGGGGTTGCCTGCCGGCGTTTGCGCCAGCGCTGCGCTCCAGCCCATTGCCAGCAGCCCGACCAGCGCCAGGATCAGCCAGGCGTGCTTTCTGGCCATTTTGCGCAGTTGATCTCTTGCATTCATTGCATTCTCCTTTTTTTGATCTTAGCTGTCATTGCGAGATGTTTCCATGACGCTGGAAGCGTCATCCGTTCTGGGAATGAGAGATATGTCATGAGTAGACCAGCGTCGGGTGTTTTTTTACCCGCCTGGTGCTGAAGCGCTTTCTTCAGCCCTGGTCGTAGCAATCTCCTAGCAGATCATTTTGCGTGGACCACATCGTGCGAGCAGCTTGTCACATGGCAAAGTATTCATTTATGTGAAAACTCTCATATCTAGTTCTGTAGTGTCGAGAGCAGCGAATTGGTTACGGGCAATGGGGGCACCTTACAAGAATGCAAGGTGAAAACGTTTAATTCCTCATCAGGAATTGAGGGCTGTTGTGGGCGGCTTCGCCGTCCACAACAGCCCTCAAAACACTCTTTCCGTTATCCCGAACTCGGGTTATAATCAACGTGCAACGGGGATGACAGGCTTCGACGGGAGAGGCTGGCCCCGGACTGCGAGCCGTGAGGCGCCGAGCACGTGAAATCAGCGCAAAACACAAGTGCCAACCGCACTAACTACGCCGCTCTTCCTCTCGCTGCATAAGCGAGTGAAGGACCGGTCCGGCTCCTGAGTGAGCCGGCGTCCCCCCACACCGCCCTCTGACCGGTCGCGGGAGCGGGCGCAACAAAGCCAGAGTGCCGCATGTGATCGCCGCGTAGCATGCGAAAGAGGGGCTTTCGGGCTCCAGCGGCTGGTTGGGAGATGCCCTTCGCCGCGCGTGGGCCTCCCAGCGACAACAACGCCCGGCTACGCTCGTAGATGTTCGCGGTCGAATCTTTCGGACGCGGGTTCGAGTCCCGCCATCTCCACCTGGAAAAAGACCCCAAAGGCTTCGAAAACCTTTGGGGTCTGCTCATTGCTCATTGGATCGCCTTGACCCGCTGTTGCACCAGCTTGCGGAAGCGCTCCCAATCTTCAGCGGAGTGGAAGAACGCCCGCGGAAAGATGTGCAATGTGCCCTCTTCGGTGATCAACGCCAGCAGCGTATCATCCGCTCGTATGCGAGCGAATTTCTCCCAACCGGTTTCGCCGGCATACAGCAAGCCCTGCCAGGCAACGCCCCGCCCATCGGCAATGCCCCGCTGCGCACCCTGCACGTCTAAAACCTTCCAGAGTTGCTTCTCCAGCTGCCTGGCGCTCAGGTAAGGCGAGGCGCTGTAATAACCCGCCAGCAAGAGCAGCGTACCAGCGCGCACCAGGCTGTAGGGTCTCACCCCCTCGCCGCTGATCCACGCATACCCCAACAGGCCCAACGTGAACAGGAACAACATCGGTCCAGCCAACCGTCGCACCCACCCCCAGCCGCGCGGCCTGCTCAGCAGGCGCACAGCCTGCCGCACCTGGTCCTGAGTGTATTTCCCGCCGAACTCGATTTCCATCTTATCCCTGGTAAAGCTGCTTGATAAAGGCTTTCTTCGGTTTCTCGCGGTCCACCACCACCTTCACCGGCAGACCGATCTCCAGCTTGCGCGTGTACCCGTTTTGCTGCACGGCATTGCTGCCCTCGAAGCGCTCCCCCTGGAAAGTGTAAAGGTAGTACACCCGCCCGCGCCCGCGAAAGAACGAAATGCGTGTCACATGCCCATCTACCTCGATCCCCTCACCCAGCACCCCTGCAATCAGGCTGTAGCGCCACAGGCTGAGCAACGGCCCTGCCAGGCACATGCCAATCGTCAAATACAACCACAGGGTATCAATCCCCTCGCCAAACAATAACATGATGACCGTCACCAACAGCACCGTCACCGGCCCCAGCATCCCCAGCGAGGCGGCGTAATCCGTCCAGGCGACTTTCCAGAAGGAAGCCTGATTGATTTGCATGGAAGTTCCTCCAAATGAAGGTGCAAATCGAGAAATCGATTTTCATGTGTGAGCGTTGTTTGTGTATTCTAGTTGACTATTGGCGGCAGGCGGCGCATATAGTGAGTGAGTTATCTATCTTATACATTATATCTGATAGCGCGCGCATCCACTCCCTCATTTGATCTTCTCGGTCATTGCGAGACCAGCGTATTGTGCTGGTCGTGGCAATCTCCCATCAGGTCATTTTGTGTGAGCCACATCATGCGAGCAGATTATCAATTGGACAAAAAACCCCTTTTATTGCGCCCTAATTTCTTTATCGAAACTCCCCGTGCAGTCCCTCCGGCAACTCTGCCGCGATGGCGCGCATCACAAGCTCCGCTGTCCAGCGATCCAGGGCTTCTCCAGCCAACCCTGTCGGGTGATCCAGTTGCACGGCGGGACCAAAGCTCAGCGCCAGCCCGGTCTCATCCTCGAAAAAACCCACCGGGTGAATGGCGCAGCCCAGTTCCGTCAGGTGCAGCAAGAAGCGACCCACCCCCGGCGGCGGGCGCATCAGGCCGCCGGCCGGGTTGTCCATCCCCTCCGGCGCCAGCCCAATGATCACACTCGGCTCGCTTTTCACCAGCGCCAGCACCCGGCGCACCGCCCGCGCTCGCGCCGCCACCTCATGCGGGCGCGGCGGCATCGGGGGCATGGTGATGAAACCGTACACCGCCGCCAGGCGCGGAAACAAGCGCTCTGAAATGCGCGCCTTGATCCGGTCGCCAGGCCTGCCCATGTCCGTCCAGGCGGAGGTCATCACCCAATGCACCTCCTCTGGCAAGACCGCCGAGATCGCTATGGCAATCCACCAGGCGCCGAAGCCAGGGCGCTGGTAGTGGTTCACACACACCACCGCCGGGCCTGCCTGCGGCGCGTTGGCTTCATTTGATACCCGCAGAGCGACCTTGTGCCTCGCCAGCGCCTGGCGAGCATCCTCGCCGAAGCTGCGCTGCCTGCCCTTCAGCGCGCTCCACAGCAGCATTCCCAGCTCGCGGCCTGGGACGCCATACCCCCGCTGCCCGCTCAGCGCTCCCTCACCCCGGCCAGGCTGGCGATGCTCAGCAGAAACAGCACGCCATACCCGGCAAACACCACGAAATAACCCAGTCCCGGCAGCGTGGCGTTCAGCAGGTCCGCCACCGGCCCGCCGATGCCCGCTCCCACCATCCCCGCCCCGGCGCCCGCCAGGTTAGAGGCCCCCAGGTAGCGCCCGGCCTGCTCGGAGGGCGCCAGCCGCGTGCCCAGCGCCCAGTTAACCGTCACAAACAGACCGGTAGCGATGCCCAGGATTATCCCAGCAATGTAAATCAGGCTCATGCTCGGCGTCCAAATCGTCACCAGCAGCACCGCCACGCCCGCGGCCGCCAGCCCACCACCGATTGCCCCCATGCGCCGCTGCCCGTAGCGATCCGAGAGCCAGCCCGCCGGCAGCGCAGAGGCCAGCGTGAAGAGGCCCACCAGCGTGATCAACGTTCCGGTGCGCCCCGCCGCTTCTTCCGGCGAGATGCCAAAGGCGTAGCGCAGGAAGAACGGCGCAAAACCCTGGATCGAAGTGATCGCTGCCATGAACATCAGCCGGTTGACCACCCACCAGCCGAAGGATGGTCGCTGGCGGGTCTCTTTTCCCAGCACTGCCCACAGCCCAGCCCACACCCCGGCTACCACCGCCGCTGCCATGGCGCTCACACCGCCCAGGCTGTACGCCACCTGCCAGGCGACCTGTTTTCCAGCCAATGGCCAGGCGATTAAACCGCCCAACCCGCCCAGCAAAGCTCCTGCCAGCAGGCCCACTGCCGCCCCCGCCGCCAGGCCTGCCAGCATGCCCAGCACGCGCAGCATCGCTGGCTTCATCTCGATCTCAGGGGGCGCTTCCAGCGGCTTCTCGCGCACCAGCCACATCGTCAGCAGCATCGCCAGCAGCAGCAGAGCGCCGCAAACCGCCACCGCCAGCGAGAAGCGCCCTGCTCCCACCAGCGGCGAGATCATCAGCCCCACCAGGATCAAGGGCAGCAGCTCGAAGATCGACTTGAGCGAAGACGCCACGCCGCGCTGTTTCTCGGGAACCAGGTCGGGGATCAATCCTTGCAGCGCTCCATGCGATATGTTCGAAGTGAACTGCAGCAGCAGCACCACCACCAGTAGCTGCCAGTATCCCGTCACCACCGCCAGCGCGGCGATGAATACCAGGTCCAGCAGCACCCCTGTGAAGATGAACGGCCTGCGCCTTCCCCAGCGCGAGGTGGAGCGATCCGAAAGCAAGCCAAAAAAAGGTTGCGCCAGCAAGGCAATCACCAGCCCAGCGGTGCGCATTGCCCCCAGCGCCGTGTTCTGCACCTCATCGCGCACGAACAGGTCTACCAGGTAGGGCATGAACACCGCCCCCACGGCGTTGTTGCGGATATTCAACCCCAGCCAGAAGATGTTGATGCTGACCAGGTCGAACCACCCCAGGCGCGGCGCTTCATTGTTCATCCGGTAGCTCCTTAATTACGAGACAGGGTTTATCAGCGGGTTCAGAAAAAAACACGAAGCCGCAAAGTCGCCAAGAGACATAAAACAAGATCGATCCACATCATGTCTCAGCGATTGTGAAAAACTTAGCGCCTTTGCGGTTCAATGGTTTATCTCCAGCCGGAGAGTCCGTGATGCAAATCCATTGTTAGCCGTTGTTAGTATTGTATATCTATTTTCGTTTCTGGTTGTCAGCTACAGGCTCGCAACCTGCGCCACGGCATCTCGGCTCCGTACCCACAACCCCACGTTCAAATCCGTGTGGTGCACACTGACCCTCCCTGTCCGGCTGACAGGTGGAGCTACATCTTCCCTCTCCCGAAGCGGAGCCTCACCTTGTGACGAGAATATCAGGTGTTACGATACTTTAACTTGACATGCCTCTACATTTCTTGTATCCTTACGTTAGCGTTAACGTTAGCGATAACGCGCTCGTCGCGGGTTCACTCGGACTGCACATTCTGGGAGGTCTTGCTTGTCCAACCGCATCACCATGGCGGAAGTCGCCCGCCAGGCTGGCGTTTCGATCATGACCGTTTCCAGGGCTGTCAACGGCAAAGACGGCATCAGCCATGCAACCCGCTTGCACATCCTGGAAGTGATCAAGTCGCTTGGCTACCGTCCTTCAGGCATCGCTCGCAGCCTGGCAACCCAACGCACCCTCACCCTGGGATTAGTCGTTCCCGACATCACCAATCCATTCTTCTCAGAAGTCACGCGCGGCGTCGAACAACTCGCCCATCAGCATGGCTATCACGTCTTCCTGGGCAACACCGAGGAAGACCCCCAGCGCGAACTGGGGCTGATCCAATCCTTCGAAGAAAAACGCGTCGACGGACTCATCCTGTGCAGCTCACGCCTGGAGGAAGATTCGCTGCTCGAAATCATCGCCAGGCTGCCCGCGGCGGTACTGATCAACCGCCGATTAACCCAGCCCGAGCAGGATGCGGCCGTCGACAGCGTGATCATCGACGAAACGGGCGGCGCAGAGCTGGCGGTTCGCCACTTGCTTTCGCGTGGTCACACAGCTATCGGCTTTCTGGCAGGTCCGCCCACATCCTTCAGCGGGCGCGGGCGGTTGCTTGGCTACCAGCGCGCCATGCAATCCCACGGGATTGACTTCCACCCCGGCTGGATCGCGCCCTGCCATCCCTCGGTCGAGGGAGGACAGCAAGCCGCCGGCCAGTTGCTGGAAGCGCACCCCGAGCTGACCGCCCTGTTCTGCTACAACGACCTGGTGGCGGTGGGCGCCCTGCATGCCAGCAGCCGGGTGCACCGCGCTGTGCCGCATGACCTGGCGGTGGTCGGTTACGATGATATTCCCTTAGCCGCCCTGGTCTCCCCCAGCCTGACCACCTGCCGTTCGCCGCGTCTCGTGCTTGGTTCTCGCGCCGTCGAAGTGCTCATCCAGCGTATGCAGGGTTGCCCCGGCGGCTGCGAGCACCAGGTGCTGCCGGTCGAGCTGATCATCCGCCACAGTGCGCCTTAACTGACGATGTCCAAGCCAGAAACCTGCGCAATTTCAGAAAGGAGGCCTCCAGCGGGAAAGATAAATCTTCTCTAACAGCGTGGTTGCTTGCAACACGCTGCGCCAGGCGAGCGAGGCGCTCGAGCGCCAACCTCGCCGCAACCCATTTCCGATCACTCATACTTGGATGGAGACTAGATAGAGATGAAAAACCACAAACAAGCACTCCTTCGCAACCTGGTGGGTTTCTTGGTGCTGTTCTCGATCTTGCTCAGCGCCTGCGCCCCCACGCCCACCCAACCGGCTGCCACCCAAGCTCCCCAGGCGGAGCCCACCAAAGCCCCCGAGCAGCCCGCTGCAGAGCCCACCAAGGCTCCCGAACCCACCGCTGTTCCCGAGCCAACCAAACCACCCGAGCCAGTCAGCAAGTATCAAGAAGCCCCCATGCTGGCGGAGCTGGTCGCCAAGGGCGAACTGCCGCCCGTGGATGAGCGCCTGCCCGAAAACCCCCTGGTCATTCCCGTCACCGAGAGTGTGGGCGTGTACGGCGGCGTGCTGCGCCGCGGCTTCATTGGCCCCTCGGACTACAACAACTATGTGCGCGTGGTCTACGACGGCCTGGTGCGCTACTCGCCGGATGGCTCCCAAGTGGTGCCGCGCCTGATCGAGTCGTGGGAATCGTCCGATGATTTCACCACCTGGACGATCCACATGCGCAAAGGCGCCAAATGGTCGGATGGCGAGCCCTTCACCGCCGACGACATCCTGTTCTGGTACGAAGATGTGCTGCTCAACACCGATCTGACCCCGACCATCCCGCGCTGGATGCGCAACCCCGACGGCTCGCCCGCGGTGGTTTCCAAGGTTGACGACTACACCGTCACCTGGACCTATGCTTCTCCCAACACCACCTTGATGATGGAGCTCGCCAACCAGGACGGCGGCGACAAATCCTACGCCGTGTTCCTGCCGCGCCACTACCTGGAGCAATTCCACATCAAGTACGCCAACGCCGACGAGCTGAATAAGATGGTCGCGGAGGCCGGTTTCCAGACCTGGGGCGAGCTGTTCGCCACCCGCAAGAACCCGGCGGAGAATCCCGACCGGCCGGTCATGGCAGCCTGGAAGCCCGAGACGCGCGTCAGCGACGAAGTGCTGATCCTCAAGCGCAATCCCTACTTCGTCGGTGTGGATGAAGCCGGCAACCAGCTTCCCTACATCGATGAGATCCAGTTCAAATTCTTCCAGGATACCCAGGCGCTCAACCTGGCCGCCATCGCTGGCGAGCTGGACATGCAGGAACGCCACATGATCATGGCCAACTACCCCGTGCTCAAGGAGAACGAGCTGGCGGGCAAGTACAAAGTGCTCACCTGGCCCACCTTCGGCGGCTCGGACGCCATCATCATGTTCAACCAGACTTACAACAAAGACCCCATCGTGGCTGAGCTGCTGCAAACGCGCGACTTCCGCGTCGCCCTCTCGTACGCCATTGACCGCGAGCAGATCAAAGAAGCCGTCTTCCTGGGCCTGGGCGAGGCCCGTCAGCCCGTGCCAGCTCCCTGGCATCCCTACTATCCCGGCGACGAGTACGCCAAGAAATACACCGAGTACGACCCCGACCAGGCCAACGCCTTGCTGGACAGCATCGGCCTGACCCAGCGCGACGCCGAAGGCTTCCGCCTCAACAAAGACGGCAAACCCTTCAGCATCGAGATTTCAGTTGTGCCAGCCTTCGCCAACTGGCCCGATGTCGCCCAACTGGTGGCGGCCAACTGGCAGGCGGTCGGCGTGCGCACCATCGTCCAGGTACGCGAGCGCGCCGCCCACTTCGAAATGCGCGATGCCAACGAGATCGTCACCGAGATCTGGAACGAAGATACCACCGGCTTCCCCTTCACCGGCGCGCCCAAGTTCGACCCGCGCTCCCAGCCTGGCCTCGCCTTTGCCCCGCTCATGCGCCAATGGTTGCAGACCGGCGGCAAGGAAGGCGTTGAGCCGACGCCCGAGATCAAGCGCATCGTCGAGATCATCGACACCGGTAAGACGGTTGGCGATGAAGAGCGTGTCAAGCTCGCCCAGGAGCTGTTCAAACTGTGGGTTGACCAGTGCTACGAGATCGGCACCGTCGGTCTTACCCCGCTTGTCCAGGGCGTGGTAGTGATCAACAACGCGCTGCGCAATGTGCCCACTACCCTCGGCAACGATTGGCCGTTGCGCACGCCTGGCAACGCCAACCCCGAGCAGTTCTACTTCGCGCCGTAAGCTTCTCCCGTTCACATCCCCGTAGGGGCACGCCGGTAGCCGCGGCGTGCCCCTACGAAAAAGGACCGCCATGCTCAGGTATATCCTCCAACGCCTTCTGCTGATACCGGTCTTATTATTCATCTTTTCCATCCTGGTCTTTGCCCTGGTGCAGGCGCCGCCCGGCGACTTTCTCACCTCCTACATCGCCTCCCTGGCCTCCTCCGGCTCCTCCCTCGACCAGGAACTGATCGATATGCTCAAAGCTCAATACGGCCTCGACAAGCCCGTGCATATCCAATACCTGCGCTGGATGGGAAACCTGCTCAGCGGCAACCTGGGCTTGTCGCTCGAGTACCAGCGACCCAACGCCGAGCTGATCGCTGAGCGCCTTGGTCTGACGGTGCTGCTGGCGCTGCTGTCCTTCGTCTTCACCTGGGTGATCGCCGTGCCAATCGGCATCTACTCCGCCACCCACCGCAACTCGCTGCTCGACTACATCGTCACCGTGGTCAACTACATTGGCGTCGCCACGCCCAACTTCATGCTGGCATTGGTTCTGATGTGGTGGGCGTTCTCCTACTTCGGTCTATCGGTGACCGGCTTATTCTCGCGGGAGTTCGAGCAAGCTCCCTGGAGCCTGGCGAAGGTCGCTGATCTGCTCAAGCACATTTGGCTGCCCATGATCATCATCGGCGTGGCCGGCACAGCCCGCCTGACGCGCATCATGCGCGCCAACCTGCTGGATGAGCTGAACAAGCCCTACATGGTGGCTGGGCGGGCGCGCGGCCTTTCCGAATGGCAACTGGTGATGAAGTACCCGGTGCGCCTGGCGATCAACCCCCTGGCTTCCACCATTGGCTGGTACTTGCCGGAGCTTTTCTCCGGCAGCCTGATTGTTGCCACGGTCATGAACCTGCAAAACATCGGGCCGCTGCTCTTGCGCGCTTTGATTTCCCAGGATATGTACCTGGCGGGCAGCATCCTGCTCATTTACTGCTTCCTGGCGATCCTGGGCACGCTCATTTCCGACATCCTCATCGCCTGGCTCGACCCGCGCATCCGCATGGAGAAGGTGGGCGCATGAACACCGGGAACCCCACTCCAGCCACACCCAGCACTCCCCTAAGCGAGCCAGCCGCCCTGGATGACGCCCTGTTGATCACCTCCCAGGAAGAGGAGCGCGTCTCGGTCGCTTCCAACTGGACCCTGGTGTGGTGGCGCTTCCGCAAGAATAAGCTGGCCGTCTTCAGCGCTGTGCTTTTGATCTTCCTCTTCACCATTGTGCTGGCGCCGGATTTCTTCAGCACCATGGACCCCGAAACCACCGACGCCAAGCTAGCCTTCATCCCAATCCAGCGCATCCACTGGTTCGATGAAGGCAAATTGCGCCCGTGGGTGCCGGCCGTCATCGGCAAGCGCGACCCGGTCACCCTGCGCATGGTTTGGACAACCGACGATACCCAGAAGGTTTACCTGCGATTTTTCTCAGCCGGTTACACTTACCAGCTTTTTGGGCGATTCGAGGCCAACCTGCACCTGGTCACTGCCCTCAATCCCGAAGACGCCAATCGCATCCACCTGCTGGGCACCGATCGCCTGGGGCGCGACCAGTGGTCGCGCCTGGCGTATGCCACGCGCATTTCGATGACCATCGGTATGATCTCCGTGATCCTCAGCGTGGTGTTGGGCCTGCTGCTGGGCGGCGTCTCCGGCTACCTGGGCGGCCTCACCGATATGTTCATCCAGCGCCTGATCGAGCTGCTGCAATCGCTGCCCACCATCCCCATCTGGCTGGCGCTCACCGCCGCCCTGCCGCGCACCTGGTCGCCGGAGCGTGTTTTCTTCGCCATTTCCATCATCCTGGCGCTGCGCGGCTGGACCACCCTGGGCCGCGAGGTGCGCGGTCGCTTCCTCTCCCTGCGCGAGGAAGACTTCGTCCTGGCAGCCGAGCTGGCCGGAGCCAGCCGCTGGCGCATCATCCTGCACCACATGATCCCCACCTTTACCAGCCACATCATCGCCACCAGCACGCTGGCCATCCCGGTGATGATCGTCACCGAGACTTCGCTCAGCTTCCTCGGCCTCGGCCTGCGCCCGCCCGCCATCAGTTGGGGGGTAATGCTCCAGGAAGCTCAGAACATCCAGACCCTGGCCCTGGCGCCCTGGCTGATGATCCCTGGCCTGGCGGTGATCATCGCCGTGCTGGCCTTCAACCTGGTGGGCGATGGCCTGCGCGACGCCGCCGACCCATACAGCCATTAGAGGACGCCATGCACCCACCCGCTTTTCCTCTTCTCAGTGTGCAAGATCTCAAAGCCTATTTCTACATGGACGAAGGCGTGGTCAAGGCGGTTGACGGAGTCAGCTTCGATGTCTACCCCGGGCAGGTGGTCGGCATCGTCGGCGAGTCCGGCTGCGGCAAAAGCGTCACCATGAAAGCCATTCTGCAGATTCTCGAGCCGGGCGGCAAGATCGTTTCCGGCAAGGTGCAGCTCCGCGTGCGTCGCGCCGGGCGTCCCGACCTGGACACCGGAGGCCCCAACAGCGCCGAAGAGCTGCTCGATCTCACCAGGCTCCACCCCAACAGCAAGCTGATGCGCAAGATCCGCGGCGCCGAGATTGCCCTGATCCCACAGGAACCCATGGCGGCCTTCAGCCCGGTGCACACCGTCGGCTCCCAGATCATGGAGGCCATCCTGCTGCACAACAAGGTCAGCAAAGCTGAAGCGCGCCAGAGGGCAATCGACGCCTTTCGCGCCGTGGGCATCTCCATGCCCGAGCAGCGCATTGACGCCTACTCCTGGGAGCTCTCTGGCGGTTTGCGCCAGCGCGCCATCATCGCCATGGCGCTCTCCTGCAATCCGCGCCTGCTCATCGCCGACGAGCCCACCACCGCCATCGACGTCACCACCCAGGCGCAGATCTTGCGCCTGCTGCGCGACCTGCAGCGCGAGAAAGACACCGCCATCATCTTCATCACTCACGACCTGGGCGTCATCGCCCAGATGGCGCACTACGTGGTGGTGATGTACCTGGGGCGAGTGATGGAGCAAGGGCCGGTGAACGAGATCTTCGCTAACCCCCGTCACCCCTATACCCAGGCGCTGCTCAAATCGATCCCCAGCGTGCAGTCTACACCGCGGGTCAGGTTGCCCACCATCAGCGGCTCGATCCCGCACCCATTCAACCGCCCGAAGGGTTGCCCTTTTCACCCGCGTTGCACCCAATTTATCCGCGGCGTGTGTGACAGCGCCGCGCCCGAGCTGCTGGCAGTGGGTAAGGATCACCTGGCCTCCTGCTTCCTTTACCAGTCGCAGGAGGTGACGGCATGACCACCCCCAAGCCGGCCTCCTCACCCCGCCAGGTTTTATTGGAAGTGCGCCACCTGAAGAAGTACTTCCCCATTTACAAAGGCTTGATGCGCAAGGTGGTCAACCAGGTGCGCGCGGTGGATGATGTCAGCTTTTTCGTGCGCCAGGGCGAGACGCTCGGCCTGGTCGGCGAGTCGGGTTGCGGCAAGACCACCGCCTCGCGCTGCATCCTGCGCGCCCTCACCCCCACCAGCGGTGAGATTCTTTTCCGGGAAGCGGACGGAACCGTCACCGACCTGGCAAAGCTCGATCGCCGCGGCCTGGCGCGCTTCCGCCCCCAGATGCAGATGATCTTCCAGGACCCCTTCGCCTCGCTCAACCCGCGCATGACCATCTTCGACATCGTCAGCGAGCCGCTCTATGTGCACGGCATGCGCTCGCGCGCCGAGCGCACCGAAAAAGTCGCCGAGCTGCTGCGCCTGGTCGGTCTGCGCCCCGAGTACATGCAGCGTTACCCGCACGCCTTCTCCGGCGGGCAGCGACAGCGCATCGGCATCGCCCGCGCCCTGGCCTTGCGCCCGCGCCTGGTGGTCGCCGACGAGCCGGTCTCCGCCCTGGATGTCTCCGTGCAAGCCCAGGTGCTCAACCTGATGCTGGAGCTGCAGGAGGCGCTCTCGCTCACCTACCTGTTCGTCGCCCATGATCTGAGCGTGGTCAAGCACATCTCTGACCGGGTGTGCGTCATGTACGTTGGCAAGATTGTTGAGACCGCCCCCACCCTGGAACTGTTTGCCGCCCCGCGCCACCCCTACACCGCCGCCCTGCTGGCTGCCGTGCCCGTGCCCGACCCACAGCGCCGCACGGCTATCCAGGAGCTGCCCGGCGAGGTGGCCTCGCCCGCCAACCCGCCCTCTGGCTGCTACTTTCACCCCCGCTGTCAGTTCGCCGTGGAGCGCTGCCGACAGGAGTCGCCCCAACTGGAGGAGATCGCACCCGATCATTTCGTGAGCTGCCACCGCGCCGCCGAACTGTCCCTTCCCGGAGCTGTGTCCCATGTCTGAGCGGATGCCAAACCTGCTCTTTCTCATCACCGACCAACAGCAGGCAGCCACCCTCGAGCCGCAGTCCCCTTTCCCGCTGCCCAACCTGGCTGCCCTGGCGCAATCTGGAGTGCGCTTCGCCAATTGCTACGCTCCCAATCCCATCTGCGCCCCAGCTCGCGCCAGCCTGTTCACCGGCCTGCTTCCCCACAACCACGGGATGGTGGACAACCCGCACACGGTGGAAGCCTACCGCGCCAATTTGAAAGACGGGCTGCCCTTCTGGAGCCGAGACCTGCAACGCAGTGGTTACACCACCGCCTACTACGGCAAGTGGCACATCGAGCGCAGCTTGCGCCTGGAAAAATTCGGTTTCAGCGAGTACGAGACCGAAGAGGACGCCTACCAGGGCTACCGCCGCTACCGCCTCGAACTGGGGTTCCCCGAAAAGCCCGCCCCGCCGCGGGACACCGTGCAGGTCGAGCACACAGGCTACCGACCCTTCGTGCTCAGCGGCGTGCGCCCCGAGCCCGTGGAAGCCACGCTGGAATACCACCTGTACTCGCGCGGCATCGATTTCATCCAGCGCCAGGCGCAGCGCCCGGACAACCAACCCTGGGCGTTGGTGCTTTCCACGCTTGCCCCGCATGACCCGTACATCGTGCCCCAGGAGTACGCCGCCCGTTGCGACCCGGCTTCGGTGCCCATCCCGCCCAGCTTCCACGACACCCTGGCAGATCGCCCCGCGATCTACCGCCGGCTGCAGGGCGTGTGGCGCAACCTGGAATGGGAGCACTTCGCTCGCGCCATCGCCAGCTACCACGCCTTCTGCACGCTGATCGACGACCAGGTGGGACGCATCCTGCAGGCGCTGCGCGACACCGGCCAATTCGAGAACACCCTGGTCATCTTTGTCTCCGATCATGGCGATTACCTGGGCGCTCATCGCCTGATGCTCAAGGGCGTCCCGGCTTTCGAGCAGGCTTACCGCGTGCCGCTCATCCTCAGCGGCCCCGGCATTCCTGCCGGGCTGGTCATCAACCAGCGCGTCAGCCAGCTCGATCTGGCCGCTTCCATGCTGCCGCTGTTGACCGGCGAAGCGTACCACTGCCAGGGCGATACGGGCAGGCAGCTCCCCTGTGTGGGGCGCTCGCTCTTGCCGCTCATCTCGGCAGAGTGGCAAGGGCAGGCCTTCGACTGGGATTCGCAGCACTTCGCCGAGTGCCACGGGCAGCGCTTTTTTTACACCCAGCGCGTGTTGTGGTGGGAGAACTTCAAATATGTGTTCAACGGTTTCGACCAGGATGAGTTCTACAACTTGTCGGAAGACCCCCACGAGATGGAGAATCGCGCCGCTGACCCGCGCTATCGCTCGCTGATCGAAGAAATGGCAGCCCGCATGTGGCAGGTGATGCACACCACCGGCGATTACAACATGACCGAGGCCGAATACGCCATGTTCCGCTTCGCCCCGCTCGGCCCGCAGTCCGGTTTACCCAAAAAGGAGGCCCGATGAGCCGCATCCCGCCCAACACGCTGGCGCTGGTAAATGGCAATCTTGTGCTGCCGGAGGGGGTGCGCAGCGACCTGGCGCTGATCGTTTCTGGCGACCGGATTGCTGCGCTGCTGCCGCTCAAGGAGCTGCCCGCCGCCGTTGAGCGCATGGACGTGGGCGGGCGTTGGATCACCCCCGGCCTGATCGACCTGCACACCCACGGCGCGCTGGGGCATTCCTTCAACGAACCCGATGAGGAAGCCTTCGCTGCCATCACCGTCGAGAATGCCCGGCGCGGCGTCACCGCCCTGCTCGCCACCCTGGCGCCGGTGCCCCTGATCGAGCTGATGCAAGACCTGGACTTCATCCGCGCTTGGATGTCTGCGCCCGGCGGTACCCCGCCGCCCGGCGGTACCCCGCCGCCCGGCGGTACCCCGCCGCCTCGCCCTGGCGCGCAGGTGCTCGGCGCCCACCTGGAGAGCCCCTACACCCACCCAGCGCAGTGCGGCGCGCTCGACCCCAGCGCGCTGCGCCTGCCCGAGGATGGCTCCTACCACCCCCTGCTGGCCTACAAAGACGTGCTGCGCATCTTCGTTTTAGCGCCCGAGCTGCCCGGCGCGTTGGAGCTGGTGCAGCGCCTCGTGGAAAACGGCATCATCCCCGCCGCGGGACACACCACCGCCAAAGAGGAGCAGGTGCTTGCCGCCATGCGCCTCGGTCTGCGCCATGTCACCCATCTCTTCAGCGCCATGTCCACCACCGTGCGCGAAGGTCCGTGGCGCAAACCCGGCTTGCTAGAGACCGCCCTGGTGCACGATGGCTTGAGCGTCGAAATGATCGCCGATAACCGCCACTTGCCGCCCACGCTGATGAAGCTGGCTTACCGCAGCATCGGCGCCCAGCGGCTGTGCGTGGTCTCCGACGCCACCAACGGCGCGGGTTTGCCGGAGGGCTCGCGCTTCTCGATGGGCGCTAAAACTTACGAAGTCGCCGATGGCGTGGGCATGATGCTCGACCGCTCCGCTTTCGCCGGCAGCACCACGCTGCTCAACCAGATGATCCCCGTTCTGATCGACCAGGTGGGCATGCCCGTCCACGAAGCCATCAACTGCGTTTCACGCAACCCGGCGCAAGTGCTGGGTATCCAGGCGCGCAAGGGCAGCCTGGCCAATGGCAAAGACGCCGATATCGCCATTTTTGACGCAGATTTCACCACCTGGCGCACCATGATCGCCGGCCAGTGGGTGTACTCGCGTAACAACTAGAAATCGAGCATACCGATGAGACCCGAACCGATTTTCTCTACCCAGATCGAAGCGCTGCCTGTCGAAGTCTTCCAATCCAACGCCGAGCTGGGGCAGGCGGCCGCCCAAGACGCTGCGCAAATCATCCTCCAGGCCATCGATGAACGCCGCGCCGCCAATATCATCCTGGCCACGGGCAATTCCCAACTCACCTTCCTGGAATCTTTGCGTCATCTCCAGGACATCGATTGGTCACGGGTGCATATCTTTCACATGGATGAGTATCTCAACCTGCCTCCCGATCACCCAGCCAGCTTTCCCCGCTTTCTGCACCGCCACTTTTTGCACCACCTGCGCCCTCCCGCTGGCGCTTTCTATCCAGTACCGAGCCGTGGCGCGCCCCCAGAGCAGATCTGTTGGGAATACGCCCGGCTGTTGCGCGAGCACCCCGCCGACCTGTGCGCCCTGGGCTACGGCGAGAACGGTCACCTGGCATTCAACGATCCGCCCTACGCCGATTTCGATGATCCTGCCTGGGTCAAAGTGGTCAGGCTCGACCAGGCTTCTCGCCGCCAGCAGGTAGGCGAAGGGCATTTCCCCGACCTGGACTCCGTGCCCACCCACGCCATCACCCTGACCATTCCCGCCCTGTTAGCTGCCAGGCGGGTGCTCGCCATCGTCCCTGAAGCGCGCAAGGCAGTGGCAGTCCAGCGCGCCCTGTTCGGCCCCATCGAGCCAGAGTGTCCCGGCAGTATCCTGCGCCGCGCCGCTCACGCCCGCCTGTACCTGGATCGCGATTCCGCTGCTCTCGCCTTTCCGCACACCACCCTTTCCGAGATGCAGCCATGAGCCCCGCCTCCCAACCCGTGCATGCCAGGCGCTTCTTGCCCCTAGAGCTGGTCTTCAATCCGCATTGGTGGCACCGCACCGCGGGCATCTCCTTCGATGAGCCTTTCTACCTGGACATCGAGACGCGCCAGCAGGCCGATATTGTCATGCGCCGCATGCTTCACCAACGTTTTGGCGAGCTTGGACTGGGCGAAGCCGAGCCGCAGCCGCGCCCCATCATCGGCTCGCAGCACGTGGCCGGGGGCTTTGTTATCCCTGCCTTGCTGGGCGCAAAAATCCGGTTCTCTGCCGACGCCGCGCCTCAGCCTTATCCTCTGCATCTCACACCGCAGCAAGTGGAAGATTTCGCCATCCCCGACTTCCACAGCGCCTGGCCGATGAAGCAGCTCATCGCCCAGATGGACGCCCTGGAGGCAGAACACAATCATCGCAGCAACGGGCGCCAGGGGCAACCCCGCCTGGTTGGCGACTTGAACACGGATGGCCTGCTCAACGCCGCTTACCATCTCTATGGCCAGGAATTGTTCAGCGATATGTTCCTGCAGCCGCAGCGCGCGGCACGCCTGCTGGAGTTGATCGCCAACCTGATCATTGAAGTGGCTACTTATGTTCGCCAGCGCACCGGGAGCTGCTCGATCTCGGTCAACCGCATGGTGGCGCAGGTGGACGAATGCATCTTCCTGCACGCCAACTGTTCGGTGCCAATGATCTCGCCGCACATCTACCGCCAGCTCCACCTGCCCGTCGAGAAGCGCATGGCAGAAGCCCTGGCGCCCTTCGGCATCCACCACTGCGGCGGCAACCTGGAAAAATACGCCGCCGCCTACGCTGAACTGAACCCTGCCTTCGTCGATGTCGGCTGGGGCTCCGATGTGGCTGCCTGCCGGCAGCTCCTGCCAAACGCCTTCTTTAACCTCCGTCTCAGCCCCGTGCGCATGCTCACCTGCACCCCTCAGGAGATCGCCGCGGATACCGAAAGGCTGCTGCTGGCGGCGGGTCCCCTGGAACAGGCCGGCGTGTGCTGCATCAACATGGATTACGGCACACCCGACGACAACATCTTCGCCATGTCCGAAGTGGTGGAGAAATACCGCAAATACGGAGCGTAGCAATGTACAGCCGACCGAGCTCGCCATGCACTTCTCCCTTACCCTGCCTCAACCAGGCGAGAGCGGCTACCCCGCCCAGCCAGGCGTGCATTCGTCTCTCCCATTCGTGGATGGCAGGTATAAACTCGCCCCAAGATCCGCCTCTTGCAGCCTGGGCGCCGCCCACTAGCTTCCTCCCCCAAAATCCGCCTTTGGGATTTTTGGGGAGGGCGGGGAGGGGGTACTCATGATCTACCGCCTGCTCGGTCGCACCGGCGTGCGCGTCGCCCCCCTCGCCCTCGGCACCATGAACTTCGGCGACCCCACACCGGAAAGCGACGCCCTCGCCATCCTGCAGCGCGCCATCGACGCCGGCATCAACCTGGTAGACACCGCCAACTCCTACAACCGGGGCGAATCCGAGCGCATCTTGGGCCAGGCGCTGCGCCAATCCTCCTTGCGGGACAAAGTCGTCCTGGCGACCAAAGTCTACAATCGCGTCGGCGACGGCCCAAACGACGAAGGCTTGAGCCGCCTGCACATCCTGCGCGCCTGCGAAGACTCCCTGCGCCGCCTGCAGACCGACCATATCGACCTGTATCAGCTCCACCGCCCACCGCCCGCCAACCTGCCCCAGGACGAAGTCCTGCGCGCCCTGGATGACCTGGTGCGCGCCGGCAAAGTGCGCTACATCGGCACCTCCACCTTCCCAGCCTGGAAAATCATGGAAGGGCTCGCCATCAGCCAGCAGCAGAGCCTGGCGCGCTACATCAGCGAGCAACCGCCCTACAATCTGCTCGATCGCCGCGCCGAAAACGAGATCATCCCGCTCTGCCAGCAGCACGGCCTGGCTGTCTTGCCCTGGTCGCCGCTGGCGATGGGCATCCTGGCCGGGCGCTACGCTGGTCAGGCAGCGCCCCCGCTCGACTCACGCGCCGGGCGCTGGGGCGGCGTGGTGCGTGATCGCCTCACCCGCCGCGGCCTGCAGGTCGGCGAGCAGATCGTGCACCTGGCAGCCGAGCGTGGCCTGAGCGCCTCTCAGCTCGCCCTGCTCTGGCTCAAAGACCAGCCTGGCGTCACCGCTCCCATCATCGGCCCCCGCACCCTGGCGCAGCTCGAAGACGCCCTGGGTGTGCTCGAACGCAGCTTTGACCCCGCCGATATCCCTGTGTTCGACGCCCTGGTGCACCCCGGCAACGCCGTCTCAGACTTCTACAATTCTAATGAATGGATGAAAGCGCGTATTCATGATGGAGCATGAAACCCTCCGCTGGGGTATGATCGCCTGCGGCGTGGTCACCGAGGTCAAATCCGGTCCCGCCTTTCAAAAAGCACCTGGCTCCGCCCTCCAGGCGGTCATGTGCCGCCAGGCGGAGAAAGCTCAGGACTACGCCGCGCGCCACGGCGTGCCTGCCTGGTACACCGACGCCCAGGCGTTGATCGACGACCCACAGGTGGACGCCATCTACATCGCCACACCGCCAGACGCCCACCTGGAATACACCCGCATGGCCGCCCGCGCCAGGAAGCCCGTCTACGTCGAAAAACCCCTGGCGCGCACCGCTCAGGAGGGGCGCGCCATGCTGGCAGCCTGCCGCGCAGCAGGCGTGCCGCTCTTTGTCGCCTATTACCGCCGGGCGCTGCCACGTTTCATGAAAGTCAAACAACTGCTCGATTCCGGCGCCATCGGCAATGTTCGCTACACGCAAACCGTCCTTTCCCAACCCCTGCCCCCCGCCCCCGATCCAGGCAACTTACCCTGGCGCCTGCGCCGCGAAGTCGCTTTCGGCGGCGTGTTTGTCGATATGGCCTGCCATCTGCTCGACCTGCTGGATTTCTTTTTCGGACCAGTCGTCGCCGCTTCAGGCTGCGCGGCCTCCCAGACCGGCCTATACGAAATCGAAGACGCTGTCTCGGCTGCCTGGCAGCACCAATCCGGTGTGATCTCCACCGGCCTGTGGTGCTACTCCCTCTCCGCCGTTCGCGATCTGACCGAGATTGTCGGCGAGAACGGCAGCCTCCGCTTCCCCACCTTCAGCGAAGACCCCATCGAGCTGACCACTGCTTCCGGCGTACAGCAATTCCACATCCCCAACCCCATCCACGTGCAACAGCCGCTCATCGAGACCATCGTCGCCGAGTTGAACGGCGCAGGCCGCTGCCCCAGCACCGGCGAGAGCGCTCTGCGCACCACCTGGGTGATCGACCAGATCCTCCACGCTTACCGCCAGCAATTTTCCAATCCCGCTCTCCAGGAGGAAGAAAATCGATGAATTCACGCCAACGCCTCCTGACCGCCTTGCAGCACCGCGAGCCCGACCGCGTGCCCCTCGACCTGGGCAGCACCCAGGTCACCGGCATCCACCGCGTTGCCTACCAGGGCTTGCGCCAGGCGCTGGGCCTGCCGGATGAGTCGCCCCATATCTGCGACGCCATCCAGGGCCTGGCCTTGCCCGCCGATGATGTGATCCAAAAATTGGGCGTGGATGTGCGCGGCTTGTTCCCGCGCAATTCACACAACTGGAACGTCCACGAAACGCTGCAAGGCGATTACTACACCTATCACGACGAGTGGGGCATCACCCACCGCCGCCCCGCTCCGGATGGCTTGTACTTCTCGGTCTGGGAGACGCCGCTCGGCGCTGATTTCACACCTGCCGATATCGCCCGCCACCCCTGGCCCGATTTTTCCGACCCTCAGCGCATCGCCGGGTTGCGCCCGCTTGCCCAATCCTACCGCGACGCCGGTTACGCCGTGGTGCTCAAGGATCCTTTCGCCGGCATCTTCGAGATGTCCCAGCGCATCGTCGGCATGGAAACCATCCTGATGGCGATGGCCTCCGAGCCAGCGCGCGCCGAAGCCCTCTTCGATCGGCTCACCGAGCTCAAGCTCAATTTCTGGGAGATGGCGCTGCCCCGCCTCGGCGACCTGGTGGACGTGGTCACTGGCGCTGACGATTACGGTACGCAGGCCTCTCAGCTCATCTCGCCGCGCATGTATCGCCAACTGCTCAAGCCGCGCTGGCGGCAGGTCTTTGCCCGCATTCGCCAGCTTGCCCCCCACGTTTACATCTTTTTCCACTCCTGCGGCAACGTGCGCCCGCTCATCCCAGACTTCATCGAGATCGGCGTGCAGATCCTCAATCCCGTGCACGTGCGCGCCGCTGGCATGCAACCAGCCGAGCTCAAGCGCGATTTTGGCAAGGACATCGTCTTCTGGGGCGGCGGCGTGGATACCCAGGAAACTCTGCCGCACGGCGCGCCCCAGCAGGTGCGCGATGACGTCTTGCGCAACATCGAAGCGCTCGCCCCGGGCGGCGGTTTCGTCTTCAACACCGTGCACAACATCCAGGCCGATGTGCCGCCCGAAAATTTGCTCGCCATGTACCAGGCTCTGCACACCTATGGAAACTACACGAGATAACGCCATGACCCAATCCCCTGCCTGGGAGCTTTCTCCCGACCGCTTCTTCGACCCCGACCCCACTGTTCGGCAGCTGGCCCGCGAGCTGTATGAGCCCGCCTCCCGCCTGCCGCTCGTCTGCCCACACGGGCACGTCGATCCGCGCCTGCTCTCTGACCCCGCATACGCCTTCGGCTCGCCGGTGGATTTGCTGATCATCCCCGACCACTACGTCTTCCGCATGCTGTATTCCCAGGGCGTGCCGCTGGAAGACCTGGGAGTGCCGCGCCTGGATGGCGCACCGGTGGAGAGCGACCACCGCCGCATCTGGCAACGCTTCGCCGAGAAGTTCCACCTCTTCCAGGGAACACCCACCGGCACCTGGCTGGCGCATGAGCTGTACGAGCTTTTCGGTGTGCGCCGCAAGTTGACCGCCCTGAGCGCTCAAGCGATCTACGATCAAATCGCAGGCTGCCTGTCCCAGCCCGAGTATCGCCCGCGCGCCCTGTATGAGCGCTTCAACATTGAAACGCTGTGCACCACCGACGCCGCCTGGGATAACCTGGAACATCACACCGCAGCCCGCCAGTCCGGTTTTGATGGGCGCTTACTCCCCACCTTCCGCCCGGATGGCGTGGTCAACCTGGACGACCCCGCCTGGCGGCGGAACCTCAGCGCGCTGGAGGCTGCCAGCGGCATCGCCATCCACGATTACAAAGCTTTCATCGCCGCCCTGGAGCAGCGCCGTCAGTTCTTCAAACAGATGGGCGCGGTCGCCACCGATCACGCCGCATTGACGCCCTGCACCGGGCGCCTCTCAGACGCCGAGGCCAGCGCCCTCTTCGAGAAAGCCCTGCGCGGCCAGGCGACCGCCGACGACGCCGCCCGCTTCACCGCCCACATGCTGATGGAAATGGCGCGCATGAGCATCGAAGATGGCCTGGTGATGCAGCTTCACCCCGGCTCGCTGCGCAATCACAACCCCAGCCTCTTCGCCAATTTCGGTCCCGATAAAGGCGCCGACATCCCCGTGCAGACCGAGTACACCCGCAACCTCAAGCCGCTCCTGGATGCCTACGGCGCCCACCCGTCTTTCCGCCTGGTGCTCTTCACCCTGGACGAAAGCGCCTACTCCCGCGAGCGGGCGCCGCTCGCCGGGCACTATCCCGCCCTGCGCCTGGGCCCACCCTGGTGGTTCTTCGACAGCCTGAACGGCATGCGCCGCTATTTCGACCGCGTGGTCGAGACTGCCGGCATCTACAACACCGCCGGCTTCAACGACGATACCCGCGCCTTCTGCTCCATCCCCGCTCGCCACGACGTCTGGCGCCGCGCCAGCGCCAACTGGCTGGCCGGCCTGGTCGCCCGCCACATCCTCGACCTGGACGACGCCCACCAGGCCATGCACGCCCTGGCTTACGGCCTGGCGAAAGAAGTGTACCGGTTATAGATCTCCTGAGCGAGTCCCTATGTCCACACCTGCCTTCCTCCTCCAGCAACGCTTCGACGCCTCTCTTTACCCCGCTTCGCTCATCGCGCTCGACTCCGCCGCTCTGGCGCTGCTGCGCCTCGCCTCCGGCAAGCGCCTGGCCATCGCCGCCCCCGCCGGGCAGGCCATCCTGGACAGCTTCGAAGGGCAGCCCGAGCCGCTGACCGATGGCCTGCTGGTCAAGCTCTGCCCGCTCTCCCCGGCCAACGCCGCCGCCCTGCGCCGCGCCCTGCCGCACCTGCAACCCGCGCTGCTCGGCCTGCGCACCTCCGCTGGCGCCGGCGACCGGCTGGGACTCGCCACCCCGGGTCACGTGCGCGCCTTTCACGCCGTGAACGCCCCGCCGCCGCTGCCCATCTTCGCCCAGCAGTCGATGCGCGAAACCGCCCGCACCGGGCGCACACCGCAAATCGTGTTGGATGACGCCACCTGGGGCGCCTTCCAGGGCGGCTGGCGCGGCCCGCTCGGCGCCGACGCCGATCACCTGAAAACCCCGGAAGACATCCACCTGTGCGCCCAGGCAGGTTATTCCTTCTTCACCATCGACCCCGGCGCTTACGTGGACAGCGCTGCCGATCAAGACAGCGTTGCTGAGCTGCAGCGCAAGCTCGCCTCCCTGCCCTGGGAGACGCTGGAAAGCGATCCCAGGAGTTTGCTCGAGCTGTACCAGGGGCGCGCCATCGAGTTGGAAGATGCACGCCTGGCCATCGGCGAGGAAGCTGCGCTGCGCGCCGCGGTCAAGTACGGCGCCGCCATCGCCCACGTGCGCCGCATGTACCAGGCGCTGCGCGCCGAAGGCCTCCCCTTCGAGCTGGAAGTCTCCGTGGACGAGACCGAGACGCCCACCACCCACGCCGAGCACGCCTTCATCGCCCTGGAGCTGAAGCGCCTCGGCGTTCGATGGGTCTCCCTGGCGCCGCGCTACGTCGGGCGCTTCGAGAAAGGCGTCGAGTACCTCTCCCCCGCCGGCATGATGGGCGACCTGGACGCCATCGCGACCGACCTGGAAGTGCACGCCGCCATCGCCCGCGCCCTCGGCCCTTACAAGCTCTCCCTGCACTCTGGCTCGGACAAGTTCAGCCTGTACACCCTGTTCATGGTCGCCACGCGTGGCCTGGCGCACCTCAAAACCGCCGGCACCTCCTACCTGGAAGCGCTGCGCGTCGCCGCCCGGGTCGAGCCGGGCTTCTTCCGCCAGGTTTACCGCCTGGCGTTGCAGCGTTACCCGGAAGACCGCCGCACCTACCACGTCTCCGCTGCATTGGAGTCCTTGCCGCAGGTCGACTCGCTGCCCGATGAGCGCCTGCCCGAGCTGCTGGAGCACTTCCACGCCCGCCAGGCGCTGCATGTCACCTTTGGCTCAGCCCTGGCGGCGCACGGCCAGCAACTCAAAGCCCTCTTGCAGCAGCACGAAGAGCTCTACGCCCAGGTGTTGGAGCGCCACTTCATCCGCCACCTGAGGCCGTTTTCGCGCCCGGCTTAGCAGCCTCAATTGTCACCCCGTCGGCGCTGAGTAGCTGAAATCTATCACGGGACCACTTGTCCCGAATCCTCATCCACCATCAGCCCGCTCACATCCACCGCTTCGAACGCCGCACCGGGCACCTGGTGCAGTTCGTGCAGCGCGTCGTTGTCCCAACGCTCATCTGGCGCTCCCGAAATGTACCACGCTGAACCGTTGTCCGCCAGCATCATGCCGTAGGTCTTCAGCGCGCGCAGGATCACCTGCACTTCGGGCGAGAACCCGGAGATATCATAGCTGGCTTTCAAGCGAAAGCGCTGCCCCATCGGTGGGTACTGCATGCCGGTCAGGTCCGAAGCGTAGTGGCGCGCCGGCCACACATACGCCCGGCGGGTCTGCGGCGCGGTGAAACGCAGCGCGTGGCGAATTTCCCCCGCGGCCACCTCCTCGTAGCGCACCAGCCCCGGCAGGATCGCCAACCCGGCGGCGTCCGCCGAAGTCCAGCCCTGCGGGCGCAGAGCGTAGCCTTTGAGGTCGAAGATCGCCCCCGAGCCAGCTTCCCAGCTCCCATCCTGCTGCGGCCAGGCGTCATAGAGCTCGTACAGCACACAGTTATCCCGCTCGATCACCAGCACGTGCCGGTCGCCGTCGCTGTTTGGGCCGCCCTCGACCGGCGCATCCGGCGGGATCGGGTACAGCCCGCCGTCGCTCTCATCCGCGTAGGTGAAACTCACCGTCACTCCTGGCTGCGTACCTGGCACGCTCACCCACGGGATACCGATTGGCCCGCCATCCCACAGCCCGCTGCCGAAATCGGCATGCACCGTGGCGCCAGCGCCGATGGTCGCCACGTAGGCGGCCGAGTTCGGGTCGAGCGGCAGGTGATCGACGCGGGCGTTCCAGATGTGGTCGGCAGGTAATACCGGGCAACCCGCCGCCAGCGGCGCCTGCCCGCCATTCAGCACCAGCGGCAGGTGCTGCAGAGTGGGTGTGAGCGCCTGGGATGCCGAGCGTGCGCTGCCGCGGCAGCCCAGCAGCCATATCACAGCCAAAGCGAAGACGAATTTGCTGCCGTTGACCATAGCATGATTATAGATGGGATTGTGGATGGTATCAACACACCCTGCGCCGCCAAGCAGCCCAGGGCAACCCTCCCCCGCCCGAAGCAGGAGGTTATTTTCCGCCCGGGTTGAGCGTATTGTTGCTCCCCAGGACGATGCTGCCGCCGACGTTGCCGCCCACAGCGATGCCCCCCGCTCCGGCTGCCGTGCTGCCGCCGGTCGCCACCGTCCCACTGCCCAGGTTGATCACGCCTTTATCCTTGCCCAGCTCCGACTCCGCCAGGATCTTGAGCAGCGATTCCAGGTTCTGGGTGAATTCAGGGTCCTCTTTGAGCAGCTTCTTCAATTGGAGCAGAAAGGCTTCCTGGTTATCCGGGTCGTCGGGTTTCTCCGCCAGTTCCTGCGCCGCGCCCTGCGCCGCTGGTTTGCCTTCCATCTTAGCCTGGATCATCTTCCACAGCTTCTGCACCTGCCCGGGCAGGTTCTCCACAGCCTGGTCTGCCAGGTTTTTCCCGAATTTCACCAGGTAGGGCATCAAGAAACTGGCAGCCGCGCCAGCCATCGCGTTCGGATCCATGATACTTCCTCCTCTAACGGTCATGCAAGGTGGCTCCACAGCCCAGGAGCCCTAATACGAGCTGTCTTTGCGAGCGAGCGTTCTCCCGCGAGCGAAGCAATCTCCCCGCCGGCAGCGACAGGGCATCTCTCAAGGCCAGGTAATCTTAACCGGCGTGGTGTAGCCGCGCGTGCTCACTGAGTAGATCACACCGCTCGACGCACCGGTGCAGGTGGTCTCATCCTGCACCGCGTAGTTGGTCGCATCGGTCTGCACCACGGTCGTGAAACGCAAGCCATTCTGGCACACGTTCAGCTCCAGCAGGTAACCGCGGGCGTCCACCAGATTCACGTGCACCTGGTTCCAGCTAATCGCCACAGTATTTTTATCGCGCGCCGCCTGCACGCCGGTCGGTTGAGAGATTTCATTGTTGATCGGCAGCGATGTCTGCACCACGCCGAGCGTCATGGGATCCGTGGCGCTTTGCACCTGCGACGCCGCCACCCAGCAGTAGCGATTGCTCTTCACGTTTTGCACATACAGCCAGGTGGCGGAGTAGTTGCGCCCATTGAGCATCAGTGCGTCATTGGCGAACAGATCGTCGGCAGGCAAGTAGGCTGCCGCGGGTCCGTAGCGGCAGTAAGATTGCTGCAGAACCGTGGCGAGCAGCAGACTGTTCGCGGCTGTTTCGGCAGTTGGTGTTGGCGTCTCGCTCGGCATGGCCGTCGTTGTAGCGGTGGGCGGCGGCTGCGTCTTGGTGGGTTGCGCCGTCTCGGTCGACGTGGCGGTGGGCACGCTGGTGCTGCTCGGTAGAGGCGTGCTCGTCTGGTTAACAGTCGGCGATGGCTGGAGCGCCCCAGCCACGCTCACAACCCCCTGGGTCGGGGTCACGCTCACCTCCAACAGCGCAATGGCTCGGCGTTCGTCTTCCGGTTGCAGCGCGCCAGCCAGCGCGCTGATCACCGGAGCGATCTCCAGGCGGCAGCCGTAATACACGCCGGTCAGCGTGCCCAGGATAAAAGCCGGGAAGACCACCAGGAACAGCAACAAGGCGTTGAGGCGTTTTCCGGACGGGGCTCGCGGGGTGGGCTGCGGCGCAGGCCGCGCATCGCCACCACCGCCGCCAGGCGGCGGTTTGAGCGCTTCCAGGTTGTGCCGGGTGAAGGCAGCCCCCTGCGCATCTCCCAGGCGCTGGCGGAGCTGCAAGGCGCGCCTCAACAGGTCCACAGCCTGGGTGGTCTCGCCCTGCCCGGCGGCGCGCGTGCCCAGCTCATGCAGCGCCCAGGCTTCGGCGGCCAGGTCGCCGCCAGACCTGGCCGCGGCGAGCGCCTGCTCCAGCGCCCCCTGCCAGGCAGACCACAATCCGCTCAGCGCCAGGAAAGGATCGACCGCCCTGCCCAGGGCAATCACGTCCTGCCAGCGTTCATTGGCTGTCGCCCAGTGCATCAGCCCCAGCAACGTGCCCAGCTCGGCGCGCTGAAAATGGAAATCCAGCGACTGGATCTGCAGCCGATCCATGATCCAGCGCAACAGGTTCTCACGGATTGGCTCGGGATCGAACTTTTCGAGCGCGTACGGGATATACTCCGGGTGAATGCGCAGCCGCGGGCTGTTGGCCTGCAAGAGCTGTAAATTCTCCAGGCGCTGGCTGGCGGCCTCGCCGCCCGGCGAGGCGCTCTCCAGCCAGGGACGGCTGGCAGACATCCCCGGCGCGGCGGCTGCCATCGCCAGCATGTGCAGTTCATCCTCCCCTAGGTGGCGACTGGCAAGCCAAAAACTGCGCTGGATGGCAGCCCGCAGCGGCTCCTGCTCCTGCGTGTGAACTTCCCGGAGTGAAGCCAGCGCCGCATCCGGCCCCAGCTCGAACTCCCGCGCCAGGTTGCCCACCGTGGTCAGCGCCAGTGGCACCCCGGCCAGCAGGCTGCAGATCTGTTCAATGGTGGCACGGTCGGCGCTCTCCGGCGCCCAGCCCGCTTTGGAAACCAGTAGCTGCGCCGATTCATCGGCAGACAACGCTTTGAGCTTGATGGCCTCGAAAACCCCACCGCTGGTCGCTCGCTCTGAGCTGATCACCACCGCCGCGTTCGGAAACAGGTCCGTCAGGCTCTCCAGCGCGCTGGCATTGAGCTGCAAACCATCCAACACCACCAGCGGTTGGGTATTGCTCAGATACGTGCGCGCCGAGGCCGCGCTGACCTTCAGGTGTGGATCGGACTCGAACAGCGCATCGAACAGCATCTGCAGCAGGTCATCCCACGCCAGCAAGCGCCCTTCAGGATCAATGCCTTCGAGAAAGATCACCCCATTCATCTGCGCCTGGGCGGCTTCGGCATGGGCAGCTTTCTTTAACAGGCTGGTCTTACCCATGCCTGCTCCGCCATGCACCAGCACCGCTTCCCGCCCCGCGATGCGCTCATCCAGCACCGCCAGCAGGTTGGCTCTGCCCACGAAGCCGCGCGGCAGGCGCGGCGGCCGGGGATACATCTCGCGCAGGCGCACCTGCGGCGCAGCTTGTTTGTAAATGATGGTGCCGTGGTTGGTGTTGACGACAAAATTGTTGTCACCGATGACAATGCTCCCCTCCACGTTTCCGGTGACCTGGATTGCTGGCATAGCCACACTTGCAGACATTCTCCCAAGACCTTTCTGCCGTCATTCAGGCTGCGTTTTACCAGCAGGACGTTGACCCACCCTGTGGTATCCACTGATGAGCCAGCTATTTAGGCAATTTACACTAGAATTATCCTATTATTCCCTTTCCTGATTTCCCCAATCGAGTTACAAATTCACAACTGCTTGCAATGAAGCCGTTCATAATGCCGCGCTGCGCTCAGCAGCGACCGGTGGCAAAACCGGGTGGTCTGCTGACCTGCGGACAAATGTTCGGACAACATCCACTTCGCGGGTCATTGCAAGCCCCGCAGGGGCGTGGCAATTCCCTGGATGATGGCGGAGATCGCTTCGCTATCGCTCGCGATGACACTCTTACCCTGATTGCCCGAACTCTTGTCTGAACCTCATTGATCTGCGCTTGACATGCAATAACCATCAGGGTACACTTTCATTTGGTTGGGGAGTAGCGCCTGCCCCCGCAGGAAGGATTGTCGTCAAGACGGTGTGCAATGTCACCTTGCCGCCCGGCAATCCTGGCGCCCTGGCGAGAGCACCTCGCTGGCGTTCGCGAGACCACCGCAAAATTCACGCGGTGGTTTTGTTTTCAAACCGCGCAGCATTGGGAGCGTAATTGCATGAGTGAAATGGAAACCAACTGGCACCACGATGAGATCGAGGTTGTCCTTCAAAAGCTTGGTGCGCGCCGCGAGCCAGGCCTCAGCCAATCCGAGGCGGCTGCCCGCCTGGAACAGCACGGCCCCAACGAATTGATCGATCGCGGCGTCAAATCTCCCTGGAAAATCCTTTGGGAGCAGCTCACCGGCATCATGGTGGTGATCTTGATCGTCGCTGCGCTTGTCTCCATCCTGCTGCACGAATACACCGACGCCATCGTGGTGCTGATCATCGTCGTGCTCAATGCGCTGCTCGGCTTTACCCAGGAATACCGCGCCGAGCAGGCCATGGCTGCCCTGAAGAAAATGGCTACCCCCAGGGTGCGCGTGCGTCGCGACGGGCACATCCGCGAAATCTCCGCCCGGGAGCTGGTGCCCGGCGATATCATTCTGCTGGAAGCCGGCAACCTGGTGCCAGCCGACGCCCGTCTGATCGAAGCTGTCAACCTGCGCATCCAGGAATCGGTGCTCACCGGCGAATCCGAACCGGTCGAAAAGCATACCCACCCTGTCAAAGGGGAGCACATACCCATCGGCGACCGGCGCAACATGATCTACATGGGCACCGTCGCCACTTACGGGCGCGGCTCCGCGGTGGTGACCGCTACCGGCATGAACACCGAGCTGGGGCGCATCGCCGAAATGATCCAATCCGTTGGAGCCGAGCAAACACCCCTGCAGCGTCGCCTCGAGCAATTGGGCCGCGGCCTGGCGCTGGCAGCCCTGGGCATTGTCGCCGTCGTTTTCATTCTTGGCCTGCTGCGCGGCGAAAACATTCGCATCCTGGTGATGACCGCCATCTCCATGGCGGTCGCGGCGGTACCCGAAGGGCTCCCCGCCGTGGTCACCATCGCCCTGGCATTGGGTGCACAGCGCATGCTCAAGCGCAACGCCCTCATCCGCAAACTGCCCGCGGTCGAAACCCTTGGCTCTGTCACCGTCATTTGCTCCGACAAAACCGGCACGCTCACCGAGAACCGCATGACCGTTACCGTGTTGGACGTGGCAGAAAATCGCCTCGATCTGGAGACGCGCGTGCGCTTTTATAGCCCCACCGCCCAGCGCGGCGTCGAGATCCCCGATAACATCCGCCAAAGCACCGCCTTTCCTCTCTTGCTGGTCGGCGGGGCTCTGTGCAATGACGCCCAGATAGAAGTTTCGGAGCAGAATCCGGAGGAGTGGACATCCATTGGCGACCCAACCGAAGGCGCTCTGGTCGTCTCTGCCGCCCGTCACGGGTTGTGGAAAAGCGACCTGGAAGCGCTTCTTCCGCGCGTCGCCGAAGTGCCCTTTGACTCCGATCGCAAACGCATGACCACCATTCACAAGGTCGACTGCAACAAACTGCCCCAGTTCCTGGATGCGCTCAACTGCCAGGAAACCGCCGCAAACTACATTGCTTTCACCAAAGGCGCTGTGGATGGCTTGTTGGAACATTCCAGCCGGGTGTGGGTGCAAGATGGGCTGCAACCGTTGGATGAAACCTGGCTGCGGCGCATCCAGGCTGCCAACGAAAAAATGGCGCAATCGGGCATGCGCGTGCTGGGGGTCGCCTTGCGCTGGATCGAAGTGCAGGTCGAGCAGCCCGGTCCCGAAATCGAGCATGACCTGGTGTTTATCGGTATGTTCGGCATGATCGACCCTGCCCGCCCCGAAGTGTCCGAAGCGGTCGCCACCGCCCGCACGGCAGGCATCCGCCCCATCATGATCACCGGCGACCACCCGCTGACTGCCCTGTACATCGCCCGCGAGCTGGGCATCACTCAAAACGGCAATGTTGTCACCGGCCAAGAGCTGACGCGCATGAGTTCTCAAGAGCTGGCGCAGGTTCTCTCCGAGACCTCTGTCTTTGCCCGTGTTTCACCCGAGCACAAGCTCATCATCGTCAACAACCTGCAATCACGCGGCCAAATCGTCGCTATGACCGGCGATGGTGTGAACGACGCCCCCGCCCTGAAGAAAGCCGACATCGGCGTTGCTATGGGCATCACCGGCACAGATGTCTCCAAAGAAGCCTCTGACATGGTGCTGCTGGACGACAACTTCGCCACCATTGTCGCCGCGGTGCGTGAAGGCCGCCGCATCTACGACAATATTCGCAAATTCATCAAGTACACCATGACCTCCAACGCGGGTGAGATCTGGGTGATGCTCCTGGCGCCCTTTGTCGGTATGCCGCTGCCGCTGCTTCCATTGCAAATCCTGTGGGTCAACCTGGTCACCGATGGCCTGCCCGGATTGGCGCTCACCCTGGAGCAAGCCGAGAAGAATGTCATGCGCCGCAAGCCCTACCCACCCAACGAGAACATCTTTGGGCGCGGCATGGCTCGCGATATTCTTTGGATTGGCCTGCTCATGGGCCTGGTCAGCCTGGGCATGGGCCTCTGGGCGTACAACCGCCAGATGCCAGCCTGGCAGACGATGGTCTTCACCACCCTCACCCTGGCGCAAATGGGCAACGCCCTGGCAACTCGCTCGGAAGACGACACCCTGGTAGAGATCGGTCTGTTCTCCAACCCCGCCATGCTCGGTTCGGTGCTGCTCACCCTGCTCCTGCAGCTCGCTGTGATCTATGTGCCCTTCCTGCAGAACATCTTCGAGACGGTCGCCCTTTCTCCAACGGAGCTGGCCATCAGCCTGCTCTTCAGCCTGGTGGTCATCCTGGCAGTCGAAAGCGTCAAGTGGCTGCGCAAACGTCTCGCAAACTGAATAGCCTATGCGCAAACCCCTGCCAGGGACAATCGGCATAGCGCGCTCGCCGGGTTCGCCGGAGGGCTCGATCACGCAGCGCCTATGGGCCGAGCTGCGCCCGCGCCGCGCCTCCGGCTACTTGCTGGGCGGGCTGCTGCTGACGATCTTCCTGATCATCTACATCTGGTGGCCCCTGGCGGAAGACTACCTGGCCTACGTGGACTGGAACGGCGCCTGGTGGCGCTACATCGATTGGCTGCTGATCGACATCTTTGCCGTCATGTCGCTGCTCATCATCGCCGGCGCCGACCTGCGCTACGATACCCGCATCGTTTTGGTTGGCTTGCTGGGCGGTTTGGTGATCGAAGCCTGGGGCACACAAACCTCGCTGTGGACCTACTACACCAACGAGCGCCCTCCCCTGTGGATCATCCCCGCCTGGCCTGTCGCCTCCCTGGCTATCGACCGCCTGGTGCGCATCCTGGACGTGCTTGCCCCGCCCAGGAGCGGCTATTCACCGCTTTACTGGCTCACCTTCGGTGGCTTTTTTGCCCTCATGCTGCACTTCACCGCCCCAACCTTGGACCGCAGCCTGACGCTGGCTTCCCTCTTGCTGGTCGCCTTCTTGATCCTCACCCCCGTGGACCAGCGCCGCAGCCTGCTCATCTTTGCTGCCGGGGCAGGCCTGGGCTACTATCTCGAGCTGTGGGGCACCACCCGCCAGTGCTGGACGTATTACACTCTGCAAACCCCGCCCATCTTCGCTGTCCTGGCGCATGGCATGGCAGCCCTGGCATTCTGGCGAGCGCAGCTCGCCTTGGAGTCGCTCTCCACGCGCCTTCTCAAAGGGCTGCCCTCATTTATCAAAAATAATCTGGTTTAGCGGTCTTCGCGCCAGCAGTGAATATCCCAAGATGCTATAATATTAAACGTGGGGAAACGACGGGTTACCTCCCAGCAGTCGGGCTGGCGCGCCAGGGCGCACCAGCTTTGGGGGAACATTCGCAGCCGCGTGCAGCCCAACCGCAAACCGGTAAGCATTTACCGGCGCATCGTTTGTATCGTTTCCAGCCTGGTGGCAATCAGCATGCTGTTGGGATGCCTGCCCGCAGGCTATGCGCTGTGGCAGGCTTTTGAGCAGCAAATGCAGCTCCGAGTGGAGCAGGCCTCCCTGGCGACGCAGGCATTGTACAGCGCCGAGCGCGATGCCGCGCGCCGGTCAATTTCGCTCATTTCTCGGCGCCCGGCGCTGTGCGATTTGCTGGACCAACCGGACGACCAGGCGCTGGCTTCTTACCTGGACGGTCTGCGCCGCGACCTGGCCGTCCAGTCACTGATCGTGCTGCGCAGCTCCGCTCCCCCACTCAGCTCGGGCAGTCTCGCCCCCCAGGATGTCCAGCCGCTTTTGGCCGGGCGCAGCCTCCCTTTTTCCGACTTTGTCAACCTGCCTCGGACTGCCTCGCTCGCCATACTGGCCGCCAGCCCCATGGAGAACCACCAACGCTGCCCGGCCACGGTGCTCACTCTGCAAACGCTGGACGCGGATTTCATGCAGTCCCTCGCTGAACGCACCGGCCTCGAGCAGAGCCTGATCGTCAATGGCGTGCGCCGCGCCACCAGCCTGCCCGGCGCCCCAGATTGGCCATTGAACCCAGAAGCAGCCCACCTTGTCGAGCAAACCCTCCAATCCTGCTGCACCAAAGCAGCCAACCAGGATCAGCATTATCTCGTCATCCTGGCGCCCTTGCTGGACCGCCAGGCTCGGCTGGTCGCGTTGAGCGAAGTGGCGCTTCCCACCAACGCCATCCGTAAGCAGATGCAGCTCATCCTCACCCTGTACGCCGGCTCAGTCGTTTTACTGGCGCTGGGTAGCTCCCTGGCTTCCGCCGCCCTCACCCGCCGCATCATTCAGCCACTGCGCGATCTTTCAGCCGCCGCTGAGCAAATTGGCAACGGCAATCTCGATCACCCCATCCCGATGCAGAGCGGCTGGCTCGAACTGGACCACCTGGCAACCCGCCTGGATCACTCTCGCCAACAGTTGCTCAGCCAGTTCGAGCACGCCCTGCTCGAGACGCGCCGCTTTGCACTGCTGCTCAATGCGGTGCCTGCCGGCATCGCCACCCTGGACGAGAGCGGCGCCATCACCTGGCTCAATCCCGAAGCGGAGCAGCTCTTGGGATACAGCCTGGCCAGCGCTGTTCGCCGTCCCTACGCTGAGATCTTTACACCCGCGCCCGGTGCCGAGGTGACGCTCGCCAGCTTACTGGCAAAGAGAGAAGACACCACCATCCCCTGCCGTCTGAAGCTGCTCGACGCCAAACAACGCCCCACCACCCTGGCGATGACCACCGCCTGGCTGGAAGGCGACCCAGAATCGCAACTGCGCCGCGGCTGGGTGCTGGTGATGCGCGCCGTCAACGAAGACGAAGCCATCGAGCGAGCGCGCTCCCGTTATCTCGCTAACCTGGCGCACGAATTCCGCACCCCGCTCTCCAGCATCCTGGCATCCACCGAGCTGCTGGCAGATGAGCTGGCAGATAGTGACAACGTCGAAGCTGCCAGCCTGGCAAACGCTGCTCGGCTGAGCGCCTTGCACTTGCAAGCGCTGGTCAACAACATCCTGGAAAGCGCCAAGATCGAAGCCGGCGCATTCCAATTGCGCTGCCGCCGGGTCGTTGTCCAGGAAGTCATGCAGCAGGCGGCTCAGATCATGACCCCTTTGCTTCAGCGCCGCGCCCAATGGCTGGAGATCGACGCCCCGCCTGAGCCAATCGCTGTTTGGGCGGATCCCGACCGCCTCGACCAGGTTTTTGTGAACCTGATCAGCAATGCCAGCAAATACGGTCCGCAGCGCGCAGCCATTGGCATTGCGCTCAGCATCGAAGAAACACGCCTGCTCGTTTCGGTTTCGGATTGCGGCCCTGGCTTTCCCGCGGGGCAAACGATCAACTCGTTCAGCCGGTTGTTCGCGCCAGGCGAATCCCCAGGTTCCACCCAGGGAATGGGCCTCGGCTTGCCGATCGTCAAAGCCATCGTCCAGGCGCACGGCGGGCAGGTCGGCGCTGAAAATCGCCCCGCTGGAGGCGCTCGCGTCTGGTTCAGCCTGCCGCTCACTGAGCAGCCGCCTCCGCCTCGCAACCCGGCGCCGCTTGCTGAGCGGGATGTTGCTGAATAAGCTGGACAGTGCTCAGCCGCCAATCTCTCCTGCGCACAAGACGCCCCGAGGAACCCTGCGCCATGCACTGCCACGCCAAAGCCACGCCTGGCAATTTGAACTGCTCCTGCACACACAGTCACGCGCCCTGAAGGAGTCGCTATGAGCAAAATTTTGATCGTCGATGATGACCTGGCCCTGGCAGATGTGCTGGTGTTCACCTTGCGCCGCGCCGGCTTCGAGACGCTCCTGGCGCACAATGGCTCCGACGCCCTGGAACTGTTCGCCCGCGAAGCGCCCGACCTGTTGGTGCTGGACTGGAGTCTACCCGGCATGGATGGGCTGGAAGTGTGCACACGAATACGCAGCGTTTCTAACACACCGATCCTGATGCTGACCGTGCACCAATCCGACGACGACGTGGTCGCAGCGCTCGAGGCCGGCGCTGATGAATACGTCACCAAGCCATTTTCACCGCGCCAGCTCGTCGCCCGCATCCGCTCGCTGCTCCGGCGCACCATCGGCGAAACTAAAGGAGCTCTCACCGTCGGATCGCTCACCCTGCATCTCGAGCGCCGCAAGCTGGTTGCGCCTGGACATCCCCCCACGCACCTGACACGCCTGGAGACGCGCCTGATGCAGGCCTTGATGCAAAATCCCGGGCGCATCCTGCCAGCGGAAAGCCTGGTTTTTCGCGTCTGGGGGCAGGGAGGCGCTACCCAGGAGATGCTCAAGCAGTTGGTGTATCGCCTGCGCAACAAGCTGGCCCATATCGCTGCTGATCGCTCGCTCCTGGAAAACGTCCCTGGGGAAGGGTATGTGCTCAACCTGCCCGATCAAGCGCCTGGCAATTAATTGTTACCGCGCTGTTACGCGCTTGTTATTGAGTCTGTTACTGCATTCCCATATTGTATAGACAACCCCACACTGCGTCTCATCACCGCCAACATGCATCGAACCTCAGCTATGGGATCTCCTCTGGTAGATCCCTGGATCGGTTTTTGACAGGAGATGGTTGTGATGACGCCCAATCCTTCCCAAATTCATCCCGTTCGCCTGTGCAGTTACGCCATTGCCAGCGGAGATATGTACTATTCCGAGATGGAGCAGCGCGATATTTACGCCTGGGAGGACCCACAGCTTGGCTTTCGCATTTGGGGAGAGATCCACGGGCTTGGCCCTGCCACTTCGGTAGATCTCTGCCAGATGCTGCTGGAATACGCTATGTACCTGCGCTCATGGTGCAGCCCGGCAGAAGCCGAATTCAACATGAAAGATTTCGGCGAGCGCCTGGGCCTGGCGTTGGTCCGGCTGTTCAAAGAGACGCCCCCCGTGCGCATGCAGGAGAACCCGGCTGCCTGCGCTCTGCTGTGTGTGCTCGAATCGATGAAAGCCCAGCTCACTATCCAGCAGGTTGGCCCGGAACTGCACTTCCTGCTGGCGCAGTGCCCGCTGGAAGAAGTCGCTCGCAAGACTGGCCTGCGCGAGACCGAGCTGGCGCACATTGGCGTCAACTCGTTGGTGCAGACCCTGGTGCACTCGCTCGACCAACGCCAATCCGTCGGCATCCTGGAGACCAGCGCCAAGATCGATTATTCGCTGGTGATGCAAGCGTAACGGGTCGCCCGCCCCGCCAGCATCATCCCGCCGCACCGTAGGGGCGACCCACGCGAGACAAGAATTCAACCCTACAGGCAAACCGTGCAGGCCAATGCGTGCCATGGCGGGCGAAATACGGGTCGCCCGCCCCCGCCATCATCATCCCCGCGCACCGTAGGGGCGACCCACGCGAGACAAGAATTCAACCCTACAGGCAAACCGAGCAGACCAATGCGTGCCATGGCGGGCGAAATACGGGTCGCCCGCCCCCGCCATCATCATCCCCGCGCACCGTAGGGGCGGGTTTGCGCCAGCCAGGCGCCTCAGCGCTGAGAGCCGTGTGTCGGGCTTTTCAACCTCGCCATCCGTGGGGAAAAACTCGCCCCCTACACAACCAACCCCCCAAAATCCGATTTTGATTTTTTTGGGGGGGGTTCGGGGAGGGGGTACGGGTGGGGCGACCCGTCCATCCCTCGCCGTGGCGCGAATGGCGCGGCCCGTCTCCCCAGCCAGGCGGCAAATTCATCTCGCCTGGGTCGCCCCTACACCGGATGCAATACACGGAAACGCTCGCACACCACCGGCATATCCAGCGCCGGCTCACGCCCCAATTTCTGGCAAACCCGCCCAAAATAAAGCCAATGCGCCTCCCGCCATTGCGCCAGGCTGCGGTCGCCCTCGCCTTCATCCTGGGCAAAATCCGCCGGCACGCGCTCGAATGGCCAGGTGATCGCCTCGACCGTCTCCAGCAAGGCGCGCGGCTCGCCCCTCCCGTCCGTCACAATGCTGAGATCACCCGCCCGCGGCGGCTGCTCGCCATGCGCCTGGCGTTCCCACAACAGCCAGGAGGTCGCTGTCTTCTTGCCCGCCACTGCCAGCTCCACCAGCTCATCCGCCAGCGCAGGCGTATCCCCCAGCGACCGGGCTGGCGGGCGCGGCAGCGGCTGGTGCGGGTGATCGGCGGGCAGTTCTGCCAGGTAAGCCTGCCAGAAGCGGTCTGGCCTCAGGTCCCGCTGTAGAATAGCAAAGCCCAGCTCTTGCCGGCGGCGCACTTCCACAAAATGGTGCCGTTCGTACAGCCGGCGCGCCCCGCGGTTGGAATCATGCACCCCCAGCTCCATCACCCGCGCCTGGTCGCAGTACTGGCGCGCCAGCAATTCCAGCGCCATTCCCCCCAAACCTCGCCCGCGCCGCTCCGGGTAGAAAGCCAGCCCATGCAGGTGGAGCGTATCGCCGCGCAGCTCCACCCAGCAGTAGCCCGACGGACAGCTCCCCGGCAGCTCATCGCCAGTCAGAACCCCGTACAGGCTGCCAGTCTGGCGCGCCGCCTGGCTGAAGCTATCCAGGTCGAGGTTCAACGAGCGCAGGGCCGGCTCCAGGTACTGGCCTGCCTCCTCCCAGGATAATTGGATGAAGGCGTCCACGCAATCTTCTTCTAACGGCTTGAGGTGAATTTTAGGCGTCGCCATACGGCCCTCCAAAACCGACCCGGGCCTGATCCGGCGCTGTGCTGCAAGGAATGTAAAAACTAAACCCCTCTACCCCAATTCATTATAGCATGCTCAAAAGACAAGCCATCAAGGGACCCAGAGCAGCAATCCCTTCAAATATGCCCCCTCCGGGAAATTCAGCGCCACGGGGTGGTCGGCGTCCTGTTGGAAAGTGTCCACGATCCTGGCATCCACCCGGGCATCCAGCGCCGCCCCGGCGACAATCTTCTGGAACAGCTCTGCGGAGACGCCCCCAGAGCACGAAAAAGTCGCCAGCAACCCGCCGGGGCGCAGCAGTTTAAGCGCCAAAAGGTTGATGTCTTTGTAGCCGCGCGCCGCGCGCTGCGCCTGGGCAGCGGTGGCGGCGAACTTGGGCGGATCGAGCACGATCAAATCGTAGCTGCGCCCGCGGTCGCGCAGGGCGCGCAGCCCCTGGAACACATCCTGCTGCCAAGATTCCACCCGCCCTTCATCCAATCCATTGAGCTTCACATGCTGCTGAGCCTCGTGCAGCGCCTCGGCCGAAGAGTCCATCGCCAACACCGATCGCGCCCCGCCCGCCAGCGCTGCCAGGCTGAAACCGCCCGTGTAGCAGAAGCAGTCCAGCACCTCCCGATCTCTCGACAGCGCGGAAATCTTGCGCCGGGCGGCGCGCTGATCCAGGTAAAAGCCCGTCTTGTGCCCCTTGCGCACATCGACGCGCAAACGCCGCCCATGCTCCTCGATTTCGATCCGCTCCGGCGGCTCGCTGCCCCACATCACCCCTGTGCGCAGCGGCAGTCCCTCCAACTGGCGCACATCCACGTCAGAGCGCTCGTAAATCGTGGCCGGCCGGTGCTGCGCGACCAGCTCGCCGCAGATCTCATCCCGCCAGCGCTCAGCCCCTGCAGATAACACCTGCACCACCAACGTCTCGCCATAGCGGTCGACCACCAGGCCAGGCAGCCCGTCCGATTCGCCGTGCACCAGCCGCAACCCATCCGGCAGCCCATTTCCCTGGTCCTTGAACATGGCTACACGCAAGTCACGCGCCGCTTTCAACCGCTGGCTTATCAACGCCTCTCCCGGCTGCTCTGGTTTCTCCCAGCTCCACACCCGCGCCACGATTTGCGAGGCCGGGCTGTATGCCCCCCATGCCAGCCACTCGCCTCCAGCGCTGATGATCTCGATCGTCTCGCCCGGCAGCGGGTCTCCCTCGATTTTCGCCGCAGCTCCAGAGTACACCCACGGGTGCCGGCGCAACAGCGACTTTTCCCGCCCCGGCCTCAGCCACAAGCGCGCCATGCTGCCCAATGCTTCAGACTCGCCCATCCAACAAGCCGATCTTACGCCCGGCGGCTTCGATCACGTTCATAGCATGCTCGATCTCCGCTGGCTCGTGCGCCGCAGTCACCGTCGCCCGCAAGCGCGAGAGGCCTGGCGGCACCGCCGGCGAAACCACCGGCAGAACGAAAACATCCTGGCGCTGCGCAGCCTGCGTCATGGCAAAGGCCGCCTCGTCCGTGCCGCACACCACCGGCACGATGGCGGTCTCGGTCTTCAACGTGTTGAAGCCGCGGTTCCTCAATCCGTGGATAAACTGGCGCGCGTTGGCGCCCAGCTTCTCCACCCGCCAGGGCTCATCCAGGATCACCTTGAAGGCCTCGTTGGCTGCCGCGGCCTGCGCAGGCGGCAGCGCCGCCGAGAAAATGTACGCCCGGCTGGCATGCCGCAGGTAACGGATCAGCTCTTTCTTGCCGGCCACGTACCCGCCCACCGAGGGGATGGTCTTGCTCAGCGTGCCCATTTTGAAATCGATCGTGCCCGGCATGTTGAAATGCTCCTCGATGCCCGTGCCGCGCTTGCCCAGCACCCCCACCGAATGCGCCTCGTCGATCATCAGCCAGGCCTGGTATTTCTGGCACAGCGCCACCATGCGCGGGAAATCGATGATATCCCCATCCATGCTGAAGACAGAGTCGGCGATCACCAGCTTGGTCGCGCCCTGGGGTACCGACTTCAAGCGCTCCTCCAGCGAATTCATATCATTGTGCTTGAAGCGCAGGAACTTGGCCCCTGACATCAGGCATCCATCCACAATGCTGGCGTGATTCAACTTATCCGAAATGACATAATCATTGCGCCCCAGCAGCGTGGATACCACCGTCAGGTTGGTGGCGTAACCGGAGGTGTAGGTCACTGCGTCCTCTGCACCTTTGAATTCGGCGATGGTCTCTTCGAGCTGGCGGTGGATGGTCAGCGTGCCTGCCAGTGTGCGCACGCCGTGCGTACCGGTGCCGTAGCGTTCGATGGCCTCGATCGCTGCTTTGTTGATGCGCTTGTGACCGATCAATCCCAGGTAGGAATACGAGGCAAACATGCCCATCTCGCGCCCATTCACCAGCACCCTGGCGCCGCCGCGCAGCTCAGACACCGCCTGGTTGTAGAAGTACAATCCCTGTTCTTGAAACGAAACGACGCGCTCATTCATAGCGCGCACGCGTTGCACGATGCCATCTTCGGAATGCTCCAAATTCATAGAATTCTCCTCTTCTTCACTCTTGATCGACCAGTTCCAGACATCCCTCGAGTATGCCAGCTCTCCCGCTCGGCTGCTCAGGCTACAGGGCTTGGCGGAATCCCCAAGGAATGCATACCTATGAAGGCTCTCCATCGTCTGCAAGGACGGCGAGAACGCTGCCGTCAGCGGATTCATGGCAAGCCAGCGCAGCAATTACCGGATCGTGGCTGTTGACCAGCGCACGGCGGGCGCGCTCAAAGCCATCCGTTATTGAGAACACCGCATCGCTTCCGCAGATGCGCAGCATATCTCTCCGGCGCAGCCATGCCATGCACAAGAGAGCTCGCTACTCCGTCTACCAGGCACATCGAACGACACAGCCGATCAGCGATGCCCTCATCGGTGCTAAACATGCGATTCACCCGCCAGGGCGCGCAAGCCCGCCTCATCCAGCACCGGCACGCCCAGGCTGCGGGCTTTATCCAGCTTGGAGCCTGGGTTCTCGCCCAGCACCAGGTAGCTGGTCTTCTTGCTCACCGAGTCGGTCACCTTGCCGCCGTGCTGCTCGATAAACGCTTTGGCCTCTTCCCGGCTGAAAGTGGGCAGTGTCCCGGTCACCACAAAGGTCATGCCTGCCAGCGGCGCCGGTCCCATGGCAGCGACCTTCTGAGCCGCAGGCCACACGCCAGCAGCGCGCAGCTTTGTCAGCACCTGGCGATTACCCGGGCGCTCGAACCAGTCCACGATCGCCTGGGCGATGTTTGGGCCAATGCCCTCCACGGTCTGCAAGTCCTCCAGCCGCGCCGCCATCAGCGCGTCCAGGCTGCCAAAGGCTTGCGCCAGGTCGGCTGCCGCCACCTCGCCCACGCCGCGGATGCCCAGGGCGGTCAACAGCCGCGCCAGCGGACGAGAGCGGGAGGCCTCCACCGATTGCAGCAGATTGTCGGCTTTCTTTTCGGCGAAGCCTTCCAGCTTGAGCAAGTCCTCTTTGTGCAGCGAGTACAGGTCCGCCACATCTCGCACCAACCCGGCTTCAACCAGTTGCTCGACGATCTTGATGCCCAGCCCGACAATATCCATGGCGCTGCGCGAGACGAAATGCTCCAGGTTGCGGATGAGCTGCGCTGGGCAGGCCGCGTTGACGCAATACCAGTCCACCTCGCCAGCGAAATGCTCCACCGTCTGCCCGCAGGCCGGGCACACCTCTGGCGGCGTGAACGGGCGCTCCCGCCCGCTGCGCGCCGCCAGCACCGGCCCGATCACGTAGGGGATCACATCGCCAGCTCGCTTGAGCAGTACCCGGTCACCGATGCGAATATCCTTCTCAGCGATGTAATCGAAGTTGTGCAGCGTCGCCTGGCGCACAATCACACCCCCCACCTCGACCGGTTCCAGGATGGCGTATGGCGTCAGCTTGCCGGTGCGCCCCACGTTGACGCCGATGTCGTTGAGCAGTGTGGTCACCTCGCGCGCCGGGAATTTATAAGCCAGCGCGCCGCGCGGGTCCTTGCCCACGAAGCCCAGGCTGGCTTGCAGCTCCAGGCTGTCCAACTTGATCACTGCCCCATCCGCCTCGTAAGGCAGGCTATCGCGCTGCGCCATCAGGCGATCATACGCCGCCAGGGCTTGCTCCAGGTCATGGCACACCTCCGCAGGCGTCACCGGAAAACCCAGGCTGCGCAAGTACGCCAGGGTGGCCTGCTCGCTCTGCGGCGGACTCAGCCGCGGGTCATCGAATGCCAGGATTTGGTAGGTGAGCAATGTGATCGGGCGCGAGGCGGTCAGCGCCGGGTCGAGCTGGCGCAGTGCCCCAGCCGCGGTGTTGCGCGGGTTTTGATAGGTGCGCTCTCCCGCTTGCTCCAACCGGCGGTTCATCGCCTCGAACTCGGCGATGGGGATGAACGCCTCGCCGCGCACCACCAGGTAGGCCGGCGCTTGCGCCGCGCCAGGCTGCACCGGAATGCGCAGCGGCAAGGCGCGCACCGTGCGCAGGTTGGCGGTGATGTCCTCCCCCACCTCGCCATCGCCGCGCGTCGCGCCCTGCACGAACAATCCATCGCGGTAGTGCAGCACCACCGTCAGCCCGTCGATCTTGGGCTCGACGACAAACTCCGACTGCAGCACGCGCCCATCCAGCTTGGCGATGCGCTCGAACCAGGCGCGCACGCCCGCTTCATCGAAGGCGTTGCCCAGGCTGAGCACCGGCGCCGGATGGGTAACCTTAACAAAGCGCTCCGCCGGCGGCGCGCCCGCCCGCTGCGTCGGCGAATCCGGCGTCACCCACTCCGGGTGTGCCGCTTCGATCCATCGCAGTTCAACCATCAATTGGTCGAATTCAGCATCTGAGATCTCCGGATCATCCAGCACGTGGTAACGGTAGTTGTGATAATTCACCAGTTTGCGCAGCTCTTCAAGGCGCTGGCGCTGGCTTTCAATCTCAGGGGGCTGGCTCATGCTCACCTCGCGGGGGCCGTGCGGGGTTGGTCGGCGGGCGCGCCGGCGATCTGCCGGGCGCCTGCCTGGACAGGCGCGCTCAGCGATGCAGCGCTCAGCAACACCAGCGTGATCCACACGCTGTCTGCCAGCAGCAGGTGCACGATCTGCATCCACACCGGCGCCAGCAGGAGCACGTTGACCAATCCCGCGGCAAGTTGCACCAACAGCAAACCAATCAGCAAGCGCGCCAGCCGCGCTGGCGCTGCGCCGTAGGCATTGAAGTTGTGAAAATACGCCACGGCGATCAGGTATACGCTCACCAACACCGCCACAACCGGGTGCAGCACGCGCAGCCGTTCCAGGAAGTGCGCCGTCGGTGAGAAATCTCGACTCACACCCTCCGCCAATGAACCCGCCGGGAACAGCGTATCGCCCAGCGCCGTCAGGGCGCCGCTGGCGCCCATCAGCAGCGCGCCGGCGATTCCCAGCCCCAACCACCAGAGCAATGCGCCGCGCCGCTCCAGCCCGCCGCCCACATTTCCCGATGCCCACCAGGCGGTCAGCGAGAGCGAGGCCAACAGCAGAAACGTATTCACCAGGTGCACAACAATCGAGACTGCCCGCCCGATCGAATCGTCATCCGCCGTCCACCCGAAAAGCACCAGCCCAGCGCCCACCAGCGCCTCGGTGATGATGAAAAACAAGGACAGGTTCACACCCAGGCGCACAGGCTCGCCGCGCCCTGAGATTCGCCTCCCCCAAACAAAGAGCAACAGCACCGCCAACAGAGCCAGCCCGCTGGTCAGTCGGTGGATAAACTCGACCAGGGTTTCGACCTGCTCGGCGCGCGGGATCACTTCTCCGTTGCACAGCGGCCAGTGGCTCCCGCAGCCCGCCCCCGAACCGGTGGCGCGCACGAACGCCCCCCAAAGTATCACCACGATGTTCAAGCCCAACACCCCCCAGGCGAAGCGAGCGAATTTCATCTGCGGCATGCTCAACCCTTTCTTTGTCAGAACAAGCATCCCTGCACCGGCGGCTCGAGCGGCGGCGCCGGCAGCCCGGCCGCCAGTCGAAAACGCTGGCAGGTCGCCGGCGCAAAGCCAGCGTAATCGTTATTGAAAAATCCAAATACCTGTTCGACCTCTTCAGGAATCGCCTGCAAAAGCTGCAGCCATGCGCTCAATTCCTGCGAGCGATCCAGGCGTTCGTGGGTGTGGTGTGCAAAACTGCCATGCTGCCCGATCCACCGCACATACAGAAATGGAGCGGTTGGTATGATGCGGCGCGGCAAGTTGGGGTATTCCGTCGCCGCCCAGGCCACCTGCTGCTCGCGCAGCACACCCGCCAGCGCATGCGTGGCAGTGTACCACGAAGCATGTCGAAACTCAACGGCCAGGCGCACCCTTCCGCTGCCCGTCTCCATCTCCGGTAGCGCCGACACCCCCGCCAGGAACGCCTCCAGCGCGGCAAGGCTTTCGGCAGCGAACGAGGGCGGGAACTGCATTAACACCGCCCCCAGGCGCTCACCCAGCCCTGCCGCGGCGCGCAAAAAACCCGCCATCTCCTCCAGCGCGTTCACCAGGCGCAGCTCGTGAGTGATGCGCCGTGGCGTTTTCAAGCAAAAGCGGAACTCGGCAGGCACGGCTGACGCCCAGCGCTGCACCACCTCCGCGCGGGGTGCGCCATAAAACGTGGTATCCAGCTCCACCGCATTGAAGCGCGTGGCATAATACCCCAGGTAGCTGCGTTCAGGCATCCCCTGCGGATAAAACGGCCCGTTCCAGTCGGCATAGCCATATCCCATTGTCCCCAGCCACCATCGCACCATGCGCCTATTTTACCCCGATGTAGGGCAAGCTGTTAGCTTGCCCCTCCTAGACCGGCTAACAGCCGGTCCTACATCATCATGATCAATATCCTCGCAGAACCCGAAATAAATCACTACCCCCAGGCGCGCCATATTGCTACAATGTTCACCAATGGAGCCCTATATGACTGAGCGACCCATCACCATCTACGCCACCTACTGGTGCGGCGACTGTCGCCGCGTGCGCCGCTATCTCGATTTTCACAAAGTGGAATACTGCTGGATTGACATCGACCACGACGAAGCCGCCGAAGCGTTTGTTCGGCAGGTCAATCACGGCAACCGCAGCGTGCCCACCATCGTCTTCCCCGATGGCTCCATCCTGGTCGAACCCTCCAACCTGGCGCTCAAAGAGAAGCTGGGTCTTGGGCAACCTGGCGCTTGATCCCCTTTCCACCTCGAAATTGCTCCCCGCTCCTGGATAGGCTGCCCACCGCCATGCTATAATCAAGGCGGTTAAAACTGCTCGCCCGGGAGCGATCTGTGATGAGTGAAAAAATTCTGGTCGTCGAAGACGAACCCTCCTTGCAAGAAACGCTGGTCTATAATCTCACCCGCCAGGGTTACACCGTTGACACGGCTGGCGATGGCCTGGCCGCCATCGAAACCGCGCGCCGCAACCACCCCGACCTGATCGTACTGGATATCATGCTTCCCAAGATGGACGGTTTCGAAGTCTGCCGCATCCTCAGGCAAGAGATGCGCACACCCATCCTGATGCTCACCGCGCGCGATGACGAGATCGATCGCGTCATCGGCCTGGAGATGGGCGCTGACGATTACCTGACCAAGCCCTTCAGCATGCGCGAATTCCTGGCGCGCGTCAAAGCTCAGCTTCGCCGCGTGCGTATGATGCGTGAAGAGATCGACGGCCCCGGCGGCGCTAACAGCTTGCATTTCGGCAACCTGGTGCTCGACCTTACCCGCCGCGAGCTGCTGGTGGACGACAAACCCGTCGCGCTCAAACCCAAAGAGTTCGATCTTCTGCACTTCCTCGCCCGGCACCGCGGTCAGGTGCTGTCGCGCGATTTGATCTTAGAGCGTGTATGGGGCTGGGAATTCAGCGGCGGCTCACGCACCGTTGATGTGCACGTGCGCTGGCTGCGCGAAAAGATCGAAGCCGACCCCGCCGCCCCGCGCCGCATCGTCACCGTGCGTGGCGCCGGCTACCGCTTCGAAGGGTAAATGTTCCGCACCATTCAACAGCGCATCGCCATCCCCTACTTGCTGTTGATCCTGGTCAGCATGCTGGGGCTCGGCCTCTACCTCTCCAGGCAGGCCCGCCAATCCTACCTGGCTAACCTGCAAGCGTCGCTCGCTGTCCAGGCCAGCCTGATCGGCGACGCCATCACTCCGCACCTCGCACCCCCTGCCCAGCCCGGGGCGTTGCAGCCGCCCGCGGCAGACTTTCAATCACTGGCCGAGCGTTGGGCAGCCATCACCAATGCGCGCGTGACCATCATCTCGACCAGCGGCATAGTGCTGGGCGACTCGGCGCGCGATCCGGGCGAGATGGAGAACCACCTCAACCGCCCGGAAATCCAACAGGCGCAGCGCAGCGGTACCGGCACTGCCCTGCGCTTCTCTACCACCACCGCCATGAACACCCTTTACCACGCTATCGCCGTCAAAGTGAATGGCGAAACAGCAGCCTATGTGCGGCTTGGAGCACCCCTGGAGCGCATCGAACAAGATGTCTCTGCCTTGCAGCGCGCCCTGGTGAGCGTCGCCCTGCTGGCGAGCCTGCTCGCTGGCCTGGCTGCCCTCTGGATTGCCGCCTCCACCACCCAACCGCTGCGCCAGTTGACCGAAGCTGCCCGGCGCATGGCCACCGGCGATTTCCAGGGGCGTATCAACCCAACCACTTCCGACGAGATCGCTGACCTGGCGCGCGCCTTCAACCATCTCTCCGCCCGCCTGGCTGCCCGCATCCAGGAACTCGAGAGCGAACGCTCCAAGCTGTCTGCGGTGCTGGATGAAATGTCCGATGGCGTGGTCATCGTCGATCCACAGGGCCGCGTGGTTATTCTCAATGCCATTGCAGAGCAGATCTTCAACGTGGAAGCCGCCGCCGTCATGGGGAACACCCTGGCCGAAGCGCTGCGTCACCATCAAATCGTCGAGCTGTGGCAGCAAACCTTGAGCAGCGGCGAGCTGCACAGCCAGCCTTTGGAGTTATCCGCTAACCGTCTTTACCTGCAAGCCGCGGCGCTGCCCATGGCGCCTGAAAATCCCGGGTACGTCATCCTCTTCTTCCAAAACTTGACCCGCACCCGCTACCTGGAAACGGTCCGCAGAGACTTCATCTCCAATCTTTCGCACGAGCTGCGCACTCCCCTGGCTTCGCTCAAGGCGCTCACCGAAACCCTGCAAGAAGGCGCATTGGATGATCCTCCAGCAGCGCGGCGCTTCCTGCAGCGCATCGAAACCGAAGTGGATGCCCTGTCTCAAATGGTCAATGAGCTGCTCGAACTGGCGCGCATCGAATCCGGCAAAATCCCTTTGAAGATGCGCCCCGTCTCGCCGCTCGAAATTATTCTCGCAGCCGTCGACCGCCTGCGCCTGCAGGCCGAGCGCGCCGGCCTGGAAGTGAAGGTCAACTGCCCACCAGATCTGCCGCAGATCCTGGCAGACCCCCTGCGCCTGGAGCAAGTACTGGGCAATTTGCTGCACAACGCCATCAAGTTCACACCCGCCGGCGGCCAGATCATCCTTTCCGCCAGCTTGCTGGACACGTCCAGCCTGAACGCCGCCAATGCACCCCTGGGCGGCTGCGAGCCCAACGCAGCAGTCCTGTTCACCGTCGAAGACACCGGCGTTGGCATCCACCCCGATGACCTGCCGCGCATCTTCGAGCGCTTCTACAAAGCCGATCGCGCCCGCTCATCCGGCGGCACCGGCCTGGGCCTGGCCATCGCTCGCCACACCATCGAAGCCCACTCCGGACGCATCTGGGCGCAGAGCGTCGAAGGCCAAGGCTCGACCTTCTATTTCTGCATCCCCGTGGCATAGGCGCGGAATGCCCCGGTACGGTCGGGTTTGCCCCGGTAGGGGCGGGTTTGCCCCGGTACGGGCGGGTTTGCCCCGGTACGGGCGGGTTTGACCCGGTACGGTCGGATTTTCCTTGATACGGGCGGGTTTGCCCCGATACGGGTGGGTTTGCCCCGATACGGGTGGGTTTGCCCCGATACGGGTGGGTTTGACCCGGTAGGGGCGGGTTTGCCCCGATACGGGTGGGTTTGACCCGGTAGGGGCGGGTTTGACCCGGTAGGGGCGGGTTTGATCCGGTAGGGGCGGGTTTGACCCGGTAGGGGCGGGTTTGCCCCGGTAGGGGCGGGTTTGACCCGGTAGGGGCGGGTTTGACCCGGTAGGGGCGGGTTTGACCCGGTAGGGGCGGGTTTGACCCAGCCAACCCCTCCACCCAATCGTTCACCTCTCAGCCACTGCCTCTGCGCCGGGTATGGCCAAAAACCCGCCCCCTCCACCCAATCGTTCACCTCTCAGCCACTGCCTCTGCGCCGGGTATGG